>NZ_CP036266.1:3746580-5027413 GCF_007744075.1 Gimesia chilikensis | reverse complement strand
ACCACGATCAGGAAAAAATCGGATGTCAGGGAGACCTCATGCTTTAATGGTGTCTGCTACCAAATGCATTTCATTCCTGCTCATACGTACGAACCTGTTTACCCTCTTCCCACACACTCACACTGGTTCCCGGCGGGAAATCGAGCTGGGAAAACAGCGAGGTTTCCACTTTGGGATTCAGTTCGGCAGATTGCGCAGCGAAATCCATTCGCCAGGCGAGGACCGGTTTCTCTTCGCGACGGAACCGCGATGTCTTAAAACGTTTGATGGTCGCGCGGCGGGGATACCAGACGCCGGGCTGGAGCTCCCACCAGTCTTCGACGACCGCTTCTGATGACGGCAGGAATTCTGTTCCGCGACCATCGAAGCTCAAGATCCGCACGGGGATCAGGTTGCGATCCTCTGCCAGCCAGTACTCGCGTCGCACGTGGGATGTCTCCCTGCGCACGCGGATGCAGGGATGTCCCTGGAATTCCACGGTGTCGAGTACCCGGATGTGGGGTTGTTCCCGGTTCTTATCTGAAGAGCTTCCCTGATCAGCGCGGGCCGCGTCGTCTCCCCGCAGAGAAACGGAAAGCGGGACACCTGTCAAACCGGTGCTCAGGAACATATGTGGTCGTGCCAGATTCGGAAGCGGCGGGACTCGATCAGTGATCTGACCGTTGAAGATACGCGGTTCTTTTTCCGCCGGAAACAAACTCTCATTCAATATCCGGCAAACCTGACCGTTGCTGACCTCGGTCCAGATTTCAGTGCCGGTTTTGACTCGGTTGGGTTTTGATTTCTTCGCTCTGGGAGCGATGGGGCCGCCGAGGCCACCTGAGATGACCGCGTGCTCTCCCTCCTCCCGGATCTGTTCGCGGAACTGCTTGCCTTGAGTCACGAGGGAGATCTTCGCCACCCGCTCAATTCGTTCTTTGCCCGGGATCGACAGCCAGGCCTGTTCGTCGGTGTGTGAGCGGGTCAGTTCTACTTTGAGACTCGGATAGAGGCCTTCATTCTTCTGAATCTCCTGAATCAGTTCCTGCAGTTTCGCCTCCGTTTCTGGGGGAGCACTCCAGGAGACACTTGTCAGCAGAGTCAGACAGAGGAAACAAACGATTTGACGTGTCACGCGCATCAAGAAACTCCTGAATTCAGATGTCGTTGCCAGCAGCGAATTGGTCAAGCAAACGCTGTTCGACATGCATTATACAAAAATTCAGTCGGATTAACATGTTTTTCTGCAAGGATCTCAGCAGAGGAGCCGGGCGTTACACCTATTCCGATCGTGATTACCCGCTGCGGACCGGGAATAGACTCAAGTTGGATAATCCTTACATTCGATATAAATCAACAGGGTGTACTTGCGCACTTTTCAAACCGGCACTGTTTGACTCTGACAGTCAAAAGGGGATGACCTTGAAAATCGATGCTGCTTCCAGTCTCAGCAATCTGCTGACACCGAACAAGGACAAGCAAAACCAGGACCAGGCGGTGCAGAACATCTTCAGTGCGATGCTGGCCCAGGTGGGACGCCAGGGATACGTGTCTGCCGAGACGACCGACGCCGAGCCTCCCACGGTCGAAAGCCTGCAGCGTTCCTGGGACAGCTGGTTCAACAGCCAGCGGACCGGTCGTTACAGCCAGGTTGAGAAACCCGAGGAACTGCAACAGTCCTTCGGCAACATCATCGTGCGTGCCCATAATGAAGGGGGCTACGTCGATCCACAGAGTTTCCTGCAGAAACTCTCCCCTGAGGAACTGGCAGTCGTACAGAAAGTACAGGGCCTGGCTGAGCCGATTGACGTCGACGCACTTACCGAGGAAGGGGCACTGAATCTCTTGCTCCCGGGAGCAGCCCAGATCGACCTGAATCGCGATGGCTTCACACGTAACGGGGAGGCCTATGGTCTCCGCTTCCCGAACAGCAACACACCCGCGGAGGTCGTCGCTGCCTGGAATGAAGCGACACAGGGCATGGACTTCGGCCAGATCGCCACTGCGCAGATTCAGATGATGCTACCCATGTTGACGGCCAACATCGAAATCGACGAAAACGGACAGTTTGTACGCCAGCACCAGCCGGGGGATCCCGAGTTCAAAAATCCCTTCGCGAATGCAGACTACTCCTACAGCACCGCAGTCAAAAATCAACTCGAAGCCCTGGAAGCAAAGAAGAACGAACTCCCCGCCGACAAGTATGAGAGTCAGAAAGCATTCTGGAGCAATCTCCAGCAGGCACTGCAGAAGCACGGTGCGGCGTAACGGGAGTAGGTGTATCACTCTCTAGAAGAACCTATTCAGTTCGAACCGACGCCTGCTTTCTGATACAGCACCCGGTGGTTCGTCTCAAAGGCCTGCTCCATCACCTGAAAATACCATTCGGGTGAGAGACCAAACTGTTGCTCCAGTTCCGCAAAGCAGTCCTGAAAGGCAGCGTGTCCTTCGAGAATCTCATACCGCCCGGTAGAGGTGCTGAACCGCAGGGCGACTTCATCGTAGACCATCAGATCAATTTTATAGGTCTCGATTCGCGTCACATCAGGCCAGCGGAACCCCGGAGTCACGGTGCCATCCCGCAACTGGAAATCAATGCCGTCAGCGACGCTCAGGTAATTGACGATATCCCGCTTCCGCGAGAACAGTCTGGAAAATGCTCTGAACACTCTGAATCGCATGCCAACCTCTTATCGATTTCCCTGTCGGGTTATGCTGGATCTACTATGTGGGCTTCACGCACTGCGCGGTTATAAAAGTCGTCATAAAACCAATGACGTGAAGCATCAGCCGGTTTGATGCAAAAAGTGACTGGCTCATTGAGAGAATTCACACCGATTTCCAGAATCTGTTTACCTTGAGGATCCCAGCCTGTCTCCCTGGCGAATCGAATCACACATTCAACGTGACTGGGTAAAGCGATTCCCACCCATTGGATTTTCAGCAGTGGTCCCGTTCCCGAGGCGTCCTGGACACAGATGAAAGAACTGTGCACCCAGAAACGATAGGGGTGAAAATGCCAATGGAATTTGTGATCATCCACGACAATGTTGCGACGATATTTTTTCGGAAGAGTCATGACTTCATTCACCAGGGACCGGGACTCATTCCCGCAGGTTATTCGATTGGGAGTGGTTCTCTCACGAAAGAAATATTTCTGGCAACCACCGCCCTATCTGGGACAGTCAACGGGCCCCGCAGGTTCAGGGGATAGATTGGAAAATGGGTCAGAGACTCTCAAAAAGGATCTTCGAGATGTGATGCTCACAAGTCGCGTGTCAGAAAAAAAACTTACTTTTTCAACAGATGTTTTCCATCAATGACAATCCCCTCCGGGAATTCGAGTTTCGTAAAGGTATCCGCCGGGAGACTTGGGTCAAGTTCCACCGATTCGACGACATACGCCTTCTGCCATCCGACTTGTTGTTTCTTTTTCAGAACATACATGATCCAGTCCAGGCGGTCCGTATGAAATGTCCGGGGGAACCAGACGCCGGGACGCACTTCCAGCCACTCATCGACCCAGGCTTCGCTTTGTGGGATTTCTGTCGATCGAGAAAGCTGATAAGTTTCGGCCTGCACCGGAAGCAGATTCCGCTCGCGGGACAGCCAGAGCACATCTCGAAGTTCAGACTTGCCCGAATTTCGCCTCCGATCGATCTGCACTTTGATGCACTTCAGCCCCTGGACGGTTTCCTCTCCCAGTATTTCTGTTGTATATGCTGTCCGGTTGTCGTAATTGGGCAGGCCGGGAGACGCAGCGACCGCGGAAGTTCCTTTCAGCCAGGTGGAGAGTGGAACCCGAGGCCCATGATTGGACAGCAGCATATGCGGTCTTAGCAGATTCTCCATACGTACCTGTTCGTGAGTGATGTCGCCGTATCCTCCTGTCTGTCGTTCGTCGTTGGTGAGACCGCGATCCCGGTCATAGTGAGAGAACTTTTGCAGAGTCTCGCCATCATAAACCTGGCAGGACTCCCGTGTACCGTTGCTGAAATGATGATACGGTTTATTGGGGGGAACGAAGTAACCCTGTTGAAATCGTCCTTTAGTCTGTTTTTCCTGACGATATTTTTCTCCCTGCACAATCAGAGTCAGTTCCGACTTCAATTTTACCTGCTTCTCAGGATCAGCGGGTTTGAGGGGTTGTTGATAGAGTAACTGCATCTGGAGCTTGAGATTCCGATACAAGGCTTCCTGCTGTTCCACGTCTCGAATCAGTGTCTGCAGCTCTGCAGATTCCTTGCCTTGTGGCTGGTCTGCCTGGAGGCGCGTAGCCGACATCAGCAACAGTACCAGCAATCCAGAAATCAAAATCGATTTGCCTGTCTGCATGGGGAACTCCTTTTATTCTTTTTCCGCCGGTCTTATTTTCTCTTCACCGACGATATATTTTCGCTGCTGATGATTGAACCGGGATCTCACCGTGGTCCCTTGGGGAAACATGAGGGCCGAAAAATCCTGCTGCTGCACTTTCGGATGGAGCGTGATCTGTTGAACGGTGTACTGTCTCCGCCAGTCGATCTCGTAGCTACCATTATATTTGAATAAAATCAGATTATAGCGATCGATGTGAGCCTGACGCGGGAACCAGACGCCGGCACCCAGTTGCTGCCATTCGTCGACGAACGCCTCTTTGATCGGTTTCTCTCGTGAAAACTGGTCGTAATAGGTTACGATCTTCACCGGTATCAGATTCCGCTCCTGGGCCAGCCACAAGATCTGCTTCGAGAACCGGACACCACTGTCATTCAACCGTTCGACCACGACCTGGGTGCACTTCAATCCCTGAATCTCCCCCGTCCCTTCAATCCAGGCTTTGACCTGGAATGGCTTGGGGTGAACTGGTAATCCTGGAAAATGAACCATGGCTTTCTTTCCGCTCAAGAAAATCGAAAGCGGGACGTGGGGTGAGCTCTCGAGCAGCATGTGCGGCCGTCCGTAGTTTTCCATTCGCTTGGGTAAATCTGAGATTTCTCCCAGTTTGTTCTGATTGCGTTGACCTACCGCGCGCGCGGATTCATGATCAATTTCATGGAAGCGACGATAGGTGGTTCCGTCAAACAGCGTCAGTGTCGTATTCATCCCCTCCAGGAAGTGCCTCTGATTTTTCTGGGGGGGCGACGGCACTAATCGAAATTTCCCCGCAGTGATCTCCTCCTGGCGGAATTTCTCTCCCTGAACCAGGATCGAGTATTCCGTCTCATTTTCGACCTTCCACTTGGGGCGGGTATTACCAGGCGGCTGCTGGTAATTCTCGTTTAGTTTGAGTTCCAGCTCTGAGTAGAACGCTTCATTTTGTTCCAACTTGTTGATCAGTGCTTGCAGTTCCTGGTCTTGTTCCGACTGCTTGTCACGCTGAGGAGCTGCGGACGGGCTGACTGGCAAGAAAAACAGCATCAGCCAGACGAAAATAATGCTTCTGCAGGCAGACAGTTTAATCATGGCAGTCTCCAGTCATACCAGTAGCGGGGATCAGAATCCAATACGTTAACTCACATGTTTTCATGGTGTGCCTGCATTCTCTAGCCGTCGATTGTATAGTGACTTGTTGAGAAAGGAAAACATTTTTTCGTCGGGACATCCCGCACAATTCATCCAATCGCAGAGTCAAACAGGGATCGCACCAGATTCTCTCAGGAAAATCAGGAGAAAAACACTCATCTTGAAAAATGGGGTAAACTTAATGCTGGATAGATAAAGCATTCCAGAGAAATCAGAATCATGCAGAATACGCAACACATCAAATCACGATTGCGTCATGTTCATCAGCGTTCTGGTGCCGCCTCGGTTGAGATGGCCATCGTCGCTCCTCTGTTCTTTCTGCTGATCATGGGGCTGGTTGAATTTACCCGCATGGGTATGGTCAAACAGGCCCTGACCGACGCCGCCCGGGCCGGGTGCCGGAAAGCCGTGCTTGTCGGCACCATTACCACTTCTAACGCGGAAGCCATTATCCGCAATCATATGCAGGCCACGATCGCCAGTGCCAATGATGCCGGCCTCTGCCGCATCAATTTTGAGCCGACCGAGCTTGAAGGGCTGGAATCTGGTACCACCATCACAGCTACCGTCGAAGTTAATTACTCCGACGTTTCCTGGATAGTTCCCCGCTTCTTGAATCAGTCTGTCCTGCGAGGACAGTCGACGATGAAACGGGAATGACCGTCCGCTCAACAATCGAAACAGCGGGAGGAACTGAAGCATGCTCACCCAACGCAAAACAGCTTTAGCTCAGAAATCTTCTCAACGAAAAGGCGTCGCAGCAGTAGAGTGTGCCCTGGTGGCACCATTACTGGTGCTGATTACCCTGGGAGCAATCGACTCTGGTCAGTTTGTGAATATGGCCCAGGTCGTCAACGACGCCTCGTATGCGGGAGCGCGACAGGCCTCTCAGAATACGGCTCTCAATCGGTCCGAAGTTCGGGCTGCTGTCTTTAATTACTTCGTCCAGCAGTTTCCCCATGTCTCGGCTACAGAAATTGACAGTGCATTAACGGTCAATGTTTACCGCAGTCTGAATATCTCACTGCTCGAAGGTGATCTGACAGCAGTTTTAAATGGTGATCTGACAACCTTGCTGTCCGGCGAGCCGGTCGCGGTTCAGGTCATCTTTCGCTACGACTCGGTCCGCTGGTTAACGGGGTTTCCAGGACTGGACGCCAGAACCGTCGAGACCACCACCGTAATGCGACGTGAATGACTGCAAGCGAAATCAGAGCAGGTATAAGTAGAAATCAGGTAGAGAGGCAAAAGAACATGCGTGTTCATCGGACTGTAATCGCGAAAAACAGACAGCGACGGAATCGCAAAGGCGCAATTGCGGTCTTCACGGCCGTACTGATGGTTCCTCTGCTGGGAATGGTGGCGTTCACAGTTGACTATGGATACCTCCTCAAAAAAAGAGCCGACCTGCAACGTGCTGCGGATGCGGCTGTACTGGCAGCGGTACGGGATCTTTTACCCGATGCAGACGGCTACCAGGACCTGGTAAAAGTCCGTGCGCGGGTTCGCGAGTATGTCGCCTATAATCTGAAAGACATTCCCGATTTCGTCGTCCTCGATTCCGATATCGAAATCGGTCGCTATGATCCCTCCTCAGTCTACGACGACTTCACCATTCTGGACTGGGGCACCTTCGATACCGTTCGCGTGACATTGAGATTCGACCAGACAGCCAACTCGCCCGTCTCGTTGTTCTTCGCCCGTATCCTGGGAATCAACGAGTCCGCCGTCCGTGCCTCTTCGACGGCTATCCTGCAGAAGGGCAGCCTGCTGACACCAGGCGTCGGGGTCCTCCCTTTTACCATTCCCAAGTCGGAATGGGATAACACCGAGTTGGGGGATGTCTGGAGCATCTACGGCGATGGGCGGCTGGAAGACAATATCGGAGCCACGATCCCCGGGAACTGGGGGACCCTCGATATCGGCGGGAGTCTGAACAGTACCTCCGATATGCGGGATCAGATTCTAAATGGGCTAAGGCAGGATGACCTGGATGCACTGCACGGGCAGGGACGCATTCCCTCGAATGAATACATCGACAGTCGGGTTCCATTATTTATGTCAGGTGACCCCGGGCTCTCCTCCGGTCTGAAACTGGCTATCAAAGCCATCGAAGGACAGCAACGTCTGATTCCCATTTATGATTCCGCGGAAAGCGGTGGCAGTCACGTGGAATTCCACGTCGTGGGCTGGGTGGTCTGCGAAGTGATCGACTCGCATTGGGGGGGGGATAAAAATACTTATCTGCGTATCAAGAAGTCGCATCTTTACGATGCCTTGTTGAAGCCACAGACCGATCTGAGCATTACTACGGATCTTGTGGAAGGGGCCTTCGCAGCTCCGGCAATGGTGGAATAAGCCCGGCCGAGAGAGCCCGGAAATGAGAGGCCCGGGGTGGGATGCTTTAATGCTTCTGGGAGGGGCATGGGGCTCCCACCCTTTTTATTTTTCCCAGTGCTCGCTATTGTCTGTGTTATGCATCAGGAACCTGAATTCAGACAGTCCCGCGCGCTCCGCGACCTGCAATGGGCCATCGAAAGTCCCTCGCTCATTACGCAGCCGGAACAGAGGATCCAGCCTCCTGATCTGCCCCCACTTAACCAGATCGACCTGCGGGAACTGGAAGCGTTTCTGGCACCTTATGCCCGCTTTCGCATTGGCGAATATTTCGAGGGACTCGTTCTCTACTGGCTGGAGCGGATCCGGGGCGTCAATATCAAAGCCCAGCATCAGCAGGTGTTTGAAAATCAGCAGACCATCGGCGAAATTGATTTCCTGTTCACAGACGAAGCGGGCGTCCTGACACACTGGGAAACCGCCGTGAAATTCTATCTGTATTGCCCCGCGGTCAATGCGACGGGTAGCCACTTTGTCGGTCCCAATGTCAAAGATACTTTCGAGAGGAAGATGCGACGACTGTTCGCGCATCAGCTCCCTTTGAGCCAGCAGCATTTCCCGGATGTCATCCGGAGAGAGGCCTTCGTCAAAGGCTGGCTGTTCTATCATCCCGATCACGAACGTCACACGCAGTTACCGGACCATCTCTCTCCGCAGCATGCCCAGGGGGTCTGGCTCCACTTGAAAGAACTGGATCGACTATTAAATCAGGGGGCGAGTCCTCGTTTCCTCATTCGTGAAAAACCGGACTGGCTCTCCCCCTCATTCTGTATTAGCACAGATCCTGCTCTGATCGATTTTGACGAACTGCACCACCACCTCGGAGAGCACTTCCAAAAGTCAACACGCCCGATTCTGATCAGCGTCTTAACCGCACACGACGCATACTATCTCGAAAGCGAACGGGCTTTCATCGTTCCTGACCACTGGCCGCAGATTCATTAATCGAGTCGCTTTGTGAAAAGTAAAAGACATCTCCGTTCCAGCGGACTCACTTCCTTCTGATTTGCACCGGATCTGTGTATAATCCCGCACCGTGTAAGATAACAAAACTGCTGCAGCTGAATCAGAAGAGACCTTGAGACCATAATGGAAGATCACTGGATATTACGCCGACGGGAGGACGAAGAAGGTTATCCCCGCAAGACGTTTAACGATCCCGATTCGGAGAATTACGAATCGCAGTTCCTGCGCGATAAAGCCCGGATTATTCACTCGTCCGCGTTCCGCCGACTGCAGTCGAAAACTCAGGTCTTCTCACTGGGGGACAGCGACTTCTACCGTACCCGTCTGACCCACACCCTCGAAGTGGCACAGATTGGGGCCAGCATCGCTTCGCAATTGCGGTTTTCTGGCCATCGGGATCAGATCTCTACCCTGATTCCCTCCAACAGCCTGATCGAGGCGATCTGCCTGGCACACGACCTGGGACATCCTCCCTACGGGCACGGCGGCGAATACTCACTCAACAAATTCATGTATCAGGACGGCGGCTTTGAAGGCAACGGGCAAACCCTGCGCATCGTCTGTCGCCTGGGCGAATTTTCGGAACAACATGGTCTCGATCTCACCCGCCGTACTTTGCTGGGATTGTTAAAATATCCGGCCACGCATTCCGAGGTCGCCAACTACGACCAGGTCCAGGCGAATCACAGCGACACCAGTTCGAAACTCGCCCTTTACAAACCGCCTAAATGTATTCACGACGATGACGCCGACCTCCTGGAGTGGATCATTAAACCTTTTTCGGAATCCGATCGCGCAATCCTCACCGAACTCAAGTCCAATCCGACCGGGCACGCCAAAACGATCCGCAAATCCTTCGATACGTCGATCATGGAACTGGCCGACGACATCGCTTATGGCGTGCATGACCTGGAAGATGCCATCGCCATGGGACTGGTCTCTCACCGGATCTGGGAAGCCGAAGTCATGGAGCAGCTTCCGAATCATTCCGGGACGGAACTGGCCGATATCATCACCCGTTATACCGAGAAATTGTTTTCCGGTTCGCATAAACAACTCAAGCACGGCATCAGCAATATCGTAGGCGGACTGATCCGCGATATCGAAATCCGCGATCTGGAATCGGGAGAGCATGAACTGATCCGCTTTAATGCCTGCCTCACAACCGACTCGGCAGCGATTCTGAATATTCTCAAGAACTTCGTTTTCAAGCACGTCATCAAACAGCGTCAGAATCAGATCCTGGAACTCAAAGGCCAGATGATCGTGGAGAAACTGTTCGAAGCAATTCTCGAGAATCCGGAACGACTGCTCAAGCCGGACGAATTCGCAAGCTTCAAAGTCACCGGCTCCAAACGCATCCTCTCAGACTACGTCTCAGGCATGACCGACGTCTACGCCAGCCGGCTCTACAGTAACCTGTTTCTACCTCAGTCGGGTTCGCTGTTTGACCAGCTCTGATGCAATCGCATCTCAGTCGGCCGGTTGAGACAGTGTTTTCATCCGGACGGAGTCGATCTGTTCCAGCGGTAACTTACGGATCCTGTAGCCGGCATCTCCCCAGCCGCTACTGCAATTCGAGCCACTTCCCGACGAATTCCTGGCATCGTCTGTGGCGACAACATCGATTCGATGTTTCAATTCGACGTTCGCATAATAATACCAGCTGATCGTCGACTGAAATTCCGGATTCTGATCTGCTGGTGCACGTTCCTGGAATTCGAAAGTTTGCGCACTTGAACTCATTCCTGAATAGAGATTTCCCCGAAGGCTTTCAAAATGGATTAGCAGGGGACTCAGGACATGAGAAGTAAACTTCCGGGCCTGCCCCTTGACCGGAAAGACAATCTCCGGCACTTGTTGATCCAGTGGCGTCTCACGCGTCGGTAATTGAAGTTGCTCAAAGTAGATTGTCTGGGCAGCGACATTGGGTAACAGTTCAAAATGGTCGATCTCGCCCAGGGGCAGCATGATCCGAATCGGGGGAGTTCCCACGTTGCCCGAAGACCAGCCACCCCGATCCAGCTTGATTCTGCGGCCGGATTTGGAAACAACCCATAATGTCGCATGAAAGCCTTCTCCCTGTACCAGATCGATGATCGTTTCGGAAGTATTCCGCTTGTTTTGGGCCTCACCATAAAAGCCTTTATTCGAACTCCAGCCTAAATGATTGCCGGACTCCAGGTATTTAATTTCCAGCGTCGCTCCGGCATGTTGTATGGTCGCTCCCACCTGGGCCGGAAGCTTGTACCGAAAATGGTCCGCCTCGTAGTTATAGACCTTCAGCACCAGATCAATCGTCTTGGGCAACCGCTCCCACAGTGAGAACAGGTGAAATCGTCGCGGATCATCCCAGGTAAAGCCGGCACCATATTGAAAACTCCTTAAAGGAACCTTCGTCTGTGAGTCCAGCACGTTGACCTGTTCGAGATCAAACTGCGACTCGGCCGGAGACACCAGTTCAATCAGCGCGTGGTCCATGTAAGCGGCATTCGACAGTTCAGGCAAGGGGCCACTGGTCGATTTGACGGAATGACCTTTGCCATCTTCGCTGAGGAACGTGCCGTCCGCCTGTCCGCGAGAGACACTCCCGATCGCGTAGCGATTTTCATCCAGGTCCAGTTCCAGGCTGCGGGTCCCTGCCGCGTCCTTGAGCCAGTTCGATTCCGCTGCCGTGCGGGTGAAGTCCCGAGGACGCGACCAGGTCTTCCAGACCAGAACATCGGGCAAGGTCCCCTGGCGGGACTTGGATTCAAACCAGCCCAGGTTCTGAAACTCGGCCTGATACCCTTCAGGATAAGACTGGCTGCTCGTACGAAAAACGGTGTCAAACACGGGCAGTTGTACGGTACCGTTGGCATCGGTGATCAGACCGACATACTGCAGCTTCAGACTCGGATCCAGGTAGTGGTCCTTTACGCGATTGCATTCGATCGAAATAGCAGGGATCTCAATACCGGCGGCCGGTTTTTCCGTCCCCAGTTTGTAGGTCTGTGTCAGTACGACAGGGGCCTTCTCAAGCGACTGTTGAATCAGTCGCTGCGCTTCTTCCCGATTACCTTGCAGGCGATACCACGTCCCCAGCAGATACTGAGCATAGAAACATTGAGGGTTCTGTTTCAGAATTGCGGTCAGCTTGTCACGCGTCTCTGGATCGTTGAATACTCGTTTATCGCTTCGCAAATGGAAATAGGTCTGTGACAGTTGCTTGCACTCTTCAATGACCGCTTCTTCTTTTTTATCAAGCTGAAAAGCCAGATTCCTCCAGCCGCCGATCCCCTCCAGCGTGGTAGAATTAACCGGTTGTTTTTCCGGTTGAATCCCCGGCAACATGATCAAGGCAATCAGCACCACCAGGAACAGGGCAGGGTATCGCAGGCGATCTGACCGAAAGAGCGACGCATCCATCAACCGCCTGATTCGCCGCGCGGTAGGATGTTCGCGATGCACAAACCCGAGAACCAGCGGCTCTGCCAGTCGGCTGTGTTGACGAGTCGCCGCCTCGATCAGCGTTTCACAATACCGTTCCGGCTGTGCCAGCTCCCTGGCCAGCAGCAGATCATCACAACAGTCCTCGCGAGTCTGTCTGAGCGAACGGCGTAACCACCACAGGGCCGGATGAAACCACCACACGATACTCACCAGGGTTTCGAACCAACCCAGCAGCAGATCCCGGCGGCGGATATGCGCGAGTTCATGCGCCAGTACAATCGTCAGCTGATCCGCCTGCAATTCTTCTGCCAGCCCGCGAGGGAGTACAATCGTCGGATGCCAGGTGCCGATGGCAAAGGGACCGTCCGTTTCATCGGAGAGACGTAACGCAGGCGTTGTTTTCATGTTCAATAAACCGGCGATCCGCGCGATCTCCGCATGCAGTGTACCACTCTCTTGCAGCGCACTGGACCGCACAATCCGCCTCACCGCCGTGTAACGACGCATGAGAACGACCAGGGCACAAACAACGCCACCGACATACAGGCACAACCAGAAAGCAGACCAGCTGAATTTTGCTGTCGCAGAATGATTCGGAACGACAGGGGCAGGGGAGGCTCCAGGTTGAGGGATAGTCTCTTGAGCCTGAATATTCTCCGCTGATTCTGAATTCCGCACTCTGCCGCGCACAGCAGAAGAAGAATTGTCCTCCGTAAGCAAAGTAGTTTCTACACTGTAGATGGGGGGCACCCTGACAACCTGCTGATGCATTGCCGATGACTGTGAAAAGAAGCCGGTCGATAGCGTCAGAAAAGGTGGAGTGGCAAATTTGAGCAGCACAACCAGTAAGATGGCATACCGCAAGGGAGCACTGATCCAGCGTCGTAGGAGAAGCAATAGTACAAATACGAATCCCGCCAACAGTGCAGCCTGCCAGCCCGCCGCCAGCATCCATGTACTCCAGGCTTCCGAGATTTGCTGGAAGAAGTTGATCATGATTGGTCCCCCTGCTTCTGTTTCTGTTCGCGCAGATCATCCAGCAATTCCTGTAACTGGGTGATTTCCTCTTCGCTCGGCTTCCGCGTTTCAAAGAACGACGACATGAAAGCCAGCGTGTCACCGCCGAACACCCCCTGAAACAGATCGTTCAACAGATGCCGATACGCCCGCACCGACTCACGGGTGGCCCGAAACAGAAAGGCTTTCCCTTTGTCCCCTTTACGCTTCGTCACCAGCTTGCGGGCCTCTAGCCGCTTGAGCAACGTCATCACCGACGAAGGCTCCATCTTCCGCACCGGCTCCAGCGCCTGGCTGATCTCTTTTACCGTGGCCTCACCCAACTGATTCAGGCAGACCAGGACATCACGTTCCGCATCCGGGATTTTTTCTTTGGACTGGTTCATGCCTTCATTAATAACGACAAATGTCTTTTTGTCAATAAGAAAAACGACATTTGTCAAAATGAAGATTGATTCGAGCAATGCCGCATTTACCGGCCCAGTTTGAGGGGGGCACCACTGGCAGGGATCTGGCTCAGATAGGGATTTCCGTTTCGCAGGAACTGCCCCTCTCGATTCAGTTATTCTTCCCCCTTCACATAGGTCGCGACCCACTCATCCTCACTGATTTGTGCCTTGCGATGTTCAATCGACAGACTGTCTTCGGAGAGAAATTCAGCGATCAGTGGAAAAAAATTGTTATAGCGACGATGACTGTATTCGCCATGCTCCAGATCGGGCACAACATTCGATCCCCGGGAATACGTGTTTACCGTCAGTAAGCGGTCGCCGGGGTTCAGTTTATATTGGTGTGCAACGCGGTCGGGAAAGGCCAGCAGAGCCACGCAATCCAGTTCGTCTGTGTAGGCGGCAATCACCAGCTTGCCCGAAGTCGGCATGACCATCGCAGCCCGGCTGTCTCCCAGACGCAGATGCTCTGCCAGCAATCCCTCTGGATGTCGGATGCGGGAAAAGAGCCCCTTGAAAAAAGGCAGTTCTTTTTTGAAGGTCATTAATTTGCTGCGACTCAGTGAGACGCCCCCCGGATCGCTGGCGTAAGAGTTATCATCGTGATATTTCGACATGAGATCAGGTGCATGATTTCCATTTTACAAAGGATATGAGTAAGCCTGTCTGAATAGTGACAGATTCCCTGACTCACTGCAAAGAGAAAGTAGTGGATTATTCAATTAAGATTCACGAGCGCAGCTGGATCTCGATCACTTACTACAGGAAGAATATCCAGGGACCTCTTTGAACCCGGAAATCGAAGCCTTATTAAAACACCTGGTAGCAGTACCAATATCTTGATTTTCATACAGCTGCCCTTTTGCTGTTTTGTCAATTCTTCGTATCATGGAGATGATCCGCTGCAAAGTCGCACGCATCCCCTGAGGAGAATCAGCAGATGAACCTGACGAAAGAACGCATCATTACGCTGCTGGTGGTCATCGCCAATGGCATCCTGGGAGCAACCATCGGCAAGTTTTCCGACAGCAGACTCTGGGAAGCGACGTTCGCGGTCCTGATGTCGCTGCCGGGAATGCTCGTGATCTGGAATAAGGAGGCGTTGTCCGTCACCGGCCTGACGCGAGGTCTGCGACGCGATTCACCTCCATCACTGCTGGACCTGATCGGCTGGTTTTTCCTGCTCGTCATGCCGATACTCTATGTGTACGAACTCAGTAAAGTATAAAACCAGTCAGCCTGCAGATCGAGTCGTCCTCTCCAGGTAGCTTTTTTATCGTTCAGAAAGTGATACTGAGGACTTTTTTAAAACGACCCAGGAAAGAAATAACGGTAGCCGATGTTGTACAGTTACCTGATTTTCTGGAACATCGACTGCAGAAAAGATAAAATAGCCGCAGGGCATTAGCCCCGGTTGGGTCGTCTTTGGTATGCTTCGTTCGAATTAAGAAATACGACCTGGTCAGTTATCCCGCAAAAGCTGACCCCTATTAGAAAGACAGAGAGTCATGTGCACACGCGCCGTCTATTTTGGTAAGGAAAACCAGACCGTCACCGGCCGGACAATGGACTGGAAAGAAGAAATGCACACCAACCTCTGGATCTTTCCGCGTGGTATGGACCGTGATTGTGGACTGGGAGAGCACTCCATCACCTGGACCAGTCGCTATGGCAGTCTGGTGGCCTCCGTTTACGAAGGCGGGACAGCCGATGGCATGAATGACAAAGGCCTGGTGACCAATCTGCTCTACCTGGTGGAATCAGAATACCCCCCGGCAGACGACTCACGGCCGGCCCTGGTGATCACCGCCTGGGCCCAGTACGTCCTCGATCAGTTTGCCACCGTAGCCGAAGCGGTTGACGAATTGAGCCGGGAAGAATTCCGCGTGGTCCCCGTGGTTGCACCGAATGGCGCCGAAGGCACCGTGCATCTTTCGATCTCCGATCCAACGGGAGATTCGGCGATCCTGGAATACATCAACGGGAGCTTGCGAATCCATCACGCCCGCGAACACCAGGTGATGACCAATTCCCCCATCTTTGACGAACAGCTGGCCCTCAACCGCTACTGGCAGCAGATCGGCGGCACGGTCATGCTGCCGGGCACCAACCGGGCCGCGGATCGCTTTGCCCGGGCATCCTTTTACATCAACGCCTGTCATCAGTCAGCCGATGCCCGCGAAGCGGTGGCCAGCGTTTTCAGCGTGATGCGGAACGTAAGCGTCCCCCGTGGTATCAGTACTCCCGATCAACCCAACATCTCCACAACCATCTGGCGTACCGTGAGCGATCAGAAGAACCGCGTCTACTTCTTCGAAAACACAGCCAGTCCCTCACTGGTCTGGATCCGATTGAGCCAGCTTGATTTCAGCGCAGGCGCCCCAGCCCAGAAACTGACCCTGGACGGCAACCCCGACCTGGCCGGCGACCAGTCCCACGGCTTCCAACCCGCAGAACCATTCCAGTTCCTGGTTCCCACGCTGTGATCGAGAATGTACTGCTCTAAACATTCTCCCTGGATTTCATCATCTGCACTGGATTCTCACCTGCCGCGTGAGATATTCTGATGCAGAGATGGGGAAAGGCCTATGCATTCACAACACTCATTCAAACGCAAATGCGTGAAGTATCTGTCAAGCCTGATGCTGAGCAGTGTGCTGTTTCTGCTCGTATACATTCTCAGCCTGGGGCCCATGGTAGCCCTGGGACGCCGGCCCATAATTCCTGTATTTGCGGGGCCATATGTTTCCCATCCGGACAATCTCTGGATCGAGCGAATCTATGCTCCCCTGTACGATTTTCATGAACCTTATGTCTGTTCGCCCCACCTGGGATATGGCTCTGCGGCCAGAAAAGAGTGGGTGCTCTTATTGCGGAACTATGTCGATTACTGTCAGGGGCTCAAAGTTTCAATCAAGAAATCCTGCCCTTCACAGTTCAACTCAATGATTCCAGGTTTTTGTTCCCCAGCCATATCTCAACCAGATGGGCGAGCAGTTTGGTAAATTCCTTATTCTCGTTGCATTTCAGTCCGGCCAAACTGGTTGCTTTGACAACTGCACAGGCTGTCTCCCAACCATTGGTCTCCTGTGGGGACTTAATGACCAGTTCGCGACGATTGTTCGTTAATAAATCAATCCGCTGCACACAGATATTTGAAAATTGCAACTCGACCTCCCTGGGGAAGTCGTAAGCTTTGAAGCTGTTCTGCAGGATCTGTCGTCCGTCGTAAAACCGATCTAACAGCGATTGGAAAATTCGATGCAGAGGGCGTGGAGTGCCCGGATAGATTTCTCGAATGGCTTCCAACGCTGCGATTCGCACGCGACGATCACCATCGTAACGCCTGCGTATCAATGCCGGGAGAGTCCTTTTCGCAGCAGGTCCCAGGCTCTTCAAGGTGTCTGCTGCGGCTAAACGGACTCGCCAGTGTGAATCTTTCAGGGTTTCTGCAAGACTGTCCAAATAGAAACAGGCCAGACCGTGGAAATTCGCCAGAGCCCTCGCGGCACGGGTTCGCACGATGTGCCGGGAATCTTTCAACGCATTGTGGAGCGCATCTAGCACTTGACGTTGTCGATCGAGTGTTTCACTCAACGCAGAGAGAGCTGCCATCCGGACGAGTTCGTTTTTATCAAGCAGGACTCGCTCCAGCAGCGCTTCCTGAACATTGTCGTCTGGAACGAACGGTGCCAGAGCGAGTGCGGCGGACTCACGGGTGCTCCAGAGACGATCCTGGATGACTGACAGAAGTGATGGTACCAGTTCCTTAGCATTTAATGACAGTCGGGAGCAGAGATGAGCAGCGCGTGCCCGGGTTTCAGGCGAATCTGACTGGAGATAACTACAGATCAGCATGGCATCAGAATCACTGCAGGGGAGGGTTTCCAGTTCCTCTGTTGCCAGGTGGCTCTGTAGCAAATCTGAATTAGTCAGTGCGGTATGCAGCAACTTCAAGCGGTACTCTTGTTTGGATGCATCTTCCGGCAAATTGGTCATTCTGGTTAGCATACCTTGAACCTGGAGGCAGGGTGAATTGTCACTCTCTGATCATACAGAGAGAAGCACGACTGAAAAAGTTCGGGGGTTCACTAAGTTAATCAGAACTCTGCTGATTGGTTTACCATCCAGTGTTAACCGGTTACATTGAGTCTGCTCCGGTGTTCTAAGAATTTAAGATCCGAAATGCAAATACGGGATGCGGGTGTGAATCCCGCCCGGGGCAATTTGTTGAATAATGTGAACTGAATTTGCAGCCTGGTATTTTTCTTCAGAAGTCGAATCAATATCTTCTGCTCCGGTGGTCTAAGTCAATAAGATACGCAGCCGTCAACTGCGGGATGCAGGTGTAAGTCCTGCCCGGGGCAACCTTAATCTTCTAACCTGCTCCGTCAACGAAGATCTGCTATCGTTCACGGAATAAGCTAGTGAGAGTCTGTTAAATGAGAGATCAGAACCAGACTACTGAAAATGAAGACTCACTCCTGCATCAGTTGAGTGATTCAGACCTGACGCGCTGTGCCCGAGTGTTACAGCGACTCGCACAGCAACCAGACATTTGTCTTAACGCTGCTACACCAGAGGAGGCTGTCTGGAAACAGGCTGCCTTGCTTGTGAAACGTGTGAAAGCGACTCAGAAGCAGGCCGGCCGAAAACGTGACAGGCGGCTGATCGAAACATCCGGAATCCGGTCTAAACGCGCTCAGAAAAACGACGGCCGCTATCTGCACCATGATGATCCTGTTCAAGACAGCGTTGCAGAAACGGCATTGTTTCACTCTCGCCGCTGTTATATCTGTAAGAAGTCGTACCAAAAGCTGCACTCATTTTATGATCTGATGTGCGAATCCTGCGGGCAGGAGAACTATCGGAAACGTTTACAGACCGCTGATCTTACGGGGCGGACAGCTGTGGTGACCGGCGGACGCGTCAAGATTGGCTTCCAGATTGCCTTGAAACTGTTACGCTCTGGAGCACGCGTCTGGGTGACGAGTCGGTTTCCGTGCGATACAGCACGTCGCTATGCTGCTGAAACGGATTTCGCAGATTGGTATGATCGTTTACAGATCCTGGGCAGTGATTTTCGCAGTCTCGCAAGTGTCAATCAGCTTTGTGAAGACTTACAGGCGAATTGTTCTCATCTGGATCTCCTGATCAATAACGCCTCCCAGACTATCAGGCGCCCTGCCGCCTACTTTCAACATTTATGGGAGCTGGAATCAGAGCCTCAACGATTGGAAAAGGCAGCACGGAGCTTAGTCTATCGAACTACGGACTCCCTGTTACGACTGACCACGTCGCATCACTTAAATAATCTCACGCATGGTCCTGCTTTTGCTTCGCTACTTTCGCAGACAAAAGTTCAAACCGAAGATGCTGATAACGAGGAAGGCGTCTTTCCGCCCGGACTTCTTGACTCAGACAGTCAGCAGGTCGACCTGCGCGAGAAAAACAGCTGGATCCAGGAACTCAGCGATGTTTCTTTAACCGAATTGCTCGAAGTGCATGCCGTTAACTCGCTGGTCCCCTTTCTGTTGATTCAGAAAATGGAGCCTCTGCTGCTAAACAGCCCGCACACAGATCGCTACATCGTCAATGTTTCTGCGATGGAAGGGCAACTGAATACGGATTCCAAAACCGGATTTCACCCGCATACCAACATGGCTAAAGCGGGAATGAATATGGTGACCCGTACCAGTGGCGAACGCTTCGCTGAGCGAGGCATCTATATGACGAGTGTGGATACTGGCTGGGTCACAAACGAGTATCCCCATCAGAAAACGGTACGGATGCAGCAGGATGGTTTTCAACCACCGCTTGATGAAATTGATGGTGCTGCCCGTGTTTGTGATCCTGTGTTCGTTGGCATCAATGAGAAACAATATCTGTTCGGCAAGTTTCTCAAAGATTATCGGGAAACAAGCTGGTAAAGAACAGAGGATTGCATGAAAGAACAAATCGTATATTGCCCCGTTGGAAATGAATTCTCTCCCTGCGATCCGGCAGAAATCCTGCCGATTGTCGAACACTTACGTTCGAACGTACCGGTCACCGAGCAAATTGTCTTCACGCGTGGCAGCCATCTACCTGATGGTCGTGTCGATCTCTGTAAACAGTGCATCGGTCCTGAAGGGACAACCCTGGTAGCTGATGCAGTCAAGTTGAATTTACATACGCGGCACCTGCTCATGGGCGCCAACGGCATGGGAAATACAGGTGCGCAGGCTCTGGCAAGACTGATCCGGGAAAACGAATCACTCCAGACAATTTATCTGGGATGTAATCGAATCGATGAATTGGGGGCAACCGAACTCGCACAGGCAATCGCAGAAAGCTCCTCAGTCAGGGCACTCTGGTTAAAACGAAATCCGATTGGTGTTGAGGGGGCTCGCCAGATTACAGAGATGCTCAAGCACAATCAGAAACTGCGAACATTAGATCTGGTGCACACAAAGCTGGGAAGCGAAGGGGTACGGCTGATTGTCAGAACACTCGCCACCATCGACACATCTATCAGCTTGCTCTATCTGGGCGGAAATGAAATCAGTGCGCGAGATGCCGATGTACTGGCTGATCTGTTACAGCAGAATCAAAGACTGCGCGGTCTCTATTTGAGCGTCAATCGTTTCGGAGATGAGGGAGCCTTGGTTCTGGCACAAGGGCTTCGCTCCAATCAGGGACTTAATTCGCTGAGCCTGGCCAGTAATCGAATCGGACCGGAGGGAGCAGCTGCTCTCGCCTCGGCTTTGGAATCTCATCCGAACCTGGTTGAACTCGATTTGGGATATGATCGTTCCACCAGAGTTCTGGGAGAAGACTCCAATCGTCTGGGGGATGCGGGGGCAGCAGAAATTGCTCGTCTGATCCGAAACAATCGAAAGTTGAAGAGCGTAAACCTGACGCGCAATCGCATCAGCGATCGAGGGGCAGTCTTGCTCCTCGCAGCCCTGGAACGAAATAACGAACTCGTCGAGCTTAAAATAGGAAAAGGAAATTCTGCACCAATACGAAACCGGCTTCACGAGTTACTCGAACGTAACCGCAGGCAACATTCTGACCTGCCCCAGATCGACGAAGATATCTCCGCCATTCGCAGCATCTATCGAACTTTGAACAAGTAGTTGTCCTGATGACTCACCCCGGAGGGAAAATGGTCGCTTGTTCTTCTCCAAAGCACTCCAGGGAAAGACTGCACCAGGCAGGCTTACAACCCGCGACATTTCGTAACCTCGTTAAGAAATGCATCATTTCCATCTAATTGTGTTTATGGCTCTAAGTGGACTATTAATAATAGGTTACGAGTAGAATGAAGAACAAATTAAAGGAAATTGATGGAAACTTCTTTTTTCATCGGTAAGTGTCCGCCTTTACATACGAATGCTCTTAGTGGGATGTGTTCATTTGTGATTTGACACAGGCGAAATCACCCGGAAGTGTGATTTCTGGCGGTTGCTCATTCTTGATGCGTGGACCTGCGGTCCAGCGTCGTTCGCCTTTCCTGGCTGTCGAGTTATTTTCCCGCTGCGTACTTATCGTATTGTTCCGATTTATTTCTGGTTACGTTGAATGAAAGACTGATTCATGAGTATTCCAAGACGCTCGCGATCACATCGAGGTTTTACCTTGATCGAACTGCTGGTGGTCATTGCCATCATCGCTATTCTGATAGCTCTCCTGCTGCCGGCTGTACAACAGGCTCGAGAAGCGGCCCGCCGCAGTACCTGTAAAAATAATCTGAAGCAGCTCGGTCTCGCACTGCACAACTACCATTCCACGTTCCAGATGTTACCGCCCGCCTATGTGCGCGATCCCAATGTGGGAGATGATGAAGGCCACTGGACCTGGTCCGCGTTTATCGCCCCCCATATTGAATTAACTTCGGTCTACAATGCGTTCCAGGTGGGAAACACACCGGCCAGTTACGCTTTCGGCAACAACATTCAGGCCATGCAACAGACTTACCCCGTATTTCGCTGTCCTTCCGATACCGGACCGGCAACGCATAAGGAAGCCGGCTACACAATCGATTATTTTGTTTCAGGCAGCCGGACATCCAACGTTGGTGTCTCGGTCACTAATTATGTTGTCTCGAACAACAATGCCTATCACCGTGCGACCCGGGCAACCAACTATCTCGATGGCACCACGGGAGGCACCGGTGCCTTCTGGGGTAACAGCAATTGTCGCTTCCGCGATGTGACCGACGGCTTGAGCAACACAATCCTGGCCGGCGAGCGGGCCTACCAGATTCCAGGCAATCCCATGTATGCGGGCATGCTGTTCGCCGTCCGCGATAATCTTGGACTGGGGCCCACGTGTACCAACTGCTCCGGAAACACCGCTGCGAACCAGGGGCTGCTCAGCATTACCGGCACCACGCATTTCGGAATCAATCCGATCTCCTCAACCGATCAGGCCAATGGCGGATACAGCAGCCGGCACGTGGGCGGAGCTCAGTTCCTGATGGGCGATGGTGCAGTTCGCTTCATCAGCGAAAACATCGATACGAACATCACCAACGGGGGCGTCGTCGACAGCACACTCGAACGTCTCTCTTCGATTTCGGATGGCGCCATTCTCGGCGAATATTAATCCGCACCACTGTTTTCTCAAGCGGCCGGGAGCCTATCGCTCCGCGGTCGCTTTCGTTTCGCAGTGCTCCCCGCGCTGACGAACCCGCCACCTTTTCATTCAGATTCATCAAGGTTCTATCACATGTTCGTTTATCGTCTCGGAAAAATCTTCAGCGTCCTGATCATCGCCTGTGGAATGTGTGCCTGCAGCGGCAGTGACGGTCCCCAACTGGGCCAGGTTTCAGGAGTCGTGACTCTCGACGGAGAGCCACTGGAATATGCGCAGATCACATTTCAGCCTGAAAAAGGTCGTCCCTCGGTCGCAGAAACCGACAGTGCAGGAAATTACTCTTTGTCTTACACGGGCACCAGCACCGGGGCCTTGATTGGTGCTCACAAGGTCGTGATTACTTCCGCCATGGATGCCTATTCGGACGAGACTGGCGAAGGTAAAGACAGGAAGGCACGTGCCGAACTGCTGCCGGCAAAATATCATACCCAGACCACGCTCACAGCCGATGTCAAATCGGGCAGCAATCAGATCGATTTCCCGCTCACTTCGAAGTAACAGCGTCTCCCGCTGGATACCCGCGTTGCGCACAATTAAATTGACGCACCAGAAACGGGTGAGTACATTGGATTCCCGGAACACTGCTCTGTTTTTCGAAAACCAGGGCAGGCTTCCTGATCCATCCCATTTCTGCTTAGCCTAAAGGTGCTCATTATGTCCGCTCAATCTTATCTGCTCACTCTGGCCTGTCTGCTGGCACCGGTATCGGTCTTCGCGGGAGCACCGGAAGCCATTTCTGGAGACCATTATCAGCAGACCCTGGCCTCAGACGATTTCTCCGAATCCGAACTCGGCAAGCAGTGGCGACTCTATAAAGGCTCCTCTGTCGTCAAAGACGGCGTGCTGCAGGGAGTCGAACTCGAAGGGGGTGGACACGCAGCCGTCCATCAGTTGAAGACTGAACCTTACAGCGATGTCGAACTCACCGTCGATCTCAAGTTCGAGGGTTCACCCTACACGAACCTGACCTTCAATCAGCACAAATTCAAAGGCTCACACGCAGGCCATCTCTGCCGCGTAGTGGTTTCGCCCACGAAAGTCACACTCCGTGACGGCAAGACCGGCGTCTTCAATAATGAGATCTTCAAGAAACGTCAGAATAAAGAAAAACTGACCGAAGCCGAACAGGAGATCCTGGAACGGTCCCAGGCCATCTTCCCGGTCAAACTGAAAAAAGGCGAGTGGTACACCGTCACTGTCCGCATCAAAGGGGACCAGATGCAGGCTTTCATCGACGGCAAGCTGATTGGCTCCCTCCGTTCCCCAGGCATTGCCCATCCCACCAAAGACATGATCGGCCTGGTCACCCCCAAACAGTCGATCCATTATGACAATGTCAAAGTCCGCGTACCTTAATCTTCCACGAGAGGAGAGGGCATGTCTGATGACTTCATCACCATCGCCACGACAAGCACCCCTACCGAAGCCAGCCTGATCCGCAACCAGCTGGAAGCGGAGGGAATTCGGGTCTATCTCTCAGACGAAGAGGCCGTCGGCATGGCCTGGTATCTTGGGAATGCACTCGGCGGGATTAAGGTCCAGGTGGCCTCTGAAGACGCCGATCGCGCTTTTGAACTACTCGATGAACACGATCCAGTGACCATCAGCGAGGAAGACTGGAAAACCGTCGAAGGCTTCGAGAACGGCTGGGAAGAGGATGAAGCTACGGAAGACGATGCACAAGACTCCGTTGAGGAATCGGCTGCTGAGCGAGACCTGGATCAGGAGGTGAATCGTGCTTTTAAAGCCGCCGTCCTGGGCATCATTTTTTTTCCGATCCAGGTCTATTCATTTTTCCTGTTGCTGGATATTCTCTTTTCCGGTCTTACGTTGACTCCATCTCAACAGAAAAAAGTAAGTATCAGTTTTCTGCTGGACTGTTTCGTTTTGTCGGCCTGGTCATACATCCTGTTCTTTCGCGGTTATTAATCCCAGGAAGAAGAGGGGGGCCTGGCTGATTTTTCCTGATTACATTCAACCCCAGTATGCAATACTCGCCGCGTTTGCTTCTCTCAGTGGTCTCTGGTTTATCTTCGTCTATCCCCAGGCAAATAGACTCTTCAACTGAAACAACTTCTTCAAAGGCGCATTTTCAGAAACTGAGTCTTAAAATTCTCAAATTGAGTGGAATAGAACCCACCTGAATCAGATCTCTATCAGTGAGCTGAGGAGACTTTTATTACTGAGACCGGGAATTGGTCCTGTCGATCTGAGGTGATGAGCATGCAACAGACTTACCGGCGCTGTCGTTCTATCTTACTGTTGACTCTGGTCTTGTACCTGCCGGGCTGCAGTATCGCGTACGAATTACTGTTGGAAGGTCAACTACTTTCCGGGGCAGAGCAACGGCCCGTGCAGGGGGCGACTGTGACTTTACTTCTCAGCAATTGGAAGTGTGCCTCTACAATCACTGATGCACAGGGGAACTGGAATCTCAAAGAGATGCTCAGTGAATCCAAATTCTGGCCCGGAAAAGAAGATAAACGCTGGACCGACCCGGATGAACTCAAGCTGCGGATCGAAACCGGCGGTCAGACCTGCATGGTTCCCTGTCCGCGCGTCGCCGCTCCGGAATCAGGCGGCGAAATCTATGCCTTCGTTATGACGGTACTCAAGGCGCATCCGGAACCGGAAAAGCAGGAGATGCTGCCGCTGGAAGCCCTAAAGCCCTTTCCGTCCGATATTTAAATCGAGCTGATAAATTCGTTCGAATTGAAAATTATTTCGGAGTTCCTGTCGATCCCCCCTCGTACCAATCGACTACAGGGTAGAACACCATTCTCCCCTGTCTTCAAGGAACATTCGATGAAGCCCTCCGTTAGCTGTGGCTGCCAAAGTGTCTCACGCCAGTCAGCGTGTGCTGTGGAACATCCACCTTCGCAGTCTCGTCTCGCATGGTTCCGGCAGGCCTCGATGACACTGATTTCGGCATTCCTGTTGATTCTGATGCCCAAGTGCCCGCTCTGCCTGGCAGCCTGGATTACCTGGCTGACCGGTGTCGGGCTTTCGCTGACGGTGGCCTCCTGGCTGCGTCTGTTCCTGATTGGGGGCAGCTCTGGTGTTCTGATTCTAGTGATTCTCATACGGTTGCGGCGTGTGTTCGCAACTCGGCTCACAACAGAGAGAACCCTTCTGTATCACAATCAACCTGAACTGGAGAAGCGATGAACTCAACCGAACAGACGCTGGCACATCCGGATGTGGTTACCCACGACGCATGGCTCACACAGCGACTCGAATTACTGGCAGCAGAAAAAGAACTTACCCGGCACCGGGATCGCGTCAACGCTCAACGACGGCGCCTGCCGATGGTGAAGCTCGAAAAGGATTATCAGTTTGCAGGTCCTGAAGGCAAACTTCGTCTGCTCGATCTGTTCGCGGGGCGTCGTCAGTTAATCGTCTATCACTTCATGTTCGCACCGGACTGGGAGCAGGGCTGCCAGGGGTGTACCATGCTGGTCAACAGTCTCGGTGATTTGTCTCTGCTCAATAAACGGGATACGACATTCGTTCTGGTTTCCCGAGCACCATTGGAAAAACTTCAGAAATATCAGGCCGAACAGGGATGGGACCGCACCTGGGTCTCTTCATTCGAAAGTGACTTCAACTACGATTTCCATGTCACACTCGACGAAACCGTTGCTCCGCCTGAATATAACTATCGCAGCCAGAAAGAACTGCAGTAGCGAAAGGAGGCGGAACCATTTTTCCTCTCAGGCGAACTGCACGGGGTTAGTGTCTTTTTCCGTGTGGGCGACGATGTTTATCACACCTATTCGACCTACGCCCGGGGATGTGAAAGCCTGACCGATTCCTTTCGTCTGCTGGACCTGACCCCCTATGGTCGCCAGGAAGAATTCGAAGATTCCCCAGCTGGCTGGCCCCAGAAGCCCACTTACGGTTAACCGGGAGAAAGAGGAATATCAGCCGGCAAAGTCAGCCGACATCAATGCATTTACAGCAACCGATGTCGGCTGCTTCGTTCGAAATCAGTTCCGCTACCGTTTTTCTCTTTGAAACTCCCCCTGCAACAAGCTTACACTGGGAGTCAACACCTGCTCTCTCTGCGTAAGTTTTCTGAAGTCGAACATCTGAGACACGGCCGGCGAATTTGACCAATGTTTATTAAACAACTGGAATCTCTGCGCGGGATTGCTGCGTTGATGGTCGCGCTCAGTCACTGTCTGATCGTGTTCGCCGTTGATCAGAATCCGATGATCTGGACGACCAGACTCTGGGAAACGCAGGGGACCCAGGCCTTCCTTACCAGGCTGCTGCTGATTCCCTGTAACGGGGGCGCCGCGGTGACGGTGTTCTTCGTTCTGAGTGGCTATGTCCTGGGACTGTCGCTCGATCGCAAGCCTCGGCAGTCGATGACGTATCTGGCGTTCTATGTGAAACGCGTCTTGCGAATCTATCCCGCGTATCTCGTCTGTCTCACGCTGATCATACTCTCCATCATGGGGTTCCATACTTACCAGCGGTTTCCGAATACGTCGCTTTGGTTTCAGGAGTGGTATCAGCAGAATATCACCTGGAACAACGCACTGGCTAATTATGCCCTGCTGGAGACAAACCTCAATCAAATTGCCTGGACGCTGAAAGTAGAACTGGTGATGTCGTTTGGCTTTCCGCTTTTTTATTTGCTCAGTCGAAAACTCGCAGAGAAAGGGAATTATGTCATCCTGCTGGTCCTGATGGCACTTTCCTGTATTCTACCGGGAATTATTTATCTGCTGTATGGGTTCGTCTTCTACCTGGGACTGATGCTGCCGATCCTGATCGAAAAACTGAAACAGTCAGTCGCCCCGTCCGCCCGCAACACCCTGTTTCTGGTCAGTGTCATCGCTCTGCTCTCTGCCCGTTCCCTGTTTGCACCTCAGGAACGTTTTTTTACCGTCCTGCTCGAAGCCCTGGCAGCGACCGCGATCATCGCCATCCTGGCGGAAGGAACCGGCAAGGTCTGGGGAAGTCGCCTGTTGGATTTCCCGCTGGTCCACAAACTCGGACAGATTTCGTATTCCTTTTACATCTATCACTTCATCATTATGTACTGGCTCGCCTGGGGCCTGCTCCATCTGGTCAGTGCGGAAATCACTGCGAATTATCCACTGCTGTTGAGTCTGCTTCTGGCTGTCGTTTCAGTACCCTTAACTTTCGTGGTGGCCCAGCTTTCCTATCAGGCAGTAGAGCGCCCGATGATCGGCTGGGGCGCCCGCCTGGCAGAAAAAGTGACAGACCTGGCCCGAGCCTCTACCGCCCGCCTGCGTTTGCAGAGAAAATAGTACGCAACAGACTTGACGATTCAGCAGGTGATCACGAAAGGTCTGTTTTCTGCCCGGCCTCCCATTCTTCGACCGCTGCTGCTTTCGTTTTTCGTCGCTCTTCCTGGCAGCGTATTGTCGCGCTGTTATACATCTTCAGAATTAATTCTAAACAAAGCAGGAAAAGGCACAGGCCTCCAATGATTTTGACGAACTCAGGCAGTTCAGTCCTCAGGAGAATCACAAAGCCGATCAGTCCTGCACTTCCCCAGGCCATGAGCAGGTAAGTCATGACTCGAAAATCCTCCCGCGCCCAGATTCGCTCCTGAATCATACCTCGTTTGGGAATACTGTAACGCAGGAAAAGCCACCAGCCGATTGTCATTGCCGGGAGTATCAGGAAACCAAACTGACCCTGATACCATGAAATCAAAGTGACAGTCGGCGTCAATACGGCATTCAGGGGGATTCCAATCCGATCATAACGTCTGCGGGTGATCAGAATCTCTTCCGATCCCGGAGCGCGGAGCTCTGTCTCAGGATGTTGAAGTTGTTGCAGACGCTCCTCAAGCGGGATCGCGACCTGGAAACAGAATTGGTTCCAATGAATCTGAACGGTTTCCTTGAGTTCACGATGGAAATAGCGAATCAGCCGGAGCCGATCCTCGAGATGATAATACTTGAGATTGATCACAACGCTATTGGGACGGGGATTCAGAAAAAGTTCAGAGTCGCTTCCCCATCTGGCCTCCGTCACCTCTGAAAGGTTGACCTCTTGACGCTGAAAGACCTCCTGCACCGTCACGATATTATCGTGAAGAGTGAGCGATACATTTCGATAGACCAGTATTCCCCACAGAGCAATCAGGCCAGGGATCAATCCCAGAGATCCCACAAACAGGAAACCAGAAAGATGCATATTGAAAGGGTCATCAAGCACGATCAGAATTCCAATCCCCAGGAAGCTGATCAGGGTGAGAATCAGCGACCACAGTTCCCTGTGCAGATATTCCCTTGGTGGCCGGAATATCCGCGGTTCATTTCCAGAGTCGGGTGAAACATCAGACAGATCGATCATGGTGTCGCACCTTCCTGGTTGTGGGTTCGATCATAGGCTGCTTCCGCTTCCCACTCCCGCGCCGCTTGTTCCGCTTTGATTAAGTCAAGCTGCTTTCGCTTTTTTTCTGCTCGCATGATAACCGGAATCATTGCGGGAAGAAGTGCGACAGTCGATACCAGCATCCAGGTGTTTTTTGATGATGTTGGCATTTCCAGTCGCTGAATGAACAGAAAGCTGACAAGCAAGACACCCCAACAACCCATTAGGACGAATACCCCTCTGTTTTCCTTATCGGCGATAAGTCGTTTTTGAATTTGTCCTTCCCTTGGAGTCACTATTTTAAACATGAACCAGAACATAAGACAGAGCACAGGCAGGATGAACAGCGCGAAATCATGGTGTGTGAATACGGCAACGATTCCTGCGACAGTGGAAACAAGAATTAAGGGAATGAGTATGCGATCATAACGCTGTCGCGTAATCATGATTTCATCCGGGCCGGGCGGCGGTACCACCGTATGTTTCTCTGGTCTCAATCGGTTGGCTGCATGCAGGCAGTACAACGGCCAGTTCTCCTGAATCGCTTCAGGAAAGACCTGACGAAAATAGCGGATCAACCAGATCTGGTCTTCACGGCTGAAATGACTCACAGTGAGAGAGACCGTTTCAAAGTGATTTGTATGAACACGTAATCCCGTGGGGAACAGTCGCCAGCAGACTTTCTGCACCTCTGCGAGATCGATGACTTTACTAGAAAATATACTTTGAACGGTGATGGTTCCCGATTCAATTGTAAGTGAAACTTTTCGGTATTTCAGCAACATCCAACAGGAGAGAATCGCAGGAACGCTCCATAACATAATAAAAAACAGAGTAATCCAATTTCGGAATTCCGGCAGAGCCGCCAGTCTCATTAGAACTGTAAAAGTAAGAAATAACAGAGTGAAAAAAATCAGTGACAGCAACCCTCCATCTCGATAATCCCGGGGAGGCCGAAAGACCCTGCACGCGCCCTCAATCCCTTCACCTGCAACCATCTCAGAATTTCTCACATCCACGGGCCCACACTCTTCTGTTGAGAGGATCTGCTGCTTAACCTGTATTACTGAGAACGAACGCCGGCTCCCAACGGTTCAATTTCATTGCCTGAAAAACGAGAAACCATGTACCACTTCCGGAAACCGGATTCCGCTCAGATTGACGACTTTCTTAAAGTGCAGGCACAGAAGGACTTTACCTATCCGCATCGGGAGGCCACCCGCAATCAGTCGGCCCCTGCTGGATTCCGCGTCGATCACAATCGCATCTGTCTGGGGCAGGGGGCAGCGGTTTATGAACAGGCTAAACAGGCCCTGGTGGAATGGCAGCATTATCGCTTTAACTGGCTGCATCTGCATCGCCCTGACGCACCGCCGGCCGCGGGACAGACCGTTGCCGCGCTGGCACATGTGCTCGGAATCTGGGTTCTGAATGCCTGTCGGATCGTGTATGTGCTCGAAGAATCAGAGCCCTTCACCCGCTTCGCTTTTGCCTACGGCACGCTTCCCGACCACGCCGAGTGTGGCGAAGAACGTTTCCAGGTCGAATGGCGCCCCGATGATGATTCCGTCTGGTACGATCTCTATGCGTTTTCTCGACCAAACACGCTGCTCTCAAAAATTGCCTTACCTTATGTCCGCAGCAAACAGAAACAGTTCGCCCGCGAGTCTCTGCAGGCCATGCATCAGGCCGTCGTGAAAAAAACGAATTAAGCGCGGATTCCGGCTGTGGAACTGCTAAACTGGTTTCCGTAAAACTGTCAGGTCCGGTTGAGTCAATCCCAGATGCAGCAGAGGAACAGATTGTGAGTCACTCGCAGACACTACCATCACATACGCCGGTTTTGATTGTCGGAGCCGGACCGACGGGCCTCTCCCTGGCCATCGAACTCGTCCGGCGGAACGTCGAGTGTCTGCTCATCGACCGCAATCCCGCACCGCTCCCTTTCGATCGGGCCACAGTGATTCACAGCCGCTCACTGGAATGTTTCGAGACGATGGGCACCATCGACGAGTTCCTCGCACGCGGTCACATCATGCGGGGCTTCAACATCTTCGCCTTCGGTAAAAAAGTCGCACAGACCAGTTTTGAAAGTCTGGAGTGCCGCCATCCCTATGACCTGAATCTCGCTGAGAATGAAACCGAAGAGATTCTCACCGCACGTCTGGAAAGCCTGGGAGGCCGGGTCTCCCGAGGCTGGTCACTGGAAGGACTGAACCAGACCGACACTGAAGTGACTGCCACTCTCAAATCGGCGGAGGGAGTCGAAACCACGGTCACCGCCGACTGGCTGGTCGGCACCGATGGTATTCACAGTCGTGTCCGGGAATCGATTGGAGTGGCTGTCTCCGGTCATCAGTACCCGGCTCGCTGGGGAGTCGTCGATGGATATCTTCCCAATTGGCAACACGAACCGGACCGGGCTGCGATTCAGATCGACGCACCTGCCCTGAATCCGGTCCCCATGCCAGGCAATCGCTGGCGAATTTACTTCCGGGTTTTCGATGAAACCCAGACAGACAATCTGCTCGAACAGATCAATGCGGGGCTGGCTTCAATCTCACCGGGAACCTGTTTGCAGGATCCGGACCAGCCGATGCTCTATCACACCTTTCGCCAGTTGAGTGCCCATTACCGTTCCAGCCGGGTGCTCCTCGCAGGTGATGCCGCACACGCCTGCAGTCCCATTGAAGGGCATGGCATGAATACGGGCATTCAGGATTCCTTCAACCTGGGCTGGAAACTGGCGCACGTCATCAAGGGAGAAGCAGGCGACGGACTGCTGAACAGCTACGAACTCGAACGCCGTCCCATTGCCAACGCGGTTGGTGCCTCGGGGGACATTGCCGAAGAATTACGCACGATCCCCGACGAACCAGCGGCCGTCGAACGGGTGAAGCGTGCCTTGTGTGCCATGCTGCTCCCCGCCCAGGGACAACTGCAGGCAGCCGAGGCCGAAACCGAAATCAGCTTTCACTATCGCGACAGTCCCCTGGTCCGCAGCTATCACGCCCAGGGGGAATCGGCCCAGCAGAACTGGCTCGGCCCCCGACCCGGCGACTGTCTGCCCGAAGCCGGCCCATTGTTCCATCCCCAGACAGCCGCAACACGCACGCTGTTCGATTTGTTGAGATCAATCGGTTATCTGCTCCTCTGGCTGGCCACGGATGAAATAGAAGCCCCCAATGCCGCTGATCCTGCATCCGTTCTGCAGCCCGGTGATACCTGCGTTGTCATCTCCACAACATCACCGATAAAACTCAAACAGACAGATTCTACCCGGGTCAAATGGTTAATTGATGAAACGGGCCGCGTCCATGCAAAACTGGGGATCATCGATCCCACCCTGTTCCTGATCCGCCCCGATGGCCATATTGCACTCCGCTGCGAGCCTCCCCAACTGGAACAGGTCACTGCCTACTATCAGCTTCTGCAGACATGAAATCGCCATGATTAACGCGAATTGATTTGTTCCGGTTCAGGGGTGACAATTCCAGTGCCGTCAGCTATTTTGAATCCCTGATTCATTGGATAGACTTTCTGCTGAGGAACTACTGCGATGTCATTTATGCGATCCTCCCTGGGATTACTGCTACTGTTATTTGTCGGTTCATTTGCCCTGGCGCAGGAACCTGAACCAGTAACGACTCTGGTTCCCAGCGACTGGGATCCCGCCCAGGCTGGAAATCAGGTTCTGCAACGTCTGGTGACCGTGACTGGCAAAGAAGTCAAAGGAGCCCACGATGCAGAAATGGTGCTGACGGGCAATCGTGCTTACATCGTGGCTGAAGTCAACGACACCCGTGCCGGGGAAAGTGCAGGCTGGCCGGAAATCTACTGTACCTTGTCGATCGTCAACCTCAAGACGCTCACCTTGGAGAAAGTCATCCCCTTCGCCCGCAGCGAACAGGTATTTCAGAATGCCACATTGCCCGTTGGTGCCTGCTTTGTGCCCCGCATTCTACAGTTGAATGCGCACACGCTGCGTTGCTACTTCGCCAGCGAGCAACCAGGCAAACGACAGGCACAAACCTGGTATCGCGATTTTAACCTGCAAACGCAGTGTTTCACTGATACCATCCACAAAGCAAAACTGAAGACCGCCGCGGGAACCTTCGAGATGCAGCCCCAATATTTTCACGCGGATGCGGCGGCACAGGGATTCGATAAGAAAGCGAAAGATTTCGGACTCTATCTGTTTGATTCGTTTAAAGAGTTCGACGGCCAGACTTATGTTGCGATCAATAATTTCCCAGGCAAGCAGAACGCCCTCGCAAAAGTCAATTCAAGCTGTGACACGTTTGAAATCATCGGTCACTATAACGAACCACAGTCAGTGGCACTCAGTGAGTCCGCTGTGAATCGCCTGCCGGACGGCACTTGGATGGCAATCTGTCGCAACGATGGCGGCAAGCGGAATTACTATTTCACTACCAGCGCGGACGGGCGAAAGTGGAGTGTCGGTAAACAGCTGCCCTTTGTCCCTGATGGAACGAATTCCAAACCGACCTTCGATCGGTTTGGCGATACTTATTATCTCGGCTGGCAGGAAGCCACAAAAATCGACGGTGTCACGCGGAGTGTCTTCAATATCGATATTTCACGAGACGGAAAGAACTGGGAACGCAAATACCGTTTTAAGACGCCTCACTCCTTTCAGTATCCTGCTTTTTGTGAGTACGACGGAGCGATCTGGCTGGCAGTCACCCAGGGAGATCATTCGCCGAGTCGCAAAGAACGCATCATGTTTGGCAAGCTGGAGGACGTTGGCGCATTTACTCCCCAGGTGGACCTGAAGCAGTAATCCTGCAGCAGTATGAGACGCGACACTGACCGCACGCAGGGCGCTCATCTTTGATTTCTCGCGATAATTTCAAAATCTCGACAGAAAATTGAATATTGCAGCGGAAGAATTCTGTCTAAGAATAGCAGAGATTGCAGAATTATCTTAGATGATCAAATTCACATATATTCTAAGTCATTACTCTCAAACTGTTCCTGTGCATTGCTGACGGCAGTTTCAGAAAAAGAGACGAAGAGTGTTTGACTATCACTGAAATCGTCATATTATACGCATGTATAATTTAGTTGCCCGTCATAGAACCAGAGAGTTTTCTCTCTCACATTTTTCTGATCCGGGGCCGTTCGCGTCCCGTTGTTTCAGAATCAGTCTGTCACAGATGAATTCCCATGAATTCCTTTGAGGCAAAACGCCGCTTTTGAATAGCTGTAATCTTCCGGGATGGTGCAGAAGGAAATTCACGCGCCTCCCTGACACAATTCTCTTTCGCTATCGGAGGACAGCGATGTACGGCACTCATTCTTCTCGCCGAATCTGGCGATCAGTCGTTCTGGGTTGTGGTATCAGCCTGGTTGCAATCACATCGGCACAATCGGCTGAGCCTAAGCTTCAAGTTCAGAAATCCAGGCCTGATGTAGCTCCGCTGCAGCAGTCCGAACTCACATCGCCTCTGATTGTGGATCTCAAAAAGAAGACCGAAGCGGTCAAGGTTCCCGAGGGAACTCACGAACAGATCGCTACCATTGAGGTCGGCAGTAAAATCCTGCCCGGCATGCGTATCAATTCGTTCTGCCTGAACCAGGACGGACAACTGCTGGCCGCTTGTGGCAACGGTCCTGGCGAAATCCGCGTTTTTGATGCGGATGGCAAACAGTTGGAAGTCTGGAAACTCCCCGTTGCACCGGAAGCCATCAACGTCGATCAGGACGGTACCGTTTATGTCGCAGGCAGCGGCAAACTGCTCAAACTAGACAGACATGGCAAAATCCTCATGACCAAAGAGGCCCCGCATGCCAAGGCCGTCAAGGCCAGCAATGCGAAACTCCGTGAGCAGGTCACTCAGCAGATGAAGAGCCGCTCCAATTCGTTATCCAGCATGATCCCTCGCCTGGAAAACATGATTCAACAAATCAAAGACAAAAACAAAACGCTGACTGATTCGGACAAAAAACGGATTCTGTCCTACGAGCGAATTCTCAAACAATATAAACAGTTGGCCCAGGCAGAGGAAAAGAAGAAAGAACCGACGCAGGCCGAAATTGATGCCCAGGTAGAGGCAATGTCAAAACGAAAAATGAGCGTCTCCTCGCTCTCTGCCAACGAAAAAGAGATCTTTCTCGCCTGCTCTGCCACCAAAGGGTATGGATACGATGTCTGGCGGATGGATAAAGACTTAAACAATCCGAGTCTGATCGTCACCGGGCTCCGTGGCTGTTGTGGTCAGATGGATGTGCAATGTTGCGACGACGGCATCTTCGTCGCGGAAAACTCCCGGCACCGTGTGAATCACTATGACCGCACAGGTAAGCTGCTCAAACACTGGGGAAAACGCGACCGGAACGGCGTGGAAGGCTTCGGCAGTTGCTGTAACCCCATGAATGTTGCGGTCGGCCGGGAAGGGGAAGTCTATACCGCGGAATCAAATCTGGGATACATCAAACGCTACTCCACCGACGGGAAATATCTGGGCTTTGTCGGCAAGGTGAAACTGGTTCCCGGGTGCAAAAATGTGTCGATCATGGTCTCTCCCGATGGAGACCGTGTTTACATGATGGACCTCACCCGTAATCACATCATTGTCATGGCCCGTAAACCGACGGCTACCACGGAGACATCTCAGAAAAAAAGCTGAGCCGAACCGGCCACACACTGAGCATCTTTCTCGTGGTACGGATTCTCGTTTGTCACTTGTCTGAATGAGGAGCGAATAGTGACTTTTAAACAGATTTCATATTTCCTGTTCTGTCTGATGGGCTGCCTTGCGATCGGTACCCCCACAACCTGGGCGGCAGAGAAATCGGTAAAGAAAACGGCAGACACTGCAGACAGCCCCCAACCCCTGACGCTGATTGTCATGGACCCACTGGCCTCACCGCTTTCGTGCCCTTGTGTGAAAGGCTATGCCCAGCGCAAGTATGAAAAGCTGGGGGAGTACCTGGAAGCGCAGCTGGGACGTAAAGTCGAGGTCAAATTTTCGGAAGCACTGGCCAAAGTCCTGCCCAAAAATGGGAATGGCCAGGCCTGCCTGATTATCGGCAAACAGTCTGTCGTTCGCGCTGACGCCAAAGCGTTGAAACTGAAAGTACATCCGGTGGCTCGCCTCTCCGACCTGAAAGGAGAAACGACTCAGACCGGCCTGATCGTCGTCCCCGCCGGAGATCCCGCTCAGTCTGCCCCGGATCTGCAGGGCTACCGCATCTTCTTTGGTCCCTCTGAATCGGCGGAAAAGCATCAGGCAGCCATGTCTCTGCTCAAACAGGCTCATGTTTCAATCCCCCCCAAGCTGGAAATCAGCCAGGCCTGCAGCGACGGGGCGTGTAAAATCCTGGAGTTTGACAAAAACGTGCGTGCCGCCGCCGTCATCTCCAGCTATGCCAAACCCCTCCTGCAGGGTTGCGGCACCATTAAAAAGGGAGATCTGCGCGTCGTCGCGGAAACAAAACCGGTTCCTTTCATCACCGCCTTCACAGGCGGAAACGTGAGTGCTACGGAGCAGAAGCAGATCACTGCTGCCTTGCTGAATACCGTTACAGAACCGGAACTCTGCCAGGCCCTGGAATCACTGTTGGGCTTTGTCCCTTTCGAACAGGAAGCACAAGAATCGCAGCCCCAAAAGGCAACTACGAAAAAAAAGATCGCAGATCCACAGTCAAAGCAGACCTCATCAGTCTGGCCCGGCTGGCGAGGCCCGCTCCGCAATGGTACTGTTGCGCAACTGCCTGAATCCCTCCCTGCGTCCGTCATCCGCCTCTGGGATTTCAAACTGGCCTATGCGGGACTGGGAGGCATCGCAGCTACCAGCGATAGGGTCATTTTCGGAGACCGTGGACTCGATAACCAGACCGATGTCTTTCGGTGCCTTTCAGCCAGTGATGGCAAAGTACAGTGGGTGCTGGATTATCTGGCCCCGGGAGAACTGGATTACGGTCCCTCGCCCCGGGCTACCCCTTTGATTGATGGCGAGCGGGTCATTCTGCTCGGGGCATTCGGCGATCTGCACTGTGTGGAAATTGCCACGGGAAACGTGCTCTGGAAGAAAAATATCTACCGCGATTTCGGTTTGAATACCAGGCCGACCTGGGGAGCCTGTTCCTCACCCTTGATTATCGATCATCGCTTAATCATCAATCCCGGAGCCAAAACAGCCTCACTGGTCGCCCTCGATCCAGAGACCGGTAAAACCTTATGGCAGACTCCTGGTGCAGACGCCGCCTACGGTTCCTTCATCGCCGGCAAGTTTGGCGGCCGCCTGCAGATTGTAGGCCATGATGCCGTCTCGCTGGGGGGCTGGGATGTCAAAACCGGCCAGCGGTTATGGACCGTCGTGCCCGAGTATACCGGAGACTTTAATGTTCCCACGCCGCTGGCCGTCGATGGCCAGTTACTGGTGACCACAGAGAATAACGGCACCCGTCTCTATGATTTTGACTCGCAGGGGATCATCATCCCCCGGCCGGTAGCTCGCAATGAAGAGTTGAGCCCTGATATGAGTTCGCCCATCCAGATTGGCGATCAGGTCTATTGCGTCTGGAACGACATGTACTGTCTCAACCGGAAAAAAAGCTTGAAAACGCTCTGGAACGCCCCTGATCAGGCGTTTGGCGATTATGCCGCCGTAATCACCGATTCCAGGCGGATTCTCGTAGTCGGCAAAGGGGGACGCCTGGTCATGGTGGATGTCAATCCGCAGCAGTTCAAAGTGAACTCGCGGCTGGATCTCTTTCCCGACCCGGGCAGAGAAAACATCTATTCTCACTGCGCCCTCGTTGGAAACCGCCTCTACCTCCGCGGCGAAAGCGAGCTGATCTGCGTCGACTTATCAGCACATTAACTGGAACTGGTTACTTCACAGAAACAGGGATGTTCCCGATTTTGTGAGGCTGGCCCGGAAGTATTTCGGTCTTCAACGCGAAGTGTGCTGCTCATTTGCTGTCGGACTTATCTGGCTGTGGCATGCGCTTCTTCAGTACCTGACTTCGTTCCGCAAGATTCTCATATTGTTCGATTTCCCATTTCAGGTGTGAATCCTTGAGGGACTGAATCTGGGGCTGAACTTCTTCAATTAATGCAGCCGCTTCCTTGTGGCGTTTCAATGCGATCAGGCTCTCGGCAGCATCGAGCAATAGATTGGGAGAACGTTCTACCTGCAGAAAATCGTTAGTTAACTCAAGTGCTTCTCGGTGACGTCCTGCTCTCCGTAATTCCAATGCGAGGAAAAAGGTTGCATCCTTCCAGTCGTCAGTACCGCGTATTGTCGCCTTTTGAAACCGTCGACAGACTTCGATGGATTTTTCAACCGGAGCGCGTTTCAGCATTAATTGAACTTGCCAGTTGAGAATTTTCTGGCGTTTTTCACGATCACTGCCGGCTGTCTGCAGGCGTCGATCGAAGCGTGCCAGCGCTTCGTCGAATCGGTTCAGGCGAACGAGATTAAACGCTTCCCGATCCAATAATGATTCCCGTATGTCTTCGGGAACATTCTCGATCGCCAAAAGACGCTGACAATGCGCCAGTGCCTGCTCGAATTGATCGTCCCACTCCAGGTACACCTCGCGCGTCAGTTCCAATTCCCAGCGTACCTCGGGATTCTTTGTCGTTTTAAGTGCCTGCGTAATCAAGCGAATTCCGCCTGCGTAGTCTTCACTGGATTGAAAGGTCTTCAGTTTTTCCAACACGGCATGGTCAGTAATCCATGCGTCACGCTGCCTGCGCAGGGTGATATATTTGTTGGCGATCTTTCCCTGGTTCTCGGTCAGGTCAAGGATTTCCTGTACGACATCTCCGTAAAAATGCAGCAACGGTTCTTCACCGCGTTCATCGATAGTGCCCAGCTGTGACGCGATTGACTCCAGCGCATCATTCAGCAGGCAGGCCCGTGTTGTTCCCGATTCCTGCGCCGCGGCTGTCAACAGTGTGTCACGCTTTGACTTCGCAATTTGTGCCGCAGAGATCAGTTTGAGATATCCTTGAGGCTCAGTTCCTTTCTCGTAGCCAGTGATAAATGCATATGGTTTACCATCGCTGTCGGCTAATACTGCTGTTGGAACTGAGGGCGTCAGATAGTGGTCCTGCAGTTTTCTGAGTCTGGCGTTACGTTCCTTTTGCTCGACTGTGTCCTCAGAATTGAAGACCAGTTCCACGAACACAAAGTCCTGCGAAAGAGCCTCTGCGAATTCCTGTTTCTGCAGGATCTTTTGATCGAGCATAATACAATGGTGGCACCAGTCATTCCCCGTGAAGAGAATAAACAGATCTTTGCCCGCAGACTTCGCCTTCTGTATTCCTTCTTCCAGATTGTGAATCCGCACAAGTTCTCCAGCGACACACATCTCGCAGCTAAGGGAGACGAGGACAAGCACGATCGCAGTCAATTTCCAGGGACGCATGACAGTCGCTTTCGAAAAAGGATAGAGCAGGGAATTGAATCGAGAATTCATGCCTTGGGCCAATTGGCTCAAGACAAGGAACGCTGGCCGAATGTCTGTTGTCTAAATATTTGTACAAACGAGGCTGTTTTTTTTAAACTCAATTTCGACTGTCTGGGATCAGTTCCAGGACCTCTGTTTATTTCTCAGGAACCCGGTTGATCGTCCAGAAAATCTCTTCCTGGAACGGCTCTCCTGTTTGTGATTTGAGGCTCAACCGCAAATGCACCTGGTTGACCGGTTTCAGATCAGGCACCACCAGTTTCACACTCTTCCCGTCTGCGGAGAGCAGGGCACTCTTGATGTTTAGCTTGTCTTTTCCGGGGTGATCGGTCGCAGGAGAAAACATGTCTGATCCGTATTCTGGTCGCCAGTGGTAATTCCACTGCTCGGCCAAGTAGGAATTGAGAACCGAAGTACTCTTCGGATCCAGGGGGAAGTTGAAGTCTATCCGCAGACCGTCTGCTTCCACCTGGCAGTCCGTCACCATCGATAAAGGTTTGCCTGTGTAACGCAGCCTCTGAATCCCCTGGTCACGGAGACCTCTGCGTCCCCCGCCGTTCCAGCCGTCCAGACCAACCGCATAAACCTGACCGTCCGTTGGGTTGACGCGGGCCCGGTGGATACCCGTGCTGAAGTGAAAGGGGAGCTTAATGATCGCCGCCTGGCTCACATCCACGAAATCCTGCAGCATCAGATAATACATCCAGCCTTTACCAAAGCTGGTGTGTAACAGACGCCCTGACAGCGGGCCCCAGCGGGGATCGTCTACCCACAGCTGGCCTCCTGAGGAATTGTCGTAGTCCTGAGGCATCCAGATCAACGGTTGATCAAAGGTTTTCGGGGGAATCACCTTGCGATGATCGATTCGACCCCCATCGGGCGCCCAGTTCTTCCCACCTGCGTGAGTCTGGACGTAGCCATAAAAACCACCCGGCTTGACGAGGCTGATCTTCGAAGCGGGGATCCAGTTCCCCTGATTGTCACTGACGGTCATCCGGTCATCGGGCAGCATGCCCATCCCATTGGGAGTCCGAAAGCCCGTACAGACAACGTCCCGCTGCTTGCCATCAGGAGAGACTTTGATCACCGAGCCCGGCAAGGCATAGCTCGTGTATTGACCACACTTCGTGTAATAGAAATTGCCTTGTGAATCGGTCTGCAGATCGAAGTTGAAAGAGTGGAAGAATCGTGAAACATCGGTGTCTGCGGAAAAACTCTCATAAAAATCGGCTTCGCCATCCTGGTTCAGATCGTGCAGTCGTGTCAGACGATCTTTGCAGGTCACATAAATCAGACCATCGACCACCTTGATGCCGAAGGGTTCGTAGAGTCCTCCCGCGAAGCGTTTCCATTTCAGTTCCAGGAGGCCTTGGTCGAGACCGGAGACGATCCAGATATCACCCCCATGCGTGGAAACCACCATCCGTCCGTCCGGAAAGAAATCGAGGGCCGAAGTCCGAAACCACGTATTCCAGGGTGTCTCACGCGGAATGGTAATCGTATCCAGGGCATAAGCCCCCGTCTCCAGCCCCGGATAACCGACAGTGGTCAGGACGTTGGGCCAGTTGGCTTTGCCTCCCTGAATCAGGGACCGGGGATCGGTCACTTCTGTCTGCTCCGCTTCCCGGATCAGGGTTTGTGCCGAAGCGTCCTCTGCTTTCCCTGTACCGGTGACACAGGTGATTTCAATCAGCCGTGATTCCTGATCCGCGGGAATCGAAAGTACGAAGCGTTGTTTGTCGTCGACACGCCAGATCATCCCTTTGGTGTCTCCCCGGACTGCGCATATCGTAAATCTCCCAGCCTGGTTTTCCCCCAACTGATTACAGAAGACCATCGCTCCCTTTGCGTCCCGTTCGTTTTCTGGCGAAAGCTGATTTCCAGGAACTAAGACTCCGGTAAAAGCATCAGGAATCTGTGGTGCCGCCGTGGCCAGCACCAGTGCTTTCCCGGGACCGATTTGCAGACTATGCCGGACCGCGGTTTTACCCGGGATGGCCTGGGGAAGTTCCAGAATTTCCCGGTCATCGATGGCGTACGAGAGCACCAGCTGATTTTCATGCACATAGTGACCATGATATCGCATCCACTCAGCGGGCAGCGGTCCTCGGGGGCGTAATTGCTCACGAGAATAATCGAGCGTTCCCTCATGTCCCCACTGCCAGCCAGCCAGGCCGGCGAGTTGCTTGCCCTCTGGTTCAGGAACTCCTTCACCACGACCGCGGATATGTTGAGTTTCACTCAAATCGAGAAATCCACCCTGCCAGAGTCCCGCCTGGTTCAAAGTATGCAAATCATAGGAGATCGTCGTGTCTGCATTCAGTTTGACGGTCAACGCGCTGGTGGTGATTCGAGAGAGCTGCGAAGCGAGCGCCGGCCCGAAGTCACGTTCGATCTCCAGATCGAATTCCCCGGATTCCGTACCCGGGGGGAGCTGCTTGAGATAGTCAGGCGTCACACCTTGATAGGCGGGATTACCCGGTTTCATGAACTTTTCACGGATGTAATGCACGACCTGGTAACGTTCTTGGGGGCTCAGATGTCGCATCGGGCCCATCAGCCCGTTTCCTTTTGAGAGCGTGAGAAACATCCGATAGGGATCTGCACCGAATTTGAGCGGCTGTGTCCCGAAGGCCCGGGCGGTGGGAAGTGAAGGCGTATTGCCGTCCACACCGTGACAGTTCTTGCACAGTCCCTGATAGATACGTTCCCCCTCGGCAAAGTCACGCTGGTTCATCCTCTTGAGGATACCTGCATGATCGAGGTTTTGGGTATCGTCTTTAACGATGAGTGCTTCCGCTGACGGCTTGAGTTCCGCTGCCCGTTGTGCACCGCCGCGGGCGATCTCAAAGACATAGCTGACCAGATCATAAAACTCGGCCTGATCGTGCAGCGTCGCCACGAGTCCCTCGGGCATCATCGACTTACTGCCGCTGGTTCGTTCGTCGATGTCGTCTTTGGGGACGATAATTTCCTGACCCAGGTTGGCTGCGTCGCGGAGCACCAGAGCGTCGGGACGCTCCTCTGCAACCAGGCCGGAAATCAGCTTCCCTGCGCTGGTGACGATGTTGACCGTTTCGAACCCCTGCTTGATCTTGCGGGACGGGAAGAGAATCGATTCAACCAGGTATTCATCGCTGACGTTTTGGCCTGCCTTAGTGAGGTCGGGACCGAGGGGAGTTGCCTTGGCACCACTGTCGTGGCATTTGATGCAGGCGGCGACCGATTTGTAGAAGACCAGTGCACCTCGTTCCGGATTCCCGCGTAGTCGGGCTTCCTGTGCCAGCCTGTTTAAGGGGGCTTGCCGGAGCTGTTGTTCCAGGTAACTCGACGGTTCCTGAGAGAAGCTCAGTGAAGGAAACGCACAACAGAGCAGGCAAACCAGGAATGGCAGACGCACAACAGCTTTCATCGAGTCGCTTTCTTCTGGCTGGTGTAGAGTTCCGGTGGGGCAGCAGAATCACAGGACTCTATCTTAAAAGCGACAGTCAGAACAATCCAGAATAGATCGGATTTACGCCAGGGAAATCCGCTGTTCGCCTGCATGGGATGTGTTCACAGTGGAACACCGGCAGAAGGGAGTCGAAGAAAAAATAGTGCCAGGAACCCCTCTGGGACAGGCTAAGCAGGCTGCAGACTCGATCTCGGAACTCGAAGCTGCAGTCGCCCCCAAGGAGCACACCATATGTCTCAAATTGATTCCCGGCACATTTGCTGTTTACACAGCTGAGATTAACTTACAAGGCTGGATCTTTCTTACGTTGCGCTCCTGGGTTTAAGCGATTCTGAACTTTAGCCAGAACGGCAGTCTGCTCCTCAGAGTCGAGAGCCCCATCCTGATTTGAATCCAGAGCACGGAACATCCGCTGCAGTGAAGGAGGAACTTCGTTGCGACTGATGATCTGGTCCCGGTTGCGATCGAGTTGTCGAAAGATCGTCTCATTCAGACCGAGTCCCGTTGCATTGGGGCGGCCGCTGAGAATTTTGGCCCGGTCAATCACAGCCAGTTGTTCCTGTCGGTTTAAAACTCCGTCACCGTTTGCATCAGCACCATTTAAACGGCTCTGTAATGGCGCGGGTACTTCATTGGCTGAAATCATGCCATCCCTGTTCCGATCCATTGACATCAACATCTGGGTGACCACCTCGACCGCATCCGTTGTAGACTGGTCCGTGGTAAGGTTGCCTCCTCTCATCATCATCTGCATCTGACTTCCACCGCCGGAAGCTCCACCACCGCCTCCCTGGCACTGGCCGCCTCCCTGACCCATCTGCATCCCGCCACCACCGCCTCGCGGACCGCCACCACCACGACCACCTCCGCCCCGCTGGGCAAAGGCATCGCTGGCAAACAGCAGCAACGCAAACAAAGTGAGAAATGTACTGAGGTTTCGCATAAGCAGGTTCCCCCTTATCGGACTCAATGTGTCGAAATAAAAAACAGCTGGCCCGATACTGTTGAAACGCGTTTTAATCAGTGCCCTTCAGGGGTGCTCCATGGGGGCTGCCTGACAGAATCAGTTGGAGGATGGAATCGATCAGAAAGAATTCTGAACTCTAAATATTAAATATATATAAGGTTATGAAATGTATATTATCCGGGCCTGAGCGAAAGGTCCCTTCATTAACCATCAACGGGGAACCCCTCCACATGACTACCGGCTTTATGAAAAAAAACTGGGATTGCAAGCATTTCCTCTGCAAGAGATAAATAGAGTTAGATGTGTAGTTTGGCGTATAATGGAATCACACGCCGGAAATGTGTTTCAAAGCGCTGGTCGCATAAAGGATCAGGGAGATGATGCTTTTACAGAATCAGGACTGGCGACGGAATTACGATCAGACAGTGATCCGACTGATCCGCGAAGCCTTTCCACCGAAACAATATCTGACCCACGTCGATGGCACCGACCTGCTTCGTACGTCCGGAGCTGAAGGTGACGCTATCCTCCGGGACTATGCACACAAAACCTGGGATCAGGTAGATCATGCTTTAATCTCACGCTATCACGAAGCGCCTCTATCAATGTCTTATGCAGGGTTCCTGAAATTCCTGCCCGCGTATCTGGTTGATCTGTTTCATCCGGAATCAGAAATGCAGCACATTGTCTGGAACTGCCTGCTGGAGTACCGACTGGAGCCCCATCTGGGATCTGAGCAGTTTGACCTCAACGACGATCAATTGATCTGCTGCTTACTTGCGTTTGTTCGATCCAGTAATTTTCCGCTGGATACGATGATGCCCCGGCGGACTGCCGAAGAATACTTTCACAATCCCAGTCCCGAATCGGCCTTCAACATGCTGACGCACACGCTGCCCCACGAACGCGTGCTGGCCCTGCAGTCCCGCATCGAAGAGATCAACGACAGCTTCGTCATCGAACGCTGGGATCAGGGGTAAAGCGGAGCAGCTGGGATCACCCAGCGCTCTACTCAGACAGTGAGAATTCGTTTTCCATTTCTCTGCTATCTTTGCCTGCCCGGTGCAATTATCATGGAGCCGGCAGTGCTCGCTCGAAATGAAAAAACGGAATTCCACGGAACCAGATCGATGAAAGTATGGATGTTAGTCTCAATCAGCCTGCTATGCTCAGGCTGCTGGCAGTCATCGCGTGAATCAGCAATCGAGGCCATAGAAGCAGCAGGCGGCCGTGTTGCCTTTAAAAGGAATCCTGATGAAACAGGGAAAAGCGAGGGAGAGAAATCAGTCTCGACAATCAGGCTGAATGAGATTCCCGTCGATGATTCTATTCTGGTACACGTGAGCCAATTTCCCGAGGTCAAAGTTCTGCATATTATTGGCACAGACATTACAGATCAGGGACTGAATCAACTTAGTGATCTGCAGGAACTGCAGTGGCTCTTCATTACCAATAATCAGATATCTGACGCTGGCTTCAATTGCTTTCAGGACTTGAGTCAACTCCGAGATTTAGTTCTTGGCGGAACTAAGATCACGGACGAAAGCTTAAAAAAAATTCAGGGATGTTCAGACTTGATATCCTTGAACGTAGTCCGGACTTCTGTTTCCGATGCGGGGTTACAGTATATCAGCTCATTGCATAAGTTGCAGACGCTCTACCTTAATGAAACGAAAATCTCAGATGCAGGAATGCATCATCTGCAAGGATTGAAATCTCTGCAGACGTTGAGTCTCAGTCAGAACTCAATTACAGATGCCGGTATGGAGCCAGTCAGTCATCTGGTCAATCTGCAAATGCTTGATCTTACGCATACGGGAGTCGCTGATGAGGGACTGAAACAGATCGCAGGGCTCAGACAGCTGAAGACTCTGTCACTCGATAACACGGGCGTCACAGATGACGGGATGAAGTACCTCAAAGACCTTTCGCAGTTAACCGTTCTCAATCTGTCTGATACAAAACTGACTGACGCCGGCCTGAAGCAACTGGTTGATTTACCCGCTCTGGAATCCATCTACCTGTTGCAGGCTAAATTGACGGACAAGGCGCTGGAGTATTTAATTGAAATGCCTGCGTTGAAAAGCTTTAATTTGACTGGGAATCAAATCACCGACAGTGGTTTACAGGTTTTCGGTCAATCTGATAAACAGTGGTCGAGGATCAGTTTTGCTGAGACTCAAATCACGGATGCGGGTTTAATTTCACTGGGAAAAGCGCGAATTGATCTTGAGCTCACATTAGATAAGACGGCGGTGACGGATGCCGGTCTGCAGCATCTCGCTGGGATCTCTGAACTCTGGGGGATTTCTCTCAGAGATTGTAAAATCACCGACCAGGGAGTTCAGACTCTCCTGAAATTCCCAGGCCTGAAGACATTTTATTTAGATGGCACCGGAGTGACTGATGCGAGTCTGGAGTTATTCAAGAAGAAACCAGAAGTTCTGATTCTCTCGCTGAATAACACCAGTGTTACCGATGAGGGAATTCGGCATTTAGAAGGTTTAACCGATATGCACATGCTGTATCTGAATCATACAGCGATCACAGATAAAAGCCTGACCTACCTGAGAAAGATGGATAGACTGTTCGAACTGCATCTGGAGGGGACTGCCGTAACGGAAGAAGCTGCTGAGGAATTCGAGCATTTCATGAACCAGACCGGTCAGTTCTGCACCGTGTATCGTTAAGCGAAAAGTCGAACTTCAATTTCCCGCTGACTGCGCAGGCTTGACTTGTACGGTCACCTTAAGGTCTTTCTGTACGGGGCTCAGGCAACGCTGCTCATCACAGGCCTGGTAGTGTATCTGGCAGGTCACAGAACGGGGCCCGGCGGGGACCTCCTTACCAACCTCAATGGTCCGTTGAAACACCGCCTCTCCCGAATATACCGGGTGACTGTCGAATGACATCGATCTGCCTGTAGGAGGAACCTGCCAGTCTCCCTGCGCCTGAAATCCATCCGGAAGCTTCAACTCAAGTTGTGTGGCGAGTTTTTCCGGCTGGGCATCGATCGTGCGGATCTCCCACAAGGGGGCAATTTTAAATTTCACCGTCAGGGGAAACTGCATCCCCGGCTGGACAGGTTGCTCTGGCACCGACAGTATAACTGAAACCTGTTCCCCCTCGCTGCGCTCGGTGTGTTTTGCCTGCTCGGAGTCTGGATGCTCCGATGTATGACCGGGGGCTCTCTGGTGATCAGGGGCAGCAGCGTTTGTTTCTGGAGCCTGTTGCTCCGCTACCTGTTTTTCTGAGGACGGCTCAGCACAGCCAGCAAACAGCCCGACGGAGCAGACCAGGCAGCGGAAACTTAGGTTGTGACTCATGGTGACAGTATTCCGAATTCGTTCGCGCATCATTTCCTCAAGAACAGCCAGACATAACCGTGCGGCTGAGCCAGATCATGGCTGCGGTTTCTTTTTCCGTGCGTACTGGCCAGGAATGGACGCATCTGACTCACATATTCGGCTTCGAATGCTTCCATCTTTTTCGCTTCCGGCCCCTCTCTCAGGGCTTTGTAAGCCTTGGACCACTCTTCATCCGCTTTGTCGCTGTAGACCCCCTCGCCCGGGTAGCGTTTTCTGATATCGTCCTGCAGTGCTTTCAATTTCGAGACGAATGGCTCATTGGCTGCCTTGAACTGCGCCTGCAACTCTTCGACCTGCTGTTTATTCTGGGCGGTCAGGTCCTTGCGAAAATCAAACGTCGTACGGAAGTCACCCAGCAGCAGGTCCAGTTTCCCGTCCTGGTTATAATCGACGACGTCAATCTGGGAACGAATTGCAGGGACAAGGTCTTCCTCTTCCCAGGCGATCATCTGATCGTAACCATTTTGCTGACTGTTATCGACGAGCGCTTTCCCCTCTGCAAATACGGGCTTTGTTTTAGTCCCTACGTTCTGGAACCAGGTCACCCCACCTTTATCGCAGCCCGCCAGCAAGTCCCACAGGCCATCCTGGTCCCAGTCTGCTACAACAGGGCAACAATGCTTTTCCACCTCCAGTGGTTTGCCACCCGCTTTGACCGTCTGATTCTCCGCAGCAAAGACATACTCTTTCGCAGTACCCTCATTTATCCGTAACTTCAGATGTCCGTCGAAACAGCCGATCAATAAATCAAAATCACCGTCAGCGTCCCAGTCGACGGGCATGTAAAAACTGCCAAACGACTGATAATTCTGTTTCGGCTTGACGAAATTTCTTACCGGCACACCGGTTTTATCTTTCAACTCAATCGGGTCGGCAAACTTGTGATCCGGCAGTCCGCGAAAATAATAGCAATAACCAGGATCGTACGAACTGCTGATGAAGTCCCGGATGCCGTCGCCGTTCAGATCGACAAAACGCGGTTGCGCACCGACGCAGCAGTAGATATTCACTTTAGCAGTTTTGCCCCCCGCTTTTATCTTGCCGCTGTCCTGAAAGACCGGTTTTGTATCACTTCCCACATTTTTATAGAATTGAAAATGCCCCCCGAAGTCCCCCAGGATCAGATCATCCAGTCCGTCCCCGTCCAGGTCTTCAATACAGGGACTGCTGTGCCCCCAGTTTTTCCCCGTGTCGATGAATTTACCATCCGCCTTAAGACGCACCGGTTTTTCGAATATGTCCTCCGCTTTGCAGAAGTGACCTGCAGAAACAGTCAATATCAGGACAACCAGTGGCAGTGTGCAGCGAACGATCATCTCAGCTCCTTCGGTGAAACACCGGTATTCTAAGAGGAAAAATGCGAATCAGCCGTCATAGATAAACCGTCATCATTTGGGGATTTGTCTACTTTAGTTCACAAAATAAAAAATTGTTCTGGTACTTCTCCCTTTGTCATGGCTTACTGAAAAGGCAGGTAGTTGATCAGATCCACCAGTGCCCAACCTGTTTTTTGATTGTTGAGCAGCCAGAATCCTGTCGCTCCCGAATTATCTCCGTTCGTCAGGTTGGTTGGGTGATGTTTCGGGTTTTGTTCCCAGTATTCACTGGCCACTACGGAACAGTTTCTGGCGACATTGATTTTGTTATCAAAGACTTCAATTTCTCCCAGCCCGCCACCATTGCCACGATATTGTGTGACATCAACACGAATCTGATCGAAACGAACTCCAGGTGGATTCAAAGTCTGAAAGGCCGGTGAATCTTTTTCCCATGGGATGCGTATTGCTTTGCGCCAGACAGGTTTTCCCTGTAAAAGCAGTGTGACGACGCAGGCTTCGGTTCCCCTGTCTGAATAATGTGCGTTATGCTGATTCCAGATCACGATTTGATCGGCTTCCAGAGGAATTAACGCCAGCTTTTTATCCCGGTCGACACGTTCTGCAGCGGGGATGTGAGGACGAGCCTGGAGGTACCAGTATCGTCCCCTCAGCAGGTACGCTTTCCTGACCTGACCTTTTTCCTCTTCGGCCACTTGCCACCAGGCATCAGCTAATCGAACCTGACTCTCGGGAGTGGCAGGTAGTTGCAGATCGAATGCAGCGGTCTTTCGCAGTGCGGGAGAATCGGATTTTAACAATAGCTTCAGGCCGGCTTTCCAGTCACATTTTTCCAGACAATAAAAATTACCGATTACTCGAGCAGCTGCTGGATCTTGTGACTTCAGCAGGCTTTCATACTCGTTTTTTACTTTGATGAACTCTCGTTTCAGTCGATTCACTTCTTTCATGGAAGTGACGATCTCGGCTTGCAGCCGGCGGTTTCGCGTTTTCAGGGCATCCTTGCGTAAGTCAGCCAGTAGCTCAAGAGCCTGATCGAAATTGTTCTGTTGCAGTGCCTGGGTTACGCCGCGTAATTCCAGAGGGACTTCCCGGTCGAAAGGGTCGGGTCTCTGCTCGGATTGTGCATTCACGGTAATCGAACCGCTGAACACAAACAGCATCAGCAAAAGGGAGCGTACAGAAAGAGAGAGAACAGGTGTCGTCATCAGTAAAATAATCCAGCGGGGTGAGAGAAAAATGAGTCAAATCGATGATGCGTGCGCAGGCACGAGCTGCAGTCCAAATGAACGGAGTTCAGTCTTTTGTTCTGTTCACCTTAGTTAGGCAAGCGCACATAAGTCAACCTGCTTCTAATCTTTTCTCGATATCCGGAGAGAAATGGAAACGGGGACGCCCTGGTTTGTGAGTTTCGCCTGTCTCCGTACACTGTTATTATGAAACAGATTTTGAATCTCTTGTGGATGAGTCCGATCAACATTTCATTACTGCTTTTCAAACTGGATTACCATGAACATGCCACGCGCCACGCAGTTCTTCACAATTGTAATCGCTCTCCTGGTCACCACAGTCGCTTCCGCGGAACGACTGGTTCTGGTGAGCGCTTCCTATCAGAAAGATCTTCTCGCGATCTGTGATGCAAAAGGTAAAGTCCTCTGGTCGTACAAAACCGAGGGACCTGCCAAGGGGCACGCCGGTCATCACGATGTGCAGCTGCTGCCCAACGGCAACATCCTGTTTCACGACAGCTGGACCGGGCTCAAAGAGATCAATCTCAATAAAGAGATTGTCTGGGAATACGATTCGGCCAGCAGTAACGGCAACGCCGGGAAGCGAGTTGATGTGCACGCCTTCAAACGCCTGCCCAACGGCAATACGGTAATTGTTGAAAGTGGAGTCGGACGGATTATCGAAGTCGATCGTGATGGCAAGCTCGTGCACCAGTTCCCCTTGAAGAAAGGGGGCACTCAATCCACCAGGCTGATGCGAGTCACCCCCGCGGGAACCTACCTGGTCTGTTCAGAACAACCGGGCGTCGTGCTTGAATATGACCGCGACGGAAACATCGTCTGGGAATATCCAATCGGCACCCGCGTCTACGGCGCTCTGCGTCTTAAGAACGGCAATACGCTCATCGCCTCGGGCAGCGGTCGCAGCGTCCGCGAAGTCACCCCCGACAAACGGACCATCTGGGAAGTCAAAGAACGTGTGCCGGGCACGGATGTGTCCCTCCAATGGACCACCTGTCTGCAGGAACTCGACAACGGCAATCTGGTCATCGGCAACTGCCACGCCGGCCCCGAGAATCCACAGATCCTGGAACTCGACGAGAACCGCAAAATCGTCTGGCAATTCGACGAATTCGACCTCGTAGGCAACGGCCTGGCCTGCTGGGAAATTCTGAATGACGAACAGTCGAAACTGGTGCGGCAGAAACTCAAACGCTGATCACAGTAGCTCCTGCAGTCAGATAATTATTGAATTGCGAGTACTTTGTCGATCTGCTCACGAATCATATATTCCATGACCCTCAGACTTTGCCGGGTGGCTTCGTCTTTAGGGAGTTTTTCCAGTTCATCCAGGGAAATTGAAAGTTTCCGGGCGGCATGTTGAAAATGTTCCTCCATCATTATCGAGTCAATAATTTCAGGGCTGAAGACGATGCGCCCTTTACGACTCAACATAAAACAGGTTGGGGCAACCTGCGCGCCATGGTACTTCATGTTGGTGGCACCGCCCTCTCCCTGCCGCTGGTCAATCGCAGCCAGTGTTTCAAATCCGAGATACTGGTGGAACTCACGAATTTTTGCTTTAGATGAGTCCGGCGGATAGATTTCCAGGAAGACGATCTCTTTATTCGCGTACTTCTGATGCAGCCTGAGCAGCATTTTTTGGGCTTCCACGAAGTATTGCTCCATTTCGGGAGGCAACTTTGCAAAATCAAATTTCAAAAAAGTATCGTCGAGAAAGAGCAGGACAACCACTTTGCCGCGAAAATCTTTGAGATTACGCTGGTTCCCGTCCATCCATTCTGCCACCTGCAGTGGAGGAGCCTGCGTGAAAAGGTGCACCATTTCGGGGGGCTCCGGTGGCTCGGGCAGCGGCTGTTCGTTTCCGATGATGTATGTCCGGCCGTCGATCCTGTTCTCATACACGGTCCCCTCTGGAAACTGCAGTGCCAGTGCCTCAGGGGTGATTTGCTGATGCGGATGGATGTCGAGTACCTCCCAAGTGGTACTCCGCCCAGGGACAGTGGGGGGGGCTGGAAAGTCCTTCAGGTTCTTTGTGAATATCTTGATCTCGTTCGTCTGGGAGGATTGCTCCTGTTTTTTCGGAGTGCCGGTCGTGTATTCCTGAAACCGGATGCGTGTCGGATAATAACAGCCGTCAACCTGTTTAACCTGCAGCACCTCTGCATGCTGGCTCAAACCCCTGGCGAGCTGGTTTTCCTGGTCAACATACCCCCATTCGATCCGTAAGGGGAGAAAACCCTGTGCGGGATCGATCCAGGCGCGCATTCGCCAGCGTTTCTCCGGGCTCTGCGCATGTGGTTCGTTCAGGTACTCCACGAGAATCAACGGTCTGCCATCCCGTTTTTCCCGTCCCACAACCCGGTACCGGTGTGGCGGCTTTGTCAGGCAGGCATCCAGACTGTATTCAGGCAACTCTTCTGCCCACTGATACTCTTGGAGCCCCAGCGGCGCAGACGTCTTCAAGTTGGGGATCTGCTTCAGTTCATTGCCGATTTCACCTTGCGGTAATTGATGATTTCTCTTTTTGCCATACCACCGCCGCAGGGGAGGCTGGTTCTGATCGGACCACGAGATCAGCTCGATCTCGTTATAATGCTGATTCAAATTCTCCGCCGGCCAGACCGGTCTCTGCTCGAGAGTGGTATTCTTCTGTCGTAACTGATAAGGCCGTCGTTGATGAAAGGCCCGACCGTCAGTCCAGAAATAACGTTGATCTAGCACTGTTTCGCCCAACCGTTTCCGGACCGCTTCCGGGGTCAATTGACTCTCCAGAAACATCTCCTGTTGAGTGAATGAGTGCGCAACCGTCAACTGGAGTTGTTCCTCGCTCATGATCTTTCCATCGATCATGATTTCACTTCGGTCGGCTTTCTGAATATCCCTGAGTACTTGCAGGTTCAGTCGGTCCCGCGTGATGCAGTTCATGTTCTCCTGCGCAGTGATCCGGTACGTCATCTCCAACGGTAACAGACACTGGATGTTGTCCCGGTAACCATTCAGAATTTCTTCTACACTCGGCAACTGGTCTGGTTTCTCTGCTACCTTGGTCTCCGCCTGCGAAGTGCCGGGCAGGGGAGCCAGCGATAATAACAGCAGAGCGATTGTAGCCAGCAGGAATTTTCCCCGCCGCGAAATCTGATGCTGCAATGTGTCACACATAATCGACGTCAGACGCTGCTCCAGAATCCACGCTGATCCCATGCCGGTGGCGACGGGAATACGTTGCGTCTGGGAAACGAAGCCGGTCGCTTTGACGAGCACCTCTGCATACGCCCGCCGTTTGTCGGGCTCTGTCTGGATGACCCAGGCATCACAACACGCCTCTTCGGTCAGACGGATTTCTCTCCGTACCCACCACACGACGGGATACCACCAGTACAGCGCCGTGGTGACAAGTTCAATCAATCGCACCCAGTGATCACCGCGGCGGTAATGTGCCAGCTCATGCAGCAGCAGTGTGTCTCGTTCTGCTTCATTCAGTTCTGCAAGCAGTCGTTCCGGCAGGATAATCTGTGCTCTGCAGCAGAACGCCCAGAGCAGGGGAGAGATCGCTCCCGGAAGCAACACAACCTGTGGGGCCGACTTGAGACCGATGTGCGTGCCCAGTACCCCGGCCCGATGCTGCAGTGCTGCTGAAGCAGGCCGTGCGAGCTTCAGCAGTCGTTGGAAACGAAAGATACGCAACGCTGCAATGAAGCAGCAGATCACTGTCCCGAGAGCCCAGATCAGAAACAGCGATGTTGCCCAGGTCCATCCGCGGGCTGTGAAAGCGGCAGCCAGTCTCAGATACCAGGCTGGCGTGCTGACTGGGATCTCTATTGAAGTCTCAGCAGTTGAGGTATTGGATACAGTTTCAGTAGTCGTAGCAGGAGACGAGCCTTTGCTGGTCTCTTGCATTCGCTTTCGCAGAGAATTGAAAGCATTCAGTTTTGTGTTGGTGTTGGACTCGTTTTCAGCAAGCAGACCAGTGCCATCTGTCACCGGGGCTTTTTCGACCGGGGAGACGACCGAACCGGGGCCGTGTGAAAGTAAGGCGATCTGCGGCTGCCAGACCGCCGGGGTGATCAGTTTGATCAGCACAAGTAGCAACAGCATGTGCAGCAGTGCCGGGTTTTTGATCCATCGGCGGATCAACAGCACGATAACAAACAGTCCGCCGGCGATCGCTGCGTTACTGATCAGCAGTTTCCAGAGCAGATCCATGACCATCTCCTTATGGTTTTGAATTCTTTTGGGCAAGTTCGTCGATGAGATCCATCAGCACTTTCTGCTGCTTCCGGTTCAGATCCGTGTGTTGTGCCAGTTGTGTGAGCAGCGGCGTCAGCGAACCTTCGCACAACGTCTCCGCCACCTCCTGCAGGCGTCGCCCCACCAGTTCATCGCGCGCGATACAGGCTTCATACACAAAAGCGATGCCCGCCGGTTCCCGTTTGACGAAACCCTTTGTTTCCAGGCGTTCGAGCAGTTTTTTGACGGTGGAGTAATACGCGTCAACCCGTTCGGGTTCGAGTTGTTCGGTAATGGCGCGAATCGTCGCCGGCCCCTGTTGCCAGAGGACCTGCAGTACACTCAGTTCCGCTTCCGTCACATCACGGGGCGTCTTGACCATGGTCAATGCTTCCTTTTTTCAGACCTGGGACGTTATGTCGCAGGCAAGGGTAGGACATTGTGTCCCAGGTGTCAAGACGACGTTGAAAAAAACATGCCTTCAGGAACGCTCGCCGCTAGACAGCGGAGTGGGAGTGAGGAGAGACCGTGTTAATTACTTTCGGTCGGCCGTTTGAAAATGATGTCGCCCAGGTCTCGCACCTCACCAGGCTGGAGCGGTTTTCCCCTGAGGAAATCGCCCAGTTCAATGTAGATGGGATTCTTACGGATTTCCTGAGCTGCGACGCGGTACTTCGCCCCGGGAATCATCCCCCGGATCTGAAACCGTCCATTTTCGTCGGTCAGATAGCTGACGGTACCGCCCGATTTCTGCTCCGGATCGGGAGGCAGTAAGGCAACACTGGGGTCTTTGCTGATGGCGTGATAAACGTTAGAGAGCTTCACCCCGGCTTTGGGATTGCCAGCTTCGTCGACCAGTCGCCCCGTGATTTCGGCCCAGGGGTCCAGCGTGATTTTCAAATCGGTCGGATTCTGCTCATTGATTAACAGGAATCCAGCCTGCTGACTTTCCGCATCGATGACCTGGACACGCCTCGGGCGATCGGGCCGATAACCCCTGATTTCCAGCTGTCCCTGCTCGAAGCCGTTCCAGCTTGGGAATTCTTCCATCAGGCCCACATAATTTCCACTCTGAGAGGCTGCGCCATCTTGTTTGACGACGTTGATCCGCAAAGTCTGTCCCGGGTCAAACGCCAGATCGACCTGAACTGATTCCGCGTCTCTTGCCGGATTAACTTCCGCCAGGACGTGGTAGTTTGTGGCAATGATCCAGAATGGTGTTGTGTTTATGGCCTTGATTTGTTTGTCTTGATCAATCAGCTTCTCCGCCCCTTTTCCGCGCTGATAGAGCATGTGATCGTCTGCCATGACTCCGATGACCCCGGGCCCCGGCAGCACGGGCATCCGATAGGTCCCATCCTTCTGCAGACGATAGTGCGATGTGAGCAGGGCGTAAGACTTCTGGATCGATTTTGCGAAAGGATTCCCCTTCAGGGGGGCATATACCAGTCGCCCGCCGCGCACCGGTTCGCCAGAGACCTGATCATACGTACGACCGTTTGCCCAGACTCCCCGGACCAGTTCCACGTCCTGTTGGGGGGCCGGGCTGCCGGCTTTCAGTTCGGTACTGAATTTGTAGAGCAGATAGGGCTGATCCCGGGCTGACAGGCAGATGACCTCGTTTTTGCCAATCGGTAAGCCTTCCAGCCGGTAGCGTCCCTGGTCGTCGGTGACCGCCTGGACCAGGCCTTCGCTCCAGCCAGACACGCGGTGGCCTGCCAGGTGATAGCTTTGCAGTTTGACACCGGGCAGCGGTTGGTGCGTCTTCGCATCTCGAATCACTCCGGTGACAGGGAGAGACGGTCCTGCGACATGTGTGAATTCAGACGGATGATAGACGATGGTTTCGGAAGACGGGCTGCGGGCCTGCAGGGGCAGTTCGATGATATTTCCTGTACGGGTTCGAGCCTCTACATAACTCGTGGCGATTCCCGGTCCGGAGATCAGTAGTCTGACGAGCCGCTCACGTCCCAGACCTTTGATGGTGAACCGCCCGTTCTGATCGGTGACCACGGCAGGGATGTATTCCAGAGTCGCACCGCCTACATGATTGCCGATAGCTTTAGTCAGCAGCAATCCGATCTCATAGTAGTCGGCTCCCGGCTTCTGTGCTGCTGCCTCCCACGCGTCGAGCGAACCGGTTTCAGTCGCTCTCAACTGCGTCACCTGCAGACGGGCGCCTGCGACAGGCTGCCCTTCAATATCGACCACGGTGCCTGTCAAAGGCACGTCATCGGCGACCAGTTGGAATGTGGGCTTCGCATTTTGAATTCGTTTCCGAGACTGTTCCAGAAATTCAAGCGGAATATGAGAATTTGCAATCTTTTTCAACAGTGATTTGCGCATTTCTCCAGATAAATCAAACTGCATGACACTTCCCACAGCCGGGCCATAACCGTCGGCCAGGGCGACCAGCATACTGTCATTGTGCAGGGCAGCGTAACGCGGATCGGAGGCGGGAATCGTAATTTCGAAATTCCCCCGTGCATCGGTGGTGACCAGCCTGGTTCGCTGGCGTTGATCCCAGCCGGTACTGGCATAACCAATTGATGCATGCGGAACTGGTTGACCTGTTGGGCTGACGACGTTCCCTCGCAGGTGTAATCCCGTGTTCTCGCTCTCCTGCTTTTGTTCGGATGAATTCGGTTTCACCGCTGTTCCCTGGTTCTCGTCTGACTGTGCCGGTGCGTCCTGTTGCGGTGCTGATTCCTCTGCCGGGGTCGTCACCAGCAGAGCGGCACTCGTGGTTGCAGAGACCCCCAGCAGCAGAATCAGGGCACCCCATTTCACCGGCAGGCGAAGCGTCAGCACACGGGATGTATCCAGGATCCGCAGCACGCGACGGCTCAACGCGGAGCGCTGCGATACCATGGCCAGCCCCACTTCGGTTGTCAGTGCAGGGGCCGGCAGCCGTTCCGCAAAATCGACGAGCGTGTTCGCGTAATGCTTCCGCCCGGAGCCGTAGTGGATTACATAGTCGTCACAGATATCATCCGCCAGCTGTTCCATTCGTCGCGAAAGCCACCACACCAGCGGTTGAAAAAACAGAACCGCAGTCGCCAGACGGGCCAGCATAAAATACAGGCAGTCCCGTCGTGCCAGGTGCGCCAGTTCGTGTAGAAAAATATCCCGCTGCACACTGTCCGACAGGTCGTTCTGTGCGGGCAGCAGAATCAGCGGTTTCCGGATCCCCGTCAGACAGGGAGCATGCACGACGGGAGAAATGAGTACCTCGGGGGGATGTTGCCCCAGCCGTTCCGCGGTCTCCCGACAGAGGTTTTGCAGTGGCGCTTCCGCCGGTTGACTGTTCCTGACCACCCGGGTTATTCCCCGATACGCCCGCAGCAGCTTCGTCAGCATAAATATAACGCCTGACAACCATGTCAGCGTCACACTCCAGCCGATCAGGCTTTGTAGACTGAATCCCGTTGGCTGGTTATCGAGCACTACTGTAGACAGCGTCGCGTTATCTGCAGCGATGGGGGAGACATTGCTCGCTTCAGGGATATTCATGGTCACTACGGGATCTTGTGGCCGGGGCATTGCTTCTAAGGGAGCGTGTGCCGCAGGCAGACCTTCGCTGTTCCCTGCTTCAGTCGGTAAAGGGTTTGAGGTCTCAGGAGCGGGAATACTGTCTGTGACAGCGACTGCATTCATGTCCCAGGCAGGGAGCAGAGCATAGCTGTTCGCACCCAGATGGTGGGCAGCCAGCGATACCAGCGGGCAGACGAGGATTGCCAGCAGGGTAACACGCAGGATCACAGACTGGACGACCGGCTTCTGTCGACCACAGAACCGCATGGCCAGACAACCGGTCATTATCAGCAGAGTAGACTGCAGGAGCACCAACACAGCAAAATAAGCGACCGTTGTCTCAATCATGTCTCGTCCTCCTGCCTGTAGTGAATGCTCCGTGATTACTCGTCGTTGATCAGCTTACGCAGCTGTTGCAACTCCGATTTGGGGATTTTTTCGTTCTCCAGCAGATAGGCAACCAGTCCTGCTGCGGAACCATCAAATATGTCATCGATCAGTTCGCGCGTGGCTTGCCGCGTGACTTTGTCCTCTTTGATCAGCGGGTAAAACACAAACGTGCGCTCTTCGACGTCGTGGGCCACAGCCTGTTTGGCTTCCAGCTGACGCAGCAGTGTCTGGACCGTACTGTGGGCAATGTTTGAATGCTGGTTGAGTGCGTCTGTGATCTCACGCGCATTGACACGGCCGCGATCCCAGAGTACCTGCATGATCTGCAGCTGGACCCGACCCAGTTGGCTGGCGTTCATCCGTCTCTCCTTGTCTGGATGGTCGTTTACTAATGTCAATTTACTAGAGTAAAACAAGGTTGTCAATTTGAATTTTCAAGGAACTGATGATTTGACCCATGTCTCCTGCTTTCAGTTGCCAGCAGTGATATTGATTTTAAACTGCTGGGCGGGACCACAGTGCTGCAGTTCCGAACAGACAACATTAGACAGGATCGGGGCATGCCTGTTATAGTGGGACCATTGCAAATTCCGCCAGTTTGCCGTTGGTCTTCATGCAGCGCTCTTTCAGGAAGGAAGTCATCTCCTATGAATTCACGATTTTTGCGCCACTCTCTAATCGCAGTCATCTGTGGTCTTGTTTTCAGTTCCGTTTCCACGCTCAAAGCAGCAAATCTGAATGCGACGCAACCACCGAACATCGTCGTCTTTCTCGTGGACGATATGGGAGTCATGGATACTTCGGTGCCCTTTCTGACCGACGCCGAGGGGAACCCCAAACGGTACCCACTCAACGATTATTACATCACGCCCAACATGGAAGGCCTGGCAAAGCAGGGGATTCGTTTCAATAACTTTTATGCGATGAGTGTCTGCTCGCCGACCCGGATTTCCATTCTGACCGGCCAGAACGCAGCCCGGCATCATGCGACGAACTGGATTAATCCCCGTAAGAATAATGCCGGTCCTCAGGGACCGCCGGACTGGAACTGGGAAGGCCTTAAGAAAGAAGACGTCACGCTGCCGCGTTTACTACAGAAATCAGGCTACAAGACGATTCATGTCGGTAAAGGCCATTTTGGTGCAGACAACTTCCCCGGAGCGGAACCGCTGAATCTGGGATTCAACGTCAATATCGCTGGCGCTTCGTTCGGGGCACCAGGCAGTTATTACGGTGAGAAGAAATACGGTCTGGGGACCCGCCGGGCACATCACGCCGTTCCCGGTCTGGATAAATATCATGGCACTGATACCTTCCTGACCGAAGCACTCACACTGGAAGCGAACGCGGCACTGGCAGAAACGGTCAAGCAGAAGCAACCGTTCTTCCTCTATATGGCGCACTATGCTGTGCATGCTCCTTTTGATTCCGATCCCCGCTTCGCCGACCATTATAAGGATTCAGGTAAACCGAAGAACGCTCAGGCGTTTGCCACTTTGATTGAAGGCATGGACAAATCCCTGGGTGATATCATGCAGCAGCTCAATGAACTGGGAGTCGCAGAAAATACACTCATCTTTTTCCTGGGAGACAACGGTTCCGACGCACCCCTGGGGCATCAACACGAAGTTGCCTGTGCAGCGCCTCTGCGGGGCAAGAAGGGAGCTCATTACGAAGGAGGCATGCGGGTGCCTTTCATCGCAGCCTGGGCCAAACCGAATCCGGAAAATGTCAATCAGAAGCAGCTCCCCATTCCCGCAAATATGATTCAGGATCAGGTGGCTGCCGTCTATGATCTGTTTCCCACGATTCTGGATCTGACACACACACTCCCGCCCAAAGATTATGTCATGGACGGAATGCCCCTTAATCAACTGCTGTTGGGCGAGCAGGACCATTCACGTCCGGAAACGTTCCTGATGAACTATCCCCATGCACCGCATCGCAGCGATTACTTTACGGTTTACCGGGACGGCGACTGGAAAGTGATCTACCACTATTTCCCCTCCAAACAATCGGAGGGTTCTCACTACCAGCTGTATAACCTGGCAAAGGACCCGTTCGAACAGCACAACCTCGCAGAATCGAATCCACAGAAGCTCAAGCAGATGATGCAGTCCCTGATCGACAGTCTGCAATCTCATCAGGCACAGTATCCGGTCGAAGCTGCCGGCAGCAGCAAGCCGGTCAAACCGAAACTGCCTTCAACCTGAAAAAGCACAGACTGAAAATCTACGACTTCAATCTGTAACTGGTACCAGCATGTTCGCATCGCGGGCAATCACCCATTTGCCATTCTCTTTGTGCAGAATGGACAGTGTGTGGCCGACCCGCTTGACGGGATGTCCGCTTGGGGGAGTCACTTTGACGGCCATCTCAGTCCACATGTAGGCCCAGTCACCCAGGACTTTGATCTCCTGAATTTCGCTGACACCTTCAATCTCCGGAACCGGCTGTTCGGGGTGGGGCTGCGCCGCTTCTTTGTAGGGCGCTTTCCCTACCATGGGAGGCTCTCCCGGAACGAGGAATACGACATCCTCCGCCATCAGTTCCAGTACCTTCTCGGTGTCGCCTGCTTTTGTTGCTTCCAGCCAGGTGCTGACCAGATCACGAATTTCCTGTTCATCACTTTGCATCACTTCACCATCCTTTCACATGTCAATCCTGTTGTTCATTCCTTATTGTTCATGGAAACTCAAAATAGCCGGATTTAAATTGCTGCATCCACCATTGCAGGGGAGTCAACTCATCGTCCAGATCTTCTGAGTCATTAATAATCTGTCTGATTTTATGCAGGTCGAGCGGTTTCCCGGTTTCCAGGTTATATTCATCTTCCATGGCCAGTGCTTCGGGGACCCAGCGGATCTCTTCCAGCCATGGGAGTTGCCAGGCATCCATTTTTTTACGATCGCGAAACTGGGAGGCCCAGCCAAAGGCCAGTAGCAGCCAGAAGAAAAACGAAAACATCGCAATTATCACTGCGAAGAAATAGGCAAACACCAGAAATGCCCCCAGGAGTGAGAACAGCCCCCATAATTCCCAGCGGCGTTTGCGACGCTGCCGTTCCCGGTCTTCGAAATACTGCTCTCGGCATTCGTTGCAGAGCAGCAAAGGAAACCAGACTTCTTTCCAAAATTCCTCCGCAGCAGAAGCGACGAGGGCAATGTCACCGGTGATTGTCGGGCGAATCCCCCCATCGTTCTTCATATAGCGTTCGATGAGGATATTCAGTTTGACGGGAATCAGAATGTCGGCTTCTCTGTTTTCACAATGATGGCAGAGACCGTCAAACGGAGGCTCTTCTTTTCGGAGCGTCATCAGAATCTTCTGCAGCGGTCGCAAGAGTGGGTAATTGTCGCCCGCAGACTGCTGCAAGGTAATTGTATCAGGAACTCTGACTGTCTGCTGGCAGGCCTCACAACGCTTATCAGTGCCAGCTTCATGCAGCGCTACGCGAGCCCGCTTGCCGCAGTCGCATTCAACATAATACTTCTCAGCCATCGAAACGGGCTCCCGCCTGCAGTCGGTCAGTCATTGATAGTCTAACGTCTATTATAGCGGGTTCTCAGCAAAGAGAAGAGCAGTCGTCAGGGGACGCGACGTTCTGTTCTGATAAAAAGACAGATCAATAATATTCAGAGAGGACTCGTGGTTTTAAAGAGCGAATCCTGTTCTGTCAGCAGTCGCTACCTGTCACCTGCCTCTGGTTTCCCTTTCGTGACGGACAGCAGGAACTTACGAAGTTCTGTGGACGGAACCGCGAACCCGGCTGCTTCGATATCCCCTTTTAAGATCACCAGGCCGATCACCTGGCCTCGGTCATCAAACACCGGACCACCACTGTTGCCGGGATTCACTGCGGCAGAAATCTGAATCAGCGGCTGATCGCGGAGCATCCGCTTCGGATTGCTGATGACGCCCGTGGTCAGTGTCTGCGAGAGGATGGTCTCTCCCAGTCCCGGATTCCCAATCACAGTCAGCTGTTCGCCCGAATCATAGGACTTACGGGAGCTCAAAATGACTGTCGGCAGATCAACTTTTTCCTTCAACTTAAGTAGCGCCAGGTCCTGATCTTCATCCCACAGAAGGATTGTCGCTTCTACTGATTTAACAGGGCCTTTTCCAGCCTGATACTCGACAATCAGCTTCTCATCCTCGGGGGCGGCATGGGCACAGGTCAGGATATAGCCTTCACTTCCCACAACAAAGCCGGTGCCCGAGCCGGTTTCAGACTTGATTAGCACCACAGTCGGATTAAATCGCTCAGCGATCTGCCGCGGCGTCTGTTTATTCGGTTTAGGATCCAGCTTCAGTGCCTGCAGTTCTGACTGCTTGACCGTGGGGACTGGTCGCGGTTTTTCCTGCGCGAGATTGATCTTACGTCCGACCTGTTTCTGTTCGGCAGGTGTCAGCTTGAGAGGCACTGGTCGCAGATAATTACCTTGGAGTGGATTGTGACAGAGGAAGATCAGAGACTTCCCGTCAGGAGAGAAAGTCAGGTCTGCGACCTTCACATCGCCTAATCCCTGATTCAGCAGCAAGAGTTTGTCCTCGATAACTTCACCAGTTTCACGGTTGAAAAACACTGCCGAATTCCCGCCGGGGACCGCGACCAGATCCAGTGTCGGATGGAAGGCGATTTGCGTACAGACCCCGCGCCCCTTAGTTTCGTAAGCCACCGGATTTTGTTTGAGCTGCTTCGCATTCCAGCCGGCCAGGTTTCGCGATAACGAGGGAAAACCACCGTTCGAAAGATACGTAATTCGCTTCCCGTCGGCGGAAAGACGGATTCCGTTCCCGTTACCGCCGGCATTGTCGATGTACTGATAGATCGACGGAACCCCGCGGCGGAGTTTGAAGCTGATCAGAAAGTCCAGGTTGCCATACTGGGGCACTTCCAGCAGTCTCCAGCCGGGGTTGATGTGAAACTTGGTCCCGTTGCGGTAAATGTCGCGATAGCCGGTATAGAGCATCTTGCCGGATGCGTCGACACAGACCCATGTTCCCAGCAGTTCATCAGGAGCGACTACTCGGGAAGTACTCTCGTTAACCACCAGAACCCGATAGCGGGGAACCTCGATGCCTGTTTTGATCGCGACATAACTGATGTTATATTTCGGGTGTACCGCCAGGTCCGTGATTTCGAGCACCCGTACTCCCGCCCGATCCAGGGGGATACTCTTTTTGATGCGGCCTCCCCGCTGATCGATCACATCCAGCTGAAATCGGCCCTGGTCCAATGCCAGAAATGTATCATCGCGTTCGGCAATAAATTCATAGCGTTCTGGCAGGTCAAAGGTTTTCACATCTTTGATACCATCGCCGGTCATTCGATGGACTTTCTTTCCCTGCAGAACGAGAAACGACTGATAGTCCGGTGCGGGAATCAGCTTGGCCGGTTCCGGATCGAGATCAAACCGTGGGAAGTCTTTCAGTTTATCGAGCCCGCCCAGCATCTCGATCAGGTCACGGGAGACAACTTCGACTTCCACCCGCGCAAAGGTGACCTTATCTCCCTGTGTGACCTTGAATTTGAGTTCGTGCTTGCCCACCTGCCTGGAACCGGGTTTCCAGGTAACCTCGTTCTGGGGATTCAGCTTGACGCCGGTTGGCGCGTTTAACAGTTCATATTTGGTCTCAGGTTGTTCCGGGAGCGTGTGCGTGAAAGACTCGCCCTCGGCGAGAAACGCCGGGAACTTCAGGGGATTCGGGACTGCCTGCTTGGTGGGAGCGTCAGACTTACCGGAACCCGGATTGCCGGCACTCGGAGCTTCGGTAACCAGTCGTGGTGCCAGAGCATCATCGGGAATGTCAAAGGCCGGAGTTGTGGCCACCAGCAACTGATTTTTACCCATGTCCAGGGCAAACAGGTGTGTCAGTTCATTTTCGGTAAAAGCAATCGGATGATCCAGCAGATAGCCGCTAATCCGGTTGTGGCGATGATAAACGTGGCTGAACTCCTGCAGGGGAAATTCGGCTTTTCGATCTTCCACTTCTTCAATGACAGCAGACACCGGATAGACCTTCACCTCGTGGGGAGTCAATGCATACAGTAACTTACGGTTCCGGTCCGCGATGACCAGGTTGTCCAGTTTGCTTCTGACACTGACGAGAGGAACGCCTCCGAAGATCACATTATTTCCAATCCAGAATGAACCAGGATAGACCTGGTAGACGTAGGGGGTTTGAGATTTCGCGCCTCCCTTGTAAATCGGCTGAGCAGGACGGTCGGAAACGAAGTCCTCCCAGGCAAAGGCAGAGATCCCTCCGGACGGGCTGAGATTAAACGAACCCTGCGTAATGACATACTTGCCGTCGAAGCTGCAGGTTGCCAGCGCCGCCTTCATCAGGTGGCGGTCTTTGTCGGTTTTGAGATCGAGATGATAAACATGACAGTCACTGTAAGAAGCCTTGGGACCTTCTCCATGGCAGGTAACCAGGATTTCATTCTGGAAGTGTCGACCCTGGGGCGCACTCAGGTAAACGATGTGCGGCTTTTCGACATCCAGTTGATTGGTCTGCGCCCATTGGTCTTTGCTGGAGAAGACGCTAACCGTTCCCTTTCCGTCATTAGCCACCATCAGTAACGGCCCCCGACTGAGGACCGAACGCGGTGAAGGAGTACTCAGGATCTTGATGGGGAGCAATGTCTGCGCATCCCAGATTGAAACCTGATTGGCTCCCTGGTGAGAGCAGATCAGGAATTTGTTATCCTCAGAGACCGTAAACGAAGTCACCGGCTCTGGTGTCGCCAGGCGACCAAATCTGATCACCGGTCTGTCAAAGTTCTGAGTCGCAGGTTGCGGCTCAACAGGGGCAGGGTTCTGTGGAGCTTCTGCGAGTTCGGTTTTACCGGGCTGGGGTGTCAGTTCCCGCACGACTCGAAAACCACGATCACAGCGGGTTTCATTGGCCCAGTCGCCGAGACGGCGGGCGACGCGGCAGTCCATGGGCAGGTAATCAAACGCACCACCACGCAGCACTCTTTTTTTGCCTGTGGCAGGAATCTGATCCGGGGAAAGCTGGTAGCTGTTATCCAGGTAGACGTCGCTGCACCATTCACTGACATTGCCTTGCATGTCATATAGACCGAACGGATTGGCTTTGAATGAACCGACGGGGGTAGTAAACGGAATTCCGTCATCCCATTTCCCGCAACGGCTTTTATGAAAAGACTTATCACTCAACAGTCTGGCCAGGGACTGGTCGGAAGCGTTTTCATTCCCCACCATCGACTCCTGTTTGTCGCCCCAGGCATAAGCGGCTTTCGTGCCGGCCCGGCCACAATATTCCCATTCCGCTTCGGTTGGCAGACGGAAGCGGTATTGTCCATCCTGTTCGGTCAGCCAGTCGCAAAACGCGACGGCATCGTTCCAGGAAATATTGACCACAGGGGAATTACTCTTCTGTGGAAATCCGGGATCTTTCCAGAAGAAACGCGGATTCCAGTTCACGATTCCTTTCTGCTCTTTGACATAACCTCCGCCTCCCTTTTCGCTCTTTTCGGCGTCGGTCTTGTATTTCGTTTTCGCTACAAAGTTGGAGAACTGCTGGTGGGTTACTTCGTACTTACCGATGTAAAAACCCTGTTTGATTTCGACTTCATGTTGTGGACGTTCCATGGGCCAGGACCCCGGCTCTGATTCCAGACTCCCCATCAGAAACTTGCCCGGCTGGATATAAACCAGATCGCCTGCCCGGGGATCGCGGATCGTCGCGGCGACTGGTTTCTCTTTTGTGTCAGACGGCTTTGGATCTGCAGGCATCGGTTCAGCCTGCACAACGGGAGCAGGCCTGGGTTCGCCTGAGATTTCCTGCACGACCCGAAAGCCGATGTTCTGTCCTTTCCAGTCAGGCAGATTCCCGCGCCGAAGTGCCGCCCGGGCGTGGATCCCTTTGCCTTTGGTCCACGAACCACCTCTTAAGACCCGGGTTTTCGCGGCAGGAGTCCGTTTCGAGACCAGGGGATCTACGGTCACCTTTCCCGCCCGTTGTTTGTAGAGCTGGAGTACAAACCAGTCTGCGCACCATTCGAACACATTCCCGTGCATGTCATGCAGACCGAAGGCATTGGGAGCATAGGATCCAACTTCTGTCGTACGACCCAGCGCCGGTCCTTTCGAGTTGGTTCCGTACGGGACATCTCCATGCGTGTTAGCGGCCTGTCCGTTATCGATAATGCCATAATGAAACGCGCTGGTCGTACCGGCCCGACAGGCGTATTCCCACTCTGCTTCGGTCGGCAGACGATAGGTCTTGCCTTCGCGGTCAGACAGCTTTCGGCAGAATCTCTGTGCATCCTCCCAGTTCGTGAATTCCACCGGGAAACGCTCTGTCTTTTTGCCGGCGACTTTGTCTTTCCCTTTTCCGTTAGCACTGAACCAACTCGGGTTCTCACCCATGATGGTCTGATACTCGGCCTGAGTGACTTCATAAGTACCCAGGTAAAACGGTCTGGTTAATGTGACTCGATGCGGCGTTTCAAAATCCTGACGCTCTGCTTCCGTGGTGGGAGAGCCCATCGTGAATTCACCGGGGGGAATCAGAGTCAACTGCATGCCGATACTGTTGGTGATCTGAGGCTCTCGATTCAGCGAGGCTGCCCAGTCAGCTTGTCCCTGCTTCGCCATCGATTCATTGAAGGGGGCATTCAGCGGCGAAGCCTGACGGCGTTCAGTGCTGGCAGCAGTCGTCGACGCGGGAGCGGATGCTGGTGGCTCCACTTTCTCAGGCTCCAGCCGTTTGACTGGCATGTTTTCAGGGGGCCTGGATGTTGTTGGTTCTGCTGGAGCAACAGGCGTCGACTGTTCTGTTTGTGGTATCAGGGGATCTGTTTCCGCCTGTGTCGTCTCGGACGCTTCCGTAGAGTTCTCTGCAACTGGCGAACTGGGAGGCTGAGGATCGGAACAGCCAACACTGCCCGCGAAAAGAAGCAGTATGACGAGCAGCCCGAATCTATACCGGGGTACGTTGGAGCCAAGACGATAGCCTGCAGGGAACGCCATCTGAAACACCTCCTGATTCTTCGAGTCGCAGAGAAGAGAGGTCGCATTTGAATGTGAACCAGCGCAACAGAATTTTGCACCGGATAAGAGTCGATTGACTTCGCTCCATCGTAGATCAGGCGTGGTCAGAAATCCAGTAGGAATTCAGCGGGGAGGGAATTGTTTGTGAATTCGAGATTCAGGCGGAAACAGTCCACACATGCGTACAATCAGGCTCGTCTTCCACCGGTCGAAAGCCGAGTGCCTGGTAGAAGGTACTCGCTGCAGAAGAATTTGTGCGTAACCGCAATTGCTGAAACACACCGGGACAACGTTGTTGAATCGCTTCCACCAGCAGGCGACCGACACCTCGACGTCGTACCCCGGAAGCAACATACAATCGTCGTACACGTCCGATATCTTTGAGGGAGCAGTACGGATCCCGATTCAGACCGCAGACACCGACGATGCGATCTTCCCCTACCGCGATCAGCACACATTCACCTTCCCGATCAAAACGATTGATACCTTCCCGCCATTCCTGCTGCAGTCGATCCAGCATGCGATACCCCTGTCTGCGGGCTTCTTCTGCCAGCAGATCCAGTTGATCGGGGGCGCCCAGTGGTTGCAGCTCGAATTTCATAGGGCTGTTTTATCCCTGATTGCATTCAAAGCCTGAAAATTCTAAAAGAGATTCTCACTGCGTCAGTTCCTGAAACAGCGAACCCGACTGCAGTGGTTGAAATTTCAGTGGCGGTAATGTAATCGTTTCGGGAATCTCTTTCAGTGTATCTGCGGGTTGTGCTGCATTCATAAAATCTGTCAGATAACGTAAAAACTGAGGATCGACGACCGCCGCATGCTGACACGCGATGTGAGTCCCTCCCTGAACGGTGATCAATTTACCGCGGGGAAATGCAGGTAGTAGTTGAGTAGCATTCTCATAGGGAGTCATCAGATCGAGTGTGCCATGAATCATCAGAACCGGCGTCTGAGACGTTTTCAATTCGCGAAACGCATCACTAACCTCAGGAGGGGGCGTACTCTTACGCGTGGCAGTATAGAGCCAGTTGACATCGCCCAGCCAGCGCCGGGCCGGCCCCTGTTCCAGTTCTTTCAGGCGTTGATCCGAGATTCCCAGGCTGTGGTCGACCAGCGCCAGCAGCAGGTCGGGATGGCTCAGTTCTGGACGGTCATCGATAATTTTCGCCGCCAGATACTGGTAGTCTTCCCGGTACAGTTCCAGCACCAGGTGTGGCCACAGTTCCCGCATCCGTCGCGAATAAAGGGGGGCGTCCAAGATCGGGCGGGTCAGGTAAAACCGCACATCATCCATGCCGATTACAATCTCGGTAGAGCCACCTCGACGCGGATGTTGGCCGGTGACGCGCACCGGCTGTTTTTCCAGTCGAGTCAACACTGCTTTGAGCGCGCCGAGCAGGCCTTCCGGGGGGAGTTCGATGGTGCCCGACTCTTTCACTTCCGCTTCGATACGCTCGAAGACCTTCCAGATTTCTGTGGGACTGTCATAAGTGTGACTCAGTGGCTCCACGCCTGAGAGCACCATGCGGTCCACGCGCTCCGGATAGCGTTGCAGATAACCCAGCGCCCACTGTGACCCGAAACTGCTGCCACGCAGACAGATCGTGGAGTAACCATGCACGCGACGAATCTGTTCCACATCATCGATCAGATGCAGAATGTCGTAGCCCTTCAGGTCAAACTGCAGACGCGCGCATGCCTGAATCGCCAGCTGTAACCCCTCCGCCACTCGCTTGCCTTTTTCCTCATAGACCAGGGGCTTGAGTCGCGCCCCTGGTTGCACAACCCACGCCCGGGGCAGTCTCTGGACTCCCGGAGCTTTTCTGTTGCCCCTCTGGTTCACAATAATGACATCGTGATATTTATTGAATGCCAGCAACTCGGTGTATTTACTGTAATTCTTCCGGCGTAAGCCGTTACGGATGTCGCTGCTGTTAATCGCGTCACCGGGGCCTCCGGGCAGATAAAACACGGGAGCTTTCCCCGAGGGAAGGCGTGCCGGGAAGCGAAAATAATGGACGGAAATCTTCCGGCTGTCAGCTTGCTTCCGGTTTTCGGGAACCACCAGTAGAGACTCTTCCCCCACCAGTTGTTTGCCAAATTCACAAGCCTGGGTAAGACGCGTTCCGACGGCCGGTGATGTGTCCGCTCGATCTGTAACTTGAGCAGGCAGACCGGAACACAGGCCGCATGCGAGAATGGCTTGTAGAAGATAAGAACGAGCAAGATACATGTAGTTGTGATTCCTGAGCAGGCAAAGAAACAGAGTATTCCATCGTAACCTTTTGGGAGACCCGGTTCCAGAGGGAGTTTATCACTGTCGGCGTTTGTTCTTGGCGAGAACTCTGTTTGAATTGCTAACTCCAACATGTGCGCTCATGACATTGTATAGTGTAGCAGTAAGCTGTCTTTCTACTTACTGCTCTTATCAAAATACTGGAGTGTACTTTATGCCCTCGGCATCTGAATCAGATTTTGTTAAACGCTTTCTCTGCAATGCCCTCCTGGGAAGCATCCTGTTGTTTTCAGTCAGTCCTGCTGTACTTTATGCACAGGACTTCTCCATCCCTGAGACAATCTCTCCCGAAGCACAAACAGCACTCGCCGGTTTCAGGGGCGCTGCCGCCACAGCGCCCCTGCCGGCTGCCGATGATCTGGATGGTTGGAAAGCCGTGCAACAGAAAATCGAACAGAAACGGGCGGCGGCGAATGCTGAGGTTGTAAAAAAATATCAGCCGGAAATTACGCCACGCAAGCTGGGGGGAGTGCCGGTACTGGACATCAAACCGAAAGGCTGGCAGGAAAGCGGGAAAGTACTTATCTACACGCATGGCGGCGCCTACACAATGTACAGCGCCCGTTCCCGGTTAATGAGTGCCGTCCCCATGGCGGGTGAAACCGGGTTTCGCGTGATCTCCGTCGACTACACGCTGGCCCCGGTCGGGAAGTGGCAGGAAGTCACCGATCAGGTCGTGACCGTCATTCAGACGCTGATCAAGGAAGGACACTCACTCAAGGAGATCGCCATCTACGGGGAATCTGCAGGGGGCGGACTGGCTGCGGGAACGGTTCTTAAGCTGCGGGACAAAGGGCTGGGTATGCCGGCTGCGGTGGTGCTCTGGTCTCCCTGGGCGGATATCACTGAAACCGGAGACACTTACACGACTCTCCAGCAGGCGGATCCCTTGTTGTATTATCCGAAAAACCTCAAACATTGTGCCGACGCCTATGCAGATCCCGCCGATCAGAAGCATCCCTATGTCTCTCCCGTCTATGGCGATTATTCCAAAGGCTTTCCGCCGACGTTGATCCAGGCGGGAACCAAAGAAATCTTTATGAGCAACGCGATCCGTCAGTACCAGGCCATCGACACGGCCGGTATCCCCGTCAAGCTCGACCTCTACGAAGGCATGTGGCACATCTTCCAGGTCTTCAATTACGAACTGCCGGAATCAAAGCTGGCTCGCAGCAAAGTCAAATCGTTCCTGAAGCAGCATGTCGGGAAGTAGGGCACCGAAAGACGCAGGCTCTGTTACTTCAGACAACTTCAAAAAAGGCCAGGCTGACCAGAAGCAGCAGGGCGATGCAGATAATCCAGATGGGGATAAATGACATCGGTCCAAGTCCGGGGATTCTGATGTAACCGCCCGCTTCGGGATTGAGTATCGGGTCCTGAACTTCGTCGTTGGTAACACGCATGATGAGATCGATCAGCATGGTGGATGCGATCGCCACAGCCAGTATCATTATCCGACTGTCACTGAATTTCAGAGTGATAAACAGTCCCGCAAGTCCGCCAATGACGCAGAACAGGGCATTGAAGTTAAAAGGCAACATGGATTATGAGTTTCCTGGAGCAGTCTCACTGCGTCATTTGAATGAAGTATCGTTCTACCGGGCTGAACGCCAGTCGGCGAATGTATCAAGATAAGACCAGCGGAACTGCTTCTGCTTGCGGTAACGCATATCCCGGTGGGCCAGTTGTTCTTTGACGAAAGCCTCGATGTTCTCAGGGGCGAAAAATGGATCCCGCGTCTGTCGCTGGAGCGCTGTTAAGGCGTCGATCAGACGTTGCTTCGTTTCCGCATAGTCGGGATCGTCGGCCAGATTGTTCCATTCGTACGGATCCTGCTGCAGGTCATATATTTCGTAGCGAGGTGGCGTCGACCAGCGTGCAAAAGCCGCTTTCGTACGGGGTGAAATCGTTTTCTGGTCGGCGGCGGTCGCACCGGAGATGACAAAGTGGGGATGCGATTCATCCAGATAACTGTCTGCGATCAGGTTTTCGGTGCCGGGACGCGGATTGGAGATCAGCTTATAACGGGCGTCCCGCAACGAATGCTGGATATAGCAGTTCCGTGGAAAGGAACCAGTGGTAAAGCCAAAGATATACTCCCGCCAGTCTTTTGCAGGACCAGCAGTCAACAGAGGTTTCAGGTTCCGACCGGGCAGGTCCTGGGGGATCGACAGATCAGCAGCCGCCAGGGCGGTCGGTAACAGATCCACCGTGGAAGCCAGTTCGGTCCGGACCAGTCCCGACTCCGCGACACCCGGCCAGCGAACAATCAGTGGAACACGCAGGCCCCCTTCATACACGCTCCCTTTGCCCCGGGGGAACTGGGCGCCATGATCGCCGATGTAAATGACCAGCGTATTCTCAGCCGCTCCCGTCTGCTTCAATTGTTCCAGCAGCAATCCCACGCCGATGTCGAGTCGGGCCAGGCAATTGTAATAATTGGCGACCTGCTCGCGCAGCCGGGGCGTATCGACGCCCACCCAGGGCATCGGCTTCACATCATCCGCAGACAGGGGCTGGGCCGGTCTGCCATTCGCCTGTTTCAGGAACGGGAGATGTGCGTCGGGAAAGTTCACCGATAAAAACCAGGGTTGTTCCTGTGCCTGTTTAAAGAACTCTCCCGCTTTGTCTGCATAAGCTGTTACCGGCTGACGGCGGTTGAAATTCGCGCCGGTAATCGCACGATAATCAAAGGGAAAAGCGGATTCCGGATTCACGTGCAGCTTGCCAATCAACCCGGTGAAATATCCCTGCTGTTTGAGCAGCGTCACAAAATTGGGCGTCTCTTTGTGATACATGGCGAATTTGTGGGTCGCCAGGCCAATCTGTCCATTCTGGTGCGGATACTTTCCGGTCAGGAAACAGGCCCGCGACGGCGAACAGACGGAGTAGGGGACGAACGCATTCTCGAACCGCACCCCATCCGCGGCCAGTCGATCCAGGTGCGGCGTCTGTGCATACGGATCGCCATAGCAGCCCAGTTCAGGGCCATTGTCTTCTGAAACGATCAACAGAATATTCGGTGGGACTGCCCAAAGGGGCGGGCTCAGTATCAGACAGCAGATAAACGGCAGACACCAGACTAACCAGTTCATTCTTTGCTTCTGCTGTTGCATTCGCTGTGCTCCTCTTCGAATTATCCGGGGTAATAGCAGTCAGTCTGACTGCAGACACTGGTTGGCAAATCCGGTAATCAGGTTTACCACGTCCAGGCAGTCCTTCTCCTGTAGTTCACGCCGATGCAGCTTGAATAGCAGGGTGATCAACGGATTCAGTATCCTGATCTTACGTACTGTAATCGCATGCGCCTCCCGGGGCCAGTGAATTCTTGGATCCCTGCGGTAGCTCACGGAACCATCACTGTCATCGTAGACCATCAACTGGAGTTCCCAGTGATTCAAGTCCGGACTGGTGAGCCAGATGTCATGGACATGCTCCGGCACAGGCTCCCCTTCCCAGGCAATGAGCTGACCGGGGGGATCGCAAAGATATACGCGCCGCTGATCAAGAAAACGCAGGCAGTCCGCCAGTTCTGAGCGGAACACACCCACATCGGTATCGCCGTGGGAGCGAGTCTCTGTTCCCAGCAGCCAGTCCAGCGAACGCCCACCACAGAGAACCCAGCCCGTAAACTCTCCCAGCGAATTCTGAATCTCATTGAGAGGGAGCGATAACCAGCGATCTGTCGGCGGAGTCATGGCTTCTGTTCTGTGTAATAAAAAAAAGAGGAAATTGTTTTGCAAGCTTGAAGCGCCTGCGACACACATCGCTGTCCTGGTACTTACATTAAATCAGAACAGGAGTTAACTGGAAATGCTGTTGAGAAATTGAAGGAAGAATCGCAGTCTGCAGGCGGCTTGAAATTCCTTGTCTGGAGGTGAGATCGCACTAAACTGCAGACAGGGACTTGACGACACTACAAATGTAGTGTAATGTCGGCGAATGTAGAACAGGGAGATTCACATGGCGAAAAAAACAAAATCTGATCCGTCAGCTCAGGCGATGACTGATGTTGAGTGGGTCATCATGAATGTGGTCTGGGAACAGGAGCCTTGTGCAGCGGGGACCGTACAGGAAGCATTGGCAGAGACGCAGGGCTGGGCCTACAGTACGGTCAAAACTACGATGGACCGGATGGTGACCAAGGGGCTGTTGACGCGCAAAGCAATCCGCAATCTGAATCTCTTCAGCTCAGCGATCAGCCCCGATAAAGCAAAACGGGGAGAATTGAAACGCCTCTTGCGCCGCGCCTTCAATGGTGCTTTATCGCCGATGTTGCAGTTCATTGTTGAAGAAGAGGAACTCTCACCCGATGAAATTCAGCAACTGCGCGAGTTTATTAAGCAGGCAGGGAAAAAGACGAAGTAAGTAACTTATTCTAATGGGGAGGGCGGAGCATGGCTGTCTCAGGGAACGGAGTAATCGAACTTCTCAATCAGTCGGGCGAAATGTTCTGGGAATTCAGCAGGATCATGTTCCTCCAGGCCAGTCTACTGGTACTCGTGATTCTACTCCTCGATCTGTTACTCCGGTATCATGCCCGCGCAGTGACCCGTTACTGGCTCTGGTCGCTGGTTCTGTTCAAACTGATCCTGCCGGTCAGTCTCTATTCTCCTGTCAGTGTCGCCAGCTGGTTTGCTGACTGGATTCCCACGGAAGCCGTCGCGCAGAACACTGAATCAGAGCCGACGATGTCGACCCTCGCAGCCAATCCACCGGGGGGCACACAGACAGAAAAAAATCCCCTTGTACAGCCATCTTTGACAGAGCCATTCCTGCAAACTCATCCACAGTCGCCCCAACTGCCTCCAGTTGGTCCCCCATCTGACTCAATGTTGGCTGTGCCTGATTCGGAAGTTGAGTCGCCCATAAAACCAGCAGCTCTGCCTGCCCTGCAAGCGTCTGCGATCCTGATGTTAATCTGGTTAACAGCGGTAGCGATGCTCTCTGTCTGTGTGCTTTGGCGTACGTGGCGCGTTAGAAAACTTACTATCCAAGCTGAACCGGCTGGTGGAGAACTGGTGGCTCAGTTGAATGAGTGTGTCTTACTGCTGGGGATGAAACCAGATTCAGTGAAGTTAAAAGTATCGGAGGAAACTGGAAGTCCCGCGATCTGCGGATTCTGGCGGGCGACGATCATCCTTCCTCGGCATCTACTCGAAAAGCTCACCCCCGAACAGTATCGCCAGATCTTTATCCACGAGCTGGCTCACTGGAAACGCTTTGACTTACAGGTCAACTGTCTGCAGACTCTGCTGTTGATCCTGTATTTTTATCATCCTTTGGTCTGGCTGACGCACGTAATGCTCAAGCGTCTGCGGGAACAGGCCGTGGATGAAACAGTGCTTGTGACACTGAACGAGCAGCCGTCACACTATTCCGCAACACTGCTCGATATCGCTGCTCTGACGCCTGCTGTCGAGAGCCCACGGCTGCAACTGCTGGGGATTCTTGAATCCCGTAAATCGCTGACGCAGCGGATTCGACGCATGATCACTCGCCCCATCCCGCGGTCTGCCCGGCTGGGGCTGGTCAGTTTACTGCTGATACTATTTGCCGGGGCGCTTCTCCTGCCTATGTCTCGACTGAAAGAAACACACGCAGCAGTAGACAGGCAAGAGAGTGCGGATCATGAATCCGAGCAGCAGCTGTCCGATAAAGCTCAATCTCTTAAGCAGAGTCCCCCGGCCAGAGAGACAAAACCACGCGAGGAGAAGTCCTCATCACAATACGTGTTAAGTGGACGAGTGACCGATCAGAGCGGTGCGCCCGTCACCGATGCTCAAGTTCTTCTGATACCCAAGTCTGGCGGACATGTGTTAAGAACGAGCACAGACAAAGAGGGAAACTATCACTTTGCCGAAATCACAAAACCTGGACCACACCGCATCATGATTTTGTCGCAGCGCTGGGTGGGACTTGAGCGTCTCGCGGATCGTCCGCGGGTCGACCTGGCGGCAGATCAACGGCAGGTGAAAAATATCACACTCGAACGCGCCTGTCAGTTACGCATTCAAACCGTCAATGAACAAGGCAAACCTGTTCCCGGGGCCATCGTATACCGTAAATTGATGAATGATTCGCGAGGGTTCACTGCTCGGGCTGTCACAACCGATCAATCGGGAGAGGTGACACTCGGCCTGAAGCCTTCCCAGGAAAAATATCTGATAGGAATCGCTTCACCCGACTACGCTTTGGAGAAACTGACGCTTCAAGTGGACGATCCGGATCAAATCGTCACACGGAAGATTGTGCTCAGGGAGGGAGAAGAAGTTAATGGCAAAATAGTCTATGCGGACGGGAAAATTCCGGTCGGATTAAAAATCAATGCGCTGCCCCAGTGGTGGGAATTCAGCGGACATCCCCCCGGTTATCGAATCAGTGAGGCGGGAAGATTCACATTCCCCCATATCGTAGCCGGCGTTTATAACGTAATAGTCGCGGTTCCCGGAGTGGGGGGGAAGCCTGTCCTCACCGGTACTTATCTGCTCAATCGGGAACAGCCACTTGATCTGAAACTGAATATGCCTTCTCCCGCTTCGATGGTCACACTCTCAGGAAAGATCAGCTATACCGGCGATCTGAAAAAGGCTTCCAGGCCCTTCCTGCTCATTGCATATTCCATTGATGGGTACAACGAAGCGTACGCCGAGATCCAACCTGGTCAGACAGAGTTTAAGTTCGATCCCATTCAGCGAGGAAAATATGAACTCAGTCTCCTTTCAACAGAGATTCAATTGAAAGGCGACTACACGGTATTTGCCCCCGCCAATGATTTTCAACTGAATGTCGTCGTGACCGGCAAACCGCAGATCAGTGGTACGGTTCTGGCCGACGATACAAATCAGCCGATCAGCAAATTCCGGGTACGGGCCATTAAACTGAAGACGCTTCGCGGTGCGGATTATGGGCAGGAACCGCGTTGGCAGGATGTGGATCAGAGCAGCGGGGAATTTAAAGTCGCAGTCAACGGTCCGGGTATCTACCGGATCGAAGTCGCTGCAGATGGCTATGCCCGTGCGCTCAGTGAATCTGTGAATACCGATCAAATTCAGGGAAAGCCGATTCAGCTCAAACTGACAGAGGGAGTCACGCTGTCCGGAACCGTTGTCAATGCACAGGGGCAGCCCGTCGATGGGGCGACCGTGATTCCGCTGTCTCTGTCCCGGGGCGTCATGTCGAACTCGCTGGATCAATTCACAACAGACAGTGATGCAGTCAAGACCGTGGACGGGAAGTTTTCGATCCCGCATCTCGCTCCGGGAATGGAATCTCTGAAAGTGACTCATCCGGACTACGACTTTGCGATTGTGAAAGACATCGATCTGGCAGCCAGTCCGCTCCCGAACGTGGAAGTCACTCTTACAGAAGGCGGAACCGTGCAGGGACTCGTCACAGACGAAAACGGAAAACCGCAACCGAATGTCACGCTCTTCTTCCATGACCGATATGGCTATAACGGTGATGCCGCCCGCAAAGCCGGGCTACTGGCCACCGTGATTACTGATGAAGAAGGCCGCTATTCGGTTTCTCATCTCCCCAATCAGATCTGTTATGTTGTCAGGAAATATGAATGGAACTCTCTGGGCGTCGTGCGTCAGGCCGTTCTGCCTCAAAATGGCAAAACCAGCACACTCAACCTGGGAGGACGACCCGAATTGACGGGCCGACTGAAAGTCAACGGAAAACCTTTAGCGAATACACGCATCCTCCTGGCTGGTGAGAATCCGAATTTTGGCATCTTTCGGGCCTATACCAACACCGACAGCGAAGGGATGTTTCACTTCTTCGGTGCGGGGCCTGGCCAGCGGACTCTGTATTATGAAGTGCCCAATGTGAATAATGATTGGGTGCCGGTCAGATCGTTAGAATTAATTTCAGACGATCAGGATCTGGGGACTCTGGAGACGCAGGTTGGTCAACTGACAGTGAATTGTCAGCCAGAAACACTGGATGACATGCGAGTGGGGCTGTTTAATTATCATCCTGTGTGGACCGCAAGCTTGAGGGCGGGTAATCTGGTGCCGCGGACAAACAGCAGTGCACCATTTGTCTTCAAACAGGTGACAACGCGAGATTATGTCATTATCGCATCTCGTTCCGGGTACCCCTCTGTTTACCAGAAGGTGCATGTCACGAAGGAGAATCTGAATAGTCAGCTCACGCTGCCCATTCCCGAGGGGACGGCGACAATTCATTTCAAGCTGGATCAGGAACTGATGCAGGCCAATGAACCGATGCGGCTCAAACTGTGGAGCAAAGACCAGCGGTTGCTGACAAATATCTACTCCTTTGAAGCAGGAGAATATGTCGCCAGGCACCTGCCTGCAGGAGACTACTATCTGACGCGGGTTGACATTCGCGAATCGAAAAAACTGTTGCAGTTCACTCTCAAGGAGAATGAACAGAAAACCGTGACTCTGACTTCCGAACTATTCAAAAAATCAGAGTCGAAGCTTGGGTTTCGAACCATCAATGTCTTTACGCAGGCAGGAGTCCCGTTACCCGGTTGTCAGATCCAACTGAAAAGTAGCTCAGGTACGATCTCTCGCCACATCCAACAGTTTGAACGCCAGAGTTTTGTGGGGGATTCCGGTACATATGACCTCACCGTTTCTTACCCGGGATTTCAGACACTGCACGGGAAAGTGGAATTGATCCCCCCAGAAAAATCCTGGATATACCCGGACAACCTGACCTTCAATCTGCGTCTGAAACCGGAAGCTGATTAGGACAGGGTCCCGGATTACTCGGGGATCCCCGGCTCCACCAGTCGGGCCAGGTGGCACAGTGATTCCTGCCAGCCCAGGTAGCAGCCTGCGGTGGGAATCACTTCGGGAATTCCTTCCTGGAGAATCCGGATTTCGGTGCCGCAGGAGACCTGTTGGATATCGATGGTGTTTTTCATCTCACCGGGGAGTCCGGGATCGTCAAACTTCGTCGTGTAGCAGATTCTGGAGTGGGGTTTCAGCTCAAGATAAGTGCCGCTAAAGCTGTGTCCGTTACCGGTAGTGAAATTGGTGAACGACATCCTGAAGGTGCCCCCTTCTTCCGGAGTCATTTCGTAAACTCTGGCAGTGAAACCGTTTGGTGGCAGCCAGCGGGCAAAAGCTTCCGGCTCCAGAAAGGCGCGGTACAGTTTTTCTGGTGTGGTACGCAGAACACGGTGCAGTTTGACAGAGTTGTCTGACATCTCAGGATCTCCCGTTAAGATTGTTGGCTCAGACGGGACGCCCTCGCCCCGTTCTATCAGGTAGTCGAACGGGACGCAGACGTTTCGACATTAGCTGAGAAAAAAGTCAGAAAACGTTACTTGTCATCTCCCTGAACCTGTTTCAAAATCTTTGAGAGCCGCTCAACGACTTCGGGGTGTTCCTGCCAGACATTCTTTGTCTCTGAGGGATCCTGTTTCAGATTGTAGAGTTGCCCCGTTGGTTCGCCCGGTTGGGGCTCGACTTCGCGGGCGCGGGTGAAGCCGCCGGAGCCCCGTTTGGGAACCATTTTCCAGGGACCCTGGCGAACCGAAAAATGGCCCCACAGTGAGTGATGAATCGCGTAATCGCGTAGCGGCTGCTTAAGCTCTTTACCCAGCAGGGCGGGCAGAATGTTGACGCTGTCTTCTCCCTCACCGGCCGGCAGCTTTTGATCCGTGATTGCCGCACACGTCGCCAGCAGGTCGGTCAGTTCCACCAGTTCGGCATTCGATGTTCCTGCAGGTGTCTGCCCGGGCCAGCGGACGATGAAGGGAACGCGGTGGCCACCTTCCCAGATGTCAGCCTTCGTACCCCGGAGGTGGGCATTCCCCTGATGTCCACGATCTTTGACGTATTGCCCCCGATGGTTGGGCTTATAATATTTGAGGTCGTCGGTCTCCTGCGGTGTCCACCAGTGATAGAGACCGCCGTTATCCGACGTGAAAATGAACAGGGTGTTGTTCGCCTTACCGCTTCGCTGCAGGGCTTCCATGATTGCGCCGACAGTCGCATCCACCTCAAGCACAAAATCACCATATTCGCCCGCAGCACTTTTACCTTTGAATTCGTCGTTGGGTACCAGTGGCAGGTGTGGTGCGGTCAGCGGGAAATACAGAAAGAAGGGACGCTCGGGGGATTGTTTCGCCTGTCGCTCGATAAACTGCACCGCTTCACCGGTCAAGGTAGGCATCACACTGCGGATTGTAAAATCGGGTGAGCGCATGCCCTGGTCGACGGACAGGAATTCGGTCTGTATCCGTTCCGAAGGAATTGTAGGCAGAATCACGGGACGATCGTTTCTGATGAAACAGAAAGGGGACATATTCAGAGACGCTGAAATACCGAAGTAATAGTCGAAGCCGTTGGCCAGCGGTCCGCCGAGAATCGGCTGGGTGTAATCCACATCATCTCCCACGCGGGGACGCTGACGTCGGTCAATGGGAACCGCAGGCACCGGCTGGCCGTTTTTGTCGGTCCACTGCATGCCCAGGTGCCACTTGCCGACACAGGCGGTGTCGTATCCCGCTTTTTTGAGCAGCGACGGGACCGTGGTCTGGTCCTGTTCGATGAGGGGCGGATCAAAGCCGTCCAGCACACGGTATTTCAACCGCGTCCGCCAGCAGTAACGGCCGGTCAGTATCCCGTACCGCGTTGGCGTACAGACCGCTGACGGCGTATGGGCGTCGGTGAATTTCATGCCTTCCGCAGCCAGCCGATCGATGTGCGGAGTAGTAATCTTCGATTCCGGGTTGTAACAGCTTACATCGCCATAACCGAGATCATCTGCCAGAATATAGACGATGTTCGGCAGCGGATCTGCCTGAACCGTGGTCGGCAGAAACAGACTCAGGAGCAGCAGCGGCAGCAGAAACTGTTTTTGGAAGAAGTGCGATACGACGTTCATCAGGTGAGACCTTCACAAGTGGAAACCGGGAGTGAATGATCTCTTTACTATACGTGTGGGGACGAGGGGAAATCAATGCAAGCCGCGTGAATCAGACTTTACGACTTAAACAGAACAGATGAGAAGAGAATCGTATTGAAACGACTTCAAGAGGATCCAGATAAGTCCAGATCCTTGTCAACGAAAAGCCAGACTGCGCCGCATTCGATGCGAAAATTTTCGATTTTGTCAGTAAGTACAACCTTTGTTTTGTCTCGATAAGAGCTCCATGCGATCTCTAGTTCCGAATTCCACGAGTCTGTGGGGGTCTTGATAAAATCAGTGCCGATACAACTCAGATAGAGGGAATCAAATGCCTCATCCGAGAGCTTGATTTCCAGTAACAATGTTTTGTGTGAAAGACCATATTCATTAACTCGGACAGAGAATCCCTGATATTTATGGAGAATCGTTTTGATCTCCTCGAGATCGTAAGTCAGTCGTTTGTCCGAGCAGGGACCTAGGGAAAGCTTCAATTTCTCGATGTCCTTTTCTGCAGGTTGTTTAGCCCCGCAGAAGCAACAGAAAGGCTTGTAATCGCGAATAGCATGAAACTTCTGGCACTGAATGCAACGAAATCCACCATGAATGTTGAACATCACATCTTCAAAAGCAGTCATCATGCACGAATCCTGTCTTCTCACTATTTCAAACTACTGGAACCAAATTAACTGAGCTCCACAGGAATGAGTACTTCTTCCTCATCATACATGAACATCACACCGCCGGTCGCAAAGTTCGGGACGTCAGCGATCGTTGCCTGGCCTTCGGGGCTTTCCAGAATCTCCTGCATCGCGGTCGCAGATTCCGCATACAGGCTGACAATCAGATAGTAAGGGGGCGGGTTACCCGCCTCGGCTGACTGGCACTTGCCGATCGTCCAGCCGGTGAGCCCTTTCATCTGTCTGGCCAGGGGGATGTGTACCTCGCGATAATAGCGATCGAATTCCGCAGGGTCTTCAGGGTGTCCATACATTACTGTCAGGCGATACATATTCAAATCCTCTGGTCAGGTGAGAGAGAAATAAGACGTTTATCGGGGAGTCAAACGCAGCTCCCCGAACTGGCGGACCTGTGCGGTCAGCGCGACCTCGGTCGGCAGCCGTTCCATGGAACTGGCGCCATAAAATCCGTCAATACCCGGTACTCGATCAAAGATATATTGTGCATCTTCGGGCATCGCGATCGGCCCACCATGACAGAGCAGCAGCACGTCGTCGCGTTCGCTTTTGGCCGCGTCGACCATCGTGCGGATCGATTCGACCGAGTCATCCAGGGTTTTTCCCGTCGTGGCTCCTATCGAACCACCGCTGGTCAACCCCATGTGTGCCACCACAATATCGGCCCCGGCGGCAGTCAACTGTTGTGCCTGTTCCGCATCGAAGGCATAGGGAGTGGTAAGCAGATCTAAATCGTGCGCTGCACGAATACAGTCGATTTCCAGGTCAAAGCCCATGCCGGTCTCTTCGAGATTGGCGCGGAACTGACCATCAATCAGTCCCACGGTCGGGAAATTCTGAATGCCGGCAAAACCCATCGCCTGCAGTTCCTGGAGGAACAGGTCGCGCAGCAGAAAGGGATCGGTTCCGCACACTCCCGCCAGCACCGGTGTCTCGCTGACGACAGGCAGGACTTCCCGCCCCAGATCCTTGACGATTTCATTCGCATTACCATAAGGCATCAGTCCTGCCAGCGAACCGCGTCCAGCCATTCGGTAGCGGCCCGAGTTGTAGATCACAATCAGGTCGATCCCGCCCGCTTCCTCGCACTTGGCGCTCAGTCCTGTCCCCGCACCTCCGCCGATGATGGGCAGTCCCGCAGCAACTTTCTCCCGCAGGCGTTTCAGGATGGCTGTTCTGGATTCCGGCATGGATGACTTCCTCGTATGATCAAATTTATTGAAAGCGATTCCCGCTCACGCGTGCAAAGGCCGAGACCAGCGCCTCGGCAAACGCAGCGTCGTTGATGTGACAGTTGTGTCGCGTGACTCGTCGATCTGCGGACTGCTGAATTTCCTGCTCCAGCGTCTCGAACAGACACTGGTCTGCCTGGGGATCATAGAACGCTTCGCCTGTTTTATCCAGCATCGAAATTCCCTGTTCAGGAATCAGGATTTCGACAGGCGACGTAGAGCGATTGATTTTTTCTGCAATCCAGTGGGCGAACTGCCGGTTCTCTTCCGCCGTCGTCCGCATCAGGGTGACCTGGGGATTATGGATCAGAAACTGACGGTCGGCAAATGGGGCGGGAACGGTCTCGCGGGCACCAAAATTGACCATGTCGAGGGCGCCCAGGCTCAGCACATAGGGAAGCCCCCGTTCGAGGATCACCTCAAACCGGCGTGGTCCGCCGGGCATGATGCCTCCTACGAGTTCATCGGCGACTTCGGTAGTGGTGATATCGAGAACACCCTCAATCAATCCATCGGCCACGAGTTTCTCCATCGCCTGGCCTCCGGTGCCCGTTGCATGGAAGACCAGCGGGTCAAAGCCGCGTGCCTCAAGCTGTTCGCGGACCATATCCACACAGGGGGTTGTCACACCGAACATGGTCAGGCCCAGTGCAGGGCGGTCTGCAGGGAACTCGGAGCGGTGTGATACCATTCCCACGATCGCGTGAGCTGCGTTGCTCAAAACCCGCCGCGAAACGGAATTCAAGCCGGCGACATCAACCACGGAATACATCAGCGTAATATCGCTGAAACCGACGTAGGGACTTGTATTTCCGCTGGCAACCGTCGAAACAATCAGCTTGGGAAAGCCAACCGGTAGCGCCTGAAATGCCGGAGCAGCCAGTGCTGTGCCTCCGCTGCCACCCAAGGCGATGACTCCGTCAACCCTGCCTGCACTGACTTCTGCGGGTAACCAGTGCTCAAGTGCCGTCGCCATCGCCGTAATCGCTGCGCCCCGGTCCGTGTGTCCCAGTACCTGTTTCGAGCCACCCGGGTGAGAGCCGGCAATCATTTCAGCAGAGATATCTGCCCGCTCTGAGCGACCCTGCGTGCTGACATCGACCAGAACCACATCAACACCGGCTTGACGAATTGCATCCGCAACGAAGCAGAGTTCCTCGCCTTTGGTATCCATCGTCGCCAGGGCATAGACGGTTGGTTGCATAAGAAACTTTCTGATCGTGGCTAGCTGAGATTGACTATGGATCGTGGTTTATAGTGTGGGTGTCGAGATCGAGATGTCAAGTCTTGCTTGAGACTCAGAAACCGCTCTTTCATTCCTGCCACAGTTTGTTAAGATCTCTCTGTCTTTGGGAAGCAGAGACAAATCATTTCATATTACCTATCTGCCAGGAATACACCCATGCTCAGAATGAGTCTGAACCCGTTGCTGACCTGTTGTCTTTTGACTGTCTTGCTTACCTCTTGCGCAAAAGAACAGCCAGCTGCCGGCAACGCATCAGAAAATAGTTCCGAAACCATTGGCGATGTCAAACCGCTGGTCAACCGGGTGCTGACTCAGGAAGAACAGGCGCAACTGACGCCGGAGCAGGTACTCACGCTGCTCAAAGAGGGAAATCAACGCTTCGTGGCAGGCACACTCACTGCCCGCGATCATTCCAAACTGGTTCGAGAGGCGGCTCTGGGACAGTATCCCAAAGCAGTGATTCTGTCCTGTCTCGATTCGCGTATTCCTGTGGAAGACGTTTTCGATCGGGGCATCGGCGATATTTTCGTGGCCCGTGTGGCAGGGAACTTCGAAAATACCGACATCTTGGGCAGCATGGAGTTTGCCTGTAAGGTTTCGGGTTCCAAGCTCGTCTTTGTGCTGGGACACGAGAGTTGTGGCGCGATCCGCGGGGCGATTGACGGCGTCGAACTGGGCAATATCACCGCAATGCTGGCCAACATCAAACCAGCCGTCGAGCACTTTAAAGATTACGAGGGAGAGCAGACGGGGCAGAACCCTGAGTTCGTGAAGATGGTCACCAAACAGAATGTGCTGGCAACCATCGATCGCATTCGAACCAACAGCCCGATCCTGAAAGAAATGGAACAACAGGGGGACATCAAAATCGTCGGTGGAATCTATAACATGGATACCGGCACTGTCACCATGCTGGAAGAGTAGTCTCAGAGTCCCTGATCATTCTGTTCGCAGGATTTTTTCCATCTTCTTCCCTTTGGCCAGTTCATCGACCAGCTTATCCAGGTACCTGACCTGTTGCGTTAACGGGTTGTCGATCTCTTCCACCCGATAGCCGCAAATCACACCTGTGATAAGATGTGCGTTGGGGTTTAACTTTGCGCGTTGAAAGAATTCTTTGAACGTGATCTGGTCGCTGATCTGTTTCTGCAGCGCTTTCTCGTTAAAGCCCGTCAGCCAGCTGATCACCTGGTGTAGTTCTTCCCTGGTCCGACCTTTCTTTTCCACCTTGGTTACGTAGTGTGGATACACGGCAGCAAACGTCAGTTTGGCAACGCGTTCGTGATGATCGTTGGCACTGGTCACCTTGGGCAACTCCTGTTTCTGACTGTAATTCAATTTTGAGTATATATTTACTGGCTAATGACCAAGCTCAACCGGATGCGAAGCGCATGATTCACATTTAGAGAAGATCCCGGTCCGACGAGGATTCTCGCGGCTAGTCCTCTCCTGTTTGAGTAAGAATCGCCAGATGATAACGAGTCGCCAGCACTTCAATCTCTTTTGAATCCTGCAGGCAGTCTATCAGATTCTGCGGGATTGAATCAATTCCGTGACGTGCTCCCGCCAGTGCACCAACAATTGCTCCCAGTGTGTCAACATCTCCTCCAAGACGTATGGAAAAAGTAACGGCTCCGATCCACGAATCCAGATTGATAAGTATACTGTAGATCGACGCGAGCACTGTCGGAATAACGAATGGCGAAATGATCGGCTTATCGAATTCCGGGGTGCTTTGGCCCGCGTGAGCGATGAAATCCAATATTCCATCATCGTTGAGTTGATCTGGTAATTGTTGGAGCAGGTCAGCTAACTCAGTATTGATATCACGACAGGCGTCAGAAATTTCACTGCAGAAATCGCGTGGATTGATTTCGCTTGAGGACAACAGTTGATTTGCAGCCACTGCAATCGCAACACCTCCAGCAACGCTGCGTGAATCCTGGTGCGTGATTCGCGAAATGTCAGCGACAGTCGGAATCAGGGACTTCTGATCGTCAAACCAAAGTCCCAATGCGGCGGTTCGCATGGCAGTTCCATTACCAGCTTGACCAACGGACGCACCCATGTTGCGATGGTCTCCAGTGGCCAGGTAATGTTCTGCAGCCTGGGTACAGGCACCGCCGGGGCCGATGACAGAATGATGTCGCCACAGCTCTGCTATTTGCCTGGCAATATCAGCAACAACGATGTCTTTCTGGTCGACGATCGACCGGATTGTGGCCAGAGTCAATTGCGTGTCATCGGTGTATTGACCATTCGGATATCCATGATATTCATGGAAAGAGGCAGCTAATGATTCAGCGGATGGAATTGAGTCGGCCCAGAGTCCCTCGAACGGCGCTCCCATCGCGTCGCCAACGGCACCACCAATAAGCGTTCCCAAAACACTGGATTCTGTTGGACGATTCATAGAAGAGACTGCGGCAGATAGTGAGGTGCTGAACCAGAGATAATATTTTCTCACTTTAGCAGCGTACAGATGTATTATCAATTGGCGCCTGTTGATTCTTTCGAATTCAGCAGGCAGCTTAGGGTGAGATTAATGTGGAGAATCTTGTTTTTGAAAGTGTGGTTGCTCTCCGTAATGGTGGCAGCATCCTGATGTGATTAAAGAGACCGAATCGTCACACAGGAATTTTGGAATCTGCTTTGAAAAGCAGTCACTTTCTGAGTGCCATGTTTTCGTAAAGAATGTTACAATATTGTTTGAGGTGGACTCAGACACCTCTGAAATGAAGCCTTGGGGGCCGAAAATATCTGCAACATGATCATACAGCAATAACCGAAGGGGTTGTCATGCCTACATCCGATTTTCTTTCCCGCCGTCAGTTTGTCCTGTTAGCCGCTGCTGCCGCAGCTTCCCATCCTCTGCTGGCGCAAGGTGCCAAAAGTGAGGAAGGCTATCTCAACGGTCGTCTCTATAAAACCTTGAAGATCGGAATGGTACGGGCCGGGGACAGTCTCGAAGAAAAATTCGCTCTTGCTAAAGAAGCGGGCTTCGATGGTATTGAATTGAATACACCAGGCATCGATGTTAAAGAAGTCAACGCAGCTATCAAAGCGACCGGACTGCCCGTCGATGGATCCGTCAACGCCGGGCACTGGAATGTACGGCACACCGATCCCGACCCCAAAGTACGAGCCAAGGCACTCGACAGCCTGAAGGAAGCACTCCGCCAGACACATGCCGTCGGTGGAAACACGGTTCTGCTGGTCGTCGGCAAGGGGAGTGATGGTCCAGAAGAGGAAATCTGGAAACGTTCGATCGACAATATCTCGCAGGCCATCCCGCTGGCTGCGGAACTGGGAGTTCCCATTGCAGTTGAGAATGTCTGGAACCAGTTCTGCTACGACCACGAAGGCGATCACAAACAGACCGCTGAGAAGTTCGTAAAATACATCGACGAGTTCGATTCCCCATGGGTCGGTATGCAGTTTGATATCGGCAATCACTGGAAATACGGCAGCATGGGCGACTGGATTCGTCAACTCAATAAACGGATCATCAAGCTGGACCTCAAAGGGTTCTCACGCGAAATGGGCAAGTTTACCAAGATCGGTGAAGGCGATCTGGACTGGGCCGATGTCCGCAAAGCGTTGGCAGAAATCAAGTACGCCGGCTGGGCAGCCGCTGAAGTTGCCGGCGGTGATCTGGCACGGCTGAAAGAAATCTCAGCCAACATGGATCGCGTCTTCGGTTTGACTCCCCAATCTTAAGACATCAGAAACAGCCACTTTGCGGTGCAGGAGCACCTGTGCCGCATAGTGGCTGCGTTCTTTTTATTTGCTCCCCTGTTGTTCCTGGGGTGTGCTTGTCACTCGTTTGGCATACTCATTGAGCCGGGCTCGCATTGCTTTAACGAGCATCCCGCGGAATTCGCCGGTTTCATCACCGGGAGCATCCAGAGGGAGGCCGCTCTGATACGACTCGCGGATCCAGGCCAGGGCGTTTTGGGTCTCCGGTGCATCGAGATTTGATTTGACGTAGTCCAGCGTCGCGACCCTGAGCGGGTATTCGACACGATGACACATGACATCTGCGTAGCAGGCGACTTCCAGCAGCGTGACAATACGTTGTGCATCGACGGGAACTTCCGGGGACCGATGGACCCGATCCAGAAGCTGCTCTGCCACCTCCGGTGAGATCTCTTCATCTTCCTGAAGTTGCTTAATCGCATAAGGCAGGATGGGATGTCCGTTTTCGACAAACTCATCCACTGTGCCCGGCCAGGCTGCATCCTCTGGAGCATACAGCAGAGCCATCTTCTCGAGCAGAGCTTCGGGTGGCTCATTGAGAACGATGTAATCTTGAGAAGTAGCAGACGGCTTTGTCGCTGCCACCTTTGATGACATCTCATCAGAAGAGCATCCAGTGAGCAGCAATAAACCAGCCAGTAAAAGAATGCATTTCATCGTGGAAACCACTTCGATCAGAATTTGAAAAACTGATCTCGCTTAGAACGCCAGAGCTTTGTCCCGGGCCAGTCCGGTTTTCCAGAGGGGAGCCTCTTTTTTGATGGCCGTCACGTTATAAGTATCGAAGGTCAGGGTCAGGCTGAATGGAACCTCGGCATCCATGTCATAACTCCAGCTGTCATCATGTATGTAGTCGGGGGCGCCGACTGTGTTGAGCACTTCTTTGGCAGACATACCTGTTTTGACCTGCGTTGCGTTTTTATGGCGTGGTTGTGTCTGCTTTTTCGGGGTGAAAGGGAATGCCTCGCCTCCTCTTTCGATCATAAACCGATGACACGGCAGATTCCGGGGAGCAACTCCCAGCCGTCGAAGTGAGAGTTGTGCCGTCTGCCGAAGGTCATACGTACGATAGCGGAAGGGATCAACTTCATTATTGAAGTTCACTCCATCCGGATGACCTCGCGCAGAATTGGTCTCAGAGTAAGTGGACATTTCCAGTGATTTCAGGAACGGAATGGCTTCGTGCAGATTTAAGCTCCCTGCCAGGTAAGCGGCCTGCAGTAGCGACCATTCGTCGTCTTCAATTTCTATTTTATTACGTGAGGCGGCCAGCACCAGTTGCTTTTCCGCTTGTAGTGCAGGGCCGATCAGACTGACATCGCCTGAAACGAGTTTTCCTTTGTTAACGTCCATCAGAATGCGAGGTCCCCAGGCGGGACGAATCACAAAGATTTCACCTTCAGGCAACTCGAAAAAGTACCAGGCAGCCAGACGGGACCAGTTGCTGCCACCCCACGAGTGATACATCAGCCGCTCGCTCTCCTCTTTCTGCAAGGCATCTTTCAATAAATCAATCTCCCCCGTTTTTTGACCCTGTGGAGATATGGTAATGAGGTTATCATTCGCAGCAAGGATCGCCGCCGCGCCCAGGTTAGAGACGATGATGATTATGGGAGAGCCCTCTTTAGGGACTGCGATCTCAAACGAGGAATCGCCGAAGTTAAATCGTTGTGGCTCCCGCATCGGCTGCTTACGCGTCCAGATCGTTTTGCCGCTTTTGGTGTCGACACATTTGTAGGTGAAATTGGCCTGAAAGGCTTTCAGATTGGGGCCCTGATTGTCGGGGGAAGTCGCATCCACCTGATAGTGTCCGGAGGGGGACTGGACATGAATGTCGAAGTAATAGCGATCCGTCGCCCGGGCGGTCATCGGAAGTGCACAGAGTATGCAGCAGACGATAAATGGCTTCATTGCAGTCACCTTGTTAGTCATCCGTGAAATATAATTGGGAATCGGATCACAATTCCAGCTTGTTTATCGTGAGTCGGAAATGAATTGTCAAGATGACCTCAAGCATGAGGGGGCCAAGGTAAGATCTAAAAGTATGATTTGGAACAGGTTTGTAGGCTATTCCATGGGCCTTCAAAATCACAGGAGGAGGTAATACAGCAACTATTGGTATTCTTGAGTCTAGTTCCGACTTCGAGAACCAGTACATCGCTCTCACTCAAACACGAGCCCCAAAGCATCCAGCACCGCACCGCGTCGACCATGGATGCCGATGACGTTTTTCCCAGTTCCCTCGATAACAGGTACCGCTTTGCCTGAGGGGGTACCCAGCCATTCGCTGGTGTAACTGTCATTCGGATCGAGCTGGCCGTCATCTGTAAGACGATAGAAGACGACTTGAACGGCGCTCACATATTTGGGAGCATCGATCTTCATCCCTCCGACGGCGTAGCCCTCTTTCGCCATGACAGTAATATTTCGCCTCCGGGCTGGTTTGGGTTCTGATAGTGGTGTCAGACTGCGGATTGCTGGTTCCCCGGCCCAGCTTCCCAGCGAACATTCAAACCCGAGCAGCGTTTTTCCCTCGGGGATCACTGTCTGGAATGGGCCGCCCCCTTCAGCATTCCCAATCAGTTTCGATGCGGTCCCTTTCGTGGTTGCAGGCGTTGAGCGGGAAACGGATCGTGGCGGATTCGGGTTGGGAGATTCACGAGAAATGACTGGATCAGCTTGAGAACGGGGACCACCTGGTCTGACAGGGAATCGGTTGCGAATCGGTTCCGGCATGTTTTGTGGAATCGGTTTGGGGAAACTCCCGGGCTGAGTGAGAACCGGTTGATTCCGAGGTAGCCCCGTCTCTGGCTGTTGGGGCGATGGATTGGGATTTCGCTCGATGGGGTTCCCTTGAACTGGCACTGGGATCGCAGGGTGTTCCAATTCGGGACGGGGGATCTGCGGTCTCCGGTTCTCGCGGTCAGCGATGCGTTGTCCCGCCCGTGGAACCCTGGTGAGATTAAACGCCAGTCCCCCACTGAAAAGCAGCACGCCCAATACTGCCATCGCAGCGAAGACTCTGGGACTGAATCCCTGAGTATACCGCGCGGGAATCGCATCTCTTTTTTCAACCGGAATTCCGGCTTCGGTGAAGTGACGGGCCAGCTCCTTCAGCCTGATCTTCGAGGGAATGCCGACCAGTTCGACCTCTTTATCGATCGAGAGCAGCATGACGGAGAAGGATTTTCCCAGATCCTCGGCCGGGATGAAAATGACGCGGGAGATGGCTGCGTTGGGCCATTCAGAAATTTCTTTCCAGGAACTGATCAGAGCCAGTGAGACATAAGACCGCTGACGGATCAGATGATCGTCATAGATCCAGATCGAAGCAGAGACATGCTCCCGACGCATAAACAACGCCAGGCAGGCGGGGCCCAGCCCGATAAAGATCGAGACAAACATCGCCACCCCAAGCTCGGGAGGCTTGACGTTGAAGGCAAATAAAATCCAGAACAGACCACTGACAGCCGCCCAGACCGTCAAGGCGACACCCAGGCGAATCAAGAGATCCCCCCGCAGGCTGAGGCGCATGCCCAGCGGTTCCTGCCAGTAAAATTTATCAGAAGTGAGTTTGATCGGCTTGGTTAAGAAGTTCCAGATACCCATGTGGAGCACTCACAGAGTTAGAGGAAGTCTTAGAGAGCAGGCTGTTTTGAAGAGGAGCAACAGCGTGCTGAATTCTAAGTAATATATCGTATTCTACTCTTTCGGGAGAAGCCAGAAAAATGCGGTCCGCAGACGGAGGCGTTTCTTCGCCGATTAACCCTGCCTTAACCTGATTATGCTCAGAATCATTTTTCAGAAAGTTCCATGTTGCCCCAATGCAACATGCGCAGATTCATCTCAATGTCGCTAACATGCGGTGTTCGTATTTAGCAAAGGGCTGAGTACACGCGAGTTGTCTGTTTTACTGGAAGTATCACAGTTGCTGAGGAAATGATCTGCATGACATTCTGGCTTGGTATTCTGCTGACACTGTATGTTCTGCTGATGGTCGGTCTCGGCCTGTATGCCGGGGGCAGGGTCCAAACGGAAGAAGATTATCTCGTCGCAGGACGGCGACTGCCGCTCTGGCTGGCATGGGGTACGCTGCTGGCAACCTGGTTCGGGGCCGCCACGGTTCTGGGGGCCAGTGAAGCAGCGCGAGCGGAGGGCGTGCAGGGGACGATCCTCGATCCGTTCGCCTCGGGGCTGGCTCTGATCGTGGCTGGTCTGTTCTTCGCCCGGCGGGTCTGGGAGATGAAGCTCCTGACCGTGGGGGATCTCTTCGCGCAGAAGTACGGTCCGAAAACGGAACTGATCTCCAGTATCGTTCAGGCCCTGGGCTACCTGCCCTGGATCGCGGCTCAGTACCTGGCGCAATCGGCCATTCTCACTCATTTTTTCGGACTCGACCCCACGATCGCAATTCTGATCTCCGCCTTGTTTGTCACTTTCCTGACAATGATCGGGGGAATGTGGTCGGTGACCCTGACCGATACCGTGCAGATCTGCGTGGTGCTGATCAGTCTGGTGATGCTGGGCGTCAACTTCGCAGCCTCGGTGGGTGAGGGTTCCGTGGTGGTCGGAATTGAAACGACCTGGGAGCGGACGCCACCAGAACTGCGGACCCTGCTACCTGAAGCGGGACTGCTGGCTCTGCTGGGCTGGTCGACAACCTGGATCAACGGCATCTTCGGAAATCTGCCCGGACAGGATCTGATGCAACGGATATTCGCCAGTCGCAGCGGGACGGTCGCCTCGCGGGCCTGCATCCTGGCGGGCTGTGTGTATATTCTGTTTGGTCTGTTGCCCGTCGGACTGGGGCTGGCTTCGCGACAACTCTGGCCCGATGAACTGCCCCAGGGCAGTGATGGTCAGGTCCTGCTGGCACTGGCTGAACTGCTGCTGTCACCCTTGGGAATCTGTCTGCTGGTCGTCACGCTGCTGGCGATTGTCGTGTCTACCTGCACCAGCGCGATGCTTTCACCGGCCGCGTTACTCTCGCATAATCTGTTGCATCGCATCAACTGGTTTGACCAGCGACGCCTGCTGACCAGTCGCTTGAGCGTCGTCATCGTGGCCCTGGCCAGTCTCCCTCTGGCGCTGGTGACCGAAGAGATTCTGGAACTGCTCGAAAGTGCTCTCGCGGTGGGACTGGTGGCGCTGCTGGTTCCCTTTGTGGCCGGTGTCTATCTCAAGCCGCGTGGTGAATGGCCGGGACTACTCTCCATCGGTTGTGGGGCTCTGTTCTGGACAGCCCATCAGATCGCAGCGTCACTACTGGTCACTGACGAGGAACGGCTCGATTCAGTGCCTGCTCTGTTGCTCTCGATCCCTCCCGAGTTGACAGGTCTGCTGGCGAGCATACTGGGGTATCTGGTGGGACAACGTCTGCTGCACTCTCAGCCAGACCCAACTGTCTGATTGAGCTGCAGCGGTCATTAACGCGTCTGCTCCGCCACGACCACGCGACGACGATAGGAGATGAGCGTGCATAAAAACAGACAGACCACACAGATCGATAGTGGGAACAGCACCGTCGTCAGTGAGTACGATTCCAGGGCCAGGAGTGCGAAGGTGTTCCTGAGGAAGAACATAAAGATGAAGAGCAGACTTTCTTCGTAGGGATGATCATAGGCTTTGCGGATGGTAGGACCGAACCCCAGCAGGTCGATTGTTGTCAGCAGAATGACTGCCCACATGGGATTCGATGTGAAATACCAGCAGGGGATCGAAAGCAGTGCCGCGCTGAAGAACAGTCGATCGAGGCGGGTGATCGAAATGTCTCCCCGTTTCACGTAGGACAGAAATGCGATGTAGACTGTGATTACTCCAGAAACGCCGATAGGCCAGGCACCGGTTCCCCCGTCCGCATCAAGCTGGGCGAAGAATACAATCAGCGTGGTCATTCCCCAGATCAACCAGGAAAACAGGTGTGGCTTGATTCTCCCTTGGAGAATACCTCGAATATAGGGGATGAACGCCATGAATGTGATGACGATTGCCAGCCCGCTGAAGATCAGTTTAAGACGGGGATCCATCGTGAAACCTGATGTGGGGACAGATGACTTTAATAACGCAAATCAGGTGGTGAGCGATAGCGGAACACCGACGTGCCATTCCGGGATTCTTATCATTAAATGGTTACCCTAATGTTGTCAATGGAGTGCTGAAGCGATCACTTTAAAAGACTCGACACCGCCGGGAAAGAGGCGTACACTGACGCTATCATCAACCGGTTTCTATCTGTCTTATATCTGAAACGGCCCTGGAGTGCTCCGCATGAAACTGTCTCGATTAATAATTTTGCTCTGCTTTTCAATATTCGGCCTGATGTCGACGATGGGAGACTCACATGCGGCTGACCCGGTGATCTTCGTTCCAGCCGCCGACAATGGCATTCAGCTTCCGGAAGAACTGACTCTCGGCCCCTGTTCGGCAGTTGACTTCGACAGTGAGGGGCGGATGTATCTGTTTCATCGGGGCAAGCAGCCGATCCTCTGCTTTGATCGTGCAGGCCGATTCCTTCGTTCGTGGGGAGATAACCTGATCGGTCAGGCACACGGACTCCGCGTCGATCAGCACGATCATATCTGGGTCACCGATATCGGGAATCACATGGTTTACCAGTTCGATTCCCAGGGGAAAATATTGCTGGCCATCGGTCAGCCAGGCAAACCAGGAACCGGCGAAAACCAGTTTGATAAACCGACCGATATCGCCTTCGGCCGTCACGATGAAATCTATATCTCCGATGGCTACGGTAACAGCCGCGTCATGAAGTTCGCCGCGAATGGAAAATACCTGGGACAGTGGGGCGAGCCGGGGAAAGGACCAGGACAGTTCAATCTTCCCCATTCGATTATCCTCGATCGCCAGGGACGCATTCTGGTCGGCGACCGCGAAAACAACCGCGTGCAGGCGTTTAATTCGGAAGGCAAGCTGCTGGAGATCTGGACCGGCTTCGCTCCCTATGGTATGGAATTCGATGCTCAGGGAAACCTGTTCGTTGCTGATGGACGTGCCAACAAAGTGTTGTTGTTGAATTCCAGTGGAAAAGTCGCTCAGAGCTGGGGCCGCAAAGGGGCCGGACCAGGCGAGTTCAATCTGCCTCACATGCTGACCGCGGACACCGCCGATAATCTGTTCATCGCAGAAATCGGCGGTAAACGTCTGCAGAAACTCCTGCGGGAAAAATAAAATCTATCGAATTTCCTATTTATTGCAGTAGGTCAAAAAGCCACGCACTGCCGCCAGATAGGCTTCCGGTTCATCATCGGCAATCGCATGGGAGCTGTTCGCGAAAATCTTCAATTGCGCACGGGGAATTCTCTCCGCGATCAGCTCCGAATGCCGCGGTGGACAGATCCAGTCGTGGGCGCCTCCCAGCACCAGAGTGGGACACTTTATAGAAGGTAACTGCTCAATCAAGTCGAATGTTTTCAGGAACGTGGTGAAGCCGAGATTCAGCTGTTCGAAGTTGCGGATACTGCGCGGCCAGCCTTTGTCCAGCTTCCCGGCGTCGAAACGGGCGGAATACAGGGGGCCCATCGTTTTGTAATACTCGTAGACCTGTTCCTGTGATTCGAATGTGCCCTCCCACAACCACTGGCAGACACGTTGCTGATCCGCAGTACCTCGCTCATTGACGATCTGACGGGCATCTTCCATAAAGCGAAAACTGGGGGCAGTGGCAACAAGAATCAGGTTCGCGACACGCTCCGGATATCGAATGGCATAACCCTGCGCGACCATCCCTCCATACGACGAACCCAGCACGGAGATCCGCTCCAGACCCAGGTGTTCACGCAGCGCGTCCAGGTCATCGATGTTCTGGTCGAGCGTGTACGTTTTAGGATCAGCCGGAGCACTTCGTCCGGAACCACGATGGTCGACAAACACCAGTTGCGCGGTATCACGCAGCGCTGCCGAATTCGATTTGAAACTGGAATGGTCGCTGCCCGGTCCGCCATGCAGCAGAAACAGCACTGGTCGCTCGACCATCCGGTCTTCGCCAGGCACCAGTCCCATCCCATCGACATCAAAATAGATCTCCGTACCATTGATGCGGGCACGCATTCAGTGACTCCTCAGTTTACCCGAACAGTTCCATGATCGGCTTCCCTGTGGTCAGGGTCCGCAACAGCCCTGTCGGATCCTGTGGGTTGTTGATCGGGATGTCCAGGGCGTGATAGATCGTCGCCGCGAGTTCTTCGGGGCGGACCGGTTTGTGGGTGGGATATTCTCCATACTTGTTTGTCTTTCCATAGACATTGCCCCCTTTAATACCAGCGCCTGCCAGAATTGAGGAGAAGCACTTCGGCCAGTGCTGGCGTCCTGGGGGATCCTGTTTCAATACGTAGGGCGTACGGCCGAACTCACCAGTGACAACGACCAGCGTGTTATCCAGCATGCCCCGTTCCTTGAGGTCCGTGAGCAACGCGGCGAGCGCCTGGTCCAGTCGGGGCAGACAGAAGCCCATGCCGTAGGAACCGTTGCCGAACGCATTCCCCATGCCCATGTTTCCGCCATGCATGTCCCAGCTGCTGCTGGGCGGTCCCTGCTTGTCATGGTCGGCTTGACCGGCCCAGCCGTTAACGGTGACGAACCGGACCCCCGATTCCACCATCCGACGGGCCAGCAGCAGGTTCTGTCCCAGGGGATGCATGCCGTACTGCTCGCGAACTTTGTCCGGTTCCTCATGCATGTTAAACGCACGTCGGCCCTCGGCCCGCGTTAACGCATCGTAGGTCTTCTCTCTCAGATCCGACCAGTCTTTGACTTTCTGATCCTTGTCGAGTCGCTTCGATTCCAGGCCGCGGAGCAGTGTCTTCCGCTCCTCAAACCGCTGCTCGTCATACGGATTGTAAATTTCGGGCGGCTTGAAGTCTTTCATCGCCGGATGATTGTTCGCCGAACCGACGAACACCGGGGCATAAGCCGAACCCAGGTAACCACCGATGCCGATATTCGGCGCACAGAAAACAGGTGGTCCCACGCATTTGATGAGCCATGCATTGGAAACGAAGTTCCGTTTGCTCGGCTTGAACTTGGCGACGAAGGAACCGAGGTAAGGCTGCTCGTTCGCGGCTCCCTGTTGCACCCGTTTTTCCGACTGCCCACTGAGCAGGTTGTGCATCGCGTCAAAATGATTGCTGATCGCGCCCGGATGCGACATCGAATTAATCAGGGTGAACTGGTCGGTCACTTTCGCCAGCTCGGTGTGCATCTCGTTGATCCGCATGCCCGGCACTTTGGTTTCGATGGGCATATAAGGCCCGCGATAATCGAGGGGAGCTTCCGGCTTCATATCCCAGGTATCGATGTGGCTCGGTCCACCACACAGCAGGATGAAGATACACGACTTCTCCGCCGCGACAGCATTTCCCGCGGCGTCCAGTTTGTCACTCCCCATCACAACGCCCGGCATGCCGAGACTCAGTGTGCCCAGGCCACTCGCAATCAGGGCCTGCCGACGGTTCATCTGGAATTCATCCATACTCAGCCTCATTAAATAAAATATAAGCCGGGTTTGATGTGTGGATTATACCAGTTTGACTCGCGTTGCAACACAAATCTCCGGGAAATCCGTTAAGTCGGGGCCTGACAAGTGGTAAACGATTCGCTGCCCGACGGAGCAATGCTGTCGGCGTGATCCACGATCTGCCGCAGGCGTTCTTCGGGACCGGGCGAATTATTCCAGATCTCAAAAGCCACGTTCAAAGCGGTCTGCATGCGGCGCTGGTCTGCATATTGTTTGACGAGTCGGTTGAATCCGTCCGCTTCATACTGGATGAGTTCCAGTTCCTGCTGGGCATGGGCGAATTCCACGCTGTTTCTGGTTTCGTCAATAAATTCCCGGATCACCTGTTCCATAACGGGCTGCATGCCCGGTATCGCTTCCAGCAGATAATGGTTTCTGCATCCCGGAATGTCGCCGCCTGTTTTGTGCAGCCTGATCCGGACCTGACGTGCTTCGCTTTCCAGAAAATCGCTTTTATTCTGAATCATGAGTGCTCCTGCTTTCGGAAGTGAGGGAAAGTATCTGAGAGATCCGCTGCAGAATATCCTGAAGTCGTTCCGACTGAAATTCGGCAGCGGTAAACGTTTGAAAAGCCCGACGTGACGAAGGGACAATTTTGTGTTGCTGATTGCGGAGAATCTCCGTCGCCCGTGAAATCTGGATCGTCTGCCCCGGACAGACGCGGGATAACGCCTCGGGAATCGCCTCGGAACGCAGGGTGACCGCATTCACATGCGAAACCAGTTCCACGCCCACGCGGAATTCCGGCTGATACAGTTCCAGCACCGGATGTAACAAGCCGCGTTCGTTGCTGAGTGATGCTGTGTTGAACAGGAACCCATGCAGGCGGGCGATCAATTCCTCCAGCAGTTCCCTGGTTGACTGTTCTAACATCTCCCGGCGTAAGGACTCTGAACCCTCAGAAACAGCAAACGCCAGCAGCCCGACCAGTTCTTTTCCACTGTCCAGCAGCAGAAACCAGCTCAGCAACGCCTGCATGCGACTCCTCAGGGGCTCTGCACAATTCCCGAGGGACAGTGTTTCCAGCAACCGGGGGGCAACGACCGGGGACGCGCTGCCCCGCAACTGGGCCGTGATATTCGCTTTCTCTACCCGGGGGAGGTTCCAGGCATCGCTGAGCAGATATTCCAGCAGATTCGATTCGGCCAGGAAAACCAGAACATCACCCACATCGAGTTGATCAGATTCGCTGAGAGTCTGTAACTCCCCGAGAAAGTCGGTGATGGGCTTCAGTCCCCACAGTTGCTGACTGCATTTGAGATCGGCTTCGACACGAAAATCGGCAGCAAATACCTGCTCAGGTTGGAAGAGGCTCTGTTCATGAATCTCGGAGATCAGCCGCTGGTTCCGGTATTTGCCCGTGACTTTCGCGTGGGGATCGATCAGCGTCCAACTCGCAGCACTGGTCTGCATCAGAATTCCCATGTGAAACATCGGCGGTCGGAGTCGATCGATACCAGGACGATCCGTCATGAATTCCAGAAACGTTTTCAGTTCGGGTTTAAGTTTCACTTGCTGTCGATCTGCCCGCCTGAGAATTCCGCGGGCCACCCGCACATCATGGCGGATCGCGATTTCAGAACCAGAGATCAGAGGCGTCGCTCCCAGTACGGGCGCTCCCGCCAGCCGGGCGAAAGCGAGCAGGATCAACGCACGACCCAGACAGTTCGGATTCCCATGTTTGTGGAACTGACGGGGAAATATCCGGTTACACGACTGGTTCGAAACATCTTCACAAACATGCTTCACCAGTTCGGCTTGCGTTCGCACCGGTTTCGTTTGAGTTACTAACTGGCGAAAGAGTTCCTCGCAGATCACGTTTCGACGGGAGCCAGAACCGTCCGCATACTCTTTGGCCAGCGCGTTCAGCTGGGGATCCAGTCCTTCTATCGCAGACTGGATGGCCTGTTCGCCGAGTTGAGTGAGCGTCGATGTCAGAGGGAATGATGCTGTTGCTGATGTGGTGAAGCCAGTGCGTTTTCGGCAGAACGAGAGGATGCGTTCCAGGTCGGGATGCAATGCTCTTCGCTGATCGGGGCGCTGCCGCGCTTTCGATATCTCTAAAGAGCAGGGGAGCCTCTGGTTGACTGTAGTCATTCCCTCTCCGTTCGTAAGGCCCGCTCCTGAAAATGTTCGTGTCCCCTATTAATATCGCAATTCCCCGCGGGGTCAAGCACGGATTTCCACCGCGAACATTTCGGCCCGCCGGAGATCGTCGAGAGAGAAGTCTCACAAAATTCAGATTTCATGACACACCTCAGAATTTTCTATAACTGTTCAAATAAATATGTTACAATGCAGTCTCTTTAACAGCGAACCTGTCTTTTTATCCCCAGTTCTGGGGCTTTATCTTTCTTCATTTCTTGATGAGAGGAGGCTGTTATGTCTGCGTCTGCTTCTCACCGCTCGGTCCTGCGTTACATCTACAACCACAATCCGTTCTACGTGATTAGTGCCGTGCTGATGTTGTTCGCCGTGCGGTCTGCTTACGGAACCATTGAGATCGGTTCCATCAACTGCTGGATTATGATGGGCGTGCTGGCCGGGTATACCCTGTTGCTGGCGGGGATTGGAGTGCTGATCGTACGCTGGGGCAAAGTCTGGGAGGACGCCCGTTCGATTCTGCTGCTCCTGCTGCTGTTGTTTCTCGGGGTCTCGGTCAGCATGGATGACCTGTTCTCCCGCGTTTCCCAGGATCAGGGCCTGCTGCTGATGTGCGGCGGCTTTCTGTTCTCGGCACTGCTTTCCGAAGCCGTTCTCTGGGGCGCCGGCATTCGCCTGGGAGTCCGTTACCGGATTCCGTATCACCTCTTCCTGGCGCTGTTCTATGCGGCACCCTGGTGGTGTTCTCCCGAAATGCATCCCCGTTCGCCCGCTGAACTGGAATGGACCCTGTTTCTGTTCCCGGTCGTCGCGTCGGTCCTCTTTCTCTGTCTGTGGCCCGCCATCCGCGGAGGCGTTTCTTATGTGAAATCCAACGGCACTCCCTGGGGCTGGCCCTGGTTTCCCTGGATCGCATTCGGCATGATTGCCGCCTGCGTCGCCTTTCGTTCGTTCATCCTCTGCCTGACCTTCGGACCTGCCGGGCCGATGTGGATCAAACCGATCAGCGGACCCCGCTTGATCTCCTTTGATACCCTGTGGGGGTTTTACTTCCTGATTCCGCTGGGATTCGTGTTGCTCGTACTGCTGCTCGAAGGGGCGATTTTGACCCGCAACAAAGTCTTTCAGGCGGGCCTGGTTCGACTGGCACCGTTGCTGCTTCTGCTGGCCATGCCTATGTCGGGAGGACCGGTACACACCGGATTTCTCTTCAAAGTCACTGACGCGATTGGTTCTCCGATCTGGCTGGCGGCGTGGATGCTGGTCGGCTTCTACCTCTGGGCCGTCGTGCGACGCGTCCCGGATGCGATCTGGGGCGGAGTCGGAGTTCTGGCCCTGTTTACCATTGTCGGCCCGCAGACCCTGGGGACGCGGACCTTGATTGAACCGACTCCCTGGCCGCTCCTTTTGGACGGTGCCCTGATGCTGGGGCTGGGCCTCCGCCGACGTTCTTCGGGTATCTGCACCGCAGGCGTCATCGCTGCGACGCTGGGAATCTGGTATCTGATTCCCGATTCGATTCTCGCCGAGTATCGTTTCACAGCCTGTTTCCATCTGCTCTGGCTCTCCATGCTGGTCCTGGGGCTGACCATGAAAGACGATTTCAGTCGCGTCCTGCAATGTGCCAGCGCATTGTTGATTCCTCTGGTTTCCGTGGTGGTCATCTTAAATGAACGTGCTGCGGAAATACCGCTGATCTGGCGTCTCTCCTATGTCGGCTCCTGGGCCGTGGGGTGTCTGTTGATCGCCCGGCTCTGGTCCAGTCGCTGGTTCAAGTTCTCCTTCGCCGCCACGGTCGGCATCCTGCTCTATACCAGTGCGACTTTCGCGTTTCGTCTGGCGATCCAATACCTCAGTCGAGAAGCGGTCATCGCTTTCATCTGGTCAGCCGCCGCCCTGATCCTCGCCTTCCTGATCAGTGCCCACAAAGCCCGCTGGCTCCCCGAGCCGGCCTGGCTGACCTTCCGCAAGGACACACCTCCGGAACCGGAAATACTCTCTCCGCCACCCGATGTCACATCTGGGGAGGAAGAGTAATCGAAGTTGATTGATGAAAAGGGGCAGGTCTCGCTAATCCGGGACCTGCCCCTTGTTCTTTGAGAGCTAACCCTCCTCATGTAAATGCAGGCTGGGATCCTTATCACCACTGATCCGAATCAAGCGATCCGGATTCTGATACTGAGCCACCAGATAACGTGTCAGGTCGATCTGCATTTCACGCATCGTGCCCAGATACCGGCTCTGTTCCTGGTTCTGCGCCTGCTGGTGTTCCAGTTCGATCTGATTAACCCGGCGTCGGGTCTCTTCTTCGACGTGTTGTATTTCCTGTTGCTGATGAATCTCCTCATCGTGTTGCAGTCGCTGCAGGTGAATGTCATGTTCGGTTTGCCGGGCCTCCATTTCCTGACGCTTTTCCGCCCGAATCGCTTCACGGGCCAGTTGCACATCCGCCAGTTCCTGGGCCTGGATTTCCGTCTCTGCATCCAGCTTGAGCCGCGTTCGGGCTTCGATCGCACTGTCGTGCATCGCCTGCAGCGTTTCGCCGGCTGTATATCCGCGGTAGACGACCTTATTGATCTGGTAACCAATGCGGACCGCCCGTGACAGCAGATTCTGGTACGACTCCAGTTCGTTTAACTGCTCGGTATCCTGTTTGAACGCTTCAAAGGAACGCATTCCGGCGAAATCAACGACGTCGGCTGTCACCGCATTGATAAAGTCAGCAATCGGATCGTGCGTCTGGTCCAGCATTTTTTCAATGTCGGACAGCTCGAAAAAGATCATCAGCTTGACGGTCAGCAAGGCATCATCGGAAGTCCGCACATCGTCGACCAGGTAATAGGTCTGGTCGGGAATCACCCGCAGCTTATGAAAGCTGAGTGCCCGGGGAACCTTATGCGTCGGCGTCTGAGGATCGGCTCCGTGCCAGCGAAACTCATGCAGCCATTCGTTTTCCTGCGGGACAAACAGCATCGGCCCCCGTTCCACACGTCGCTGCACGGCCTCCCCGGACCTGCGATAGACCACGATCGCTTCATGTGAATCAAGTTCCAGCGAATCCATGACCTTGATCGCCAGATGTTCGACCGGATCGTACCAGACCGAGGTCGGCCCACGCTGGTGTTCACAATGGCCGTCGACAAATTCAATCGAGAGATATTCGTTCGCTCCCGCACTGTACTGCCTGAGCGACTCAATCGTCTTGCGAAATAGAATCATCCGCCGCGGACCGTCAATGTACTCCACCCGTCCCTTAAAATCCCAGACCGCAACCCGCTCACCCTGTCGAACTGTTTTGATACCGATCATGATACGTCTCCCCTGCTGAACACTGTGATTGAAAAAGTGTCTCGAACAGCTGGCCCGGATATCTCATAATTAAACAGATAGTGTTTAATATACACACATGGTAGTGTGGTAGGGACACTAAGTCAACGATTGATATTTAAAAACTGTGGATGACCTCTGATATCGGAAAAACGGACTGCAATCTACTTGGACAAATCCGGGGTGAAACAGCCTCTCGCATACAATCCGCAATAGCTGACAGGGGACTTCGTTCAAACGGTCCATTCCCTTTCCTCTGTTGATCGGGTAGTTTATTAATAGAACTCATTAACGCGTTCCCACTCCTTTAGAGACGTATTCCTGAGGAACCCCATGCGCAGGCATTCTGTCACTCTGATCTGTTGTCTTACACTGCTTCTGCTTTCTGCTACTTCCGCAGTATCGGCAGCAGCGCAGCCGCGTCAACCACATGTGGTGATTATTCTCGCCGATGATAAGAATTAAGTTTTCGCTGACAGCAGCTTTTTACCCCTGAATTAAAGTGTTTATTCGTGATTTATAGCATTTCAAAATGCAGCGCAATTCGGGCCGTTTCAGGCAAATTCGGTTGGATTAACTACATATTACTACATAACAAATCATATTTGTTGAAGTCAGCAGTAAATAAATCTCAGATCCGAAAAACCATTCCCCCCCACTAATGATATTAGCCAAACGATTTAGTGCCCTGCAGTTGACGCTCACCGGAAATACTTTTCGAGTTAATCATCCGAGATTAACCCAACTATGAGGTAACAACATGAAAACAATGGATGAGGTGGATCGCATTCATTTACTCAAAGATCTTTGGAAGACCTTTCGAGAAGGGCTAGAAACTCAACTTGATGAGACACTAACAGCGAGAGTGGATACTACAAATTCAGGTCGAATAGATGCAGAGATTCTCTGGAACTCGCTTGAGAGGTGCAAGCATCCTTTAGCCGTTAACCTCGGATGTCACCATCATGACCTCTTCTGCCGGGCAGAGCCCATCACAGGCACTTCTTGGGAATCGATGTCTTCAGTTAACCATGGATGGCTGATGCGTGAATTCATGCTTGATTTCTCAATCACAATGGGAGCTATCCCTGTCGTGATTGGTCAGGCAACTGAACCGCGTCTTCCCAGTGATGAAAAGTATGAAATTCTTTTGGGTGTTGAGTCTGAAATGGGTTCCAGAAACGAAGTTCTACGCGATTTGTTAAAACTCCTCGACGTAAAGGCACGTGTCAAAATATTGCTATATAATTCGCGAGTATACAAGAAACATATCAATAATTTGAAACGCGATATTGAATTCGTTTTCAACCGCCATGCGAGCGTCCCAACAGATGATCTGTGGTTGATTGCCGGTATTCCATCCTATGCCACCTGGGCTCAGCACACAAATAACCGAATTCATATACCTCGCCAGATCTATACGCTCAGTAAGGTGAATTATAAAAACTATGAACTTACCTCTGTCGTGGATGATTGGTGGAGCTTTGAGGATAGGGACTAAAATAATGTACAAACCTAAAATTGATTGTGCCTATTGCAAGGGAGATCACGAACTTGAAAAATATATTCAGAGATAGACGATCTGACGGACTTTGAAAAGGGCTGACTTGATCCAATTACCGCCGTATCAAGAATCCTCCCTTAAACGCGAAGATGAGTGTTCCAGTTATCCATTATTTGAATTCTCTATCAAGAAAGCAAAACTATGCGGCTCGTTGGAATTGATCTTCACCGGAGAACGGATGGCATGGCAGTGGTCAATGTTTCTGGAGAAGTCGTCTCTTTTATGACAATTGAGTGACGGAACATAAATGTCATTCTCGAATTTCTGTAACCCTTCGCTGGTTATATAAGTTACTCAAGCCAAATATCTGATTAAGAGGTTCTTCAGCTAAAATATTGCCACAGCGGAAGTATCTGCCTCCCGGCTAGAACTACAAACATTCTTGCGTATTGCAAATTATTTTGTATATTAGAGGAATGACTTCAAAAGCTTTCATAGCATGGATTGGAAATACTGACCTCAGGGCGTCGCGGGGGGAATCTCGTGACGGTCCCGGGCCTATTGCAAATGCGGTTACGAAGCGTGAGTTCGACGAGATCCACCTGCTATCGGATCACAAAGCCGCTGATTCCAAGTCGTTTGTGAAGTGGCTCAAAAAAGAGACCGGTACCCAAGCCAACGTCTGGCCGGTGGAGCTGACAGGCCCAACACGATTTGATGAGATCTACGAAGGGGCAATTGGCGTCTTGAAGACGCTGGAAAAAGAAGACATCGATCGGCATCGCACGTTTCATGTCAGTCCCGGGACGCCAGCGATGGGTGCAGTGTGGGTGCTGCTCGCCAAAACACAATTCCCAGCAGAGTTAATTGAATCGTCGAAGGAAGAAGGGGTCAGGACGATCTCGATTCCGTTTGAGATCGCAGCGGACTACATCCCAATGCGAGACATCGAAGGCGACGAGGAAATTAGGCGACTCACACAGGGACTACCGCCGGAAGCTCCAGAGTTCACGGAGATCATTCACCGCTGCCAGGTAATGAAAACAGTGATCGCACAGGCCCGGCGTGTCGCAGTCGAAGATGTGCCATTGTTAATTCAGGGCGAATCAGGGACAGGTAAAGAGCTGTTTGCGCGAGCGATCCACGCGTCCAGTCTGAGAGCAGGCAAGCCGTTCGTTGAGGTAAATTGTGGTGCGATCCCAGCCGAATTAGTCGAATCCGAGTTCTTCGGCCACAAGAAAGGTGCGTTCACAGGAGCAAGTGAAAACAAAGTTGGATACCTGGAGACCGCTAACGGTGGCACGCTATTTCTTGACGAGATCGGTGAATTACCGTTGGCAGCACAGGTAAAACTATTGCGTGCGTTGCAGGAGAAGAAGATCACGCGCGTGGGTGAAGCAAAAAGCAAGAGCGTCGACTTTCGTGTTATTGCAGCAACCAATCGGATTTTGCTGGATGAAGTCGCAGCGGAGCGGTTTCGGGAAGATCTTTTTCACCGGCTTGCGGTCGGCGTTCTGAACCTTCCGCCGCTCCGGGAACGCCCGAATGATCTCAATCTTCTGATTGACTACTTTCTAGATCGAATCAATGTTGACCGTACCGCCAGTCCCGGCTGGGAACACAAGAAACTTTCTGCGGGTGCAAGAAATCTTCTGAACCAACATCCGTGGCCGGGCAACATTCGAGAATTATCTAACACGCTTTGCCGAGCCGCTATTTGGTCTGGTGGAATGACTATCGGAACCGAGCAAATTCGCAATTCGTTGTTCCCCGTCAAGCGTGCTTTGCCGGGATATGACTCGATCCTCAACCGCAGTCTGGGTAACGACTTGGATCTGACGGAACTGATCGGCGAAGTGGCTCGCCACTACCTGTCTCGAGCATATGACGAGGCGGACAAAAACAAGTCAGCGGCATGCAAACTTGTGGGGCTTCCAAACTATCAGACGTTCACAAACTGGATGAAGAAATATGGAGTGAAATCGTAATGGCACGCCTGTTGCATTTAGAGCGTTTGTCGAAACCAAATAGCTAAAAAGAACAGCGGCAACGCCAAGGGACAAATCATGCAAGAATCCACTTTTAACAATCCGAACGGAAACAACGGTCCGCACTTCGCAGTCGAAGGTGACTCATCGCGCCTTCACAGCCGCATGACGCTTGAATTGATTGTCACTGACCCGGATGTCTGTTCCGAGTTGCGTGCCCATGAAAAGGATGACGAGCGGAACCGCTACGCGCTGGCCGCACTGCGAATCGGAGTACATGCCATGCGTCAAGCGACTGGAGTCATTGATGCGACCTCTGTGCGAGACGAAGTCTCGCAGATGTTGCATTCACTTCGTGAAGTATTGGCGGAGCACTCTGTTCAATGCACAGGCGGCATTTCCAACTCGCTGAAGGGATACTTCGATCCCGAGTCTGGCCAACTGACGCAGCGGCTGGATCGTCTCGTGAAACGTGACGGCGAGTTGGATGAACTTCTCAATCGCCATCTCGGCGAAGATGCGTCAACAGTCGCACAGACTCTTGCAGCGCATGTCGGTGATCAAAGCCCATTGTTCAAGATGCTGTCTCCCGAACAGGCCAATGGCTTGCTTGCTTCGTTGAAAGAGGTGATCGGGTTGGCCCTTCAGTCGCAGCGTGACCAGATCGTGAAGAACTTCTCGCTGGACGACAAAACCTCCGCTTTATCACGTCTCCTCACCGAAGTCACCGACGCCAATGGAAAGTTGCGGAAAGGTCTGGCTGACGACGTCGCCGAGGTCCGCAACGAATTTTCTCTGGACAACGAAGAAGGTGCGCTCACACGTCTTGTCAACCGCGTCGAGAAGGCCCAGGAACAAATCTCAGATCAGTTCTCGCAGGATAATGAAGACTCTGCGATGTCGCGGATGGCGAAGCTGCTTGAAACCGTCAATGGCACGGTCAAAGGCAGTCTCACACTCGATGATGAGGCTTCACCTCTCTCATTGCTGCGACGCCAGTTGCTGGAAGTGATCGGCCAGATCGAGAAGTCAAACACTGAATTCCACACCGAGATTCGAGAAACCGTTGCAACTCTGAAGGCGCGAAAGCTGGAGAAGGCTCGTGGCACTCGTCACGGAGACGATTTCCAGGATGCAGTCGGTGAATATGTCGAAGCAGATGCCCGGAATCGGGGCGACGTTTGCGAACGCACCACCAGCACGGTCGGACGCATTCCGCGTAGCAAGACGGGTGATTTTGTGCTGACGATGGGGCCAGAATCGGTAGCGGCCGGAGGTGCCATTACCATCGAGGCCAAGCAGGAACAGGGATACGACCTCAAGTCGGTCCTGGAAGAGATCGGCTAAGAAACGCAACCAAAGCGAGCTTTCATCCCTGCTGAGCGAGCTGCCAGATGAAATCGAGATTCAGCCGCTTCAGGATTGCTGCAAAATCACGGCGGGACGTTCGATTCCGTCTCGCGATCTCTTGGATGTTCCCAGCGTCGATGATGAAGGTCTCGTTCCTGTTGCTGAGATTTCAGCCGAGATTGCACAGTTGCAGGCGAGAGTGAATGAACTCAATGACAATGAGCCTGGGGAGCACCATGAGCGGATGAGCTTGCTCAAACACATGGAATCGCTGACGGAAGACCTTGAGTACCGCGAGTACGCTGAGTCGTACGAGATTCCGTACATTCGGATTCGTGATGTCGCAAACGGTGTAGCGGCGGCCGGGACAGCTTGGGTCAAACGCGAAGTTGCGAAAGAGATTGCCCCAAAGTGGAAGCTAAAGCACGGCGACGTGCTGGTATCTAAGTCAGGCACGATCGGAAAGACTGGCATTGTCAGGAATGGCGCAGTTGGCGGCGTTGCAGCTAACAGCTTCTTCGTGTTGCGAGTCGATGGCGACGTACTCGATCCACATTTTGTGATGGCGTATCTGAATAGCAGCGAGGTGCGATTCTGGCTGGAGGAACGGGCACGCGGTTCGGCTGCCAAACACTTGTCCTCAGCTGTGTTCAAAGAGATTCCTATTCCACTCCCGCCGATCCAGATGCAACGGCGAATCGGTGCGGAGTATCGCGAACTTGGCACCGATGCTATCGAACTGCTCAGCCGACTCCTGACGGGGACGGAGACAAACGCCGTCTCGCAATGGTTGAATCACTACTGGGCCACCTTGTCCAATCAAGACGTGGATTCGCTGAGAATCAGCTACTGGCAGAAGCTGTCAGGCGAGTTTCGTAAATTGCGAAATGAGGTTGCACACTCGACGTCGGACGCCGGGCCGCTGACGGCATGGACTCTGGCTTTCAGTGAGGCACTCACTCCGTTTCGAGGCGCAGAGGATATCCCGGACGGCCCCGCACTATTCAGTGTTCTGAATGAGGTTGGTCGACGTCTGGATCGAGCAGAAGAAGCCGCCGACGGCGATTTGCCGGACAACCGGAAGGCCAAATCGTTTACCCGTGTATTGGAAAAATGGCTCAAGCTAACCACGGAGTCGATGGTCAAGCAAAACCGACTCGTTATCACAACCGATGTCACGGAAGTGCCAGTCGGCGAGTGCACGGACTTAACACTGAAGGTTGAGAATCAGGGAACGTTGCCCATTCGGAGCCTGCGTTTATGGGGCGAGCCTTTCAACGATGTCCACATTCAGTTTCTTGCGGCGGGCGATTCCGCCGAAGCAGAGTTTTCGGTCGTCGCCCTTGAAGAATACAATCATATTGACGTGACCATTCAGTGGGAATGCTTGTCTCTTGAAGGCGATGAAATATCAGGCTCGAAAGACCTGCGATTTTCCGTTGTCTCTGCTGAGTCTGCTTCTGAAACAGCTGACCTAGGTGCCAGTCCATACGTTACTGGCGATCCCGTAAAAGTTGACCGAAACGACGTCTTCTTCGGTCGCGAAGAGTTGATCGAGCAAATCAAGCGGCAGATATTACAGAGTGGCAATGTCGTCTTATTGGAAGGAAACCGCCGCGCAGGAAAGTCTTCTGTGCTTTGGCACCTTGAAGGTGCCAAAGCAATCCCCGGATGGTTAGGTGTCTATTGTAGTCTTCAAGGTGCAGAGGGCAACAGCGAAGGCGGCATTCCCACGGCAGATGTCTTTCGCAGTATCGCCTATGAACTCGTGCAAAGCATGCGGAAATTGAACGGCTCCGTTGTGATGCCTGATGGAACGGTTCTGGACGGCGACAAGAAACTCGGGATCGCCCGCGCACTTCAGCAAGGGATTAGTGAGGAAGCACCGTTTCAGGATTTTCGTGAATACCTGGAAACAATTATTGAGACGCTTGCTGAACAGCAACTCGGCTTACTCTTGATGATCGACGAGTTTGACAAGTTACAGGAAGGCATCAACAACAAGGTTACGTCACCGCAGGTGCCGGAAAATATCCGCTTCCTCGTACAGTCATTCCCAAAGCTCTCCGCAATCCTCACTGGCTCGCGTCGGCTGAAGCGAATGCGGCAGGAATACTGGTCCGCCTTGTTCGGTTTGGGTACTCGACTCGGCGTATCAGCATTGCCGCTGGAAGCAGCAGCTCGTTTGATCACTGAGCCAGTTGCCGGTCGATTGTCGTACTCCAAGTCGGCTGTCAACAGAGCACACGAGCTGACGGCCGGACAGCCTTACCTGTTGCAATGTCTGTGCAACCGTGTTTTCGATATTGCAGCGAGAACAGGAGTCCGCTCGATCACTGTCGACCATGTCAACGACGCGGCCGACGCGTTGGTCGAGGACAATGAACACTTTGCCAGCCTCTGGGATTACACCGAGTTTGATCGACGACGGTTCCTGCTCTACCTGCTGCACCGCGAGGAGAATGGTCCAGACCCCATGCGTCTCGGCGTGATCGAAGCAAAGCTGGAAGAAGCAGGTGTTGAACTCCGCGAGGAAATCGTGATCTCGGACCTTGAACTTCTGAGAGAGCTGGAGCTGGTCGACCTGCATGGTGAGTCATCTGGCGCGTATTACACGCTGACGATTCCAATGATGGGGCAGTGGCTGGACTCGCAACAGGATTTTGAAATTCTCCGTAGCCGTGCCCGTGCCGAAGCGGAAGACATCAGCGGAAAACTCAGCGAGATAACGAGGCCTGAAGATGAAATCGAAGACACAAAGGATATAGATGATGAGTGACAAATTCTTCCCGATACTGGGCACAGACGACATTCCAATGATCGGGCGACAGGCCCTGCTGGATGGGATTTGGGGCAAGCTGGCGAAAACATCGCCCGAAAACCTGTCGATCGTTGGGCCAAGGCACATCGGCAAGACTGTCCTGCTTAATGCCTTGGTTGAACGGGCGAAGAAAGAGGACTCACCCTATTCGCTGGTCATCTATTGGCAACTTGGGTACGCACCGCCGCAATCAGACGAGGAGTTCATTGAGCAGCTTTGCGACCTATTGTATTCCGCCATGGACTCGGACGCCATTACCTACAAAGATTATCGCTCAGAATTGCAGAACGAAAAGTCACTTCCGGTTATCAAGGAGGTGATGGATTTGCTGCAAATAGAAGAACGGTCCGTCTTGATGATCTGGGATGGCTTCGACAAGCCGCTCAGTCAGGGACTGTTGTCGGGACAGCTTTTCGGAAACCTTCGTGACCTTTTCTACGGAAAGAAACATCGGGTTATCACGGCAACACGAGCCACCCAGACCGAACTCGCCCGCAACAAGCAGGTCGAGGATAGCCCCTTCTGGAACATGTTCGATGTAAACCCTCTTCGAGTGGGACCGTTTGACGACGCAGATGTGGAACACGCTTTGACGAGCGCCTCGCTAACGATGAATCAGGGCGGGAAGAAGGAGTTAAGCAACTGGACCGGCGGCCATCCCGTGCTGCTGCTCTCGATTCTAAATGCGCTCGCAGATGCGGGAAATGGCGAGCTTACCAACGACCACGTCAACGGCGCAGCAGGAGCGGTTGCAGCCGAATTGTCAGACTTCCTGGACAAGCTCTGGAACGGATGCAGCGCTACGACCAAGAATGCGTTTCAGTTGATCATCGAGAACGACGGCCTCGACAAGGATCGAATCGGCAAAGAGGAAACGCGGTATTTGCTCGTCCGAGGTTTCGCTGTCGGAGAGGGCGCGAAGGTCAAAGCGTCGTGTCGAATGTTTGAGCAGCATGTCCGTGGTTCCAAACCAGATACCAGCACATTGGAACGCATGTTCGGAATGTGGGACGCGTACCGAACTGAGATTCGTTCAATCCTTGAATTGAGAATCAAGCAGATTCGACCAGTAGAGGCGAATTGTTATGCGTCTCTTTGCATGGAGACTACCGATACGACGAGCTCAAGAACACGGATGGTGAGCTGCAAAAGCAGGAAGCAGAACTTTGTGATGCACTCATCAAAGAGTTACGCGACGCGACATTGATCGTCATTGGGTACAGCGGACGAGATGCTTCATTGATGAAGGCGCTCAACGACGCTTATTCACAGCCTGGAAGCGGGGCCTTGTATTGGTGCGGATACGGCGACCACATCGCAACACCGGTAAAGCATCTCTTGGGGGCAGCACGTACCGCGAATCGGACGGCGTATTTTGTCCCAACGCACGGATTTGACGACATCCTCTCACGACTCGCTTTGCACTGCCTTAAGGATAACCGGCAGGACAAAGCTAGAGTGCTGTTGGACGCGACCAATCAAGGTGGCGATACCTGCGATCCGTTTTATGTCGACGAACTTCCTTGCACGGCGCTGATCAAAAGCAACGCATTCGAGATCGAATGCCCCTCTGAGCTACTTGAGTTCAGTTTGAACGACTGGCCCGAAAAACCTTGGTCATGGCTGGATGACCTGTGCAAAGATCGAAACTTTGTCGCAGTACCGTTCAAAGGGAAGGTGCTCGCAATCGGATTGATTGATGACATCAAAGAAGCATTCGGCAATCGCATTGAGGACTCTATAAAACGTACACCTGTAACTGACGCTGATCTCACGATCGAAAACGGGACGGTCAATTCGCTGATGCTTCAAGCGCTGCTTCGTATTCTAAGTCAAACCATCGGGATCGAGGCAGACAATCGCAAATTACTTTGGCAGTCGAAGCCAGATCGAGTCAAGCCATTCGCCGGAACTCAGTGTCACATCCATAGAGCAGCGGTTGTGTCACTGCGTTTCTTTGGTGGTCGCAATCAACTTGTTCTCAAGCCGACCGTTATTGTGAAGGACAAAGATGGAAGCGACTTGCCAAAAGAAGTTTCAAGCACGCTGAAGATGGAGGTGCTGGGATATGAACACAATAACAAGTTCAACAAGGCACTCGATCTTTGGCGCGAATCGCTGTTTCCACATAAAGGAACGAACGAATTTGAATTCCCAGCGAACTGTGGTTCTACGTTTCGATTCAGAGTTCGTTCTGCACCGTGTTTCGCCTCGATAGGTACGCGACAGAAGGAGCGGCCGATACAGATCAGTGACGGGATGCGTCCGCACATCAAACAGTTGGGCGTCAAAGTTCCTGAGCCACTCCTGCAATTCTCCAACAAGCAGTCGACGGCTTTTGTAACAGACCCTCATCCGCTACGCGGGTTGGCAAATAATCAGCCATTCGACTTTGGGCTGACGTCTCGCGGACTCATGCCAGCCGTCCGAATCGGCATCGTTTGCCCTACCAAGGAGTCTGCTCAGCTGGCAAGATATTTGCAGCAGGCTAATGTCCGTCAGCAACCGAACAAGTCAGAAGCGGACTACCTTATCGAATATCCCGGATTTCAAAGTGCGTTCGGGTTGCCGGTCGAATTGCCTCAGCACGGAGATGCCGGGTGGTCAATCTGTTCAGAGCCTGCGGATTCTGGGAATGAGTTGAAAACATGTCTGCAAACGGCGCAGCACATAACGCGGTCAATTGATTCACTCGTTGCGGCAAACAAGCCCAATGTCGTCTTGGTTTTCATACCTGAGCGTTGGTCTCGTTTCCGAGTCTACCGGGACGAGCAAGAAGGATTCGACCTGCACGACTTTGTAAAGGCGTATTGCATTCAGAAAGGTATCGCAACTCAATTCCTTGAAGAACACACGCTAGCTAGTCAGCAGCAATGCAGGGTTTGGTGGTGGCTGGCTCTCGCGTTTTATGCTAAGGCAATGCGTACACCATGGGCGCTGGCATCCTTAGACCCGAACGCTGCGTTTGTCGGTCTCGGCTTTACTGTGGATCGGTACGCACCGCATGGTCAACAGACTGTGCTCGGGTGCAGCCATCTCTACAACGCACAAGGACAGGGATTACAGTTCCGGCTGAGCAAAATTGAAAACCCGATAATGCGGAATCGAAATCCGCACATGTCGTACGATGATGCTCGTCAAGTTGCAGAGTCAATTCGGCAGCTGTTTTTTGAGTCACAGTCCCGCTTGCCGCCGCGGGTTGTCCTCCACAAACAGACTCCGTTTCTGCGTGATGAAAAGCAAGGGTTACTCGATGGGCTATCGGGGGTCGACAGCATTGATCTACTTGAAGTGCAGGTTGATTCTGCGCTCCGTTATGTCTCATCAGTTCAGACAACGAAAACCATCAACGGAAAACGTGTTGTGGGATTCGACGAAGACAATTTCCCGGTACGCCGTGGCACAGTCGTCAAGATTGGAAGTCGCCGAGCTCTGGTGTGGTGCCATGGTGTGACAGACTCAGTCAAAAGCGGCTGGAAGTATTTTCAAGGTAAACGGCACATCCCGTCACCGCTGATCGTGAAACGACACGCCGGTGACACGGACTTAGAGACGATCGCGGCGGAGCTACTTGGACTTTCAAAGATGGATTGGAACTCGGCTGACATGTATTCAAAGTTACCTGCCACGATCGACTCGTCCCGTCAAATTGCCCGGATTGGAGCCAAGTTGCAGCGTTTCGGCCCAGTGTCCTACGATTACCGATTGTTTATGTAGACGGCCCGTGACATGAAAATGTTTCCGCAGTGTAAGAAGTCTTAATAGGAATATCGCATGACAGCACACATTTCAGCACGTATCGCATGGCATCAGGATGGATGGAACGGCAGGGTTTGTCAGGACCCGGCCGCCAACGTGTACTGCGTGGGTCGCCATTCGTATCCCGGCGAGTTGATTCGTGAGAAGCGTGACCTTGCCTACGAGAAAGAGAATGCCGGCAAGTGCTGCTCAAAACTCAGCGGCGAAGTGCCGCCGTGCATGTACAGTATCAACGCGTTCGGCGACAAGTCGTTCGACATCCACTCTGACCCGCCAGTGTTCTTCAAAGGCGGTGCCAAACGCGTTAGCTGGAAACTTAAACCGAGCACTGTCTGCATCTGGCCTTACGAAGAAATGTATGGCGACGAGGTCAAGCAGAGCGGGGGGAGCTTCGATTACAACCAGCGACTTCAGAATGCCATAGACTACTTCGCGCAAATCGAGAACGACAAGAGTCTGATTGTTTACTACGCCAATTACAGCAACCCGCTGAATCAGGACGACGATCGCAAGTACCGCGGGGAGCTGTTTGGCACAGAACCGCTCAACGAGGAAATCCAGAAACACATCAAAGGGATTGCGCGAGGAGAACAGCCCGACTTCAATCGTCAACTCGACGGAATCATGCTGTTCGACAAGGTCATTCAAATTACGAATCGTTCGTTGTCGAATCGTGAGCCGGTTTATGGCTACAACCCCGAAACCAAGAAGGCGGAGAGGGTCGAAGTCTTCAATGGGGAATTGGGCTACGTAAAACCCCATGGGTATGATGGTGCAAAGTGGAAATGGGGCGAATTCAACCTTCGACATTTTCAGGTTCAGTTCGAGCACAAAAAGCACTGGGTGGGTTACGGTTCAAAACTCGGGAAAGACAAGGACGACAAGTGGATTCCCGAGTCCAAGGTCGAAAACAATCTTGAACTGGCGTACGCAATCTCCGTCCACAAGTCACAAGGCAGCGAATTCGATCATGTGTACTTCATTGTGCCCAAGCACAAAGACACGCTGCTGTCGCCCGAACTGTTCTACACCGGAATCACGCGAGCCAGCAAACATTGCACGCTGCTGATTCAAGAAGACATCGGGCCATTGCTGAATATGCGGCGCCGAGAACGGTCACATCTCGTTTGCATCAACTCATCAATCTTTGAATTCGCACCGATCCCGGATGTGATGCTGAATGTGCAGGCTTGGTACGAAGAAGGCAAGATTCACGAGACGCTTTCAGAGTTCGTCGTGCGGTCTAAGTCCGAGGTGATCATCACGAACATGCTGGCTGAACGTGAAATTCTGTTCCGCTACGAAGAACCACTCTTTGCCCCGGACGGCACGTTCTATCTTCCTGACTTCACCATCACATTGAACGGCGAGCAGTATTTCTGGGAACACTGGGGCCGACTGGATCAGGACAAGTATCGCAACCACACCGAAACTAAAAAGAAGTGGTACGAAAAACATTTCCCCGGTCGATTGATCGAGACTTTTGAAGGTACGGACGTCACGCCCCAGGCCAACAAAATCATAGCGGAGCACTTTATCGTGTAATCATGGTAGCAACACTGCCCCCAATCAGAACAATTCGTCTTTTAAGTTGCATGATGTCGAGAACATCATCAAATCCCTCCGTCAACGAGACGCCTCGGTTAAGTACCCAAGCGTATAAGAAGCCACCATCAAGTGAGCTCAAGTTCTCAAAGGGCCTAGCGCCGAGCTCTTAATCAAAATGTTGGAGCGACGCATCCAGGACTCGCACACAACTCGTCGCGTCATTCAAATAACTATGAGATTCATCTTTAAGCATTTAAAAAACTGGGAAAGCAATGTCGAACAAAGGATTCATTCCCTCAGCAGCGACCTTCATCAGACAGATTCGTCAGAACCTTTCTGAAGGTCGTTATTCGATCGGTGACACAGGATTTCCGATTATTAAGGAGTTGGTGCAAAACGCAGATGACGCAGGAGCAACCCGGCTGGGCCTTTGCGGAGATTGTGGTTCTATGGCTGGCAATCATGGCAACAACATTCGCGTTCTTCAATAGCTCGAAGATCGCTGGCTGGTTGATGGTGCCGTATGTTATGTGGGTGAGCTTTGCGAGCGCGCTGAACTTTGCGATTTGGCGGTTGAATTCCCTCTGACTTACGATGGTGTGGTCCTTTCGCTCGACTCGCACTCATCTGAGCGATTCATCCACGGGATCAAAGTGCCGATGGTTCACCAGTATGTCGACAAACTCATCCGATTCGTCAACTTCACGCTATGATTGAATTCGGCCTAGTCGAAGACACAACCATATTTAATTCAATCCTTATTATAAAATACGCAACGTATTTATATTTAAGTATTTACAACCTTTAATGGATTCATAATTTTCTCTGTTGTTGCCAATCCTGTTGGGATTCATGGTTAATTGGAGTTAAACAAGATTCGTAAGCATATTTTGGGCAAATGGGTTTTTCTTAAACTTAACAGCTTTTGAAATTCAACCCCTAGATATCAATTGCTGCTCGGATCGCACTAAGTATGAATTCCCAGTTTCTTTAAACAGACAATCATGACCAGATAGAGACCAATCATAACCATGGTTGAAAATGCGAAACTGGTACCGAAGCCCATTCCTTTCTTAAGCAAAAAAGGCAGCATGAGAAAAAAAGATAATGAAGGCAGGACAAGCCAGAATACACTTTTTGAAAGTTCCGAAACCTTCTCTGTACTACCTGTGTCGATATATAACCAGATCATTCCAAGAAAAGAAACCAGTGGCAACGAAGCGAGAATTCCACCCCAAAGCGAGCTACGCTTGGATATCTCCGATACAGCAACTACTAACCCGGCAGTGAGCAGAATTTTGAGAACATAGTACATTATCTACTTTCATCGTATTTAGAGTATTTAAGCACTCGACTGTATCCAAAGGCCACCGCTGCCGTTTTACCGGCGGCGGCGACCTCAATGGAAACCATAATTATCACCAGACAGTTTATTCTTTGAACTCACCCTGAGAAGGTTTTCCATCGACTTCACCAAGAACCGTGCCCTCAAAGTCGGCAACATTACCGATGCCAGGATCTGTGCCGACGAATTTCGTCGCCTTCCCGTCGGTTTCATCCTGCGGTACCAGCTTCACTGTCATGGGGGGAACAACTTTTCCCTCTTCTGTCTTTGTCTCTTTTGTGGTTAGCGTCAGATTTTTTGCTGTAACCGCTACTGGTGTTTTCTCGTCGTTACCTATGAAAAGAATCATGCATTCATGCTTGGGATGATCCACTGTGAATTCGGCGTGATATTTTCCCAGATCAAACACCACCCCGCCATTTGGTCCTGAACCGTGTGGTGCATGTTCTTCGGTGCTGGTAGCTTCATTCTGTTTTTCGGCCTGTTGTGCAGTTTCCGTTTTCGGAGCATCGGTAGTGCCTTTGTCCGAGCAACCGGTGACGAGTAAAGCTGCCAACAGTAAGCCCAGCGATTTTGTGTACATCATTTCGTTTTCCTTTGCATGATAGAAATAGTTTACGTGTATTACATTCTTATACAGATCGCAGCAGTTCTTCATCAGAGCTTTTACTACGGACCAGTCGTTCGGCATCTTTCCCCGAGAATTTCCAGAATAAGCCGGGGTGAATAAAAAATTCGCAAAACGTTGAGGTTACCAAACCTCCTAAAATCACAGTGGCGACAGGGTATAAAATTTCTAACCCTGGTTTATTACCACCCACCACAAGAGGAATCAAAGCAATACCGGCGGTCAAGGCGGTCATCAGGACCGGAGCAAGCCTTTCCAAACTTCCCCGCAGCACCATGTTTTGACTAAACGCTTCCCCTTCTTCATCCATTAAATGAAAGTAGTGTGTCACTAACAGGATGCCGTTTCGCACAGAAATTCCCCCCAGAGATACGAATCCTACCATGCTAGCCACGGTAAGAGTCTGGTTGGTTAATACTAGTGCGAAGACACCACCAATAAAAGCAGTCGGAATGGCATTCAGGATCTGAAACGTGATCCGTGCTGACGGATAAAGCATCATGAGAACAATAAATATTCCAGCGACTGAAACTGCCGCCAGTATTGTAATCAGAAACGTAGCAGACCGTTGAGCTTCAAATTGTCCCCCAAACTCAACAAAGTAACCGGTTGGCAATGCGACCTGATCACGCACCCGTTCTTCAATTTCAGAGACTGCACTGGCGAGGTCACGTCCTGAGACATTACAACGGATTGTTTGACGGCGCCTGACGTTTTCTCGGTTGATCAAATTTGGTCCACTGGCTGAACCTGGGAAGTTGGCCACTTCTCGCAAACGTATTTGCCCCCGCCCATCGGGAAGATCAATACGTAGTTCACCCAGATTATAAGGATCTGAGCGATGCTCTTCGTTGAGTTTAATCACAAGGTCAAAACGTCTCTGACCATCTAAGACTTGCGATACTGCTTCGCCTTTCAACGCAGTCTGTACGAAGTCGGCTATGTATTCCCGACTCAGCCCAAAGAAAGCCAGCTCATCAGGTTTCAGGACTACATGTAACTCATCTACCCGTTCCTGTGGGTCGATAATGGGAGGTGTCACACCAGGTATATCAGTGATCGCATCGCGAACTTCTCCTGCCAACTCGCGCAGCTTGTCGAGGTCGTCTCCATACAGCTTAATCCCGACTTGGGCTTTCACTCCGGACAGCATATGGCTAATCAGGTGAGAAAGGGGTTGTTCCGCTTCAATCCCAACCCCTGGTACATTTGAGCGCAAATCAGAGAGTAGCGTATCCAGAAACTCGTCCCGACCATGGTCTGAGTCTGGGTTCATCGTCAAAATGTATTCACCCACGTTGACTGGCTGAGCATGTTCATCCAGCTCTGCTCGACCTGTCCTGCGAAAAAAGTGCAATACGGGACCATTCGGATTTTCTGCAGACTTCTGCAGTTTGACAAGTTGCGAATCAATCAGTGAGGATGCCTCGTTGGATGCTTTCAGCGACGATCCGCCAGGTAAAGATACATTGATTTGTACGCTTCCCTCATCAAATTTGGGAAGAAAGTCAGCTCCCAACTTTGACAATTCCCAGACACTGTAACCAACGAGTGCCCAGGTCAAAACCAATAGGATGCCTGCCCGCCGCATACTGAATCGAATCAGGAAACTCGCTCCCCATTTCAGCACTCGTAGTAACCGCCCATCCTGATGGGCATGAGTTGCCTTTGCTTGAGGCAGGAGGTAGTAAGAGAGTACCGGTGTGACAGTCAGTGAGACCAGTAAAGAAGCCAGAATTGAAACGATATAGGCAATTCCCAATGGGATAAACAAGCGACCTTCCACACCGGACAAAGCAAATAGAGGCATAAAGGCCAGGACAACGACTGCTGTCCCGAAGACGATGGCAGAGCGGATTTCTCGACTGGCTTCATACACGACCACAATGGCAGGTTTCGGATTGGGATTTAAATTGTTTTCTCCCAGGCGTCGAAAGATATTTTCCACATCCACAATGGCATCATCGACCAGTTCGCCAATGGCAACTGCAATTCCCCCCAGGGTCATTACGTTGATTGATAATTCTGTCCCAGACATGACCCCTACGATGCGAAATACCAGAGTTGTAATCACCAGCGACAATGGAATGGCTGTCAACGTGATGAATGTCGTGCGAAAATTCAGCAGAAACAAGAACAGCACGATCACGACAAGAATGGCTCCTATGACAAGCGCTTCTTCGACGTAGTAAATTCCTCGGTCAATAAAACTCTTGAGCTGAAACAGGCTGGTATTGATCACAATGTCGGCAGGTAGCGTTGATTCTGCATCACTCAAAGCAGCCATCACGTCGTCAGTCAGTTTTCTGGTGTCAGCATGTGGCTGTTTGACAATTGTAATAACCACACCGGCATGTCCATCAATACTGGCATCGCCCCGTTTGGGAGCCGGCCCTTCCACGATTTGTGCCACCTGATATAAAAGTACGGCACGGTCTCCATTCATTTTGACAGGGGCTTTTCGGAGCTCATCCAGGACGTCGCTTGTCAGAGCACCAAGACGACCAATCACCCTCACAGAACGCTCTGTCTGGCCTCCGATTATAAACCCGCCACTGGCATTCAGGTTATTTGACTGGACAGCGGCCTCAACATCCTGAAGTGATACGTTATATTCTTGCAACTTGATGGGATCAACCAGAACCTGATACTGCTTCTCATCACCGCCCATGACAATGACCTCAGCAATGCCAGTCAGCTTCAGTAGTCGCGGTCTGATTAACCAGTCCGCGGTCGTACGCAGATCCATTCGTTCTTCGAGAGGAGTCGGGAAAATAACGTCATAGGACCGTTTATTCCAGACAAATGCCACATCACGCCCAGGGTTTGTCTCATCCCATTTGGGATTCTCGACTTCAATTTTCTTCCACAAGCTGAGATCGTTTCGATTCACCGGATTCCAAACGGTCAGTTCAGGACTTGCTTCATTTCCTGTGCGTTCTGCCAGTAATCCCGTCTGCCCAACCGCAGTCAACTTTCCACCTTGTGGCCCCTTTCTGCGATGAATTCCAACATGCAGAATCTGCCCCATTATGGATGCCTGAGGTGTCATAATCGGACGGATGCCTGGTGGCATCGGTACATTTGCCAGACGCTCTGACACAATCTGTCGAGCGTACCGAGGTTCCGTCTTCCAACTGAACTCGATGTAAATGACATTCATGCCCTGACTGGATTGACTGCGGACATCTTCAACCCCGTTTGCCCCTAGGATCGCTGTTTCTATTGGATAAGTAACCAGCGTTTCGACTTCTTCAGAAGACATGCCAGGACACTCTGTTAGAATCACGACTCGAGGTCGATCAAGATCTGGGAACACATCAATAGGTAAGGTTGTCGTTAAATAACCCCCATAAGCCAGGACAACGACACAGGCGGCAAGCACCAGCGTTCGATGGGTCAGTGAGAGTCGGATGATTGAATTGAGCACGGTATTCCCCTAATTCCCTTCGTCTTCGTTCTTATGGAGACTGCCATCGGCGTGAATGTGGTAGCCTTCTGGTAAGTCGTCTCCTGATGAGGACTTCAACATACGGTTCAACTGTTCGGCAGAACTCTGTACTACAAACGAACCAGGCATGAGCGATCCATCATTCGCGATGACGGTATAGCGTCGGTCTCGTTCCAGTACTCGAACCGCCTTGCGTTGAAACGTATTGACGTTCTGGGTAAAAACAAATGCTTCAGCTCCGTCGCGGGCAACGGCATCCGTGGGAAGTACAAAGACGTTTTCGAGCTTTTCGACCCGGATCAAGATGCGGACTTTATGACCTGGACGAAACCGCCAGAGTATCTGGGTCATTCCATCTTGTTTCACAACTCTAGACTGATTTTCCAACGCCATACGAAACGCAAAGGTACGATTAATGGGATCTATGACATTTGCCAGATATTGAATCCAGAAAGTCTGATTAACGGGAGGCCAGTCTGCGATCGCGTTTTCCTGAAAGTCCACTTCAACTGGCCAACCGGCTTTGACACTTTGTTCAAGAAGTTGTGTTTCGTCTCGAAATGCCCGACCTTCTATTGCCAGCAACTGATGATTTGCCAGCAAACACAACATTTGACCGGTTCTGACTTGTTGGCCTAGATCTATTTTGCATTCCTGAACTTCAAAGGAGGGGGGGGAGTCCAGTTTTACTTCCTCACCTGTCGCCTGCAGCACGACAGAGGTCCCCAATGGTTTGGATTCGCTAGCTTGAGAGGGAACGAGAATATTCAGTTCTTTGACGAAATTACCTGCAGCCACTTCGTTCAACTGATTTTGTGTAAAACTTCGACTAAGCAGTTCCTGACGATACCCTTTGATTGCCACTTTCAGTCGCGTGATTTCACTAGCGACTTCAATGATCCGGGCACCGGGGACTGCTCCTCCTGAAGATTCCAGGCGTTTCTTTTTTGCTTCGGCGAGTTTGATGTCTTGCGTATCTTTAAACAGTTTCGACTGGGTCTGTTGCAAAGACTCGCTAAGGATGCGGATCGTATAGAGCACATCCCCAGGGTGGACTGTGTCGCCTGGAAAATAATTCATTTTGTCGACCACTCCATCTACAGGAGAAACGATCCCTCGATCACTGCGACCGGGTCGATCCACTACCATGCCCGGGACCTGTAGCGTTTTCCAATAGGTCTCAGGCTGTATTGATTTGACCTGCAAGCCCAAATTGGCAATCGCCTGGTCTGATAGAATAATCTGCTCGGAAGCTGCGTTTTTCTTATCGCTTGCTTTGGTTGAAGCAGTAGAAACGTTATCCGATCTGGCGGTTTTGTTTTGTTCTAAAAGCGGCAACCAATTGTCACGCGTGAAATAGCCGGTAGCAATCAATATCGCAACGATCCCGATTGCCAGAATGGGTTTCACTATTTGAAGAAGTTTCTTCATGATTGTTCCTTTTCAGGTAAGGGAGGGACAGGAGCTAAAGGCCACTGATCTTCCAACATCAGTCCTGCAATTTCGCTGGCAGCCAGCCACATCTCGCTCATGGAGCGAATCAATTCCAGATTGGCTTCAGCTACAGATCGTTGTGCTTCCAGTACACGTAGGTACTCAAACTGTCCTCCCTGGTATGCTACCATTGAAAGTTCATAAGTTCGTTGAGCCTTCGGCAAGATTGAAACCTGGTAACGTTCAGCCCGTTCCCGTGCGGAAGCATAAGCTGAATAAGCGATCGCAAGTTGATCCATCAGTTCATTCTGTACACGCTCCGTTTGGTTCATTGCCACATTGATATTTGTTTCGGCAGACAATATGTTTCCCTGATTTTTGTTCCAAAGCGGGAGAGGAACACTAAAACCGATGTCCCAGTCATCGGACCGGTTCTGGCTCTGGCGAGTGTATCCCGTACCCACAGTAATATTGGGGATTGGTTCCACCTTGGCTCGTTGCAAGATCAAGCGGGCATGCTCAACTCCAATTTGTGCTGATCTGATTTCAGGGTGGATACTGAGCACGTAAGTGCTGACCTGATCCAGATTATAATCCTCTAGAGCAAGATCGAGTTCACCTGAAAGATGCTTAATAGGCATGTCCTGAATACCAACACTGGCAGCCAGTTTTCGATACGCCCCTGGCAACGCCTTTCTCGTCGCATCCAGGTCTGCACGATAACGTTCCAAATCAACTTCGAGTTGTATGACATCCAGCTCGGCTGCTTCTTTAGCTTTAACCAGAGCTTTTGAATTATTGACCGATTGCTCTGCAAGCTTTACCAGGTTCGAAAGGATATCTGACCGTTTTTGAAGAGTTAAGGCTTCGAAGTACGCTTGCCGTACTTTCGTAAAGACCTGAAAGCGTTCCGTCATCAAGTTGAGCGAGGCCTGATCCACCCTTTTGAGTGCGGCTGCCTGATCCAAATCCAGTTTGTTGGCTGTGACAAATTCCTGGCCCGCATACGCCGTCCAAATCCCCCCTGGACCGGTCCGGTCACTGATCTCATTACCTGTCACGCTCACAGTCGGGTTCGGATACAATCCAGCCTGAATAGCCCGGCCTCGAGCTGTTTCGATTGCCCAGGATACCTCTGCCAGACGAGGATTACTATCAAGAGTCAGGTCAATCAACTCTGGAAGACCAAGCGTTTGTGTCTCCGTTGGTTTGCTGACCTGAGATGATGTGTCTGTGAGGTTGATTTGTACTAATTCATCGTTTGGGTTCTTCAAATCAGAGTTGATATGTCTGACCTGATGAATGGTTGCTTCCTGGGGAATTTCCCGTTCGGAAGTCGCGTCAGAAATCATTGCTTTACCAGTCGAATATGAGGAGCTGGCACAACTTTCCGTGAACAGACCAATCCCAAGCAGAACCGCAGTAAGTAACGGGCGCATAAAGACCTCCTTCGCATCATGCGAAGATTTGAAAAAATGAACAGAGAGATAGTCCGACCATAAACAAAGGGTCGAATCGACAGAATTCTCCGCAAATCATTCAGGATTTGTCCTGAGAAGAATCGCGAAATTAGTCAACGCCAAAAGCAGAGAGCAGGACGTACCAACCTAATTTTGTGATACTGTCTGCGAAGAGTTCTATGCTTATATTAAATAAGCATGGTGGCGGACAAAGAGCGGGGAACTAGAATCAGGGGGCGCGCAGTCAAATACCGATCGTTCGGTTTCTGTGAGTTGCGGAAATTCAAAAGATGAATTGCATCCGATGATGTCCCATTGAAACAGGACTTTGATTTCCGTCTTAAGAGTTGAACGCGTACCTGAGATCACATCAATACTATTAAGATAGATCGCAGAGGAATCGTGATCAGATGAACTAGTAAACTGTGGAAAGCCCTGATTTTCAGAGCTCTTATGGTGGTCATCCTGGTGGCTGTGTTTATCAGCCTCATAGTGATGAACGTGGCCGTGAGAGTCATCAATGGATGATTTATTCAGATGAATATGCGCGCGTAAATCATGCCCTGCAGGCAGGTTGCTTCCATGAGAGTGGCCGAAGGCAACTGACTGGGTCAGCAGCATCCACGGCATCAGGATTAGGGAGCAAATTCTTCTATTCATACCCATATTTTCGGTAGAAAAACCAATAATGTTTAAGTTATTCTAACGCTCATATCACTAAAGTCCAGACTCACTCATCCAAAACACCCTGTCTACCCCATTTTGATTTAGTCCGATCACATTCCAAGAGTCTTCAAAGTTTCAGCAAAGGCTGATAGATTCATTAAGAAACCTTGAAATTCGTTTTCAGCTCAACTGATTTTATCGTTTTGATATTTCAGGACTTTGCAATTCAGGACTGGCTATTTAAGCGATCTTGATTTTCACGAGATACCGACGAGATATATAGCGAAACTAATCTTGAAACCAGGATTGCAAAATAGAACTGGCTAAAGACAGCCTGAAGATAACAGGCTGTTTGAGCTGGCCCGGATTCAGGAATGATATCTCCATAGCCCAGTGTCGCCATAGTCACGAACGATAAATAAATCAATGGTTGTAAGTTTGAGTTACTTAAAGTGACTGTTTCGGATGTAGAGCTTACCAGGTCATACCGAAATGCAGCTGGATCAATGACTATGATCATTGAGTATAAGTACGCCCAGAACAGTCCAGCCAGCAAATAGAGACAGACCGTCCCGATAATTGTATCCAATGTCACTTGATTGTCATCAAAAACGGCACTGAGTACATGGTAGAAGACAAACGCCAGGAAAATGATCACCAAAATGTTATGGAGGATCGTTAGGGAATCACTGTGAAAAAGAAAACTGCTGACATTCATAGCCAGCATCAGGAATACGATCGTCAGACCAATGCCTAATGTCTTGTGACGCTGACAAATTGAGATAACTGCTGTCAGCAGGACCGCTGAAAACAACAGGCAGAAGAAAATCACAGAGACTCTACTGCTACCTGTAAAGGCTGTTCCTATCAGTAATGTCAGTATAGAGCAAAGTAAATATGAGAACTTACCAAATCGATAGTGTACTTCCCGGTCAATTGCTTGGTTCGTCATTGTCGTTCCCATGATCCGCTGATTCATACTGATGCGGCAGGCTCTCTAAGTAGCCTGAGACTTGTCTGGAATGACATACACAATTGTCGTAGCAGGTATAGGTTAGTGGAGGAGGATCACAGTACTGGCAGTCGATCTCACAATTAGAATAGCTGTGGTAAGTCGAGGCGCAACCTGTCATCATGATCGCTCCCAGCGTTGCGAACCAGCGCATCCACTTTTGAGCGTTATCCATCTTAAGCTCCTTCAATAGCAACCTCGTATATTTCGATTGCAGTAAAAACTTGTCTATTATGGTTCTACAGGTAAAGGTAAATTATCTAAAGCTTCAGGTGCTGCCGGTATGGGTTGCAAAGCCTGGGTATCAATTCCACCAATGACTCGTTCTAATTCTGCCAGCGATTGTCCTAATGAAGCTTCGAGCCGCAGGTAACTCACCTCAAACCGCAGCAATTCTCTCCAGTTATCCACCAACTGTAAAAAGTCGACTTCTCCGGTGTTATAGGCCTGGCTGGAGACTTCCAGTGTCTGGCGGGCTTTGGGGAGAATATCTTCACTGAACAGAGTTAACAGATCCTGCTGGCTTTTGGCTTGAGCAAATAGGTCCGCGACTTCTTCAAGTGTTTCGTCTTTCAATGAATCATAAGTTCGGGCCGTTGATACTGCTTTTGCCTCTGCGGAGCGAACTGCTGAATCCAACTTTTTTCTGTAAACCGGCAGGTTAATTCCTGCCGTGATTAAAAATGAATCGTTTCCGTTGGCAACAGGACTGACACCGGTAGATCCGACATCGATCCAGGTGGCCCCCAAAGTGACATCCGGTTTATACGCAAGGCGCGCCAAGTTTAGAGCTTGCCTGTCTTTTTCGAGTGTTGCTAATTGTGCATGCAACTCAGGACGAGAGGCTATCGCCTGACGTTGCAGCCAGTCTAAGTCGGCAGGTAGAGATCCCGGTTCGATATGTTCGAGTGCCAGTAATTTTGTCTGAGGTGAAATATGCAACAAACGAGCAAGTTTTGCCTGACCACTCACTAGCTTTTGTTCCAGACGAATCAATTCATTTTCGACATTCGAGATTTCCAGTTCAGCACGCAACAAGTCCTGCTGACTGACTTTTCCTGTCTTGTAACGTACGTTAGCTACGTCACGAATCTCGACTAATAATTGTTTATCTGCCTCAGTTACATTAATAGTCTGCTGAATAAAATAGAGTTCGTAATAGGCTCGTTTTACTTTAGCAACTGTGGCTAGTTCGACTGCTGCCAGTTGGGCTCTTGTCTCGTTTGTCTGTGATTCAGCCAGTTCTCCCTGTGCATTCAGTTTCCCGCGAGCTGGGAACTTCTGTGATATATTCAAGGCAAACTCCTGAGGGCCAGCAGCGGTCTGGACCTGTTCCGGATAAAACGTCATCCCCAGATTTGGGTCTTGCAAGCTTGAAGCAACAGGGACTTGATAAGCATTGGCTTCGACACGTTTTCGGGCAGCCTGGATATCCGGGTTTTGAGATAATGCGTACTGAATATATTCTTCAACCGAATGGGGCCCCTCCAAATCAGCAGCGACTGGATTGACTGTCTCTTGAGTCGGCGAGTATGCGGCTTGATGAACAGCCTGGGAAACTTGAGCGTACCCGGGGTCGTGGATCTGCTGCGCAGATTTACAACCGTTCAATAGTAGAAACAAGCTTAAAAAATGAACTGTATACTTCATGGCCATCCTTGGCCTCCCCCCGTGTTATGATCGATAACGACACATATTAGTTGTCATCGGTAAATTTGATTTGACCGAAACAGAGATTACTACTAAATCTTCAGTGAACCGAATTCGCACGTAACGATATTTCGGATTAGGTAATATCCAGTTCTGTTTACTGAGGGACTGACTGAACTTCCTCGTAAACTGTGGATGCCTGATGCTCAGAATTTTTCAGATGTGGAACCAATTCACATTTTAGCGCCAACAATGTCAGGTCATCATTCGGCGAAGAATTACAACGCCACTCAGCTATCACTTCATTGATTTTCATGATAGCGACAATGAGCGGCCTCTCATTCACTAGAGAGAACCAGGATGTTAATCGTGCTAACCCGAAGAGATCGCCTTTAGAGTTGGCAGATTCTGTCACGCCATCACTGAAGAGTAAGATCCGATCGCCCGGTGACAGAACGGTGTCTAATTGTTCCCATTCGGCATTTGCATCTAGTCCAATTAATAACCCCGTGCTTTTAAGGGAATCGAGTGATCCGGAATCTCTTATCAGAATCCCAGGAAGATGACCTGCACTGACCCATGATAAGGCACGCGATTCAGGTTTCCAACGTGCAAGAAACATTGAAGCAAAATTGCCTGGTAGGATCGTTGCCGCAAACTGACGATTTACTTCTTTTATTATCCGGATCAGATCGAATGGGGATTTTTCTGAAGCGGCCAATAGTAGTGATTTCAACATCGCTGCTCCCATCGCGGCTGGAACACCGTGACCACTTACATCAGCTATGCAAATTAACCATGATCCGTCCGATAGTGGTAAAAAATCGTAGTAATCTCCAGCAACGCTGTCCGCCGGTTCAAAAATGTGTGCTGTTTCAAGACCCGGAATCTGAACACCTTGGGGTAGTAAATACTGTTGTATCTTTCGTGCCTTCTCCATCTGATAACGACGGTCGCGGTCATTATCATTTAGTGACATACTCATGGAATTGATGGCCGTTGATAGCTGATTGATTTCACTACTGGAGAATGACGGGGCGACAGCCCCTAATTGTCCGGAAGTTATATTTTCGACTGTCTTCAACAATTGACTTAATGGCCTACCCACAATCTTTAAGAGCACGTAATTGACGATGCCAGCAGCCAACAATCCTAATATTCCCAGAACGGCAAGCTGAATTAGAACCTTCTTTCGTATCGCACGGCGCACATTTTTTAATGTTTCAATTACAAATACACTTGCTTCTTCACCAGACTGATGTCCGACGACAAGCTGGTGTTGACTGAATTCGTTCCATTGAATCGATTGTGGTTTTGAAAAATCGTATTGAGATAATATTGATCTGCTCTCAGGAGAAGAATTTCCAGCTTTCAGGTAAGTGCCATGCATGCTAACTATGATTTGATGACCGGGAGAAGCCGACTTTCGCATCTCCGAGCAGACTCTATCAATATACCCCTGGACGTCACCATGACTATGATCTTGTATCAAATGTGAAACGGCGGACTGAATCGCAATAGATTCATCATTCAAGCCGGTTCGCATTTGATCTGTCGCATTTTGCATCTCCCTATGATATTGCAATATCAAGAGACAAATTAGTGCGATACTGAGTGTGATATTAACGGACAGCAGTAACTGAAACCTGATCGTTCGAGGTTTATTCTTAATGGCAGTTATTCTGGTAAATAATGCTGACATGATGTTAAATATTCTTCATTCGATGATGAAATTAGACAGCAGAATAAAAATGCTAAAAGTTGAATTTGTTATATGTGCTTTTACAAAAGAATCCATGGAACACCTGAGCGTCGTTTGTTAGCGCAACATTCAATCACTCAGGTGTTCCAACTCAGGAGTCGACCTGAAATAAGTAACGTATTCTTAAGCCTGCAAAGATTGCTTCTCTCACTTACGTAATGTCGCGGCATACAATTCGTCGACCTTGCTCAGATAGGTTTCCGGATCTGCAGCGATCTTTTTGGTACAAGGAGGGCAACAGACATAAACTATCCGCCCGTCTACAATGGTCCATTTCGGTTTCTGTGGCAGCTCTTTTTTCATCACCGGGCACATGTGCTGTGCTTTTGCAAAATTGCCATGAATTGTCGACCAGTGCTGAGGGTCGACCTTGCTTTTTAAGCAGCCTTTACAACACAGGTAAACAGATTCTTTACCGACATTGACTTTGATTGGCTGACCATGATTACCCAGTTTCTGTCCCGAGACCGGACAAATCTGCTGGGCCTTGATACGTAACTGATCGCGTTGACTTAGCTTTCCATCGGCCTGTAGTTGTTGTGCCTCTAACAGGTTCTGCCCACAGACTACGGTTCCTGCTACGACAGCCAGTGCAAAAATCATTTTGATACATTTCATAATATTCTCCTTAAAACTAAAAAACGAATTCAGACCCGACTAGGAAACGGGCCCGGTAAGTGCTGGATCGAACGACGAATTCTGCGATCCAGACTGTTGTTGATCCTGACAGAGCACGTGTCCCTGCAGCCCCACTCTAATTTTGAATTCCAGGTATGCACAATAGATGGTAGGGACGATGAATGTAGTGAAAGGTTCGACCAGCATGCCACCCAGCACAGGCAGTGCCATCGCGCGGGCCACATCTGCCCCGCGCCCCTGCGAAATCAATACTGGCAGCAGGGCAAAAATCGTGGTCAACGTCGTCATTACACAAGGGCGAATGCGTTTCAGCCCTGCTTCATAGATGGCTTCGCGTAAGTCAGCGATGCTGGTAACCGAACGGCGTTTCAGTGTCTGCTGAATGTAGGTAGCCATCACCACGCCATCGTCAACCGCAATACCAAACAGAGCGATAAATCCGACCCAAACTGCGGTATTCATATCCACGCCCATCCATGCTACAGCAATCATTCCACCGGCAAAGGCCACCGGAATCCCCGAAAAGACGATCGCCGCGATGGCCAGATCTTGAAAACTCAAATAGATAATCAACAGATTAACCAGCAGTACTGTGGGAATGATCCACATCAGTCGCCGGTTGGCTTCGATCTGGTTCTGAAACGACCCCACAGCCTGTAACTCGAAATTTCCATCGGGAAAGGTCAGTGTCCCGTTTTCCCGAGCAGCCCGTAATGCAGACATCACCTCATCAACGGTTTCCAGATCCCCAGAAGCACCTGAAGGAGAGAATGCGACGTGGGCAACGAGACGGGCATCTTCGCTGTTAATCGCCCCTGGCCCCCAGGTCGTAGTAACGTCTGCCAGACGTTCCAGGGGCACAATATCTCCGCCGTGTGTCACCACGGATACCTGACGTAAATCATCCAGATCCTTGCGGACGCTCCGTTCAAAACGGACCTGTATCGGGTAGCGTTCGCGACCTTCCACTGTCGTAGTGACATCGATTCCTCCTAACCCGGCAGACACGATCTGATTTACCATCATCGTCGTCATGCCATAGCGGGCGGCTTCTTCCCGGTCGACTTCGAATTCATAGTAAGGCTTGCCCATCACAATGTCGGGATTGACGGTTCCCGCGTTGACATAATGGTTCTGCTTCAGGTTTTTTGCGACTGCCAGCGATGCTTTTGACAAGCCCTCCAAATCGTCGCCGTAAACCCGAATCGCCATTGAGGCCTTGATGCCGCTCTGCAGCATGACGACACGTCCTTCGATCGGCTGCAGAGGTGAAGCCGGTGTTACCCCCGGCAGGGTAGCCACTTTGTTGATTTCGTCCCAGATCTGTCTTGCGGTTATCCCTTCCCGCCATTCGGCGCGGGGCTTGAGCATGACATAAGTTTCGACCATTGCCGCTGGTGCCGGGTCGAGTGCAGATTCCGCGCGACCAATTTTACCCAGTACATTTTGCACTTCCGGGATCTCTTTGATCAACGTATCCTGGGCCTGCAAGATCTCCATCGTCTGAGAGAAACTGGCAGCTGGATACAGGCTGGGCATATAGAACCAGCTGCCTTCATCCAGGGCAATCCAGTCATCCGACTTCAGTCCCGTAAAAAAGTGTTTCGCATCCACATAGCCGGGCACCTCGTTAAGGTCTGCTCCGAGTAGCGAGACGACCTGTTCCAGGGGACGTAACACCGTCGGCAAGCCCAACCAGGCGCCTGCCCCCAGAACCATGATCATCGCGGGGATAGAGAGCATCAGCAGCTTATGCCGTAGCGCCATCCTGAGCCGGCCCGCATACAGAAACCGCACAAAACGACTGGCGGGATTCTCTTCCATGGAACGAATTTTCTCGCACGTTACCCACCAGCCCAGCAGAAAACCGGCTACCGCAGCAAAGACAGTTGCCGCATACAGGGTCAACGACGACCCTTCGGCGATGTGGTCTCCCCAGACAAACCAACAGAGGGCGGCTGTGAGACAGCCTACGCCCGCGCCTGCCGCCAGTTGTCCCCAGCGGGGGATTTGCGAACTGCGGAGAAAGATCCGACAGAGCATCGGCAGCACGATCACCGCTACAATCAGGCTGGACACCAGCGCGAACGTCTTAGTCCAGGCAAGTGGAGCGAACAGTCTATGATCACGGCCGGTCAGAAAAAAGACGGGTAGAAAGCTGATGATCGTCGTACTGACGGCGGTGATTACGGCGGGGATCACCTCAGCGGCTGAATCACGGATGACGGTCAGCCGCTGCTGGGGACCACCCGCAGAACCGTTGGCTTCCCAGTCGGACAGGCTGCCATAGATGTTTTCCAGAATGATAATCCCCATATCGACCATCGTGCCGATCGCAATCGCGATACCTGCCAGCGACATGATATTGGCATCGACACCAAAAGTTTTCATGGCAATGAACGACATCAGCACCGCCATGGGCAGTGTGATGGCAATAATGATGCTGGCGCGGATGTGCAGCAGAAACAGAACCATAACCGCGATGGTGATGATCGTTTCATGAATTAACGCTTCGGTCAGCGTGGAAACCGTCTCGTCGATCAAGACACTCCGATCGTAGACGCCATGTATTTTTATTCCACCCAACTCCGTCTCCAGAGAATCAATTTTGGACTGAACACGCTCGATCACTTTACGGGGGTTCTCACCATAGCGCATCACCACCACCCCCCCCACGGATTCATGTCCATTAAAATCCAGGGCACCGCGTCGGAAGGCAGGACCGGTCTGGACCTGGGCTACGTCGCTGATACGAATCGGCACGCCTTTGCTGACGGTGATCACCGTACTGTTGATCTGTTCGATGGTTTCCTGTTCCGTTTTATCCGCACCGATAAAACCCTTGCCGCGAACAATGAATTCCATCCCGCCCGTCTCGACGGTCTTGGCGCCGACGTCGATGTTTGATGCCTTGACCGAATCAATTACCTTGCTGAGCGGGATGTTATGGTAGCGGAGTTCATCCGGGTCAACTTCGATCTGATACTGTTTCACATAGCCGCCAATCGAAGCCACCTCTGCCACACCGTCTACTGACTGGAGCGCGTACTTAATAAAGAAGTCCTGCTTCGATCTCAACTCAGCCAGATCCATATCTTTTGGCGGCTCAAGCACATAGTAGAATATTTGTCCTAAAGCAGTGGCATCTGGTGCGAGTGTTGGAACCACACCCTCCGGTAGAGAACCGTTGACTGTAGTCAGTTGTTCTGCCACACGAGAACGGGCCCAGTAGAAATCGACATCATCGTCAAACGTAACCTGCACGAAGCTAAAGCCGAACATGCTTTTGCCACGGACACTTTTGGAACCCGGTACCGCCTGTAACGCAATCGAAAGTGGATATGTAATCTGGTCTTCCACATCTTTCGGAGACCGTCCGGCCCATTCAGTGAGCACGATTACCTGGTTTTCGCCCACATTGGGAATCGCATCGATGGGAACCTGTTGCGCCGAGTACCAGCCATAACCGAGCAGAGCAACGGACAGTAGTACAATCAGGAGTCGTTGACGGAGGCAAAAATCGAGTACGCTGTGAATCATTGTCGAGCCTTCTTATTCTGTCCGGCGGCTGTTTGTGGTGTGACGGGCCGTGGTGGTTTCAGTTTCAAAGATTCGTGTTCTATTTCCATGTCCATAGGCATATCAATTGGGGGCAGGCTGTCGTCAAATTCCATGATTTCAGGCATATCCAGGGGGGGGAGTTCCATATCATTCCCTGAGTCGAACTGATTCTTCGATGCATCTGCAGTTTTGATTATTTCCAGATATTTCTGAGGATGTTCCAAAAGACTTTCGCGGCAGCCTTCACAACAGATGAAAACAGTTTCTCCATTCACGTCTACTTTGGGAGGTGCGCCCATCGAACCTAGATACATCATGGTTACCGGACAAATCCGTTGATTTTCGACCAGTTTTTGGTCTGTTTTAGGGAGTTTCGAAAGCGTGGCCAACATCGTTTCCGACAGGCCTTCATCCGGCAGCGGTTCGGCCCGAGTCGGATCAATCAGAGAAGGATTACCCGCCAACTGCATCTGCGAATCGATCAGGAAGTTCCCCCTGGTCGCCACCTGTTCCCCTTGTGTCACCCCTTTCAGGATCACGATCTGCTCACCACAGATCGGACCGAGTACGACGTTGCGTATCTCAAAGCGACCTGGCTTGGTTTCGACATAGAGCACACTGTGTTCGCCCGCCATCAGAACCGCATCGCGGGGCACTGTGAGCGCTTCACTCTCAGCAAATGACTGCGACACATAACCATACTGCGACGTGGGAACCAGATCTTGGCCTGACAGAGGGCACTTACCGGAGGCTTTGGCGATAATATGAGGATGTCGCGGACAAATCCAACAATCCGCTAACTCGGAATCATAGATGCCGCTTGACTTTGCTTTGCTTCCCGCAGGAAGGGAGATCGTCGCGCGTGCATAATCTCCGACGCGTAACTGTCCTTGTAGATTCGGTATCACAATCCGCACACCCACCGTACGAGTCTGGGGATCGACCTGAGGATCGATAAACGCCACACGGCCGGAAATGGTCTCATCGGGCTGAGACTGGATAATCGCCTCGACTTTCTGTCCGTAACGGATCGCTGCAGCATCTTCAGGAAACAGCTCGAGCATCAGCCACAACTGCGAAAGATCGGCCAACTGATAGATGACCTGACCTTCTTTGACATACTGGCCTTCGATGGCCTGTTTTTTGATCACCGTTCCACTGATGGGGGCACATAAATGCATTCGGCTATTAGCAGTGCCCGTTTTTTCGATTTCGTCGATCTGTGACATTGTCATGCCAAGTTCGACTAACCTCTGTTTCGAACTCTGATAGAGATTTTCGTTAGTCTGGATCACCCGCTGAAGTGTGGCAGAGCGACTGTGCTTTAACGCTTTTTTTGCCAGAAGCAGCTCGACCTGACTCGAATAAAGCAGGGGCGAGTAAATATATGCCAGATGATCTCCCTGTTTGACTTCGACACCGGTGAAGTCGGCATAGAGTCGTTCAATACGACCGTCCACATAGGCAGACAGTGTTTTAAGGTTGCCTTCGTCATAGCCCAATTCACCCACGGAATGGATTGTATGAGTCAGAGGGAGTGATTGGACCGTTGCGGTTTGAATATTGGCAATCCGTCTGGCAGCGGGATCAATGTGGACTGCGCGGGGATCTGAGTTCGAGCCATCGGAAGTCGCGGGCACAAGCTCCATTGCACACACCGGACACCGGCCGGGTTCTGATTGAGGCGGGGTGCACATCATCGGACAAATATATTTGATGGCTTTGCTGAGAGCAGAACCGTGACTATGGCCTCCTCCGCCTGCAGTAATAAATCCCATCTGCTGGGCGACTCCCAGTCCGGCGATCAACAGTGCCCCACACAGCAGAAACAGTGCTGGTTGTACCAGTAGTCGAATCCACCAATGGCGTGTCTCCTGTTTGCGCTGAGAGGCTGCATTATCTACAGCGCAGATCTCACTTTTATTAGAATTATTCATACCAACCTCAACAGAATTGTTTCAGCCAACTGTAATCTCTTAGGAAAATGGGGTCTGTCCGTTTTACTTTGGCCAGGGATTGATGAATCGAAAACGCATCAACTCTGGAGCGTGTTAATACAACTGTAAAACAGGGGCAAACTGCGCGCACAAAGACAGCAAAGGCGTGAGATCAGATCAGCCAGCGGCAAAGAATCTCTTGCTGGCGAGGAATGGGCCGAAATGAGAATGGCAGGGTGTCAAACGTAGCGTCTGCTTGCGATTGTTTCATGCAGACAGCAAACGTGACGACCAGTGCGGCTGCGCGCCGGGATGATTCACGTTCATGTGAACTACGATTTTCATCCGGAGCGGCAGGAAGTTCCTTCTCGACTGAACATCGGCATTGCAGCTGATGAGATGATTGAGAGCAGCAACTGTATTCCGCTTCAATCAAGGGTAAGCAGCAGCACGCTTCAGTACCACAATGACTACCAGCCTGCGCTAACGGAACAATTCCCCCGAAGAGAGTTGCTGCCACCAGCACACAGGAAGTCAATGAGTGAATAGAAAACGGAAACATCGCTACACCAGTCAAAAGGAAAGTCTCATTTGTTTTAAGGCCCAGACTTACGACAGTCAAGTCTGAATTCTGTTCACGCTAAGCTGAGCAATTCTCATGGTCTACCCTAATACTGGATTTTTAAAGACTTTGCATCGTTTAATGCGATCAGAAATTTGTTACTGATTGCGAAACGATAGCGCAGGGAAAAAAAACAGACGTGTGAGCAGCGCGTAAAGATATTGCTAAAACTAACCTATAGCGTGAAGCGGCAAAGAGATACGCAGCGATCAAGGGACACCAGAGATGCTGAAATACAGCGAGGTTTTCCCAATTTTGGTGGCTGATCGACAAGAGTCGTCACCACCGTCAACTGTGACAGGCTCACCAATTTTTCGGAAGGATTTTTCGCGTCTGATGACGGTACAAGGGGACTAACGGGCTGGCTTTGCTTACCACAATGACAGTTTGTCCCGCAAGAGCATGAACCAGGTTCTGCAGCCTGAGTTTCGATACAACAGGCGTCTTTTTCTGACTGTGACTCACAACCAGAGGCAGAGTCTGTCGTGATTTCTGTACCCTCTCCACAATGGCAGATTGGTGCACCCGTAAAACAACAGCAGTTCGTGAACGATAGAGAACAACCAAGGCTACAGTTACAGGAAGCAGCAGGTAGATCTTGCAATGGAACTGTCAGCATAGCTAGACAGATCAAAATGCGAGTCGTGATTGTATTAGTCATCCACATGAAAGAAAAACCCTTTATTCTCTGCTGCCCTGTGTCAGCGAGGAAGTTTCTATCCATTTAAATCGGTCCATACAGAAATGAACTACAGGCGAACTATCTGGAAATCGTCAATCTTTTCAGGATGTGTCGCAAAAATGTAGATGCTAAAGATTTGGGTAGACTGCGGGAGTATCTTCATAATCAGACATAGAGTCAATAGAGGTTACGCTTGCATCTCTATCATGTAATCGATGCAGAAACTGGTGAGATGAAAATCTCCAATCTGAATCTGAACTCATTACATTTCAATCACTTCCATCATCAGGGGAGGCGATTCATTACATAAATAGAATGGCCCCTTTAAGTTCGTTCTGTCGATTATGCCAACCCAAATGGACCAATTCTCCCGCAGTTATATTTCAATGTTGCCAGGTCACTATTTCTTCAAAGTGAGCTAAAAAAAGCTGATATTTACAAATTCAAAGTAAGTCGTGAAGAAACCGGTATCATCACGCATCCAATACCAGCGATAGCGTTCAATTTAACATTTCAAATATTTTTGGGAGAAGATCATGAAACACTCACGTCTCTTATTAGCAGGAATCTGTTTTGCTATCGTCGCGCCTGCGATATTGTCAAAAGATCTGTCGGCGTTTGCCCCGCCGGGATCGCGCCCATATATGGGAAAGCCTCACTATGGGTCGAGCACTTTCCGTTCATCGCGCAACATGAATCACGCGAGAGATTATTCTCGTGACCTCTATTACTATACTCGTGATGCTCAAACCATCGACCCAGAACTGGCAAGGTCAGAGTCCACAGAACTCGCGCGGAATATCGACGCTACGAAAAAGGAACTCGCCACGATCCGCAAAGAGTACGCCGGAGATAAAGAAGTCCTGGCGAGCTTAAAGGTAATTGAAGACCATCTAACGAATGCAACAGCACAACACAAGAAACTACACGCTGAATGCCAGATGGACACGTTCGATCGAACTGCTGGGATGAAATGCTGCAGTGACATCACCAAAGAGTTGGAAAAAGCGATGGCTGAGCATGCAGCGCTGATGCGTAAACTCGAAATTAAGGAACTAGCCAATAGTAAGAAGGAAACCACACCAAAAAAGTAAGTGTTTGTGATCTCTCCAACAATACTGGCGATCCTTACAGACAATGAAGGAGAGCATTATTTCATATTTTGACAAATTGAATACCTGCAAACGAGAGGGGATTCACCAAGGAAGTTGCTGTTCTTCCTTGGTGCCTTCGGATCTAGACGGATGAGAAATTCAAGATTTCATTGATTTTGTTTGTCAGAGTCGAGGCAAGGCCGCTCGCACTTCGTTCCAGCGATTGCTGCTAAAGGCCGAAGAGGAAATGGCTTAGAAAGCGACCATCCTCAATGCTCACGACAGCAAGTTCTCTCTGGCCTTAAAATAGATTGATGCGGAATACAAACATGATGCTGCCAAAGACACCATGATAACACGAAGGCGAAGCTCGAAAATCAGAAATAAAAGAGGTTTCCGTCTAGATTCTCAGTTAAAAATCAGTTGAATGAGGAGCGTTATAATGAACTACGCCACAAGGACCAAGAATTTTCAAATTGTTTTGACTTTGGTCGCAGTCCTTTTCTTATTGAGTTTAGTCAGTTTGAGGACAGTCCGCGCACAAAGTTCTACAGCGAAAGGTAGTCCTCACACGAATCACACTTCAGGCAAGTCAACCACCGGTGACCAATCGTTAGCCGCTCAAATTCAAGACTTACAAACCAAAGTGGCGAAACTCGAAATGACGTTACAGCAAAAGCACGATGGCAAAATGGGCTCCGGGATGAAAAGCAATCCGATGAAGGACATGATGGGGAAAGGTATGGGAAAAAAAGTTGGCATGGGCATGGCAACAATGTCTGGGCAGCGAATGTCTGAAATGGGAATGATGAATGGAAAAGGAATGTCGGGAATGGCAATGATGGGACAGATGAAAGGCATGGGGCAGATGCAGATGCCGTCGGCATTGCCTGGGTTTGCCGGCGCATCGCACATCTATCATATTGGCGCCACCAGTTTTTTTCTCGACCATTCACAGCACATCACGTTGACTCAAGAACAACAAGTAAAGCTGAATCAAATCAAGGAAAAGGTGTTGTTGGGTCAGGCCACATTTGACCGTTGGATTTCGGAGGCAGAGCAGGAACTTTGGGTGTTAACCAGTTCCGATACGCCCGCCGCGGCCAAGATTGAGACCAAGATTCGTGAAATCGAAAAACTCCGTAGCGACAAGCGGATCGCCTACATCCGAGCAGTCGGGGAAGCAGCCAGGGTTCTCACTGACGAACAACGTCAAACTCTCGTCGGAAACTTGTCTCCGGATCACCAGACGACGGGGGCGCGCGAATAGAACTAAGTCATCACTCACGCGGGAAAAGGTCTGAGAATAGTTACTAAATTTTTTATAGAGCAAGATGAAGAATAAGTAAGAATACGAACAATAACCACCGCTACGGCAACGTATAATTTGCCATGAGCAGAATTTTGTGAACTAGAAGCACGAGATCACGTTTAGCAAATGATTTGTTTGTCACGGCATCCAACTATAGCGATTCAAAATGCTGCCAAAGCTTTGAATGCTGCCAGGTCTGATTCTGGCAGTCAATTGGGGGTGGGAAGCAAATCATCACCTCTGTGGCAAAGACAAAGTCCACCCAAGTAGATTCTGAAATCATTAAGACTCTCGACGAAAAACCCTCTTGTAATGTAACAAGGAACAGTTTTATGTCAAAACGAAAAACAAAATCGACGAAGTTTAACTGCCACGCACCAGACGCTGAAGTTGTGTTTTTGGCCGGTACATTCAATGACTGGCAAATGGATGCAACACCGATGACAACGGACGGCAAAGGTAACTGGACTACCGAATTGAAATTACCACCCGGGAGGAGTGAATATAAGTTCGTCGTGGACGGCCAGTGGTGCTGTGAGCCAAACTGCCAGACTTCGGACGAATGCCCCAAATGTGTTCCGAATGACTTCGGCACGCTGAACCGGTTCGTCGATGTCGTATGATTTTCCCCGTACATTACGGGCAATGAAAGGAGAGACGAAAAACAGCACGTTCACAATATACGGTCAGAAAAACCATGTTTGTCCTCAACTAACTAGTTAAAGGAGCCACGCTCATGACAAAGAAAACTAACCTCATCAGCAAGCTTAGCATCACTACTGGACTTACACTCGCTATTTCGATGATGGTGTGGTGGTCCGTTGCAGCCCAAGCAGATGACAAAAAACATGATGCTCATCATGGGCATGATGCGGTCCATATGAACCACATCAAGACCCAAGCAGAGGCGGAAGCTCTGAAGCCGGGAGACTCGATTGCCATGGCGTGTAGCATGTGCAAGCATGTGATGGTCCAGCATGTGACTAAGGACAAATCGCATGTCAAAATGCTGACTATTGGCCAAAAGCACAAATGTGCCGCTTGTGGCGGTAGTGTCGCTGTTGTTGGTACCGGTAAAGGCAAAGGAAAGAACGAAGAAGTGAACCATGTTTGCTCGAAGTGTGGTGATGACGCGATGTTTGTCTGTGCGACCAAGCCTGGCAGCGGTGCTAAACACCATCACTAACCAGGCAAAAAGAAACCTGAAATAGTTAAGACTTAATCTGACCGTGAGGGTCAGGACTACACCAAGCTGTCACCGTAGGGCAGAATCCCAACCTGCCCTACGGTTGTATAAGTCCCTGTGGGGAGTCAAATTCGCTATGTGCCGATTCGTCCTTTACATGGAGGCCGAGATCACTCTGAATGTCTTAACAACGCGCCCATCTAACCGAGCATCGTCGATAATCATTGCGTCTGAGCCACTCAACGACGAGCCAGACTGAGAACCCGTTCCGCACAACCATCTGTTACCGATACTTCCCAACCGTTCAATGCAGCTGCGAGGCATCGGGTGATCGCTCATGGACATAAAATCTGTCACCATTATCGCCTTGGGAATCATTCTCTTCGGTCTTGTTTCGGCGCGATTGCGGCAGAGTGTCGTCACTGCACCAATGGTCTTCGTCTTATTCGGTCTGTTGATTGGAGATGCGGGCTTTCGCCTACTCGAATTCCAACTGGCAAACAACGCAATATATTTTCTTGCTGAACTGACTTTGGTCATAGTCCTGTTCACAGACGCATCGCGGATCGACCTGAAACTGCTGTACAGGGAACATAATCTGCCGGTCCGGTTACTGACGATTGGACTGCCGCTTAGTATTGCTTTCGGTACCCTTATCGCTTGGTTGTTATTCCAAGAACTGGGTTTTTGGCAGGCCGCTGTATTGGCGACGATTGTGACGCCAACTGATGCCGCTTTGGCCCATGTTGTGGTTACGAATAAATTAGTACCGATTCGAATTCGCCAAAGCATCAGCGTCGAAAGTGGTTTGAATGATGGGCTATGTCTACCACTGTTTCTGATCTTTTTGTGCGGCGCACGTGTGGCTGAGCATCCAGAGTCGACCGCGTATTGGGTTCGTTTTACCGCGATGCAAGTCGGCCTTGGTCCACTGGTCGGCATCGGAGTTGGCTACGTCGGGGGTAAACTGATTGAGCATGCGTCACGACGCGAGTGGATCAGTCATTCGTTTCTCGAACTCACGACACTCGCCCTAGCACTGCTCTCTTTTGGTGCAGCCGAGTTAGTCGGCGGCAACGGTTTCATTGCGGCCTTCTGTGCAGGACTGACCATCGGAAACGTCTCGCGAGCACTCTGCGGCGCAGTTCGCGAATTCGCAGAGACCGAAGGGCAGTTACTAACGTTGCTGGTATTTCTAGTTTTTGGTGCCGTCCTGCTGCCGCAGGCCTTTGCCAACATCACATTCCTTGGGTTTTTCTACAGTATTATGGGATTGACTGTGCTAAGGATGCTGCCTGTGGCAGTGAGCCTTGTGGGAACACGGCTGCGACGGGATACACGTTTGTTTGTCGGCTGGTTCGGACCACGCGGAGTTGCATCGATTGTATTTGCTTTGGTGCTGATGGAAGAAATTGCTATCCCTGCTCGGCAGGAGGTCTTCGCAGTAGCCATGGCGACGGTGGCTTTAAGTGTGTTCAGTCACGGATTAACTGCCTATCCTGCAGCGAAATGGTATGCTCGTCGCACAACGGCCACGAAGAAATTGGGTGCAGCCGCTGAGCACGAATCAATCAACGAAATGCCGTTTCACCGATACTGAGGTAATTTCCACGGACGCGAACTCATGGCGTGTTGACGAAGTTCCGGAAGTGGAGAACGTTTTTGCGTTTGTCATATATATGATGCGCCGTGCATCAACGGGGATCAATTGGGACAGGATAGTGGTTCCAATATTGCTGGCCGTGGAGGGCTTGTGTTGCCAAGGCCGTAAAAGAAGAAAAAAATCTACTACATTCTGAAGAATGCCGTCCTAAGCAGCATCTAAGGAACTATAGGAGACTGGTGCTCTCTAAACCGAGTCAGCATTCAGCCTTGAACAGGCTATAGCAGACATGATTTCAAGAGGTAGTAACGATGGCCAAACAGGAAGTTAACGGAATTTTTGAGGACGCCATTGGTCGACTTGATCAGGCAGCTGAATTCACAAAAATTGATAAAGAGGCAATCGAGCGACTGCGGCACCCCAAGGCTGTGCTGCAGGTCTCAATACCGGTTCGCATGGATGATGGCTCGCTACGGATTTTTCAAGGATTTCGTGTCCGACACGACGACACACGTGGACCGACAAAAGGTGGCATCCGCTTTCACCCAGGCGTGTCTCTGGATGAAGTAAAGGCGCTGGCCTTCTGGATGACCTGCAAGTGTGCCGTGGTGGGCATCCCATTTGGAGGCGGAAAGGGTGGCGTGATTGTTGACCCAAAACAACTTTCACGGATGGAGTTGGAACGGCTGAGCCGCGGATTTATCGGACAAGTCGCAGACTTCGTTGGGCCAGAAACTGACATTCCGGCCCCGGACGTGTATACAAACGCCATGATTATGGGTTGGATGATGGATGAATATTCAAAAATTCATCGCCAACGTATACCGGCTGTGATCACCGGCAAACCAATTCCTTTGGGCGGTAGTCTAGGGCGTGACGACGCGACGGGCCGTGGAGCATACTATTGTATTAAGGAATTGGAGAAGCTGAAGGATTGGCAACCAACCGACATTCGTGTTGCCGTTCAGGGATTCGGAAATGCGGGACAACACGTCTCACGACTGCTACATGCTGACGGTTACCGTATCGTCGCCATCAGTGATTCGCGAGGTGGTATCTATCGAGCCGAAGGACTTGATATTCCAAGGGCCATCAAGTTGAAACAAGAAGGCCAGATGATTGGTGGCGTCTATAGTGAAAGATCAGTATGTGATTGTCCCGTTTGTGGAGACGCTGAGTCCAAGTGCAAATGTACCACAAATGACCCAGCTACGGGTGAATCAATCAGCAATGCCGATCTGCTGGAATTGGGCGTGGATATTCTGATTCCCGCCGCGCTGGAGAATCAATTAACCGCTGACAACGCCAGCCGAATCAAGGCGCCAATGATTGTCGAGGTCGCCAATGGCCCCACAACAAGCGCTGCTGAAGAAATTTTGGACAAACGAAACACGTTCGTGGTTCCGGATATTCTGGCTAATGCGGGGGGCGTTACAGTAAGCTACTTTGAGTGGGCTCAGAACCGTGCGGGATATTATTGGACGCAAGATGAAGTACAAGATCGCTTGCAGCGCATTATGGCTCGGGAGTTCAACGCGATATACGAACTGATGACAAATCTCGCAATCAATATGCGAACGGCAGCCTATGCTCATGGATTGAACCGAATCAGCGAAGCGATTGAGTCACAAGGCACCCACCAATATTTCTCGAACGGCATCGTCTCAAATTAAAAATGAGAGCGAGACCAGCGTAAGTTAATCGCCGCAATGAAAGCTGATGTGAGAGTGACTGGAGACAGCATGCGTAAAGACTTGATTCTGAACTTTAGGGCAATCCCTTGGACCAGTGTACCGTTCCTTGCTGTGCTCGGCCTTGCGTTCATGGTAACGTCGCTCACCTATGGGCAGGTGTCTCCCGAAGAGCACAAAAAACATCACCCGGGACAGGCTGGAACAGGTAACGCAGGACCGGCGGGCAAAAACCCTGGCATGATGGGGGGCGGCAAAGGTGGTGGCATGGGCGGAATGATGGGAGGCGGGAAGGATAGCGGCATGGATGTCATGATGGAGAGAATGGGCGCGCCCAAGCCCAAAGAACTGTACCCCAAGCTGATGGACCTGCCCGACCTACCCATGGAAGAGCGGGCTGTGATCGTACAGGAAGCCCACCAGCGGATGATGGAAGGCGCGAAACTGCTAGCCACTGGGCTTGACGAACTGACCAACACCGTACCTACCGACGATTTCGCTGCGATGCAAGTGGCCACGGCCAAGATGCGAGAGGGTTTAGCGCAATTTGAAAGTGGTTTGGCTGCTCACCGTGCAATCGACGAGGGTAAAGCTCCCCGCAACGTCGCTTTACAATGGTTTAAGCGCGAGATGCACCTGCTGCCACCTGCAGGTGCGAAACCGACGGGAGTGCGGCTCTGGGGCATGACGCCCTTTCACACAGGAGTGATGGTTTTACTGAGTGTCTTCGCTGCCGCTATGATTGCCATGTACTTCTTTAAGATGCGTCGTGCATCGGCGCTGCTTGATAAACTTATCACAGACGAGTCGGCTAACGAAGGTGCCAGTACGACGAAGGTTTCTCCCTCGACCAGTCTGCCATCAGATTCACTGACTGAACCTGAGCATCCTGCAACCTCGAAGGATTCCAATAAGTCGGCAACCGTTGCCGATTGTTGCAATGATTCGGAAGAGACTTGCCCCAGTGACGAGGAATTAACTGATCGGCCAGATATCTCAGCAGGTCTCCTGCCGATTCGTAAGAAGAAGCTATGCCGGTTGCGGGTGGCCCGCATCAACCAGGAAACACCCGACGTAAAAACTTTTCGGCTGGTCGCCTGCCATGGGAGCGGCATCCCTTTTAATTATTTGCCAGGTCAGTTTCTCACGCTCACGTTGCCGGTCGGCGAAAAACCGATCAGGCGAAGTTACACGATCTCCTCATCGCCAACCCAGGGATACTACTGTGAGATCTCAGTCAAGCGGGAAGAATATGGCGCGGGCTCTCGATATCTTCACGACGAATTAAAAGTTGGCGACACAATCGAAGTGCAGGCCCCTAGTGGCAAATTCATATTCACAGGCAAAGAGGCAGACAGCATTGTGTTGATAGCTGGTGGCGTGGGGATCACGCCGATGATGAGTGTCACCCGCGCTCTGACGGACATGGTCTGGAATGGTGACATCTACTTTATCGTGGCCTGTCATGACCCTGAGCATTTCATCTTCGAGTCCGAACTTAAGCGGCTTCAGGAGCAACATGAGAATTTGCATGTTTTCGTTGCGATGAGTCGCATCGAAGAGGAAAGGGATGGCTATCGGAAGGGTAGGCTATCGCGAGACTTATTAGCTGAGTGGGTGCCAGAAATTGCTTCCAGACGGATTCACATCTGTGGTCCGGTTGCGATGATGGATGCAGCCAAGAAAATGCTGCTCAAACTCAAAGTGCCTATGGAGAGCATACACACCGAGAATTTTGGAGGCGAACAGAAACCACAAGTACGAGCCAAAGAACGAGCGAAGGCGGCTGGGACGGACATTGCTGAGACTGGCGGAACGGTGACCTTCAGTAAGTCAGCCAAGTCAACACAATTTCAGGTGGACGAGACCGTTTTGGAGGCTTCCGAGCGGGTGGACGTTGACATCGACTATTCCTGCCGGGTTGGCTCGTGTGGGGTGTGCGTAGTCAAACTCCTGTCAGGAAAAGTTTCCATGGAAGTTGAAGATGGCTTGGAACCGGAAGACAAAGAGACAGGAATGATTCTTGCCTGTCAAGCAAAATCATCCGGCAATGTAAGTGTAGAAGCGTAAGAAGATGAAAGAGCGTGAAAAAATCGTAGTGACTGGTTTGGTGGTGTTGATGCTCATCACCTGGCTAGGTTTCCCGTTTCACGAATCACCACGGTTCGCAGGCAGTTTATGGGGCGGAATGTTCGGTGTGACTGGTGCGCTGCTGATGCTCGTGCCACTTGCTTATATGATCGTCAAACGCGTAAAACGACTCAAGAAAGTTGTGACAAAGTACGTCTCCATGCGGACACTGCTGGCGTGGCACATTTATGCGGGAGTCACTGGACCAATCCTGGTAGTGATCCATAGCGGCCACAAGTACGAAAGCCCACTTGGTATCGCTCTGACAGCGATGACGTTGCTGGTTGTGGTCAGCGGCTTTGTGGGACGATACCTGATGAACCAGATCTCTACAGAAATCCGCGAGAAGAATGCCCAGCTTGGTAAATTGGAAATAATTTATGATCACACTAAGAAAGAACTGGCGAATCGTCCTCAGGAAACCCACATAGTCCGTAACTTCACTGGCTTCTTTTCCAGACAGGCTGCGAGATTCTTCCTTACAGAGAAATCCTTGCCGCAAACAAATGATGCCTTTGCTTCGTCCCCTCGCGAAATGGTTCGCTTGGCCGAGGCCATTGCCGATGTCGAGTACGCCATTGCAACCCATGAGAATTTTAAAAAGTGGTTTGGAAAGTGGCTCAAGTTGCACATCATAATCTCGTTCATTTTGTACGGACTGTTGGCTCTACACGTGTACTTCGCGATCTATTTTGGTCTGAGGTGGTTTAGGTAAGCATCATCTTTAACTGACATGTCCCAGGAGAAAAACCATGAACACGACACTTCGACTTAATCAATTTGTGACCGGCTTCTTTATTGCGACGATTCTGACCGTGGGGTCCGCTGGTTCATTCGGTAAAGAACCGACGGCTGTAACCGCGGAGTCCATCGTTGAACTTTTGCAGAAGCGTCAACTCGTACTTTCGCAACTTGTAAGAGTACAAACAGAAGCTTATCGCAACGGAGAAACTGGTATAGAGTCTGTTGTACAGGCGCGTCAGCAACTTCTGCTGGTGAAACTCGAACTCGCCACTAGTCATGAAGAGCGGATCAAGCTGCTGGAGAGATCTATTAAGTTGGCGAGTGAGTTGGAGAAACTTGCCGAGGCGAAACATAAATCCGGGAATGGTTCCGCGGCAGATATTCTGAGCAGTCAGTCAGATCGCCTGAAAGTGGAAATCAGACTCGTACGTGAGCGACAGAAGAAAAAGCAGGGCTGAAATGACACATGAAAAGCAAATGGATCTACATTGTTGCAAGCATTTTGTTCGTCGTTCTGTGGATCATGACGTCGAGCGAATCTGCGCTGAAACAACCCGCAACCTGGCAACGCTTGGCCGAACCCGGCCAATTGTCGGCCGCTCATGCGCATTTGGAAAACAATTGCGCCGCATGCCACACATCGGTCACCGGCATCGAGACGTCGAAATGCATCGTCTGCCATGCCAACAACGAGTCTCTTTTGCAACGGCAACCGACGTCGTTCCATGGCAGTATCAGTAGCTGCAAAGAGTGCCACTTGGAACATCAAGGCCGAGGAAAACGTGCGACAAGTATGGACCACGTGATGCTGGCCAAGATAGGTATGCGCCAATTGAAGGATGATGATGTAAACAACAAATTGCTGACTTGGTCGAAGTTATGGGTGCCACCGCACGCCAACATAACGCCAGACGAAGTGGCCCTCAATTGTGCCACCTGCCACTCAAACGATGACCGCCATTTCCAACTCTTCGGCCAAGACTGTGCTCAATGCCACGCTACGGACAAGTGGATGATTGCCGAATTCCGACACCCATCCCCCAATTCAATGGACTGCGCGCAATGTCACCAGGCACCGCCCAGTCACTACATGATGCACTTCAAAATGATTTCAGCCCGCGTTGCTGGTCGGCCACACGCTCGTGTTGATCAATGTTTCCAGTGCCACCAGACAACATCTTGGAACGACATCCTTGGGGCTGGCTGGTACAAACACCATTAGCATCGTAATGGTTTATCGGCAAGGAAGGCAAAATCAAATGAATCATACATTCGACCGAGATCCATCAACCAAAATGGTTACCGAGATAACCGCTCGAAGAGAAGAAGCGCTATCGCATAATGAGAAACCTGACAACCAAGGAAAATTAACAGAACGGCATCATGATCGGCTGAAGTGTATCGTGCCGGTTCATACACTGAGCGGTGTTATTCTGGGAATTTTGATTTTGCATCCCGTGACAATGGTCATCTATTGTTTCGAATTTCATCCGGAACTTACGGATGTCCGCAAGCGACTGAAAGGTTCGCCTCAGAAAGTAAGACGCGCAGAAATTCTGCTGAAGGCAGATGTGCGGGGACCAAACTGGACAGACAAGAAGATTGCTGAAGCGTTTTCATGTCGCGTTCAGACCATTGAAAATCTCCGCAAACGGCTCGTCGTCGATGGATTTGAGATTGCCTTAAATGGCAAGACTCGGGAGTCACCACCGAGACAGAAAGTTCTTGTCGGCAAACAGGAAGCGCGGGTGATTGCCATGCGTCTGGGGAAACCGTCAAAAGGATATGTAAACTGGTCGCTTCGGCTGCTGGCAGAACGGGTAGTGGAACTGGGACTGGTCGAATCGATCAGTCACGAAACAATTCGTCAAACGCTTAAAAAAACGGTATAACACAGCGCAAAATTCAGTACTGGGTGATTTCACCAGAAGCCGACGCCGAATTTATTGCGTCGATGGAAGAGGTTCTAGACACCTATGAAGCCCTTTACAACAGTGAATATCCCGTGCTGTGCATGGATGAGCAACCCGTTCAGCTTCGCAAAGAAGTTCGCCAGCCCATACCGGCAACCAGAAAACAGGCACGTCGAGTCGACTATGAATATGAGCGGTGTGGAACCGCCAGCGTATTCCTGTTTACGGAACCTCTGTCGGGTTGGCGTGAAGTCCGTGTCCGCGATCACAGGACCAAAGCCGACTGGGCGATTGAAATGGAACGGCTGCTGACAACGCGCTACCGTTCTACCAGAAAAGTGTCGTCATCTGCGACAATTTGAACACGCACACCAAGGGGGCATTTTATGAAGCATTCCCCGCAGAGAAGGCGCGGTCGCTGGTGCAGCACGATGATATAACGATCGTGCTGGCTGCTCTGGATAGCCACACCTCGAGCTACCGATAAAACTGATGTGGTATCAGTGGCATGGTCTCGGTTACCCGTTGATAGACCGTTTATTTTCTGAGACAGTTACAGCAGTTCGGCGTTTGTCAGGTGCCAGCAATTGGAGTCGTGCAGGACTTCCATTTGAAAGTCTTTAAACTGGGGATTGTCATGCACAAAGACCTGGGTCGACGACTTACGTTGAAAGAACCCGAATCGCGAAAGCATGTTTGCGATTTCTTTTCGACCAAAATAATTCATGACGATCGTTTCCATTCTGATCTGACGGCAGTGCTGGATGAAAGCCACCAGTAACTGTTGGAATGATTTCTGGTCGCGATAGAAAAAGTCCTGAATTCCCGCTGCATGGTCACCATTTCGGCCGGTTTCCCCAATCACATAAACCAGATAGCCCAGTAGCTCCTGCTCACGGTTCTCCAAAGTCATGATCTGGAAGCGAGTCGACGGCTCATGACAAAAACGCCATTCCAGAAATTCGCGCGTGCGCTCGACCATGATAAGATTGTGAGCATGCTTTTCAAAAAGTCGATGAAACCGTTCATCAATCGGTGCGTCATTATTTACTTTAAGACGATGCGACTTGAATGTTCTGGATTCGAGAGAGTAGAGATTAAGTGCCAGATCAATGAGTACTGTCGCTCCTTTTCTGACAAATCTGTTCGAGATTTTATTCTTAAGCTTGTATTCACTGCGCAGCGGTTTGACCCAATGCTGGAAGGTGCCGATTTGTTTGTAGCGACATCGTTTAAAGACCGCCGCCGCAGTTTCCGTCATGCCATACACAAAGTGAAAGTCCGTTTCGGGCAGGTGAGAGATTAAGGCGCGTTGCAGTTTGAGCGCTGCCTGAGCCGATCTGTGTGCTTCATCGATGTTGATTGCTTCAGCCTGACCGACTACAAAGGACTGGCCGCCATAGTTCATGCGCCTTCGCAACAGGCCAGTAGAACCAATAAGTTTACCGACTGATTCTTCCCGGGCCAGCCAGCAGAGGTTTTCACCAAATGGATTCTGCCGTTGAGACCAGTTAAACCACTGGGGGTCGTTTTTCTGAAAATTCCGATTGATCAAGGAAATCAGTTCTTTCTGATCGTCACTCGGTTTGGCCTGGGTGATAGAGTAGCCCATGTTATTTCAGCTCGTTTCTGGAAATGAAAAGTGCAATTATTCCTTAGACAGTCGTTGGTGAAGTCTAGGTCTCGGGGACATAAAGTCAAATTAGCTCTGATCAAGATGATTTCTGGTCTAGTTTGCATACTATTTCTCTCTTTGAAGTTGGCTTTCAATTTAGACGGTAGAAATCAACTGGAACATGGGGTCAAACAGGAGCACATCTTCTGTGACAAACTCTCGGGCACTAAAACTGATCGACCGTTTTTATTGCTTTGACAAGTAAATTTGCGAAGTGGAAATACTCTCCTTGTTTGGAAGCTAGGCTGTCTGAGACGACCACTACGTTATCTCGCAACTATGATCGAAGAGCTGAAGGAACGAGAAATCGGATTTCGTTCGATTATTGTCGGTATCATCGATACAACAACACCTTCAGGAGAACTGATCTTTCACGTCTTCTCTGCTCTCGATCAATTCGAGCAGCGACTTATACAAGAGACAACTAAAACAGGCTTGGCTGCAGGGGATGACGATACCGCTACATCAAACGCCGCACAAGCGGTGACCGGAAACCAGCGAACCTGGAACGCGAACCGACACAAATTCCGATGCCCCAGAGCCCTTCTACTCGCATCTTAATTCGACCGGACACCTGATAATTGGTCGTTGCTATTAAAGTAACCGATTCAGGAACTGAGCGAGCGCCGGACTGTAGAGTGCCGCATCGTAATTTGATCGCGAATTCCACGCCGCTTCGCGCAATTTCGCAACCAGCGAACGGTCAGCAAGCGTCTGTGCGAGTTCGTCTGCCGTGTCGAACTCTAACAGGGGGTAATCCCTCAGGTAGCTCTTGATGGCACCATAACCCTGCCTCGGAATTGCCACGGGAACCCCCGCAGCCACGCTGGTGATTAATCGGTCGGGAATTGTCAGGTAGAAACGGTCGTCGCGTGCACATCCCTGAGTGTTATACGCGATCAGACTCGCATCAAATTCACCAATTTTGTCGATCAATTCTCGCATCGGAAGTGGTGAGAAATGGCGGCGATGCGGGTGACCATCATCCGTCTCGGGCGACCGGGCATGGTGTAAATCAATGCCCGTACCGAGGATGCTGTTCATTAACGGACGCACGTCGTCGGCCGTAGTGGCTGTGGGACTGCTCATGTCTGTTCGCCCGACGAAAATCAAACTCGGACTCGCCGCCGTGCGACGCAGTTCGCAAGTCGCCTGAAAGCTTCGAGGCCAGCAGGGAGGGATGACGACCGATGGTGGAAAGCCGGTGCGAAAGACTCGGCCACGCACATACCCCTCGGTCAGGTCCGACGGAAACACGATTCCATCCAGAAATCGGGCGGCCCTTCGCAGATAAAAGTCCTGCCGGAGAATTCCACCATGTGACAAGGCCAGAGGGTAACACAGCAGCAGTAATACCACTTTGACATCTGGACGGGCCTTTTTTATCGCCAGCAAATCAGGCAGTGGCAGTGTTCCCCAGTAGCCGATGACAATTTTTGATTGAGTTTCGTCAAGCGTGGACAGTACGGAATTCAGATATGCGGAGTCACTGGTTCCCCATATCTGATCTGTCAGTCGAGAAATTTTCGATCTCCAATTTCTCCGGTTCTTCGTGGCACTTTGGGAATCCGGTAGATTTCCAAAGCCGGCCACATGACCGTGCAGCATGGCCTGCAGGCTGTCGGTGTGTTCGCACTGCGAGTCGGTACCGAGTATTGTAACAATAGTTCGCAGTAGTGAAGAACAGCCGCTCATGAGATCACGCTGAGTTGATTTAGTGTGCGGAATACATAAACGCAGCCAAGCTCCCTTTGAATTAAAGGTTCGCCCTCCCTGTCGATTGCAATTTCTCCACCATTGCCTGCTCCTTCCATAGCCAATGCAAGATGGGTAGCAGTTTGATAGCGGGCTTCGCTCACACTAACGTTGTAGAACACGGTGGTGGCCCCGAACAACCAGCCCAGAATAAAGATTTCCAGCGCACCCACTATCATTTCCCAACGCATGATTTTCTCCCGCTCAGTCTTGCTGCTTGAGGTGTCCATCTTCACCGTGCCGGTGTCCGCGCATCATGAATAAATGGCACGAGAACATAAGAACAACAAAGACAAACATCGTCACACCTTCGCCGACGCCGAACAAAGTTAGAATTAAAATCAGCAAGAACGGCAGCACACAGCCTATCAGCATGTGGACAAAATGTTTCACAATACCTCCCCCTCGTCGGTCATTCTTGCTGAATCTTACAAGCGCAGCCGCGCTATAGGGGTGATTAAAATAGTACTTATGTCTCGGCTACTCTTTTTTCAACTTAGCGAGATATTCATCGAGATTGCTGAGCAGCTTACCTTTGCAGCCATCGCAGCAAATCCATACTGGCTGACCGTTAGCATCGACTTTTTGAGGTGGTCCCATCACACCGAGCATCTTACCTGAGACAGGACAAACATGCTGTTTCTCTGCTGAAGCTGCGTCTTCAGTAGACAATTTCGAAAGTGCGACGTTCATTTTTTCCATGTCAGTTTGTCCGTTCATACCCTGGTGGCTGTGGTCGACGTGGCCATCGCTTGTAGAAGGAGAGCTTGAGTCAGTTGGTTGAGTACGATCAGAACCACAACCAAATAGGAAAATTGAAATAAATATGACTGACAAGAGACTAAAAGGAACCATGTATTTCATCAAAATCCTCGTATATCTAAGAAACAAAAACCACCATGTCCACATAACGACTTTGCAGCACCTTGTTTTAGATGCACAATCACTACAGTTTCTTCATGAAAATGAAATTCTTTTTCGAGATGATTTACGAATGGAATTTCTGTCAGATCAACGGACCTGACTTATCAGCAAAGATCGGAAGTCTCCTTAGCCTCATATTAATTTGACGAATAATATGAAACAGTACATCAATACTCGTAGTTGTTCTGAGCCAAATGGTATGCTACGCTGCTCTAGAGAAAATACATCTCATCATTAATGATCAGGCATTATCGTGAATTTGCTTAGAATCAGGGTAAGTCAAAGATGCAACCTTTTGTTTCATGCTCATTTTTTGAAATCCCATGAAGAAACTTACTTGCCGTGGCATCTAAAAACACAACAACATCGAAGTATGTTAGCGATGCGACTGAAATTGACGCTGGCCTATTAGAAAGATGTCGTTCAAAAAAACGTAGTGCACAACAGTGCCTCTACGAGTTGTGTCATCGGCAAGTTTACCGGCTCATGGTTCGCACCGTTGGATTACAAGATGCGGGAGATGTAACTCAACAAGTTTTTCTACAATTATTTCGTAAGATTGACCAGTTTGAATCTCAATCGAAGTTCGAAACTTGGCTTTATCGACTTGCCATAAATGAAGGACTTCAACACCTTAGAAAAGGACGTCGTTGGAATTTTCAAAATCTCTCACACGAACCGATGAGCCAACATAATCCCGAATTTGAACGTATAGATCATAAGGAACTATTGGAAGTAGCTCTGTCAAGAATCGAGCCAGAGTTACTTTCAATCTTCGTACTCCGTGAAGTTCAAGGTCTGTCATATCGCGAAATCGCTGAAGTCATGGAAATTCCAGAAGGAACCGTTGGATCACGGCTGAATCGCGCACGACGCGAATTACAGCAGCAACTTGCTGATCTGGGTTGGGAGCCGTAACATGAATTGTTCCGAAGTTCAAGAATTACTTTCCGCCTACTATGATGGCGAGTTAGCAGATGACCAAAGGGACCGCGTGTCGGCACACATCGGCACTTGCACAAAATGTGCAGGAGAACTTACTGGGTTCGAAAAACTCTCGCGAATGGCCAGCGTTCTCAGCGAGCCTGTGCCAACTCAACAAATTTGGAGTCAAATCAATCAGAAATTAGACGAGCAGTCTATCTGCGAAAATCCCATTCTCAAACCAGTTCATAATGATCATCGGCTTTCGTTCTCGGTTCCTAAGTTGTTTGTTTTGGCAGCAACAATCCTCACTGCTGTTGGAATCAGCTGGTTCACTTATCAGTCATGGTTTACTCATGGTAATCATGATCATTTCACAGTAGAGTTCGGTCATTATCTTGACGAATTTGTCCGCGATCCTGATGTGGCTCAACAGATTCTACTTGAGAAGTACGAGAACAAGCTCATTGACCCTAATCGAGCGGTCGAGCAAGTAGGCTACCGGCCATCCGTTGCCAACGGTCTGCCCGCCGAATATACCCTTGAATCAACTCATGTCATCAAGATGCCGTGTTGCACTTGTGTACAATCTATCTGTAAACGAAACGATGGCAGCAAATTGGCTATTTTTGAGCATGACGATAAAGAAACTAAAGAATGGTTCGGGGACAGGCCCAATATTTCAGTCTATTGTAAAGATAAGCAATGCTGTCTGGTTGAATTAGATAAACAAATCGCTGCCAGTTGGAAACAAGGGTCGCGTCACATCACATTGATTGGGGTACAGGACGTTGCTGAAGTCAACGAAATCATTTCATGGTTGAATGAGAAAAAACAGCCCGTTCTGAATTGATGAATCAAATTCGTATATTTCTTAAAAGACAAACAAAGAGAAACACAAACAGACTTGTGAATGTATAAGTTTCGATGGTCAAATCTCAAGCGAAAGAAAGCCTATATCTTATTGGCTATACTATGTTTGAACAGAAAATACCCGTTTGTCATGATGAATAAAGGCCGATTATGAATGATTCATTTCAAGGAAATTGGTGGAGTCGCATCTATGGCAAACATACTGGCAAGTTATGGATAGGGCAGGCAGCCGTTCTACTAATAATCGGCTTCAGCATTGCATGGTCAATGAAAGATAGTTCATCGACGGTCAATTCAGCCAAATCCAGTGAGACTCATACAGAGCACAAAAATGTGTCTCAAATCTGGACATGTTCGATGCACCCCCAGATTCGCCGTGATGGTCCAGGTAAGTGTCCTATCTGCGGTATGGAATTGGTGCCTGTCACGACATCAGCAGGCGGCATACGGACGATTAAAATCAGCCCCACTGCGCGGAAGTTGATGAGAATCGAGACTACACCTGTCGAGCGACGTTATGTTACAGCAGAAATACGTATGGTCGGAAAAGTCGAATATGACGAAACAAAACTCTCATATATCACGGCATGGGTTTCCGGCCGCCTCGACCGGCTGTATGTCGATTTTACTGGTATCGAAGTCAAGAAAGGTGATCATCTAGTCTACATTTATAGCGAAGAGTTATATGCTGCTCAAGAGGAGTTAATTCAGGCATTAAAATACCAACGTGATCGCACTTCCTCTTCCACAAAACTCGTACAACCAATTGATCTTGTCGCATCCGCACGTGAAAAACTACGGCTTCTTGGCTTGTCAGCTTCACAGATCAAAGACATTGAACAGCGTGGTGCCCCGACTGATCATATCACCATTTTCTCGCCGATTGGCGGCGTCATAATCGAAAAGCTGCGGCAAGAAGGAGACCGCGTGCGCACTGGAGATCGAATCTATACTGTTGCTGACTTGAATCAGGTGTGGGTTAAACTCGATGCCTATGAATCTGATTTGGTTTGGCTCCACTACGGGCAAAAAGTGGAATTCACAACTGAAGCATACCCAGGCGAGACTTTTACGGGCCGCATTGCGTTTATTGACCCTGTATTAAACAAGGATACCCGAACCGTCAAAGTACGAGTCAATGTGCCTAACAAGGATGGCAAGCTCAAACCAGAAATGTTTGTACGTGCCGTAGTACGTTCACAACTCGCTTCGGGAGGACGCGTGATAGATGAAGATCTTACGGGTAAGTGGATTAGTCCTATGCATCCTGAAATTGTCAAGGACGAACCTGGAAACTGCGATATCTGTGGCATGCCATTAGTTCGGGCCGAGACATTAGGTGACGTTATGGGCAATCCTGAAAACAAACCGAAACCACTTGTCATTCCAGTATCGGCTGCACTCCTCACTGGTACACGAGCAATTGTATATGTTGAAATTCCTACTGCGAAAGAACCTACATTTGAAGGCCGTGAAATTGTGTTAGGCCCGCGTGCAGGTGCGTACTACCTTGTAAGAAACGGACTAAAGGAAGGAGACCTTGTCGTCACCAACGGTAACTTTAAGCTAGACAGCGCTCTGCAAATTTCCGCCAAGCCGTCAATGATGACACCCGAAGGAGGTGGCGGCGGTGGCGGCGGCGGACATGATCATGGTGGCGCAAAGAGCGAGAAAAAAACGCAGCAGGGTGAAACAGCAGGCCAGCAAATGACGTTGCCTTCCCAGTTCCGTTCACAACTTGACGCAGTATTAAATGCGTTCAATAGTGTCACAACGGCTGTTGAAGAAGCCGATTTGGCAAAAATCCGTGCAGCCTTTGATCAGTTGGGAGTGAAGTTGAGTCAAGTCAACAAAAAACAACTGACAGGCCATGTAGAAATGCTTTGGCGTGAATTTTCAATGTTACTATCAAATGACGTAGTTGAAGGACGTGATGTCGCGTCGTTGCAAGATTCTGATCGGATTTATCTTCAACTAAAACGACACATTCAGCGAGCTCGCGAGCAATTTGGTCTGACCCACAGCAACCATCAGCAAGCGATCATCAAGATCGACGTGCCTATCGAGTTTCAGAATCAATTGTTGCCATTGTTAGACACTTACTTTGCACTAGCGAATTCCCTGGCATCGGATAACGAAAAACTTGCATTGGCAACAGGTCCTAAGTTGCGTCAGGTACTCGGTACGATCCAAACATCGCATCTGAATGAGAAAGCATTAACAGTTTGGCAGAAAGAATTTGGCAATCTCAGCAAGATTACAGATCAAGTCATCGAGGCTAAAGACATTAAATCGATGAGAGAAGCGTTCACTTTACTTTCAGAAGAAATCTTGGTCGTTATAAAGACGTTTGAAGTAGGAAATAATCGGCCTCTCTACGAACTGCATTGTCCGATGGCATTCAAGGGGCGTGGAGCGATTTGGCTCCAGAATAATGACCAGATCAGAAATCCCTATTTCGGAGCCACAATGCTCAAGTGTGCGGATCGAGTCAACTTGATTTCGTTCGACAAGGAAAAACAGGGAGCTCACACCAACCATAAGGGACATAGTCACTAAAAACCGTAGGGCATCCCTGTCCATGAATGTCAACAGGAAAAATGATGGTAACTGATTCCGAAAATCCCAATCTAGTACCTGAGCCGCATTCTTTGCTCGACAAGACTATCTGGTTCTGCCTGAATAATAAACTGGTTGTCTTGTTGATGGTGATTGTAATCCTCGTCTGGGGCGCGATGGTGGCTCCATTCGATTGGGACTTGGGTAGCCTACCACGCGATCCAGTGCCGGTAGATGCAATTCCTGACATTGGCGAGAACCAGCAAATCGTTTTCACGCAGTGGATGGGGCGTTCACCTCAAGATGTCGAAGACCAAATTGGGTATCCGCTCACAGTTGCCTTGCTCGGCCTCCCCGAGGTCAAGACGATCCGTAGTTACTCGATGTTTGGTTTCTCCACGATCTATGTGATCTTCAACGAAAAAGCCGAGTTCTATTGGTCTCGTACGCGAGTACTGGAGAAGCTCAACAGTTTACCCACAGGGACGCTCCCTGAAGGCGTTCAACCAACACTAGGACCTGACGCAACCGCCCTCGGTCAGATTTTTTGGTATACGCTCGAAGGATACGATCCGGATGGAAACGTTGTAGGAGGCTGGGACCTGCACGAGTTGAGAACCACACAAGATTGGTATGTTCGTTACGCACTGAATTCAGCGGAAGGTATCAGTGAAGTCGCTTCGATTGGTGGATTTGTCCAGGAATATCAAATTGACGTTGACCCCGACGCCATGCGAGCAAATAAAGTAAGCCTGGGAGAAGTATTTAATGCCGTTCGTATGACGAACGTAGATGTCGGCGCACGTACGATCGAGTTGAATAAAGCGGAATACGTCGTTCGTGGCTTGGGTTTTATTAAGCAAGTTGAAGACCTTGAAAAAACGGTTCTCAAAGTTCATGACAACGTCCCCATCACGATCAAGGACGTTGCGAAAGTGACTTTGGGGCCCGCGCTTCGGCGTGGTGCGCTCGATAAAGAAGGTGCAGAAGTTGTTGGCGGCGTATGCGTTGTCCGCTATGGTTACAACCCTCTAGCGGCGATCAAGAACGTCAAGAGAATGATCGGCGAGGTATCACCGGGGCTGCCAACTAAGGTATTGATCGACTTCAAGAAAACAACGCGAAAGGAGATCACACAGTACGCAAAGGCACATGGCTTCGATGCCTATGAAAACGATTTACTTAACAACAGCGCATGGGTTCAGCATTTACGATCCTTGGACCGCAACAAGCGACCCGAGTGGGCTACGATCAGTCAGATCACTGTTGTCCCTTTCTATGACCGCACTGGATTGATCTATGAGACGCTTGGGACACTGAATACTGCGCTCACTGAAGAAATTCTAGTAACAATCATCGTCATTCTGATCAGCGTCATGCACCTGCGAAGTTCTGTGTTAATCAGTGCTCTGTTACCACTCGCCGTGCTGATGTGTTTCATCGGGATGAAAACCTTCGGCGTAGACGCGAATATTGTAGCGCTTTCTGGTATTGCCATCGCCATCGGCACAATGGTCGATATGGGGATTATTCTCTGTGAGAATATTCTCAAACATCTGGAAGAAGCTGATCCAGACGAAGACCGATTGAAAGTCATTTTTAATGCGTCGCGCGAAGTGGCAGGCGCAGTGTTGACGGCTGTCTCCACGACCATTATCAGCTTCTTGCCGGTATTTACGATGATCGGTGCTGAAGGCAAACTATTCAAACCATTGGCGTTTACTAAGACGTTTGCTTTGATTGCATCAGTCATTGTAGCCTTAACGATTATTCCACCAGTCGCTCACGTATTGTTTACGGGGCGCTTACGTTCTGAAGCACTCAGGCGATATCTCCACTGGAGTGTGATCTTCGTTGGCATGATTACCCTTTTGCTCGCTATTCTAGCCGCTATGCCTATGAGTTCAGACAGCTCGATAACTTACTTTTCTATTCCGTGGTGGGTCGGAGCTATTGTAATGGCATTAGGCACGTACAAACTGCTGGAATCCCGGATACCTAAAAGTCTGAATCAGTATGGCCCCTGGTCCGCGAATGGCGTTGCTGTGGTGGTAGTGGGGCTGATTTTGACCGATCACTGGCTTCCATTAGGACCGGACAAGGGCTTTGTTCGGAATCTATTATTCGTTGTCCTGTTAATTGGTGGTTTGCTGGCGTTCTTCCAAATCTTTCAGCGATTCATCTACGAACCGCTGCTGCGCTGGTGCCTAAGAAACAAGGGACTCTTTCTAATGATTCCCATTGTGATACTAATGCTGGGAAGTTGCGTCTGGTTGGGATTTGATCGTGTTTTTGGATTTTTCCCCGCGCCAATTCGTAACTCAACTCCTTGGAAAGCGATCGCCAATACATTGCCGGGGCTAGGCAAAGAATTTATGCCCCCTCTAGACGAAGGATCGTTCCTTTACATGCCAACCACGATGCCACACGCATCGATCGGCGAGGCAATGGACGTGCTTCAACTTCAAGACCGCCTGTTGATCTCGATCCCGGAAGTGGAATCTGTTGTTGGCAAGGTAGGCCGTGTGGACAGTCCGCTTGATCCCGCTCCCATCTCGATGATCGAAACAGTTATCGCTTATAAGTCTGAGTATATAACAAATAAGGATGGGCATCGTCTCAAATTCCGTTACGATGATACTAAGAGCGATTTCATACGGGACGAAAAAGGGAATCTTATTGAAGACTCCAACGGACGAGCATTCCGCCAATGGCGTGACCACATTCGCACGCCCAATGATATCTGGAAAGAAATCACCGCTGCGGCAGATTTACCTGGCACAACATCTGCGCCGAAGCTGCAGCCGATCGCCGCGCGAATTGTGATGCTGCAGAGTGGTATGAGAGCGCCGATGGGTCTCAAGGTGAAAGGCCCTGATTTGGAAACCATCGAGCGTGTGGCGCTGGACATCGAACAACTTCTGAAAAAAGTACCCTCTGTAGAGGCATCAGCTGTAATTGCAGATCGAATTGTTGGCAAACCATACCTGGAAATCGATATCGACCGTGATGCTATAAAACGATATGGTTTGCACATCCGCACTGTACAGGATGTGATTGAAGTTGCCATCGGTGGGCAGAAAATCACGACGACAGTGGAGGGCCGCGAACGTTACCCAGTGAGAGTACGTTACGCACGCGAGCTACGCGACGAGATCGAGACACTTGACCGTATACTCGTACCTACACCGGCAGGACAGCAAATTCCACTCGAACAACTCGCCAAAATTCGTTACACGCGCGGTCCACAGACCATCAAGAGCGAAGACACATTTTTGTTAGGTTATGTGTTGTTCGACATGAAGCCTGGCAATGCCGAAGTAGATGTAGTTGAAGAATGCCAACGCTTCTTAAAACAAAAGATTGATGATGGTACATTGGTTCTTCCGCCTGGCGTCAGTTACACTTTTGCGGGTAGCTATGAAAATCAAATTCGCTCGCAAAAAACCCTGATGGTCGTCTTGCCTTTAGCTCTGTTTGTCATCTTTTTGATCTTATATTTTCAATTTCGGTCGGTCATCACCACTTCACTTGTATTCAGCGGCATCATGATCGCCTGGTCTGGTGGGTTTATCATGCTTTGGCTATATGGCCAATCATGGTTTTTAGATTTCAGTCTATTTGACACCAATATGCGGACTCTATTCCAAGTTCACCAAATCAATCTAAGCGTCGCAGTCTGGGTCGGCTTCTTAGCATTATTTGGAATTGCTTCCGACGATGGCGTGGTAATCACATCCTATCTCGATCAAAGTTTTCGAAAACGACGCATCAGTTCCGTCAAAGAAGCGCGTGATGCAACTCTCGCAGCTGGGGTGCGTCGAGTTCGACCGTGCTTGATGACAACCGCGACAACGATCCTGGCCCTGATTCCCGTACTTACATCCACGGGCCGTGGCTCTGACATTATGGTTCCGATGGCGATACCCAGCTTTGGTGGCATGCTGATCGAAGTCATGACGATGCTGGTCGTGCCCGTGCTCTATTGCAGTGTGATGGAATGGAAGCTTAAGCTGGGAATCGAAGACCCGCGTTTTGCCGAAGACGCAAAAACGTAATCTTCGACGAAGCTGTTTAAAACAGTATTTGCTTATCCGTTCTTTTCTATTATGCGGTTTATACTCAGACGAAATTCTATTTTTGTCGAGTTGTAGTCCCACTAATCGTGGAATGTCCCCTTTGTTTTTCGCCGAAATTTGAATAGCACTCTCCTTTTTCAGAGTGTGAATATAGCAAATTATTCGATTTAGTCTTGACTCTGTAGTATGGTACAGGCTCGATAATATCTATAGATGAAGGAAACAGCCATGAAACTACTAACAATCGGAAAGGTAGCCGAGCAAGCAGGAGTCGGCATTGAAACCGTCAGATTCTACGAGCGCGAAGGTTTGTTAGAGAAACCAACCCGCTCTGCATCGGGCTACCGACAGTTCAATGTTGATGTTGTCAAACGACTCACGTTTATTAGCCGGGCCAAGGAACTTGGATTTACGTTGAAAGAAATCAAGGAACTCCTATCGTTGCGAGTGGATTCAGAATTTTGTTGCGAGGATGTAAAGGCCAAAGTTGGCGTGAAGATAGCCGACATAGAAAGTAAAGTTGCTACTCTCCGCAAGATCAAGCAGGCCCTGGTTCGACTTTCCACGGCGTGTGGAAAGAGAAAGCAGACAGCCGAATGCCCCATTTTAGAAGCACTTGACGGTAGAAAGTCAACACTAACTCGAAAAGAATGACTATGGAACTCACTATGTCCAGGACAGCCACTTGCCCAGAATGTGGCGGCAAAAGCAAAGGAGTAAAACCACTCACACTTAGGGCTTTGCTCAAGAATGAATTCGTGAGCAACATTGATGACGTGGAATACAAATTTTGTAATGCCACTGGGTGCAGTGTTGTTTATTTCTCTGACAGCCAGACTTTCGCAAAAGATCAGCTCAAAGTACCAGTGGGAGTGAAAGAGACGCGCGGCGCACGGCCTTTGTGCTACTGCTTTGGATATTCTATAGCCACGATCAAAAAGGAACTTGAAACAAAAGGCCGGTCGGATGCTCTAGACGACATTCGGAAGAAGATGAAAAATCCTGGTTGCCGATGTAAAACTGAGAATCCAGCGGGCGCATGCTGTCTTAGCAGTGTTACTAAAGGTATCGCTATTGCCACATCAGAATTAGACAAATCATCCAGCCAGTCGAATAGAGCGGAAACCATTACAAAAGTAGGAACGATTCTATCTGCGATTATGGCATCCAGTTGTTGTTGGTTGCCTTTGCTATTGATTCTGTTTGGTATTTCAGGTGCGGGGATTGCTGGCATTTTAGAATCATACAGGCCAGTGTTCAGCACTTTGACAATCGTTTTTTTGACGGCAGCATTTTATTTTACTTACTGGCCCAGGCAGACGGTCACGGGTGGCGTCTATTGTATCACCGATTGTTGCTCTAACTCCGGCACCTCGAAACGTAATCGATTTAATATGATGTCCATGAACAAAATCATGTTGTGGGCCGTGACGGTTGTTGCCGTTGTGTTTATGTTGTTCCCAAATTACATAGGTTTCATCTTGGCCAGGAGAGAAAGCGACGAGGTAATCACATCAAGTAACCCACTCATCAAAACGACCTTCGTAGCCATCGAAGGAATGCACTGCGAAGGTTGTGCTGCGATTGCTGAGAAGTCGATTATGGATGTGCCGGGAGTGTTAGCAGTAAAAGTGGACTATACCGGGAAATATGCAAACATCGCTACAGAATCATGCTGTAGTTTTCCAAATGAAGACATCCTGAATGCAATACAAACCGCCGGTTATACCGGCAAAATTCCAAAAGCAGTTGAAAACAATTAACTCTGTTCGTCTGTTTGCAGGTATGTAGCCTGCCAGATGGTCGAACGCTTTGTAAAATGGAGGTTGTCATGAGAAATAAATGGTTGTGGGCGGCGTTAATTGCATTACCTTTGGGGGTTGGTGGTTTAGTCTATACTGATGTGCGCGCCAACGCTGACACTCAAAGCAACAGTGCCGATTTTGTCTGCCCAATCACGGGTGAGGAACTTCCTTGCCCCAAGTGTTGTCCACTCAATTGAGTGAGGAAAGATCGTCGGCAAAAGCGATTCCCGATGTAATGAATCATCGGGAATCGCTTGCTGTCGTTTCATAACTCGCTATATCCAGTGACAAACTACCTCAAAATGTTCATTTATATTAGAACCCTTTAATACGATCATGTTCATCTGCCTATCTGGACTGAGATAATTCTAAGAGTCGTTCTGTTTCGCGTGCGATCATGTGTTCTTCGCGAGTTTGAATGAGTAAAATGCGACCTGCTGACTGGATTGTTGCGAGATCACAATCCGCATGAGCACTTTGATTTTTGACCTCGTCAAGTTTCAGCCCAAGAAATGGTAGTTTGTCACATACGCAGCTTCGCAACAGCGGAGAATGTTCACCGATACCGGCAGTAAAGACTAAGCCATCGATGCCTCCCAGCAAAACCGCAAGAGAACCAATGGTTGACTGGATTCGCTCTGTAAACAATTTCATCGCCAGTTGAGCGCGTTCGTTTTTGGCTTGGGATGCCTGTTCAATTTGGCGAAAGTCAGAGGAAATTCCCGACACTCCAAGCAAACCAGATTGATGATTCAAACTTTGATCGAGCTGCTCAGGATCGAAGTCTTTTTGTTTCATCAAGTAAATCAAGATTCCAGGATCGATCGAGCCGCTGCGGGTACCCATCATTAACCCTTCCAGCGGTGTGAACCCCATCGTTGTAGCCAAAGGGCGTCCGCCATGCACGGCAGTCGCAGAGCAGCCGTTGCCTAGATGACATATTACCAATCGAAGAGAATCGTCGTATTGCCGACCAAGCACTTCTGCGGCACGTGTCGAACAGTATTGATGGCTGATCCCGTGAAAGCCAAATCGACGAATACCGTATTGTTCATACCATTCGTAAGGGATTGGATAAACATAAGCACTCGGCGGCAAATCAGCAAAAAAAGCAGTATCAAACACAGCGACATGCATAGCTTCTGGAAGATATTTTTGTGCTGCTTTAATCGTCATCAATGCTGGTGGATTGTGTAGCGGGGCGAGTTTGGAGACTTGTTCTAACGATTGAAGAACCTGTTCGTTAATGAGCGTTGGCTGGCAGAAATATGTACCGCCGTGAACGATGCGATGACCGACAGCTCGAATCGATTCGCCCAGGTTGATGTCTGCCAACACATGCAGAATCCATTTAACGGCATCACGATTATTTGAAATATCCGAACGAGATTGTGTTTGACTCGCTGACTGAGTTTGTAATTCTAATCTGACTTTTTCAGATTGAGTTTGCCAATCTATCACACCTCTGGCAAGTTGTTCGTGAGCCAATTCATCGAACAGAGCATATTTGAGCGTACTAGATCCGGCATTCAGAACGAGAATCGACATCGAATCAACCTCACTGTCCCCCTCCCGGCCAAGTCCAGTTTTGAACTTCCGGCATGTCTTCACCGTATTCGGAGATGTAATGTTTGTGTTCGATCAGTTTGTCTCGAACGGCTTGTTTTAAGTAGGCTGCTTTGGCGCCGAGATTTGGCACGCGGTCGATCACATCTTGAACAAGATGAAAACGATCAAGATCATTCAGAACAACCATGTCAAACGGCGTGGTTGTTGTCCCTTCTTCTTTGTAACCGCGTACGTGTAAATTCTTGTGATTCGTTCTGCGATACGTTAACCTGTGGATCAACCAGGGATAGCCGTGGAACGCAAAGATAATCGGCTTATCATTCGTGAACAGGCTGTCGAAGTCTTTATCCGACAGTCCATGTGGGTGTTCCTGAGGAGATTGGAGCTTCATCAAGTTGACAACGTTAATCACGCGTACCTTCAACTCAGGCAATTCTTGACGAATGATCTCGACGGCGGCCAACGTTTCGAGTGTGGGTACATCGCCACAACACCCTAAAACAACATCGGGTTCGCTTCCCTGGTCACTACTCGCCCACTCCCAAATACTGATTCCCGCCGTCGTATGCTTAATGGCTTGATCCATCGTGAGCCACTGTTGCGAGGGTTGTTTGCCAGCCACAATAACGTTTACATAATCGCGACTGCGCAGGCAATGGTCAGTAACGGAAAGCAGACAGTTCGCGTCTGGTGGCAGATAGACACGGATGATCTCGGCTTTCTTGTTGACTACATGGTCGATGAAGCCGGGATCTTGATGGCTGAAGCCGTTATGGTCTTGACGCCAGACATGTGATGACAACAAATAATTCAGTGAAGCAATAGGCCGTCGCCAGGGAATGTCTTTAGAGATCTTAATCCATTTGGCATGCTGATTGAACATCGAATCAATGATATGTATGAACGCTTCGTAACAATTGAAAAAGCCATGCCGCCCTGTTAATAGATAACCTTCTAGCCAACCTTGGCACTGGTGCTCGGAAAGCATTTCCATCACACGGCCGTTCGGAGAAAGGTGATCATCAGTGGGCAATATCTCGCCCATAAAACTACGTTCCGCGACATCAAATACGTCCGCCCAGCGATTTGAGGCGTTCTCATCTGGACTGAAGATGCGAAAGTTTTGTGACTCAAGGTTGAGATTCATCACATCACGGATAAACTTGCCTTGCACGCGCGTTGCTTCGGCTGTGACACTTCCCGGATGCGGGACCTCAACTGCATAGTCTCTAAAGTCAGGTAGTCGCAAGCTCTTCAACAGTGCCCCGCCATTTGCATGTGGGTTTGCTCCCATCCGCCGCTCGCCTCTCGGCGCAAGATCTGCGATCTCCGTTCTGAGACGACCATTCTCGTCAAACAGCTCATCGGGCTTGTAACTCTGCATCCATTGCTCCAGCAACTGTAAGTGATCTGGGTTCTCATGTATTTGCCCCAATGGCACCTGATGACTACGCCAACTGCCTTCGATCGGTAAACCATCTACTTCCTTGGGGCAGGTCCAACCTTTGGGCGTTCGCAGTACAATCATCGGCCAGAGGGGACGAGTGGAATCCTGGTCCTGTCGCGCATTGGATAGAATATGTTGAATCTCTTGAGTGACTTGATCCATTGTCGCAGCCATAAGCTGGTGCATCTCCTGGGGATCGTGACCTTCGACATAATACGGATTGTATCCGTAACCTCGCAAAAGATGATCTAGTTCCTCATGACTGATACGGGCCAATACAGTCGGATTCGCGATTTTGTATCTGTTCAAATGCAGGATCGGCAAAACAACTCCGTCGCGCTGCGGATTCAGGAACTTGTTAGAATGCCAGCTTGTGGCGAGAGGACCTGTTTCTGCCTCGCCATCACCAATCACACAGGCCACGATCAGGTCTGGATTATCGAATGCTGCACCATAAGCGTGCGATAATGCATAACCCAATTCACCACCTTCATGGATACTTCCGGGCGTCTCGGGGGCCACATGGCTTGGGATACCACCTGGAAAACTGAACTGTTTAAACAGTCGCTTCATTCCCACTTCATCTCGGGTGATGTTCGGATAATGTTCGGTATAAGTTCCTTCTAAATACGTATTCGCTACAAGCCCTGGTCCCCCGTGTCCAGGCCCGGTGATGAACATCATACTGAGATTATGCTGCTTGATGATTCGATTGAGATGAGCATAGATAAAATTCAACCCCGGTGTCGTTCCCCAATGGCCGAGCAAGCGCGGTTTGATATGTTCTTTGTGTAATGGTTCCTTCAACAGCGGATTTTTAAAAAGATAAATCTGACCGATTGATAGATAATTCGCTGCCCGCCAATAAGCATTGATGAGGTCCAGTTCTTTTGGAGACAGGGGATTCGACATGTACTTCTCACAGATAAATGTTGTTACAAAATTTGCACGGAGTTTGATGATATCGCCACAGTCGATTGTGCTAACACAACAATGCTACGCTGATTGACCCGATAAGAATCCTTTTCAAAAGGGATTTCTGCCTCGGGATCCACAATATCAATCGGACAGGGGAGTGAAGTGTCAATAACACGGTTCCAGACACTCTCTGTTTCTGCGTGAATAGAAAATAACCGTGGCTTAGTTGAGCCGTTGATCATCACATAAAGATCACGGTCATTAGTGGACGTACCACGTAAGCAATAAGCCAGGACTTGAGAATCAGCTGACATATTGACTTCTGGTAGTTCTGCGCCAAACCATTGAATATCGTCACGCCAAAAGGTGGAGCGTCCAAGCAAAGAATGCGATTTACGGAACGCAATCATTCGTTTGAAAAAGCAGAACACCTCTTGGTTTTCTTCAAATCGCCGCCAATCGAGCCAACTTATTTCGTTATCTTGATTGTAAGGATTGTTGTTACCACTTTGCGTTTGCATAAACTCATCACCCATACGAAACATGGGGCTGCCATTCGCCAGCATGAGCAAACAGCAAAAGTTTTTGGTCTGTCGTTTGCGTAAGTTGACGACCTCTTGAGGCACTTGTTCAACGCCTTCCCAGCCGCTATTCCAGCTAAACTCGTTCGGCCCATCGTGATTGTTTTGGCTGTTTACATGGTTGTGTTTATGATTATACGAAACGAGGTCATACATCGTAAAACCATCATGCGATGCAACATAGTTCACACTTTGAAAGGGACGAAATGCATGGACTGTATCATCAGGAAATAAGTCGCTACTTCCATATAAACGCGTCATCAGATCGGGAACCAGTCCACAATCTCCTCGTATAAACTGCTGCACTGTATCACGAAACCGAGCATTCCACTGCATCCAGGTACGCCCTGGAAAGGATGCGCCAAGTTGATACAAACCCGAAGCATCCCATGGTTCAGCGATTAAGCGAACGTTGGCTAAATCCGGATCGCCGGCGATCTGGTCAAAAAGAGGTGGTTGACTTAAATCGATACTTCCATCCGATGTTCGTGAAAATACTGAGGCCAGATCAAATCGAAAACCATCGACATGCATCTCCTTTGCCCAATAGCGCAAGCTATCCACGATCAAACGACGGACCGTAGGAGATGATGTGTTTAAAGTATTGCCTGTGCCACTAAAATTTGCATAGGGTGATTTCAAGTTAGCCGATGCAATATAGTAAGTTGCGTTGTCAATTCCGCGATAACTGTAAGTTGGTCCTTGATCGTCTCCCTCGCAAGTATGGTTATAGACCACATCCAGAATCACTTCAATTCCAGCCTTATGTAACTCACGGACCATCTCACGAAACTGGCTGTGCTGCTCGCATGAAGATTGGTTCGTTGAATATTCATGGTGAGGTGAGAAGAAATTCAGGGGCATGTAGCCCCAATAGTTTTCATCTGATGGGTCGAATTGAAAAACCGGCATCAATTCGATGGCGGTTATCCCAAGCTCTTTAAGATAGGGGATTTTCTCGATGACTCCTGCAAAGGTTCCCCGAGCGTCATCAGTTATGCCGGAGCTTGGATGTTGTGTGAAGCCACGAACATGCATTTCATAGATCACTAAATCGGTTCCATGACGTAGCCGTTGTTCATTTCCCCAATCAAACGGACATCGGCAAACGTCAAGACGGCCCAGCGGTGCAGAACCTCCATTGGGTCCGGGAAGCCTGGCCGCATCACGCTTGAATTTCGCCGGGAAGAAGACGCTTCGTGCGTAGGGATCGAGCAATACCTTCTCGGGATCAAACGCATGCCATGTGTCGGTCACTTTGGCCGCCGGTCCGTCAATTTGGTATGCATAGTATACCGCATCGCCAGCTTCTGAGATGGGCACGCGACAATGCCAGACTGGTCCAGACTTGTTTTTGAATGGATCAAGCTGAAGTGAGTAACATGGAACACGTAATTCATTTCCTAGGTACAACAGCAGAGTAACTTTTGAGGCGTTAACAGTATCAATTGCAAAGTTATATGCCTGCTCTGACTCTAACCATGTAACGCCAAGGGGAGAGGGTGTTCCTTCAGACGTTTCCCATTCCGGCCCCCTAATTGAGGCACTTGAGTCAAAAACATTCACGACTGAAGTTCCGCAATGTCGGCAGATTGCTTGAATAGTGCTGTGTAACATTGGCAATCCTTTTTTAGTGTCCCTACCGAACTCGCTCGAATTCAACTTGAAGATTAAGCAGTTCTGATCGCAAACGATCAATTTGCCACTGCAGGTGATGTAGAGGATCCGCTTTGATCTTGGGTTGCTTTGCTCGCTCCAAAGCCAATCGAGCGAGGTCTACCGAAAGTTGCAGACGTTGTACCTCGTCATCACTTACAAGTCCGGCTTGGCGTTGGTTGACGTCTTTGGCCCACACCAATTGCTGTTCTGCAAGTGTCACATCATTCTTCACGTTTTGAAGATGGGTAGTATGCAAGTCATGGTCTGTTTTAGTCATTGCGCGTTTGAGCAGCGTTTCCGTATAGTCGACCTGATTCTGCAACCGAATCATCATCAGCTTTGAAGTCAGATTAGGAACTCGTTGATTGGCTTTCACCGCCCTCTGCAAGTCATGCTTAGCAAGTTCCAACTTCTTTTGGAAGTATCGAACATCGACACTCCCAGTGGAAGGTGCTGTATCTAGTGACATGGCAAACGGAACTTGCGTTATCGCAAATATGAAAGTTAGTATCAAAACGGAGACTAAAATACGTCGACGAGTTTTGGTGAAAACTAGAATCGTTTGGATCAAAGTACCAGTTTTTGTCATGACTATTTCCTTTCAGATTCGTGTTAGTAACAATTTCTGATTCCAGCGTTGATACTTCTCTGACACCGATTCTTCACCCAACTCAACCCATAAAAATTGATACACAATAAGGTTAAGCTGGCAATCAACCATGGATAGTCCAGATAATTTCTACTCGTAGTAAGCCTTCAAGACGTATTGCTGTATCATTCGCTGTGTGTTGAAGTAGGATGCATTCAATGCAATCGCATGAGACATAATTCTCAACCAAGAGTCTCTTTGTTCATAATACCGCGGTAACACGATATTTTGGAGCTTTTCATAAAGTAATTCTGCATCTTGATCGGAGCAATCGGCCTCTCCCATATCTGAGGATTTGGCATCACCAATAGCCCAACCAGTTACGTCTTCAATACGATCCTCAAGCCACCATCCGTCAAGTATACTTAGGCTTGGGACACCATTCAGGGCTGCTTTCATACCACTGGTACCCGAAGCTTCCAACGGTGGCTGTGGCGTATTGAGCCAGACGTCGACGCCAGAGGTGATGAACCGTGCCAAGTCCCAATCATAATTTTCCATGTATACAATCTTCACTTCGGGAAGCATCGTGTCCTTCAGCCGGACGATCTCTTGAATCAATTGCTTACCCTGCTCATCTTGTGGGTGGGCTTTCCCAGCAAAAACAATTTGCAAATTCCCTGCCTGCTCCGCTAAACTCTTCAGTCGAACCCGATTCTGCAGCAACAAATTCGCTCTTTTGTAGGCCGTAGCACGACGCGCAAAACCGAGCGTGAAGATTTCGGCATCGAAAGAGGCTTCTGTACGTACATTGATCTCATCAATGAGATCCTGCTTGGCTGTTTGATGCGCCTCCCAAAATTCAGTAGCCGGAATCGACAGCGCACCACGAAGGCTGGCATTGTCTGCGCGCCAACCTGGCAGAAAGCGATCAAAAAGCTTTGCGAATGAAGGTGCGGCCCACGTTTCTAAATGGATTCCATTAGTGATATGGTCGATCGTGTAGTGATGGTCAGTGTCACGTGGCACAAGCAGTTTTCTTGAAACCTCGCCGTGCTTCTTCGCGACGCCGTTGACATAATGGCTGAGATTGAGTGCAAGATAGGTCATGTTCAATTCGCCGGCACAGCAAAACACTTCGTGATTATCAAAGAGATCAGATCGAGAAAGCGTACGCTGGACTTGATCAATTGGGAACCTGTCATGCCCCGCAGGAACCGGAGTATGAGTCGTGAAAATGCAGCTACGGCGAACCGTTTGCACATCTTCGGTGTTAAAGGGCTACGATCAGACGATTTTGCGCTTTCATCGAGTAATTCAAGCCCCAGCAGGGCCGCGTGCCCTTCGTTCATATGAAAACGTGCGACATCATTGTAGCCGAGCGCACGTAACACACGTACGCCACCTACTCCCAGCACGACTTCTTGGCAAAGTCGGTAATGACTGTCGCCACCATAAAGATTGTTAGTCAAGGTACGATCCCAGTCCGAGTTTTCATCCAAATCAGTATCCAGCAAGAGAACCGGAATCACATGTCTGCCGCATCCGGTCACCTCGTACTTCCAGGCGCGCAGTTGCACGTAACGACCTTCGATGGTCACGTCGGTTCGTATTGGTAGCTCGTGACAATATCGCTCAATATTCCATGGAATTGGATCTTCATGCTGCCACCCGGACGCATCTAAGCTCTGTGAAAAGTACCCCTGGCGATGCATCAGCGTAACGGCGATCATTGAGATGCCGAGATCAGCAGCGGCTCGGAGCGTATCGCCTGCCAGCATTCCAAGACCGCCACTGTATGTCGGTATGTCTGGGTGAAGCGCAATCTCCATCGAAAAGTAAGCAACAGCTGGTCGATTTATTTTATTCATCTATCAATTCACCCGGTAGAAAGACTGTTTTACCGTATTATCATGAATGCAGACTGTTGCTATAACTCCTTCTGCACTACAAGCTCGTTGACAATATGAGTCATACCCTGTATCGAACGAAGCTGTTCCTGAGCGATTTGCTTCAGAAAATAGCTCGAAACAGTCCCTCGAATTACAATAACGCCGTTTTTTTGCTCGCACTGAACTAATTTGAGCAAGGCATACCTACTTGAATGCAATCGCTGCCTCGCAATGGTGGCGAGGCAGCAATTTGACGAGTTAGACGACTCGTCCAGCGAATGCGTCGTATCGAACTGATTAGAATCATGGTTCATTTCAGTTTTCTCTTTAAGCATACTTGAGCAACCCTGTGTCGTTTCTTGTCGATACCGGCCACAAGTGGCTAGCCGTCGCATTGGAGATACCGAAATATTCACTGAGTTTCCTCTCTTGAAAACATAATCCCTCGAATACGGTCATTGACTACCTGTCGCTTGATATAGCCTACCTTCCACGGCAGCAGCTTCTGCGAATGCTGCAGCAGTAGGCACGCTTTAAACAACAGATTGGGCTGGCCGTTTCTTCGGTCTGGACTTCAACTTGAGCTGTATTCGACACTGGCTGGATCAATGATTCCGGTAACCCAGACGAGGGAGGCGGACTCAGCAGACCAAGGACAAGTATGCTAGCAGAAAGTGATTTGAGCAACATGACATTCTCCTCGTAGCTAATGAACTGTAATAAATGGAGATATTCACAGGTTAAATAGCGATCACTGTTTAACCGCGTTGATCGCTATTTAACCGCGTTCCATATCCTTTTGATGCCATACCGACCTCAGTACTTCACCGAAACTTTCACTTTTAGGAGAAATGAGACATATGTAAAAAACTCATTCCGTCAATCAATAATATACAACTGTCGTAAGCAGTCTGAATATCTTGCTAGGGAACGGAAGATGATCTCATAGGTTGAAAATCTCGCAGCAAAACCAAGAGCACAAAGTTGATTTAAGTTACGGCGGTATATGGCATTTTAGCCAAATTCTTGTTGGGAATAGATAGAGGGGATTAATTTTCTGCTTAACTGTGATCCCGACAAAAACTTCGATCATCGCTAACTACAGTCTGAACTTTCATTTTACAAATCTCTAAAAAGCATAAAAAGAGCCATGAGGATCATCGTACTATTTTCGATGATGGTAACCGCAGACATTGGCAGATTAAACACTGTTCCCAGACAGGCGCATTGAATCACCTGGCGTTTTCTTACAGCTTTAATGACGCCAATTAATCCGACTCCCATCACGACAAGTGTGACAGTATTTACTAAAGCCGGTAACCAACCCATTATAAATGCCATCCCAAGCGAAAATTCAAGAAACGGGTATAGCAACGCGTAGAGACGTGACCGTTTTGCCACAATATCATAAGTCGCGAAGGCGTCGGCAAACTTACTTACATCAAGCAGCTTAAAGAAGGCAAAACCTAAAAAGAAGAAACCCATAAAGAAACGCATGAAGTTTTCCCAAACCCATCCCGCTTCTTGTGCAGCTGTCAAAATCACTGCCGCACCACAGACGTAAAAGATAACGAGAAGCAAGGGCTTATAAGTGCTGATTTTTAACCCCTGTTTCTCATTGGTTAAATGACTCTGCCGTTCTTCGGTAATACCCTTAGTGTCCTCCTGATTTTCAGTTATCTTTGCTTCGAATCCAGCTCCCTTCACAGCCTCGACTAGTTTCTCACGAGGGGTAGTGCCGTGCATTTTTGCTGTTACAGTTTTGAGTTCATTTGACAGGTCTGCTTCCCACTCAACAATCTCAGAGTTCTGATCCAGGACTGGCCGTAATTTTTCTAAGCAGGAATTACACTTCATGTTTGTGGAAACAGTCACCTCTTGAAGTTGATCTACTTGCTTAACTATAGTCATTTTTAATTCTCCGCATTCTATGTGTGACAGTTTTTTTATCAGGGGAGATAATTGATTCGATAATAGGGCAGCCTGATAGAGTACCATGGCCACTGCACTTCTTATGCAGCGAAGCCAGGGTTGATTCGAGACGTTGCAGATCTTCTATTTTATGTCTAATTTCAATCAATTTACGGCCGGCCAGCTGCTTGACCTCTTTCTTTGATGTAGAAGGCTGGTCTGCAAAACCCAGCAACTGTCCAACTTCTGCGAGAGTGAACCCAAGCTCCTGTGCTCGTTTGATAAACTGGATTCGTTCTATGACCTCCGGCGGATACTCCCGATAAGAGGACTGTGCTATCGGCTGTTCGATCAGCCCCTTTCTTTCATAAAAACGCACCGTCTCAACACCAACTCCCGATGACTGTGCGACTCGTCCTATTGTCAACTTGCTCATATGCATCTCCTGGAAACATTATAAACTCCGTACTATGGTACGGAGTCAAGGGGTAATTTCTATGTAGAGAACAAACCAGGAGAAATGCTGGAAATTATCAAGCTTTTCGGCTGCGCATGGCGTCGTTAGTCGCCTGTTTGGTTTTTGTGAAGAAATAGCCACTCACCCAGGAAAATTAAGATTAAACCGGCAAGAGAAACATAGATTACCAGCATATCCGCCTGGGCTTTAACTACCAGAAACGCTCCTAAAATGACAACGTCCAATATCATTGCCGTGATTAAGACAAGACTACTGGCCTTCACCTCTTTGCGGAGGTGATAAAATACTCCCCAATGGATGGCGATATCCATGATGAGATAAAAGATGGCACCGAGCGAGGCGATACGACTTAAATCAAAAAAAACCGTTAATAACATCGCCATGACAACGGTATACACCAATGTGTGTTTTTGGATGCTACCTGGCATTCCAAAATGTGAGTGCGGTACTAACTTCATGTCTGTGAGCATAGCCAGCATACGAGAAACCGCAAAGACGCTGGCAATCACACCGGAAACGGTGGCGACAATCGCAAACAATACAGTAAACCATACACCATAATCTCCAAAAGCAGGCCGAGCAGCTTCTGCAAGAGAATAGTCTTTCGCTTTAATGATTTCATCGACCGTCAGACTTCCTCCCACAGCCAGCGTCACAAGCATATATAGAACCAGACAGAGGGCAATCGAGATGATGATGGCTCGTCCTACATTTTTATGAGGATTTTTAAGTTCGCCACCGCTATTTGTAATCGTAGTAAAGCCTTTGTAGGCCAGAATTGCGAGCGCCACAGCTCCGAGAAACTCTCCCGGTCCCGCACCGGTTTGATTAGACGAAGTATTTTCGAATGAAAAACCGGAAGCCCACAATCCCCCGATTGCAAAGAGAGCAATCCCGCCAATTTTGATAAATGCAGTGAAAAAGGATAGCTTTTCTATGAATTCGTTACTCAAGATATTCACGAAAAAAGTGAATGCAAGCAAACCGACTCCGAGAGCGACCACTAACCATTCATTTTCGCCGACGTTGAAGAGTTGCAGTGTGTACGTACCAAAGGTCTTCGCGACCAGGCTCTCATTGATGATCATGGAAAAGTACATCAGCAGCGCAAATGCACCTGTTAGCGCTGTTTTACCGTAAGCCTTCTCAAGAAACATGGCGATGCCACCCGCGGATGGATAGGCGTGTGCCATTTTTACATAAGAATAAGCACTGAAAGATGCCACGATTGCTGCTGCCAGAAATGCGAGCGGGAACCATTGTTTCGCTAGCTCAGCAACTTGTCCGGTCAGGGCAAAAATACCGGCACCGATCATCACGCCCGTGCCCATCGCAACAGCACCAGTCAAAGTCAGACTGTTCTCTTTATACTCGGATGAGTTCTCGTCGGAATGTTCCATGCTGTGACCCGTTAACGCCGCATCTACGGCTTTGGAGTATTGTGTGGTGAAGTTGATTGTGGTATTGAGTTCGACTTCTCCACTTTCATTGATTTCTGTACTGCTCTGTTTTGGAGCAGAGTACACATAACTTCACTTTCAAAAGCAATCCGCGTGCCACTATGCAGATCTATTGTGCCAGTCTCCAGAACTACGATTTTCCGGCCCTAAGCCAGATAGGAGATCAGTTCCGGCATGGATCTGGTCGGCCAGCAATCACTTTGAGCGATTTTCCACCGACTCTGACAGAACAGTGGATAGGCCCCAGTGAAGATTAGAACTGTCTCAAGGTCGAGTAATCGGAGATTCAAAACGGAGATTGCAATACAAGTCGTTCGTATCTGGATGAAAGAGCAAGTTGATGACGTTTCGGAATCAGCCCATTTGTTGGTTGCAAGGACTGAATGAAATTACGTATCAATGACGTATTGCTGTGCGAATGTTTTTACGCAGGTCATACAATTCTGCATTGCGACTGTCTGAGACTTATTGGTTTACAGATTGGTTAATTCGTGATTGAGTATAACGTCAACGCTATCGATTCCAGTCATTGTGCGTCGACAAAGTCTGCAACACGACTTGAATGAATGTGCGTATTTGTGTGAATCACAATGTAGATGCCTATCACACATTTTAATGAATTTGGCAAACAGGTAACTCGTATTTCAAAAAAGGATCACATCAGTGCTATATTGGATGTTAGGCATGATGTGGATTCAACGGCGTACTCGAATTCGGCGGGATGGGATCGTCGGTTGTCATCAACTTATCGTATAGATCCGGTGGCAGTACTCGCATCACAGTAAATAGCCCTTTGACACCTTTATACCAACCTTCGCGCATCCCCTGAGTTTCGCGACGATCGGTTAATTTTTTCATGTCTTCCATTGTCATCGGCATGCTATAGTCATTCGCCTTTTCCATCTGCATCTTGCCAGCGTGCTTACCTTCCATTTTCATATCCGACATCCCCTTCATGATTTGTGGATAGCCAGGAACCTCGAAACCCGGATCGTTCTTTTTCTGGCGAATGATGGGCCCGACTTGAGATACCATATGGTTCATCATGTGGTGAAACATGTGACAATGGAGTACCCAATCTCCGGGATTATTAGCCACGAACTCTACATCCCGCGATTGCGCTACCCCCACGATCACCGTATTTCCCGGAATCCACGCTGTTTCCGGAATGCGGCCCCCCTCGGTTCCTGTCACCCAAAAAGTGTGCCCGTGCAAATGCATTGGATGCTGATGCAGCGTACTGAAGTTTAGAAATCGAATGCGGACCCGTTCGCCTAACTTACAAACCAGTGGTGTCGTGTAAGGGCCACACCGCCCGTTGATTGTAAGAAAGTTCCAGTCCATGGAGATCGTATTGGGAATGTGCGCGTTGGGTAACATCGAAAACTGCTGAGTCATTAACACGAAGTCACGATCCACGGCAGGTTCAAAAGCCACTTTGGGATGAACAATGAAAGGCACCACCATTCCGATGGCTTCCTGCATCGCCACATGCGGATGTAAGAAAAAACTACCTTCCTGATGCACGTCATATTCATAGACAAAGGTCTTGCCCGGTTGAATCAAGTCTTGTGTAACGGCAGGTATTCCGTCCATGCTAATGGGGAGTTCCAAGCCATGTGAATGCAGAGTCGTCGGCTCTGGCAAATCATTGCGAAAAACAATACGTACTCGTTCTCCTTGATACATTTCTAATACAGGACCGGGAAACTGGCCGTTAAATCCATACGCGTCCATCCAGATCCCCGGGAGCACTTCTCTACGGGTGGGGGTCGCCTGCAAATGGAACTCGCGCGCACCATTTACAATTTTCCCGCTCAATGTTTTCAAATCAGGTGCAATCACATTGACTGGTGGCTCCCCCGCTTTTCGCAATCCGGGCACGAGTTTCCCTCGGTCAGTCGGACTACCAACTGGGCCACCAGTGCCTGGATGCATACGAGGATATGTGCCTCCCTGACCTTGATATTTATCGGAAGAAGCTCCGCTTTCCGATGACTGCCCCATAGCGGTCCCCGCAGCAAACAATCCGGCCGTGGCTGCCGCACCCTGCTTTAGAAAGTCCCTGCGGTCATTTTGAGTACCCATTGATAGGCCTTTCATTTTGTTTTATTTCGTTTTGCTAAATGATCGTTGTTCATCGTCTCTTACGATTACCGGGGTTTGGGAACGGCATTGATATGTCCGCCACCCACTGGCGCAGGAGGCTCGGCCAGTCCACCTGTCAATAGCATACCGCTAATGGCAATCTCACTTTCATGATACTTTAATTGACTCATGATATAGTCTGCCTGCAAATTGAGATAGATCTGCTGTGCCATCAACACATCAGGCCAGGGAGCGCGCCGCTCCTTATAACTATGATGTAACAGATCGTAGGCTTGCTTACCCTTAGGTAACATTTCATCTCTGTAAGTTTCTACATGCTGACACGCGGTCTGATAATTTCTAAATTCTGTTGAAAGTCTGCTCATCAATGATAATTCCAACCGTTTCACATCCGCCCGAGATCGGTTGAGATCGGCTAAGGCCTGATCCACGGTGCCTTGGTTTTTGTCGAAGATAGGAATAGGTAACCCGACGGTGACCCCTGCTACTGAGTTATCGGTCTCGAAATTATGACCGAAATTGACATCGACCAGGATATTAGGTATCGGTTGGACGCGTTCACGTTCTACGGTTATTTCGTCATGTTGCACACGTTCCCAGGCAGCAACGATTTCAGGACTGCTTTCTAATAACTGATTGAGCGCCGAATTCCAGTCATAAAATTCCTGAGGAGGCTCAAGCCTCCCTCTAAGAGTTGTACATTGTAATTCAGGAGTACCCACCATCGCCACCAGATTTCGCCACTCCTGTTCCAAGTCGTTCTCAGCCGCCTGCTGTTTCAATTGTGCGCGATGCAAGTCGACTTCCGCCTGCAACAGGCCGGACTGATTCGTCTGTCCTAGATTAAGCATCTCTTTATGTGTTTGTAAATTATCTTTCGCATTCTCCAGAAGTTTACCTTGGACTGCGAGTAACTGCTGCGCTGCCAGTGTCCGGTAGAAATGAATCCGCACGTCATTCAAGACACGCGTGTACTGGGCCGACAAGATGGTTTCCGCAACAGCGACCTGCTTTGTCCATTTCGCGCGACTGAGCTTCAGCTTACCACCTGTGACAAATTCCTGTGAGACGAATGCCCCCTGTAATTCACCAGCCGTGCCATTGATGCCAATTTGATCGCTGGCATACCCTACAACCGGGTTTGGGTAGAGTCCCGCCTGATAGGCTGCGCCTCGTGATGCTTCGACTTGCGCTGCCGCCTGGACCAGCGTCGGATTATTGGCTTGTGCCAAAGCTTCTAGCTCATCCAGTGATATCGCAGTACTTTGGCTTGCTAAAACATCACCCGGCATGGGGAGAAGAAGTGGATCGTATTTCTCTACTGGTAACTCAATTGACTCTTGATGCGATACGAGTCGTGTTTCAGTCTCCGAGGTTGCATCATATTCTGCTTCCGCATCATCGCGCACAATGACTTGCGAAGTTTCATTTTCTGCTGGTACAGGTTTTTTACCTATTTGATTAGCAACATCCCTTTTCGTGCTGGTTGCACATCCACTAATTAATACGATTGCCAGTAAGATAGAAATTAGATTCTTTGAATTCACCACGGCCCCCCGAAGTCTAGAACTAGCCGCGCAAATTCTTCACGCGCGATTCCCTTAACGTATAGTTATCGGCGGGATCTGTACTATTGTGTTATTGCAATATATCGATTGTAACGGTTTTCTGTAGAATAGAATGATGGTGGCATCTAAACATCATGTCCAATGATGGTTACGATAATATTCTTTTCTCATCCCGAAGAAGAAAAACGCCAAATCTACCATGTCGAGAGCATTTAAGTACGAGTTGATCGCGCTCCACGTTGGTTTGTGATGCAGCTGATTCAGCGTGTGAATAGAGGAGACTGCCACATTTGAACTAATAAAGTCGGCAGAACTCACTCAATTCGGAGTCTCTAATGGTCGTCACGCAGTTCACGAACCTTGGCCAGCCATTCAACGAGTCCTTGTCGAAGATGTTGGGTAAGTTGAAGCAAAACACCGCCGTATTCAATTGCTCGATTGACTTCAGCATTTGCGAGGAATTCGTCACCAGTGACTTTGTTGGGTGGCAAATCTTCTACTGTCCGTAGCGGAAGCGCAGGCAGTGAGGGACGTTGCCCCGAAATTAATTCCGGATTTGATCAGCTGGGATTGCCTTCATTAACAGCAAATTTGAGCAATACCAGTTTCCGAATTTGGTGAACGCACAGTGGTTCGAGGAGGATGCGTGATCGTTTTGACTCAACGTGCCGTCGTCATGACAACAACACATTGACAACGAGAGCTTAGCTTTGTTTGTTATAAAACACCGTGTGACAGTTTGTTATGTCTTAATTTTAATGGTTGGCATAAATAATGCCTTTTGTGTCGAGTCATCAACAAACAAAGAAAAGCCTTAAAGCTATTGAGGTAATCATACTCACGAAATGAAAAGGAGATCCTATTATGATACGTTTCGCACTGTTTCTCGGTATTCTCGCTGCCTTGACAGCATTCACGACCAATCCGGCAAAGGCAGCAGATAACTCTTATGTACATGGATATCTTGGCCACACCTTGTCGGGGCACGGATACCTTTCGTCCGGATATGGTCACTCGACTTACAGGCAGCGTCTCCAACACGGTTATGTCAACCACGGGTATTCTGCACGTGAGTATGGACACGGTTCCTTCCGGCAAAGCCACATCGACCGCGGCTATTACAATTACCCATCCTATAGTCACCGCGGTGCAGTCCAGATTATGACACCGCATCTAGATTTTCGGTTAGGTCACTAAACGGGTTAGCTTAGTCAGTGCCGAAGTGAATAGCTTCTACCAAGAAAGGGTTAGCACTGTCCCTTAGACTTCTCACTCTCAAAATTCTCGAAAAGGATTCATGAAAAGATACTTTTTTCAATTCCTGCAAACCCTGAGTGGAATTGATAGCAAGTCGAACACTTTTAAGTCTCACTGTCATTTTGAGTTAGCGAAAGTCACCGAAATCTATTTGAAATACGAACTATCTTTTGAATTTATCTTCAAATTCCAATGAATAATCTGGAATGGTTCTGCATCTAACCCCTCGACTGCAAAATTGCTTTGCAGTCGAGGGGTTTCTATTTCTAGTTAGATGTTCCAAACATATTCAGTTAGAGAAAAGCATGAAAGCAGCTATATCAAGATTGTGTCGAAAATTAACTATCAAAACGTTTTCGCGTAAAACAAAACTAATGTTAGAACGATTCAAAGGAGTTGATTTTTTAACTGTAATACAACCTGAAGAAATTGGATATGACCCTCATGTTGTGTATCGGTCTTCTCCTTCTGGAAATAAATATTTAATACAATTACTAAAAGATATTAGTGTTACAAACGCTGACTCTATTATCGATATTGGCTCCGGAAAAGGTAGCGCAATGCGATCAATGCTAAAGTTTCCCTTTGCAGAAATTGCTGGAATTGAGTTGTCAGAACAGATCGCTGCAATAGCAATAAATAATTTCAAAAAACTAAGGGCGAATAGATGTCATGTGTTTAGTTGCGATGCAACGGCATTTCAGAATTATGGCCACTATAATATGTTTTATTTCTATAACCCATTTCCGGCTGATATTATGTCAGAAGTGATTTGCAAGATAGATGAGTCTGCCCGAGGAAGCGATAAAGAAATACTAATTATATACAACAACCCAGTTTATCATGACTCAATCATTAGTTTTGGAGCGTTCTCGAAGGTCAAAGAATATCCTGATGAATGGGGAAATCAAATCTTTCTTTATTCAAATAAAAGTCTGGAACACTCCAGATTGAATCGCTAATTTTGTTGATGAAAAGAGTTCAGGGATTTAATCGTTGAGCTTGTGAATTATTCTCCATGATAAAGACGTATGCTGTGTTCAGCATCAAGATAAAGCAATCTGTTCGTCAGATAACGTACTCATAGAATAATTCTGGTTGCGATTTAAATATAGAATAGAAAACAACCTATCCCCCCATACCATGACTATATTGAGAATCGAAAAAAAAGTAGTGAGAACCTCAAAATAATGTCATTTGACATGAAGAAAGCACGAGTAGGTTGCATCCAATATCGAAGAAGCCGGGAATGTGCGCCCCTCTCTTTACACATCACAACGACATGAACTAGCAGGAACGTGTTATATGGCGATTGATCCAATTTGCGGGATGCAAGTTGAAGAAGCAACAGGGTTAAATTGTGAGTTCGGTGGAGCAACATTCTATTTCTGCAGTAAGAATTGTAAAGAGAAATTCCAAAGGCAACAGACTTTGGCTGCTCTACTGACTCCAGACAATCAGCATTCCAGCATGAAGACCGGTGCTGGTAAAAGCCATGGAAATTGTAATCCTGAATCAGAGCTGGGAGGTAAAAACGCCACAACAAAACATGCAGTAGCTGCAAAGTCCCACAAATATTTCTGCCCAATGTGTGCAGGAATCGGCAGTGATAAACCCGGCGAGTGCCCAAAGTGTGGAATGGCCTTAGAATTAGTCAAACCAGAACTTGCAGAGTCTCGAACAGTTTATACGTGCCCGATGCACCCGGAAGTTGAGCAGAATGAACCAGGTACATGTCCAAAGTGTGGGATGGAACTGGAACCGAAGTATGTAACCGCGCTTGAGGAAGATGACGACACCCAACTTAGGAGCATGACACAACGATTCTGGGTCGCTGTAGTTTTGGGGATACCGGTACTGCTGTTGGCGATGTTGCCAATGCTCGATAAGGCACTGGAATTTTCACCGTTTGTTTCGTCTTGGGTTCAATTTGCGCTGAGTTCACCGATTGTACTCTGGGCTGGCTGGCCGTTCTTTAAACGTGGTTGGCGGTCCTTAGTCAATTGGAACTTAAACATGTTCACATTGGTCTCGCTTGGTGTTGGTGCGGCATATTTATATAGCACAGCCGCGGTGCTGGTGCCCGGAATGATTCCAGATTCTTTCAAAGAAAATGGTCACGTTGCTGTATATTTTGAAGCTGCTGCCGTAATCATTGCCTTGGTATTATTGGGACAAGTGCTTGAATTACGTGCCCGTCGTCGAACTGGCAACGCAGTTCGTGAACTTTTATCACTAGCACCACCAACGGCCCGTGTTGTCGTTAACGGGCAAGAGCAGGAGCTTCCATTAGAAGAAGTTCGCGAGAGCGATATTCTCAAAGTAGTTCCTGGCGAAAAAATACCCGTTGATGGAGAAATCATTTCCGGCAAGAGTTCGATTGACGAATCAATGTTAACCGGTGAACCAGTTCCGGTCTCGAAGCAGACGGGCGATCTAGTGATGGGCGGCACGGTGAATCAGACTGGTTCGTTCCAAATGCGAGCAAAACATGTAGGTGAGGGTACTGTATTGTCACAAATTGTGCGGATGGTTGCTGACGCTCAACGCAGCCGTGCACCAATACAACGTATCGTTGACGTGGTAGCAAGCTGGTTCGTGCCCGCAGTAGTCTTAATCGCCATAGTTACATTTGTTGTTTGGGCATGGTTATCTCCAGAAGAACCACGGCTTGGTTTCGCTTTGATCAATGCTGTCGCAGTGCTCATTATCGCTTGTCCTTGTGCGTTGGGCCTAGCCACGCCGATGTCAATCATGGTTGGCATCGGTCGTGGAGCACAGGAAGGTGTACTGATCAAAGACGCCGTAGTCTTAGAAGTCCTGGAGCAGGTGGATACGATTGTCGTTGATAAAACAGGTACACTGACGGAGGGACGGCCCAAACTCACTGAATGCATTCCTACAGAGTCCATTTCAGAGAAGGAGCTATTGGAATATGCGTCAGCGGTCGAACGAAACAGCGAACATCCACTAGGCCGTGCCATCATCGATGCTGCCAGGGAAAAAGGAATTGACTTGGCAGCAGTTGATGAGTTTGATTCCACAACCGGGGGTGGAGTATCAGGAACGGTTAAAGGAAAGAGCGTTTTGATTGGTAAACTTGACTTTCTTGTCGATCAAAGAGTTCGTAACATTGAGACAATGCGAGAACGTGCTGAAACGCTGCAGCACGATGGTCATACAGTGATGTTCGTTGCTGTTAATGGGCAATTCGCCGGACTACTGGCCGTCTCTGATCCTATCAAAGCGTCAACCCCCGACGCTGTGCAAGAACTACACGATTTGGGCTTACGAATTATTGTGCTCACCGGTGACAACAAGCGTACTGCCCTGGCAGTGGCCAAGAATCTTGGCATCGACGAAGTGGAAGCAGGCATTAGTCCACAAGACAAAAACGCGAGAGTACGAGCACTGAAGACAAAAGGTAGTAAAGTGGCGATGGCTGGCGATGGTATTAATGACGCACCAGCACTTGCTGAAGCTGACGTAGGTATTGCGATGGGGACAGGCACGGACGTGGCCATCGAAAGTGCCGGTGTGACGTTAGTGAAAGGAGACCTACGTGGCATTGTTAAAGCTGTCCGATTGAGTCGCAGTACTATGCGCAATATCCGCCAAAACTTATTCTTCGCATTTATCTACAATATTCTTGGCGTGCCCGTTGCCAGTGGAGTACTGGTTCCGTTTCTTGGAATGGGGGCTCTGTTGAATCCTATGATCGCTGCAGCTGCAATGAGTCTTAGCTCAGTTTCCGTCATCGGCAACGCTTTACGTTTGCGGCAAGCTCAATTATATAAGTAATGAGTATCGATCAAAATGAACCCTTCGGAAAGTTGAATACATTATGGATAATATTCTCCCAAAACCATGGGAATTGCACCCTGCACTGGTCCACTTTCCAATTGCATTTCTTCTGGGGGGCGTTGTACTCTTACTGTGGGCGTGGTGGAGAGCGAACGAGATACAGCATCGAGTGGCCGCAGGAATGTTGCTGGTCGGAATGGTTTCGGGTTGGCTCGCCTCCACCGCAGGCGGATTGGCATACTTTACGGTGCCAGCTCATACCGAACAAGGCCACGTACTCATGTACTGGCATTTGGGATTTGGATTGGCGATGCTCATTCTCTTCACTTGGCTATCGACAGTAAGCTGGCGAGGGCGAACAACAGCAGCCACTAAGCTGCAATTGACTGTAGCATTGTGTGGAGTTGTGCTATTGATGCTAACCGGTTATCTCGGTGGTTTAATAGTCTACCATCACGGTGCGGGAGTTAACCCGAATATCCTTGCTCCGGAAATACGTGATGGCCACTCACATGGAAATAATGAGCAACATGATGTATCGGTCCATGAGCACTAACTGCGGTAAAAAAAGGTTAAAGCAACTGGCATCGACCAATATGAGAAACTGTTTTCGTCTGCGGCACAAGAGAACTTGATTCATTACGCGATCATGACAGGCTCTCAACTCTGAACCAGTTGGGCCGTTATAAATCTAAGGTAATCGTGATTAAAATACAGTCTGAACTTCGAATGATCTATTGGCACTTGACCAGCATTTAAAACTACGAGATAGGCACGGTTTCAAAATGTGAAGATTCCCAGAAATAGTGGGCGATTTAAAAAGAGTGTCAACTATTCTGAGGAAGAATAACAAGAGAAAACAGTATTCGAAATATAAACCCAAATGTCCACGGCGTTCAATTCCTGCTGAAGACGCATGTTCCTAATTCATTCGACCTGATCACCATTTCTAATACTACTAATAAATAGCGTGACCTTTACTCAAAATTGATTTCAAGAATCGAGAGAATATTTCATCTCCTTTCTAGTTCGACTGTCCTACATTCGTTAGCGTTTCGATTGAGAAAAAAAAGATTCTGTAGCCATAAGTCGAACTGATACTGTTTCAAATATCAGCAGAAAATTTGCTCTGAACTAGAAAATCCATGATCTCTGATAGCTACCTCTGAGAAATTCTAGTCGCAATTTTAAAATCTGGTTTGGTATAATAATTTTGTCCAGTGAAGCAGAGTTCGGCTCTGCGGGGACGCAACCGAACAAGGAATAACTGGACCGACGATGCGCCGAAGCGCGTACGGTTTCCGATGAGGCCACTCCTGATCGGAAGCCGTTTTCCTGATGATCATGATTCGTTTCGGACATCGGAGTGATGCCTCATAAAATCCAAGCTTGCTTTCTCCGTACTACGGTTTGCGATAGATAAAAAAAATGCATGAGCCGGGATCAGTCCGTCAGGACGATCCCGGCTCATGCTATTTGTCTGATTGATTAGATTTATCTTTCTTGACTGGGCGGTACAGCTCTTCAACAAACATCATCACATCCTTTTCAATTAACATGCGGCGTTCTCCATCGGGAACTTGATTGAGGGATAATGAATCCGTGAATCCAATTTCGTCGTAGACTGCCGTCAGGCCATCTCCTGCCTTCGCTCTCGCAGCCGAAGGAGTTCTTCGTTGCTCCTGCCGATACTTACGATCCAGATCCGTGAACTTTTTTGCCATCAGCATAGGTTTGGCATATCGGTAAGGTTCATTCTGTTTGAGCATCTGCCAGGCGATGGTTACCAGTTTTCGTGCTAAAGCCATGATTGCTACCTGACGTGGTTTGCGTTTCACCAGCCGGCGATAGAATGCTCCCAGTGGACCTGGGTGACGCGATACATGCTGGCAGGCCTGAGTCAGCAGCCAGCGGCAGTGGGGATTTCCCATCTTTGTAATTCTTCCGTGATAGCACTTATTTCCTGACTGTCGTGTTGATGGCACGAGTCCCAGATAAGAAGCGGCATGATTGCCATCACAGAAACGCTCAATATCACCGATCGCAGCCAGTAGTCCCACAGCAACGACATGGCTCACTCCAGGAAGTGTCATCAGGAGCCGGACACTGGAATCATTTCGAGCGATCTCAACGAGACGCTGATCGACAATCTCGAGTTCCTGGTTGACCTGGGTGATTTGCCGAAGCTGACTGTCCAACATCAGTCGGTCGACGGGAGACAATTCCAGTGTCTCAAGCCAAGCAACCCCAGTTTTTGACCACAGGTACTTGCAGGGAGGCTTGATCATTAACCGCGCGAGCATTGACTGGACGCGGTTCATATGGCGTCCTCGTCGACTCATCAGGCCATTACGGTGCGTTAACAGAGCACGCCGCGTTTGAGTTGGTTCGTCTGGTTGCCAGACAGATGGCAGGTAGTCACAACGCAGAAGATGGGCCAATACTTCAGCATCTACTTTATCAGTCTTGATTTTTGCTTCTGCGATCGCCCTGGTCTTCATTGGGTTGCCGACAACGACCTGCTTCACATGGGGACGGATCAAGTCGACAACGGCCCACGTATTTGTCGTTGCTTCCAGGGCCACTCGATCATGTTTCCGGAGTTTCTTTGTTGCGAATTCCAGCAGGACATCACGCTGGCAATTCACTTTACCCCGTTCCAGAATCTTTCCTTTTCGGTCCGTTATACAAACCTCAATAAAGTGTTTGTGAACGTCCAGCCCTATATACCGCATCATACACAACCTCCTCGAATGCTGGATGAGTGGGTAGCAAGAAAACATGGGCCATTCGGCAACTACCTCTTCGAGTTCGTGACTCAACCGGGTGGGCCGCGGGGTGGCCAGTTAAAAAAACGGGTTCGAGACCCATAGCTATCATCGGCCAGCCCCCGAGGTGAATGACCCACTCATACCATAGATTGGGAAAACAGATCGCACCTCGTCCCGTGACCCGGTACCATTAATTACAACCGGTTCTGCGGACTCAGGCAACGACTTATTTGCTGACAGTGCGACTTGATTTTCATCATACCCGTTAAAATAAGGATAACGGGCCACCACTACAGGTGGCCCGTTATCCCATGTTATTTCTTTTGCTTTTCTCTAATATGTCTGCCCATTTTAAACTTCATTTTAAGTATGTTTCACCAGCGAGAAGATTGAAGGTCGTATCAAAATCAACAGGAATAGTTCGCAGCCAGCGAGTGAATTGATGAACCATAAGTCCTGCAGCAATGCTGGCTGCATAAATCGTACTGCGTGATGTACAGCTTCCGGTTTGTGCCTCGTTTTGTGGGAAAAGTGTTTTCGCATACTGTTTCATTCCATGATGCTGAGTTGCTGTCAGTATCCGAATTGTTTCTCCCAGCATTCTTCCATCTGTCCAGAAATCGCATTTTCTGTTGACGGATCGCCAGATCACCGCACGGGCTGATATCGAGTCCACACAACAGAAGACAGCCTCACCCACAGGAACGGACACTCGATAACGATCCATAATCACCGTTACCTGAATTGAATCGTCAAGCTCCTGGATGGCTCTGGCTGTCGTGTCTACTTTAAGCTGCCCCAGATCCTGAGCTCGGTATCCCTGAGTCGTGATATTGGTCGACTCCACACTATCAAAGTCAATCAGCTGAATCCGTGGTGTCCCAATCGCCGCCAGTTGCAGCGCCACCTGACGACCAATGGCCCCCACTCCGATGACGGTTGCCGTCAACTGAGAAAGCCGTTCCGCCGGGATCAGGTCACTTTGTCTTTGGAAACGATCGATAGTCACATTTAATGTATTCAAATCTGTTCTCCTTTCAATTCGTAATCAGCAAAGAGCCAGTCTTCATCCCAGTCAAAATCTGCGGTCTGATCAAAAGCAGACTGGAACAGGCGACTGTTCTGTTGCGGATGCACATGACTTAAATACTCATCCTCCCAACGTTCTGGATCACTACCGGCAAATGTTTGAGAGTAATCCCGTTTTACTGGGATTTCGTATTCTGCCGTCGGACCCACATTAAATTTTAACCGAGCATATGTTCGCCCTGTCCGCGCCAGAATGAACATCACGGCCCAATCGGATCGACCAAACACACGGTTAAAAGTATTTTCATCGGTCTGGCTGGGCAAGGGACAATCTCCCGGATGCGTATGAATCCAGATCCGACCAAACTGTTCTGGACGGAGGCCCGCGTCCACCTGGTCGTCAAAGAAATTCGCGACCGCCTCATCGTCGAAGGCCACGTGAGCCACCGAGCAGGTCTGTTCCACAAGCTGCAGGTCCTGCACCAGCAGCAGATCCTCCTCTGATGTAATCCCAAAGCCACCAACTTCGGTGTCTCCGTAATCACGCAGGTACAACAGTTTCGCCCAGGCAGTCGGACTGAACCGCAGTTGCGGTAACCGGGTTTGCTGATGAGGCCTGGGTTTCCGGTAATTCTTCCTCTGTTTCTTCGAGTTCTTCTTCCGCATCACAATCAGAGCACCTTTCATTTTCAAGTAAACAGCGTTGGCAGCAGTCAGCATGACACTGTATGCACTGTTGCAGACAGGACGAACAGCAGTGGCCGTGACAGCCATCACAGTACGACAAACACTCATGGCAAAACGGACAATCGCAGTCCGAACAATCCTTAGTACACCCCGTGCAAAGTGTGATTTCACAGTTATCACAGCGGGTTTGCTGGTTGGCTGCGATCACATCGGCGCACTCGGTACATTCAACACTGTCCCAGTCACTGAGCGCCACATAGGGACTGTCGCGGTTATAAGTTTGTAACAGGCTGGCCACCATCGTGAAAAAATCAAACAGCCGTCCCTGTTCCAGCGACCGGCGTATGACTTGCCGTCCATCCCCTTCACAGACGACATCAGATTGAATATGGGGATGTGTGACACAGTCATTGGTAAACGCCGGATGCGGGTCCGTGGCGAACACGCGATAAGGGGACCCGTTATCCATTTTCAGATTTGCATAATTGAGACGAATCTCAAAAGGGCCCAGATAGACGCCTTCCAGTTTAATCGGTTCTGTACTGACAGAGATGGTCTGGGCACGGAGATCCAGCTGCAGCTCACCGAATTCTTCTTCTAAAGACCGCAGTTCTGCATAGAGTTCCCTGACGGAAGAAATCTGCTGCGGAGATGTATCAGACGACAATTCACCATGTAAAGTTGTCAGTTCCTGGATCAACTGGGTTACACCAGTTTTCAGTTGTCGTTCCAGTTTTAGTGCAGCCGAATCCCAGCCTCTGCGTTGTGCTTGTTGGCGTTTCCGTAGTAACCGGTCACAGTACCACCATGTCTGGAATGGCATTTCATATAACGACGAGGGTTCTTCAGACACCAGACAGTGATATATTCGACTGGCAGTCCGCCAGAGTCGTTTTCGTGGATGCTTCATTGTCTCCTCTTTCAAAAAATGGATTCCAGGGCGGACTGCCGGGGACGAGACCCCGACAGTCCGTGGAAATACAAAAACTAGGACCGCGCCCCCTCAATCTTCGTCGGAGTGATCGAAATTCGGTCCCCGTCCTGTAACTGCTGGTCCGGGGGGCACGGCTGGCGATTCACGCGAATCAGGTAATCGCGGGCTTCCGCATCTCCCATCTTCTGCTCAAAAAGTTGTGCTACCGTGGTTCCTGCGGGGACATCGATATAATCAGCGAACCCACCGCCATCGTTGTTGATCAATAAAAGTTTCATAAAAGTCCTTCCAGTTGTTGTTTGAAAATGTTTAAAAACACACAATGTTTGTTTATGTGAGCAGCCGTCGTTTGCGACGCCGTTTCCTGCGGCGTGTATTGCTTTTCACACCCCGTCGTCCCTTGATGCGTCCGGCGTGCAGCGTTTGCAGCAGGACTGACTGCGATTTTGATCGTACACTGAGGATCTTTGGGACAGTTCGACAGCATTCGCTCGTTTGAAGATCAGCCCACCACTGGTTCATGGCGTGCCCCTTGTCGCTCGGAATTTAGTCGATTGGCTTCCAGTTCATCCCAGTCAATGATGTAAGGGCCCGACTCTTCTGCCTCGGGATCAATGACTTCCTCGGGCTCCGCTAATAAGAAGCCCAGACGTTTTACGGTCGACATGCTTTCGCCGGTTGCCAGGGCCACGGCCCGATTTAAATCTGCCTGTCTCATCAGTTGTCTCCTTCAAAACGAAAATGTTTAAACAAAAAAAACCGGTCCTGCGGGCAACAAACCTGCGGAACCGGGGCAAACCAGTGATAAAATTAAGTTGTCAGTTCTCAAGGACCGGTATCTGGCGACAACCAATGCTGTTCCAGCCAGTCCGTTTCGGATTCCAGGGCAGCACTCCGCTGCGTAAACGGGCCCAGCTGGGGCCCATTCACGGGGGACAGATCGACCAGCCATTGACCAGCTGCATTCGGTTCGACGTAAGAGCCACGTGAAATGGTCAGTCGACCGAGAGTTGCCAGGTTAAAGGCTTCTGAGTAAACGCAGTGAACCGTCCCCAGTGGTGAGATCAAAAGTTTCATGTGGATTACCTCACTTGGGAGTTCGAATAATCTGACGCCGTGGTCGATCGATTAACAGACCATCCAGGGCTGCCTGGACGCCAGACAATTCTGATGCGACCTGCTGACGGAGTTCACCCCGTTTTCGCAATTCCTGGGGCTGAATGCCCTGCACGATTCCCTGGCACTGGGCTACCAGCACATCCAGCTGCTCGTTAGAACGGACATTCAGGGATCGGAAGCGTTCAAAAAACTCATGCAGGTTCCCGATGGCGGAATCACGAAATACTTTGGGCCGGCCATCGGCCTGGCCACTCAATCGATCCGTCAGATGCGACACAAGTTGTGACAGTTCGCCCAGAAAGGCGTCTTCCGCCAGCCTGACTGCTTCTTCGAAGCGTAACTGCACGCGCTGGCACTCCTGCTCATACAGTTCCGGATTGAGTTGCCTTAAATAATCCGGTGGTTCAACGCTGGGAAAGTCCCAGGACACTTCGAACAGACCTATCAGGGTCAAGGGATAATCGTCGTCATTGAAGAGACTCCCCAGGCGTTCCCGGGCCGCTGACTTCAGGGACAGGTATTGTTCATCCAGCTGTGAGACAGCCTCGTTGAGCTCTTGCGTGAACTGGTGCATCTGGTCCTGAAATGCAGTCAAAGCATCCTGCCGCAGTAACCGTATTCCGGATTCCGGAAAGGGCAGGCTGATGGAAGTCCAGTACGAGCGCACCCGCTGACGGACCGCATTCACGGCCCGGAAACGGGGGTGTCCGGTATCCAGTAGTTTCTTGCCCGCACTCAGGAAGGTCCCTTCTGCCCCAAACGATTCAGCGGCCTGAGTCTTCTGGTCGCGTGTCAGTGACTTGCGCGTACCAAACCATTCAAAACTGATGCGCGTAGCACACATCGTTGATCGCAGCCGATCGATGGGATCGGTGCGGGTATTTACTTCTTCGATAGCAGTTATGGTCATATTAGCTCCTTAAATAGAGTGTGGTTTAGTTTCTGTGGGGATCACGAGAGAGATTTCGGCGTGAACGCGAACCAGAACGTTCGTCATTGCTAAATACGCCTGGTTGTTCTGCAGACAGACAGCGTCTGCTGGCCCAACGCCTGAGACGGGCCACCGATTCGGCGGCGGTGACAGCTACGGGAACCACGTTTTCAGCGGCCTTGATTAAAGGGACTTCGAGCAGCGCCGCCAGACGACAGCAGGCCCGGATTTCCGAACCGGTCCAATGCCGGTCGTCCGGCAAACGTTGATCGGACGTAAGACCAAACAGTTCACGGTACAGCCTCCAGATGGCCTGCTTCTGGTCATCTCCCGGTAAATCGAGAAAGAACAGTGCATCAAAGCGTTCGGCCCGCACGAACTCCGGTGGCAGTTTGGAAATGTCGTTGGCGGTACAAACTACAAACACGTCCGAAGTATGGTCGTTGAGCCAGCCCAGCAGCGTACCCAGCATGCGTGTCGAAACGCCGCTGTCTGACTGTCCAGAAGAGGCAGAGCCACTCAGCCCTTTCTCGACCTCATCAATGAACAGGACGGCCGGCTGTATCGCATCCACGATCCGAAGTGCTCTACGAGTTCGCTCCTCGGTCTGACCTAAAAGCGAAGCCATTAGAGCCCCCACGTCGAGTGTCAGTGTGGGACGCCCCGTCTCTTTTCCCAGTGCTTTGGCAAATGCGCTTTTACCGGTTCCCGGAACTCCCAGTAACAGCACGCCTCTTGGACGAATGACCGGTGCATCCTGGGAACGGGGGCGGAGTGCACGCAAGCAAAAGGCTTTGAGAGACTCCAGACCGCCCAGCCCAGCAAACGATTCCGATCCCTGGTGCAACGATAACAGACCGCTTTTCAGTAGCGTCTGGGATTTCAGCTCCAGTACGACCGAGGCTTCGATGCGTCCATGCCGCACCAGGGAGAAACTGAAGGCCCCTTCCGCTTCATAACGGGTCAGACCCGAGGCAGCGTCCAGGACACATTGCAGTTCAGGTCCCTCCGGCAATTCTCCTGTTTCCGTGGCGATACTGCGGGCAATTTCCAGCAGCTGATCCCGACCAGGAAGTTCATGTTCCAGGCAGACAAACAGTTTTTCCAGTTCTGTAGGGATCTGGACCAGGCTGGAAAGGATGACAATAAATGTCCGTGCCTGTTTACCCAGATTGATCTGTTGTGTCAGCGCCTGAATGATCTCCGGCGAATTGATGAAGCAATGGAAGTTTTTAAGGACCAGCAGCGTGGGATGATCCGGATCGGCCTGACTGCTCAGACAGTGAATGGCAGCCAGGGGATCGAGGAGCGACGTGTCGCGGCCTTCCGCGAGTTCCGTTCCCTGCAGGCCCCGGTCAATGTCCCATGAGAATAGCCGCCAGTCTTCGCTGTGACAGAGCCGAGACATTTCCAGCAATGCCTCATCATGTTCGTGGCTCTGAATCCAGATCCCGGTAAAGCAGGCGCGTACGTTCTCCGCAAGTCTTTCGGATAATAACATAAGAGTTTCCTTGATGGTTTGAAGTAAAAAGAAGGTGTGAAGTGTATTAAGCGGTTCCCGCCAGCTGGCCGATCGTTTCCAGCCAGGAAATGATTTCCCCGTCAGGATCGCGTTCCTGCAGTAGGGAAATTGTCATCTGTTCGACCGCGCTGGTATTGAGCCAGTGCTTGGCCCGGTTTCTGAGTCGGACCCGGATTCGACGAGTCAGTTGTTTCCAGCTATAGTCATCATGCCGACTGTCGAATACCCGCTGCGCCACTTCCGACGCTACACAATCATGGTCACCGAATTCAACAGTGAAATCGGCAACAGCCTGAATGGCTTGCGGATGCAGGTAGTTCTCCAAGCTCCGTTTCCGTGTCAGCACAGCACGACAAGGGATTCGTCGATTAATCTGAGCAACAAGCTCTTCCCGCTGTTCCCTCTCAGGGGATGCCTCTCCGTCTAAGAGATAAAATTCGGGAATTTGGAGCGGAGCCAGCCGACTAAGCCAAGCCCGGGGGTGGCCGCCAATGGGCAGGAAAATGAGTTCCTTGTCGCGTTCCATCGCGGCCAGGTCAGGCAGTGTGGGATGTGCCGTATGCAGGAGCGTCGAGATGCGGGTCAGAAATTCAATATCGTGTGCCCCTTCAACGACGACTAGAATACGTACCGGGTGGGGATCTTCGGGAATCGGGTCCGGTAAGACCTGCGTGTATTGATTTGCGAAAACTAATTCTCCTGTGTTAATTGGTTGGATTGATGTTGAACGGCCTGGTGGTATTCGGAGGTCAGCAGTTCTGAGGAGACCTTTCCCAGAGCCGCTTCCAGAAACCGGCTGGCGTCTTTGCACCGGGAGCCGGTAAAGCCGCGGGTTTCGATGCGGGACTGACCGTCCGTTGAAAAAATAATGTTGATTGTTTTCAATGGTCTGCTCCGATCTGAATGGTGAGTTTAATGGAACCGTCGCTGAGCTGGTTTTCGTGGACGGAATGACCCTTCCGGCGCGCTTCCAGACGGCATTTTTCCACGCCGTAAAATTGCAGCAGTCTGTTGAGTTGAGCCGGCTCTCCCCAGCGACCTTCAAAGTTGTCAAATCGAACCTGGCCCTGTTCGACATCGAACACAACTGGATACCGCCAGTCGGGGAGACGGACCGCGTATCCGGTGGCTTCTCCGCTAAACAGGGGAACGGTTTCGTGAACGGGTTCTCCCAGTTCGAGTCGGCGGCAGGCCAGGCCCAATGCCTCAGAGTCGCGGACCTCCGTTTGGATGGTGACAATATGTGACATTTCAGGTTTCCCTTTCTGTAGATGAGTTATCAGGAGATTGAAGTAAATCCGTTAACCGGAGTTTGGCTGGATCTGTTTTCGCAGGTGGCATCAGCCGTGGTTCAGATGAGACCAAATCGTCCAATAGTAATTCTGTGATCTCATTCTTGTCTGCGGGTTCAACTTTCTGCTGCAGTAACAGCCAGCAAATCAACAGGGGCAGCAGACTGACCACGACAAACGCCACCCTGGTGATCGCAGCCGCAATGATCGGATCTCGGTTTCGGCGGTCGGCGATTTCGCGGCGTTCTGCCTCCAGCTGATCCCGCTGGTGACCGATCTCGTTTCGCTCGGTTTGCATCTCGCGCTGCAGAGTGACCATTTCCTGTCTGGCGTTGGCGTCTGCTTCCACCAGCTCGCGTGACCCCGAGGCGACTTCCTGCTGCAGTTCCGACATCCGGCGGTTTTGATCCGCCTGTCGTTCCAGTTGCTGGGTGGCCAGTTCGGCCACACGGCTGTTTTCGTCAGGGCTACAGCTGACTCCGATCAGTAGGATCAGTGTCAGCGTGATTAGCAGAGTCTGTTTTTCCATGTGCCCTCCAGCGTTGAATCAGGTGTCTGAGAATTCCCTGTAGCGCCAGCCGCAACCGCCGTTCCTTGATCAAAGCGACGACGGACAGCAACAGAGCGACAGAGACGAACGTTAAAACCATGTATTCCAAGCAAGGCTCCTTTCTTTCTAATAAGGGGAACTGTGTGAAAAGCAAAACGCCCCGCATTCCAAAGTAATGCGAGGCGTTTTAACTGATTATGTTTTTGAATTACGGGTGACGGTAAGTGACAATAGCTAAGCTGCGCACCTATTAATCATGACACGTTTCGAGCCAAAATTTAGATACAGTGTGTGAAGCCACTATGCAGAAGTAACTTTCTCAAAAGATTTCAAGTTCTGTAGCTGGAACTTAACCCACCTAAACCTGAAATGGATCACGTTTTCGTGGAACTTTATGTTCAAGAGACCATATTAAAGGTTGTCTGAGCGATTGAATGAAATTTTGAAGGGGAATTCATTTACCAGATTCCGTATCGACATTGAGCGTCGTTTTATATTTGTAATTAGTGTGGGGAAAAGAGATTTCGAAGTCGATCCTGTCTGGATCGAAATCCAGTCCTCCCTTTGGTGTATTAAAACTCTTTGTTTCTCCTTTCATCCAGGAATCATGATTCCAGAACCAGACTTTCGATTGGTCACCTTTTCGAAATGCAACATCAACTCGACATTGGGGAAGCAAGGAAACTCCGTTTAAGGTAAGTTGAACGCCACGCTGAGTGTCCCAGACTATTCCCGCTTGATACGGTTGGTAGGAACCTTGAAAACTCAGGTCTTTACAGATTTGAGCAATGTCTTTGTCTTTTTCCGCTCCCTGATAAACATAATGAATCTGCGTGGCAAACTGCGGTGAATAGATTGTAATGTCCAATTCTTGCACGTGTGTGACAGTCGTCTTTTCCACTGTTCGTCCCAAGACTTCCTCTCCGCTTTGATATCGCCCCCACATGCTGGTATTAGCTGGCCATGTTTCTAGGAAATGTACGTTTTTTCGAACCTTTCCGCTTGCCCCAGTCAATTGCACCACAATGGTACAATCTTTAAGTGTTTCCCCACGGTTCTGAAGTACAAGCCAATCATTTGGTCCGGAGTCTCCCCAGGACTCATTAAAATCGACTACGATACGACCAGCCGAATCACTTAAGGTTGCCGAATACTTTTCAGCAACTTTGGGAAGCAACAGTAGCGCTGCTTCAAGTTGATCGACTGCGGCAATAGCTGACTGTAATTCTACATTTAAAGCGTTCTGCTTCGCCTCTGCATCAAGGCCACGGTGATAGCTACCCAAAAAATTACCAAAGAATCCATCAAGCATCGAACCTACAAACAGTGTTCCCTCATCGGCAGGCTTTGGCAGGGCGTTCAAATTGTTAATACATTTCAAGAATAAGGTATTCGCATTTTGGACTTGATCAGAAAGATACATAATCTCTTTATCGTTCGATTTGATCTCACGTAAGTCTAATAAGGTGGACTGTACATCCGCCATAATTTCCGCTATCTCGCGATTATCCCGAAAATGGCCTGGATCAGATTTCATCTCCATACTGAGGTGTGAAGCAAGCACTCGGTATTCTTCAGGCAAGGGTTTACTGGAGGGGGTTGAGTTTTTAGGGAGGTTACTTGCTGTTGTGTCGCCGCCACATCCCGAAAGTGTGAGAGCCAACGGTATCACGTATACAAATGCAATTATTTGATTCACCGAAATGATGCTTTCGATGGTGTAGCTGATTCTCCTTGATAGTTGCAACATTGATTTTCTCCTCTTTTAATGGCGAATGTTTTTGAATACCTGCACTCTGATTGTCCAAGTTTACACTCAATAATGATACTTATAATCCGTGGTGTTATCGTCATTGTCAAGTGTTAAATGCTCGTATGACTAAACGAGCAGACATATTGATGAGATTTGGAAAGCGAGTCCGCAAACTGCGCAAAGAGCAAGGCTACTCTCAAGAGAATTTTGCTTATGCCTGTGAGCTGGACCGGACTTACGTCGGCGGGATCGAACGGGGGGAACGAAATCTTTCATTACGGAATATCGAACGGATCGCCGATACACTCGAAATCAGCCTGGCAGAACTGATGGATGGGGTTTGAGGGAGTTTAGACCTCTGGTTCAGCAACCAGGACGACTCCCAGTTGGTCAGAGTCGTCGTTTTTTTCCAGTATTGCATCTGCCGGGTTTTCAAACAGACGGGGATTCTTTACCGTTGTCGCATCATGCTGGCATACAGCATACCGTAGTCGCGCTGTCAGAAGCTGAGTCTGCAGCCGTTGGATATCTTCCTGCTCCCATTTCTGATTTACTGCGGGATCACCGGCATAAATTGTGAGCAGATTTGAATCTTCGAGATCCATTTCTTCACACCAGAACTGCAGGGCAGCTCTGATCAACATGATTTCTTGTCTCGTTAGCATTGATCTCCTTTCTTGACTTTATCAATTCGATCAAAGAGGATTTGTGTGTTTTCCCCTGGAATGAACTGGGAGGCTGGCTGCCACAATGATGAAGTTCGGATTTGCCGATGGCTGGTATCAATGCATTGGATTTTACAGTTGTTTCCACTGACCCTAAGTTTTGACATGTTTGTTGCATCGTCAATACACCTTAGTTTCGATTTGCTATTTTTAGATCGGCTTATCCGCTGAACCTGTGGCATCCCTGGCATCAAAATCTGCTGGATGTTGGTTTTTCAACCAGATACGAGCAATCAGGTGCCCAATCAACTGAGCCAGTTCTTGACGCCTGTCAACAAGATCATTCTTGACTCCCGGCTCTGCAGATTTGACTTGGGATGTAGAATGTATCTTCTGTTTCATTCACATCTCCTTTTTACATGAATACATAAAAAAAGCCCGATAAGAAATGAAATCCAATATCGGGCAAGTTCAACACGAAATGTCACAGTGCGACCAGCGGCCGCAAAAACATCTTTCTATAAATTCTCCTTTCTAAGAATCAGCTGGGCACATATCAGTTTTTAGAATTGCCATTCACCGGCTCACCAGACCGTGCATTACCGCGTCGTGAGCGACCGTCTGGCATGGTTTCTCCCAATTCGGCGTAAAACTTCCTCAGCGCTAGTGTCAGGCCTCGTGGGCCGTAATCAAAGTCGGGTGCCATATCCTTAATAAGTATACCTTGTTCATAAAGCTCCTTTGCTTTTGATAATGTTTTTTTACGACGGTCGTCCGCCGTGGGAACGGGAAGGTTTCGTGAAGTATGCCACCATGAAATCGCTTTACCGATGATAGTATCATTCGTCTTCAGTTTTCTGGCGATCACAAGGTAAGGCAGCCCCTGATCTGCCAACTGCACAGCTTCATCGGCCAGTTGCCGGTAAAGCGGCAACGATTCCTGTTTATTAGGCAGTTGCTTACGACGTCGACGTCCGTCAGGGACAGGCAGTCCGCGAGACCGAAACCAGTGCTTGATAAGAACCGTAATGTAACTACGTGACTTACCCATCTCTTTGGCTATCTGCTTACAGAGCAGCCCCTCATCAGATAGGGCTTTTGCTTCTTCAGCCTGTCTATCGATCAGCTTTTCTGCTTTATAGTCGATAATCACTTCTTTGCCCTGCCGCTGTCCTGCATCGGCAGTCAGACCTGTGAGCTGACTGGAGACGGCAGAAACTACATCCACAACGAACCGGCCCTGTAACCACCCTTTTTTCTGTCTGCGCTCCCCCATCTGATATAGGTCTATTTGACCCCCAGTCAGCAGATCGATGATACGGCGGGCGATTCGAAAATCAGTTTCATCTTCAGAAAATGAAGCAGATGCGATTAAATTGCCAAACTCATCAAGTAAAGCAGTTACTTCCTCAGCTGTCGGTATAACGACACCTTGACTTTGTGCAGTTTCCAGGGAAGTCAGTTCTACTGAAACGGCAGCGTACTGTCCCCGTAACTCTTTCAGAAGCAGCTCTGTCTGTTTTTGCTCTGCATCCGATTCACCTGGAGAACGACGATTGAACTCAATTTTACTCATCAGCTTTTTCGCTTCAGAGCGTAATTGACTTAAACGTTCTGGATCAGGCTTTTGAACCGATTCAGCCGCCTGCTGACAGGCAACGATGATTTCCAGCACCAGCTCAGAATCAGATCGGATCAATTCTACAAGTTTTTCACACGTTAATTGTAACGCAAGCTCCCGGTTGAGATGCGTATATAGGGGGCGATCCTCAGCTTTAGTAGCACGACATAATGGACAAAGCAGGCTCCGGCCGTATGGGCCCCCTACGACGAGCTTACGACCATGCTCAGGGCAAACAAAAAGTTGCCGTAACAAACGCGGCCTTGCCTCTTGAACTTTATCCAAGGGCTTTCGACCGGATTTTTGCTTTTCGTTTGCCAGAAGGTCCTGGACCCGGTACCACTGCTCGTCTGAAATGATCCGTAGATATTCAAACTGCTGTGACTTGAGGGGCTCATCGCGTTCGACCTGTTTGGCATAATCCTTTTTGCTCAACCATTCGGTCTCTTTTGCACCATAACACCAAAATCCCCGGTAGGCTGGACGCATCAAATGCTTTCGTACCAGCTCATGCGTCCAGATGCCTGTTAAGGATTTATTGGGAGCAGGTGCATTGGGATCACCATTCAGGTCTTGAGCAATACGGTCCATACTTTTACCTGCCACATACCAGTCAAAGATCTTTTTGATCCAGGGTGCCGTTTCTGGATCTATGACTATCTTCTGTCGCGGTCGCTTTTGTTTGGTAAATTGACCTGGAACATCTTGCCCCGTATAACCCAACGAAAGTGAAGTACAGACCATCCCTTGCAGAAACAAAGTCTCATGTGCTGCCTGTATATGAGCGCTATGCATTCCTGCATAGATTTCATCCAGAAAAGAGTACATCTGGAGCATCATTCTCCAGTTATCTCCATCTGCTGTGTCCAGTCCCGACTTCACAAAAATGGCACGAAGCCCGCGTTCTACCAGTTCTTCTTCAACAAACTGCATTGATTTGTAGTTTTTGCGATACAGCCGGGACGTCGTAAATACCAGGAGAACTTCGAACTCTTTATTTTCAATGGCCTCTTTTAGCTGGTTAAACCCGGAACGGCGTTCTTTCTTGCCGCTCACAGCCAAATCATAGAAGATTTTTTCGCGTGGTATGAAAATTCCAGCTTTGATCGCTGCCTCAAAGATAACGCGAATCTGATCAGCAATCGATTCCTGAAAGCGGGAAGAAAATCTCGCATAAGCGGCCCCTATCGATTCTGCTTGTTTGCGAGGAAGTTTGGCGTGGTATTCTGCCACGATCGCATCAATTTCTCCCGCTGTCTTAAGTACTAAATCCTCGCGTTCTTGAGCAATCTGCTCACGTGTCCGAGTTACCTTAGTTTTGTAGTTTGGCTTTAACATGAAAGCACTCCTTAAAAGAGGTTTTGCCACCCAGCCAACAGACATATTTCTTCGAACGTCGAAGACTTCAAATACAAGTCGCAGGTGGTACGAGTGCTGAGCATAAAAATGGAATGTCGCACAATTGTCGCAGCGTGCGACATTGAAAGAAAAAATGGCGGGACCGTAGAAAATTTTTCGAAAACCAGAAAAAGCCCGTACTATCCTTCACCGATGGGAGCGGTTTTCGCTAACGGGCGCCCTGTAATCGAGCAGTCAGGACGATGAAATGGCCATAGAATAGCGTCCTGAATGCTAAATATTCCCTACTTATTATGACACAAAAAGCGTATTAATTTAGCCTATGATGCGGTTAATGCCAGCACATCAAGAGGAGAGACTGCCGACTGAAGCTTACTTTAAGAATTAATACTTCTAGATTTTCTGGTAGGAACTCTGTTTAAACCTCCAAGTCCATCAGACTGCAGTAAAATAATGTTGTCACTATCTAATTCCAGACGATATCCTTGGCCGCGAATAGTTTTAATCAGTTGGTTTAATGCTTCGCACCCGTTGAGCAATTCTTTGAGACGAGTACGTCGCGAACTAATTTTCTGACCCTGAGGCTTATATAGCATCTCTTTATCAACAGTTCTTCCCGGGTTGCATGCCAGAATCCATAACAAATTCCATTGAACAGTTTCAGTGTCCCATTTTTGGACAATAGGTTCTCCATCCCAAAAGACCTGTCGCGGTGAATGATCAACTAAAACCAGACGGGATTGAGAGCAAGCCCAGTCGATCAAATCCTCAGGGCTATCCGGAACTTCATAAATAGGCTTGATGTCCATCAAAGCTTGAGCAACTTTTCGGATTACTGCAGGATTACATAATGAAGCAGGCTCTTTCTTTATAAGTTTGAAAGTACCATCTAACTGCTTCTCAACATGTTGGATTTCTCCGGGAGGTCGTACGACACATCTTCGAAAAGATCGTGATCTCACTTCTACTTCACTTGAATCTTCCACGAGCCAATTCAATTCAGGACGATCCGCGTAAGACAAATAAATTAATGATAAAGTTGTGCAAGCATCTCGGAGAGTTTTTTGCTTGGATTTCAGACATACTTTTTGTAATTCCTTGACTGAGGAATCTAATTGCGTCACACAATCCATAAGAGAAGAAAAATCTTTCATACTTTGCTCATCATCTATCCGTATATTCGCAAAGAAGAGTCTATATATTTGATCTAAAATTTCTTTCCAATATTTTATGCGGGCAAACATGCTGTCACAGACATGATCAGCTGGTGTTTTATTCTGCTTGTAATTTCGAAAATTATTTGTGTGCTGATTATTGAAATCCTCTAATAACAATTGCTGTGTCGGCTGATAAAAATCCTCTGCATGGACAAGGTCGAACCAGCGTCTCTGAGCAATGAAACGTATATCATTAATGTGGTGTATGGGAATCCTAGCCTGATAAACGTAGGGAAAGCAGGCTTCCAATTGAACTGCAAATTTAACCAAGCAATCATCGACATACTCCACAAGTTTGCGTTCTCGCGTCTCCGTACCTTTACTTAAGTGTGAAGCAGACCAAAGAGTATTTGACTGAAAAGTCGTTAAATCGACCAACTCTTCTACAACAGGACAAACACTCTCTTTTAACCACGCTTCAATAAGATCTGATTTCTCCTCCGTCATATTTATTTCTTGAAGCGGACCTAAATCCTCAAACCCCTGTAATGCCAACAATAATTTATTCATCAAAGTATCAGCTCAAAATTAAGATCGAGATAAAACGGATCACTTACAACAGAATCCGGTTCCATTCCAACGCATATTAGTCCAATCGAGATCATTAGACAGCAATATTTTTCTATCGAACCTAGTTCGTTCCTTGATATCTATGCCCACTGTTGAAAGGCAAGGGTTCATATTTACAGTGAGGAAGTTTTTTAATGCCCGGCTACACGAACGCTTATCAGGCAAATTATTTAACTTTTTTCTCAAAAATCTTCCCCAAGCAGTCAATTGTCGCGTCATGCGACAATTGTGCGACCCTCAATTGCGACAATCTGATGATCGAGATGACCACTGGGTCAACAATATCATCACTTTGTATCGACATTCGGGTCGGACATGGCAACAGACTGGTTAACAGCACAGCAGGCAGCAGAAGAACTCGGGATCTCAGTCCTGACGTTTTACGACTGGCTTGCGCAGTCAGACTGTGGTGAGTTTGTACTACGCGGAACCGCTGTGGAAATCAAATACTTTCAGGGAGGCCGGAGAGGACAGGGGCGGATTCGTATCGAAAAGAGTGAAATCGGACGCATCAAAGAAGAAATGCGTGTCAAACCTCAGACTAGGATACACCGTCACAGGGCGACAAATTCCAAACAGTTTCCAGGCATTACGGTACCATTGGGGCGACCAGATTAGCTCAAAACACTTACGTTGAGTCCTATTCTTGTCTACAGAGGCGGCAGATACTGAGTATTTTCAGCTGAGTAATATTCAAACTAAAGCTGATTTTGGAGCGTGGTTTACATTCCAATTGCCGTCCACAGAGGCTCCTGATAATGCTGTCCCCACTCACGGCCATAATGATCAAAGGCCACTTTGGGAGTATCCCCCATCAACTCTGCTAAAACTTCAATGGAACATCCCTGTCCCTCATTCCAGTAGCCGGCGAGCATCCGATGCGCGAATGTATGACGGCAGGTATAAGTCGAATACTGCTTGCGGACAGGATCATTGAGCCATCCTAGGTCCTGTCGTATTTTACGGAAACGTTGCACGCCAGCCACTTTCGTCCAGGCACCTCCTCGCGAATTCCGAAAAAGAGTAGTTGTGGGATCAGCTCCCACTTCCTCAATCATTTGTCGTGTCAATTCAGCGACCTCAGACCGCACAGGAATGGTACGTGTCTTCCCAGTCTTGCTGGCATAGACCCGCCATTGCATACCCCGCTCAGATTCAATGACATCATTGGCAGTAACACGGGCCAGTTCACAAAAAGGACGTAGTCCTGTATGAATTCCAGCAAACAGGAAATTGCCAAAATAATCATCGGTAGCAGAATACAGCAATTGCTCATCTTCTTCACTGAAAGAATGGAGTCGTGGGCACTGCGGTGGTTTTTGCATTCCCACCAGGGGATTGTGAATGGAGCCGACTTCCTCTGTGTAAAAATTAAAGGCTGCCATCACGATACTCATCGCATTCCGCTGTGTCGCCGTCGACTTCCAAGTAGGATGGCTTTCCACCCAATGTTGTATGTGCCCTTTCTGTAATTCGTCCACGGCCAAAGCACCACAATAGGCGCACAGTTCATTCAGATACCGTGCCACTTCAGCATGGTAATCCGAGCTGAGGTTTCCATGTTTAAATCGAGCTTCACAATGTTCAAGATACCGCGAGCACACCATGGCAACTTGTATCACCACCTTACTCTTCTGTTCTGGAGTCGGCAACCAGTCCCCATCAGCTTTCACCCGGGCCAGTGCCAGTTCTGCAAGTTGACTGTTCTCTTTCCCGCGAACAGGACGCCCTGTGGTATCAACAAGACGCAAACGTTTTTTCGTTCCCGGTGGCGTGAAATACCAGGAATCCGTCTGTTCCCAATACCAGGCACGTCCGCGGGAACGCCTTTGACGGGATTTTGATTTTTCTGCCATTGATCAACATGGTCCTTATTTTGTCTTCGTTGAAGCAACTTTACGTCTCGAGTTTGTACTACCTGACCTGCTCGTTTTCTTAGTAGCTTTGGTCTGCTTTCGTTTTGTTTTAGACTGACTGTCTTTGGGTCCAGTAGAACTTTCACCAATGGCATTCCATAAGGGGTCCTGGTAGTTCTGAGCCCATTCTCGACCATAATGCCGAAAGGTGGTCGTGGGTGTGTCACCGATGAGTTCAGCCACTGTTTCGATTGAGGCACCTCTTCCATCCGTCCAATACCCGGACAACATTCGATGTACGAACGTGTGACGGCACGTATAGCAGGAGTACTTGCCTTTGACTGGATCATCATTCCATTTCAGTTTTTTCTTTAATCCGATAAACCTCAGCACACCATTCATGCGTTTCCAGGGATTTCCTCTTGTATTTCTGAAGATGGGTTTCCCTGATCCCTGAGGGGCAGTTTTCATCAACTGACGAGTGAGCTTTGCTATCTCCGGTCGGACAGGGATTTTCCGCGTCTTATCAGTCTTACTGGCGTACACCCTCCACATCATGCCGCGATCGTGTTCCTCAATATCATCGGCCGTCAAACGGGCCAGTTCACTAAAAGGACGAAGTCCAGTATGAATCGCAGCAAAGAGGAAATTGCTGAAGCAGGGCTCACAAATATCGTATAGTGCCTGCTCTTCTTCGGGGGAGAGAGAAGCCAAGCGTGGATTTTCTTTCGGCTTCTTGAGCCCTTTAATCGGATTGACTACTCCGAACATCTCTTCAGCGCGGTTAAACGCGGCATTCACAATCGAGATAACACTCCGACGTGTGGCCGGGCTCTTCCAAGTCTCGTGACTATCAATCCATTCCTGCACATGTCCTTTTTTGAGATCAGAAACTGGAAGCGCTCCACAGTAGCCACAAAGGTCATTCAGCCAGGCAACTGAGTTAATACAATGCCCTTTGCTCATTGTGTTTTTTTCCAGACTGCGTTCACAGTACTGCAGATATTCAGAACAAACCCGTGCTACCAACCAGGGACCATGATTTGCATGAATAGTTGTTTCATCAGACCAGGTTAGTTTTTCTCTGGCCAGTGCGATTTCGGCTTCGCGTTTCTGTTTTTTACCGCGAAGTCGCTCGCCTTTTTCGTCGAACAGCGCAATCCGTTTTTTGGTACCTGGCTGGGTATAGTACCAGCAGTCCGTCTGCTTCCAATGCCAGGCGGAACCATGTGTTTGACGTCGTTTTGTGCGTTTTTGTTTCATGCTGTTCCGCTTCATCAAAAATGATTCGGGTAATGATTTGCTTGACCCGCTGGTTCCATTGGCTGATACCAAAAGGTAATAACTTGCAATCCCCGAGAAGAATCACTTTGATTGGAGCCATTATGCAACCTGCAGCAGTAATTTCCGGGCTTGATGAAAAATCATCAAATAGATATTTACTACATAATATTACTACACTCATCCTTACAACACTGACATTATACATTGTGTTTGGTTCGCTTAATATAGCATATTCCTCTGAAAAGAAGAGTGTACCTAATATTGTATTTATACTTGCAGATGATATGGGCTATGGTGACGTCACCGCCCTCAACGCCGACAGCCGGATTCCGACACCCCATCTCGATCAACTCGCCCGTCAGAGCCTGACCTTCACCGATGCCCACGCCGCGGGCTCCTATTGTGTCCCCTCCCGCTACGGCCTGCTCACCGGCCGCTACATGTGGCGTACCCGCCTGGGTTCGGGGGGGAACCTCGCGAATTTCGCAGGTACCCTGATCGAACCGGGCCGCAAAACCATTGCGAACCTGATGCAGGAAGCTGGCTACCGGACCGGACTCGTCGGTAAATGGCACCAGGGCATCGACTGGAAGCTGCACGACGAAAGCGAACGGGCACAGATCCGCGTCGACCCCAACTATCAGAACTTTAAAAATATCGACTTCGCTTCTCCGGCGTTGAAAGGTCCGCGAGACTTTGGTTTCGCTTACTCCTTCGGCACCGCCGGTTCTGCAGAGATGAACCCCGCCGCTTTCATCGAGAACAACCGTGTGACCGTCATTCCCACCATGACTTCCGCCCAGGCCAAAGCACAACACGGCGAATGGTATGGTCGGGACGATAACATTGTCGCCGCCGGCTACACTATGGATCGACTCGTTCCCACGCTGTCGCACAAGGCCTGCGAGTTCGTCGAGTCCGCGGTCCGCACGAAACCCGACCAGCCCTTCTTCCTCTATTACGCGATGACCACACCCCATAACCCGATCGTTCCCCACAAGGAGTTCATGGGCAAAAGCAAAGCCGGCACCTATGGCGATTTCGTCGTCGAGCTCGATTACCACGTTGGCAAGCTGCTCCGGAAGCTGGACGACCTGGGCATCGCCGACAACACTCTCGTCATCTTCACCAGCGACAATGGGCCCGTGAACCGCACCAAAGGCTATCCCCAGCGCTGGGTTCGCGGCGATACCATGATCTACGGTCACGACAGCAACGGTCCCTGTACCGGCTGGAAAGGGGGCCTCGAAGAAGGGGGGCACCGCGTTCCATTTCTCGTGCGCTGGCCCACAGTCATCAAGCCAGGCGAAACCTGTTCGACTACGATCGTCTTCAACGACGTCCTGCCTACGCTGGCAGAAATGCTGGATGTCCCGCTCGACAGCAGCACCGCAGAAGATGGCGTGAGTTTCTACCCGGCCCTGCAAGGCGAATCGCGGCCCGTCTCCTTCCATAAGGCAATTGTCCACAATCATCACAACGGCACGTTCGCCGTCCGACAGGGACAATTCAAACTGACGATCCGCGGCCCCCAAACGGTCGAGCAAGTTCTGGATGACAGCATCCCCGTTGCGTATACCCTGTATGATCTGGACCAGGACATCGAAGAATCTACCGACATCGCAAAACAGCATCCGCAGCAGGTGCAACAGATGCACGCCCTGTTGAAACAATATATCAAGGCCGGCAGAAGTAACGGCACTGAAAGCCCCTGAAGTAACGTCTCTTGCCGGGACAATACCGGCATGCTGGTGTATGATTATTGTATTTGTCTCCTGAAACATTCAGACAGCCGAGGCCTCTCATGCAGCTCGATCCCTTTCATCTCGCGTTTCAGGTGCGTGACATTGCCGAAGCCCGCGCCTTTTATGGTGACCTGCTCGGCTGCAGTGAAGGACGCAGCGCCGAGACCTGGGTCGACTTCAATTTCTTTGGCCACCAGGTCGTCTGCCACCTGAATCCGGACATCGGCCCCGACGGCAGCATCGCGGCGCACGTGAATCCCGTCGACGGTCACGGCGTCCCTGTCCCCCACTTCGGTGTCGTTCTCACCATGGATCGCTGGCAGTCCCTGGCTGATCGTCTGCGCGAACGACAGATCGAGTTCATTATCGAACCCTACATCCGCTTCCAGGGGCAGCCGGGCGAACAGGCTACCATGTTCTTCCTCGACCCCAGCGGCAACGCACTGGAATTCAAAGCCTTCAAAGATATCGAATCCCAGCTGTTTGCCAACTGATACAGAAGTGCTCGCACCTGTCTCCTTCGTCAACGTGATTTTAATTTTATCGCAGAATCGCGGACGCCACCCCCGCAAGGCCCATTGATATTAGAAACAGGAGCGTCCCAAATCGATTTTTCTGCTTGAACCAGCACAAGGCAGCAGCACCGGCGCCGGTTCCCACGAGTAGAGTGAGACTGCATCCTAAATAATTTTTCCAGGTCAGGGCGATCTTGTCGAGTGACTCATATCGGCCGTAACTGTATTCGATCGGTCCGTAACGCACGTTGTAATACACTATCGTGGTCACCATCATCAGGCCAACCGCGATATAAAACAGACTGATTAAGGAAGCAATGATGCCTCCCACGAAATGCCAGCGCATGTGGAATACCTGCATTCTCTTGAAGTCGGAAGCAGCTTCCGAAGGGATATTCTTGTAGATTGCGGTCGCACTTCCAGGGAAATATTCTGCTTGCAGAGTGCGACTGATTTGGATATTTTGAGTTCGACGTAAATGCATGTATAGAAATACTCAAGGCGGAAAATGAATGCAACTGAAACTGTTTGCTGTGACTCAATTTCCTGTCGTTTATGAAATCGTCCGAGGTAATGATGGAAGAATTCTTATACCTGAAAAAATCAAGACGATTCTGGGGCTGGACGGTTTGCCTGTCGCTCATCGCAGCCATCCTCTCTCCATTTCTCAGCATCAACGCGGTCCTGAATATCATCACCAGCATCTCGCAACGCTGGGAAGAGACAGACCAGCAACAGCCGTTCGAATTTATTGTGGACATTCTCAATAACTCCCTGACCGCCCTGAGTGCCGGGGCCACCGCGATGCTGGTCTCCCTGGTCATCTTTCTGATCTCGCTCATCCTGTATCTCAAGCGGGGGAAAGCCATGCTGGCGCTCACGGAAAGAGCCCTCACCATTTTGGAATCAACGCCGGAACACGCTGAAGTCCCCTCTGCAGACTGACCAGTCGCGAAAAAAACTTCTGTCGCTGCACACTGCACACTGCAAATATCTCTCCCGGTCTGTGCGTAGAACTGAATAAACTGAACTTGATCCGCACTTTCCGATCCATAAAGTGTTGCAATTGTGCTTCGCGCGCGAGGCGGGTGATGCGTGCACTGGAATCTGTGACACAAGTACCCCAGGTCCACCTGAATCGTCGTCGAATTTTGCCGTTTTTCACCGGAACACTCAGCACCGGTTCCCGTTGTGTCGTACAATTTCAAAGCATTTCGGAACCATTTCAACCAAACTGAGCGGCAACTCACAGCAAACTCAGACCGTAAATTCTGCTTGACACCCTCGTGCCGATCGCGATGATCAGCCCCGTCACACAGAGTGACAACAGATACCTGCAACGCAGAGCAAGCCCCGGGCGTGTTGTCTCCTGATGCAGCAGATACCATGTAAGACTCCCAGGGAAACAGAATTAGCAATCTTTCAGCAGCGGAGAAACGTTCTCCGCTCACCAAAACGCACTCATCATACGCAGTGGCTCCGGCCAGGCGAGGTAAACATGCAGAGCCAGATTCCCCGCAAATCGCTCTCACACTACCTGCACAAAACTGCTAAACTCCCCGCATGTCAGGCTCGTGTAAGAGCAGGCCAGGGACGTAAGTCTTTTGAGTGACCCGTCCCGGAAAAATCCAATCGAATCAGGATGTCGATGATGAAATTCAGGAAGCTTGGAAATACGGATATCACGGTTTCGGAAATCTCCCTCGGATGTTCCGGATTCTGGGGCAATGCCCGCTTTCCAGAGCGACAGGCTGCGGACATCATTCACACCGCGTTTGATGCAGGGGTCAACTTCTTCGATACGGGGCACAACTACTGTCACTTCCACGCCGAACCCCGACTGGGACGCATTCTGAAACCGCTGTTCGCGCAGCACGACCGCTCTCAGTTCGTACTCTCCACCAAGGCCGGCACCATCGTCCCGTCCGCCCCTTTGGTATTCCGCAATCGTCCCTGCAAAGATTTCTCACCCGATTACATCGAAGCCACCTGCGCGAAATCGATTCAGAACCTGAACTGTGATTACCTCGATATCTTCCAGCTGCACGGCATCACTCAGGACCAGATTACCCCCGCGCTGATCGATCGTCTGAGCAATATGAAAGAACGGGGCATGTTCCGCTGCCTGGGCGTCAACAGTCATTCCGCGGCCGACCTGCTCTATATCGCCGATCATCCCGATCTGTTCGACATGGTCCTGCTCGACTTCAACGTCCTGCAGCTCGACCGGGAACCCGTCATCCGCAAACTGGCCGAAGCAGGCATCGGGGTTGTCGCGGGAACCGTGCTTGCCCAGGGGCACCTCGTGGCAGGCAAGATCGGCTCCTTCAAAAGCACCGCCGACCTCTGGTACCTGGCCCGGGCACTGCTCAAATCGACGGGCCGTCAGTTCTCTCGCAACGCCCAACCAATGCGGGAAGCCCTCGCCACAGTAGAAAACCTGACCCCGGCCCAGGCCGCATTTGCCTACGTGCTCGCCAATCAGGATATCTCAAGCTGTGTATTTGGCACGACGAAAATCAAAAACCTGAGCGAGATCCTCGCAGCCTCTGATCAGAGTCTCTCGGCAGAGGTCAGAGCCGCAATTCGCAACACGTTCGAACAGATCCCCGAGAAGATCAGCGCCTGATCGAGCAGGTCTTTGGGATTATCGTTCCAGCACATTCAATCGAATGCGAACCGGATCTGCCGTGAGCGGCGTTCTTGCACTGGCTTGCCCACTTCGATTTCAATCCGACCATCTTTCAATTTCGCATCCGCGTAATCCGGCACGCCTTTGGGATATAACGCCTCGACCGATTTCACCGTCGCAGGTTTACCGTTGACCTGCAGGTTGCCGAACGTGACTGTCACCCGGGGAATCTCTTCCACAGGAATCCGTGCACCATACACTTCCACAAAACTCGCGATCCTGGGGGATAGTTTCAGGTTCTCTCCCGGAAACCGCAGGGCCCCGATGAAAATTGTCTCATTCTTAGCCCGTGATTCCAGGAACGCACCGACCCAGGTGCAGGGCTTGCCGTTAATCACCTCCCGGTCCAGACGAATGATCTTGTAGGTATACGTCCCTTTTGACCACTTAAAAGGACGCCGCACGCTGACAAAATCGCCTTCGTGGCCGGAGCTCTGGAAGAACCCACCCTCGCCCGGTCGAATCGCCTGAGGGCTCCGCTCGCCCCACATCGACATCAGCAGTCCGGGCCCAAGCTTCCGTAGTTGACGGTTCTGCAGAGTGTAGCCGTCGGACTGTGTCTGCAGGCCTCCGTAAAAGGGCGTCTGACTCAGGTGTCCCAGCCCGATCGGGGAGATATACAGTCGCTTGGTCTCCGGCACTTCGTCGCTGATGGTCACATCGATGCTGTAACTCTCAAACAGAACTTCTTCGCTCATCTCCCACCACAGGTCCGCCAGATGCCACGGCATCGGAGCATACTTCGGCTCCTCTGCACAGACGGTGCCTGCAAACAGACCAAGAAACAGGAAAGCGAGACAGAATCCGGGAAATCTGTTCCAGAGCATCATAGCCACTCCTTCATGCAGCAGAGAAAGTTCAGCAAGGTTACACCACAGGCAGCGACTTGTCTTCAGCCCTGGGTGAGGTCTCCCAGGATATGCGGATGCAGATCGACTGTGAACGGCTCAAAGAACGTCACGTCATTCCCATCCTCACCGGACTCCATGCGATACGGAACGTAGATGTAGCGCGATAACCCCTGGCTGACCACATGCACGCGGAGCCCATCGCGGGACGGCGGCTCATGTTTCTCGGGAATATTCACATCGCAGGCCAGGGCAGATGCCACGATATCGTTGTTCTGGGTCTGTTCCTGCAAAGCCTTGTCCAGGGCCTGGTAGATATCTTTCTGGTCAGGCTGCGTATCCCCCAGTTCTGCTCGGACCGCGTTCAATTCGAGTGCGGGCGTGAGGAGGGCGCCAAACGGATTGAACCCGCCCGACTCCTGCAGCATCGATTTGGCCTGGTCGTAGCAGTAATTGAACAGCTCATAAATCTTGTCGGAAGGCACTTCCATTTTCGGTATCCCGTCCTGAATGCGGTTTCAACTCGGTTTGATATAAGAGAAGAAATCAGTCGTATGTTTGTTGTCAGTCAAGTTCCTGTATCGTAAGCACATGCAATTCCCACTTCAACCATATGTAAGCATCTGCAACAGGAGGGTGAATCACCTGGTATTAAAAATGTTTGTGACTCACGTACAAATCATTTAGAATCAAGGACTGCAGCAGAACGGAATCCCGAAAAAGAAACATCTCACCAGGGGAGAGAACTCATGCAGCGCTCAATGTCAAAACTGAAGACCCTCGTCACCGTCGCGACTCTCACAGCCCTCACCGCCGTGGTCTCAGCCGACGATAAGCAAGCAGCCGCGATTCAAAAGGACCGCAACCAGATCGCGGGCACCTGGCAGATCCAAGTGCTGGAAATCAACGGCAATCGTTCAGCGGGGGAAGATGTGAAACACCTCACCGTCGTCAACGGCGCCGACGGCACTTGGAGTCTGCGTTCCGATGGAAACGAGATTGCCCGGGGGACGACCAGCATCGATCCCAGCCAAAGCGTCAAAACCATCGATATCCAGCCAACCTCCGGACAGGACCAGGGAAAAACCTATCGGGGCATTTACGAACTCGGCAAAACAAGCCGCAAACTCTGCTTCGCCCCTGCCGGCAAAGACCGCCCCACAGATTTCACCACGAACGCGGAGAATCAACACATCTTCGTGAAATTCAAACGCCTCCAAGCGACTCAGGAAAAAGAAGTTCCCTGAGCGTCTCAGATCATCAATGACGCAGGATCGATAATCGCTGTTGTATGCATCCATTAGCCGCAGGGCGTTAGCCCCGGTTCTTCCAAATCATCAACGATGATTTGGAGCACAGCCTCGTAGAACACATGCGAAAACCATTACTGAAATAGTATCTGGCCACCAGTTTCATCCAGCGTCTATAATAGTATAACAGCGATTCACGACCACTCACCACCGGGAAACGAAAAGAACTCCATGCTGACACAATTCTGTGTACCACCGTCGCAATTCATCAGAGCCACCCTCGTGACACTCTGCCTCCTGACCAGTCCCGCTCTGGTTCAAGCCGCAGACTTCCGCGTCGCCACTCCCGCTGAGCTGGACTCCGCCAGAAAATCCGCCCGCCCGGGAGACGTCATCACCCTTGGCGGCAAAGACTGGCACGATGTCCGTCTGAAACTCAAACTCAAGGGGACGCCGGAGCAGCCGATCACCGTGCGTTCCGTAGTCGCGTTCACGGGAGCCTCCTCGTTCAATCTCAATGGCGAACACGTCATCCTTAACGGTTTGACCTTCCGCGACGGGAGTCTGGAGACCGGGCATGTTCTGCTGATCCGCGGGGCACACAATCGGGTCACCCGCTGCACCATCGAAGCCTATAACCCGGACGAGATCGACACCCGCTATCAGTGGCTCAGCCTCAACGGGCATCATCACCGCGTCGATCACTGTCGATTCGCCGGCCAGAACCATTCGGGTACTACGCTGGTCGTCTGGCTGGACGAAGAGGGCGAAGTCGGCCGGCACCGCATCGAACGCAATCACTTCCTCAACCGCGCACGCGGGAACGGCAACGGATTCGAAACCCTCCGTATCGGCACCAGTGAAACCTCACTGAAATCGGCCCAGTGCGTCGTCTCCGAAAACCTGTTCGAAAACTGCGATGGTGAAATCGAACTCATTTCCAATAAGTCATGCGATAATGTTTACGAACGCAATACCATCGTCGGCTGTGCCGGTGCACTCACCCTCCGACATGGTAACAACTGCATCGTCCGCGATAACCTCATCCTGGGTAACGGCGACCGCCATTCCGGCGGCATCCGCGTCATCGGTGAAGGGCACCAGATTATCGGGAATCACATCGCAGGCGTCGGCGACCGCATCGACGGTGCGATCGCTTTGAGTGCCGGCGTTGAGAATCCGCAACTGAACCAGCACGCCCAGGTCCGCAATGTACTCATCGAAAACAACACACTGATCGACAACGCCGGGAATGACATCGTCCGCGGTCACGGTCTGGGCAGTCGCTCCCGTACGCTGCTCCCGGAAAATATCACCATCAAAAACACCCGCCACTCCGGCAAACCCACCATGAAACAACTCAAACCCACAGATGTCGGCTCGGCTGACCAGAGACAATAATCAATCAGGCGCGGAGTCGCTCTCGCACCAGGCTCAGTTTACATTAATGTGACCTTCACAAAAAAACGGGCCTTGTGTATACTGTATATATGGACGTCTGTGGCGTGTGGTTGCAGGCAGGCATCCTTAGCGAACTCCCTTATTTTCCCACCAATCTGATTCTGCAGTCTTCTGCTGTCTCACTTCGACAACCGGTTTATTCCTGTCTCCATGATAACTGTTTTGCTTCGATAAGGCTCAATTGGATGCAACTTCTGAAGTGTCATGCTTGCTTATTATCTGTAATCGCTGCCGCGTTTTTCCTGTTAGGGGTGGAACCAGATTCGCTTTCAGCTGCGGATCGGGAACGCTGGGATTTCAGCTTTCGGGGAGGGGGGTACGATCTCAATCGCTTTGAGCTGTATGGTAACCTGGCCGGAATTAAGCCCACTGCTGACGGATTACATATGAAGCTGGCCGCCGGCGATAAAAAGGACTGGGGGGGCATTGATATTCGGTGTCGTCTCGAAGGGGATTTCAAGATCACCGGAAAATACACAATCAACGAACTCGGAAAGCCTGAAGGCGGGTCGGGGGCGGGACTCTCCATTGGAATCAAAGACAAGGCTCGGGAATGGGCAACGGTACAGCACGTCAACCAGCATCACGCGGGCGAAGTGAATGTCGCGCATCGTGGTTTCCGTAAACCGGACGGTAAAGGCTACGACAGTAAATCAAAGTCAGAGAAGGCGAACATCAGTCAGGGAGTCATGCAAATTGAACGTAAAGGCAACCTCCTGACCTTTGCTGCCAACACTGCCGATGGTCAGGAACCGGTTTTGATCGAGTCCTTTGAATATACGGAGAGTCCCGTTGATTATCTGCACGTTGGCGTGAAGCAGGGGGGATCCGAGGCCCCCGTGGACTTGCTTCTGACCGAGATCATGCTGGAAGCAGATCAGCTTACGTTTGATTATCAACCAAAGACGAATTGGACTCCCTGGATTTGGGGAGCCGTGATCGCAGTAGTGATCCTCGGTGTCATTCTGATCGTGATTTATAAAATACGGCAAGCCTGAGTTGCCGGGCAGCTTATATGGGAATTGAGATGAAATCGAAGCGTGCCAGAGGAATTACCCTCATCGAACTGCTGGTGGTACTGGCCGTCATCGGGTTATTGATTGCACTGCTGGTGCCCGCGGTCCAGTCTGCGCGAGAATCCGCCCGCAAGCTGAACTGCAGCAATCATCTGAAGCAGATTGGTATCGCGTTACAGAATTATGAGTCCATGCATTCCATCTATCCCTTCGGAGTGGGGGTCGTGCTGGGGGCGCCGGATACGAATCCTATCACCTCTGTCGATTCAAGACGCTATTCCGCCCATTCCCAGTTACTTCCATTTCTGGATCATACCAACGTTTACAACAGGATCAATTTTAACGTGCAACCATTCTACCCGGACACTACCGGCGAGCCCCGCAAGGTCACTGGAATCGGTCCGAATGAAGAGGTCGCACAAACCACCATTCCCGTATTTCTCTGTCCATCCGACATCGATCGACTCACTCATCCCTGGGGAAATACCAACTATCGCTCCTGTAATGGCAGTAACTGGGACGGCAAACGCGGTAACGGAATGTTCGGCCAGTCCAGTGCAGTCCGTGTCAGTCATATAACGGATGGACTGTCCAATACAGCTGCCTACAGCGAACGGATTCTGGGGGACGACGATGACAGCTCCACGGATATGGAGTCTGATCTGTTCGGGTTAGCCGCACCCTGGACGGAAGACTCATTTCGAACCTGGTGTGTCAACTTGAACGAATCGGTGGCATCCACCCTGTCCAACACCGATTCGAACGGCGGGATGACCTGGTTGGAAGGCAATATGAATTTTACACGTTACAACCACTTCCTGACCCCAGGCACCACCGCCTGCAAAGCGGATCTCACCTGGAATGGTAATAGTATGCCGGCCAACAGTCGGCACGGTTCCGTAGTGAATGTCGTGATGGCAGACGGCTCAGTCCGCGCGGTCAGTTATAATGTCGACGCCTCACTCTGGAAAGCAATGGGATCCACCTCTGGAAACGAAGTAATGGGCAATAATTGAATGGCACGACTCTGGTATATACCATCCAATTTAAGAAACGCTACCAAGCGCAGCGAGCAGGTAACTGACAGTGTGACGTTCCTGAATGATCATCTTCACTAAATCGGTTTGACAACTCCCAGCCTCACTGCACGAGCTCTGCCTGCGGTTGTTTAAACAACAGTGCAATTTCCACCAGTAACCGTTCTGCAGGGTTGAGCGACTCGCGTTCCTGGATCACCTGCTTCGCCACCGCGGGGACATTGGTCAGCAATCCATCCACGCCCCGGTTCATCATTTGAGACATCATGGCCGGGTCATCGACCGTCCACACAAAGACCTCTTTCCCCGCTTTATGGGCCCGCTTCACAAAATTTCGCGAGGCGAAGTTCGCGTTCACGGCCAGAAAGTCTGCTTTAATCTCTTTCAGATTGCCTGCATAGACAGAGAGTAAGACGCCACATTTCCAGTCTGGTCGCAAGGCTTTGGTCTTCGCCACCCGCTTGGGTTTGAGTGACATGATCATCACCTGCTTGGCCATACCCGCTGCTTCGACAATGTCCACCACCCGCTGCTCCAGCTGCTCATCGTGGCCGTAGTATTTCAGCTCAATAATTACGCCCACCCTGTCTTTGCATAAGTGCAGCACGTCGGATAACAGAGGCACCCGTTCTGCGTTGAATTTCGGATCCAGCCAGCTGCCGATGTCGATGCCCGCCAGGTCATCCTGCTTCGCATCCCAGACCTTAAGCGGATTACGTGACAGTTTCATGAAATCGCTGTCGTGAATTACGACCACTTTGCCATCCGCCGATTCCTGTACGTCCAGCTCAATCCAGTCGGCACCCTCGTCAATCGCAGCCTGAAATGCGGCCATGGTATTTTCGGGAGCCGCTTTGGAAGCACCTCGATGTGCCATCACCTGTGTTTCGGTTTCGAGATTCAGCGAACGCTCCAGAGACACATATCCGATCAGCGCCGCCAGCAGAAAACCTGCGACCCCCACCGCGGCCAGACGGGACGGAGTCAAAAGCGGTTTTCCGCGCTGCTGTACCTCCAGCGGGCTGGCCTTAATCGCGGCACTGGCGGCGGAATGCATCCGCAGATAACCATGAAATAACAGACCCGCGAAGGCAATCGTCGCAAACAGGTTCAGAATCAGGCTGCTCGCCGACAGGATGAACAGCATCAGCCCCACCCGCGTGGCCAGAATCAGCAGGGAGCCGACCGTAGTGGGAATCAGGAACCGCCCCGCGAGACCTACGAGCGCAACCAGCACCAGGTTCAGAATCAACACACAGATCACCCAGGTCACCAGCCAGATCAGGATCGGGCGACGTTGACCGGATACCAGCTGCTGACTGGCCTGCAAACCCTGTGCGGCAGGCGTCTGTTCAAACAGAATCAGGGGCAGCGCCAGGAACCAGCCGGAATAAAGTCGAAACAGGATCACGGCCAGAATCAGCACCAGCACGACACCAATGCCGACGGCGACGTTGAATTCAGTCGGACGTTCTTTGAGATAAAAATTGATGTCGTATTTACCCAGCAGACCGAAGTAGACAGCCCCGGCAATCAGCAGGAATGGCACCAGGCTGAGCAACGTCCAGCCGATCATTTTCGCGGTTACTTTCAGTACGTCGGCCGCGTGTCCTGCTGCAAACCGCAGGGAATCAAGCATTCCTAGTCGCTGCCCCCGATGTCGGGCCGCCAGGATGGCCAGCAGCGACGCCTGTTCCAGTGCGACGATACTCAACCAGACTGCCCCCAGAAAAATCGCACACAGCCAGCCAAACGGGCCGGCAAAGAACAGGGCGATATCCACGTCAGTCAATACACTTTGACCTGCGATCGCCAGCAGGAAATGAAACAAACCCGCCAGTAACGGCGTCAAAATCACAAACGCCAGCAGTTTATAGAGCAGATCGGTCGCAACCAGTGGACGCCAGGCGGCACCCAGGCTGCCTGCGATCTGACGGATGAAAGGTGAGAGAGACATGTCTGCTTCCTGTTCTGGTTCAGGCAGAGATTCAATCCGTCGCTGGTAATACTCAGTCCGTTTGCATGCGCGAGGCGATTCCTATCATACCGCAGCACACCCGGGAAATCCTCAACATCATTAAGGCGGTTCCCGAAAAAACGCAAAAACAGGGAGAACACGCGACAGCAGATTACACCCCTGTTGTCAACGAGCTTGTGTAGGCGTGGATTATGTTGTTTGCGTGAAGCACGCGCCAACCTCACTGTTTTCTCAAGACAGCTCATCACAGCGGTTTCATCTCATGTATTAATACGGTATACACTTGGCAGCTTCCGCTTGTTCCAGACCAGAACCGGGAATTACTTTACAGCCACATTGACTCACAGCTAAAGCAGCACGATGGAATTTTACGAAGAACACCTGGGGCGTCTTACCTTGCGGGAATGGCTCCGGATGCAGTCTCCCCGCGTACTACTGGCATTTTATGTCTGGTTGATGTTCAAAATCCGTCTGGCCAGCGTCAAAACATCCATCAGCATGGTCAAAGGGGACATTCGAGAGCGACTGATTGAACTGGACCAGGTCCCGGAAGAAGCACGGCCTCGGATCACGCCGATCCTCGATCACTTTGCAGAGCAGGGCTTCGTCGATCCTCTGCTGGAAAGCTACCTTTACGGTCGCAATCGCGATCACTTAAAGCTGGTGGGGGTTCGGATTCTGGCCCGGCACAAAAGCGGTCGGTGTGTAGTAGCGGCTCCCGTCATTTTCGGGGAAGCAGATGGTTCATATTGGGGAGAAAGTGGCCTCCACACCTTTATCGATGCAGAAAATTCGATTACCAGCGAAGTCGGACGTCAGAGATTCGATCGCACGCCGGGAAACGTGGTGACGTATTATCCCGAGTGCAGGTTCGAAGAGTTACTGGAACAACATCGGCAGACCATTGTCAGCAGGGGAGACACTTTTGTCTCCATTCACAACCAGGATGACATGCTCACTTACATGCAGTTGTTGGAAAATCGTGCAGTCCAGCAACTGGTGCAACGGGGATACCTGGTTCCCTTCGAGCCAGAAGAAGGACCGGACCTGCCCGAGGTCGTCGATTACGGTTTCAAACCCGTGGAAGCAGAAAAACAGTCCACGATTCCTGGCTGTCTGATCTTTGTCGTGGTCTTGATCATCACCATCCTCTGGAAGCTCTGGAGCTGAAGTCCGCTTCCAGGTCTCTGCCCGGGTGTGCAGGCGGGGGCACAGTTTTCTCAGGTCACCTGCAGGAAGGCTATCTGTGTCGATGGTCTCCTGATACAGTATACGGGTAGAAGGTATCCGGACTTGAAGACCAGAGATCGCGCAGGAGAGAATATCATGGATGACAACTGGGATGAAATTGACGATGATCCAACAGAATATCTGCCCGAGGTCACCGACCTCATGCACCGGCTCCTAAACTCCCATCGCAAGTCACCCGACGAAGCCGACTTTCAACGCTTTCCGGGCATTCCCCTCGAAGCTCTGGACGAGGCCTACCGGGATCTCAGCACACTCGGCCTGATGGAATATACCGACGAACTGGTCACCATCGGCGACCATCAACGGCACAAACTCCGCCTGACCCGGGAAGGGCTGTGAGATACACCTTTAGACGAAACTCACTTACTGTTTTCCAGTGCGAAGCGTGTAGACACGACTGTTACATTGATCGAAATACCTGTATGTCAGATGAAACGCCAGCCAGTCCGGATTCAGGTCGCACGGAAGTCCAGTGTAAGTCGCATGAGGGAATTTACAACTGAGATATTCCCTGTCATTGAGACCATAGCTACCGGTTGCAGATCGCTTTGATAGAAAATCCGCTTCGTCGTCGAGGGGCCGCCAGTTGTCGAGAATCCGTACATCAAGTTCGACTACATTATTGGGGCGAAAGATCAGCACTTCCTCGTACAGCACGCAGAAGAAAATACCCCCCGCGTGCAGATCGGAAGTCGCCAGTGGTCCACTGGTATATTCAGCGTCGAGTGTAATCTCAGAGAGCGGGTTAATGGCCATAGGGAACTCTTCTGTAAAGGTGCGAAAACTGGTTTCCTCTTTCTGGTGAGACAAACATAGGCAAACACAGGTTCGGCTGCTATCATACCCGCGACATCAGATCCCCCCCCCCGTCATGAAGGCCCACTGCCCATGTTTCGCAACCTCATCGACAAAATCAAAAGCCTGGCAGAGGATGGGAGTGAGCCCTTCGATCCCGCAACATTCGACGATCCCATCGCTTTAAAAACAGACTGGTCGCCGCTCAAAGGGGGCGGGGCAAACTTCTGCACGCGGAAACTGGTGCAGGCCTCCCCCCTGCGTTACGAGTTCCGTGCGACAGCGGGTGCCATCTGCTTCTACCTGATCTTCTTTGGAATCGGGATGGCCGCTCTGGTTTTCTCAATTTTTCAAATCGTCAGTAATGAAAAAATATTCGTACCGGAGATCCTCATTCCGGGTGGCGTCGGTATCGCCTTCGCCATCATCGGCGGCACGACGCTCTACTTCGGCACACTGCCGGTGGTCTTCGACAAGCAGCACAACTGTTTCTGGAGAGGCAAAATCTCCGACGATGAACTGATCTACGCCACCGCAAACGAACAGCTGATGCCCTTTCAGGAAATCCACGCGATCCAGTTGATCAAAGAATATATCCACAGCAAAAACAGTTCGTATCACAGCTACGAAATGAATCTCATCTCCCGCGACGGCGTCCGCACCAACGTCGTCGATCACGGCAACCTCGAAAAGATCCAGGCAGACGCCCAGACCCTCGCCGAGTTCCTGGAAGTCCCCATCTGGAACGGAATCTAAGGGAGCAGATTCAAACATTCACCCGGGTGTCACAGGCGGCTTGTTCAACGTGATCAAAAGCTGTCACTTCCCCGCCGGGCCAGCCAGTTCAGGATCTCTCCCTGTTCCAGCCTTAGAGTTTCCTTCGCTCAGGAGCGTAGTCCCGTCCCATATGAAACGCAGTACGACCGAACATCGCTGTAAGAAACAATAAAGCTATTTCAAGCGGCCAGATATCACCAATGGAACGTGAGGGGACAAACAGAGCGTAGACAGGGGCTGCCAGTGTCAGTAAAAATATCATCAGGCAGAATAAGGCAAACAGGTAGCTCAGCACGGAGAGTATTCTGTTGCCGGTTTGCAGCACGGCGTCTGGGTTGTTGGTGCGAATCCGATTCTTAAGTTCTTCCAAAAAGGCCTGATATGCTTCCAGCTGATTTTTCGCCATCTGCATTTGTCTCGATCCCATTCGGAGGTAATAGCTGGATTGAAAATTGATGGACAGCCCCCAGCTGGGGATGATCCGAACCATTTCTACCGGGAACGTTTTTTTCTCTTCATCATAGGCTGACAGGCCAGAGAAGGAATTCACTCGAGAGATCTTTTTGTATGGAATCTCCCTGGTTACCTTTCCGTGACGATTGAGCCTTTGCAGTGAATGCTCCGTCATGACGATGGTCTCTTCTCCGAATAAAAAGCCTTTTGAAAAGCGATATTCCATCATGGTAATCCTGTTTCAAGTAAAACGGCCCACGGACGATACTCGAAGTCATCTTACCGTTTCCAGGTGGTGATCTCTAGCCTGGTTTGCCAACTTCCGCGACAGGGTCCGCACCAACGTCGTCGATCACGACAACCTCGAAAAGATCCAGGCAGACGCCCAAACCCTCGCCGAGTTCCTGGAAATCCCCATCTGAAACGGAATCTCAGCGAGCGATTCACGCAGTTGCCTCAACACTCCTGAGCGGCATCACCCCAGTCACCGTTTCAAACAGCATTTCCACTTCCCAACGCAGTAATAAAAATAGCCGCAGGTCCTTAGCCCCGGTTGAAAGCTCCAGCAGGCAGAAGGGCCGTAGGGGCCGACCCATGTGTCGGCCCGCCTGGCAGAGAACAATCAAGAGTAAACGTGAAATGGTCCAATAAAACTCACCCAGGAAAGAGGGTGGGATCGAATGCAATTCGATCCGAGCGCAGCGAGCAGGAGGTCGCAGCTGCCGCGATCAATATAGAGAATAACCACCAACTTCACACAATCCCCGGGTATGGAATGTCTGTTCCGTATCGCACGCCTCGCAAACGACGATTCAAGATGAAAGCCGGAAACAGCAAAGCCGCACGAGTGAATTCAAACGCATGAACTGCTAGACTCTCTGTCTTCAGTTGATGGTAAAACCAGATGATTCTGGTCATAGCGTGCGATATCACCCGGTTGAGTAGAGGCGAGGAATATTGAAAGTCATTGTGATTGGCGGCGGTGCAGCCGGATTCTTCGGGGCAATCGCAGCTGCGGAAAATGGTCACCAGGTGACGATCCTCGAAGCCGCTTCCTCCGTCCTGGCGAAAGTCCGCATCTCGGGTGGCGGTCGTTGTAACGTAACGCACAGCTGCTTCGAACCCCGCGACCTGGTTAACAGCTATCCTCGCGGCGGAAAAGCACTCCGCGGTCCCTTCACCCGCTTTCAACCGGCCGACACGATCGAGTGGTTCGAGTCACGCGGGGTCGCCACCAAAACGGAAGCCGACGGCCGCATGTTTCCCACCACCGATGATTCCGCCACCATTGTCAACTGCCTGATGACCGCAGCGGAAAACGCGGGCGTCGAAGTGCGTCTGCGTGCCAACGTTGCCGCGATCGAACATCACGAATCTCAATTCACCGTCACACTGCAGACGGACGAATCAATATCCGCAGACTACATCCTCATGACAACCGGCGGCAGTCGCGCCGGCTTTGAATTAACCGGCAGCCTCGGTCACACAATCGTGCCCCCCGTTCCGTCGCTGTTTACGTTCAAAGTCAACGATCCGCGCATCAAGGACCTGCCCGGCGTCGCGGTCGATCAGGTCGAGTGTCAACTGGTCACCAGCACGAAAACGTTCACCCAGTCGGGACCGATCCTCGTCACGCACTGGGGCCTCAGCGGACCGGCGGTATTGAAACTTTCTGCCTGGGCAGCCCGCGAACTCTTTGAAGCGAATTACAGTGCCTTGCTCCGCATCAACTGGCTGGCAGGAACGAGTGCCGACCAGGCACGCGAACAGTTAAACGCGTTCAAGTCAGCGCAGGCGAAGAAAAACATCGACGCAGCCAGTCCCTGGCAGTTCCCCAGACGCTTATGGAAGTCGCTCGTCGATCACAGCCTGGGCCCGCAACCGGTGCGCTGGGCCGAACTTTCCAGAAAGGGATCGCAGGCCCTCGTCAACGAACTGACGGCCGGCGAATTCCAGGTCACGGGCAAAGGCGTCTTCAAAGAAGAATTCGTGACCTGCGGCGGCGTCGACCTCAACGAAGTCGATTTTCGCACGATGGAGAGCCGCCTCTGTCCCGGCCTCTATTTCGCCGGTGAAATTCTCAACATCGACGGTATCACAGGCGGCTTCAACTTCCAAAACGCCTGGACCACAGCCTGGATCGCCGGGAATGCGATGTAAGGCCGAGAGATAACACAACCGACAATATAATCAGTCCCACACTATCAAACCGACAAAAACCAGCGACCACTAGCCGCAGGGCCTTAGCCCCGGTTGAAAGCCCCACAAACAGAACACGCGACAAACACCAAACCCATTCCAACCACATCAGTCGTAGGGGCCAAACCAAGTGTCGGCCAGCCTGGCAGAGAGTGAAAAAGAGTAAACGTGAAGTGGGGCAATAAAACTCCCCCGAGAAAGCGGGTGGGATCGAATGTAATTCGATCCGAGCGCAGCGAGCAGGAGGTCGCAGCTGCCGCGATCAATTCAAAGTAACGGGCTTTCTTGAGAACCTTCTGTTGAGCGAACCCACGAAGAAAAATAGAATCTATACACTTAGTCATCGTTACAATTATCTGATGCTGCCAGTTGCTCTTTAACAGGGGGGCGCTGTGCGACGTCGATACGATATGCGAATCGCTATTAACGGAAAGTCGTAAGTCCTGCCATGTGCCGCGTCGTTTATTCACCAAAATACAATATCGGTTTTTACGGGCTGGAACGCCTGCATCCGTTCGATTCGCGCAAATACGGGCGGGCGTGGAAACAGCTGCGTGCACGTTTTGGAAAGTCGCTGCGTAAAATCCATGTTTCCCCGGAACAAGCCGTCAGTCGTGAGGAACTGTTACTGGTCCACACGGAACGTTATTTGAAACAACTTTCCAATTCGATGTATGTCGCGCAGGCACTCGAACTGGCCCCGCTGCAGTTTCTGCCCTTCTGGATCATTGATCATCACGTACTGCGTCCGATGCGCTGGGCTACACGCGGCACCATTGTGGCCGCTCAAGAGGCACTGGAACATGGACTGGCCATCAATCTGAGCGGCGGCTATCACCACGCCAAGCCAGCCCAGGGCGAAGGCTTTTGTGTTTACGCCGATGCCGCGATCGCGGTGGCTGCGCTGCGGCAACAGGCATTGATCTCAGAGACCGACCGGATTGTCTACGTCGATACCGATGCCCATCAGGGGAACGGGGTGAGCCATGCATTTATGAACGACAATCGGGCGTTTCTGTTCGATATTTTCAACGCGCAGGCTTATCCACAGAACGATGTCGCTGCCCGGGAACGACTCGACTGTGAGATCGGCATTACGCGGAGTTGGACCGATCGTGAATACATGCTGGAACTGGAAAACAACCTCCCCGGCTTTCTCGATTCGGTTTCCCAATCCCCCGTCGGACTGGCGATTTACAATGCAGGCACTGACATTTTCGCGGGAGATCCTCTGGGGGGACTGAATATCTCCGCAGCGACGATCCGCGAACGCGACTTATACGTTGTCAACGAATTACGCAAACGGCAAATTCCCACGATCATGCTACTGAGCGGCGGCTACACAAAACAGAGTTTTCAACTGGTAGCCGATTCCGTGATCGGGCTGCTGGAGAGAGCAGGATATTGAAAGCGGGGCCGACTCCTGAGGCTTCCTACCGATTAGTTTTATCAGATGTGGGGCAATCCAGAGTCACTTCTCATCCAAACCATATCTAACCACCGGCAGCAGTCCCGCCGCTTTTGCTTCATCCAGAGAAACAGGTGCCAATTGTGATAACTCCGGCAGCGTCAGTCGCTGCACCTGCTTCTGCTTGTACCCAAGATATCCCAGCATTCCCTCGTTGATCACCCAGCGATTTTCAATTTCAATAAATCGTGGCGGCCACTCTGACCCGAATGCACAGACATACGTGTCATGTTTCTCGGTGTAGATCAGCACCGCCGTCTCGCCGAGCCATTCAAAAAAGCCGACATCACAGCCGAAGAAAGGATTGTAAGATTCGATATCGACCGACCGGTCCTTGCCGTCCGCCTCCCGCAGATGCACCTTGATCGATACATCAATCATCGAAGTCCACCGGCGTTCTTTCGCCCGCGATTCGACATAAGCCACGCGGTTCGTGGGCTCATGAATGGCGGCCGCGATCAATTCGCATTCATAACCTTTTTTGTCGACAAAGAAGGCGTCGCGCCCCAGCAGCACCGCGGCACGATCAATCACACTCTGATCGGGTTCAGATCCCAGGCTGGCCCGCACCGAAAAACCAAAGCGTTCCGGATTCCGATTCCCTCCCATGAATGTCCGCTCCGAATCGTCCATCGCTTACTCCTGTTTCTTTACCAGTGTCTGGATCTCTGCTGTCAGAGTCCCACCTGTTCTCGCAGCTGACTGACATCGAGTCCACAATAATCGGCCTGATCGAACAGTTCGCGTGCATATTCGTGATCCAACTCAACACCATCACCGGTCGCATAGATCATCGCAAGACCAGCCAGCGCAGCGGCGTTGCCAACATCAGCGGCTCGTTCGTACCATTTGACCGCTTCTGTCATATTTCGGGGAGTCCCCCTGCCGGTCGCGTTATACGCCCCGAGATTATACATGGCCCGCGGATGCCCTCCCTCTGCAGCACGTTGACAGGCGGCAAACGCTCTCTCTTCATCGACGGCAACACCGAGACCATTCGCATAATGGACATAGATTTCAAACTGGGCATCCACATTTCCGAGTTCCGCTGCGCGTTGTTGCAGTCTGAAACCCGCCGCCGGGGAAGCATCCACCCCGAAACCGTGTGTAGTCAATAACGCAAGCAGATAAAATGCCTCAGCGTTTTCTGTTTCGTCTGTGGTGATTTCAGAGACATACTCAAAGGCCTGCTGTTGTTCCAGAAGCGAAGCCGTCTCTCGTTTGCAGAACCAGCGCAGCCGGGCCAGTTCCAGCTTTGCGTACTGGAAGTCGGCGGCCAGAGCTTCCTGCATTGCATCCTCGGCAGCAGGCAGGTCAGGTTCGCCGATATCAGGAAAGGCATACCACCAGGCAAGAGTGACCCACGTCGGTGACAGTCCCTGTTGAGCAGCCGTCTTGTAAGCCACAGGAATCTTCGCCAGACTCTCGACCGACAAAATCCCCAACTGCAGATCCCCGCGTGCAATTTGCTGGCGCGTTTTCTCGGCCCATGCTAAAAGTTGTTCGGCAACAGCCAGCGAGGCTGGCGCCTGCAGTAAAAGGTCGATATCTGAAGTATCACTCATCGGCTCATCTAACTCGAAGACAGGAATCACAGAGAGAAAACAATTATTGACATCACGAGTAGCATGAGTGCAGTGTCATTCCATAAGATCAGGTTGTCAAGCAAATTATGAAGCCCCCCAGGCGTATCGGGAAAGCAGTATGCTTGGATATGCCCCCCCTCAAGGCAACAAGAGAAATTATCCGCAGAGCCTTAGCCCCGGTTGAAAGCCCCAACAAACAGAACACGCAACAAATATCAAACCCATTCCAACCTCAACAGTCGTAGGGGCCGACCCATGTGTCGGCCCGCCTGGCAGAGAACAAGCAAGAGCAAACCACGAATGGGATCAGCAAAATCCCCCACCCGCAAAAAAAACAGAAAGGGTGGGATCGAATGCAATTCGATCCGAGCGCAGCGAGCAAGAGGTCGTAGCTGCCGCGCCGCGATGCAGAGAAAAACCACCAACCTCAACTTCACACCCCGGGTACGAATGGAAGACTTCGCTATCAGTTGCCGCGCGAATGAGTGTTCCGGTTCTCGGCTTTGTGATCCGAGGACTGTTTAGCGTCAGCTCCGGAGATGAAGGCAGCGAAGTGCTTTGCAGCGAGACGTTCTCTTTCCGGCAACGTGAGCAAACCTGAGTCGACGGCAATCCGTTTTTGTCTTGGTCGACTTGATATCGTACGATCACGAATGCGGTGTACGTAAACATATTTGCTGTCTTCACGATCCGGGCGAGGGTAGTACAGGCAAATATCGACCCACCACACCGTGAATTCATAGTCCCCGTTTGGCGTCCAGCCTTGAGTGAACATGATCGCGGAATCAGCGGGCAATGTTTGGGTTTCTGCAATCTGATGAAAGACAGCCAGCAACCCGGGGTCGATCGGATTCTGTTTACGGTCCCATGCACGAATCGAAGCAACGATTTCGTCGACCGTTAACGGTGGCTGAGCACGGCCAACCTTGCTGATTCGATTGACTTGAGCATTGAATCGCTCCACTGCATCGGAGAGATCCGTCGTTTCTGAAAACTCCACGCCTGCAAGCCCGCTGTTATCAGCAGTCGCAAGCCCAGGCAGTAAAAGTACAACCAGGAACAGCGATACGAAACAGACTGGTTTCATGTCTTTCTCCCTTTTGGATAACGATTGTTAGATAGAGTCTGACTCTGTCTTAATCTATCAGGATTTCCGCAGGGTGTAAATGTGTTAAGTGTTTATCTGCGCTCGTTGGCCGTGTTTTTCAGGGAAGACCTGCATCACAGCGGATGTTGATCCTCCCCTCGCGATCAGGGACACCCCGGACAAAGTTGGCTGGCCCAACTGTGAAGCAACAGCATCACACCCCGCCTGATCAGCCAGTCAGGAATCTGCCTCTATTTCCGTCCGATTACTGCTCCGCTTTCTCAAGTAAATACGCCGCCCTGGCAATTCCGTCGCTGGACCCGTATCCGCCAAAGATCTCTGTCAGGCAGCCTTCCATACCGCAGGTGCACCCCTCCTGGTTGGCGACTTCCCGCAGGCTGGTGAGCCAGTTCCCGGCGATGCCCAGTCTGTGTCGGCAATAGAAGGCTGATGGCAGCGCCCATTGATTGCTGTTCTCTTTTTCCAGTGCCTTTTCGTAGGCAGTCAACGCCTCCGTGAACTGCCCACGTTCCAGGTTGATGTCTCCTACTTCGAGCCAGCACGTCAAATCGTTCGGGTCATATTCGGCAGCAGTCGAAAATAGAGTCACCGCTAAATCAAGGTCACCAGCTCGCCGCGCCGCGTTTGCGTACGCAACTGCGGTTTCCCAGCTGCGGGCATTCTCGTAATAGTCTCGTGTCAGAGTGAGTGCATCCTGAAAACGCCCGTTCTTACTGAGCAGCATCGGATGAAGTAGTTCAGCGTAAGGCACTGTGTCGTGTGCCTGTTGCAATTCCTCGAACTGTGCGAGCAGTCGCGCTGCTTCCCCCTGTTCTTCCATGGACAATTCTGAGAACGGTTCCGGAATGACCATGGCCGTCTGATACAACTCGCGAACAACATCAGTGAGATTCATTTAAAGACTCGTTCTGCAGGGTTAACGATTGATAGAAATAACCGATTTGGGGGGAGATCCCTGTTCCATCACATATCAACGTCGGACAGCCGCTGTTTCATTTTCCGTTTCAGCAGGAAGACTGCAACAATTAATCCTGCGAGACCGCCGACGTAACCAGAATTATGAATCGTACCCACGATCGCAAATCGCTTGAGCGTAGTTCCGGAAAACTGTTTTTCAAACCCCAGGAATTCCTGAGCATCAAAGACGTAGTAATTCAGGTATCCCGCGACGCCACCCAGAATACCCGCACCCATGGCACAACAGGCGATGATTGCGAACCCCTGCAGAATATCGCGGCGGGCCGTTTGTAAATCATCGCTGTTGAAACGCATCCGCGCGAGAAACCAGCCGGAAAATAAACCCACCCACCAGGTCGCCAGGAAGCCGATGATGCTCACATACAGCCGCTCCGGCAAATGAAAATCCGCATAACGAAACTGGTGGAATTTGAAATCGGTGAAATATTCCCGCGAGATCGTATAGCTGATCTGATCATGCAGCATCCCGTAGAGTCCGCCCAGCAGCACCCCATACAACAGGTACGGCAGAATTCTGCGAACGTTTCTGACTCGGGGAACAATCCAGTTCATTTCAGTTCTCGTCAGGTCGCACAGTCGGCTGGTCCCACTGTAATGAAATCAGCATCATTATAACCACTGATCAATCAATTCAGGGGCTACCCGCTTTTCCGTTCCTCCGAGGCACTTCCTTATTATCAGGAACATGACTTCCAGCTGCAGCCTTCTCCCATTCGTGAAATATTTTATTCGAAGTAAACGTGAGTCTTGGCTTATCTTTTCCCCATACATAGATTTCTCCCCGATGGGGATTGTTAACCCGAGCTCCTTCAGGAAATTGAACTCTGGCCAGACTGGAGTCTAACTGCTCATTTAATGAGAGTTTAATAACATCAACATCCAATACTACCTTTTCGCCACGTTTGACCACCGCTGCTTTAGGAAATACAAGCTTGTCTTTAAAATGCTGAAACTTCGTGACTTCCATAATGCTGACTGGTTTTTCAGCCCGGTCACCAGCAAACCACTCACAACGCTTGATTAAATATCCATGCTCACGGTCAAGTTGAATATTCACGTTTCCATGATCGGTTTTCAATTCGAAAACAGGACCTTCCTCGGTTGATTTTAAATCAACTTCTGAAGCGTTTTCGATAAGACTTTCTAAATCCTGTGTAACAATTGGGACAAGCAATAACCATGATAAGACTGCTTGATATCTTCTGGCAGGATCTCGGGGTTGGATTGATCCTTCTATTCTGGCAAAGTGAATGGCATGCTTTCCACCTGGCTTGAGAGGCAGCTTGGGATGGTTTTCCTGATCCCAGTTGGAAAGGATACGGATCTCCTTGGGATTGTAACCATATTCCTCTAGTAGAGGCTCTTTTCTGGCATTCCATGACTTTTCCTGAACGCCGTAACTCATGTATGTTTTTATCGAAAAGCGATCCTCAGAACCAACGCGATACCAATCCGTTTCCGTCATTTTTTTCAGAGTACCATCGCCAGTATCTACCCTGCTGACCACCTTCGCCTGAATACTTTTCAGCCTGGCAATACTTGCTTTATGGTGTGCTAAAATATTCTTTGCTTCGGTAGGCAATTCTTTGGCAAAACAAATTGCGGATGACATCAGGAATATCACTGAAACGAGACAATAATTCATGAAATGAAGTTCCTCAGAAATAGTGGACTCTGAAATCAGGTTAGTCTGCCTGCTCAAGCATTTCGGGGCTCTGATAGCCCAGAGATGAATGGAGCCTTTCACGATGGTAGAACATTTCTGTGTACTCGAAAATGCTGTGCCGGGCTGATGCCCGTGTTTCATATTTCTGACGCTGAACCAGCTCGTTCCTGCGTGTCGCAAAGAAGCTCACCCTCACCGCATTGTTTCAATAGTCTTTCTTACGACATGTGGCACAGTTGGCTTGTCCCACTATGATACATACCAGGTAGCGTTTATTGAATAGGTTTCTGAGTGTCCATGAGATCGACAACGTTAGCGATGTAAGTAGCCACTGTGGCCGAGGGTCTGTTGTGACACTTGTTTTCAGGACTTCAACAGCAGAAAAGAAAATGAGCCGCAGGGCCTTAGCCCCGGTTGAAACGTCTTTGGTCTATTTCATCCGAATTAAGTAACGCTACCTGGCGTCGCTTTCCCTGATGATCAGACAATTCAGAGTCTACTCCCTTTTCCGTTTCTCTTCAGGATTGTTTACACTCTCTTTAGAACGCCCACTGTTTCCAGAGGACTTCATTTAGTGTCATTGATATCAAATTCAAATATAAATAAGAAAAAAAATATGAATATAAATCCTATTAGTGAATACGTAGGCGAAATACTACGAAGCGCCGGATGGAGTGTTGACCGAAAAGTTTCGACTGATCTCTATCAAAGTTATTTTAGAAGAGAAGGTATGTCATATTTTCCTGATGCTATTGAAATTCTTGAAAATTTCGGTGGTCTTAAAGTCAATCCACCTCTGAATCCTGATCGAGTTTATGCGACAGGAGAAATTGAATTTGATCCTATTATGGCAGATTGGACGACAGAGGTAATAGCTTGGGAAAAGAAAATGGAAGAACCACTTTGCTGTCTTGGAAGTATTTGGGGAGATAATGCTCTTTTAGTGCTTTCAGAGAAGGGAGTTTTTTACAGCCTTTCTGAAGTGGGGGTACATAACATTGCGGATAACCTTGCAGACGCTTTAGAGGTACTCATTGCTGCGACATCAAAACCATCACAGGTTTATAAAATTGAAGACCTTTTCTAATGGCAAGTTAAAGTGACCTGCCAACTGTATCCTGAATTGGTATCACAAGCTCTGGATGCAACGGGGACCACAGTTGGTTGGTCCCACTATGATGAAATCAAAGCCCTTCACCACAGAACGGAGAGTGGATCCGGGCACAGCAGTAGTAGGGGCCGACCCATGTGTCGGCCCGCCTGGCAGCGAACGAAAAAGAGTAAACGTGAAACGGAACCAGTAAAAATCTTCAGAGAAAGAGGGTGGGATCGAATGCAATTCGATCCGAGCGCAGCGAGCAGGAGGTCGCAGCTGCCGCGATTGATAAAGTGCAAAGCCACCAGCCTCCACCGCATCCGGGTGGCACAGTGGGCTGGTCCCACTGTAAAAAATCCAGCGTCACTCCTCATTCTGATCATACACATCCACAGGCACCAGTCCAGTTTCTTCCGCTTCTGTCAGCGACAGTGGTTCCAGCGGCGTCAAATCGGGAACCGAAAGACGCTGGACCTCGTTCTGTTGATACCCCCGGTAGCCGAGCACACCGTCTTTGATAATCCAGTAATCCTCGATGGCGATAAATCGTGGCGGCCAGTGCGGGCCGAACGTGCAGACATAGGTATGATGTTTCTCTTGGTAGATCAGCACGGCCGTCTCATCGATCCATTCCAGCATGTCGACCGTACAGCCAAAGAACGGATTGTAAGTTTCAATGTCAACAGACCGGTCCTTGCCGTTCCCATCCCGCAGATGGACCTTGATCATCACGGTCGTCCTGAAGGCCCACCAGTGAAGTTTCTCCCGCGATTCCAGGTAAGCCAGGCGTCCGGTCGGCTCATGAATGGCCGCCGCCAGCAGTCGACATTGATAGTTGCGCCGGTCCAGACAGGAAGGCTTCCGCCCCAGGATCTCTGCCGCCCGTTGAATGACACCGGGAGTAGCAGGATCGGCAGGGGAGAAGTCCAGCGGCCTGGCAGAGTGATCTGGATGGCTGTGGTCCGATGCGTTCATGTTTGTTCCTGAGGCTGAATTAGCATGGGGTCCCTCTTGTCAGTCCCGGCGGGTGGCACAGTTGGCTTGTCCAACTGTGAAAGTCGCATAGTGCATAGTATCGCTGCCTGCCACTTTTCCGTTCCAACCTCTCATCAATTCGCGATCAGTAATTCCAACAGACTGAGGACGGTCGTCCCCTCGCTATTGTAAGGTTCCTCGAACGTCGTTTCGTGATCGACCGAGTAAACCAGCGGGTTCGTGGGATCCTGCGGATTCTCACCAATCAGGTAGAAGTAATGTGCGTCTGCACCGAAGGGGACGAACTGAGCTGAATCAACCGCTGTGAAGTCAGCTTGCCAGTCAGGGTAGAAGCTGCCGTTCATCGCAAATTCGAAGTCATGGCACCACACCAGCACAGAATCCTGAATTTGAGTATCAGTCATTTCAACAGTGCCGATCCCCGCATACAGTTCACGAAAACGGATTTCGGAGGAACGAAACGTACCCGCCGGCCACTTGATCTGTTGCGTCAGGATTTCGATAGCGGATTGCCCCGTCGGCTCCACCGGCAGCCCACCGAGCCGAATAATCTGCTCACGCAGTTCACCATCCAGGAGCGTCATCGCAGACCCCCAGTTCACATTCGCCGCCGCCTGCCGTCGCTGCGATTCAATTTCCTGAGCCCGCCGCTCCCTCTCACGCTGTGCCGCGTGACGTCGCTGTTCTTTATTTGATGGCATTGGGGCACTTCTTTTTAACTGGAAAGAAAACAGCCTGAAAATCTCGTCTTGTCAGTCAATTCAGGGGCTATAACAATTTAAATATTGTTAGGGCTTTCCTGAACTTCTTTGTAAGTTATGCCATCCTGATTCAACCAGGAAACCGGACCGGGAGCCTGACGGCCTAGTACTACAGAAGAAGCCGCGCTAGGTGATGAAAAACTCGCATCTTCAGTAAACACCAGATATTTTCCTTGTTTCTTTAAGACTTCCGCTTCCAGCAGTTTTTTGCGAATTTTCAACCAGCCTTCAGAGATTGAATTTGATGTTGATATATTAGCTTGAGAACCTGCTTTAACTACAAATGCTCCATCTGTTTCAACCATAGTGGCATTGAGAGATTTGGATTTTATACGATAAGTGGGATCATTGTCCTCTGTTGAAACCGATTGGACTGAGTGAGGGGCAGCGACAACCAAAGAATTTAATCCTACTGTTGGTAGAATTAATCTAATTTGCTCTATGAAATACTCCATATCAGATATGTCAGCTTCTGAGATTCGAGAAGCCTTAGGAGTGTTGCTATTTTCGACGTATGAGCTATTCGCCTCTCTCGATAGTGAGATTAGTCTTGCTTCAAGGTATTTGATATGCGCTTTGGTTAGCATTTCGTCTTTACTTAGAAAACATATCACGGAATCAAAATCACGATCTGCAATATGTTGTTTTAACCTCGCGCGAAGTTCTTCAGCCTCACCAATATAGATAGATTCATCAAATTCATATGATTCACTTTGTCCTCTCAAGAAATAAATTCCAGGTGAATCAAATTCTTGTCGTGAGAGTAGTGATTTTAGTTTTGCTCTTGGGCAATATATTGCCTTTCCTGACCAGTTACCAATCTCTATTGTTTTGGGACCCGTGGCAGAACCATCTAGCATATAAATTGTTAATTTGCGTCCCATGAAGATGCCAATTCAGTTGTCAAAAAAGTTATGAGTTGAAAATCGTATTTAGTAAATCTTTTGAGGAGACGAGTGTTTTATGCTTATGTTTTTATATGACTACTTAGGCAGTAAGTGGAGGGATATCATTAGTCCCAAAAAAAAGACCAGTAGTGTGATCCATCCGACATGTTGACAAGTAGAGAGCTTATCGAAGTCCTCTAACTTCATGGCCCTAAATGTAAGGATCAGAAAGAATAGATCGAGGTCTATGAAAACGATGGTGAGTGTATTTGTGGTTTCTAGGGGTAAAAAATAGAAGGCTAGTATCGACATAAAGGAACAAACGAATGAAGCCCATCCGCGGTTTAAGAATGATTTCCATTCCCATTTGGTAACCCATAACCATAGCTTTTTAAGGATGATAATAGGGCATGAGCAAACCTTTTGGACTATTTGGCTTTTATTTTGGAGTGTGGGGCCTTCAACTGAGTGTGGGGCTAGCTCAATTTTTTTAAATAGTTTTGTCAATAGATCCCACAAAAAATAAGTGGTAAGAATGACTGTTGTCCATAGAACCTCGGGTTTCGCGGAGGGTACAAAGTGTCCTAGAGGAGAAATGGTTTCGACGGATTTGACGATGATGAAGTAACAAACAACTAGAAATACATCTATAAGTAATTCAATTGAATTCAAGGTGAAAATGTTATTAATTTTACTCATGCTGGATTTAGATGATTTCCATCCTATCCAACTGGATCCAATAATGGTTGTTGCTAAAAAAAGATGTGAAAATGCTGGTAAGAAATCCGATTTTAAAGAATAAAATTTATGATTCACTAAATCAGCTGATTCAACTGCAACTTGCGCAATGGCTAGCGCGAAAAGCATTCCAACAAACTCAGAATGTAATGAAGTCTCATCCTTGATATTGGAGTGTGGTTTTACAGTAGCATCATTCATTCTCTCACTATCCTAATAGAAATCAGTTACGAAGATGTGTTCTATGTATTTTTGAGTATTGTCTGCACTATCACAATGTTTGCTAAAAGGACATTGAGTTTCAGAACCTTGATCTGCGAGATGTTGATATCTCTCTGGTAGGTGAGGTTCAGGTGGACATTTATGGCAGTGAGGGGTTTCTCTGGTACAGCAAGAGCGAAATATGTTCCAAAATAAATAATGCAACTGACTTGGGGTCATGCCTGTTTGTTTTGAGATTAACATTATCGCGTCAACAACTGCCTGGCGAATAAATATATCTTCTCTCTCTGAAACTTGCTCTTGACTCATTATTTTAAGGTGCAATGACAAGTCGAGAATTTTTACAGTTCCGATACGTAGATGGCCTCTCACCTCGTGATAATCAACAGGGGGACCTAAATTCTCTTCGTCTCTGTAATTCCAAAGTCCATTATTTCGCATTAGGGATAACAGGAAAAAAGATTTTTTCTTGACAGGGTCACGAAAAGCTTCAAATAGGGTTAGTTGACCAAGCAGATTCGGATAACCTTCGGCTACCTGTCTTCCACACTCAAGATAAATATCTTCTAGAGAGTTCCAGCCTTGGGCTAGCATAACAGATCCTAAATTATTGATCAGAGCAGTTCTGCCAATAGGATCTGAAAGACTGTTTCCAAATTGATCATCATGATAAAGTGATTGTAAATATTCTGGAGAGAATGAAACCCAAGAATCTACGAGAAGGAGTTTGGGATTTCGTGATGCTTCTTGTTCAAGCTTTTTGAAAAGGTAATCCCATCCTTTTAGTTCTTTACCATCTACGATCCCTTTGAGTGGAGATTTATTTAGCGGAGATGTTTGATGACAGATTGCTACTAACAATAAGTAGAAATTACCTATTAATATGGGATCAAGGCACGGTAGTGTGGATTCTTCTCGATCAAGGGGAATCTGAACTGAAAGTAAATACTGACTAAGTTCCGAGCACTTCTCGAAATCAACACTGATGAGCTCTTTATCGATTTTCAATTGCAGTTAGCCTTGAAGAGTAGGAAGAATGGTGTTGAATCAATTATGAAGAAAAAAATGAGAAGAGAAGAGCCTTGTATGTTAGGCTTGAAAACATACTGCGATAAGAATAGTGAATATTAGCATCTTAGGGCTCGTCGCATCAAGTTGGGATTGTTTTTATATATTCCTGTAATTCTTCAACCCCTTCCAGTAAATGATACTCATCCGACGGTCCGATCAATCTCTGATCTAACCCCTGGTCCGGCACCTTCAGATTCCTCGCATCCAACCTGGTCAAATACACAACTGCCTACGGCAGTGGGACATCCTCAAACACAAGTTCGCGGCGGTGTTTTGCATCGCCGAAGGTAAATCGCAGCACGACTGTTTCCGCAGGCAGGAACTTGCCGGACAAGGTGAAGGAGTAGACCTTGGACTGTTGCTCATTCAGATCCTGGGGCAATCCGACGGGGAAGGTGGTGGCGGGCAGCTGCGGAGAATTACAATCCATTTCGGTGATGCCATTGCTGCGACTTCCGATGACGCGACCGTTCGATTCAATTCTGACTTTGCCGACCAGCGGTTTGCCATCCGCTGTTTCCGCGTTGAAGCCCCACGTTTCGTCTTTGTCTGTGAGTTTTTCGATGACCGCGACGACGCGCATCCAGGGCACCGCGTTGTTTCCGGGAGGACGGCCGCCCTCGTCAATCAGAGCTTGCGAATCCACAAACGAAATTCCTTTGGTGATGCCCAGCAGCGAAACGCGATAGTCCCTGTTTTGCTGCACCGATTCGAACGTGGCAATCTCGGATTTTCGCGTCTCTTCTTCAGCATTCGAGAATACGGAAGCCGCGCCTGCGACCACCGCGACAATAACGAAGGTGATGTGTCGATTCATCGTCGGTCTCCTTTGGTCGAGCTGAGTGGCAGAACTGGGAGAATAGAGAGGTAAGGTCTCATTGAAAAAAGAGACGAGACTCTATTTTCTCGTCTTTGCTGATGGTTCGGGGACTGGCCCCTTTGAACTGTTCTGTTCCACTTTAAAACTTCATTCAGAAATGAGGTAGCCTGGCGCCAACGGCAGTGAGCAACCAGCTAACGGGCCTACTGATAATCCGAACTACCTCAAAACTGGAAAAGACTTAGTACCACACATGGAGAACAGTGAAAACCATAGCGTATTGGTTTAAGGCCGTGACGCATCAACGTGTTTTTGAAAGTTGGCGACACCAGTTGGTTTTATGTCAAATCCTATTGTACTGAAGTCACCATTGCTTTCGAAGACCTTTTGCCATTCCGCTGAACCGAAATGGAGATCTCGAGAATAGGATGTACTGACCCCGCCTGATGGGAAAACAGTGATTGATTCGATCTCATTGAGATAGAATTTCGGTTCACCTGTGACTGATCCAGACATTTTGGATTTGATGTTTACCGGGACCTGCATTGTCAGTTGATAGCGGTCACCAAAGTAGGCGACCGAATTAAACAACGGACTATCTTTACCGTATGTGATGTAATGATGGCATTCATCGAATTCTTCGTCCATCTGTCGGGCGGGCTGAATCTGTGCCTCACCGTTGGCAGCAAAAGCCTGATGATGACGGTTTTGAAATACTGTGGTAAATAAGGTCACCCAGAACAATACAAACAGGAGTACAACCAACAAAGGGGCGGCAATGATGCCCACTAATATCGCATGGGGAAGACGGAGAAAGAATAGAGCAACGCCGGTTGCGAAAATGCATCCTGCGAGACCGAACAAAAAGAGGCCCAGCGTATCGGTATTACCGAATCGGTTCGATACCAACTCGAATGAGACGAACACCATGGCTGCCCCGAACACGATCAGTGCAATGGCAGCCGTGGATCGCAGGAGAGATCTTTCCAAAGACGATCCAGATTTGGCAGAAACCATTTCGCTTTGATTGATGTTCGACTCCGGTATTCGATTTATCGGAAATAGACGTTGTTATGTGATTTTAGCTCCCAACCTGGAATGAATCAGAAGCCCTGTCCTCAAGCCAGCACCCCCTCCAGCAAATGATCCTCTTACGCCGGGCGTCCAACCCGGTCAGATGAAAGAGTAAGAACCGTTAAGCCCTCCTGTGGTTAATCCTGCTCACAGACGACTCGAAAACCCACGTTGAAGTTTCGATAACCGGGTGGGCCTCCACTGCGGTAGGCAGAACGGCAGATCCGCGGGAAACCATACCAGGAGCCGCCCCGGAAAATGGGGAAAGCGCCAGCGGAAGGCCCCTGTGGATCTGCGGGCGGAGATTTTTCATAGTAATCTTCATCATACCAGTCTCGACACCACTCGAATACGTTTCCATGCATGTCGTACAGACCAAACTGGTTTGCTTTCTTCACACCTGCCTGATGTGCGTAATACTCGTCGACATCGTATGTGTTTTCATCATACCAGGCATAATCTCCGAGGTGCTTGTCGTCCGCCCCGAAACAATATTTCGTTGTGGAGCCGGCTCGACACGCATATTCCCATTCTGCTTCGGTCGGCAAGCGATAGGTGCGACCTTCCTTTTGACTCAGTTTGCGGCAGAATGCGGTTGCTTCATTCCAATTCACAAAACCGGCTGGAAAGTTGGCACCCTCCCGGATGTTGTTTTTATCTTTCCACGGCTCCGTTCCCATTACGGCGTTCCATTGTTTCTGGGTAACTTCGGTTGTCGCCATGTAAAACGGCTTGGTGATTCGCACGCGGTGTTGCTGTTCGTCATCGCTCCGCCACTTTTCTGTCGGAGGCGACCCCATCAAAAACTCACCCGCAGGAATTTTTACCAGCGTCATGCCGATTTTATTTTTGAACCGTTTTTCAGTACCAGACGTCCGGGGAGAGGCTTCATTCTCCGCCAGACAATATGAAACGGAAGATATTAACAGCAGTACTGTGATATGTAATACCCATTCAATGTGAGAACTCAACAGTGAATATTTCAGTGGCCCTGGGGATTTCACATCACTACTTTCTCTTTAATTAGAATTCGTAAGTCGTCTCAGCTCTCAGTGGGTAAAAAACAACTGTCACCCCCTCAAGCCAATACCCCCTCCAGCAAATGGTCCTCATCCGCCGGGCCAATCAACCGTTGGTCCAACCCCTGGTACGGCACCTTCAGCTTGCGGGCATCCAAACCCGTCAGATGCAGGATCGTTGACTGCAGGTCCCGCACGCTGGCTTTCTTTTCGGTGACGAAGTCGCCGAGTTCGGCAGCCAATTCAGGGGCTGCGCCCTTTTCCCTCATCCGTCAATAATGCGGCTGCTACTCTTTCAGCACCATGTCGATGCACATTACCGCAGCCATAATCAATTGCCGCAGCGGATTGTCCTGCGGTATCGTGTCAAACATTTCCAGTACATAGTTGTCGGCACTGGTGAAGAATTCCTTTCCCATCCCAGACCACTTTTTCGAGACGTGCGCGAAGTCGACGCCATCTTTCATAAAGTGAAAGTTCCAGCCGGTCCATTTCCCTTTTAGCTCACATAAGGGGCTGTCATCCGGCCCTAAAACATGAAATGCACCGCCGATTGAGAAAAACTTTTCTTTGAAGCCGCCGATGTACGTGTCGTTTTTGTCGAATACGGCGACGGTGGATAGAAAGAGTGAAACTCCGCGCGAGATACGAATGACTTTCTCACCCGACGGCGTGCGGATTTGAATATCGAAAGGCGTCATCCGCTTATAGTCTGTGAAGCGGAGCATCTTCGTGAAGGTCCCCAGATTATTCTCGCGGCATTCCAGAATCATTTCACCCGTTTCCGGGTCGTATATATCAAAGTTGTTGGCCGCCTTGAACATACCCACGTGTTCTTTGACGAGATACAAATTGCGATTCAATACGTCGTGCATACTTTTTTTACCCATGGATTTACGGAAAATGATCTGAATCGCATTCTCAAGTGGTCCGACTTCGCGAAGGAGCCAATCCGCATTTTCTCAACAAACCAAGAAGGCGTTCAATTGTACCCATGGTAGCGTTTGTTGAGTATGCTGTCTACCGCTTGGTCAGGTGGAATAACAAGCCAGCGGATCCGGATCATGAAGCTTATCAAAAAGACATCCCACTGACTGACTGAAACTAGCGTCAGTCCAACAACCCTGCAGGAGTTAAGCAATGCTACATTTCACAGGATAACTACTTCGAGAAACCTTCGAATTCTCGGACTGTTACTGAAACGCTCGATATCCGCCCTGAGGACCACAGACTGAGTCCGAATTTGCCGTGCGCGATATCATCATTCCGATTTCCTGTTATGTTAACATGGGGAAAGGAAGAAATTGTTTTTTAATATTGCCTGAGTACTCACTTGGAACTGGCACGAATGATGAGAAAATCATCCATTCCTCAAGCCAGCACCCCTTCCAGCAAATGATCCTCATCCGCCGGTCCAATCAGTCTTTGATCTAACCCCTGATACGGCACCTTCAGCTTGCGGGCATCCAACCCGGTCAGATGCAGGATTGTTGACTGCAGGTCGCGGACGCTGGCTTTCTTTTCGGTGACGAAGTAGCCCAGTTCGTCGGTTTCGCCGTAGGAGACGCCGCCTTTGATGCCGCCGCCGGCCATCCAGATGGTGTAGCAGTGCGGGTGGTGGTCGCGGCCCAGGTAGGTCGAACCGTTGCGGGCTTCGTTCATCGAGGTGCGGCCGAATTCGCCGCTCCAGACGATCAGCGTTTCATCCAAAAGGCCCCGCTGCTTGAGGTCAGTAATCAACGCGTACAGCGGACGGTCGATGTCTTTGGCTTTGTTCGGCACCGCGGTGATCAGGTCGTTCCCCTTGCTCGTGCCGTGCATGTCCCAGCCGTAGTCGAACAGCTGGATGAACCGCACGCCCCGTTCCACCATTCGGCGGGCCAGCAGGCAGTTGTTCGCGAACGAAGGCGCACCGCCGGTCGTGCCGTAGAGTTCGTGCGTCGCTTTGGTTTCGCTGGTCAGATCGACGGCTTCGGGAACCGACATCTGCATGCGAAACGCGAGCTCGTACTGGTTGATGCGGGTCAGCGTTTCCGGGTTGCCGAACTGCTTGAGCTCGAATTCATTCAGCTTCTTCAGTGCATCCAGGCTCCGCCGACGGACCTCCCGGTTGATCCCTTTCGGGTTCGAGACGTACAGAATCGGATCGCCGCTGGTCCGGCACTGCACCCCCTGGTAGACGGACGGCAGAAAGCCGCTCCCCCACAGGCTCTTCCCCCCACTCGGATCGCTGCCGCCGCTGAGCAGCACCATGAACCCGGGCAGGTTTTTGTTTTCCGAACCGAGACCGTAGGTGATCCACGACCCCATCGAGGCCCCGCCGAAACGGGGGGCACCGGTATACAGGAACAGCTGGGCGGGTGCGTGGTTGAACTGATCGGTATGCATCGACTTGATGACGGCCACGTCGTCGGCGACCTTCTGGAAATTCGGCAGCAGCTCGCTCATCCAGGTGCCACCCTCGCCGTACTGTTTGAATTTGTAGGGCGTCCCCAGCATCTTGGGATGTCCCTTGATGAACGCGAAGCCGCGACCCTTCAGGAACGAATCGGGGCAGGGCTGCATATTGCGTTTGACCAGCTCCGGCTTATAGTCAAACAGTTCCTGCTGCGGAGGCGAACCGGCCATGTGCAGGAAGATCACATGTTTGGCTTTCGCGGGCAGACGAAACGGCGGCGCGTCCGGCTGTTCCGGTTTGTTGGCGGCGGCACTGTTGTTCTCCGCGAGCATCGCTCCGAGGGCGATCGAACCGATGCCGGTTGACCCCTGGGCGAGAAAGTGACGGCGGGTTACCGCCTGCAGTTGCTGTTGTTTCAAATTCATCGGTCTATCCTTTCGTGAGAACGCCATCCATGTTGAGCAGCACGTTGGCGATCACGGTCCAGGCTGCAAGTTCTGCGGGGTTATATTTTTCAGGCAGCGGATGCAGCGGGTTCTCCAGGAGCTGTTTCGCTTCCTCGGGATGGGCTGCATAGTAGGCCTTTTCAGATTCATAAAGTTCGAGCAGCGGCTGCACCTGCTCGGGTTGCGGCGGACGGAGCAGACAGAGCTGGAGTCCATACTTGATGCGGGACTCCGTTGTCGTTCCCCCTTCGTCGAACAGGCGTCGAGCCAGGGCCTGCGAGATTTCGATAAAGACGGGATCGTTCATCGTAATCATCGCCTGCAGCGGCGTATTGGTGTTGATGCGGCGGATCGTACAGATCTCCCGGCTGGGGGCGTCGAAGGTTGCCATCGAAGGGTAGGGGACCGTGCGCCGCCAGAAGGTATACAGACCCCGGCGGTAACGATCGGCGTCTTTGCTGGTGGCCCAGTTCCGCTGACCGTTGAACGCGGCCCGCCAGATGCCCTCGGGTTGCACCGGATAGACGGACGGCCCGCCGAGCTTCTTCGTCAGCAGACCACTGACGGCCAGTGCCTGGTCGCGAATCATCTCCGCCGACAGACGAAACCGCGGTCCGCGGGAGAGCAGCCGGTTCTTGGGATCTTTCTGAATGTGAATCGGCTCTGTGGTCGAAGCCTGCCGATAGGTGTTGGACATCACGATTGTTTTCAGCAGAGCTTTCATGTCCCAGCCGTTCTCAACGAATTCGGTTGCCAGCCAGTCCAGCAGCTGCGGATGACTGGGCAGCTCGCCCTGCGTGCCGAAGTCTTCTTCCGTCACGACCAGACCGGCTCCAAACAGCTGCGACCAGTAACGGTTCACGGCGACCCGCGCGGTCAGTGGGTTGGCTGGATCGGTGAGCCACTTCGCGACCGCGATGCGGTTGTTAGGCGTCTCCTGGGGAGCCGGGTTGAACGAACTCAGGAGTGCCGGTTCGACCAGGTCGCCCGGCTGCAGGAAGCTGCCTCGCACCATGATGTGCGTTTTTCGCTGCTTGTCGGCCGGCAGCTCTTCCATGATGGGCAGCTGCGGGTATTTCGGTTTCGCCTTCTGCAGCTTGGCGATCTCGTCCCGCGTCGGTTTGAGCAGTGGTGCGACGCCACGGTAATACGCGGCCAGCTTGTCGCGCTGCGCCGGCGTACGGGCTTCTGACAGGGTATCGACAATCGCCAGAATCTCATCGGGCACCTTGAGCCGGGGCTCGAGCTGGGAATCATTCGTGAACAACAGCCGGAAGTGTCCCAGGGCGTACTGGGGATCTTTGTAATTGTGTGACAGCGTGACAATCAGTCGCTGTTTGCCCGTCGGCTGCGCGGTTCCGTGATCAGGAAAGAAGTAGGCACTGTTCTCCTTACCAAACTGAGGAGCGATGCCCCAGCCCGTTTTGTTGCCGCTCTTGGGATCCAGCGTTGCACTCACCGGGAAGCCGGACTGCGAGTGAGAAGCGAGGGCCCGCTTGAGAGGAATCACCCGCCGATCCGAAACGGACAGCGTGGTACTGGGATTCGGTGCTTTCGCGACAATGGTTTGCCAGATCACTTTGCGGTCTTTATCGAGCAGGCTGACTTTGAAGTTCGCCAGCCGATCGCCCGAGCCATCGGTGCGGTTCCAGATCTGAATGCGTTCGACGGGTGTCTCTGATTTGAGGTCCAGCTCCCACCAGGGTTGGACTTCTCCGTTGGTATGCGTTGTGGACTTCGCGTTGTAAAAGTGGCCGTCGGTGTTGCCATCGATGGCGAGTTTCGCGGGAGCGGAGTAGCCGGTGCTCGACTGTGTCGCGACTCCCTGGCTGGCGATGTTCCTGTCTCCCTGGAAGACCTGCACCTCGGCCAGCGAGAGAAACTGTTTCGCTTTTCCCTGCTGTTCAATCCGCAGGAATTGACCCTGGGCGGGGGCGTCTTTGTTTTCGCCTTTGATCGGCTGCATCTCGACTTTGATATTAGACAGGACGAAGTTCCCGTCTTTGGCCCGCCCCGGACCACTGGCCGCGAGGCTCTTGTCCGGCAGAACTTCGAGCCGCAGTGCTTTGAAGGCGGGGGCATCGATCTCGGTTTCGATCGTGTAGCTTTCTTTCGCTGCGGGACCGGAGGCCAGAATCGAACCGTCGTCCTGAATCGCGAACTGCGTCGTCTTCGCTGTTGAAGTCACGCTGGTCGGTTTCAATGTCTGCCAGTCGGGTTTCGCGTGCAGCGTGCTTTCCCACTTCTGCTGTGCGGCTGCGAGTTCATTGGTAGGAGTTTTGAGTTTCTGGTTGAGTGTCGCGATCTGGGTTTCGATGCGCTCGGTCTGTTTGAGCATCTCCGACGTGGGAGCCGCGATGGTAGGGGCATCGGTCGGTTGATCGTTGTCTGCAGTCTGATTGAAAATCGCATAGAGTTGATAGTATTCCTTCTGCGTGATCGGATCGTATTTGTGCGTATGACATTTGGCACAACCCATGGTGAGCCCCATCCAGACCTGGATCGTGGTATCGACGCGGTCCCGGACGGCGGCGACGCGGAATTCTTCGTCGTCGGTGCCCCCTTCGGTGTTGGTCATCGTGTTGCGATGGAAGGCGGTCGCGACTTTCTGTTCGAGTGTCGGGTTGGGGAGCATGTCGCCGGCCAGCTGTTCGAGGGTGAACTGATCGAAAGGCATGTTCTGATTGAACGCATTGATGACCCAGTCCCGGTAACGCCAGATCTCCATTCGCAGCGGATCGGAGCCGTAGCCTTTTGAGTCGGCATAGCGGGCCAGGTCGAGCCACTTGCGGGCCCAGCGTTCTCCATAGGCGGGATCGCTTAAGAAGCGGTCGACCAGTTTTTCGTAGGCATCGGGAGATTTGTCATTCACGAACTGTTCGACTTCGGCCAGTGTCGGAGGCAGGCCCCGCAGGTCGAAGCTCAGGCGACGAATCAGTGTGTAGCGGTCGGCTTCAGGGCTCGGCTTGAGTCCCGCGTGTTCCAGCTGCGCAAGGATGAAGCGATCAATGGCATTCGCGGGCCAGTCCTGCTGTTTGACTTCGGGAAGCGCAGGACGCTGAGGCGGAATGAACGACCAGTGCCGGGCATAGGGGGCCCCCTGTTCGATCCAGGCTTTGATCTTCGCGATCTGGGTGTCGGTCAGTTTTTCACCCACATCGGGGGGCGGCATGACCGCGTATTCGTCTTCGGAGGTGATTCGCTTGAAGAGTTCGCTTTTCGCGGCGTCTTCCGGAACGATCGCATGGGCGTCGCTTTCGAGTTTCATGACGGCGGAAGCGCGTTCATCCAGTCGCAGGCCGGCTTCGCGGGTTTCAGGATCGGGACCGTGACAGTGGAAGCAGTTCTTGGAGAGGATCGGTCGGATATCCCGATTGAAATCGATCTCGGGTGTGTTGGTCTGCGAGGACGGATCCGCAGGGGGGGCGGCACTCGCAGCGTGCGCGCTGAGCAAGAGGATTCCTGCCAGAGAAATGGCTCTCAGGTAGAGATTCCACATGGGTATGCACCTTCAGGTAGGATTTGCGGTGCCGTCGTACCCGGGGAGAGCGTCTCACAGACTGAGCGCAGGTAGAGAGAATGGTACAACAAACAGCGCGGGTTCAGGTTTGGTGATACCAGTCCGTCAGTCGGTATGTAGGCTGACGGTAGCCGACGGTTCTGAAGCGTACGGCAGGTAAGTTAATTCACTCCAGACAAGACGAAAACGCCCTGCCTGTATTAACTTAATATAATTAATGGATCGAGCAGATGCAAGAAAAAGTATCGCCCCGCAGCAGGGGAGACAGCGGCCCCCGGCTGCCTCCGACCGGTGGGATCAATCGATTCCCAGGTTCCGTTCGATACTGCGTGCTTTGGAACTCATCACGTATTTCTGCCACCAGGGGTCCGGATCGTATTCACGGGGACGGTCGCCGCGGGCTTCTTCCCCCACATAGCCCCATTGGTCGACTTCGTCTTCGCCGCTCCAGTCGGAATCGAAAGGCTTGGGTTTGAAGGCTCGCATGGTTTCGTGTTGCAGTTCTGAAATGGGCTTCATCACCTGTGCGCAGCCACTGGTGAAGAGAAACACCGGGCCACAGGCGATCAACGCCAGGACAAAGGATTTCATGAGAGGATCCTCCATACAATCATCGTCGGCAGGGACAGCGCGTGCCTCGACCGTTATGATTGATGGTCTACAATAGTAATGATGTGGAATTGTGAGTGGGACGGGGGTCCCATTGAGAGAGAGTGCGAGGGATTTTAAGGATTTCGGTTTTCAAGTCTAGCCTGATTTTCGTGAGTCCGGTCCGGAGCCGTTTGAGTCTGTTATTTAAGGAGTATCCGTGGGTTCTCAATTAGATGTACTGGTCGTCGCCCCGCATCCCGATGATGCGGAAATCAGCGTGGGAGGCACTATTCTGGCTTGCAAAGCCGCGGGACAGCGAGTGGGCGTTGTGGAGTTAACCAATGGTGAGCCAACGCCTTACGGCAGTCCCGAGATCCGGGCGAAAGAGACCGCAGCTTCGACGGAGGTCCTGCAGCTGGACTGGCGGGAGAATCTGCAACTGCCGAACCGGAGTCTGGAATCGAGTCTGACGGCCCGCAGACAACTGGCCGAAGTCTTTCGCGAACAGCAGCCGAAAGTGATTCTCGCCCCCTATTGGGAAGACGTGCATCCCGACCACGTGGCCGCCAGCCATCTGGTGGATGCAGCCCGATTCTGGTCGAAACTCAGCAAAACCGATATGTCGGGCGAACGCTACTGGCCGCCCCAGATCTATTATTTCTGGAGCATTCACCTGCGAATTCATCCCAAGCCGAGTTTCGTGTTTGATATTTCACCGCATATCGAGCAGAAAATGCAGGCGGTTCGCTGCTATGAAAGCCAGATGATCCAGGGGCGTTCGGAAGAGCACCCGACAGTGCTGGATGACATCAAAGACCGGGCCCGTTACTGGGGCTGGACCATTCATCGCGCCTATGGTGAACCCTTTGCCAGTCGTGAAGAGATCGGAATTCAATGTTTTCTGCCATTATCGGCGGCGAAATGAACGTAAGCATTCATAGTTGCGCGGATTCTCCCGACTGGGGAGTCCGCAGGTTTCCAGCGAGGAAATCACCCTGAATCGGGGCTGTTTTTCGGTTCAACCTTGAATGTTCGTCCTTCCATCGGTTACACTTTGCTAAACAGAATTTACAAAATTCCGGAATGACGGCACCTGAACTGGCTGTGGTCGAGTACCCAGGCACGGTTTGACTGTGTGCTGCATCACCTGGCTGTCTGTTATTCCACCCCGCCTGAGCGTGCACAGTGCCACCTACCTTCTGACACTACAATGAGGAGAAAAAAGAAGATGTCTCAACAATCTCGTCGCGAATTCCTTGAACAATCGATGTTTGCTGCCGCTGGTGCAGCAGCTCTGAGCACTTCGATTCCTCAGCTCTCTGCAGCCGAGTCGCAGTCCAGCAGCCCCAACGAAAAACTGCGTGTCGCCCTGCTGGGTGTCAATGGTCGTGGTCAGTCTCACCTGGGTGCCTTCGCCGGCCGTAAAGACACCGAAATCGTCGCCATCGTCGATCCCGATGAAAGCGTGGGGATGACCAAAGGTGTGGGCAATGTTTACAAAAAGACCAACAAAAAACCAACTTACTACAAAGACCTGCGGAAAGCCTTCGACGATCAGGATATCGATATCGTCAGCATCGCGACTCCCAACCACTGGCACGCTCTGGGAGCGATCTGGGCGATCCAGGCTGGTAAAGACGTTTACTGCGAAAAGCCTGTCAGCCACAACGTGAGCGAAGGTCGTCGGATTGTGGAAGCGGCCCGTAAGCACAACAAGATCGTCCAGACCGGTACTCAGTGCCGTTCACAACCTGGTCTGATCGATGCGATTGAATTCGTGAAAGCCGGCGGGATCGGCGAAGTCAAACTGGCTCGCGGTACCTGCTACAAGCGTCGTAAATCAATCGGTCCTAAAGGGAACTACGATGTACCGGCCAGCGTCGACTACGATCTGTGGCTCGGACCAGCACCGATGGCACCGCTGACACGTCAGCGTTTCCACTACGACTGGCACTGGCAGACACCAACCGGTAACGGCGACCTGGGTAACCAGGGGATTCACCAGATGGACGTAGCCCGCTGGGGTCTCGGCGTTGATAACGTCGGCGATAGCGTTCAGGCTTACGGCGGACGTCTGGGTTACACCGATGCTGGTAACGTCGCCAACACTCAGGTCAGTATCCACCAGTTCGGCGACAAGCGTCTGGTCTTCGAAGTACGTGGTCTGGAAACCGAACCTTACCGTGGTGCTAAAGTAGGGGTGATCTTCTACGGTACCGACGGTTACGTTGTGATTCCGAGCTACAACAGTGCTTCTGCCTTCAACAACGACGGCAAGCTGATCAAGAAGTTCTCCGGTTCTGCCGATCACTTCGCCAACTTTGTGGATGCTGTTCGCAGCCGCAAGATCAGCGATCTGAATGCGGACATCGAAGAAGGTCACATCTCCAGTGCCCTGTGTCACCTGGGTAACATTTCCTACGAAATGGGCAACACCATGCCTGTGAAGGAAGTCGCCGGTGAATTCAAGGGTGATAGCGAAGCCCTGGAAACTCTGGGCCGCTTCCGCGAGCACCTGGGCAACAACAAGCTCGATACTGATGACACCATCATCAGCATGGGCCCCAAACTGACCATCGACAGCAAGTCAGAAACCTTCACCGGTGGACAGGCTTCTGCTGCGAATCCGAAACTGACTCGTGAATACCGTAAGCCGTTCGTGGTTCCCACAACAGCTGAACTGTAAGAGTCTGTTTCAATCTGAAACGATCATGACCAGGCCCCCTTCGCTATCGAAGGGGGCCTTTTTTTATGTCTGGTCAGGGGACTGTCCCGCCTCTGGTTTCTGATTCGACTTCAACAGCTGCTGCAGCAGTAGGGGGGAATCCAGAATGTGTTTCGCCAGACACTCGCCCACGTGCTCTTCTTCATCAACAATCACATCCGCTCCCGCCGCCAGGAGCTGCCAGTGATGCAGGTGATAGCGGCAGCGAACATACAGGGTCGTAGCCGGTGACATCTGACGTACCAGGTAGATGATCTGGCGACAGACCGTCGGACTGGGCAGAGTCATAATTACCAGGCGGGAGCGATACAGGCCCGCATGTTCCAGCACTTCGATCTGAGTCGCATCGCCCAGTTGGGAACGTAGACCGTACTGCTCTGCCATCCGCAGATTTTCGTGATTCAGATCGACGACCACAATTTTCTTCAAACCCACCTGCAGCAGTTCACCTGCGACGCGCTGACCGGCGGGACCGAATCCCAGGATGAGGACCAGATCATCGTTGGTTTCCCGGCTGGATTCCAGATCCGTAACATCAACATGCGGGGAGCGTGATTCGTTTTCTGCCGGTTGTCGGTCCCACAGTTGGCGGAGCAGATTCGCGGCGACCGGTGCCAGTTGAATCAGGTAAGGAGTCAGCAGCAGCGTGGCGATCGTCGACGAAATGATCAGGCGGAACGTGGTTTCCGAGAGAATCCCCGGTGCGTCCGCTGTGCCTCGCGCCACGGTGGCGAGTACGAAAGAGAATTCCCCGACCTGGGCCAGACAGAGGCCGGTTCCCAGGGCGAACTGCCAGGGCTGACCACAGAACCAGGCTGCGCCGAAGGTGATTAACAGTTTGCCAGTAATGATCGCTGCAACAACAGCCAGGACGAGTCCCAGATGCTGGACGGCCCAGTTCAGGTCACCAAACATCCCGACTGCAGAGAAGAACAGGGTGACGAGCACGGTTTTCAGTGGCTGAACATCGGCGCGAATTTGCGTGGCAAACGGAGAGATCGCCAGCAACACTCCCGCGACAAACGCGCCCAGAGCAGGGCTGAGTCCAAGTCGATGCGCGGCCCAGGCGGAGCCCGCCGCCATCACCATCGCCAGCAGAATCGGGAAATCACGGTTCCGTCTCAGCGACGACAGTTCCAGCAGTCGGGGCAGGATAAAATTGAACAGTCCATAAAACACAGCCACAAAGACGACTGCCAGCAGAAACGAAATCGAGAGCTGAATCGCGATCTCTCCGGCCGACCCTTTGCCGACCAGCGCGGTGATGATCAGCATCAGCGGAATGACCGCCATGTCCTGAACCAGCAGAATTCCCAACGCGGTGCGGCCGTGAGGGGCATCGAGTTCGGCCCGGTCATTGAGCATGCGCACGACACACGCGGTACTGCTGAGGGCGATCATGGCCCCGATCGCGAGAGCTTCGGGAAAGGAAAAACTCAGCAGCAGCGAGACAGACAGTCCTCCGAGCAGGGTGAGAATGATCTGCAGGATGCCGGCGACCAGCGGGATGCGTCCCAGTCGCTTGAGTCGCGGTAGCGAAAATTCAAGACCGATGGCAAACAGCAGTAGTGCCACCCCCAGTTCCGCGAGGTCAAAAATGCTCTGTCGATCCGCGACCCATCCCAAAAGGTTGGGCCCAACGAGTGTTCCCGCGGCGATGTAGCCCAGGATGGCACTCTGTCTGAGCTGTTCGGCCAGGGTTCCCAGAACAATGGCCGTTGCCAGCAGAATGAGAATATCTGCCAGGGAATGCCACATCGTTCCTTCTGTGGCAGCCAGGAGATGAAAAGTTTGAGTGGGGAACACTCCAAAGTCGAACAAGGTCATCGCTGCAAAATCCTTTATGGCGGGTGGAATCTGTGGGGATCATATACGAGTCATAACGGGGAGGGAAGATCCGGCAGGCATGGATTGGCTGAGTAAAACGCAATGAGTTTCGCGGACAGGGGGAATCCTTTGGAAATCGAGTGAATGTCTCTGAAAACAGTGTCAGATCGGCGGACGCTGGCTATAATCGTGTTCCAGTCGAGATACTGCTTTCAGTTTTAGTATGGATGCGAATGGATGTTTCAGTTTTTCTCTGGTGCCAAAAAACACGTAAAGAATAAAGTCAAGCGGGCAGTGATCCGTCATCATCGACGTTCCGGTGCGGTCCTGTTCAGCGATACGACTCTACGTGACGGCGAACAGATGCCAGGCGCCACGCTTGATCCAGCCGAGAAACTGCAGATCGCCAAAGCCCTTGAAGCAGCCGGCGTGCATTCACTGGATGCCGGTTTCCCCGCTTCGTCGCAGGCGGACATCGAAGCGATTCAAAGTATGGTCGGTGTGATCAAGAAGCCGGTGCTCACGGCACTCTGTCGTACGCTGCCCGGCGACATCGACGCTGCCGACGAGGCGCTCGCCGGCAATCCGCCACACAAACGGGGCGTGAGTCTCTTCTGCGGGACGAGTCCGCTGCACCGTGAATTCAAACTGGAAAAGAGTAAAACCGAAGTCCTCAAACTGATCGTCGACAGCATTCAATACGCGGCGGAAAAGTTCGACATCGTGGCTTTCAGTCCTGAAGATGCGAGTCGGACCGAAGTCGACTTCCTCTGTGAAGTCTACCGGGAAGCGATCGCTGCCGGGGCGACGACCATCGGGTTTCCCGATACCGTGGGCATCCTCACCCCCTACAAGGCGCAGGACCTGATCTGTCAGATTCAGGACCAGGTGCCCGGCATTGAGAACGTACTGCTGGCGGTGCACTTTCATAACGATCTGGGACTGGCGGTCGCGAATACTCTGGCCTGTATCGATGCGGGGGCGAACGTTGTGCAGTGTACCGTCAACGGCATTGGAGAGCGGGCCGGCAATGCGGCACTGGAAGAGGTCGCGATGGCCCTGCATCTGCATCAGGATGAATATGAGCGACCGCATAAACTGGATGTATCACAACTCGCGCCGCTCTGCAGTCTGGTTTCCGAGCTGACGGGCATTCCTCTCTCACCGATGAAGCCGATTGGCGGCAGTAACATCTTCGCGACCGAAGCGGGCATCCACCAGGACGGACTGTTGAAAAATCCGGATACGTATCTGCCATATCGACCAGAGACGGTCGGTGCAGAGGGCGTTCGACTGATTCTCGGACGTCACAGCGGTCGGAGAGCCATTCTGCACCGCCTGCATGAACTGGGGCGCGAGCCGAGCGAGCAGACCGTGCAACGCGTGATGCAGGCCATTAAAGAACTCCCCAAGGGGGAGCTCGTCGATGATGACCTGCTGTTGAAACTTTCGAGCTGAATCGTTCGCTGCTCAGACTCAGGCGAAGTAGTTAACCGCATTGCGGAACAACTGGATGCCTGCGCCTTCCCCTTCCAGCCCCAGTCGCGTCCACTGCGGATGCTGTGTGGCGAACAGGTAACGCTCGGGGTGAGGCATCAGTCCCAGGACGCGACCGGAAGGATCTCCCAGGGCGGCGATGTTACAGGCCGAACCGTTCGGGTTCACAGGATAGGGGAGGATTTCCTCCTGTATCGTCGTTTCTGCTTCGCCGGTTTCCCGGTAGCACATCGCGATCTGCGAGTTGGCCTGCCAGTTTTCGATGACTGACGGATCACTGACGGCGATGCGGCCTTCAGCGTGCGCGATGGGCAGCTCGATCTGGTCGATGTCTTTGAGGAAGACGTTCTCTTTTGCGAGCACTCCCAGGTTGACCCACAGCGATGTGTATTTGCCGTTGTTGTTCCAGGTTAGTGTGGCATCGCGGGGCTGATCGGCTTTGGGGGGCCAGCTGGCAGCACCACCGGGCAAAATTCCCGATTTGAGCAGCACCTGGAATCCGTTACAGATCCCCAGTACCAGTTTGTCAGCGGCCAGGAAGTTCCCGATCACTTCTCCCAGCTGTCCCTGCAGGTGACTGGCGAAAATGATGCCCGCGCCCACGTCATCACCATAACTGAAGCCACCGGGCAGGCAGAGGATCTGGTAATCGTTCAGTTGCGCCGGTTTTTCGAGCAGTTTGAGCAGATGGATGCGGGTGGATTCGGCTCCACAGAGATCAAAGGCATGTGCCGTTTCGATATCGCAGTTCGTTCCGGGGGCACGTAACACACAGACTTTGGGAGAAGTTGACATGGGAGCAGCGTAAATCCTTTGTTTCGATACCAGTCTCAGGGGAAATTGTTTCCACTACAGAGGATGCTATTGCGAAAACCGGTTTTCTGCCAGCGTCAGCACCGGGTTAGCCTCTTAAAAACCGGGTTTTCCTCAGTTTGATGCATCAGGGCCTGATTATATCGTTGTAAATTGAGAAATACGAGCAGTTTAGAGGCATTCTTCAGATCGCCGATCCTGAAAAATCTCTCTATTCGTCAGGCAGGTCATCTGTTATAGTCCGGCCCCTGTTCTGGAGCCTCTGCTTTCCGCTGAGGACAGCCCCGTTTTTCCAAAGTCTGTCATTTCATGAATTCCTGGTTTCGTCTCTGCGTGATCGTGTTACTTACACCTGCCTGTGCAGGCTGTATTAACTCTACGAATACGCGGATTCCCCGGCTGTTTTCGGACCGTCAGGCGATGAACCGCAGTCAGAAAATGGAAGAACGAAAGATGATGGAGCTGGAAGATCCGATTCCCTCCAGCTCGCTGGGGCCGGAAGTCGTCCGTCCCCCTGATTTCAGCCGTCAGCGGACCGAATCACGGTTGGCCATCGAGCAGTCGATGATGACGAAACCCACTGGACAACCTCAGCCAGGGGGAGCCATGCGGCCTACGCCCCGCTTATCGGGACGCAATTCGAAATATCCGGAAGTCATTCAGCCCTGATCCAGCCGATCGAGCTGTTTTTCCAGGCTGCTGCTTTTCATTACTCCTCGATCCCGTACAATACAGGGGTAAGTCGACTCCGATTTCACTCTGTTCAGGGTAAGTGACTGCTTTGCAATACCTGCGATTTCAACCAGGCCTCTTCACTCGAATCCCGGTTTCCGTCCGCGGTCTGGTTCTGGCGCTGACGTTGATCCTTGGCGGAGCAGTACAGCCCGTCGCAGCCCAGCCGGAAATCAACCGTTCGATCGATGCGCAGGGTAAACGCTATTACACTCCACCGGCGCGACTGGCGGTAGAGCGTGGTCTGCAGTATCTGGCTGAGCGTCAACATCCCGATGGTTCTTTCGGGTCCGGTTCCACTTTCAAGAACAACGTGGCTATTACCGCGCTGTGTGGCATGGCCTTCCTGGGAGACGGGAACACACCGGGGCGGGGCAAGTACGGCGTTCAGGTTCAGAAAGCCGTCGATTTCATTCTCGCTTCATGCAAGCCATCCGGATATATCATTTCGCCCGACAGCATCTCACACGGCCCGATGTACGGTCATGGCTTTGCGACGCTGTTTCTCGCGGAAGTTTACGGGATGACGCGCAGCAAGGATGTCCGCGTCAAACTCGAAAAAGCGGTGGAGCTGATCGTCAAATCGCAGAACTCCAAAGGGGGCTGGCGCTACACGCCGGAAAGTAAGGACGCGGATCTTTCGGTCACCGTCTGTCAGATCATGGCCCTGCGTGCCGCCCGTAACTGCGGCATCTTTATCTCTAAAGAAGTCATCGATCGCTGCATCGATTATGTCAAAAAGAGTCAGAATCCAGACGGTGGCTTTCGCTACCAGTTGGTCCGGCAGGCCGAGAGTGAGTTCCCACGCTCGGCAGCAGGCGTTGTCGCTTTATACAGTGCCGGGATCTATGAAGGTCCGGAGATCGAAAACGGGCTGACCTACTTGATGGGCCGGTTGCCTAATCAACGTTATTTCCGAGGCAGTCATTATTACTATGGTCAGTATTACGCCGTCCAGGCGATGTGGCAGGCGGGGCAGCAGTACTGGGATACCTGGTACACCGCGATTCGCGAAGAGCTCGTCGCCGGCCAGATGGCGAGTGGCAGCTGGCGTCCCGACAGTTCCAACTGCGTGGAATACAGCACGGCCATGTCCTGCATCGTTCTACAGATCCCCCGCAATAACATCCCGATTTTCCAGCGTTGATCGAGAAGCTTGCATTCCCCCAGAGGTTGTCCGATGCGATTGTTCGTTGTGTTCAGTCTGACTCTGTTGTCCTGTGTTCTGGTTTCAGAACCGTTGCAGGCCGACAAACTGCAGACCGCGGCGGGGAAAACAATCACCGGCGAACTGCTGCAGATCGAGCAGAACCGGTTCACGATCAAGAGCAAAGCGGGAACCGAGGAAATACCGGCGACAGAGATTATCCGCCTGCAGCTGGATCCGGTCGACAAGCTGCCTCCCAGCGGGGGCCTGTTGATCCTCGCGAACGGCGACCGTCTGCATGCCGAAATTTTACGGGCTGCTGAGGAAGCCCTTGTGATTCGTCTGACCGCCTGTCCCCGGCTGGATGAATTGAAAGTGCCCCTGGAAACGATCCGGGCAGCTTATTTCAGCTGGCCCCGTGCCACACATGCCCGCGCCCGCCTGATTCGTCAGCTGGAACAGACGGTTAAAAAGACCGATTTGTTCTACCTCAAAAACGGCGACTACCTTGAAGGCGAATTTCTGGGCTTCGATGAGGGCGGTTTCCAGTTTGAATCTGCGGCCGGTGAAACAACGGTTCCCCGTACTGGGATCGCCTATTTCTATTTCAATCCGGAGCTGATTGCGTTTCCGCAGCCCGAAGAGCTGCATTATCAACTCACACTCACCGATGGCACACGGGTAACGGCCTCCAATCTCTCGTTGAACGACAGCCGACTGCGGGCTCGCACCCTGTTTGGGGCAGACATCATCTGTGAGCGGGATCGCCTGGCTGGCGTCACACCTCGGGGAGGACGCGTGGTTCCCCTGTCGGAGCTGGAGCCCTCTGAGTACCGTTTTATCCCCTATCTCTCTCGCAACTGGAAGTGGCAGCGCAATCGCAATGTGCTTGACGGACCGCTGATTTCAGGAGGGCAGTACTTCGATTCCGGTCTGGGCATGCACAGCGCTGCAGAGCTGCATTATCAACTGGACGGGCAGTATTCTGCGTTCGAAACCAGTGTGGGACTGGACGATTCCGCAGGGCATCGGGCGAGTGTCGAGGTGCAGATCCTGGTGGACGGCAAGCCTGTCTATCAACGCGAAGTGGCGCGGCACTCAACAGAGATTGTCAAAGTGCCCCGGATTGATCTCACCGGAGCACAGCAGCTGGTGCTGAAAGTCGGTTTTGGTAAAAACGCGGACATTGAAGATCATCTCAACTGGTGCCGACCGGTGCTGATTAAAAAGCCCTGATTCGTTTTTTAAACTCCCGCCGGAAAGCGGACCGGGCGCAGAGTGGCATTGCCGGTCTGTTTTTTCTATTCTGGTGATCACGCAAGCGCGTCGTTTCTACCCCCGTTGTTTACCCGCATGACAAAGAGACCCTCTATGAAAACGATTACCTCACTCGCGTTGCTGCTGATTCTGGCTGTCTGCCCGCCACTCTCTGCTGAAGAGAAAGTGGATACTTCTCCAGCTCCCATCAAGCTGGTCAAGGTTTTCCCGTACCTGCAGATTGATCGCCCCATTGTGATTACTCACGCCGGCGATGGCACGGACCGTCTGTTTATCGCCTCGCAGAAGGGAAAGATATACATCGTTCCCAATACACCTGAAGATGAAGATCTGGAAGAAGGCAAACTTTTCCTCGATATCTCCGATCGTGTGATCTATCTCGACAAGAAAAACGAAATGGGCCTCCTCGGCATGGCCTTCCATCCCGATTTCAAGAAGAACGGCGAATTCTTCGTCTACTACAGCTCTCCTGAAACTCCGAATGCGACGTCCGTCATTTCCCGCTTCCGGGTTTCCAAAGACAATCCGGATCAGGCCCTCGCAGACTCGGAAGAGATTCTGATGAAAGTCGAACAGCCCGCCTGGAACCATAACGGGGGCACCATCGTATTTGGCCCGGATGGGATGCTGTATATCGTCTTTGGTGATGGCGGCGCGGGTGGAGATGCCTTCCATAACGGCCAGAACCTGTCCACGATGCTCGGATCGATCTGTCGCATCGACGTCAATCACAAATCACCCGGACTGAATTACGCGATCCCCAAAGACAACCCTTTTGAAGATGGTAAAACACCGACCTTCGCCACGATCCGTAAGGAAATCTGGGCCTACGGTTTTCGTAATCCCTGGCGGATTGCCTTCGATGATAAGACCGGCAAACTCTGGGCCGGCGATGTCGGGCAGGGCATCTGGGAAGAAATCGATATCGTCGTCAAAGGGGGCAACTATGGCTGGTCGGTCCGTGAAGGCAAACACCCCTTCGGTCCCAATGGTGTCGAAGCCCGCAAACACCTCATCGAGCCGATCTGGGAATATGATCACAATGTCGGTAAGTCAATTACCGGCGGATCCGTCTATCGCGGCAAAGCAATTCCCGCGATCCAGGGCATGTACATTTACGGCGATTATGTCTCCGGTAAATTCTGGGCTCTGAAGTATGACGAGAGCAGCAAAAAGGTGACTGCCAATCATGTGATCGAAAGCCCCAGCATCCCCGTGATGACGTTTGGCACCGATCAGAATGGAGAGATGTTCCTGACCTCATCCTTCAGCGAAATCTATATGCTGAAAGCGAAATAATTCCGCAGCGGCAGTTAAACTGTGTCACTTGGTGTCAGTATGCAAAAACCACGGAACCGGCAGTAGCAGGTTCCGTGGTTTTATTTTATCAGTATGTGGAAATCCGCACGACGTGCATCAGGCTTCGATGGCATAGGCCTGCAGATCTTCCAGATCGACGAATTCCAGTGTCGAAATGTGGCACGATTCGAGTTTCACCTTGGGGGCCATGCCGGCCTCGAAGGCTTCTTTCCAGCGTTCCACACAGAGACACCAGCGATCGCCGGGCTTCAGACCCGGGAATTCGAACAACGGATGAGGTGTACTCAGGTCGTTGCCCCGTTCCTTGGAAAAGGCCAGGAATTCTTCCGTGACTTCGGTGCACACCGTATGCAGACCGAGATCCGAACCGCCAGTGTTGCAGCAGCCGTCACGATAAAATCCGGTTACCGGTTCCAGAGAACAGATCTCCAGTTCGGTGCCGAGCACGTTTTTGGCTTTCTTTTCAGTCATAGTCAGTGGTCCATCAATGGGGGATCGTCAGTAAATCAACGCGAGGCGAGCAGACCAGCGCGCAACGAGCCTGATACAGGCTGCATTTTCAGGTCTTAGCAGCGTTTAGAACTGGTCGACCTCACGATAAGCTTCGATGACGGCCATGTCGCCTTCTTTGCCGGGCTTGGAATTACCATGTTCCATTCCCACGATACCTTCAAATCCCTTGGAGTGGATATGCTTGAATACATTCAGGTAGTTAATCTCGCCTGTACCAGGTTCCTTGCGGCCCGGGTTATCACCTGACTGGAAGTAGCCGATTTCATCCCAGCACTGATCGATATTCACGATCAGGTTGCCTTCGGTAATCTGCTGATGGTAGACATCGAACAGAATCTTACAGGCCGGACTGTCGACTGCTTTACAGAGGGCATACGCCTGAGGAGAACCCTGCAGGAAGACGCCACCATGATTGGCATACCAGTTGAGTGGCTCAAGCACCATGACCATGCCATGTGGTTCAAAGATCTCGGCACAGCGACGGAGCAGTTCAATCACGTTGGCGGTCTGGTAACCTTCAGCCAGACGGGCACGGGGACCTTCATCCAGGTTACCGGGAACGACGGTCATCCATTTTGCGTTGACCCGCTTCGCAACTTCGACGGAGTCTTTGATGTCTTTGAGGACTTCGTCCCACATCGCTTTGTCTTTACGGGTGAAGGTCAGCTTGCCGATGGAACCATGTGCTACGAACACACCCATTTCCATGTTGAGCTTTTCCATGGTGTCGGCGATTTTCTGCTGCAGCTCTTTGGGTTTCTTCTTCATGCCGTTGTCTTCCCAGGCGGTAAAGCCCTGGTCGGCGGCGAACTTCAACTGGTCAATGGGATCGTTGCCCGCGGCATTCTTGAACATGCCGAAGTGGGGCGCGTATTTCAGATTAAATGGCTTCTGCTCTTTGCTGTCGGCTGCCTGGGCAGCAGTACTACCTAACACAGCGGCTCCCCCTGCCAGCATCCCGCTTTTGAGAAACTCTCGACGTTGCATATGTAAGACTCCTTGTTGCGAATTTATATGTGTGCTTGTATCGGAAATTTATTCTAGCTGAACAGCAAGGCGGATGCACCTGTTATCCCTCTGGATTCTCAGGACCAGCTTCGAGGCGCACACACGAAATGTCAAACCGCTCGTCAGTTGCACAGCATCCTGCTGGAAATACTTACTTCAGCCCGGGCAGGCGAATCACCACCAGAATGCCTACGCAGGCCAGGGCCACCAGTACGGATTTCAGCAGCACCGAGAGGGGCGAGAAGATCAGCGTCGCGCCGACGATCAGAACCACGATCGTAATTGCCTGAATTTTGACGCTCAGCCTCACACCACCATCCTGTTGCCATTCTTTGAGAACCTGACCCAGCACGGGAGAACGCAGCAGTGCCCGGTTCATTCGGGGAGAAGTGCGGATCAGAAAGTAGCTGGTCAGCAGCAGGAACGGCGTAGTCGGGAGCACAGGCAGTGCCACGCCGAGCACGCCCAGCACAAAAAAGAATCCCGCCAGAACTAGATAGATCGCCTTTCTCAGTCCCGTTACCGTGGGGACGGTCTGCTCATCGAGGGTGTCCAGGAATGCAGGATGAATTTCATCGAACGCCAGCCGATCCAGATTTAATCCGGAATCGGATGAAGATTCAGGCTGTTGCTGATGCGGCTGCGATTTGCGAAGCATGAAATTCAGATCTCAAGGGCACAGTAAAAGGACGAATCGGTCCCCTATTCTAGCTCAATTGAGAAATGGGACAAGGCGGATCACGAATCGAGCCTGCACGGGCTCAGCGGGCCGCGGTCGTCGGCATGCCTCCGCGAACAGATCCAGCAGCTGTATTCCCGTAATTATCGGCAAACAGGGGATCCAGTGGACGACTGTTGGGAACCGCAAGCCAGACCCGCAGCAGGTGCCGTTTCAGTTCCGGCTCTTCCGCATCCGTGAATTCATCCCGGCGGTGAAACGTGACCCAGTTATTCAAAAACAGCAGGTCCCCCGGATCCTGGCTGAAGGTGACACTCATTTCCGGCGTTTCGGCGAGTGCTTCCAGTTGGTCCATGGCCTGCTTCTGCTCGGGGGTCATATCAGGCAGGTCGGGGGAAGCATAAGCGCGTTCGATCAAGACCCGCAGAAAGCTGCCGGCGAAGTGACCATCCTGCACTGAAAAGATGGGTTGCCGACAGAACGGCTTCTGGTTTCCCGTATCGACGTTATGCCTGAGATAGTAAAACGGCTGCATCAAAGTTTGCGTCAACTCGGGCCAGCGTTGCCGCATCTCGTTGAAGAGAGCCACCGAACTGACCAGTTGATTATCGCCGCCTGAGAGGGCCTGTTGGATGCACAGAAAACCAATCACATCACAACGGTCGGTATGGAAGCTGAGCCGTTTGCTTGTGTTCGGACCGCGGGCCTGGGCCTGTCCGACCTTAAAACCTTCGTCCCGCACATGGAACAGCTTTTCCCCGGTCGCGCTCTGTGAGACCGGCGTTCCCAGATGCACGGAGATCAGCCAGAACAGAATCTCGCGTTCCTCTTGAGAGTAGTTCTCGATCGGCACGCGTTTGATCTGACAGGCTCCCGATCCGTGCTCCAGCCGATGTTGAACCCGGCGCAGCAGGGGACCAAGTTCTGGCAGAGGGAAACGTTCGGGGGTGATTTCAGCCTGGCTCAGGTTTTTCGATGAGATTGTCTTCACAGCCGAATCCAGATCATCGAGATGACGCTGCTCCAGGTGAACCAGCCAGTCGTCTCGGGAGAAGAGTTCTGCACCTTTCCAGGCAGCCGGAATCTCAAATGCGGGAGGCAGGTCGGGGACGGAAGGTTGATCACTCACTCTGAAAATACTCCTGTTCTGTTATAACTGTAACGGTTTCAGCCTAACAGATTCAGACAGGAGATTAAAGCAGACGTGTTGCAGAGTTGAACCAGCGCGCGGTGTTATTTCAGCTGCAGTATCCGTTTTCTTCTGGACTTGAGCAGGTTGTTAATCGTCTGAATGAGCCGCTTGCGATCCAGTGGTTTGCTCAGGTATTCATTACACCCGGCCTGCAGACATTTTTCCCGATCGCCGGGCATGACGTTGGCGGTGAGTGCAATGATCGGGTTATTGAATCCCATCTCGCGGATGAGTTCCGTCGCGGAGTACCCATCCAGGAGCGGCATCTGAATGTCCATCAGGATCAAGTCAAACTGCTCGTTGATGTCGGTTTTGCTCTGCAGGGCAGCTCCCAGTTGATCGACTGCCTGCTGCCCGTTCTCAGCCAGGGTGACGCTTCCGCCGGCTTTTGTCAGCAGGTACTGAATCAACCTCTGGTTGTAGATTCCATCTTCCACGAGCAGAATACGACAGGGCTGCCTCAGCATCCCGAAGCTGGAACGGGATGTTTTGTGTTCACGGATACGCTGTGATAAGGAAAGCTGCTGTGGTTTGATATCACAACTGGTGCCCGTATTGATTGTGAATTCAACGATTGAAGCGGAATTCGTTTCATGCTGAAGCGTAATCTCTCCTCCCAACAGGCGGACCAGATGTCGCGCCAGCGAAAGACTCAGGCCGACACCCCCGGGATAAGTGAGCGATGTCAGATCAGCCAGTTGGCGTCCGGCAAAGATCTGATTGATCGGTTCGATATTCAATCCATTCCCAGAGTTACGGATCGTGAAGACCATTTGCTGATCGGAGGGAACCGCGTCTGATTTTCTGACCGAAAGGTTGATGGTTCCCTCGTGAGTGTAGTTGATGACGACCCCCATCAGGTTCAAGAGGATCTGCCTGAGGCGTATTGGATTGGACTGGATGGAAGTCGGCAGGCTATGATCCAGATCGACATTGAGAGCCAGGCCTTTGGGATCTGCTTTGCGAAGGGCGACCGACTTTACGTTTTCGATCACCGTCAGTGGACAGCAGTCCTGAAGCTTCAGGTCAAACCTGCCTTCCTCAATTCGGGAGAGGTCCACGAAGTCGTTGAATGTATCCAGCAGATATTGACCGTTGGTATGGATCGTATTTGCAGCGCTGATCGTTTCCTCATCTTCGCTGGAATCACTCAGGATCTCTGCAAAGCCCAGGATCGCGGAGAGAGGAGTTCTGATTTCATGACTCATCATCGCCAGAAATGACTGTTGTAATTCGCGGGCGCGAAACGCCTGCAGACGTGTCCCTTCCAGTTCTGTCTGAAGCAGAATTCGCTCGTGAATGTCCGACAGGGATCCGGTCAGGCGCACAGCCTGTCCGGAGGAATCACGCAGAACCTGGGCCTGTCCCCGAAACCAGCGATAAAGGCCCCCTTTGACCCGCAGGCGAAAGTTGTGCTCAAAACGACTGGTGTTCTCCAGGGCAGATCGCAGGCCGAGCATCGTCTGTACTGCATCCTCCGAATGCAGTAGCCGTTCGAAGGTGTCCAGGCTCGATTCAATTTCCTGGTCGCAGTAGCCCAGCAGTTCATAAAACCGGGGAGACCACCATTGTTCCTGGGCGTCGAGATCGACCCAGTCCCAGACCCCTTCCGTCGTGTGTTGCAGGAACAGGTCGAAATGCTGTTGAACGGCGTCTGGTTGTGTTGCTCTGTCGAAGGTGTAACTCATTTCAATCCAGTTCTCTCAGGGGCAAGGGTTTGAGTACTTATTAGTATCGCTCAAAAACAAGGAATAATTGTGTCTTTCTTGCAGAGAACTGGAGCACGCGTATAGCTGGAAAATTCAGGCTTGTTTAATATCAGGGAAACACCTCGTACTGGAATGAACACCGTGAAAAATAGCCTTGAAATTAAGGCAGAATCTGCGAGAAATGTAATGGTTTGATCACCTCTTGGACGCGGATTCCGGCCTGCTGTATCATTTAGAACAGTTACGCGAATCACGCTTGAGATAACACGACTCGCCTGCATGATTCCCCTCCTTAAGTGTGAGCAGGATGAGTGTTGTGCGAGATGAGAAATATAGAACGACATGCAGAAGCGATTGAACTATTTTGCCTACGGTTCAAATTTGCACCCCGCACGACTCGAAGCGCGCATCGGTCGCTGTCAGTTTCAGGGAATCGCCTTGCTCGAGCAGGCAGACCTCCGCTTTCACAAAGTCGGCGTCGATGCGTCCGGGAAATGTGATATTACGATTCAGGACTCAACCGCAGGTGGTGTATGGGGGGCCGTCTACCAGATTACGACAGAACAGAAATGGGAACTCGACCGCTTCGAATCGCTGGGACAAGGATATGAGATTCGCGAGGTGGATGTGCTGACGCATGAACAAGGTTTGATGCGTGTGTTTACCTACCAGGCGATGACCGCGTTTGTTGATCCCGCTCTGCAGCCTTTCGACTGGTACCATGAGCTGGTTCTCCGGGGAGCCCGTTTTCACGGTTTCCCGGCCGAGTATCTGGCGCGGCTGCAACTGATCGAACGACTGACGGATTCCGATGCCGAACGAATCACCCTCGCACAAGAGATTCTCAGGACGATCGAAGAATACCATGATCGGGGCACGGACTGACAGTCTACTGACCGTTAATGGATATCCAACTGGAGATCGTGTCGTAGATCATCTCTTCTTCGAGCGTCTCATGGGCCAGCAGTTGATCGACCAGTTCTCCAATCGCCGCCCAGTAGTTGTCCTGCCGATACAGCTGATACAGGCTGAGTGTCTTCTGCTCGAGGTACTGCATGCGTGCCTGTCGCTGAGGAACCAGTGCGGAAGCTGCTTCCCACGCCTGCTGCCAGTCCCCCGACCATTCTGCCACCAGAGCCGGATGAAAAGGATCACCCGTGTGAATCATCTCGGCAACCGGACCGGCCAGTGCCACGAGAATCGCTTTTTCACACAGGGTCTTGTCATCGAACACCCCCTGGGGCCAGGCGATCTCGGCGTCTCCGTATCGCTCGGGACCATCATCCCAGTCGGGATCGATCGTCACCGAATAGACGCGGGCACCGACATACACGGCCATCAGCACATGTCCCACTTCGTGGTAGGCGGTCAGTTCTTCAGTCACGGGGGCGATTCCTTCAGTCGGGCGATAAGGCGATCAATCTGATCGCTTCCTGGTTGGCAGACATTAAAGCAGGTTGGGCTCCAGTCAACAATCGACGTCGGTAAAGCAATGCTGCTGGATGCGCCGAATTACTAATGATTGTTAACAGTGAATCCGGTGGGAACCGGGGACAGCATGGTTTTCTGACTAGGTATTGCCCATTCGCGCCGTTAGAATGATTTTTCTGTATGAATTACCCTTGGAATTTTCAGCATCGTTAGAGACTTAAGAGAGAGAATAAATGAAGTGGATGTCGCAACTGCTCGCCTGCGGACTGTTTCTGTTACTGGTTGTCCCGAAGGCACAAGGCAAGGAATATGATGTCGTCGTCTATGGTGGCACCTCCGGGGCCGTCACCGCAGCCGTTCAGGCGAAGCGACTGGGGAAGACCGCTGTTATCGTCTGCCCCGATACACATCTGGGAGGGCTTTCCAGTGGTGGTCTGGGCTGGACAGACACCGGCAATAAAGCCGTTATCGGCGGCCTGGCTCGCGAATTCTATCATCGCGTCTGGAAACACTATCAGACCCCGGATGCCTGGAAGTGGCAGCAGCGAAAAGACTACGGCGACAAAGGACAGGGGACTCCCGCCATCGATGGTAAGCAACGCACCATGTGGATTTTCGAACCACACGTGGCCGAGGCTGTGTTTGATGAGTTCGTGAAAGAATACGAAATTCCCGTTTACCGTGACGAATGGCTGGATCGCAAGTCTGGAGTTACCAAAGACGGAGACCGAATCACCGCCATCAAAACGCTCAGTGGCAAAACCTTCCAGGGGAAGATGTTTATCGACGCCACTTACGAAGGTGACCTGCTGGCAACTGCCGGCGTGAGCTACCACGTGGGCCGCGAAGCCAACAGTGTCTATGGTGAAGAATGGAATGGTGTGCAGACCGGCGTACTGCATCACCGGCACCACTTTGGTCCGAATGCGGTCAAAGAAAAGATCAGTCCCTACAAAGTACCCGGCGATCCAGCCAGCGGACTGCTGCCTCGCATCAGTGGTGCCGACCCCGGAAAATACGGTTCGGGCGATGACAAAATTCAGGCCTACTGTTTCCGCATGTGCCTGACCAACCACGACGAGAATCGCGTTCCGTTTCCGAAGCCGGAAGGCTACGACCCCGCCCAGTACGAACTCTTGCTACGAATTTATGATGCTGGCTGGCGACAGACGTTTGCCAAGTTTGATCCCATTCCGAACTTTAAGACCGATACCAACAATCACGGTCCCATGAGTACCGACAACATCGGCTATAACTACGACTATCCCGAAGCATCCTACGAACGCCGTAAAGAGATTATCAAAGAGCACGAAACTTACCAGAAAGGCTGGCTGTACTTCATCGCCAACGATCCCCGTGTTCCTAAAGAAGTGCAGCAGAAGATGCAGAAATGGGGACTGGCGAAAGATGAGTTCACCGATAACGGCAACTGGCCCCATCAGCTTTACATCCGTGAAGCCCGCCGGATGATCGGCGAATTCGTGATGACCGAAAACGAACTGCTCAAAAAGAAACCTACCCCCGATTCGGTCGGCATGGGTTCCTACACGATGGACTCACACAACGTACAGCGGTATGTCACTCCGGAAGGCTACGTGCAGAACGAAGGGGACATCGGCGTTTCGACCCGTGGTCCCTATGAAATTGCTTACGGCAGCCTCGTTCCGAAAAAAGGGGAATGTGCCAACCTGCTGGTGCCGGTCTGTGTTTCCAGCTCGCACATCGCCTTCGGTTCGATCCGCATGGAGCCCGTTTTCATGATTCTCGGTCACTCCGCTGCGACGGCAGCTGCGATCGCCCTGGATCAGAAACTGGACGTGCAGGATGTGCCTTACGATCAGCTCAAAACCCAGTTGATCAAAGAGGGCCAGATTCTGGAAGCTCCTGCCGAAGTCAAATATGGAAGTAACGGCATTAATCCGGAAACACTCAAAGGCATTGTTGTCGACGATGCACAGGCCAAACTGACCGGGCTCTGGCAGACCAGCCGCTCGGCGAAGAAGTATGTGGCGTCGGGTTACAGTCACGAGTCAAATACGCGTGATGGCAAAGCCGCCGCCCGCTTTGAAACCAAAGTTCCCCAGGCGGGACGCTACGAAGTTCGCTATGCCTATCCACCGAACTCCAATCGTAGCTCGCAGGTCAAAGTGACCGTGCAGCATGCGGGGGGATCTACTTCCAAAACCATCGACCAGCGTCAGACACCACCTCTGGAAGGCGTGTTTATCTCGCTGGGAGAATTTGAATTCACACCGGACAAAACAGCGGCTGTCGAAGTGACCAATGCCGATGCCAACGGCTATGTCATCATCGACGCCGTCCAGTGGATTCCCGTCAAGGAGTGAATCCGTTTAAAGCGTGAGTCTGTTCTGAAACCGTTCTGTTATCAGATATGAGAGGAGTTCGTTGTGCATAAGCCGGGCCGTATAGTGTCGATTCTGCTGGGAATTTCAATGATTGCTCTCCTCGGTTTCAGGACTGCTGACGCTCAGGCGGCGGTGCCGGTCTCTAAAGAGAACGTCACGAAAGCGATGCGGGCGGCCAGCGAGTTTTATCGCAATAAGCTCGCTCTGCACGGAGGCTACGTTTACTACTACAGCCTGGATCTGAAAGAACGCTGGGGCGAAGGTAAGGCGTCTCCGGATCAGATCTGGGTGCAGCCTCCCGGCACACCGACAGTGGGAATGGCGTTCCTCTCGGCTTATGAAGCGACCGGGGACCAGTTCTATCTCGATGCCGCCACCGATGCCGCACTGGCACTCGTTTATGGTCAGTTAAAATCGGGAGGCTGGACGAATTCGGTTGATTTCAATCCCCGCAGTAAACTGACCGCCGAGTACCGGAATGGGAAGGGGCGTGGCAAGAACAACTCGACCCTCGACGACGGAATTTCGCAGTCGGCAATTCGCCTCATCATTCATGTCGATCAGGCTCATAAGTTTCAGCACAAACAGATCCATGAATCTGCCCAGGTCGCGTTGAATGCCCTGCTGGCGGCACAGTTTCCCGTGGGGGCCTTTCCCCAGGTCTGGACCGAACCGGTGCCACAGATCCCCGCGAAACCGGCCAGCTTTCCCCAATACGACTGGCGGACGGAAGGACGTATCAAAAACTACTGGGACTATTATACCCTCAACGACGGTCTGGCCGGCTATGTCTGCACGACACTGCTGGACGCCTACGAAATCTACAAAGACGAACGCCTGAAACAGGCGGTGCTCAAACTGGGCGACTTCCTGATTGTGTCTCAGTTACCCGAACCACAGCCCGCCTGGGCGCAGCAGTATAACTACGATATGCAACCCATCTGGGCCCGTCGCTTCGAACCACCGGCCATTACCGGGGGAGAGACCCAGGATGTGATTGCCACCCTGATGCGGATCTACCGTTTCAGCGGCGAGAAAAAATATCTGGAACCGATTCCCCGGGCACTCGCCTGGTTAAAACGCTCCCAGTTACCCGATGGGCAGCTCGCCCGCTACTACGAACTGCAGACCAATCGCCCGCTCTACATGAACCGCAGCGGAAAAAAGTACAGCCTGACCTACGACGATTCCGATCTGCCCCGGCACTACGGCTGGAAGATCAACTCAGAGGTCAAAGAACTCGAACGTGAGTTTAAAGCCGTCAGCGCAGGTCGGGAACTAAAGACTGAGCTGACTCCGAAGCAGTTGCTGATCCGCGTGAAAGCGATTCTCTACGACCTGGACGATCAGGCACGTTGGATTAGCGTCAGTACGGGCGAACGCCTGGTGGGGCAACCCAAATTCCCGGTGAATACCAGGTACATCGCCAGTGATCGCTTCAGCAGCAATCTGGAGACACTCAGTCAGTATCTCCAGCAGCAGAAATAGTGCTGAGTGACAACCGCGTCCTGTTTAATGGGGGACACTACTCAAATGGAAGATGGCATTCATCGTCACCACTTTGGTTTCCCCTGCATGATGGCGGATGATGTTGATACCGGTATTGTTTTGCTTGATGTCCTTGGCTTTTTCGATGGGAAGTCCCAGCAGGCTGGCCAGATAGACCCGGTTGATTACGTTATGCGCGACCACCGCGATCGTCTCGCCGGTATGGCGTTCCAGCAGTGACCGGAGTGCAGGCTCACAACGATTGAATACATCGCCGTAAGATTCTCCGCCTTCGTAACGGTTCCGGTAGGGGTCATCCATGAACGCTTTGTAGGCGGCCGGCGATTCCTGCTCAATGATGTCCCAGGATTTTCCTTCCCAGAGACCCACATCGCATTCGTGAATCTCCGTGACTTCCTGCGGAGTCAGATTGAAATGTGCACAGACCGCCTGGGCCGTCTCTTTCGCACGGATCATCGGACTGCTGTAGATATGGTCGATCGAACAGTTCTCCGCTAGGAAAGTCGCCAGGGCCTGAGCCTGCTTTTGTCCCGATTCACTCAGACTGGGATTGATGCCGCAACCCTGCAGAATATAGGGCCGCTGTTCGTTCGGGGGAGTGGCTCCATGACGAATCAGCAGCAGGTTGGTCGCATCGGGTTCAGGGTGGGGGATAAAGTGTTGCTTTTCCATGTTCAGTCCTGTGTCAGGAAAGGTTTTAATCGGTTTGAATCTGTTTCTGGTGTGCGGCCAGTTTGACCGCGGCCCGGACGGCTTCCATGATGCCTCTGGTCTCAGGCTTGATGTCGCTCCAGGCAATGTCAAACGCGGTGCCATGACTGGGGCTGGTCCGGACGATCGGCAATCCCAGCGTAATATTGACCGCCTGATCAAAGCCGAGCAGCTTAAAGGGGATGTGTCCCTGGTCGTGATACATGGCGACGACCGCGTCAAACTCCCCATGTACGGCACGACGAATTAGTGTATCGGCCGGTAGAGGACCTGTCGCATTCAGACCAGAGGCCCGGGCCCGTTCGACGGCCGGGGCGATGATCCGCGCTTCCTCATCACCAAACAGACCATGTTCTCCCGCATGGGGGTTCAATGCACAGACAGCGACCCGGGGAGGTTCCGCGCCCATGATCTGCATCAGTTCTGCGATCAGCCGCGTCTTCTCAAAGATCTCATCAGTTTTCAACAGGCCGGGAACGCTGGCGATGGAAGTATGCAGGGTCGCATGCACGATTCCCAGACCAGCCGGTGATTGAATCACATCACTGCCCGGTAGATAGAGCATCATTCCAAAGTCTGCTACCTGACACCGGTCAGCCAGGATCTCAGTATGTCCCGGATAATCAATGCCGCCTCGATGCAGTGATTCCTTATTCAAGGGGGCCGTGGTGATCGCATCCACTTTCCCCGCCAGACAGTCATCGATGGCGCTGACCAGGTAGTCGTACGCGCCGCGACCCGCGCGGGCATCGACCTGGCAGGGTGTCGCTTCCGCCACATCCGCGCGTCCGCGGTCAATGCAGTAGACTGCTCCCGGCCGGGATGAGAGTTCTTCTGGTAGTTGATCGACGGAAATGACTTCCAGTCCACTCCCGGAATGGCGGGCAGCACGCTGCAGAACCTCCGCATTGCCATAGACGACCGGGCAGCAGAGTTCATTCAGTTCTGGCTGAACGCACAGGGCATCCAGTAACTGGGGACCGATGCCAGAGACATCTCCCATTGTCAGAGCGATTCGCGGCTGTTTCATAGCGATTCGAAAACTTCACATTCTTTCAGCGGCAGCCCTCGACGGTCTTTCTCCGAGAGCAGTGGCTCGCCTGAGAGCGGCCAGTCAATTCCCAGATCGGGATCGTTCCAGAGCAGAGTCCGGTCGTGTTCGGGGTAATAATAATCGCCACACTTATACACAAAATCAACCTGGGGGCTCATGACATAAAAACCGTGGGCAAAACCCGGGGGCACATAGAGTTGCTTGTGGTTCTCGCCCGTCAGGCGGATGGAGTAGGACTGGCCGAACGTGGGGGAATTCTTCCGCAGGTCAACACAGACGTCCAGAATTTCCCCTTCCATGACATGCACCAGTTTGGCCTGGGGGTGCTGAATCTGGTAATGCAGTCCCCTGAGAATGCCGGCAGTGGAGCGGGATGCATTATCCTGTACAAAAGAGGCATCGACGCCAGCTTCCTTGTACCGCTCCTCCTGGTACGTTTCTTTGAAAAAACCACGTTCGTCAGAAAAGACCCGGGGGGTGATCACCAGTAACCCGGGAAAACCGGTCTGTTCTACTTCCATGAGGTGTGACTTCTCTCTCTGAGTGAAAAAGGGCGTATCTGTACCGCTTCTTGCGGGGAACAATCATACGGATCATAGCGATTTCAAGGCCATTTCATAAGGATTGAGAAAGTCCAGTTATGGATTTCTCAAAATCTTTCTTAACCCCTAAACACGACACAAGTCACCTTTTTTAAGGAATTTAGAAAAACGCCCATCCATGCGGAATTTCCTGTTTTTTCTTGAAAATGCTCATGTACATCGCGTATTCTATATGCAGTATTTCTTTCCTGAGAAATACATCCCGCAAAGTTTCCTGCTGACGAGGTATGAGTTTGAGCCCCTTGATCTTCTTCAGAGCCACAACCGGTGATTTGGTGCAACGCACTCTCGTCAGTGCAATGGCCCTTTTCCTGCTTTCTCTGGCGCCCGCCAACGCTCAGGAAGTTGAGGTACGTAAACCCGTTGTTACCCCTGTCGCCCCAGCGAAACTTTCCGAAGTCTTTTTCAAGACCGTTCCCGATTCCCTGGAGGATCTCCAGGAGATTGAACGGCAGGTCACTTCCCTGACAGAAAAATCGATTCACAGTACGGTCTCCGTACGGGTCGGCGATGCTCAGGGGAGTGGGGTAATCATTGATAACAAAGCCGGCTACATCCTCACAGCCGCACATGTCATCGGACTCGCTCAGAAAGATGCCACCATCATCCTACACGATGGCCGCACGTTGAAAGGCCGTACCATGGGCCTGAACCGCGGTCTCGATGCCGGACTGGTGAAACTGATTGAAGATGACGAAGTCGATATCAGCAAACTCACAGCCGCCAAAATGGGAGACATCTCCCAGATCAAAACCGGTGAGTGGGTGATGGCCACCGGACACCCGAACGGTTATCAGGCAGGGCGTCCCCCTGTCGTACGGCTGGGACGGGTCGTGACCCGGAAAAAACATCTGCTCCAGACTGATTGCACGCTGATCGGCGGAGACTCAGGTGGCCCGTTATATAATATGCAGGGAGAGGTGGTTGGCATTCACAGCCGCATCGGTCCCTCTACCAGCTGGAATTTTCATATCCCCGTCTCCGCATTTCAGGACGACTGGGAAAAACTTGTTTCCGGCGATATGTGGGGGGCGAAGCCTCTCGGCCAGAATGCCGTCCTCGGCGTCAATGGCGAAACGACAGATCAAGGATGTAAAGTGACCGGCGTCACCCGCGGATTTCCCGCAGAAATCGCCGGCCTGAAAGAGAACGACATTATTTACCAGCTGAACGATGAGAAGATTACCGGCATCGAACAACTGGCGGAAGTCGTTCAACAATACAAACCGGGGCAGACGGTGCAGGTTCAACTGACGCGTGACGGCAAAAGCATGTCGTTTGAAGTTCAACTCGCCGCCCGGGATTAATACAAACTTGATCGCGATCTGGATGACTGCTTCGTAGTTCGGATCTGATAATAAAGTGATGTGAGGAGAAGCTCTTGAACCAGGATCATAAAAACCGCATTCCGCAGATAGTCCGGCTGTTCGCTCTGACTTTAATCATCACCACCTGCGCTGGGTGGCTGACAGACAGTGCCTCCGCTTTCGATCAACTGCAGCCGAGCCAGCTGACCAGCGGTTCTCAAATGCGTCGCGCGTTCCGGTCTGTCGTTTCGACTCCCCGTTCCTGGACGGTCCGCGTCCGTGTGAATGGCAGAGAGGCCTCACTGGGAGCCATCGTGGAATCTGATGGCTGGATCCTGACCAAAGCCAGCCAGCTGGAAGGAAAAGTGACCTGCGAACTCACAACCGCCGAACGCTACGAAGCCGAAATCATCGGCGTCGACGGTAAGCTCGATCTGGCGCTGCTCAAAATTGATGCCCGGAATCTGCCTACAGTTCAATGGCAGTCAGTAACTGACCCCAAAGTCGGTCAGTGGCTGGTCACTCCCGGCCTGAGCATGTCTCCCGTGAGTGTCGGCGTACTCAGCGTGACACGCCGCGATATCAAACCCGCCCCGGGAGTTCTGGGCGTGCAGATCGATGATGCCAACGGAGGCGCCCTGGTCAAACAGGTGATGCGCGAAAGTGGTGCCGAAGAAGCGGGCCTGAAACCAGGCGATGTGATTCTGAATGTGGCCGGCGAAAACATCGACAGTGCCAGTTCACTCTCGCGGTTCATCCGAAAGTTTCTACCCGGCGATCGTGTCCAGGTCCGGTTACTGAGAGATGAAGAAGAAATCAACGCAGTGGTGGTCCTCACCGATCCCCAGATGCTGATCTACGATCGCCTGCGGGAAATGCAGAAGAAAATGGGAGGCGCCTTGAGTCGCCGTAAAACCGGTTTCTCTGAAGTCCTGCAGCACGATACCGTACTTCGCCCCGAAGACTGTGGCGGCGTCATTGTTGACCTGCAGGGGAAGGCCATTGGCTTGAACATCGCCCGGGCTGGCAGAACCAAGTCCTTCGCGATTCCCGCCGATCAGGTGATCCCCATGATTCAGAAACTCAAGCTCAAAGAGTATGCTCCTTACAATCCCCAGAAGGATCATAAGGAACAGACCGTCGCTGCCGGTAGTGCTTCCTGAGACCGTCGTTCATCCCCAGGGATGACAGTGGAACTGTTCTTCCAGCTGCATTCTGAATTCGCGCACTGCGGACGACTCGATCGAACTGGTACGTCGATTTCTCGTACAGGCTGCCCCCCGAATTCCAACGATATCCGGTTGCAGGGGAGAGAGTGTCTCCAGGTCACCCAGGCGAATAGAACCTGCCAGCGCGACCTTCAACCCGTGTCGATGCGCCCGTTGAATGAGCTCGTCCAGCAGCTCCAGAGAGAGCAGGTCCGTTAACCCGGGGCCCTGCTTGTGGAAAGTGTCAATCAGCAGACCAGCGCATCGGCTCTCAATCGCAGCCGACAGGACTTCGAGGGGAGAGGCTGCCGATGCCTGTTCCCAGTCTGCATAAGCGACCGCGATCCAGTCGAACTGCCGTTGATGTTCCGTTTCGATCCGTTCGGTCAACTCCCGCCAGCAGGACTTCCAGTCGGGCAGTGCCCGGGTTTCGGAGAGTCCCAGTTTCAGGTACTTCATGGCCGAGGGGATGCGGGTCATTGAGCTACGCTCTCTCCACTCAACCAGTTCGCCCAGTGCCATACTGAGGGGTTGAGTGATGCTGTGGCGTTCGCAGTAGACCGTGATCGCCTGCAGGGATTCAGCATCGACCATTCCCAGTGCGCCGTTCTCCGGCTCTTTGAAGTCGAGCAGATCACAACCCCCGGCCAGCGCAGCAGCGATTTCTTCACAATTACGCACACTGACCAGTAACTCGACGCGGCAGGGATTCAACTAAGGACCTTCCTGTATTGAGACAGACCATCAGGCGGCCTGCTTTGGATGTTTCTGATGCGATTACTTTTCCGGTTGCGGACGTCGGAGTGCTTTGCCCGCCAGGCTGCCTGTGGGAAAGCCACCATTGATGGCAGGTGTCCCATTCACAAACAGGTAACGGATTCCCTCGGAATACTGATGCGGATTGTCAAACGTCGCCTGATCGATCAGCTTTGCGGGATCGAAGACTACAATATCCGCATAAGCGCCTTCTTTTAAATAGCCTCGGTCCGTTAAGCCCAGGATGTCAGCCGGCAGGCCACTGGCACTGCGAACGGCCTTTTCCAGCGGGATTACTTTTTCCTGCAGCGAATAATAACCGAGTTTCCGGGGAAAGGTTCCGTAATTACGGGGATGGGGACGATCTGAACCAGGTAGATAAGCACGTCCGTCCGACGCGGTCGCAACCCAGTCGATTTTCATGATCTGACGCACGTCCTCTTCGTTCATGCTGAAGTTAACGACCGACGCGCCCCCGTGCCGGGTGATCTCGAGCACGATTTCCAGGATGCTTTTCTGCTCCTGATCCGCAATCTGCTGCAGGTTCTTACCCACCCAGTTGGGCCGATCCGCGTAGCGGGCAATCCGAACCGCACTTCCACCCTCGCGTTTTTCAATGTTCTTCTCGATCTGTTTAATGATCTTCTTAGAGGTCTCCGGGGCTTCCAGACGGGCTACCAGTTCCTTGTTGCCTCCAGCCCGGGCCCAGGCTGGAATCAGGGTGGCGCCCAGAGATGTGCTGGACGCGATATAAGGATACTGGTCCGCAGTCACAGTCTGACCCTGCTGGCGGGCTTCGTCGATCATCGCTGCGGCGCGCAGAACCAGCCCCCAGGCATCCCGACCACTCGATTTGAAATGAGAAATATGTACAGGCAACTTGGCTTGCTGACCGATCTTTAAAGCTTCATTGACAGCTGCCAGCAGCTCCGTACTTTCATTCCGAATGTGGCTGGCATAGATGCCGTTATACTCGGCGACGATCTTCGCCAGCGTAATCAGCTCATCCGTATCTGCATACGAGCTCGGCACATAGATCAAACCGGTCGACATTCCCCAGGCACCGTCCAGCATCGCACGGCGGGCCAACTCCTGCATCTTCTTCAGTTCTGCTTCCGTCGGTTCCCGCTGACCGGAGCCCATTACATGGTCTCGCAGAGAACCCTGCGGAATCAGGTGCATCACATTCGTCCCGCTACCCGCGGCGTCAATCTGCCGATAATATTCTCCTGTATCAACCGGGCCACTACCGCAGTTTCCCGTGACCACGGTGGTACATCCCTGGGTGATAAAGTTCATATTCGCCCGGGTCAGGGGGGAAACAATCTGCCGATCGCTGTGATTATGCAGGTCGATGAAGCCCGGGGCGATGATCAGTCCCTTGCAGGAAATGACCTGATCGGCGGATGCTTCGATTTCCGGGGCAATTTTGACGATCCGGTCATCCTTGATTGCCAGATCTCCTGTAAAACCCGCTTTTCCTGTTCCATCGATGATCGTGCCCCCTTTGAGCAGCAGGTCGTACGAGGCAGATTCCTGGGCGGAGAGCGTTCTGAGGGGCATCAGAGCCAGTAACAACAGGCACAGGCTGACTTGCAGACGGAGCAGTTTCATGCGTGGAACTCCCTGAATTGAATTGGGTTTACGGTACGAGCTCGCAAATTATGAAGATTTGACGTACTCATGATCAAAGTATCGCTAAAACCGCTTCGAACTACCAGTAAGAATGACGGTTTCTGGGCTTTGCGTTACTAATCTATTGCTGATATATTTTGCCCCTTATTATAGTAGCCTGACGCGCTGCGAGGCGGCTATCTGGTGAGACCCTCTGTTCCCCGTGAGGAACGTCCGAATATCAAGAAGGTTTCCCGATTGAAACATTTTGGGAAGATTGAAGAGTCATGAAACGAGAAGATGTGCGGAACATTGCTATCATTGCGCACGTGGACCACGGGAAGACCACGCTGGTCGACGCCCTGCTACACCAGAGCGGCCAGTTCCGGGATTCCCAGTTGAAAGGTGACTGTATTCTGGATTCGAACGATCTGGAACGCGAACGGGGAATCACCATCCTGGCCAAGAACATTGCCCTGATGTACAAGGGCGTGAAAATCAACATCATCGATACCCCGGGCCACGCCGACTTCGGTGGCGAAGTCGAGCGCGTGCTCCGTATGGCCGATGGTGTGCTGATTCTGGTGGATGCCTTTGAAGGCCCCCGTCCCCAGACCCGCTTCGTATTGAAAAAGGCCCTCGAGTGTCATCTGAAGCCTCTCGTGGTGATCAACAAGATCGACCGCCCCGACTGCCGCCCCGATCACGTGCTGAGCGAAATGTTCGACCTGTTCGTCGATCTGGATGCAGACGACGAAACGCTCGACTTCCCTTACATCTACGCCAGTGCCCGTGAAGGCTTCGCTACACACGATCTGGACAACTTCGGCGACAGCATCCACCCGCTGCTGGACATGGTGCTTGAGAAAGTACCCGCTCCGGAAGTCGAATTCGACGCCCCGCTGAAGATGATGGTCACGACCCTCGAATGGTCTGAATACGTGGGCCGCGTAGCCACCGGTCGTATCAGCACCGGTAAAGTCCGTCGCGGTGAAAAGGTAACCCTGATCAAGGCCGGCGGAAAGCATATCAATTGTACCATCGATTCGGTCGAACTGTTCAATAACCTGGGGCGGGCTCCCGTTGAAGAAGCCACCGCCGGCGATATCGTCGCTTTGGTTGGTCTGGACAATCCTGAAATCGGCGACACCGTTGCCTGTGCACTGAAACCTGAAGCCCTGGAACGTATCGACGTCGATGAGCCGACACTCTCGATGCTGTTTACCATCAACAGTTCTCCGCTGGCAGGGCAGGATGGCAAATACGTCACCAGCCGTAACCTGCGGGAACGTCTGATGCGTGAGCTCGAATCGAACGTGGCTCTGCGTGTCACCGAACGGGAAGATAAAGACTCGTTCTCTGTTTCCGGTCGTGGCGTGCTGCACCTCTCCGTACTCATCGAACAGATGCGTCGCGAAGGTTATGAGCTTTCAGTCGGTAAGCCTGAAGTGATCCGCAAGAAGATCGACGATAAATGGCATGAACCGTTCGAAGAACTCGTTGTCGACGTCCCTGCGGATTCGGTCGGTTCCGTGATGGAACTGGTCTGTGCCCGTCGAGGACAGATTATCGACATGACCGCCGGCGAAACCGGAATGTCGCACCTTAAGTTTTCGATTCCCGCCCGCGGGCTGATCGGTCTGCGAACCCGTCTGCTCAACGCGACCAAAGGGGAAGCGATCATCAACCACCGCTTCGAAGGCTACAAGCCCAGCGAAGGGGAAGTTCCCCGGCGTGCGAATGGTGTGATGGTCTCCCAGGCCAAAGGGCAGGCCGTCGGCTATGCTCTCTGGAAACTGCAGGAACGGGCTGAATTCTTCGTCTCTCCCGGAGATGATGTCTACGAAGGAATGATCATCGGCGAAAACGCCCGTGAGAATGACCTCGTTGTCAATCCGATCCGCGGTAAAAAGCTGACGAACGTGCGTGCTTCAGGTTCCGATGAAAACGTCGCCCTCAAGCCGGCACGGGATATGAGTCTCGAAGCCGCGCTGGAGTACATCGAACAGGACGAGTATGTAGAGATCACTCCCAAGCTGATCCGTCTCCGCAAGATCTACCTCACGGAAAACGAGCGGAAACGCCAGCACCGCAGTGCGAATGCTTAATTCAGCAGAACGCACCCTATGATTTTGACTTCCCAACCTGGGGCCGGCTTACCGGTCCCAGGTTTTTAATTTACCCACCAGATCCAGCATTTCATTGCGCCGCTTTTCAAACAGCCCGAACAGGGCCAGGATACAGATCCCCAGGCCAATCCCAAACGCCCACCAGGGCCAGACGTGTCCCAGTGACTGCGACGCGTGCCAGATCATGCTCACGATCGAAAGCACCAGGAACGAAGTGCCGACATACAGGAAGGCCCGCACTCGCAGCAGCATCCCGGCGAAGATTCCCACGACAGACAGGCCACATAGAATCATCGGTAGCGCAATACTTTCCGCTACTCCGGTGATGAACATGTCCCCGGTCGAACTGACATAAATGGCAATCGTGGAAAAGTACCGGATCGAAGTCAGCTGGGAATCGCTCAGTTTTTCACGATTCAGATGTGTCGCGACCAGTACCGACAATGCCGGCGGAATCAGCCAGAGCTGAGGATGCTGCGTGAGTAACTGTCCCTGTTCCACCCAGAAAGCCCACAAGGCACCGTTACCGGCCAGAGCAGCCAGCGTGGTATAGACGAACGACTTTCTCCAGAGGCTCATCACCACGTAGACCAGGCTGATCAACAGCAGCACCAGGGAATACTCGCCAACCACCGGAGAGGTCTGAGTCGAAGCACCATGCATCCAGAAGCTCAGTGCAGGCAACAGCGGGAGGAAGACACCCGTCCGCTGGAGCGGTTCAGACAACACCTGCAGCCCGATGCGGTCGAAGAACTCACCGACCCCCGCACCGGCAAAGGCAATCGCGATGACGATATAAGGCCAGTAAGGCAGCAGGTAGCCTCGGAACAGTTCCGGCACTGTCAGGTAAATATGCAGGAACAGCAGGGCCAGTACGATTTCAGACGCATAGACATACAGCATTCTGCGTTTCAAAGGGAGCTGGAACGGATCATATTTGGGAATGGCAGCCATCACAATCAGGGCTGCGGAGAGCAGCACCAGCGCCGCAGAAACAACGCCAATTCTCGCGGGATTCAATTGCAGTCGGACTCCGGTGAGTTGCAGTCCGATCTCCGAAGCCAGGATGGATAACAGTGCGACACCAGCAGCGGTCAGGAAGGTTCGTGCGCTTTTGCGAATCGCTTGCGTCCAGTCCGGAGTGAGACGCGACCATTTCGCAAGCACAACCGTGGTCAGCAGGCTCAGAACGGAGACTGCCTCCAGTAAGCGAATCAGATGGTCGAGCCAGTAGAAGTTCCCTTTAACGGGCAACAGGGCCCAGCTGAAATAGATGGATGCGGCGCCCAGTGCTAACAGAGCACGGTGTTTGAACCGTTCGGAAAGTGCTGTCAAATCACCCACAGCCAGCAGTGCCGGAACCGTGAGGAAGGTCCCCACCACCGACCACCAGCGGAGTGTCTGATCTTCAAATCGCAATACGCTGTGCAGCAATGCCAGAATTGTCGAGAGCGTCATCACGGAAACCGCTTGCGGGACCCAGCTGCGTGCCTGCTCCCAGATGCGGTCCGCGTTGGCAATCGCCAGACGGTTGCCAGCTTGACCCAGCTGTGAGCGCAGTCTCCATAGAATCCCGATCAGGCAGGCATAGACAGACAACGCGATGCCCGATTGCTGTACCAGGATCTGCAATTCAGTCTCATTACTCAGGAAGGTGCCGATCGCACATAATCCCATCATGAACAGTGGCGACAGCCCATATCGGCTGTTTCGGTCCCAGAGCAGTGCCGTCAACAGTACGGTCACCGATGCCAGGGCAATCCACCCCTGAATGTCACGAATGACGGGAAGACCTTCTACTGTCAGCAATGTCCGGGAAACGGTGATTGTCAGCGTGTAGAGCAGGACGACTCCCGACAGCGCCCCCGCCACGATGTGCTGCAACCTGAATTCAGACAGTCCGAGCTCTTCGTCAGTTGAGACACGCTGCCGATAGACGTCCACCGCCAGCCAGCAGGCAGCGATACCTGACGCGACTGTGATCAGCCACTTCAAGAGGTCCATCTGATTCTGAGTCGTCACGATTACATTCGTGTCGGTCCAGAACGCGGTGAAGACCAGCACGGTGCCGACCAGCGCCGTCGCTAGTGAAGTCCAAGCCATGATTTGTTTTCGCAGACAGAGTCCCAGCGTGAAATACAGGGCCGTCCCTGTCGCTGCGATCGTCAGTCCCGGCCAGGGGCGATAGAGGTCAGACCAGCCTCCTCGCAGTCCGAACAGCAGTAACAGACCAAAGAGCAACTGAGACCAGTAGAGATGTCGTTGTGTGTCAGCCTGTAGTTCGATATCGCTGGCTGAGCGACGCCAGGTTTGCGCAAAGCGGAACGCGTGAAAAGTAAGCACCAGAAGCAGGCCCCCTTCGAGCAACAGATTGACCTGCCAGGCGTTCCAGTCCGTATGATGCCAGCCCAGGACCGCTGCCAGTCCAATCAGTGCCAGACTCAGGAAACTCAGACCATTGACCTGCATACTGCTGGAGTACCTGCGGGCAAAATACTGAATGCAGATCGTAGAGACTCCGACCGCAGGCAGAGTCACCCACGGGGCTTGTGAGAAACGTGGCCCCCATGAGCCAGCGGGATCGAACAGGTTGAACAGGAAGGGGAGCAGGTAAGGAGAGACGACCAGGCTGAGCATCGTCGCCAGGTGAATCCGTAATGGTGGCCACTCGGAAGACGTGAGCAGCTGGTATTTCTGGAACTCGGGATGAATCCAGCGTTCGCACGCCAGCCAGAAGATCCCGAAACCGGCAGCCGCGAGTCCCAGCCAGGTAAGAGTCTGCAGAAACTCGGCGGTATCATATTGATCGAGGGGTGTCGAAAACATCAGAATGGTTCCCGCCAGCGTTGTCACCAGCAGAAGATGGGATGCGAGTAGCATCCAGCCGTTGGAGCGGAACAGCACTGCATAACAGATAATCGTTCCCAGCAGTATCAGCAGCGGCAGACCAAATTGTGTGAAAGCGAGTAACCGGTCTGCAACATCAAGAGTTGCGACCTGTCCCAGCCCCGTTCCCAGTACCTGGCACATTGTCAGGAACAGGACAGGCAGACCGACCCCCAGCATGCTCAAGTCACGCCACGACGGTTTGTCTTCCAGCAGTCGCGTAAGGTACCCCAAGCGGACCAGCTGCGACTGGAAAGTCTGCAGCACCGATTCTGCTTTCCAGACAACCACAAATATAACCACGGCATGCAGGCTCAGGCACCAGCGGAGAGCCCCCGCCACATGCTGAGTCTGGTTGAAATATCCGGCGAGCAAAAAGGGAATCAGGTAGCTGATTAACAGCATGCCCAGCGAGGCGAGTTTCTGCAGGCGACTGTTGAGAAAAGTCAGACATCCCAGCATCAACAGGCCCAGACAGAGCCAGCTCCAGATACTGAAGGCCTCTGGTGCCAGTTGTAAAGGAAAGCCGACCGAGAATTCTTTCAATGCGGAATTGAAAATAACAAACAGGGAAAACAGTACAACCAGCGTGCAGGAGAGGGCACCTTGTGTCCAGAGGCTGTGTTCCCGGGGCCGCGTGATGGTAATGGCCGTCAATCCCATCAGGTACACGAACAGGCCGAACATGGCGGGAGCCAGATATTTCCAGACCGCACTCATCCGGTAAGCCTGGCTGAACTCGGCTCCGACCAGGGGTAACAGGGCAAATGCAAATACGAGACCTGTAGCAAGGATGGCACCGCCCAGTAGAATCGGTTGCAGATTCAGACGACTGGCGCGGGCCAGTGATCCCAGCATGTTGCGTGAGAATTTTTGGGAACGGATCAGGGAGTTCAGGCCATTCCAGAGGGCAATCGCCAGGATATGGAACAGCCAGTAACGGGGAGAATGGTAACCATTGCCCGTCCAGAGATCAAAACGCTGGCCGACCGCAGTCGCGGTGTAGAGCGTGCCGGCTGTCCCCGCGAACTGGGCACACAGAAACCAGACTTCGGAACGCAGGATCAACGCAATGCCCAGCCAGATCAACATCAACCAGAACGAGTAAAACGCATGCATGTGGGCCGGCATGATCTGCAGCAGGGCATAAGGGATCATTAGGACCGACGTGATCATGGCACCTGCGGTGAGGGGGCTGGTATACGAATTACCCTCAGCGGGCAGCAGCGACCAGCTGTTCTGTGACTTTTGTCGAGTTTGGGACCAGAATTGCAGGGCAAGTAAAAACAGCAGGCTGGTCGAAGCGTGGATCAGACAGCCCCAGGCGAAGGGACCATCGGGACGCAGATGCATGCTCTGCAGCAACTCGCGGATGGGGCCGTTGAGGCAGAGTGCGTGTTGCAGTGTCAGGAACCAGAGAAATGATCCGATACTGGAAAGCACCTGACGACGAACGTGCCAGTTCGCTGTCAGGAACAGAACGGAGTTCAACAGTAAAGCCACCGTAGTCCACATGACATCCGTGCGGGTATAAAAGCCTGCGTAGACCGCGATCAGGCTGGAGCCGCAGGCCAGCCCAACTGCGGCATACAGGTAGTATTCCGCTGCCTCCCGGTGCGATTTGTTCTTAAGGAGCATCGCTCCGATTCCCGCACCGATCGCCAATGCCAGTAATACGATGGCAGAACGGCCCAGCAGCATCGCTTCCATCAGCATCCGCTGTGTGACACCTTCCAGAGGCAGGGTACCGCCCAGAACGTGAAATCCGAGCAGGACTGAAATCGTAAGCGATGCGAGTGCCGGTACATGGCACAAAGGAAAACGTCCGCGAAAGGCGAGCAGTGTCAGACTAATGGCGTTGACGATTCCCAGGGCGATCAGAATGTCGACGCGCGGCCAGGCGATCGCGAAGTTAACCAGCAGCATGATCGCAGCAAAGATCGCGAGGGACGAGCCCGTCAGGGACCAGTGCGGCGATTCGTCTTTCCCTTTCCGGTGATGGAGCAGCAGACCGAATCCGACCAGCAGACTTTCCATCAGGCTGAACAGCGGCGTCAGTCTCGCAAAGGTTTCCAGGCGTTCGGGGGCATTCCAGATCATCAGCCAGCAGGGAGCCAGCACGGAAAAGACCGCCAGCCCGAGCAGCGTAACCAGTTCGCGGGCGCGGGAATCAGATATTTCTTCCCAGTCGAACGTATTGCGCAGCACATACACCAATCCACCGACAAAGCAGCCGACCGGTAACAGTGCGAGGAAATTGATTTGCAGAAACGTCGTAGCGTGATCCCCGAGGCGGGAGATCAGAATCTGCCCGGCTGAGGTACCCAGGACGATCGCCAGTAAAGGCCAGCGTCCGAAACTGAGCAGGATGCGGCTGGACGAATGGACCATCCACCCGAACGCGGCAAAGCCGACACCGAGTGCAAGTATGAAGAGCGGGTCGGTCGCAGGCCTGTGATCGGACAGGCGAATGGCTGCCAGGAAGTTGAGAGGCACCAGTAGCACCGTAATCAGTAACAGGCCGCGACTGGTGGCTTCCAGTTTCCAGCGTTTAAACGTGTAAAGCCCCGCACCATGGATGGCGGCGGTGGCCAGCAGGAACAGCAGGGCTGGCAGATAGGGAATCTGATTTTTCAATGTCGACCAGAGACTGACCACCAGGCCAATGGCACTGCCGACAATCAGCAGACCGCTGACCAGTTCCCCCCAGCGAATGTTTTTCTCTTCCATGAACGCCTGCAGCAGTGAACCCAGCGGACGTTTCTGCTCTTCGACGGGCATCGCAGGACTTGGGGAAGTTCGTGCCGGAGAGACAGGCTCAATCTGTTCGGTCCTGGTCTCTGGTTCAAAGGCACTCTCGTCCAGAAAATCGGAGATTTCGAGAACCGGTTCTTTTTCAGGCGTCGTTTGCGGGACTGGTTTCTGCGTCGGTGGTTCGGGGACAGGCTTGGGCTCGGGTGAGGGTTTTGGCTCGGGTTTCGGTGGCACGACTTCAGGAGGAGCGGGCGCCGGTTGCTTGGCTGCTGTATATTTGAAGAGGCGGACGAAATCTTCTTCCGGGATGACGCCCTGATTATATAGTCGGCGGAGGTAGCGTTCGGCTGTCTGACGTTCCTGCTCGCGAGTACTCTCTGTCGTCTTTCGTTCTTCGGCAAGTTGATGAGAGGAATGGACGTCGTTTGGGGGCGCTTCCGGCGAGAACAGTTTCGTGAGGAAGTGACCAATCACCCAGATTCCGTGGATGAAGGAAGCGAAGAGTGTCAAAAGAATCAATACCAGCACGAATTCCATGGGGTGGGTCCCTGTTGCAGCGGAAGATCAAACATCCAGCCTTACCTCGGCTTTTTTACGGGCGGATTCTCTTGAGCGATATCACTCCTCAATTTGGAATTTTCATTCAAAAATTAAGATGTCATTTCTTAACTCTAATCCAGAAAATGGATTAGGGCAATGATATTTAATAAACGGAAATGCGGGTGCCATCAGCGAACATCCGTGTCGGCTGACTGCTCCGGATCTCTTTTCCCCAGCGACGCCTGACTGCGGGGGGCAGATAGGTGAAGGCATACCAGCCGTCCAGCAGGCGATTGCGGACTGTCTGTTGTTCCAGATTCTCGAGTTCCCAACTGGTCAGAATAGTTTTCCATAACCGGGCCCGTTGAGAGGCGCGGTAGTGGATGGGGTCAAAGCCATACCACTCAGGCTGGGGAGCCACAATCCGGATGCGGGGATCTCCAGCCAGTTCGGTGAGTCGCTGATTCAACTGGCCGACTTTCTGAATCAGATCGGGAAGTGAAGCCGGATTTTTCGGGAAGAACAGCCGTCGTGTCATCTCAAAACGCAGATTCGAGAGTTTCGCGAGTGTGAACTCGGGCAGCAGCGTAATCGTCACCCGGGCATCGATCGCCTGTAATTGATCCAGGCAGAGCCTGACCCAGCTGAAGATGGCATCAACCGATTGACCATAAATCAGATCATTGCCGATATCAGTCAACAGCGCGAGGGGTTGTTCCGAAATGCGATCCGATGTGGGTAATGCCTGCCACAAATCACAGCGGGAGATGCCGGGCAGGGCACGGTGCAGGAGACGACTCCAGGTTCCGTATGAGCGTCCATGACCGAGGGCGGTGTAGATGTCGCAGGGAACCCCTATGCTCGGCTGCAGGAGACGCAGAATCAAAGGAAAGTCTCTGGTCAGATTACTTGCTCCCAGCAGAATCACCGGACGTCCGCCGGACTGTGGCTCTGGAGCAGTGAGTTCAGGCATGGAAGTAATTATCCCGGGTATCATGATGTATGTGAAAGGAATCTTTCTATTTTAGCGAGATCAGGTATTTCAGAAAGAGAAATTTACACTCGCACTGATTTATAAGCAGAGGAATGCTCGCGCATAAAAAAAGGCACCATCGATTTGATGGTGCCTTGATTCTATTTGGAATGAGAAGCGGGGGGATTAGTCTTCCCCTTCGCCTTCGGCTTCTTCTTCCTCTTCAGCTTCCGCAGCGGAGCCGGCGAAGCTGGAGCAGACCGAGCGAGCGATGGCAGAGACTTTGTTTTCCTCTGGCTTCTTCATCTCGGTTTCTTTGTATTCAGCTTTTTCCAGGATGACGTCAACCGCTTTACGCTCACGCAACTGAGCTTCCAGGTTTTCAATCATGCCGGATTTGACCATCCGAGCCCGAACGCGACGGGGGCTTTCACCCTGCTGCATCGCCATGTAGTAGATTTCCATGTCGATTTCGGAAGGATCGACCATCAGGTTTTCAGTCGTGGCAATCTTGTCCAGCACGAAGTGCTCTTTGAGTGCCTGACGTGTGCTGGAAATCGCCTGCTGACGCAGTTCGTTTTCGCGAGCCTGAATATCCTGGCGGGAGAAACCGGCCTGCTGCATTTCGAGGATTTCCCGACGCAGTGCGTTTTCCACCTGCTTGGAAACCAGTGTTTCCGGCAGATCCCAGTCGGCAGACTCGGTGATCTTTTCCAGAACCTGGGTACGGGTAGACTGACGCTGCTCGTAAGTCACCTGACGTTCCAGGATGTTTTTGATTTCTTCGCGGAGTTCTTCTTCCGATTCGGCACCGATCCGTTCCAGCAGCTCTTCGTTGATTTCCGGAGGCTGGATGAACTTGACGGTCTTCACGGTGAAAGTCGCTTTGACTTTTTCGCCACGCATTTCGATCTGGTCGGCTTCTGCAGAAACTTCGAGTTCGGTTTCGCGAGTGTCGCCGGCTTTGACGTCAGCCATGACTTCGCCGAAGTCTTTGATTTCGGCATCACGCAGACGCAGGATCGGACGGAGCGGAACTACCAGTTCGGCGATTTCGCTGAGTGGCTTGCCGTCGTGTTCGAACTTGATTGACAGTTCGAGGTAATCTTCTTTTTCAGCAGCACCTTTCCGTTCTTCCATTTCGCCGTACTGGCCGAGGAAGCGGTTCAGGTACTCTTCAATGTCCTTATCGCTGATCTCGCGGACAGGGCGTTCCAGCGACAGCCCTTTGTATTCGGGCAGTTTGAAATCAGGACGAACTTCGACTTCAAATTCGAAGGTGAATTCGCCGTCTTCAGGAATTTCCAGGCTTTCGACATCAATGGTTGGCTCGTTGATCGGATCCAGATCATTGTCTTCCGCGATCAGTTCCAGGCTTTCCATCAGGACCCGCTGTTTGACCTGATCGTTGAGTTCCTGACGGAAACGTTTTTCGATCAGCTTCTTGGGAACGTGGCCAACGCGGAAACCGGGAACTGTTGCCTGATCGCCCAGTTCAGAGACAGACTCAGAGTAGAAGTGCTCAATGTCAGAACGGGGGACTGATACAGTCACATGTTTCTTACAGGGACCCACCTCTTTAATATCGGCGGTCGCAGACATTTTATACTCGCCTTCTGTGGAGACGGTTTCTTCTGTCGTTGCGAGATCGTCAGACACGGTCCAATCCTTTTCTTTTACGTTGTGTGGAAAACAGCAATGGGGGCTTTACCAAATCACTGCACTCAATCTGAGGGTGGCAGTTGCACACTGCGGAGCTGATTCTGATAGCGATACTACTTAAAGTATGAAAAGCCCCACATTCAAGAAGATGGGGGCTCTGATTCAATCCCTGAGATTTTGCATGCGAAAAAAAGAGCGGGTGAAGGGATTTGAACCCTCGACAGCCACGTTGGCAACGTGGTGCTCTACCACTGAGCTACACCCGCGAGCTGGCATGTATTGGACTGAGAGTGAAGATCACTTTCAGAAGCAACACGTGCTTGCTGTGTGTGAAGATTATGTAATCTTATCCGCTGAGGTCAAGGGTACGACAAGAAGTAAATCATGGATATCAGAGACTTTTTTCATTTTTTCTCTTCGTATCCTCTCTGAGCCTGCTGTTTACGGCTGACTCTACGGATTGATGGGATTTTACGGACGCTCTCACAATCCAGGTGGACTGTTTTGGGGCCCTGTTGCCGATTCGCCACGTGTTGCATTGAAACAACATCACGCTAACTGCCCTGATAACAGCGGGTTAAGGCCTCTCTGCTCCTCGCCCCTCAGATCGTGTTGATTTTTCACCACAACCCGCCCAGACGGTGTGCCGCGTGCCGCAAGAATTCTTTCAACGGGCGGACTATTTTTATCTTCTTATATTTCAACAGGTTGTGATCACTGCTGTGAACAGTTTGTAAAAACTTTTTTACGCTCCGGCACGTTTGGTATTCAGCTTGCTTTACATCCCAGTATCAACTTTGAAACGTTGACTCGATGCAAACAACTCTTAATCAAACAACTTTGGAGACCACAACTATGAAAAACATCATCAACTCACTGATCAACGACGAAGCCGGTTTCATTGTTTCTGCAGAACTGGTTCTGATTTCCTCGATCGCCGTACTGGCCATGATCGTCGGACTGTCTGAAGTCGCTAATAACGTGAACCAGGAACTGGAAGATGTCGGATCCGCTTTCTCCAGCATCAACCAGACTTACAACCTCTGTGAAGTCTCAGGTCACAAAGGGGAACTCAGCGGCAGCAATTTCCGTGACTGCCCCGACTTCTGCTCAGGTCAGTGGGACATCTACTAAGCCTGACGCTCTGAAAACAACTCTACCCGAAACTGCTTTCTTTCCGAAGACGACCGCCTGCAGGGATTCACCACCCCTGCGGGCATCCGGTCACCCGAAACAAAACCAAAATCTCTTAATCTCTGGAGTCTGTGAACATGAATAGTGTGCTGATCCGTTTCATGAACGAGGAGGCGGGCTTTATTGTCTCTGCCGAACTGGTACTGATCTCAACGATCGCCGTTCTGGCGATGATCGTGGGGCTAAGTGAAGTCGCCCATGGTATTAACCAGGAACTGGAAGACGTCGGCTCGGCGTTTGGCCGCATCAATCAGAGTTTCTATGTCGCAGGGGCACATGGCCACAAGGCCTGCACGGACGGCAGCAGTTTCCGCGATCAGGCGGACTTCTGTGACGGCGAGAATGACATCGTCTGTGATCGTCCGCCCCGCAGCGAAGGGAACGGCTACTACAATTAAACTATCGCGGAACAGCAGTTCTGCTCACACATAATGTTTCCTCAACGGGAAGCAGGCATGCATCGAGGCGGAGGTCTCCACCTCAGGCACCCTGATCAGCGAATCTGGTCAGGGTGCTTTTTTTATGCGCGGTGCGGGAGCGTTTATTTGGGAAAGAAGTCGGCCAGGTTGACGACGGTTTCCGTACGCGCCGAGTAGTCCAACGCGTTGAGTACCCGCTGAGTGTTGATGCCCAGGTCAGGCCACTGCTGCTCCAGTCGTCCCGAACGGATAATGTCGCAGAAATGGTTGATCATGCACGTTTCCTGCAGGGGATTCGCCGTTTCGTGTCGGGTACGGTTTCCCTGCGAGTCTTTGACTTCATAGGCGGGTTTGGTGTTTTCCCAGGGGCGTGTGAAGTCATCACAAATCAGTGAGGCTTTTGTGCCGGCCAGTTCAAACCACTTCCGCATGTTGACATCAAAACCACAATCAAAGGAGGCAATGCGATCTTTGCTGAACCACATGATTCCGGAGAAATTATAATCGACGTCATTATAAGGTCGTGCGGTGCCGAAGACTTTAGTGGGCAGTTCATTGAAAGCCCAGAGGGCGACTCCAATACAGTACCAGCCCAGGTCACCTAAGGAACCGCCTCCCAGATCGCGCTGCAGACGGAGGTCTCCTTCGGGGACGGTATCCCAGTTGAAGGTGAAAGCGGAAGTGATCCTGCGGTGTTCGCCCAGCGCGTCGCTGCGAATCAGTTCGAGCATCTCATGCGCACGGGGATGGTGATACCACATCACGCCATCCATCAGCTGAACTTCGTTTTCCAGACAGACGCGTCGCATTTCGCGTGCCTGATTCACATTGAGTGCCAGGGGCTTTTCACATAACACGTGTTTACCCGCGCGGGCGGCGCGAACGGTCCACTCACCATGCAGTGCCGGAGGGAGTGGAATGTAGACGGCATCGATATCGGGATCGTGGATCAATGCGTCATAGCTGGCAACGCTGCGTTTGACGTGATGCTTTTCTGCCCAGTCGGCAGCGCGGGTGGCATCGCGGCTGGCGATGCAGGTCAACTCGGCATTCTCTGCCTGGTGAATTGCAATGCTGATCTTCTCGGCGATACGGGCTGTACCCAGGATGCCCCAGCGCACAGTCCGGTTTGAGTCTTTCATAGTCGGCGGTCCAATGAATCCAGGTAGTAAGATTTATGAAAAAAAATTTGAAATCTTCAAACCAAGTCGTTATCGTTGAGGCTGAGCAGCTTTTTCTGTTATTTCATTTCTTTTCTATCTTTCGATGCCTGAGAAAGTTTTGCTCAATATCACAGAGTTTTTGGACTCTGTAAAGTGTTCGTCGTTCAGTTTACCTGTCAGTTTTCGTATCGCGCTCCAGATAACATCTCTATTTTGACGCTCAAAGAAGTGGACACGTTTCTTGTGTGCATTTCGTTGTACATATGCCTGCTAGCAATAGGCTAGCATTGAACACTATTCCGGGTTCAGGCGGGCAGAATCTGGTAGACAGGAGTTAAAATGACCAAACGGATACAGATGTTAGCAATTGCCTGCGCCTTACTGACCATAGGTGGCGCGACGGCTCCCTCAGTGGAAGGAACACCACGGCGAGATATCATCACGAAACTCTCATTGAGTAAGGATGCCCCCCAGGTTGAACTGTTTGAGGGGCTGAAGAAACAGACCCTGTCGGCACGGGTCTATCCCATCAGCGCCTATAATTCCTCAGTCTTCATTACTAATAAGACTTCCGAGCCACTGACGGTCAAAGTACCTCCCGCGGTTTCTTCCGTGCACATTCTGGCGCAGGCTGGTCCGGGACAACAACCGGGACTCGGTCAGGGATTATTACAGGACCTGCAGGGACTCAATCAACCGATGACGGGAGATTCCCAGGCGGTCGGTGGCAATCTGGCACCGATGAGCAACAATCAGAATTTTGATTTCCAGGGCTTCTTTACCATTCCTCCGGAAAAGACCGTACGCCTGCGACTGCGTTCTGTCTGCCTGGAACATGGCAAGCCGTGCCCTTCCAGCAGAAAAACCTATGAGCTGCGGCCCATCGAATCGCAGGTAGAGGACAAAGCACTGGTGCTTCTGCTCAAGAAATTCAATCCCCGTCGCGACGACTGGGAAATGATGCAGGCCATCGCCTGGCACCTCTCCAGCCACCTGGACTGGCAGGACCTGGCCAGCAAAAGAAAACACAAAATCGTGGGTGGTGGTGTGCCTTACTTCAAACCGGAGCAACTCATCGCTGCACGCAAAGTCGTAGAAGTGGCCCGCACTGAAGTGCATCGCCAGACCGTGGCAGATCGTAATCCATTTTCGGATCAGGAAACGAAATCCACTCAGGAAGCAACTCTGAGTCGCGTTCGAGGCGAGCGCCGCTGATTCAACCCGTATACCAACAAAAGGGGCAGTCTTAATAAGACTGCCCCTTTTGTTTTTGATGTCTCAACTGTCAGTTGTCGTTTAACGTGACAGTGGTTTGTACTGAATCCGGTGCGGAGAGTCGGCATCGGCTCCCAGCTCTTCGTGACGACGGGCTTCGTACATTTTGTAGTTGCCTTCAAAGAAGCGGACTTTGCTGTCACCTTCAAAGGCAATGATGTGTGTCGCCAGACGATCAAGGAACCAGCGGTCGTGGCTGACAACCAGGGCACAGCCACTGAAGTGCTCGAGCCCTTCTTCCAGCGAACGCAGGGTATCCACGTCGAGGTCGTTGGTCGGTTCGTCCAGCAGCAGCAGGTTACCACCCGAGCGGAGCAGTTTTGCCATATGCACGCGGTTACGTTCCCCGCCGGAGAGTTCGCCGACCAGTTTCTGCTGATCAGGTCCTTTAAAGTTGAATCGGCCGACATAAGTACGGGAATGCACGCTCGATTTACCGACGACCAGGTGATCGTGTCCCTGGGAAATTTCTTCGTAAACGGTTTTCTTCGGATCGAGAGCATCGCGGCTCTGGTCGACATAAGAGAGTTCAACCGATTCGCCGATTTCCAGGGTCCCGCTGTCCGGCTCTTCGAGTCCCATGATCATTTTAAAGAGCGTCGTTTTACCCGCCCCGTTCGGACCAATCACGCCGACAATCCCACCGGGGGGCAGTTCGAAGGTGAAATTCTCAAACAGCAGTTTGTCGCCGAAGCCTTTGGTAAGGTTATTCGCGATGAGGACCTTGCTGCCCAGCGACCGGGAAACCGGAATCTGAATGTCGGAGGCATCGTCGCGTTTTTCGTACTCTTCCGCAGCCAGTTCCTGGTAGCGTTGCACACGGGCCTTGTTTTTCGAAGCCTGTGCCTTGGGTGACATGCGGACCCACTCGAGTTCGCGTTTGAGGAACTTCTGCCGTTTCGATTCCTGTTTTTCTTCGACTTTCAGACGTGCCTGTTTCTGTTCCAGCCACGAAGAGTAGTTCCCTTCGAAGGGCAGACCACGGCCCCGTTCCAGTTCCAGAATCCAGCCGGCGACGTTATCGAGGAAGTAGCGGTCGTGGGTAATCGCCACAACGGTTCCCTGGAAGTCGTGCAGGTAACGCTCCAACCAGGCTACCGATTCGGCGTCCAGGTGGTTGGTCGGTTCGTCCAGCAGCAGCAGGTCAGGGTTCTGCAGCAGGATTTTACAGAGGGCAACACGCCGCTGCTCACCCCCGGACAGACTGCCAATGATGGCGTCTCCCGGCGGAACACGCATGGCGTCCATGGCGATTTCCAGGGTACGATCCAGTTCCCAGAGGTTGGCTGCATCGATCTGGTCCTGCAGTGTCGCCTGTTCTTCGATCAGCTTTTCCATCTCTTCAGGAGAAGGGTCTTCTCCGAACTTCATGTTGACTTCGTTATAGCGGTCGAGGATCGACTGGGATTCAGCTACCGCTTCAGCGATACATTCTTCCACGGTCTGTTCAGGATTCAGATCCGGTTCCTGCTTGAAGTAACCGATCTTGATGCCTTTGGCAGGGCGGACATCCCCCTGGAAGCTGGTGTCTTCCCCCGACATGATTTTCAGCAGGGTACTTTTACCAGCACCGTTGACCCCCAGAACACCAATTTTTGCGCCAGGGAAGAATGAGAGCCAAATGTCTTTCAGAATCTCTTTCTGTTCAAAGACTTTGGTAACGCCTTCCAGTTGCATGATGTATTGTTGTGCCATGTCTCCGTCTCTTGCCCTGTGGGACTTCTGCTAACAGTGACCAATGAAAATAGTGAGAACGCATTTGTGAGAATCAGGTCCGCTTTCCTCAGCGGAAAACCGGTCTGCCACACGCGAGATACCATAGCTGGACCAGGTTCGCAAGTCACTCGAAACAGGGGCAGACTTGCGAAATATTCAAAAAACACCGCTCCAGAAGCGATTTTTTGAAATCGGGAATGGGAATTCGGGAAAGTCGGATGACCTGGAACAGGTCAATTTTCGAGAGACTGGGAAACAGCCGCCTGTCAGTCTCGTGGTGGGTTCACAGGCTATTATTACCGTTCATTTCACCGGGTGAAGCCCCCATTTTCCTGAATTTTGAGAGAAATCAACGTTGATCACTCGCTGGCAGCGGGTTTCGGGGGCTGTTTTCGTTTCAGGACGATGAAATATCCATCGGTCTTGTCCGGCAGCAATTCCCATTCGTCAGGGTGATCGTGATATTCGGGGATCTGATCAGGGGTTTTGATCTCGCTGTAAGGGTGCTGGGTGTCGATGACGATATAATCGGTGTCCTCCGGCACCCCTGCTTCGTAGTCGTTTACTTTCCGCCGGTAATTACTGTAATCGTAAGAGCGGGCATGGTGGGTATAGCGGGGATGCACGAAATCGGTCGAGGCGACCCTGCTCTCCGGGGGAATCAGGTCCGCGATTTTTTCAAACTGACGCGCCCGCTCTCCGGGTACGTACAGCCGTCCCCAGTACCAGCTGGAACCGGAGTCCCAGAAGACCAGGCCGGCGGGACCCAGGCTGAAAAAGAGACCGGTCGCCAGGGAGGAGCTCCAGAGGAAATGCGTCGCCCAGGTCTGTGTCTGTGCCAGAGATACGGGTTCCGATTTCCAGCGACGCAGCACCGTCGTGACATTGCCGATTCCATAAGCCGCAGCCCAGCAGAGAATGGGGACAATGGGAGCGTGGAAATGGTGTCGTGGATCGTGAGCCAGTTCGTTCAGACAGAGTAGTCCGAACAGAGGCAGCCCCACCAGCAGCCGTCCCGGTGAGAACAGGGGCAGCAGGCCGAGGGGGACGAGCAGTGCGAGGGCATAGATGAACGTATCGGGCTGAATCAGTTCGCCCAGCAGCAGTCCCGGATTGAACAGAATGTTGCTGACGACTTCGCCCAGGGAATTCCCGAATTTCTGAAAGTAACCGACGTAATGCACCTGTGTGCCACCGCGGAACCAGGGGATCAAAACTTTCACAACCAGTGCCAGATAAACGACCGCGAACACTGACAGACCGATGCCCGGGGCGATGCTTTTCAGCAGCACGGATTTATTCGCTTTCGATTCCGGTTTATTTTCCTGAAACGCGCGCCAGGCGATCCAGAGCCCCAAAGGTCCCAGGATAATCGCATAGTCTTCCTTGGCAGCCAGGCAGAGCAGCAGCAGGACGATCGCAGATTTCCAGCGCTTCCGATCGATCGCCTCCAGGGCGAACAGCAGCAGGGGAACGCCGAAGGAGATCGGTCGGAATGTTTTGAGATCGATGGCGATGTCCAGAAACTGCAGGGGGAAGTAGCAGAGATAGGCTGCAACGATTGCAGTGCCCACGGTTTTAGAACCGCTGTGTCGCGTCGCCATACGGTATAGCGGTATTGCTCCGCATGCCAGGGCCACGGTTTCACTCAATTCGAGCAGCAGGTGGGACGGCCAGATCAGGTACAGCGGCGAGAGCAGCAGGTGAATGAATTGAATATGTTCCCCCCAGAACAGTCCCTGATCCAGATAACTGCGAAACCCTTTTCCGTGCAGGACATTCCAGAGATGTTCTTCATACATGGCGGAATCGCCGTGGGGAATCAGCAGGCCCTGGTAAAGCCGCCAGTTCATCCAGGTGAAGATCAATACGAAAACGCCCATCAGCAGCCAGACAGTGACGGGCAGGGAGGACTTTGGTTCCGTGGAAAGTTCTTCGGCCGGGGCTTCACTCAAAGAAGCAGGAAACAGCAGCGTCACCAGTGTGGCCAGCCAGCCCGCGATCGTAATCGCGAACCAGAACTGTGAGGTGGCCAGCAGCAGACCCTCGCCACTACTCCAGCCGATAATAAACAGCAGGATTCTGAGCAGCTCCCAGACGCCGGGCAGAAACCACCAGCGATAACCCAGGCAGCCCCAGTCCGTCAGCGCAGCAGCGAACGCAGACTTCTGCAGGCGGGAAATCAGGAAGCCCCCCGCCAGCCAGGTCAGTGCTGCGGTGAGGAGCAGGTATCCCATCAGTGGGAAAAAGGGAATGGCGACTGTTTGTGTGGTCGGATCGAGCGTCGCGCCCCAGCTTGAAAGCAGTGCTTCCCAGAGCGGAACGCTGACATACATTCCGGCCAGGTCCTGACTGCTGAAGATCGTCTGCAGGGCGAGTGTCACCGCACCGGGGCCCAGCAACACGCAGAGCAGCGCATAAGTAAATCGGCGGCTGTCGATCGTGGGAGGAGTAGGGGCGCTTTGATTCATGAATTTGGAGCAGACTGTCTGGGTATGTTCTAACTGGCTTGCGACGATTCAGGCAGCGCTGTTGAGCGCTGCTCTGACAAATTTGGGAGATGCTGGCGGAAAAGAATCCGGTTTGGGTGAAAAAAAACAGGACGTTGTTACAATGAACTCCGAATCCCCTCTATCTCACTATTCTAAATGGTTTTCTTTCAGCAGGGAAGCATTACAGGTTTGACCATGAAACATTCTAACGAACAGATGCGCGTGTACTGCGCAGGTCCTCTGTTTAATCGGACCGAACGGGACGAGATGAAAGAGATTGCAGATCTCTTAACCAAAACCGGCTATACCGTCTACCTGCCTCACCGCGACGGGATGGAATTTCGACTGATCCTGGATGTGCTGGTCGAACGCAACTGGGATGCACCCACGGCTGCTCAATTTCTGCATGAAGCCATTTTCTCGCTGGATGTCTACCAGCTGGTTGTGGAATGTGAGGCGATGGTCTGGAACCTCAACGGACGCGTTCCCGATGAAGGCGCTGTGTCCGAAGCAGCCATGGCCTGGATGCTGGGCAAGCCGCTGATCGCCTATAAAGATGATGTCCGCTCGTTGATTCAGGGACGCTACAATCCGCTGCTGGTGGGTATGGTCGAATTTGAATCGGTCGATGAAATCGAACAGATTCCGCATGCTCTCTCCACGGCGATCCTGAATCATGATCTGCGTCCTCCTTTGGAAGTGGACGCGTTGCCCGCCAAGGTTCAGAAAGCAGTGCAGGCCGGTCAGGTACTGTGGAAGGCCATGTGCTCCGAAGGGGCGCAGGAAGATAACGAAATGATCGCGTCTGTCGTCGAGGAGTTGTTTGCGCCGAACGATCGTTCTTCGCTGCTCGCCTGAACGGCTCACGAAATCGTAAAACGGAATTGACGTTTCATGAACCACCCGTATGTCGAGATTCCTGAACTCTCCAACCTGCAGTCAGGCAGTGGCCTGGTGCGGATTCCCTACCAGCAGGACGTGCCTTTTACCGGTCGCGTCCGGGCCCTGGTCGATACACCCGAGTTCCGTCGCCTGTCGCACATCACCCAACTGGGTTTCACGGCGCTCGTTTATCCCGGAGCCACGCACACGCGTTTTGAACACGCGCTGGGCGTTTATCAGAATGCGCTGCAGTATCTCTGGCAACTGGGACGGGACGAACGTTTCGCGGCGACCGTGGACGTGCATACGGCGGAAGTGCTGATTGCAGCGGCCCTGCTGCACGATCTGGGGCACTGGCCGTTTTGTCATCTGATTGAAGATATGTCACTGGAAGGCATTCCCCGGCACGAGCAGTTTGCCCGGGAGTTTCTCTCGGAAGGACACGAACTGCCGAAGATCCTGCGGGAAGAGTGGGGCATTGAACCTTCCGAAGTGCTGGATATTCTGGTACCGAGTTCGGATACACCCCGCATGCGACTGGTGCGTTCGATTCTCTCCGGCCCGATTGACATCGACAAGATGGACTACCTCGATCGCGACAGTCTCCACGCGGGCGTGCCTTATGGTCGTAACTACGATAAAAAGCGACTGATCCAGTCGTTGATGGTTAACGAGTGCGGTGATGGACTGGCGATTGGTTCCAAGGGCAAAACGGCAGCCGAGTTGATGGTGTTTGCCCGTTATGTGATGTTCAGTGAAGTCTACTGGCATCACGCGGTTCGTGCGGCGAGTACGATGTTTGCCCGCGCATTTTATCATCTCTATCCCAGGCTGGATCTCGCCGAGTATTTCCAACTCACCGAGTCCGATTCCATTTCCGTACTCCGCAAGGAAGCACAGGGGACTGACTGCGAACGACTTGTGGAAGGGATTTTCAGTAACAAACGTGTGCTCTATAAACGGGTGGCTGAATTCAGTTTCTACGAGTCGTCTGAAGTCTTCGAACTGATTGCGCATCGGCCGGTCTCTTCACTGGTCCACTGGAGCGAACAACTGGCAGCGCGCCTCACACAGCGGTTAAATCAGCAGGTCGATGCGACCGACGTTCTGATCGACGCACCGCCCACGCATCGGGAAGTGGAATTCAACGTGGAGATCTATTCGCCGCGCGAAGCACAATATCAGCCGCTGCACGTCGTCTCTCCCGTGGTAGATACGCTGGCGCGCAAGCAGTTTGATGATTTCGTCAAACGGGTGCGCGTTTTTGCGCATCCCCGGATTGCGACTGAATGTAAAACGATGAGTGATTTCAAATCGCTGCTGATCGACGCAGTCCGGGAAAACGGCTGAACGGCCTGAAAAGGGCTGTTAATCTGTCTCGTGGTTGTTAGAATCAGGATAGTCTGTCTCTTTTCATTTGACTCACTCTGCTTCCCTGGTACTGATCATGCCTCTGTTATCGAAGACCGCCGGATTTCGCTTTTCTGTGTCATGTTGTCTGCTTGCACTGCTGCTGACCAGTTGTGGTGACGGTGGAGGCAAGGTGGGGAGCTTTACAGAAGAGGACAAAGCCAGGTCACCTTCCTCAAATCGTTCCAATATGCGGGCACCGCAGTTAAAGCCTCGTAAAGTGGAACCGCAGCCTTCCCGGTCTACACAGCCGGCGGAACTGGAGGGAGACCCGGAAGATCATTTTGAGTTAGTCGATTATCTGCACAATTACCAGATTCAGAAGCCCGATCCCAATCGCGCCCGCGGAGAAGAGTTCGCAGTGGTACCCCCTGCCGAACCGGGATTGAATGCTTCCACTTTTACCGTCATTCAGCCGGAGGCGACGGGTGAGACAACCCAGCCCAGTTCTACATTTAAACTTCCCAAGGGATTCACTGCGTTGCCAGAATATGGCTATTCTGCAGAAGGCTTTCCCCGGCGGATTCGCTGTGACCGCGATTACTCCGAGATGGCGCTGGTCCCTGCCGGCGTTTCGATTCAGGGAGTCGAATCCGGCGATCCGAATGCACAGCCGCAGTTTTCGATTTTTCAGAACGCGTTTTATATCGATCTGCATGAAGTCACACTCGAACAATATCGCCGCTGGCGTTCGGAAATGATCGCCGCGAAAGGCAAAATTCCCGAACCGGCGGGTAATGATCAGGCGGAAGGGAACATCCCGGCCATGGGCATCGCGTATACCGACGCCATCAATTACGCGCGAACCATGGGCAAGCAGTTGCCCCTGGAAACGCAGTGGGAGAAAGCCGCGCGGGGCGAACTGGGATTTCAGTATCCCTGGGGTGATGGTCGCCCGCTCTGGCACAAGAACCGTCAACCCGGACAAATAGATCCGGTGAAAAGTTTTCCGGGAGACAAGAGTCCCTACGGAGTTTACGACATGGCGGGCAACGCCCGGGAATGGTGCGATGACTGGTATTCTCCCGATGCCTACAAAGCGGCGCTGGCCCGCTCCGATGCCGGCGTCGTCCGTGACTGGACCGGTCCCAAGCTGCCGGTTGTATCGGGGGAACGAGTGGCCCGTGGCGCGAAAGATTCCTGGAAAGCCTGGAAAAGGGCCGGAGAAAACATGCGGACTCCCAGCCCGGATGTTGGTTTTCGCTGTGTCTTGAACCTTTCCGCTGCAGGCCAGCAGCCTGACAAAAACGCCCGCCCCGCGAACGCGTTTTAATTCTTTTTTGCAGTGTCTCCCGCCTGAAACTGTTCAGGGCATTGATAGATGCCCTTAATGTCCACTTTGAGCTACCCGCTTTGCCTCGCATTTTCCGCTTGATTTCAGCAGCAATCGGCCTAAAGCCCTTGTATCCCGGCGATTCGCTATTGCGACAGGGTATGCCTGAATATTATAACAGGGCTAATAATTAGCCTGGCTAATCAATCAGGGGCGTTCACTCCGAAGGAGGTGCTGATGTTGCAATACGATTTTGAAGAGAGCATCGGTTACTGGATTACGATGACTTCGCATTCCTATCAGGATGCGTTGAATCAGGAATTGATTCCTTACGGGATCACCTTCCGACAGTTTCAGGTGATTGGCTGGCTGGTCTATGCAGGTCCCCTGTCCCAGGTGGAACTCGCTGAGCGAATGATGATCGAACCTCCGACCCTCGTGCGGATTCTGGATCGAATGGAACGCGATCAGTGGATCAAACGCGAAAGTGATCCGGAAGACCGGCGGCGGAAGGTTCTACAGGTTCTGCCGGAAGCGAAACCGATCTGGTCCAAGATGGTTTCCTGTCTGAAGCGGCTCAGAAAAAAAGCAACCAAAGGCATGACCGCCGAACAGGTGGAGACACTGAAATCCCTGTTGATGCAGGTGCAGGAAAATCTGGGAGTCAAACTCCCTGAGTTTGAGGCGGTCTGAAACAAGATTCAGGATGAAGCTGACTACTTACGACTACTTGATATGACGTTGAGGAAGTTTATGAGATTTGCAACCGGAATAGTCGCAGCACTCGCTGTATTGATCATCAATGCACAGACTGTCTGTGCCCAGCGGGGGCCGGCCCCTGTTGCGGTGGCAGAAGTCGTCCAGAAGGATCTTGCTTCGGGACAGACGTTTGTCGGAACCGTACTCCCCATTAAACGCAGTGTGATCGGCAGTGCCGTCGGCGGGCGTGTGGCTGAGTTCCCCGTCAATGAAGGGGATTTTGTCAAAGCGAAACAACCGCTGGCCCAGCTGTTGACGAATACGATTAAGCTGGAAGTGGCTGCAGAAAAGGCAGAACTGCAACTGAGGAAGCACGAACTGGAAGAGATGGAGAACGGTTCGCGTCCGGATGAAATCAAACGGGCCCGTGCACTGATGCAGGCGGCCCGGGCCGAGAGCGAATACCAGACGAAACGCCGTAAACGTCTGGAATCCCTGTATGCCCGCAAAGCTGTTAACGATGATGACATTCAGCAGGTTGTTTCCGAATCGATTCGTGCTGACGAAATGTTCGAAGAAGCACAGTCCGCTTATCAACTGGCTGTCGAGGGGCCTCGCAAAGAGAAAATTGATCAGGCCCGGGCCCGCGTAGCCATGCAGCAGGCGCTCGTCGATGAACTTGAAAGTAAAGTGGTCAAACACACGATCATTACTCCCTTTGATGGATACGTGGTCGCCGAACATACCGAAGTCGGTCAGTGGGTGAACTCTGGCGAACTTGTGGCTGAAGTCATCGCTCTGGATCAGGTCGATGTCAGTGTGCAGGTGCTGGAAAATCACGTCCCCCACGTGCGGCTGGGAATGGAAGTCCGGGTGGAAGTCCCCGCGATTCCCAACCAGGTCTTTACGGGAAAAGTTGCCTTAATCGTACCGCAGGCCGATGTCCGTGCCCGTACGTTTCCCGTCAAAGTCCGTCTGAAAAATACAATTACTAAGGATGGCGGTCCCCTGTTGAAATCAGGGATGCTGGCCCGTGCGGTTCTGCCTACCGGACCTCAGCAGTCAGCGCTGCTGGTTTCCAAGGATGCCCTGGTATTGGGCGGCCCGACACCAATGGTCTATGTCGTCGATCCTGCTGCAGATAATAAAAAGCAGGGCAAAGCCCGGGCAGTGCCGGTGCAGGTTGGGGTGGCACAAGGCCGCCTGATTCAGGTTAAGGGAGATCTGAAACCGGGGCAGCAGGTTGTGATCCGTGGTAACGAGCGTCTGCGCCCCGGTCAGGACGTGGTGATTTCTGAAGTTCTGTCTCCCGATGCAGAACCCAAGTCCAAAGCCATCGACATCAAGGGTTAATGAGGAACCATCATGAATTTGATTACAGCCATTGTCCATAATCCGGTTAAAGTGACCGTTGGTGTGCTGATGACGGTCCTCTTCGGTCTGGTCGCTCTGACTCGTATGCCGATGCAGCTGACGCCCGAAGTTCAGCGGCCCACCATCACCGTCGAAACACGCTGGCCCGGTGCCAGTCCCCAGGAAGTCGAACGCGAAATTGTGCTGGAACAGGAAGAACAGCTCAAGAGTGTGGAAGGCATCACCAAACTGAGTTCGGAAAGTGCCGACTCCAAGGGAACCATTACGCTGGAGTTCCTGGTTGGCACCAACATGGACGAAGCCCTGCTTAAGGTCAACTCGCGCCTGCAGCAGGTTCCCGAATACCCGGAAGACGCCGATCAGCCCATCATCAGTACTGCGAACGCTGCGGACCGTCCGATTGCCTGGTTCATTCTCAGCAGCCGTCTTCCCTCTGAAGAAAAAATTGTCGCGTTTGGAGAGAAGCATCCGGAACTCAAAGACCGTCTGGAAGTGATTCGAAAAACTCCCAATCCCGGACTGGCGATGTTGCGCCTGCGAATGCTGTCTGATGAATATCCTGATGTCCGCGGAGAAATTCTGCCCAAGGAAGATATTGAGGTCACCAAGCTGCGGCGTTTCGCGGAAGATGAAATTGAAGCCCGCTTCGAACGTGTGGCCGGCGTTTCCCAGTCAAACGTGCTGGGGGGGCTGGAAGATGAACTGCAGGTGGTTGTCGACTCCGAACAACTCGCCGCGCGCCAGTTGACGATCGCCGATGTGCGTCGCGTGTTGCGCGGCCAGAATGAAGACACTTCCGCCGGTGATTTCTGGGAAGGCAAACGTCGCTGGGTGGTGCGTACTCTGGGGCAGTTCCGCAATATTGAAGAAGTGGAAAATCAGCTGCTGGCGGTTCGCGATGGCGCGCCAGTCTATGTACGGGACGTTGCAGAAGTCCGCCTGGGTTACAAAAAACCGGATGGCCTGGTACGACGTTTTGGCGAATCGAGTATCGCGGTGAACTGTATCCGCGAAACCGGCGCCAACGTGCTGGATATTATGAACGGACTCCGCGAAGCCGCTAAAGAGATTGATGAAACAATTCTCAAAGCCCGTGGCTTACAGCTGGTTCAGGTTTATGATGAAACCGACTATATCTATTCCTCAGTCGACCTGGTGAAGAACAACATCTTTATCGGTGGTGCTTTGACGATGATCGTTCTGATGTCGTTTCTGCATCTGGGAATTCGCACCCTGATTGTGGTGCCGTTTATTATTTTGTCTGCCGTCGCTGCTGCTTATATCTCCCCCTGGTTTTTCGCAGTCTGTCTGGCGCTGATCATTGGGGCCGGCTTCTGGTTTGCCCGCGGGGCCCTGGTGGTGGGGCTGGCAATTCCCACCAGTATTATCGGCACCTTCCTGATTCTGGGACTGATGGGACGTTCGTTGAACGTGATCAGTCTGGCTGGTCTGGCGTTTGCCGTCGGGATGCTTGTGGATAACGCGGTGGTGGTTCTGGAAAATATTTTCCGCAGATACTCATTGGGTGAGTCTCCCTTCCGGGCGGCCATCAAAGGGACCCAGGAAGTCTGGGGCGCGGTGCTGGCTTCCACTCTGACCACGATTGCCGTCTTCCTGCCGGTGGTCTTCATTCAGGAAGAAGCCGGTCAACTGTTCCAGGATATTGCCCTGGCGATCAGTGCCGCAGTCGGACTTTCGCTGCTGGTCTCGATGACATTGATTTCCACTGCCTCGGCCCGTCTGTTACACAAACGGGAGGGACAGGACATTGAGGATATGCGGGTTGTCGACAATCCCGAACCCGAGCAACCGGTGAGAAAAGGCCGCTTGCAGAGAGTGATTATCACTCCGATCGAATCTGCGGGCGCTCTGTTTGTGAAATCCGTTGTGGGAATGAACAGCTGGATTCAGAAAGGATTGTTGAGACGCCTGGTAGTAACCGGCGTTCTGGTGGGAGCCGCCTTCGGTATCAGCTGGCAGCTCTGGCCAAAAGTGGAATACCTGCCGACAGGTAACCGTAATCTGATTTTCTGTATTCTGCTTCCCCCTCCCGGCTACAACATGAACCAGTTGATGGAACTGGGGGAAGCGGTCGAATCGGACCTGCGGCCTTACTGGGATATTGTTGACCCCGAAAGCGAAGAAGCTAAAAGCCTGGATTATCCGGTGATCGGCGATTTCTTTTTCGTGGCCCGCGGACGCATGGTCTTTATGGGGATTCGCGCCCATGATTCCCAACGCGTAGGTGAACTGATTCCTCTGGTCCAGCAGGCGGGAGCCAAGCTGGAAGGAACTTTCGCGGTTGCCAAGCAATCGAGTCTGTTCGAACAGGGTTTGACAGGCGGCCGTACTGTCGAAGTTGAAATCATCGGGCCCGATCTGCAGAAGCTGGTCGGCATGGGGGGGCAGATTCTGGGGAAAGTTAAGGGGATGATTCCCGACGCCCAGGTGCGTCCCGTTCCCAGTCTGGACCTGTCCAGTCCTGAAGTGCACATTCAGCCCAAACTGGTGCAGGCTGCAGAAATGGGAGTAAGCAGTGCCGATCTGGGATATACAGCCAACGCGCTGGTCGATGGTGCTTTTGCCGGTGACTATTACCTGGGCGGCGATAAAATTGATCTCTCGATCGTTGGGCAGTCCCGCCACATTCAGAATACCCAGGACGTGAAAGCCCTTTCGGTCGCGACGCCAATGGGATCTCTGGTCCCACTGGAAGCATTAGCGAATGTAGAAATCACCAGCGGTCCGGAACAGGTGAATCACCGCGAACGACAACGGGCAATTACTATCGAAGTTTCTCCGCCTGAAGCGATGGCACTGGAAGATGCGATGCAGAGAATCCAGGATGAAATTGTCCAGCCTATGCGGGACAGTGGTCAACTGGATGGCGGTTACCGGATTATGCTCTCAGGGACCGCTGATAAGCTCCGCGATACCTGGGCGGCACTACAGTTCAACGTGCTGCTGGCATTGATGATTACTTATCTGTTGATGGCAGCATTGTTCGAATCGTGGCTGTATCCGTTCGTGATTATTTTCAGTGTCCCCCTGGGGGCAGTCGGTGGAATTCTGGGGCTCAGTGTATTGAACCTGTTTATGCTGCAGACCCTGGATGTGCTGACGATGCTCGGCTTCGTGATCCTGATTGGTACCGTGGTGAATAACCCGATTCTGATCATTCACCAGTCGTTGAACCATATCAATGAAGATGGGATGACGCCTCGCGAAGCAATTCTGGAAAGTATCCGCACACGTATCCGACCGATTTTCATGACGACGACCACTACGGTACTCGGGCTGCTGCCCCTGGTGCTGTTTCCCGGTGCCGGGAGTGAACTTTATCGCGGTCTGGGAAGTGTGGTGCTGGGGGGCCTGATTGTTTCGACGCTGTTTACGCTGGTCCTCGTGCCGACGCTGTTCAGTCTGACGATGGATGCCAAGCATTCGGTCATCAATCTGTTCAGGCCCAGTGTCGCTCAGCAGTTCAAAACCCAGCCTGCAACTGCATCTGATGTCGATGCGCAGGAAAAGGAGAATGTCACGGTTTAAACAACGTGCCCATGGTGTCAGGTCAGACTCCCCTTTACAATGGGGGAGCTGACCCTTTTACTGACACTGGCAGCCCACAACCCAGATGGTTGGTGGCACAGAAAAGGCACATCGAGTTGTTGCGACTGACTGTAATTCTCCTGGTTTTGATCACGATCGGGCTGGCACTCTGGTTCGCCGGAGTGTTCGAACCTGATCCGTCCGCACAATTGAAACGAGGCGCGCACGCCTTTCGTGAGCAGCAGTATGCTGAAGCGAAACGAGAACTGCTCCCGGTGCTGGAGTCTCCCTCACACGCTGACGATGCGGCAATGCTGCTCGCAGAAATTGCTATTAAAGAGGGCGATTTCGAAGCTGCGATTCAGTACTATGATCGCATTCCCGATAATCAGAGCCGCGATTGTTACCAGGCACGCACCCGTTCCGGAGAGTACTATCTGTTTCAGTTAAAGCAGTTGTCACTCGCCCTCGATCAGTTCGAGCGGGCCTACCAGTTTTTTCCCGATGACGGGCTGATTCTCGAACGGCTCTCATTCATTTACGGATTGTCCACGCAGACCTGGAAGGCGGTACCGATTCGCATCAAACTGCTCCAGCAGAAAGAGCTGAATCCCGTCGTGCTGTATCTGCTGTCGATGAGTGACCGTTCATTAGAGAACCCGCAACTCTTCGCCGACTACGAACAGGCCGCGCCTCACGATCCTCTCGTGCAACTCATGCTGGCCCGACTCGATGTGGATGAACAGAAATATGCAGCGGCACAGCAGCGACTGCTGAAACTGATTCAAATCCAGCCTGAATTGAGTCAGGCCCAGGTGCTGCTCGGTCAGACTCTGCTTAAGTTACAGACGCCCAATACCTTTCAAAAGTGGCAGTCTGAATTACCGGAACCAGTCCGCGAACACCCGGACATCTGGAATGTCGAAGGGCAGTGGTATCAGCAGCAGGGAAATCAGCAGGCAGCGATTCACTGCTTTGCACAGACACTCAAACGGGATGCAACGAACCCTACCGCCTGTTATCAGCTGGGACAGCTGTTGAAGCAGACCGGAGATACCAAAGCGGCGGAACAGCTGCTCGAATATTCACAAAAACTGCAGACCTATGAAGGACTGGTCAAAGTCGTTTACGGTGACAAAGAACTGCCCGCCGCTGAGAAAACCGTTCAACTGGCCCGTGAACTGGGGCTGGTCTGGGAGGCCTATGGCTGGAGCCGGGCCGCCTTACTGCTCGACCCTCATCTCAGCTGGGCGAAACAGACTATAGACGAACTCCAGGGGGAACTCAAAAAACTGCCTCTGGTGCGAACGGACCCCGGACTGAATCCCATTCGTGATCTGTCCCTGCCGGAATCATCAGAAACAACGCCAGACATGGAAGCTCAAAAATCCGGTAAGGAAGCTGCTAAAACCGATTCACAGATCGCGTTTACCGATGTTACCACGGACGCGGGGATTGAATTTCAATATTTTAACGGACATCCCTGGCCCGAGACGCAGCACAAGATGTACGAGTTCACCGGCGGCGGAGTGGGAGTGCTCGATTTGAATGGGGATGGCTGGCCCGATCTGTACCTGACGCAGGGTACGCGGTGGCCCGTTGATGAGCGGGCGACCGAATTCCTCGATCGGATCTACCTGAATCAGGGGGATGGCACTTTCCGCGATGTGACAAAACAAACCGGTATCCAGGAAAACGGGTTCAGCCAGGGAGTGACAATCGGCGATCTGAACCAGGATGGTTTTGATGATGTTTACATCGGTAACATTGGTCAGAACCGACTCTACCTGAATAACGGTGACGGCACGTTCTCCGAAGTGGAAGAGGCCCGTGGTTCCGCGAATGACTGGACTACGAGTTGTCTGATGGCGGATCTGAATGGCGATGCAGCTCCTGAAATCTACGCGGTCAATTATCTCTCGGGCGCCGATGTCTTTGATAGAGTCTGTCAGAATGCAGATGGGAGCAGTCGCTCGTGCATGCCCTTGAATTTTCCTGCTGCCCAGGATCAGCTCTATCTGAATTCAAAAGATGGTAGCCTGAAAAATGTCACCACGGACACAGGGATTGAAGTACCCGCCGGGAAAGGTCTGGGCATTGTCGCCGCCGACTTTACAGGTAACGGCTATCCCAGTCTGTTCATTGCCAATGATGCAGTAGCGAATTTCTTCTTCGTGAATCAAGGCACTGAAAAACTTCACTTTACTGAGCAGGCACTTTTGTCGGGTTTGGCTCTGAATGCCCAGGGACGTACTGAAGCCTGCATGGGCATTGCCGCCGGGGATGCGGACGCGGATGGACTGCTGGATCTGTTCATCACCAACTATTATCGGGAGACGAATACACTCTATCGGCAGATCGGCCCGGATGAATTCGTAGATGCAACCCAGTCCGCGAATCTGGCGGAATCGAGTCTGTACCTGCTCGGGTTCGGCACACAGTTCCTGGATGCCGACCTGGATGGCCTGCAGGATCTGGTCGTCGTTAACGGGCATGTCGAAGACTTGCGCAAAATGGAGACACCCTGGCAGATGCGACCCCAGTTTCTGAAAAATCAGGGGCAGGGGAGATTTGAAGAACTGAAGGCAGACAAACTGGGCGCGTTCTTTCAAAAACCACGACTGGGAAGGGGCATGGCGCGGCTGGACTGGAACCGGGATGGTCGCGCGGAAGTTGCTGTATCGAGTCTCGATCAACCGGTGGTGTTGCTGGAGAACCGAACAAAGGACGCAGGAAACCGGCTGGTAGTGCGATTGACGGGGACCGAATCGAATCGGGATGCCATCGGCACGACAGTCCGCCTGAAAACAAGCGGGCAGACGCTGATGCGTCAGTTGACCGCGGGAGACGGATACCAGGCGAGTAATCAGCGATCGCTGGTATTTGGTCTGGGGCCTGACCAGCAGGTTTCAGAACTGGAGGTCAACTGGCCATCCGGACTAAAACAACGCTTTACCGGAATCGCTGCGAATCAGGAACTGCATCTGATCGAAGGACAGGCAGAACCATTTCGGATCCGCAGCTATGAATAAGATCGCTTATTCAAAATCAATGCCGAGCCGGTATTTCAACTGATCCAGTTCTTCGATCGCTTCATCACTTGATGAGTGGACGTGTTCTGCTTCGGTGATAAATTTGAGTTCCGGATCGTGGGGAATCCCATATTCATCCAGAATGCTCTCAAACTGATCAATTCCCTGGCCGTACATGATGAGCAGCTTATGCTCGTCGAATTGTACTTCCAATGGAATCAATGGATTGAGCACAGCAATGCCGGCACAGCCATCGTTGAGTAACAGATCTTCGTAATCATAAAGTGTACTTTTCAGGACGGGCAGGTCCATGTGTTCCCGATAGAGGTCCTGGTGCTGATTGTGGCCACCGTCGTGACTGGTTTCCAGTACAACATCGACTTCATGACCCAGCGGATCGAGGAGATCGATAAACAGGTCGAACAGAACTTCGCGGGAAGCGGAAGCCATCAGAACCGGAATTTTGATTCCGGATTCCTTGTCGGTGTAAACGTCATGTCGGTAACCGGCCTGCGGCACTACTTCCAGATCGTAGGAAGGACGGATCGCATCGGTCAGCATGAAATCACCGTACTTGGCGATATTTAAATGCGTTTCCAGCTGGTCTTCTGAAAGACTTTCGAAACTGCTGCGCGATTTCCCCGCAGTATTGTCTCGATAGGTCGTCTTCAAAAATCGTTTCAAGAATCCCATGATTAAATCTTCTCCCCCTCACGAGAGGCGATTCTGTGATCGCCGTTGGCTTGAAGTGCCGTTTTATACTCTTTGATATGAATTGATGTTTGCTTTTAACTTGATCCGCTGCTCGCTCTTGCAGGCCCGAAACGAGCGGGAATCAAAAAAACTCTAGCATGCGAAATGAGGGGAGGTCCGAAGTAGTCCTGATCTGATCTGCTTTTTCAGCGAGTCGAAGCCAAAAGAGCGGGCAGCAGGAAATAAGGAAAGAGTTCCAGACAGGGAAAAGATCCGTTTATAGCGATCAGGTAATTTTCAGATCCGTTTTGCGGGATCGAGAATCGCTAAAATCGATCAGACGGGCTCGATCGTCAGGACAGGGGGCGGCTTGAAAAAAATCAGACGATGTAATCAGGTATTGTTTATATAAATTTCTGTTTTAAAAGGAGTTAGATGCAAAAAAACAACCTGTGATAAATCGGGGATTCGCTCTGGTGATCAAATGAACGTACTCAGAGATACACATTGCACTGATTCGCCGTCCTAACTAAAATCCCGGTCCCTTCTTAACCCCTGTCGCGCAAATCTACACCAAACTTCAACTACTTATCACTGAGTAATCCAGCCACGGATGGTCTAATGGGTTGTTTCCACCTCATTACAGGAAGAAAATATCGCTGGTACAGCCTGCGAATAATGATGCTCTGGCTGATGGTCTGTAGCCTGGGTAATGTGCTGTCTGCTGCAGAACCGGTACCGGCAGAAACGCTCTATCTTAAAAGTGGGGAGTTCCTGGCGGGAGAAAGCGTCGGTTTTGAGTCGGGCAAGATCCTGTTCCAGCTGACTGATGGAAGTGTCCGTAAGGTTTTGCTGGAAGATGTGGATCGGCTCGAATACGCCGAGCTGGCGACCGACCCCGATGCTCCACCCCCGGGTGAAGAACTGCTGGTCAGCAATGAGAACGTGGAACTTCCCCCGCTGCCGGCCATGATCAATCAGACACCAGTTCCCCAGCCGATTGGCGTTTCACCGGAGTTCGGTGATGTTGAAGATGAAAATACGTCTCCCTGGGATCGGGTGGAAAACTATTATGACACCTGCTGGGAATACGCTGAAATCTGGACCAAGCGGATGGAGATCGGCGGAACTTTTCTGGCTGGAAATACGCAGCGGGACTATGTCACCACCGCACTGCAACTGGAGAAGTCCGATGATGATAACCAGTTTCTGTTTGAGATCGGCGGTCGCTGGGGGCAGTCCAATGGTATTCGCGATGCCAACCGCTGGTACGGTAATGCGACTCTGGACGTGGCGCGCACCACGAAGTGGATTGTCTTCGTAACGAATAAGAACGTTTACGACGAGTTTGAGAATCTGGACTGGCGGGGTACGATTTCCAGTGGTCTTGGTTACCGTTTTGTCAATGAAAAAGATCGCCGATTGATCGTGCGTGTTGGTCCTGGTGGTACGCACGAAATTTATAACGATCCCAGTATGCGACGAACCACACTCGACGTCTTTGCCGAAATCGAATTCCACTGGCCCTTAGGGGACCATGCGAAACTCGAGCACAAACAGACCTGGACTCCCAGTGTGGACAATATCCAGATTCTCCGTCTGACAAGCGAAACGGGGATCCTGTTCAAGCTGGACAACAAAGACCGCTGGAACCTGCGACTGGGACTGCTGCAGGTCTACAACTCTTATCCCAACGCGGGCCGTAAGAAGAACGATTTTACCGGAACGGTCTCCCTGGTTTACACGCGAAAATAAACAGATAACGCTTATTTGGGTTTACCCAGCTTCACGGTCAGTTTGACTCGCTTTCCGTCCCGCAGGACAGTGACCTCTACCTCCTCGCCGGCGGAAAACATCCGCAGGGCCAGGTCGAAGTCATCCAGACCATCGATTTTCGTCTTGCCCATCTTGATGATGGCATCGCCGGCTTTGAGGCCCGCTTTGTCAGCCGGACTGCCGGGAGAAGCTCCCGAAATGTGATAGCCGGGGCCTTCTCCACCGAAGTCCGGAATACTGCCGAAGTAAGGCCGGTTACCGGAACGCATGGTCGCGGCAGGACGCTCGATCTTCACATATTGAGGACGGTCGGGGTTCTCTGCAGTCGCGATAGCGATCTCTTCCAGAAACCCGATGATCCGTTCCATGCCCGGGATGTTGATTTTGTCCCAGTCATCGGAGGGGCGATGGTAGTCGCTGTGAGTTCCCGTAAAGAGGTGCAGTACCGGAATCTGCTTGCCGTAAAAGGAGCTGTGATCGCTGGGACCGAACCCTTCCGGCTTGAGTGAGAGTTTCAGATCATAGGCTTTCGCGGTATTTTCTACCAGTTGTTTCCAGCGGGGGGCGGTGCCGGTACCGAAGACGGTCAGCTTGTCGTCAGTTAAACGTCCGACCATATCCATGTTGAGCATCGCCACGGTGTTCTTCAGGTCAAACACGGGATTTTTGACGTAATGTGCTGAACCGATCAGTCCCCGTTCTTCACCCGTAAAGGCGATAAAGACCAGGCGGCGAGGCAGGGGCTCCTTGCGGGCTGCCAGCTTGCGGGCCAGCTCGATCAGGGCCACGGTTCCCGAGGCATTGTCGTCAGCACCGTTGTGGACATCGGTCGAACCGGGGGCCAGTGAACCTTCACCGCCATAACCGACGTGATCATAGTGGGCGCCGATGACGATGGTTTCATCAGCGTGAGGCCCTTTGCCTTCCAGCACGCCAATCACGTTTTTGACTTCTGTGCGAATCTGTTCGACCGAAATTTCGCCCCGGGCTTTCCACTGGGGTAACGCGAAACTTTCCGGCTTGAAAGTTTCGTCGATTTTACCTTCCAGTTCCTGCAGCGTTGGTTTCCCTGCGTCCTTGAAGAGTTCGTTACACTTTTCGATCGTGATGTGAGCGATTGGAATCGAACGGCCATCTCCGCTGCCGGCATAACCAAATTCCATCAGCCGGTCGAAATGCGCCTCTTTGAGATTCTTGCGTGCCTGCTGCACGTCGTGCAGAGCTTTCTTCAGTGAAACAGCACTGGTTTCCTCTTTATCCTTCGCTGCTTTTTCCCATTTTTCGGTAGCGAGAATCAGTTCTTCAATCGCGTCCTGTTCCAGTTCGCGGGCCTCTTTTTTGTGTTCCTGCGTAGAATAGTAATCGTTGACGAACAGGATCGCTTTGGCCCCTTTGCCGAATGCGGTGCTCACTTTGTAGCGGAGAGCTGCGTAACGCGAAATTCCATGGGCCCCTGCGAACGGGCTCTCTTTATCGCCCTGCTGAGGCGTGCGACGCATGATGATGACGACCTTGTCTTTCACATCGACGTTGGCATAGTCATTGTATTTCGCGTCCTGGGCATCGATGCCGTATCCGCAGAAGACGATTTCCGCATCAAATTTTCCCGAGCCGCCGAACGAGCAGGAACGGAAATCTTTGTCGTAGGCGAGGGGAATTGTTTTTCCATCCGGTCCGGTCAACTGCAGTTCGTTGGTCGGTCCCAGTTTGCTGCCGGTGTTGATGGTGAATTTCTGAAAGGCACTTTCTTCGACCGTTGTCACATCCAGGCCGGCTGCTTTGAATTCTTTGACGATATAGTCCGCAGCGAGGTTGATGCCCTGTGTGTCGACCCCACGCCCTTCAAGTTCATCGGAGGCCAGGTATTTGATCGCGTCCAGCATCCGTTTGCCGCTGGCGGTATCAACTTCCGTTTTGGCTTTGGCGCTGGCGGGTTTGGTAGGAGTTTCGGCCCGCAGGCTGGCAGGGCCGGTAATCAGTGAGAGGCTGACGCCACATACGAAAAGCAGACCGTATCCGGTTGCGAGTAATCTGGAAATCCGGTTCGAGTTCAGAACAGACATATAACCTCTTTCTCCACAGGTTTCTGAAAAGGGGGCCTGTTGTCTTTACGTGTTCGTCTGGAAGACTGTTGGAAGCGGGACGCACTACTCTAAGGCGCGCACCCGATATTATCATTTTCGCAATTCCCGTGCTGAATGGAAGCCTGTTAATAAAGATAAATCAAAAAACATATTTGTTCCCAACTCTTTTTTGTTGTTGCGTTTACGAAGCAGCGGCCTGAACTGGCGAATTGCCGGCGGAACGGGTAGAGTCTAAAAGAGAACCCCACCGTGAGCACATGGACCATGCTGCTGACGGGATGCACAATTGAACTGGGAATCACTCATGGACATCACAGCGGCAGCGCTCGAAAACTGTGGTCTCTCGCCTGAAACAGCGGTTCAGCTGCAACAGAGACTGCAGGCCCTACCTTCACAGCACGAAAATGAACTCTGGCAGACGCTGGTCACAGATTTCCTCACTCCCGAACTCCCGTTCGCCGTCCATCAACTGTTGTATCACAGCGTCTATCAGAGTCAGCTCGAAAGTGGTACGCCCGCCCCAGCCTGGTTTCCGGGGGAGCGGGAACTGGCGGAATCCAATCTGGCAGGCTGGCTGAATGAGTTGAATCTGCACAGTATGGAAGACCTGCACTCCTGGTCGGTGCACGATCGAGACCATTTTACGCAGAAGCTGATCGATTCCCTGCGGATCCGGTTCCAGGAACCGCCGCATGAGGTCATGAACGTTGAGGCAGGGATCGAACAGGTCCAGTGGTTGACCGGGGCGCGCTTGAATATCGTCGAGAGTTGTTTTCGCGATAAATCCGACGAGACAGCCGTCTGCTTCCAGAAAGGAAGTTCGGAACTGCAGCAACTCAGCTATACCGAATTGAAACAGCTGACCGCGCAGGTGGCCAATGGACTGCGGGCAGCGGGTTACGAACCCGGAACCCGGATCGCCGTCATGATGCCGATGACAGTGGAATCGGTGGCGATTTTTCTGGGAATCATCGCCGCCGGTTGTGTGGTGGTGACTATTGCCGACAGCTTCTCTGCCGAAGAGATGCAGGTCCGGCTGAAGATTACCGAGCCGGAACTCATCTTCATCCAGGATGTCATCTCCCGCGGCAGCAGGCAGTTGCCCCTCTATACCAAACTCGGCCAGGAACAACGGCTCCCTGCAATTGTGCTACCCGAACAGGAGACGCTACAGGGGCCGCTCCGGGAAGGGGACCGGCCCTGGTCGGAATTTCTCTCGGAGAACCGGGGGCTGACCTGTGAACCCCGCAATCCGCACGATGAAACCACGATTCTCTTTTCTTCCGGAACGACGGGCAATCCCAAAGGGATTCCCTGGGATCAGACCACGCCGATCAAATCCGCCGGCGACGGGTTTCTGCATCATGATATTCAGGCCGGCGATGTCGTCTGCTGGCCGACCAATCTGGGCTGGATGATGGGCCCCTGGCTGGTGTATGCCACGCTGATCAACGATGCGACCCTTGCATTGAGCGATGCGGTGCCGACCAGTCGTGGGTTTTGTGAGTTCGTACAGAACGCCCGTGTGACCATGCTGGGGCTGGTCCCCAGTATCGTCTCTGCCTGGCGGAGCCAGGATAGTGTCGCCGGGCTGGACTGGACGCAAATCAAGGTTTTCAGTTCGACCGGGGAATGTTCGAATCCGGACGATATGCTCTGGCTGATGTCGCGGGCCGGTTATCGTCCCGTGATCGAATACTGTGGCGGAACCGAGACCGGCGGCGGTTACATTACGGGCACAGTCTTGAAGCCGGGTGTGCCCGGCCTGTTTGCCTGTCCGGCTGTCGGCTTCGACTGGCTGCTACTGGATGAAGCAGGTCACCTGACTGAAAACGGCGAAGTCCTCTTCGTGCCTCCCGTGATTGGATTGTCGACCCGCCTGATCAACCGCGATCACCATGAAGTCTACTTTGCCGACATCCCGCCGGGACCGGAGGGGGAACTCTTGCGTCGGCACGGCGATCAGATTGAAGCGTTGCCCGACGGTTATTTCCGGGCGCAGGGCCGGATTGACGATGCGATGAACCTGGGAGGCATCAAAGTCAGCTCCGTGCAGATTGAGGAGCTGCTCACCCAGGCGGAGGGCGTGCGGGAAGTGGCCGCGATTGCGGTCCCACCGGCGGGCGGCGGTCCGAGTCTATTGGTGATTTATGTCGTCATGCAGCCGGAAGCGAACTTCGAGGCAGAGTCACTGCAGTCCGGCATGCAGCAGATCATTCGCAGTCAGCTCAATCCGCTGTTTAAAATACAGGCGGTGCGTGAGATCGAACAGTTGCCCCGCACGGCATCCAACAAAGTGATGCGGCGGAAATTACGGGATTTATTTCAAGGTTCAGAAACATGAGTCAGCAGGGAGAACAGCGGGTTGCCGTTCTGGGAGCCGTCCGCACACCCATTGGTGCCTTCAACGGCGCCTTTCAGAATCTGTCGGCAGTCCAGTTGGGTACGACCGCCATCAAGGAGACACTCAAGCGGAGTCACCTGACCGCACTGCAGGTGGATGAAGTCATCCTGGGGCAGGTCTTCACTGCCGGCTGCGGTATGAACCCGGCGCGACAGGCGGCCGTGCACGCGGGCATTCCCTATCATGTCCCGGCGACGACCGTGAACATGGTCTGCGGGTCCGGTCTGAAGTCGGTCGCTTTGGGAATGCAGTCCATTCTGTGTGGCAAGTCGCGTGTCGTTCTGGCGGGCGGGATGGAGAGCATGAGCAACACTCCCTATCTGTTAAAAGGGGCTCGCAGCGGATTCAGGATGGGCGATCAGCAGCTCGTCGATTCCATGATCCACGATGCCTTGTGGGATGCCTTTTATGATTGTCACATGGGGATTACCGCCGAGAACCTGGCTGAGAAATACGAGGTGACGCGGGAGGACCAGGACCGTTATGCGGTACAGAGCCAGCAACGTTACCAGGCCGCTTTGGAAGCGGGAAAGTTTGACGAGGAAATCGTGGGCGTCTCGGTGCCACAGCGCAAAGGGGAACCGCAGCTGGTTTCCGTCGACGAACACCCGCGGAAAGAGACAAGCCTGGAAGCCATCTCGTGCCTGCGTCCCTCCTTCAAAAAAGAGGGGGGGACCGTGACCGCAGCGAATTCCTCGGGGATCAACGATGGAGCCGCGACGCTGCTGATCGCGGAGGAAGCGTTTGTCGTCGAACAGAAGCTGCAACCGCTGGCCTGGATTCGCAGCTTTTCGAATGTGGGACTGGATCCACAGTTTATGGGCATGGGGCCGGCCAATGCGATTGAAGATCTGTTACAGGATGCAGGGCTGAAACTCGCGGACATCGATCTGCTGGAAGTCAATGAAGCGTTTGCGGCACAGGCACTCGCGGTGGGCAAGAAGCTGAGCTGGGATGAAGCCCGCGTGAACGTCAACGGCGGAGCGATTGCCCTGGGACATCCTCTGGGAGCCAGCGGGGCCCGCGTGGCAGTAACGCTGCTGCATGAGATGCGGAAACAGCAGGCTGCCCGCGGCATTGCCTCGCTCTGCATTGGAGGCGGAATGGGAATCGCCATGTTATTTGAGTCCGCTTGAAGTGACTATTGAAGAAAGAGGGCGTTTTAGCATGCAGGAAATTGGGATTCTGGGAGCAGGTTTGATCGGGGCGAGCTGGGCCTCTTTTTTCGCGGCTCAGGGGCTGAATGTTCGGATCTACGATGTGAACGAGGAAGTCAAACAGCAGGCCCTCGGCGTAGCGGAGAACAATCTGCAGCGGCTGGTCAAACTGGAACTGCTCAGCGAAGAAGCGAAAGCCGTCGGTCTCCAGAATCTGCAACAGGTTGACTCGATGCAGGAGTTGTTAACCAATGTAGAATACGTGCAGGAATCGGTGATTGAAGATTACGAGATCAAGGCCGACGTCTATCGGCAGTTCGAGCAGTCTGCTCCCGAGACCGCCATTCTGGCCAGCAGTTCTTCGGGGCTGTTAATGACGCGAATGCAGTCAGTCATGCAGCACCCCGGACGCGCGCTGATTGCGCATCCCTTCAATCCGCCGCACCTGATCCCGCTGGTGGAACTGGTGCCCGGCGAACAGACAGCGCCAGAGACCGTCGAACGGGTACGCGACTTTTTTCAGCAACTGGGCAAGTATCCCGTGATCCTCAATAAAGAGGTCCCGGGTCACATCGCCAACCGACTGGCGGCGGCGATCTGGCGCGAGTCGCTGGCATTACTGGATGAAGGGGTCGCCAGTGTCGAAGACATTGATGCGGCCCTCTGCCAGGGACCGGGTCTGCGCTGGGCGCTGATGGGACAGCACCTGATTTATGAGCTGGGGGGTGGGGAAGGCGGTTACCAGAAGTTCTTCGATACCATCGGGGCTTCGTTCGAAGCGTACTGGGAAGACATGCAGACCTGGACCCGGATTCCCGAGTCAGCCAAAGAGAAAGCGGTGGCGGGGACGCAGAAGTACCTGGAACAACAGGGGCGAGCCGAGTGGGCTGCCTGGCGCGATGAGAAGCTGGCGCGGATTCAGCAGATTCTGAAAGAGGAATAAATCATGACACAAGCCAAAGTCGCTTTGATCACCGGCGCTGCCAGCGGCATCGGGGCGGAAATTGCCCGGACGCTGTTCCATGAGGGCTGTGATGTGGCGATCGCCGATCTGCACGCGCCTGAATATCTCACGGAGCTGTCTGCGGAAGGACAGCGGACGCTGTTTATCTCCACCGATCTCTCGCAGGTAGAGCAGTGTCAGTCGCTGGTGGAGCGGGTGACCCGGGAATGGGGTGGCGTGGATATCCTGGTCAACAATGCGGGCTTTCAGCATGTCTCGCCATTGGAAGATTTTCCGGAAGCGGTCTGGGAGAAGATGCTGCAGGTGATGCTGACAGCGCCCTTTCTGCTGACAAAGTATGTCCTGCCCGGAATGAAAGAGCGGCGGTGGGGACGCATCATCAACATGGGCTCGATTCATTCCCAGGTGGCCTCACTCAATAAAGCGGGGTACATTGCCGCCAAGCATGGACTGGTCGGATTGACGAAAACGACGGCCCTGGAAGGGGGACCGTTTCAGATCACTGCCAATGTGATTTGTCCCGCCTATGTGCGAACGCCCCTGGTCGAACAGCAGATCGCCGCCCAGGCGGAGACACTGGGGATCAGCATTGAAGAGGTGGAAAGTCAGGTCTTCCTGAAAGCGTCTGCGACGGGCCGTATGATTGAGCCTTCTGAGGTGGCGTCGATGGTGAGTTATCTCTGTTCGGAGCAGGCCAAATCCATCACCGGTGCCTGCTGGACCATCGATGGCGGCTGGACGGCCCAATAGCCCGGTTAATGGCCTGATCTCCGTTTTTACCGGGCGGGCAATTATTTAACATTGCTAACAGGGACGTGACGCATTAGAGTGTGCTTATGTAAGCGGCTCACAGAACACCTTACCCGACTTGTGTGATGAGGTGAAGTATGCGCGTTCCACGTCCGACCCGATCCTTGTGGCTGTTATTGCTGACGCTGCCGTTGCAGGTGGTTGCAGCGGAAACAGAGGCTCCCGTTGTGGCGCAGACGCCCGAGGAGCTCGCCATCAGGGAGCTGCGTGGGATTTATACGAATCTACAGCAGAACAAAGATGGCACGGTCCGTCTCGTACGGTTCAGTAAACCGCACGTCACCGCCGAAAAGCTGGCTCACCTCGAACAGTTTCATCAGCTGGATTACCTGGCCCTGGTCTGCCCGCACCTCGGGGATGAAGTACTACCCCATCTTCAGGATCTGACCAACCTGGATACCTTATTACTTTCGGAATCGAAGGTCACGGATGCAGGGTTGCAGTACCTCCGGAAGTTGAATCGTCTGGAGCGACTTTACCTCGACAATACGCAGCTCACCGATGCGGGACTGAAACAGCTCGCACAACTGACGCAGCTCAAAGTACTGTCACTGCGTAATACAAAGATTACCGACCAGGGACTGGTTTCTCTGAAAGGACTGCAGCACCTGGAAGTTCTGCTGCTCTCGGGAACCCAGGTCAGCGATGCAGGTTTGTCTGCGCTCAACGCATTTCCGCAGTTGAAGACGCTCTACCTGGCACGAACGAAGGTCAGGGGCACACAGCTGGCAGAATTGAAGCTGCCTGCACTGGAATACCTCTGTCTCAATCGTTGCACACTCGGTCCTGAAGCGGCAGGTGCACTTTCAAAACTTTCACATCTGAAAGGCCTGGAAGTCTATCACACGGGGCTGACCTCGGAGGCTCTGTCAGAACTGAAAACTCAACTTTCGAAGACAGCTTTGTTCACCGATGATTTAACCACACCAGAGACACTGGCTGCATTGACTGAGCAGAAACAGCTGGTTCCGACCACAGAGCAACCGCTGCTGAAACCGATTCAAGAACGGATCGCAGCGGGGGAGAAGCTGGTTCCCGATTTTCAAAAGCATGTGATCCCGTTGCTGGGGCGACTGGGGTGCAACAGTCGCAACTGTCACGGGTCGTTTCAGGGGCGGGGCGGGTTTCAACTGTCGATGTTCGGCTATGACTTCAAGCTGGACCATGACAATCTGCTGGAGCGGATCGACAAACAGCACCCGAAGCAAAGCCTGGTATTGAACAAGCCGACCTCGGAAGACGAACATGAAGGGGGGCTGCGCCTGCCTCCCGGCGGTTGGGAACAACAGCTGCTGCACGACTGGATTGCTGCGGGAGCCGCGTCCGTTTCTCCAGAAGGCCCCCGTTTTGTAAGGCTGGATGTGACGCCCCGACAGATCGTCTTTAAGAAAAAGGGAGAATCGGCGACGTTGAAAGCGATTGCCGTCTGGTCGGATGGGACGCGAGAAGATGTGACCTGCCTGACCCGCTTTGAATCCAAAGACGACAGTGTCGCGGAAGTCACGACGGAAGGTGTAATACGAGCGAAAGCTCCCGGCGATACTTATGTCATTTCGTATTACGATAACGGGATCTTTTCCACGCAGGTCCTGCAACCGGTGCGGGAGTATCAGCCGGGAGAATATCCCAAGGTCCCGACGCCGACCGTCGTAGATCGTCATGTGCTTAACAAGCTGCAGAAGCTGGGCATCCAACCCTCTGAATTATGTACGGACGAAGAATTTCTGAGACGCGTCAGCCTGGATATGACGGGCACGCTGCCCACGCCGGACGAGATTCGGGATTTTCTCAAAGATCCGTCTACCGAGAAACGCAGTCAGAAGATCGAGGAACTGCTCGCACGGCCCGGTTACGTGGCCTGGTGGAGTTTGAAGCTGTCTGATCTGACAGGCAGTAACGCGGGCTACCTGGGCGGGACCGAAATGGCACAACCCGTGGCCGGTCAGTGGAATGCCTGGATTCGGCGACGGGTGGAAGATAATGTCGGCTGGGATAAAATTGTCTCGGGGATCATTTTGGGTACGAGTCGACTGCCGGGACAGACTTTCGAAGAGTTCATGGCACAACAGAGTGAATTCACCAGCGTCAAAGACCGGGCCGACTTCACCGCGCTGGACAATACGATGCCCCACTACTGGGCGCGTTCGAACATGACGGTACCCTCCGATAAGGCGCTCGCCTTTGGTTATACGTTTCTGGGCATGCGGCTGGATTGTGCCCAGTGCCACAAGCATCCCTTCGACGAGTGGTCGCAGCAGGATTTCAAGCTGTTTACCGAGTTTTTCACGCGCATCAAATTCGGTGTGCCCCCCGATGCCCGCGTCCTGCATGAAGAGACGCGGAACATGCTGGGCGTGCCGGTGAAGCTCAATACCGCTGCGTTACGCAGACAGAGTTATCTGCGGATTGCGGCTGAGGGACGGTCGATTCCCTGGCGGGAAGTTTACATTGAACCCGCGCAGGGGGACCAGCAGCTTGCCAAACTGCTGGGGGGAGAAGAGATCGACATCAGTCAGATTCAGGATCCGCGTGAAGTGCTGATGGCGTGGATGCTGAATGAGCCCAATCATTATTTTGCGAAAGCATTCGTGAACCGGATCTGGGCGCATTACTTCAACGTGGGGATTATCAATCCGCCGGATGATCTGAATCAGGCGAATCCTCCCAGTAACAAGGCCCTGCTGGACTATCTGGTGCAGGGTTTCATTGAGAGCGGTTACGATATGAAGTGGCTGCATCGGACGATTGCCAACAGTCGGACGTATCAGCTCAGCTGGCGACCCAATGAGAGCAATCGGAAAGATACCCGCAATTTCAGTCATGCTGTGCTGCGGAGACTCCCGGCGGAAGTGGCCATCGATGCGATTCAACAGGCAACGGCGGGAGACAGGAAGTTACTGCAGCACGTCAGCAAAATGGACGGACGTAAGATTACACAGCACCCGCTTTCGTTCCAGGCACGTTCGATTGATTTTTCTTTGCTGGTTTTCGGCAAACCTTTGCGGACCACCAACTGTGACTGTGAACGCCAGGATCAGCCGACGCTGTTACAGTCGCTCTATGTGCGGAATGATGCCGAGATGCTGAGTCAACTGACCCGCCCGGATGGCTGGCTGGCAGAAATGAAACAACAGACTTTTGATGATGCGGTTCGGAAAGAGCTTATTCAGGAAGCCTATCTGCGGACACTCTCCCGTCTGCCGGAAGAATCGGAACTGCAAGACAGCCTGGAGTACCTTCAGACGACGAAAACGATTCAGGAAGGACTTCAGGACCTGATGTGGGCGCTGCTCAACACGCAGGAGTTCATTACGAATCATTAGACCCGCGGAATGGAAAAATTTGCGATCGACAGAGCGCATGAGGACGGAATTATGAAACAACGGAAACAGATTAAGCGGCGAGATGTCCTGCAGGCGGGGTTCCTGGGAGGACTGGGACTGTCATTGCCCGGATTCCTGAAACTGTCAGCCGCCCAGTCAGAGGCTCCCGTCCGGAAGAAATCGTCGGCAGATGCGGTCCTGTTTCTGAATCTGGCGGGTGGGGTATCGCATCTCGATACGCTGGACATGAAACCCGAGGCGCCGGTGGAGACGCAGGGGGAGTTCAAATCCATTCAAACCTGCATGCCGGGGCATCAGGTGTGTGAGTATCTGCCGAAATACGCAAAAGTGGCCGATCAGTTCACACTGCTGCGCGGGATTTCGCATTCCGCGGGAGCACATCCCCAGGGGCAGTCCTGGATTTCGACCGGAAATCGACCTGTGCCAGCGCTGATCTATCCTTCACTGGGATCGGTGATCACCAAAGAGATTCCCAGCCGCCCCGATCTGCCCGGCTATGTCGCAATTCCCAAAACGGAGTGGAACGCCGGCTATATGGGAGATGCCTTTGCGCCTTTTAAGACGAACACAGTGCCTCAACCTGGAAAGCCCTTCCAGGTGCGGGGGATTTCGCTGCCGGAAGGTCTGACGCTGGAAAAAGTCAATCAGCGGCAGCAGCTGCTCAACAAGCTGGACCGCCGGTTCAAAGGGGAACAGACCGAGAGCCAGTTACTGGACGCACTCGATCAGTTTGGTTCGCAGGCCTATCACATGATTACTTCCAAACGGGCCAGGGCTGCCTTTGATGTCGAGCAGGAATCACCCAGATTACGCCAGATGTTTGGTGCCGATGAATTCAGCCAGTCTGTCTTTCTGGGCTGTCGCCTGATCGAATATGGCGTGCCTTTTGTAACCGTGACCTACCAGGGGTGGGACACGCATACCGAAAACTTTGCCGGGCATCGACGCCTGATACCGCCGCTGGATTCGGGGATGACCGCAGGGCTGGAAATGCTCAAGCAGAAGGGACTCTGGGAACGGACGCTGGTGGTGATCATGGGCGAATTCGGGCGGACGCCAAAGATCAATGAGAACGCGGGCCGCGATCACTATCCCCGTGTGAACTGGTGCCTGATGACTGGCGGGGGAGTGCAACCGGGACAGATGATCGGCGGGACGACCAAAGCCGGCGATGCACCGGATGACCAGACCGAGATCACACCGGATGACATTGCCGCCACGATCTATCACGCACTGGGTATTGATCCACTGAAAGAGTATTACACCAACACCGGGCGACCGACGATGCTGGTGCCCCACGGTCGGATTATGCATGAACTCTTTGCCTGAGACATGCGATAGCGCGCTGTGCGATTGATTTCAGACACTCACTCCAGTCTAATAAAGCGATGGTAAAGTCTGCGCCGTTACGGTTAATCTTCCCCTACGTTGATTACTTTCGGTAACAGTGAGACGGCTTTGCTGATTCAAACTCGCTTTGACTGATTGAGAGGTGCGCTCTTGCTGAAATCATTGCTGATTCTAATCACGTTACTCCTTCCTGCGTTGGCAATCGCTGACGAAACATCGCAGCGGCCCAATATCGTATTGATCATGGCCGATGATCTGGGGTATGGCGACTTGAGTTGTTACGGTAGTAAGAACTGTCAGACACCCCATCTGGACCAGCTGGCAGCTCGCGGCATGAAGTTTACCGATTTTCATTCCAGCGGTGCGGTCTGCAGTCCGACACGCGCGGGACTGTTGACGGGACGCTATCAGCAGCGGGCCGGCATTGATGGCGTCGTGTATGCCGATCCAAAGAAGAATCGACACCATGGTCTACAGAAGAATGAGATTACCCTGGGGCAGTGCCTGCTGGATGCCGGATACCGGACAGCCATGTTCGGCAAATGGCATCTGGGTTATCAGCGGCAGTACAATCCGACATTTCGCGGCTTCCAACAGTTTGTAGGGTACGTCAGCGGCAATGTGGATTACGTCGCCCATCTCGATCAGACGGGCGTTTTTGACTGGTGGCATGGTGCCGAGCTCAACCGGGAAGAGCAGGGGTATTCGACGCATCTGATTACAGAGCATGCGGTCAAGTTTATCCGCGCGCAGCATGAGCAGCCTTTCTTTGTCTATATTGCACATGAAGCGGTGCACTACCCCTACCAGGGACCGGACGATCCAGCGATGCGTAAAGCGGGGGGCGGCGAAATTAAATCGGCCAAGCGCGAGGATATCGCGAATGCCTACCGGGAAATGAATACCGAAATGGACAAGGGCATCGGTAAAGTGGTCGCCGTCCTCGAGGAACTCGATCTGACCGATAATACCCTGATCTTCTTTCTGTCGGACAACGGGGCCAATAACAAAGGGTCCAACGGGGCTTTGCGCGGTTTTAAAGGGAGCGTCTGGGAGGGCGGACACCGCGTGCCGGCGATTGCCTGCTGGCCGGGCAAGATTTCCCCGGGAACGGTCTGTGATCAGACCACGATCAGTATCGATGTCATGCCCACGATTCTGGAACTGACCCGGGTTCGCGTTCCGCAGGGACATCAACTGGACGGCGTGAGTCTGGCGGGATTGTTAACCGCACAAAAGCAACTACTGTCACGAAAAATATACTGGGACTACCGCGGCAATTCGGCGGTAAGACAGGGGCCCTGGAAGCTGGTTCTGAATCAGAATCGGAAATCACCGGTGGAACTGTTTAACCTCAGTGAAGACCTTTCTGAATCAAAGAACCTGGCTGAGCAGCAGCCTGAGCGTGTTGACAGCCTGCGGACTGCTTTCGAGGTCTGGAAAAAGGATGTCACCCAGTCCGCAACACCACAACCGGAAAAATAAACGACCCTCTAAATGGAGTCTCTCATGTATCGACTGATTTTGTGTTTCACTCTGCTGCTGACCTGCTCGCTGACTGTATCTGCAGCGGCGGATGATTTGCTCCAGGCGGGAGCGGTGAAAGTGAATATCAACCCGCCGAAGTATCCGGTTTCGATGGTGGGCAGTTTTCAGGATCGACAGGCGACAGGGGCGCATGACACCTTGCATGCACGGGCACTGGTCTTAAAGAATGGTGACACGCGCGTGGCGTTTGTGGTCTGTGATATCTGTCTGATTTCGCGGGAGATCTTTGATGCTGCGAAAGCAATCGCCGCTCAGAAAACCGGGATCCCCACCAGCCACATGCTGACCTCCGCGACACACACGCACACCGCTCCCGCAGTGACTCCACTCGCACAATGCACGCCAAGTCCTGAATATGTGCAGTTCCTGACGGAAAGTATCGCACAGGCGATTATCAAAGCCAATTCACGGCTGGCGTCCGCGCAGATAGCCTGGGCCGTCGTGCCGGAGCCGGCGGAGGTGAATAATCGACGCTGGTACGTCAAAGAGGGGGGAATCAGGCCGAATCCGTTCGGAAAGACGACCGATAAGGTGCGGATGAATCCGCCCCGGGGCAGTGACTTGTTGATCAAACCGGCGGGGCCGACCGACCCGGATATTTCAATCCTGTCGGTACAACACGCCGACGGGCGTCCGCTGGCACTGCTGGCGAATTACTCGCTGCATTATGTAGGAGGACTGCCGCCGAACCAGGTCTCGGCTGACTATTTCGGTGAATTCGCCCGTCAGGTCAAGGAACGACTGGGGGGCGATGAGACGTTTGTCGGCATTATGTCCAACGGTTCCAGCGGCGATATCAATAACATCAATTTCAGAGAACCGCGTCCACGGGCCGGCGTGTTTGAACGCATCACCGCCGTCGCGAAAGTAATCGCGGATCGGACTTATCGGGCGGTCAAAGATCTCAAGTACCGCCGGGACGTAACGCTCGCGATGGAAGAACGCACACTGGACCTGGGAATTCGGAAGCCGAATGCGGAAGAAGTCAAATATGCGAAAGCGTTATTGGCGGCTGCGAAAGATCCGGAGAAGTTGACGACAAATGAAGTCTATGCCCGGGAGACAGTTAATATAGACCAATGGCCCGGCAGTGTGAATCTGAAATTGCAGGCCTTGCGGATTGGCGATTTGGGGATCGTCGCGATTCCCTGCGAAGTGTTTGCAGAGATCGGCCTGGAAATCAAACAGAAAAGTCCGCTCAAGCCAACCTTTGTGATTGCCCTGGCCAACGGCTATAACGGTTATCTGCCGACACCGGAACAACACATCCTGCAAGGCTATGAAACCTGGCGGTCGAGTTGGAGCTATCTTGAAGTGGATGCTTCGGTCAAAATCACCGAACAGGTACTGTCGATGTTGAAACAAGTGGATCAGAAACAAGAATAATCAGTTTGAGGAATCGAGATGAATTTATTGCAACCCAGCGCGATCTTAACCTGTTTGTGCCTCTTTCAGTTTTGTACCTGGGGGTGTGCAGCAGAGCCCGGTTCACCCAATCAACTGACAAAGCAGGAACAGGAGCAGGGCTTTGAGTTACTGTTCAATGGCAAAGATTTGAAGAACTGGGACCAGAGTGGTAACTGGGAAGTTCAGGAAGGGGTGATTGCCCGAACCGGTAAAGGGGGAAGTCTGACTTTGAAGCAGCAACCTCTGCCGGACGACTTCGAACTTAAGTTTGAGTGGAAAGTGGGCGAAGGAAGTAACAGCGGCGTGTACTATCGACCCGGACAATATGAGTACCAGATTCTGGATAATGAGAAACATGCGGATGGGAAAAATCCCCGCACGAGTGCCGCCTCGCTTTACTTCTGTATGCCCCCTTCGCAGGATGCGACGCGTCCGGTTGGCGAGTGGAACCAGGGGCGAATTGTCTGCAAAGGGACTGTTATTCAGCACTGGTTGAACGGGAAGAAAGTGATCGACTTTGATTACACCGATCCCCGTTATGCCTGGCATGTGGAACTGCTGGCAAACCGGGGTGCCCAACTGACGGACCGGGGAGGTGTACTTTATCTGCAGGATCATGGTGATCCGGTCTGGTATCGCGGTATCAAACTCCGTACGATTCCCGGAGATGAATCGCTGGATCGTAGTCCGGTCAAGCCGGCCACTATTTCTGATGAGGCTCTGGCGGCTGAGCAGCGGAAACTGCAGCGGATCATGGAGAACCGGTCCCGGCAACAGCAGAAGCAGAAATAAGCAGGCCTTGCTACAACCTTCTGGTTGCTCCCGGTGGAAACGTATTCTTAATTGCTGAAGTGAATGGTTAACGAAATGAGTTTGAGATCAATTTGTGGAATCGTACTGGCGCTGCTGCTCCTGTCTGAAGTGAGCGTTGCCCGAGAGCCGGTGCGGGTCATTTTTGATACCGATATTTCCGGAGACGTGGATGATGTGCTGGCCCTGGCCATGCTGCATACACTGGCTGATCGAGGGGAATGCGAACTGCTGGCTGTCACAATCTCCAAGATCAACCCGTTGACCGGTCCCTTTACAGACGCTGTGAATACGTTTTACGGGCGGGGTGAGATTCCGATTGGAGTGACCCGGGATGCACAACGTCGCGAGAGCCGTTACCTGAAACTGGTAAATGAAAAGGACGAAGAGGAGTGGCGCTATCCACATGATGTTCGCTCCAATGAAGATTTACCAGATGCGGTGACAGTGCTGCGTAAGACGCTGATGGCACAGCCGGATCATTCGGTGGTCTTGATTCAGGTCGGGTTAGCGGCGAATCTCGCAGATCTGGTGGAATCGAAGGCCGATGAGATCAGCCCTCTGAGTGGAAAGGAACTGATCCGCCAGAAAGTGAGTCTGGTGTCCGTGATGGCTGGCGCGTTTGAACCGATTGACGGCAATCAGCACTTCCTGGAAGCCAATATTCGCAACGGAATCAAGTCGATGCAGCGCTTCGTCAACCAGTGGCCCCGGGAGGTCCCCGTGATCTGGAGCGGTTTTGAAATTGGCATCGCGGTTCGATATCCGCGGGAGAGCATTGCGCGGGATTTCAGCTACCGTTCACATCATATCGTGCGCGAAGCCTATCTGTTGCACAGTGGTCCCGAGCACGATCGGCCCAGTTGGGATCTGACCAGTGTGCTCTACGCGGTTCGGCCGGATGACGGATATTTCACGTTGTCACAGCCAGGACGGGTGACCGTAGAAGACGACGGTTTTCTGAAATTCCAGCCGGAAGAACTGGGACGCGACCGTTACCTGGAAATGAATTCCGAACAGGCGATTCGCGTACGCGAAGTACTGCGGGATCTGGTCAGCCAGCCTCCTGCCCGTTGTGCGCCTTGATGTCTGAACCAGAGTGCCGGGAGCAGAGACTCCAGGCACTCCACACGTCATTTGCTGACTTTGCGGTTCACTTCTTCCAGTAGAATATCGATGGATTCACACATCTCCTTTTTCAGCGCATGCAGACTGTTTTGCATGACGGCCAGGCCGTCGATGCGCTGAGTACTCTGTCGAGTCTCTTCTGTTGTGCTGGCGGCAACAACTGGTTCCGGCTCTGCAATTTCCGGTGGTGGTTCTGAAGAGCGCACGGACCCACGTAATTTGGTGACGAGCAGTTCCGTATCAATGGGTTTGATCAACATATCTTTAAACCCGATCGCCAGTGCGTCCCTGGTCATTTCTTTCATGCGGGGAGAGGAGGTTCCATGCTCCCGAGTGACCATCAGGAAGAAGTTAAGCGGGGGGATGATCCCTTCGTCATTGAAACGTTCAATTTTTGAGGCGGCTTTGTAGAGATCGATGGCATTCATGGAGGGCAGGAAGAGGCTGGTGAGCACGGCGTCGACGGAAAAATCTGTTTTGAGAATGGCGAGCGCTTCTTCCCCACTCTCTGCAGATACCGTGTCAAAATTGTGGCGGGAGAGTTTCTGGTTCAAACTCTGACGTATGAACCCGATTTCATCGACAATCAGTATTTTCATTTTCGATTCCTGCTGTGAATTAAAATCATTCGCTGTCAGCTACTTGATTTGGGGGTCTTTCACTTAATCATCTATCGCCTTCTCGAAATAAAATAAAAATGGGGGATATTACCCAATTGCAGGTAGAGTATTCACCTCCTTATTGAATTCGATCTTGTGTATAGGTAAAACAGGTGGCATAGGGTGTGTTCAGGTGCTATGTTTATACGTAATTGGGCCTATTTCACTCCTTTATCTTATTCCAAGACAAATCGATTCTGATACCAGCTAAATTGAGCCGGTCATACCTGTTTTAGCCAGCATTCCTGTTATCAGGGCTGCGTTCAAGCTGATCATCAGCGTGCCCGCGGGCGATAGACGCTATATTTCAGCCGCATTTTGAACAGAACTGAAGTTCGAGACGACGGATCGTTTCCTCGGTATTTCTCCCCTCTACATTCAGTTGGTTCTTGTTGTGTCCTTTAATTCCTGGATACAGAACCACACTGGAAATCGGTACTGCTTGATCTATAAAAAAAATCTGGCAAGTATCTCAAACTAAATAACTTGAAGAAAACACAGTCGATCTGCTCCTAACCATCACGTGTTTAATATAGACAAGGAGATAGACAAGTAAGGAATGCGGGCCATGAGCTTGCAGAGGGGGGAATTATTTTGCCTGCCCTTATCTGAAAGCACTTTTGCTTTCTTAATGGATTTAACAGAGTAACTGAGATCTGTGGCTTGCGAATGAGAGTCTTTGGCGGGAACGCGTTCCTCGTTCAGGTTGAAATTGAACGGCGTGATTCTACGACTCTCTATTAGATGCTTGGACAACTTTGAACAGACACACTTTTAGAGGCCCGAATGAGCGATTTTGTCGTGTATGTGATCGATGATGATCTCGACGTGCTGGATTCTATTGCAACACTACTTTCCACATCAGGTTATGAAGTAAAAACGTATCACAACGTCTACGCATTTCTGGAATCGAAAGAGAATTCCACTCCGGGTTGTGTGCTGATCGATCTGGTCATGCCCGAAATCTGCGGCATTGAATCAATGGAACTGATTCGCAAGCAGCGGTTGTACTATCCGGTCGTGATGATGAGTGCCTATGGAGATATTGAAAAAGCGGTTTCTGCAGTCAAGCTTGGGGCCTGCGACTACCTGGAAAAGCCGTTTGAGAAAGAGAAGTGCATCAAAGCGATCGAATACGCGAGATCACAACTCAACGAGGAAGGCGGTCCGGCCGATGCGGACAGTCAGGAATATCTCGGACTCTACGACAACTTAACCCGTCGCGAAAAACAGGTCTTTCACCTGATTGCAGACGGTCAGGCGGGAAAACAGATTGCGAATGCGATGTCCATCAGCTACCGCACCATGGAAAAACATAAAGCCAATGTGTTGAACAAGCTGGGCATCTCGAGTGCGACGGATATCGTGCATATTCTATATAAAATCAAAGACCTGCCCGGTTTTCAGAAAGACGGAAACGACGCCTGAGTTCCATTCTGTCATACTTAACCAGCCACTGAGCGGCAGGATAATCTGCCTGATCGTTCAGACTTAACTAAGCCTTTCAAAGGCTATCCCTGTCTGCTGACATTCTTGCTTAACCACTCTGTTTGTGACCTGTTACCTTTGATTTGTGAGGCGCGATCTGCCTGTCCCTAAGCTGGATTGGGGAGATTCCCCCATCGATTTTGACTGATCGAAAGTCGATAAACCGAACATCAGCATATTTTAACTCTCTCAGTGAGTGACAAGAAATCGGGGTCTTTCACAAGCTGAATTATCTGAAGGGGAAAAATCTAACTTAAGCGTATTATCATTCTGCCAGACAGAAGGGCCTGTCATGACATCCAGACAAAGTCGATCCGTTGAGGATCAATTTGCCAGTCAGCTGTTACTACTGAGTATTGATGTTTCCATCGCAGTCGATGAGCGGGGCATCATTTTAGCTGCGACGAATTCAATCAGTGATCTCTTCGGTTGGAGCCGCGAAGACGCGAGCGGGCAGAATATTCGAGAACTGATTTCTGAGTCCAGTCTCGAACAGTTCGACCATTATGTTGTCGAATCACTGGGGACAGCATCCGGAACTGCCCGGAATATGATGGCCAGGCGAAAAGATGGCTCCTGTTTCGCCACCGAGCTGACTCTGAAGCCCGTTGATGACCCCGCAGACCAGATTCAATTCATCGGTGTTTTCCGAGACTGCAGCGAGCAACGCAAGTCGCAGAACAAACTGGATGAATACGTCGAGCGGCTCAAACAGTCTCGCAGAGAGATGAAACGCAAGGATTTTCAGCTCAAATCCGCCATGAGTATCGTTGATCGGGCCAATCAGGCTAAGAGTGAATTTCTGGCGAACATGAGTCACGAAATACGCACTCCAATGACGGCCATTCTGGGATACTCCGATCTCCTGAAAGCGCATTCCAACGGTCAGGAGCAGCAGGAACTGATTGAGATTATTCAGAATAATGGCGCGCATCTGCTGCAGGTCATCAACGATATCCTGGACCTCTCCAAGATCGAAATGGGGGACTTCGCCATCCGGAAAGTTCACTGTTCTCCGCTACGGGTCCTGAGGGAAGTGATTGACGAATATCAGCCCCAGGCATCTCAGAAGGGGCTCAGTCTTCAGACGCGGTACCAGAAATCAATACCCGAGTCGATTCAGACTGATCCGGCGCGATTGAAACAGGTTCTGGCGAATCTGATCAGTAATGCCATCAAGTTTACGAATACAGGGCATATTGAACTGGATGTGCGGATGTCTGCTCAGTCTCCCCTGGATCGGATTCTGCAGTTCAGTGTGAGTGATACAGGGATCGGAATCCCTGCTGAGAAACTGAAAACCATCTTCGAGCCATTTACCCAAGCCGACAGTTCAACATCGCGAAACTATGGTGGTACCGGACTGGGACTGACGCTGAGTCGCAAGCTGGTACAGATCCTGGGCGGTAATCTGACCGTGCAGTCTACCCTGGATCGGGGCAGTGTCTTCACCGTCACCTTGCATCTGGAACCGGATGAAGATCAGCTCTTGTCTCATGGACTGGGATTCCAGTTCGAAACTGCTGACTCAAACAGGAAGGACATCACAAGCCCTGAAATGGACCAGCGGTCCTGTGGTAATGCGGAGAAGATTCTGCTGGTCGATGATACTCCGGAGATCCGTCGTCTGTTTACATATTTGTTAAACAAGATGGGGTTGAATGTCAAAACGGCATCCAATGGAAAAGAGGCCGTGGATCAGATTCGAACCGCTGTGGCACAGAATGCTGCATTCGATCTGATTCTGATGGACATGCAGATGCCTGTGATGAGCGGTTATGAGGCGGTACGGCTTTTACGGGAACAGGAAATACCGGTTCCCGTGATTGCGATCACGGCGCATGCCCTGGTTGCCGACCGGGAAAAATGCCTTGCTGCCGGCTGCACTGACTATCTCAGCAAACCGGTCAAATTCGATGTCCTGTATGAGATGGTGCAACGCTACCTTCCCGCCCGGGCGATGCTGCAACTGAATCATAACTGAGCTGGAATTCGCTTCAGTCGTGAGCCGCGTCGGCTCTGAAATGCCGATTGAGCTCAGTACGAGGACGTTCGAGGGGCTTCTGACAGGCAGGCAACTGGATACAGAAGGTTGCTCCCTTGCGGGGGTTGGGAAGAAACCACATTTTTCCCTCCGCGGCCTGGATCAGTGAGCGGCTGAGTGACAGGCCGATTCCCAGTCCGGACTGTTTACTTGTCGCGAAAGGAGTAAACAGCTTACTGCGGAAGCTTTCGGGAACGCCGCAGCCGGTATCTGAGACGGAGATTTGAATCATTCTGTCAGGGGTGGAAGCCGTCGAAATGGTCAACGTGCGGGGAGCCGGGGAATGTTCCATGGCTTCTACCGCGTTTTTAAAGAGGTTGACCAGCACCTGTTCAATCTGCACACGGTCAGCATAGACGGTCGTAAACTTATGCTTGAAGCAGGTTTTGACTTCGATCTGTTTCAGGCGGATCTGGTAGTTGATGATCTGCAGAGCGCTGCGGATGCTGTCGTGAATATTAAACAGAAACTTTTGTTGCGGCTGTTTTTGAGTGAATGCTTTGAGTCTGTGGATAATCTCGCCGGAACGCAGTGCCTGTCTTTCAATTTTATCGCGGAGTTGACTGACATCTTCTCCCTGTTCCATCAGTGTCTTCATCGCACCACAGTAATTGGCGATCGCTGTGAGAGGTTGATTCAGTTCATGTGACAGCCCGGCGATGAGTTCCCCTTTCACGACCAGACGGGAAACATGGGCCAGTTCATCCCGATATTCCTGGGCAATTCTGCTGGCCTCAACTTTTTCGGTGATGTCCTGAATGGTGCCGTACATGAGTTGGCTTTCTCCCGTGGCGTCCGGCTTGAACCCTGCCTGCAGATGGACGTATCGAATCTCTCCCTGGGGCCGCACGATACGATGTTCGAAACTGAACGGCAGCCTGTTATCAAGAGTGTTGGTGATCACCCGGGTGACCAGCTTCCGGTCTTCAGCATGCACCATTTCCATGAAGGTCTGCGTTGTGGGATGGAAATCGAGGTCTCCCAGACCCAGGATGCGATAGATCTCTTCCGACCACCAGAGTGTGTTCTCCCGGGTATCCCATTCCCAGCTGCCGATGTGGGCCTGTCGCTGTGCTTCTGACAGACGGGCATGCACGTGTTGTAATTTAATTTCTGCGGTTTTTCTTTGTGTGATGTCCTGGATAATCACCAGCGTCTCTTCTGGCTGATAAGGGAGCAGTCGGGCCTGGAACCAGCGCATCGCCTGAGTGATTTCCAGCGCGTATTCAAAAGTGACTGGTACCTGGGACTGGATCAGTTCCTGTAGTGCCGTTTCAAACTGGCTGGCAACAGACGAGGGGAAGATCTCGTGCAGATGTCTCTGGTGTACCGTTTCGACCGGCAGAAAGTGATGCTGATTCTTTTCATTCACGAAGCGGGTAATGACACCTCGTAAATTCAGATGAAAATAGAGATCCGGATTCACATCCAGAATCATTTGTAACTGGGCAGACCGCTCTGTCTCCCGTTGTTCCAGCATCTCCTGTCGCAGTTTTTCATTGATCTGTACGCGCGTGGAAGGCGGAAGCAGTTCGGGGAGAAAATTGAGCCCCTGAATCGTGGTCGTAGCAACATCCATGTGCTGGTTTCGCATTCTGTGCTGTGTTGAAGGGCTGACCGACCTGGTCCCTGTGCCTCATGTAGAGGGAGCTTGAGTTCAGGCCATGAACTGTTCAAGTCTGTGTGAAGCGTCTCTATCAGGAGGATTATGTCTGATTTTGGTTTTTAGAGAAACCCCGAATTATGTACTGGGTTTCTCTATCAGATAGAAACAGGGAGGCAGGAGTATCAGTAACCGGCAGAGGGCAGACACTGCGCAGGTCAATGCGAAAGCTAAGCACCTGAGGTGGGGGGAAGCAGAAAGCAGTTCTGCAAAGAGAAACAGTAATAGCCGAGGCGGGACTCGAACCCGCACGCCCTTTACGGACCCGGGATTTTAAGTCCCGTGCGTCTGCCAATTCCGCCACTCGGCCATGACTTTAAGAGTATATAGATTATTAGGTTATGTATTGCAAGCGAGAACCGGAAAAACAGGGGGCCTGAATCCCCGCCAAGAACCAGACTGATTGGTCTGGTCAGGTTCAGCTGCTTTTCTACTCAATCAAAAAAAAGGTTAACCACCGTCCTGGTTTTTCCTGATGCGTCGTCTGCGGCGTTGCAAAGCCGAATCGGGAGAGGAGGATGTGCCGGTTGATGCTCGTTTTTTTTTCTTCTTTTTCTTCGGTTGGCTCAAGCGGGAACGCAGAAAAATATAGTTGTCATAGGCGGAATAACCGCCCGCGATCAATAGCACGAGAGGGATCAATGGGCTCAGGTTTACGAGCCAGTTCGACCCTTTTTCCAGGACCGCTTTGGAATGATCTTCCGGAGAATAATATACCGGGTGCTTTGAGCCCACGGGGTATTTATCGACGACCTCTTCGGCGTGGGAGGGAATGGGAGTCGAATAACCGCGAAAGGCGATGTCTGAACTCGTATAGTTTTTTCCATCGACCGAATAGCGATAAGAAACGATGGGATCCCAGGAAGGTCTGCCACGATTTTGACCGGTCTTGACCTCAGATCGTGTGATTTCCGCTTCTGTTTGCGGCCAGTTCGCACTTTGTCTGGCTTCGCTGATTTTCTTGAATGTCGGTTTGATCAGAAACGGTGCCCCGATGACCATGGCGGCACCAATCAGGGCTTTCGCCAGTAGAAACCAGTTGGGATCTCCTGGGTGGGGAGATAAGAATCTCATGAATCGTCCTCAGCTGAGTAGCCTGTCGTCAGCCCGCTCGCGATCAAAGGGACTGAGCAGATGTCAGCTTACAATTCTGGTGAACATTCGCGTATTTGTCAATGCGTTTCACTGTCTCAGATGAGTGAATCAGCATGCTGGTCAGGTGGGGACGTATTCTCGAAACTACCTTCGTGAGCAGATAGAAGGAAGAGGTTAGTGTCGATTGCTGATCGAGCTGATTGAACCCGGTTTAATAGGTCTCGTCAGCCAGGTCACGGGCACGACGGCGTCTGCGACGACGGTGCAACCAGCGTTCGCCATCTTCGGCTTCGGAAAAAAAGGAACCGGAGAGCAGGCGATAGAAAAACAGCAGAATGAAGGCACCACCGGTGGCTGCCAGGAAACCGATCGAGCTGATCGGCGTGACGCGGGCTCCGTCCCAGAAAAACATCAGGGTGCCACAACCGACGACACTGCCGCCGATCCCCATCAGCATGGTACTGACGGCACCGCCTGGATCTTTTCCGGGCATGATCGCTTTGGCAGCCAGACCTACCAGAGTGCCAAAACCAACCCAGACTAACATCTCGTTGACTGCTTCCTGCAGAATCCGAGTCATATTCTCGTCAAACATGAAGACGGTCCTTCGTCGCTAAATGCTTTTTCATCTTGTGTTTAGGGGAGATTGTGTCTGTGAGCAGGTTGGCCCGGTGAAGAGAAGCACTTCTTACCCGACATAGTTATTATCGTCAAGACCGATCTCAAACTTGGGTTTCGAACCGTTTTACCAGAATTTGACTCAAGTTATTTGCCTTTTTGGGACGCATGGCGAGATTGGATTTAACGGGGCTCAACCACTGAGCCAGTCGTCCAGATGCTCCGCCACGAAGGCATCGTCATTCAGATGCGGGTAAGCTTCATAGATCCGATCGATCTCGGCCAACTGACCGGGGCCCAGGGTTTCCTGGGGATTCAGGCACCAGGTTCCCTCGAGCAGTCCCTGACGACGCAGCACTTCATGAATGCCGGGGATGCAACCCTGGAACCGGTTGGCGACGTCAAAGAAGACCGCGTTGCAGTCCGTTACTTCGGTGTTCAACTGCAGGATGGAAAGCGGAATGGCTTCGCCGCGGGACGCGATCTGTTGACATTCATCGAGAATTTCCACAGCACGACTGGTCCAGACAGCCCAGTGTCCGAGCAGGCCGCCCCGGATGCGGCGTTCGAGGGCATTCTCTCCCGAACGAAAGCGGAACGGCGTGACCAGGTCGAGCACGATGTTGTCATCGTTCCCCGTATACAGGGCGATATCTTCGCGGCCCGATTCTGCCACCGCGCGGATCACGTCCAGAGTGTGATAGCGGTTGAAGGGGGCCATCTTAATCGCAGCCACGTTTTCAATCTCACAGAACCGCCGCCAGAAGGAGTAGGGGAGCAGTCGTCCGCCCACGTCGGGTTGCAGATAGAATCCGAAGACGGGAATGATTTCAGCCACGGCGCGACAATGTTGAATCAGCGTCTCTTCATCCGCTTCCTTCAGAGCTGACAGGCTGAGCAGACCATAATGGTAGCCGGCCTCGCGGGCGATACTGGCTTCCCGGGTGGCCTGATCGGTGGGGCCACAAATCCCCGCGACGCGAATCAGGGGGACGCGCCGCGTCGCGTCGGCCCGATCCATCTCTTCGCTGGCCAGTTCCAGAACGGGTTGAAACAGATCGATACCCGGTTCGCGTATTTCAAACTGTGTGGTATGCACGCCGACTGCCAGTCCGCCTACACCACTGGCGATATAATAACGCGAGAGCGCCCTTTGCCGGCGTTCATCCAGTTGGCGGGAGGCATTCAGGGCCAGGGGATGTGCCGGGATGGCGGTTCCCTGTTGGAGTGTTTTCGTAATGATGGACGGGGTCACAGTTCGTTTGCATCCTGATTCAAAGCGAGGAGGTGATAGTCAGCTGTCTTTAGAATTTGCCGCTACGCGATTCAAAGTGAGTCGGCTTGCCCAGCAGGGGGCCGTCGGTTTGAATCCAGTGTGCGATCCAGTCGAATATCTGTTCGACATCCACCAGGGGGGCTCCGTACTTCTGATGACCATACTGGCCGTTATTCAGCAGGGCGTCCCGCGCTTCACTGCCTGTGAACTGAACCGGTTTTCCAAAGAGTTCCCCAAATCGTTCGCAGACCTCGCGCACTTTGAGGATCCGCGGACCGGCGACATTCAGGTAAGCCGGTGGGGTGGTGGCATCGGGTAGTGAGCAGAGCGTCATCGCATTCGCGTCACCCTGCCAGATCACGTTGACGTAACCCATGGAAACATCGATCGTCTGTTCCTGGTAGACCTGAAGTGCCAGGTCGACGAGTACACCGTAGCGGCACTCGGTGGCGTAGTTCAGGCGGATGATCGTCATTGGAATTTCCAGCGTGCGACTGAAATGCTCGAACATTCGTTCGCGACCCAGGCAACTCATCGCATACTCACCCACGGGATCGGGCTGATCGGTTTCGACCGAACCCGAGCCGTTCGCAGGGACGAGTCCGTAGATATTGCCCGTGGAAAATGCGGTGATGCGGCTGTTTCGGTACTTGTTACAGACCAGGGCAGGAAGATAGGTATTCATAGCCCAGGTCAGCGATTCGTTGCCCGTGGCGCCGAATTTCATGCCCGCCATGTAGATCACATTGGGAACGTCGGGCAGACTCTGGATGAAATCGCTATCGAGCAGATCTCCTTTGATCGTTTCAATGCCGAGGTCTTCCAGAGGCTGACGGCTCGATTCATCTGAAAAGCGGCTGACACCAATCACGCGGCGGGTGATTCCGGCGGCTTCATCCGCACGGAGGATCATCTGTGCCAGTGTTGGTCCCATTTTGCCTGCGATGCCCAGCAGAATCAGATCGCCGGGAGTCTGTTGCAATGCTTCCATCACGCCGGGGGTGGGGCGGCTGAGTAGTTCTTCGAGTTGTGCGACGTTCTCAATTGTTTCGGGAAATTCCTGAGGCATGGTGTCCCTGGGCGTTTGTGGTCGTGTGGGAGCGATATGAAATCGGGTTCAATATCTTAAGGTTCCTAAGCATTATGGCAGGTTTCTCCCGGAAATGGAAACGTACCGGAAATGCTTACAAATCAAAGCTCAATGCGGGGGAAGTTCGCAGGCTAGCAGTTGATCCCAGTCGGGTTGATCAGCCGAGTTCTGGGAAAAATGGCTGGCGACGATCTGCCCCTTGTCAAGAATCAGCGCTGCTCCCAGCTGTTGCACATCTTTACCGGGGATGCCTGGCAGATGGCCGGAGAGGATCGTGGTCTTGAAGCCGGACCACCAGATCGCAGGTCCGGCGACTTCAGAAAGCGTGCCGCGTTTGACCTGGAAGAGCTCATACAGTTTGCGCTCCGGATCACTGAAAGAGTGGACGTCCTGCAGTTGATAGCGGGCCAGCAACTGGCTTGCCTGTTGAGGTTCCATCATATGGACGATGGCGAGTTGCAGGCCGCGTTTGGTGAGTTCAGCGGACAGGGACTGCAGTTGGGCCAGAACCTCGCGACAGAAAGGGCAGCCGCCGTGCCTGAGGAACACGACGAGTACGGGGGCCTCATTGGAGAGGTCTGACAGCGTCCTGCCACGGGAGGAAGGGAACGCCGCGAGTGCTTCCTGAAAGGGGATCTGATCCATGATGCGCTCTTTGATTTGACACTGAGAGGTTTTCATTAACTGCTGAGTGCCAGTTTACCATAACGCGTTCGGATGTTCGCGGTGAAAGTCGTGGATTTGCTGTACCGTGTCTTCGACTTTTTCCAGATCGGTGTAGTACATCGCACTGGGATCGATCTGGTGTGCTTCCAGGTGTTCAATTTTCGCACGGATCTGCGGGACCCGGGCGATGCGGGGGAGTGCAACGAACCAGACCAGGCCAAGGGCACCGGTTACCAGTAAAAAGCTTGACCAGCGCCGGCGCAGACCGGCAGAGTCGTCTGGGGAATCAGATTTTGGACAATCGTGAGGCACTGGTACGCTGACTGATAGAGGCACTAAAAGAGTTCGCTGATCACTTCACCGTGATCTACGGCTATCGTAGGTCTTCCAGAGTGATCCGGGAAGTGCATTTCCGGATCCATGCCTAAAACACGGTAAATCGTATGATGAATATGACCGGGACGGACGGGACGGTCCGCAGGGGCATCACCCAGACGATTGGTGGCGCCGACAATCCGGCCCCCTTTGACACCTCCGCCGCCCAGCAGACAGAACATGGAGTTGCCCCAGTGGTCGCGGCCGGGCGTTCCCTGGCTTAATGGAGGTCCACCGTTGCCGCCATCGTTCATGCGGGGAGTGCGGCTGAATTCACCACACAACACGACCAGCACCTTTTCACTGAGACCACGTTGTGCGAGGTCTTCAAACAGAGCACTCACGGCCTGGTCGACGCGGGGGAGATAGCTTTCCATTCCGCTCTGCAGGTTCCAGTGATGGTCCCAGCCACCAAAGTGCACGGTGACGAAGGTGGTTCCCGCTTCCACCAGACGGCGGGCCAGCAGGACACTCTGTCCCCAGGTGTGGCGTCCGTATTGATCGCGGAGCTTTTCGTCTTCGGATTTAAGATCAAATGCGCGGCGGGCTTTTTCGCCAGTGACCATGTCATAAGCTTTCTGGTCCAGGCGATCCATGGAATCGAGCATGCCCGACTGGTCCACATCTCTGCGGAGGCGATCGAATGTTTTGAGCAGGTCTTTGCGGTCTTTGAGCCGCTGGAGTGAGAGCCCGTTAATGGGGCTCAGGTTCTGGACCTGGAAATTCTGGTTGTTGGGATCCGAGCCGGTTTCGAAGGGATCGTACTGCACGCCCAGGAAGTTGCCGCCGAAGTAGCCGGGACGCAATCCGATGCTCGATGCATAAGGGACGGAGACATAGGCCGGCATTCCCGGATCACGCGGACCAAGGACCTTGGTGGCCATTGAGGCGATGGACGGATTCCGACCGGGTGTGCTGCCACCGCTGACGCCTCCCCGTCCGGTGAGCATCCAGTGTCCGCCGGTAAAGTGGTCACCGGTATTATGATGTAGAGAGCGGACGACCGAGAACTTGTCCGCACATTTCGCCTGGAGCGGAAACAGCTCGGTGATGTCCATGCCGGGGACGTTGGTGTGAATCGGATTCCAGATGCCCCTGTATTCGCTGGGGGCTTCGGGCTTCATGTCATAGGTGTCGAGGTGGCTTGGTCCGCCATCGAGCCAGAGCAAGATGACGGAGGTGTCTTTCGCCGGGATGCCGTTCTGAGCTGCGTTTGCTTTCGCATGCAGGATCTGTGAGAGACTGGCCGAGCCCATGCCAGCCATACCGACCTGCAGGAAGTGACGACGGCTGAGACCGTCACAATATTTGCCGCTTTTGCCAAACTCGACACGGAACATAATTGCGCTCCAGAACGCGACTAAGAAATAAGTGGACGTTGATGTATTTTAGAATCCTCTCTCTGGTTTCGTCAATAAGGAAGCGCTCTGTTTCGAGTGAGAGAGCGGGAATCAGGGGGAGAGAGCAAACAACGAAGCAGGACGGTCAGCTGATGGCTGCGGATTTCTCTTTCGCCGCCCGATAAATTACGCCGTTGATCTCAGCCCCCATCATCAGAATCGCTCCGGTCATATACAACCAGACGAGTAACACAATGAATCCCCCCAGGGTCCCATAAGTTTCGTTGTAGTGTGCAAAATTTTCGACATACTCGCGAAAGCCCAGCAACATGACCACCCAGCTGACAACAACAAACAGGCTGCCCGGAGTGATGATGTTCCAGGGAAGTCTGACACTGGGAACGGCCCAGTAGATGACCGAGGTCGAAATCAGCATGAAGCCGCAGGCAACTGACCAGCGGGTACCGGCAGAGAGCAGGACATGCAGCCAGGGCATATCAAAATTTGACAGCAGCAGGCGGGCCATCGCGGGGCCGACCACCAGCAGAATCATGGCAAGTAACAACAGGAACAGCACAAAAAATGTCAGCAACAGGGAGAGTCCGCCCGCTTTGAGTAACTTTCTGCGATGATCGACTTCAAACACGGCATCCAGTCCTTTACCCATCGTGAGGAACAGGCGCATGCCCCCCCAGGATAAAAGGACCACGCCTCCCATGATCAGACTGAAGGTGGTTTTCTTCTGGATGTCAGCGATCTGGTCGAACAGGATTTGGGAGAGATCATGGGGCAGTCCCATATTGATGGCGTTTTCCATGCTGCGAATCAGGCCCTCGATCGGGAGTTGAGCTACGCAGCCGATCAGGACCATCAGCAGTGGGAAGAGCGTAAAGATGGCGTAATAGGCGAACTGTGCACTCTGGGCACTGAGGCGGTGCTGGTTGTAGCCGATAAAGGCACGTCGGACCAGATCCCAGGGAGTCAGGCCCCCTAATTTCCACATCGCGAGAAAGCCGATTTTACTCAGATCAAGTTGTTCGGATTTGTTCATGTCTATTTAATCTGTTCTATCACAACGGCTTACGACAACGCGAACCTCTGGCAGCTGAACGACAATAAAAATCGTTAAAATTCCTATAATCATTAAAGGTTAACATTGGGAAATGACGATCTCAGAGATAGAGGGTTCTCTCTGCAGGGGATCCTGCGACTGTCACTCCGCGAGTGACGACCACTTTTAAGAACTGAGATTGACCGGATTTTCCAAATGAATTCGTTACTGAAATTAAGTGTGGGTATTTTACTCTGTCTTCCTCTGACCGGCTGCGCCGGACCAGGTTATTACGATCCGTCGACCGGCATGGTCTGCGGTGGTGAGATGTACGGACCCACCAACTTTATGGATGATATCAAATGTTCGCTGTCAAAGCACCGCGCACAGCGGATGCAAAAGCTATGCTGCAATTCCTGTGATCCGTGCAATACCTGTGATCCCTGTGGTGGCTGCAATACCTGCGGTCCTTTTAAGAAGCATGGTTTTGGTAAGAAGTTCCCTTCCACTCTGGCTTCGGGAACCTTCAGCTATGGTGGCTGGGATGAAGGTCCCATGGAAACCTATCCCATGGAATCGTACCCCACGCCGAACTTCTCTTCCCAGTCCAACTGCCCGACCTGTGGTCCGCAGGGAGGACAGGGGCAGTACTATGAATCTCCGCAAACCTACGAAGGTGAGTATCAAGGTGATTACCACGGCGGATTCGTTCCGGAAGGACACGGTACTCCCTCTGGTCCTGCAACTGTGGTCCCTCAGAAGATTGCCCCTACGCCCGATCACGGACCTAAGGGAGCCATCCAGAAACCAGCGCCTGCACCTGCTGCCGAAGAGCCGATGTCTTCCGTTCCGCCTTCCATGCTGTATGCTCCGACCAACATTCCCAGCTCGGCTCAGCCCGGTCAGGGAGCCCGTCCGGTACGGTGGGTGCCAGCTCAGGTTCACTAAGCAGCCCCGGTGTGGAGCAGAAATCTCAGGTCGTCGATCAACAATGAACGTGCCGGCCTGAGTTGAGAACAGATCCGAAAGGGAAGGGACCCTGCCGTGCAGCGAACTGAAACTCCAATGCAGGGAACCGGTTCTCTGTCTGTTCGACTTCTGAACTGTCTGCTGGCATGCTTCATAGTGGTTCTGGTTTCTGCCAGGGCGACGGAGTGTCAGGCGGAACTTTACGAAGTAGGCCCCGATAAAAAGTATACTCTGCTGGAAAAAGTTCCCTGGGAGAGTCTTTCTCCGGGGGATGAGGTCCAGATTCACTGGCGGGCGCAGACTTATCGAAGTAAATGGGTACTCTGTCGCCGGGGGACGCAGGCGAAGCCGATTGTTATCAAAGGCATCCCCTCCGACAAAGGGGATCTGCCTGTCATCGATGGTCGGCGGGCCGTCACGCGACCGCAGCTCCGCTATTGGGGCGAACAGCGGGGGATCATCAAAATTGGTGGTGCCCGCGATCCAGCCGATACGATGCCCGCACACATTGTGATCGAAAACCTCGACATCCGCAGTGCGCGTCCCTCCTTCTTCTATTTCAGTTCGGACGGACTGCAGAAGTATTTTCAGAATGCCGCGGCGATCTTCATTGAAAAAGGGGAACACATTACGATCCGCAACTGCTTCCTGCACGATTGCGGCAACGGTCTGTTTATCGCCCCCGACTCAAAAGAGATCCTCGTCGAGAACTGTGCGATCTATCATAACGGGATCGCCGACAGCTATTACGAACACAACGTTTATACTGAAGCCGCCGGGATGATCTTTCAGGGGAACTACCTCGGTCCGCTTCGCGAAAACTGCCTGGGGAACAATCTCAAAGATCGCTCTGCCGGCCTGGTCGTGCGCTACAACTGGATTGAAAGCGGCAACCGTCAACTCGATCTGGTCGATGCCGAGGGCAGCGATACGATTCGCTTTGATCCACGCTACCGCTCTACCTATGTGTACGGCAATGTGCTGGTGAAACGCAAGGAAGATTCAAACACGCAGATGATTCACTACGGCGGCGACAGCGGCGACGAAGACAATTATCGCAAGGGGACATTGTTTCTCTACAACAACACGATGGTTTCCCGGCGGGCGTCCACTACGCTGGTGCGTCTGTCAACCGCGAGCGAACACCTGGACTGCCGGAATAACATTCTTTATACCTCGCATGATGGCAGCAGCCTGGCGATTCTTGATGAAGAGGGAACCGCGAGTCTGAGTCATAACTGGATCAAACGGGGCTGGAAAGCCGCGCACTCTACTCGCTTCGGCAAGGTCAGTGCGGAAGACGAAATCCATTCCGGTGCCGATCCGGGATTTCAGGACGAAGAGAAGAACCTGTTCTTCCTCACTGCCAAGTCCGCCTGCCTGAATAAAGCGGGCGCTCTACCGGAAGCTGTCAAAGCAAATTTCCCCGTAAAACAGGAGTTCAAAGGCCCCCGGGGAATGAAACAACGCCCCGCAGCATCGTTGAGTGACCTGGGGGCGCTGGAACGAGAATCCGAAGAGTAACCTCTGCTGTCTTTTGCTTAGCCTTTGTACTCGCGGGCAACTTCTACCAGGGTGCGAACCATGCAGCCGGTAGCGCCACCTTCACGGTGAGGCAGATTGGCTGAAGCGAAAGCCGGGCCTGCGATATCGAGGTGGACCCACGGGGTTTCGCTGACGAAGTTTTCCAGGAACTTGGCGGCGGTGATGGCACCACCCCAGCGAAGACCGACGTTTTTCAGGTCTGCAACGTCGCTTTTCAGCTGCTCGCCAAACTCGGGGAACATGGGCATTTCCCAGACCGATTCACCGGTGGTTTTGGCGGCGTCCTGAACCGCCTGAGACCAGGCCGGGGTGTTAGAGAAGACGCCGGTTACATCTTCACCCAGGGCGACGACACAGGCTCCGGTCAGGGTGGCGAGATCGATCAGATTCGAGGCCCCGCGGTCGACAGCCAGCGTGAGGACGTCGGCCAGAACCAGGCGTCCTTCGGCATCGGTGTTGAGAACTTCAATGGTCTTGCCGTTCCGGGCTGTGAGGACGTCACCCAGTTTGTAAGACGATCCATTGACCATGTTTTCCACGAGTCCCATGTAGCCCACGACATTCACGGGCAGCTTGAGGCGGGCAATCGCCGTCATCGCGCCGAGGACCGCGGCTGCACCACCCATGTCGCATTTCATGGTCTTCATGCCGTCACTGGGCTTGAGTGAAAGTCCGCCGCTGTCGAAGGTCACCCCTTTGCCGACCAGGGCCAGCGTAGGAGCGGAGGCAGCGCCGCCCTGATGTTTCAGAATCGCCAGGCGGGGAGGCTGATCACTGCCCTGGGCGACGGCCAGCATGGAGCCCATCTTTTCATCTGCCAGTTGTTTTTCGTCGAGGATCTCTGCTTCCAGGCCACATTCCTTCGCGACTTCCAAAACCTTGTCGGCAAAGCTGACCGGAAAGATATCGCCGGCGGGACGGTTGACCACTTCGCGTGCCAGGTTAACGGCTTCGCCCAGGATCGATCCCTCTGTGATCGCCTGCTGAACTTCAGCAGAGTCTGCGCCCGCGATCGACACTTCCTGGAAGGGGAAGCGGCCGGGTTCGGCCCGGTACAGGTCCTGTCCCACCGAACCGACGGTCATGGCGGTGCTGATCTGACGGGCGATCTGGGCTGCAGAGAGTGAGCTTTCTGACACTTCGGGGAGCAGGACCGCGGCGCGGATCTCTTTTTTAATTGAGATGGCACGGGCGGCGGTCATCAGGGATTTTTCCAGCGCTGCCAGCGAGAGGTCTTTTGCGGGGCCCAGTCCCGCCAGCAGGATGCGTGGGGTTTTGATGCCGCTTAATCCGAGCAGGGTGGCGGTCGACGCCAGTTTGCCGGTGAAGTCTTCAGCTTCGATCAGGCGGCTGATCTGGCCACCGATCGCTTCGTCCAGTTTTGAAACCTCAGCGGGGAGCGGGGCTGCCTCGGCCAGGGGAATAATCAGCCAGTCTGCTTCGATTGCGGAGAGTGCGTCATTCGTCAATTGTGTCGCCATCAGTTTTAAAATCCCTTTATCGTTGGAAAACATCAGATTAAGATGGGTGAATTCACAGCATAGCAAATCGGAAGGAAAAACCCAATGAGAGACATCAGGATCGCTGCCGTCCAGTTTGAACATCGTAACGGAGACAAGGCATATAATCTGCAGCGAATCCGTGAGCTGGCTCAACAGGCGGTCGACCAGGGGGCTGAGATTGTCAGCTTTCATGAATGTTGTATCCCCGCTTACACATTCGTGCAATCGTTCTCCAAAGAAGAACTGCTGGCGCTGGCTGAACCGGTGCCTTCCGGACCGAGTACACAGGAACTGATGTCAATCTCCCGGGAAGTCGGCGTGCCCATTCTGGCCGGCCTGTTCGAAGAGGATCAGGGGGACGTGTATAACACGTACGTCTGTGTTGATGGGGATGAACTGGTGGCCCGCTATCGCAAGCTGCATGCGTTTGTGAATTCGCATCTCTCTTCCGGCAGTGAATACGCGGTCTTCGATCTACGGGGGTGTCGTTGTGGGATCTTGATCTGCTACGACAACAACCTGATCGAAAACGTGCGGATGACAGCCATGCTGGGTGCCGAGATCATCTTTATGCCGCATGTGACCTGTTGCCTCCCATCGGTGATGCCCGGGCGGGGGCTCGTGGATCCGAAACTGTGGGAGAACCGGGAACGCGATCCGGTACGGCTGCGACAGGAATTTCAGGGGCCCAAGGGGAAAGGCTGGCTGATGCGCTGGCTGCCCGCGCGGTCTTATGACAACGGCGTGTATGCGATCTTCACGAACCCGGTCGGCATGGATGACCAGGAAGTCAAGCCGGGCCTTTCGATGATTCTCGATCCGTTTGGAGAGATCATCGCCGAGTGTACGAACCTCGGAGATGACATCGCGATCGCGTTGTGCACCGAGGAAAAACTGTCGCAGGCCAGTGGGCGACGTTACATCCGCGCCCGGCGTCCCGATCTGTACGGCAAGCTCGTGGAGCCTCCTGCGGAACCTCCCGTGACACAACCGGGGTGGGAGTTGAAGCCCTCCAGTTGAACGCGAATTATTTTTTCAGGGCCGGATCATCAAAGCCGGCTTCCGCGAAACCTTTGGCGCGGAGCTGGCAGGAGTCACAGTGACCGCAGGGCGTGCCATCGGGCAGCGGGTCGTAGCAGCTGTGGGTTAGGCCGTAATCGACGCCGAGTTCCATCCCTTTTTGGATGATCTCCGCTTTGGTGAGTGAAATCAATGGCGTATGCACCTTCCAGGTCCCGCCGTGTTCCACTCCCGATTTGGTGGCGAGGTTGGCCATTTTCTCGAACGACTCGATGAACTCGGGGCGGCAGTCGGGATAGCCGCTGTAATCGACGGCATTCACGCCGATGAACAAGTCGAAAGCATTCAATGTTTCGGCCCAGGCGAGTGCCAGCGAGAGGAATACCGTATTCCGGGCCGGGACGTAGGTGATGGGGATGCCGGCTTCCAGGTCATCATCCGAGCGGTCCTTGGGGACTTCGATGTCGGCGGTGAGTGCCGAGCCACCGAAGACACGCAGATCCAGCGGGAAAGTGACGAAGTGTTGTGCATCGAAAGCCTGACAGACTTTTTTCGCGGCGTCCAGCTCGTGACGGTGCCGCTGTCCGTAGTCGAAGGAGAGAGCATACAGTTCAAAACCGGCATCGGCGGCGATGGCCAGCGTGGTCGCGGAATCGAGACCGCCACTGACGAGCACAACGGCGCGGGGGGCAGCGGATGACATAAAAAAACACTCCTGCAGAGATCGTGCGCTTAAAAAGTGAAACCTAGCAGGAGTGGTAGACGGATGCAATCGCTGGGCTGAAATACACGCCTGATTTCTGGTTCCCAGGTTGAATTTCCGTAATCCGACTTAGAACAGGCCTTCGATCAGTTCACCAGCAGCGACTGGCGTGGGGCGGGCGAGCCGGGGGAAATAGGTCTGGTGGGCGTCGATGCCCAGCGCGTGATAAATGGAGGTGGCAAAGTCCTCGGGACGCCAGGGACGCGTGCTGGGCAGACTTCCATTGCGGTCGGTGGCTCCAATCACTGTTCCTCGTTGCACCGGTCCGCCTGCCATGAGGACACTACCTGCATTGGGATAGTGATCGCGGCCAGCGGTGGCGTTGATTTTCGGTGTGCGTCCGAATTCACCCATCGCGACAACCAGAGTTGTGTCGAGTAGTCCCCGCTCATCCAGGTCGTCCAGCAGAGCAGAGAGCGACATGTCCAGTTGAGGAACGTTTCCGGGGCCGGCATAGCTGTGCCAGCGTTTGCCTTTGGGCAGGTCTGCGGGCGGTTTGGAGAAGGTCATCATCGAATCGAAGAGCCAGCCGTGGTTATCCCAGGTGCCATTGGTTTTGGCATTGCCGAACAGGCCGCCCTGGACGGCCTGGTTGATCGTTACGAAGCGGGCTCCCGCTTCCACCAGGCGCCGGGCCAGCAGGACGCGTCGCCCGTAAATGTTATCGCCGTAGCGCTCGCGGGTCTGTATCGGTTCTTCTTCGAGGTTCACTGCTTTCTGCATTGCGCCGCTGGTCAGCATGGCGATGGCTTCGTCGGTGAATTTGTCGACCGATTCGAACTGCGAGTTCTGAATCTCCTGCAGGCGACTCAGGTTTTCCAGCTGCGAGAGCATTTCCAGGCGGTTTTCGAAACGGACCTGTGACAGGTTCAGGCCCCCCAGTTCCATTTCCGGTTTGCTGGGATCCCCTTTGAGATCGAAGGCGGAAAAAGCGGTGCCCAGGTAGCCGGGAGGATCGGTATATCGGGCGGCGACCGGCAGGCCCAGATGGGGTGGGACGCCGGGAACGCGGCTGCCGTACAGGGCCGAAACCAGACAACCAAAGTTGGGGAAATACTGTTTGCCCGTCGGTTTGAATCCACTGGCGACATGCTGAGAGCCGGTGCTGTGTGAGCCGCTCTTTCCCTGCCAGGAACGGATCAGCGCGACCTTGTCCATCCGTTGCGCCAACAGGGGGAGCTTCTCACAGATTTGAATGCCGGGTACGTTGGTGTCGATCGGTTTCCACGGGCCACGGATTTCGGCGGGGGCATCGGGCTTGGGATCAAAGGTCTCAAAATGACTCGGACCACCTGCCAGGAAGATGAAGATACAGGAGATGTCCTGCTTACCCGATTCTTTGCCGTCGGACTGTTTCGCCTGGAGTAACTGCGGCAGATTCAGGCCGAACAGACCGACGCCGATCTGCATCGCCTGTCGTCGATTCAGCAGGTGTGGCGCACACATGCCACCCGTAGTCATTTCAGTCATCACGCGGGCCCCCTGGAATGGCTGGGAGTGACGGAGAACTCAAGAGCTGTGGCTGATTATATCAACGAAAATGCATGTGATCCAGAGCAGTCGTGCTGTTGCCTGAAAATCAGATCAATCAGGGAAGGTTGGCCAGCATCGATGTCAGGGCCAGAATCCGGTAGTAATCGCGGGCGCCGGAATACTGATATCCGAAGGGGATGACCCGCGGGTTGTACATGCGGTCATAATTCCCGAAGCCGCGGTACTGCAGCGAGCCAAAGCGGAACGAGGGACGATAACCGTTGTAGTAAAAAGTGTGACCGCGATAAGGAGAACCGAACCAGTTGGAGCGAATCAGGTCACTATACATGTAGAGGGCCGGCACGGATTGCAGATTGGCAAAATAGCCGTTGGAGGCCAGGGGCCAGCTGCCGAAACCGTATTGGGCCGCCATCCGTTGAATGGAACGGTGCGGTGCTTTGCAGTGCTCGCATTCCTGCTCAGGAATCTGGGGAATGTCACGAGGCACAATCACGATGGTATCAGCAGTGTTCTCGGCTGAGGCTGTCTGCGTTTGCTGCAGGGGAACCTGAACTTTTTTTGTCGCATAGGAATTCAAGCCCGGGGCAGGAGTGATCTCGATGGTCCAGGTATCGGCCGAAGCGGCTTTGCCTGGTGCTTTGAGTTGCGGAGTCTTTTCTGTGTCCGTCAGTTTGGGTTTCGGGGCTTCAATTGCGGCCCGGCTAGATTGCAGCAGGCTGCCACTCAGCAGGGCGGCGCAGACGAGGGTTAGTGTCAGGTTCAGTTTCATGGCTCTTTGGAGGACTTCAGGTTATTGACTCGTGTTCAAAAGAGAGTGACTCAACTTTCCATCCTAGAGGGGCCTTTGGACCATTTACCAACATATTTCCCGCTGCGATGCGGAAAAAGGGATAAATTATGGCGTCATTCGGGCTCCGGGCGCGTGGGCGGCTTGATGGATGCTGTCTGGCAGATTACTCTGCCTATGCAGGGCTCTTTGAGAATGCGGAGCCCGAGCGAAACCGAACTATTTTAACGACTTGCAGTGGAGACAGACCGTGGCCGCAAAAGCCTGGGGAGGACGATTTCAACAGCAGACCGATGCCCGCGTTGAAGCGTTTACGGAATCAATCAGTTTTGACAGTCGGCTGGCGGCTGTTGATATCCAGGGCTCGCAGGCACACGCCCAGATGCTGGCCAAAGTGGGACTGATCACGGTTGACGAAAGCCGGCAGATCGTGGAAACGCTGGATCAGATCGGTGCCGAGATCGCTGACGGGAAATTCGAATTCCGTTTTGAACTCGAAGACATCCACATGCACATCGAAAGTGCGTTGATCGAACGGATCGGCGACATCGGTCGCAAACTGCACACTGGCCGCAGCCGGAACGACCAGGTATCGACCGACCTCAAGCTTTATACCCGGGGTGCCATCGAACGGGTTGACAGCCTGCTCAAGGATCTGCAGGTGGCGTTCGTCGAGCGTTGTGAGCGTGACGCCGATCAGGTGCTGCCCGGCTTTACTCACCTGCAGCGGGCACAGCCGGTCAAAGCCGCTCATTACTGGCTCGCTTACTGCGAGAAGTTCGACCGGGATCGTCAGCGACTGGCCGACTGTCTTACCCGTGTGAATGTTTCTCCGCTGGGCGGGGCGGCACTGGCGGGAAGCTCGTTGCCAATTGACCGGCACTTTACTGCGGAACTGCTGGAATTCACTGACGTAGCCCGGAACAGTCTGGATATCTCGAGTGACCGCGACTACCTGGCTGAATTCTGTTTCTGCATGGCGATGATCGCCACACACCTGAGTAACTGGGCCGAAGAATGGATCGCCTGGTTCTCGACTGAGTTCGGCTTCATCAAGCTGCCCGATGCCTTCACCACGGGGTCGTCCATCATGCCACAGAAGCGGAACCCGGATGTGCTGGAACTGATCCGCGGTAAGTCGGCCCGACCGATTGCCGATGTGCAGCAGACACTGGTGCTGTTAAAGGGTCTGCCGATGGCCTACAACCGGGACATGCAGGAAGACAAGCTGGCAATGTTCGACGCTTACGACACAGTCGCCGCCTGTCTGGAGCTGGCGGCTGCGATGGTCGAAGGGGCGGAACTGCAGGTCGAGACGATCAACGCCAAGCTGGAAGACGGCTTCCTCGATGCGACTGCCCTGATGGAGTACCTGATCAAAAAAGGAACGCCGATGCGGACCGGGCACGGGATCGTCGGGAAACTGGTGTCGCTGTGTGAATCGCGGAGTATCCGGCTGGCAGATTTGTCTCTGGAAGAACTGCAGCAGGCGTGTCCCGATATCGAAGAGGATATCTACCAGGTGCTGGGCGCCCGGAACGCGATGGCGGCACTCTGCAGCTTTGGTTCGGGGGGCGAAAAGCCGGTACAGGAGCAGACCGCTTACTGGAAAGAGAAGCTCGGTCTCTAAGTCAGACTGACTGGTGCCGACGAAGCAATGGTCATGAGAAATATCAAACTGACACTGGCTTATGACGGATCGGAATATGCGGGCTGGCAGGTCCAGCCGAACGGTGTTTCGGTCCAGAGCTGCGTGGAAGCGGCGATCGAAAAGCTGACACAGCAGAAAACCGGAGTACTGGTCGCGGGACGCACCGATGCCGGCGTGCATGCGCTGGGGCAGGTGGCCAGTTTTCAGACCGAGTCGAAGATTCCCTGCAAGAATCTCCAGACGGGGTTGCAGCGGTTTCTGCCGGACAGCATTTGTGTTCGGGAAGTGGCCGAGGTTGCTCCGGACTTTCACGCGACATACTCGGCGGTACAAAAGCGGTATCGCTATGTGATTCATAACAGCAGCGTCAGCTTTCCGTTTCTGAAGCGGTATGTCTGTGAGTTCGGGCGGCCGCTGGATGCGGAGCAGATGCATGTCGGGGGCCAGCATCTCTTAGGCAAACATGATTTCCGCTGCTTTGAATCGCATTTCCCGAACAAGGCGACAAGCATACGGACGGTGAAGGAACTGACGGTACAGCGGACTTCGGTCTGGCCGGTGTGGGGCGCGAATCCCGGGCTGTCACAAAGTGCCTCGAATTCGCCGGCGGAGTTTATTACGGTCGATATTGTCGCGGACGGCTTTCTGTACAATATGGTGAGGGCGATTGTGGGGACCCTGTTCGAGGTAGGCGTGGGACGCTGGTCTCCCGAGAAAGTGCGGGAGATTGTCGAGTCGATGGATCGTTCCCAGGCGGGAGCTACGGCGCCAGCGAGCGGTCTCTATCTGGTTCAGGTTGACTACGGCGACTGATTTTTTCAAAGTAGATTAATCCAGGCGTCCTGAATTGACGTTGAACCACTGACCGGTGATCGCCAACACGTGTTTTAATCAGACCAAAAGGGAATTATGAGTCCGCAACCACCGCCTCTGCCTCCGCATGATGCTGATGAGCCGATCTTTCTCGAAGAGCCGTTCGGGGAAGAAGGAGAGCGGATTGATGGCGAAAAGGGGCATATCTTCCCCTGCGAAGGCTGCGGGTCTGATCTGACTTTCGATATCCATACCCAGAAGCTGAAGTGCCAGCATTGCGGGTTTGAAAAAGTGATCGGCATCGATCCTGATAAGGAAATCGAAGAGCAGGATTTCTACGGGATGCTGGCCCATCTGCAGGAGCTGCGCGAACAGCAGTTAGATGTGGAAAACGAGGAAGAGCAGGAGGTCCGCTGCGAAAGTTGTGGGGCGACACTCCGCTTTGTCGGAACGCTGACCAGTTCGGAATGTCCCTACTGTGCCTCGCCGATTCAGCTGGATAAAGTGCACACCTCGGAGAAGCGGGTGCCCGTGGATGCGGTGCTGCCGTTCCAGGTGGATGAAGGTCGATCGCGGCTGAATCTCAAGGCCTGGGTGAAGTCACTCTGGTTTGCACCAAACGATTTTGTGGAGAAGGGGGCCGAAGGTCAGTTTCACGGCGTCTATCTGCCTTACTTCACTTTTGACAGCCTGACGAGCACCTATTACTCCGGACAACGGGGCGAATATTATTACGTGACGGTCGGGACCGGGAAGAATCGACGGCGCGAACGCAGGACCCGCTGGTATCCCGCCTCCGGCAACTTTCAGCGTTTCTTTGACGATGTGGTAATTCTGGCATCATGGGGACTGCCGCGACCGCTGATTCGGGCGCTGGAACCGTTTCCCATGCATCTATTGGTCCCCTTCAAACACGCGTATCTGGCGGGCTTTACGGCACGGACATACGATGTTGAGCTCAAAGACGGATTTGTGCTGGGGAAGCAGCGGATGGACGATGCCCTGTATTCGGAAGTCTGCAGCAGGATTGGCGGGGACACCCAACGGGTGGATACGGTGCAGAGCCAGTATGATGCGATTACCTATAAACATCTGCTGTTGCCTCTCTGGCTGATGAGCTACAAGTATAAAGGCAAACTGTACCAGGTGGCCGTCAATGCAGCGACGGGGGAAGTGAACGGAGAGCGGCCTTACAGCTGGATCAAAATTACGCTGGCCTGCCTGGCGGCTGCCCTGGGCATCGGCGGAGGCGCTTATCTGTTCAATCAATGATCGATTGGGTCCGGCAAGGATCGTGTTCGTCTGGGGTCAGAACGGGTAGAAATCGTCTATTTTCACAGGCTGTGACGCGCGGGAGCATCGCATTTGCGACGAGTCTTCAGAAATTGGAAACTGATGCCCTCAGTCGGTTGCCGATCCGGCAGTGTGGAGGTACAAAAAACAGAATAAATCTGCGAACTTCCACCTGGAGACAGGTTCACTGAGCCACATTCATAAGTTAAGGAGCGATAAAGAGATGAATCATCCGATTCGAGTTGCAGTTACCGGGGCAGCTGGCCAGATTGGTTACGCTATGTTATTCCGTCTGGCTTCCGGGCAGATCTTTGGCCCCGATCAGCCGGTAATCCTGCATCTGGTCGAAGTTCCTCCGGTTCTGTCCGCTCTGGACGGGGTGGAAATGGAACTGGAAGACTGTGCTTTCCCGACCCTGGCCGGTGTCGTTAAAGCAGACAGTGATCATCTGGAAGACGCTTTCGCTGACTGTAACTTCGTGATCTGCGTGGGCAGTGTACCGCGTAAAGCAGGTATGGAGCGGGGCGATCTGATCCGCGTTAACGGTCCGATCTTCACCAGCACCGGTCAGGCGATTCAGAACGCCGCTGCCGATGACGTGCGGGTTCTGGTTGTCGGAAACCCCTGTAACACGAACTGCCTGATCGCAATGGCCAATGCTCCCAAGGTTCCCCGCGATCGCTGGTACGCGATGACCCGTCTGGACGAAAACCGGGCCGTCACCCAGATCGCCAAAAAATCGGGTCAGCCTGTGACCGCAATCAAGAACATGAATATCTGGGGTAACCACTCCGCGACTCAGTTCCCGGACTTCTACCACGCGACCATTCACGGCACACCAGTTCCGGAAATCATCGAAGATCACGACTGGCTGCGGGGCGAGTTCATCGAAACCGTCCAGAAGCGTGGTGCGGCTGTGATCCAGGCCCGTGGTGCTTCCAGTGCCGCTTCCGCTGCGAATGCTGCCCTGGATACGATCAAGAGCATTATCACTCCTACCCCGCTGGGCGAAAGCTTCAGTGCTGCTGTCTGCAGCGATGGCAGCTACGGTGTGGATGAAGGTCTGATCTTCGGTTACCCGCTGACCAGCGACGGCAACACCTGGAAGATCGTCGAAGGCATCGAGCACGATGACTTCGCTATGGAGAAATTCAACGCGACCCTGCAGGAACTGCGGGAAGAGCGGGACGTCGTTCGCGACCTGCTGCCGGAGTAATTCGGTTTCGCGTTTCAGTCTTAGTGAAAGAGTCACGATCTCCCGGCGTGGCTCTTTCTCTTTTTACACTTACTGTTTTTTCTGAATTCTCGATGTGAGACGCTCATGCAGCCTGAAGAATTACGCCAAATCGATAACGAACACCTCTGGCATCCGTTTACCCAGATGCGGGGGCATCGTGCAGAAAACGTCCCCCTGATTGAATCCGGGGACGGGTTTTACCTGATCGACGTCGAAGGACGACGCTACCTGGATGGCGTCTCTTCACTGTGGTGTAACGTGCACGGGCATCGTGTGCCGGAACTGGATCAGGCAGTCCGGGATCAACTCGACCGCATCGCCCATTCCACGCTGTTGGGGCTGGGAAGTGTGCCCTCCATCGAGCTGGCGGGAGAGCTGGTTAAACGGGCGCCGGAAGGGCTGACCAAAGTCTTTTACTCGGACAGTGGCTCCACCGCAGTGGAGATCGCCCTCAAGATGGCGTTCCAGTATCACAATCAGAAGCCTAACCCCGATGCTCAGTCGCGGGATCTGTTCGCCTGCATGCAGCACGCTTATCACGGCGACACAATCGGTTCGGTGAGTGTGGGCGGGATTTCCATTTTCCACGAGATCTTCGGGAAGCTGCTGTTCCATTCGGTGCAGATGCCCTGTCCGGCGGCGTATCATCGTCCTGAAGGGATGAGCGAAGCTGACTATCACGCACACTGCTACGCGGAACTGGAACGACTGCTGGCAGAAAACCATACACGACTGGCGGCGTTTGTGATCGAGCCGCTGGTGCAGGGAGCCGCCGGCATGCAGATGCATCCGCCCGGTTATCTGAAACGGGTACGGGAACTCACGACCCGCTATGGCATTCCGTTGATTGCTGACGAAGTGGCAGTCGGACTGGGACGCACGGGGACCATGTTCGCCTGCGAGCAGGAAGGGGTGACGCCCGATTTCCTCTGCCTGGCCAAAGGGATTACAGGCGGCTATCTGCCCCTGGCGGTGACGATGACTACCGATGAAATCGCGGCTGCCTTTGAAGGTGAGCATACCGACTACAATGCGTTTTACCACGGGCATACTTACACCGGGAACGCCCTGGCCTGTGCGGCCGCTCTGGCGACGCTGGAGCTGTTCGATTCTCAGAACACGCTGGAGAATGTGAAAGCGAACGAACAGATTCTCGCAGAACGGCTGGCGGAGTTGAAAGACCATCCGCACGTGGGAGAAGTTCGTCACAAAGGGACGATGGTGGGGATCGAACTGGTGGCGAACCGGGAAACCCGGGAAGCCTTTCCTGCCGACCGCCGCATGGGACACCAGGTGACCCTGGCAGCGCGTGAGCAGGGTGTTATCATTCGACCTCTGGGAGACGTGGTGATTCTGATGCCAGCGCCAGGCATGCCGGCCGCGCAGATCCACGAGTTGTGCGATGTGGTGTTTGCGGCCATCGATAAAGCAATCAGCCTGCAGGTAGCCTGATCAGGGTTTGTCAGAGTCGGGGTCGGGTTTGCCGGGCTTATCGGTTGAGTCTGAATCCGCCTGCTCTCCGAGCTGTTTGAGCACCTCGCCGATATCGACGGTTTTGATGTTTTTCAGATCGTCCATCGACATGTCGGGACGTTCCATCAGCTTGGCCGTCTTGCTGCGGGCAAATTCCTGGTCGTTGATGGTGAAACGCCAGATCAGAAAAGCGAGGGTGATGCTGATCACCAGAAACAGAATGACGATGTATTTCACGGCTCCGGAAGAGCTGGGAGCCTGTGGCGTCTCGGAGGCAAGGAACCAGCGGATCTGGCCTGCAATCAACAGGGGCGCCGTCTGCAGCTTACCTGCCTGAGAGGGGTAGCCGTACTTCTTGAAATAATAACCTGTGATCTGGACGGAAGGCATCTCCTGGAGATCAGGACCGGTGGGAATCCCCTCGGGTAACTGCGTGCAGAGAAATCGCCAGGGATGGGTGCCCGAATCTTTGGAAAAGAACCAGCCTTCGTAGAGGGTTTTGATGCCGAACTTATTCTCTTCCGGCTTGAGAGGCACCAGGCGTTTGAGCTGACCTTTGACGGTCATCAGTTCGCCCCGGTATTTACTGGACTCGTTCATGAGCACGACGAACGGAGGTGCGGGTTCGGCGGAGCGTTCGAGGACGTTCTGCGGAATCGACGCTGCTTTCGCGAGGAGATAATACAGGGCATTGGCTTCATAGGGCCGGATGCCCGAAACACTGTCGGTGACCTGTTTGAGCAGACGAGGATCGACGCGAACGTCGTATTCGCCGTTTTCCAGCTGCGGATTGACCGACTCGGGGATATCCACTTCCGGTTCCGGCTGGGAGCGGAACTCGCCCGGTCTGAGGGCTGAGTCTTCTTTGACGTTGTAATCGACGTCGCGATCGGGATCGAGTTGTTGCTCTCCCTGACGCTGCTCTGTCGGGGGACCGGTGAGCCAGTACCAGGTTGATTCGCGGGAGGCGTAGAGGATCGCCAGCAGGATCACTCCGAGGGCGGCCACCAGGCGAAAGAGCCGGACCTGGTCCCGGCGACTGAAGTAAGAGGGCGTTGAAGATCGATTGTGAAATCGCATGCAGAAACGCCCTTTCTTGAGTTAAGTTCCCGTTGGCAGGCAGGCATTCGACAGTCAGACTCTGAAGTGTCAAATGCTGCCCTGTTCAATGTTTACTTTCGTTTCGGTCGGTACATGTGAGTCGCCTGACCGAGGAAGCTTTCAGCGGCTTCCATCAGGGTTTCCGAGAGAGTCGGGTGAGCGTGAATGCTCTCGGCGACATCTTCGGCGACGGCAGCCATCTCAACGGCCAGCACCCCTTCGGCGATCAGTTCGCCTGCGCCCGGACCGACAATGCCGACACCGAGTACGCGTCCTTTTTTCTTATCGAAAATGATTTTGGTGAGCCCTTCCGTGCGGGCCAGGGTCTGAGCACGACCGGAGGCGGCCCAGGGGAAGCGGGTGATTTCGACATCCAGTCCCTGATCTTTCGCTTCCTGTTCAGTGACGCCACACCAGGCCAGTTCCGGATCGGTGAAGACGACCGCGGGAATCGCGATGTTATCGAATTCGGCTGGTTCACCGGCGATGGTTTCCACGGCGACTTTGGCTTCGCGGGTTGCTTTGTGAGCCAGCATCGGTTCGCCGGCGATATCACCGATGGCGAAGATGTGGGATTCGGCGGTCCGCTGATTGGAATCGTTCTTGATGAAACCACGCTCGTCGAGTTCGAGCTTTGTGTGTTCCAGTCCGATGCCTTTGTTGTTCGGACGTCGGCCGATCGAGATCAGCACGCGGTCGAAGGTCTGCTGTGGCTCGACTCCTTCACCGCTCAGGTCAGCGACGATGCCGTCATCGGTGGGAGTCAGTTTTTCGACCTTGGTATTCAGGTGAATGGCAGCAAAACTTTCCTGGAGTCGTTTCTGCAACGGTTTGACCAGATCGCGGTCGGCCCCGGGGAGCAGGCCGCCTGTCATTTCAACGACAGTGACTTCTGAACCCAGGGCGGCGTAGACGCTGCCCATTTCCAGGCCGATGTAGCCGCCGCCGACAACCAGCAGTTTTTCGGGGATGTCGGCCAGTTCCAGGGCTCCGGTGGAATCCATGATCCGGGGATCATCAAGATCGAAGACCGGGGGAACCGCGGGGGAAGAACCGGTGGCAACGATGGCATACTTGAAGCCGATTGCTTCCGTGGTGCCGTCGTGTCTGGTGACTTCGACGGTGTGAGAATCTTTGAAGCGACCGAAGCCTTTGACGATTTCGACATTGCGGGCTCCTGCGAGTTGTCCGATGCCGCCGGTCAGCTGGGTGACGACTTTCTCTTTGAATTCGCGAAGCTTGTCGAGGTCGATCTTCGGTTTTTCGAAGGTGATGCCCCAATCAGAGGATTCCCTGGTTTCGTTGATCAGCTTGGCCACGTGCAGCAGCGCCTTGGAAGGGATGCAGCCCCGGTTCAGGCAGACGCCGCCGGGGGCGACGTCGTCGTTGACCATGATGACTTTGAACCCTTTGTCGGCGGCGTCAAACGCTGCCGGGTAACCGCCGGGACCACCGCCGATGACAACAATATCGGTTTCTCTGGTTGCAGATCCAGACATAATGTGCATTAACTTTCTTTGTCTATTGATGCTTTAACGTGGTAGCAATGTCTCGGGGCTTAGCAGTCGACCAGCAGGTTGAACGGATCAGACAGCAGGCCGGAGAGTCGCACGATGAAGCGTGCAGCGTCGGCACCGTTGATCACCCGGTGATCGTAGGAAAGCGACAGGGGCAGCATGAGCCGCGAAACCGGTTTGTCGTCGATCAGCTGGAATTCATGGCGTGAGCGGGACATGCCCAGAATGGCGACTTCGGGATAGTTCACAATCGGTGTGAACGAGGTACCACCGAGGCCACCCAGGTTGGTGATGGTGAAGGTGCCGCCCTGCATGTCACTCATTTCCAGTTTACGATCACGGGCCTTGACGGCCAGTTCGTTCATTTCATTGGCAATGGTGATGATGTTTTTCTTATCAACATCTTTGACCACGGGAACAACCAGGCCGTTTTCGGTATCGACGGCGACGCCGATATTGATGTACTGCTTGTAGATGATCTCTTCTGTTTCCGTATCGAAGCTGGAGTTGAAGACGGGGAACTCGTGCAGCGCGATGGCGATGGCTTTCATCGCCAGGGCGGTCATGGTGACCTTGGGACCGGAGTACTTGGGTTTGGAGATAAAGAGCTTACGGGCCGTTTCCAGATCGGTGATGTCCGCCAGGTCATGTTGAGTGACGTGGGGCACGACCTGCCAGGAAAGACTCAGGTTCTGGGCAGAAACGCGTGAGAGCTTGTTGAGCTTCTTGCGTTCGATTTCGCCGAACTGACTGAAGTCGGGCAGGGGCGGTACAGCAATGCCACCACCGCCGCCTGAGGAACCGCCGTTGGCGATCAGGTTCTTGACGTAGTTTTCGACATCTTCCTGAGTGATACGACCACCGGGGCCGGAGCCGGCGACCTTATAGAGATCGACACCCAGTTTGCGGGCCATTTTCCGGGTCGCGGGACCTGCCGGTGCAGGAGCTTTGTCGTCGGAAGATCCGGCAGCCGGTTGAGGCTGCGACTTGGCAGGTGCAGACAGTGTCGGTTCCGGTTTGCTTTCCGCTGCGGGAGCCGATTTGGATTCTGCCGGTTCTGGCTTTTCCTCTTTTGCTTCAGCTGGCGCTTCTGCTTTGGCTTCTTCCTTAGCAGGAGCTGCGCCATTGGATTCATCAATGGAGAGCAGCACGGTGCCGATTGCGACGGAGTCCCCTTCGGAGACATTCAGTTCTTTGATCACGCCTGCATAAGGAGATTCAAGAGGGACGACCGCTTTGTCGGTCTCGATGTCCATCAGGAGCTGTCCCTGTTCGACGGTATCGCCGACGGCAACAGAGATCTGTCCGACATCGGCGGTTTCCACGCCCTCGCTTACTTCTGGAAGTTTAAATTCAGTAGCCATGTCTTATCGTTCTATCTGATGATGGTAATGTTTGGTTTGAACCGTTGTCACTGGGTCAGGTGCACCGGGATCAGGCCAGCCGGGGATTGACTTTCTCCGGATCGATACCCAGGTCCTGGATGATGGCGGCTAACTTCGATTTATCGAACTTGCCTTCGTCGGCCAGTTCGACGAGTGTTGCCAGCACCACGTTTTCCGCGTCAATTTCGAAGTGACGGCGGAGCGATTCACGGGTTTCGCTGCGACCAAAGCCATCGGTTCCCAGTACACAGTAGTTACCGGGGATACCTTCACGGATCTGGTCGGCGACAATTTTGATATTGTCACTGGAAGCGATGAAGGGGCCTGCGACGCCTTCAAAGGTCGTTTCCAGGAAGGATTTCTGCGGTTCTGCATCAGGGTGCAGACGGTTGTAACGTTCCGCATCTTTCACGTCACGGGCCAGCTCGTTGTAGCTGGTGACGCTCCAGACATCGGTAGCGATCTGGTATTTCTCGGCCAGGATTTCCTGGGCTCGCAGTACTTCGCGGAGAATCGGACCACTGCCGAACAGCTGCGGACGAGCGTCGACGGCTGGTTTGTCGGCTTCCAGAGAACGGAATTTATAAATCCCTTTGATGATCCCATCGACGACGTCGTCGCCCTCGGGCATCGGAGCCATTTCGTAGTTTTCGTTGTAGACGGAGAGATAGTAGAAGATCTCTTCGCCTTCCTGATACATGCGTCGCATGCCGTCCTGAATGATGACCGCCAGCTCGTAAGCGTAAGCAGGATCGTAGGCGTGCAGGGTGGGAACGGTAGAAGCCATGATGTGGCTGTGCCCGTCCTGGTGCTGCAGACCTTCTCCGTTGAGGGTGGTGCGGCCGGAAGTACCGCCGAGCAGGAAGCCCTTGGTACGGGAATCAGCGGCGGCCCAGACGAGATCGCCAACACGCTGGAAGCCGAACATCGAGTAGTAGACGTAGAACGGAATCATGTTCACGCCCTGGTTCGAGTACGCGGTTCCTGCAGCGATGAACGAGGAAATCGCACCGGCTTCGTTGATCCCCTCTTCGAGGATCTGGCCGTCTTTAGCTTCCTTGTAGTACATCAGCTGATCGCGGTCGACCGGTTCGTACAATTGTCCCTGGCTGGCATAGATACCGCACTGCTTGAAGAGGCCTTCCATACCGAAGGTACGGGCTTCGTCGGGGATGATCGGCACAATACGTTTGCCGACGACTTTGTCACGGAGCAGGGTGGCCAGCAGGATGCCCAGGGCACCGGTGGTAGAACCTTTTTTGCCGGCCATGGAGTCCATGAACTTGCCCAGCGATTCGAGCGTGGGAGTTTCCAGGCGTTCTTCCGTGGGTTTCCGTTCGGGCAGGTAACCGCCGAGTTCTTTCCGCCGTTCCTGCAGGTACTGCATTTCGGGGCTGCCTTCTTCGGGACGGTAGAACGGTGTGTTCTTGACGTCTTCGTCGCGAATGGGAATACCGAAGCGGGAGCGGAAGTCGCGCAGTTCTTCTTCGTTGGCTTTTTTCACGTTGTGAGCCACGTTGCGGCCTTCACCGGCTTCACCCAGACCGTAGCCTTTGATGGTTTTGGCGAGAATGACCGTAGGCGAACCGGTGTGTTCCGTGGCTGCTTTGAAGGCAGCGTAAACTTTTTCCGGATCGTGACCGCCACGGTTCATCTTCTTAATCTGTTCGTCAGAGAGATGCTCGGCCATCTTGAGCAGTTCGGGGTTTTCGCCGAAGAAGTGATCGCGGATGTAAGACCCGGATTCGACGACGTATTTCTGATACTGACCGTCGACGACTTCGCCCATGCGTTTGACGAGCAGGCCGTCTTCGTCTTCGGAGAGCAGGGGATCCCAGTCGCTGCCCCAGATGACTTTGAGACAGTTCCAGCCGGCACCGCGGAAGGCGGCTTCGAGTTCCTGGATGATCTTTCCGTTCCCGCGAACCGGTCCGTCCAGACGCTGCAGGTTACAGTTAATGACGAAGATCAGGTTGTCCAGATGCTCGCGGGAGGCGAGGGTAATCGCACCCAGGGTTTCGGGTTCATCAGTTTCCCCGTCACCAACGAAACACCAGACTTTCGACTGTGATGTATCCATAATGCCGCGGTTGTGCAGGTAACGCAGGAAGCGGGCATGGTAGATGGACATGATGGGACCGAGGCCCATCGATACGGTGGGGAACTGCCAGAAGTCAGGCATGAGCCAGGGGTGCGGGTAGGAAGAGAGTCCACCACCGCGCGGGAGTTCCTGGCGGAACCGCTGCAGGTTTTCTTCGGTCAGTCGTCCTTCGACAAAGGCACGGGCATAGACACCGGGAGAAGCGTGACCCTGGAAGTAGACGACGTCTCCGGAATGGTCTTCTGTCCGAGAGTGGAAGAAGTGGTTGAATCCGATTTCCCAGAGTGTGGCTGCAGACGCGTAGGTAGAGATGTGACCGCCGATGCCGTCATGATCTTTGTTGGCACGAACGACCATCGCCATCGCATTCCAGCGGATGATACTTTTGATCCGCCGCTCGATTTCCCGGTTGCCGGGGAAGAGAGGCTGATCATCCTGCGGAATGGTGTTGATGTAAGGCGTATTGGCAGTGAAAGGCATCGTCACGCCTTGACGATAGGCACGTTCCTGAAGAGTAGCCAGAACGTGTTGTACGCGTTCCTTTCCATAGCGGATGATGAGATCATCCAGTGACTCAAACCATTCTTCCAGTTCTGCCGGATCGACTCCAGGCACTGCACCTGTAACTGTCTGTTCTGCCATGAGATAAGGTTCTTTCAACCTGACTGAGTATATTCGTTCGTTGAGCGTAACTTCTCTCAGATCACTAACCAGTTCACGATCTGGAAGAAATCACGCAGCTGAGTAATAAAACAATTCTAGGAATGCACCGCTGTTAAGGGAACTAAACCGGGGCTTTTTTGAGGCCATCCCGCCGCAGATTCAGATTGGAATACATCGCGAAAGCGGTGACTGATCTCGTTAATCGAAATGTTAGCTGATTTCCCTCGGTTTTGCGAGTGATAGCAACCGGTCTAAACTCTTTAATAGACATAGCAAACGTCATATATAGCTGAGACGGCGCCGGAGACAGGCTTTTTGAAGGAAATGAGGCAGGTTTTTCGTGGGTTTTCAGGCGGGCCGGGAAGAGTATCCCTGTTGATATGATCGGCTTTTGAGGTGAGAGGGCGTGAGTCTGACTGGAATTTCGAGTGGTGTTCCTGTGTGCTTGTGTTAATGTGTGCTCGGGATGGGAATAAAATACATCAGTCATAATCGATGTGAAACGTCTGTATAAAAATTGTCCAATTTAAGCAATTTAGATTGTTAAAATTGTTTTATTGGATCCAATTCTCTAAGATAGGACCCGCAGGTTCTGTTTTACAGAATCGATATGCCAGAAAATTTCTCTCAGTGAGTCTCGGATATATGTCATACGAACCAAGTTATCCCGCATCAGAATTGGACACATTTTCCGATCTGGGCGAACGTGCTGTGCACCTGGACCAGTCGCAGTCCTGCCAGTGCGAACTGCTGGCGGTCAAAAAGGCGGCGCGGATGCGAAAAGTCTGTGTGACACGTGAATTACAGGCTCGTGCTGAGCGTCTGTACTCAAAAGAAATCGAGTACGTTCACAGCGAACGCTTCGATCAACCCGAAGCCATGGATCAGGTGCTGATTCCCCTGCAGCAACTCTGTGCGGAACTTAAGCCGGATACCGAGGATGACCTGACCAGCGATGCGGGTCTGCTGCAGACGCGTCTGTATGCGGTTCCCCTGTTGAGCAAAGAGCAGGAAATCATTCTCTTCCGCGGGATGAATTATCTGAAGTATCGAGCGGCGATGCTGCAAAAACAGGTTGATCTCAAAGCACCCTGCGTTGGTGTGCTGGACCGGATCGAGCAGAAACTGAAAGATGCGAACAGCCTGCGGGACTACATCATTCAGGCGAATTTGAGGCTGGTGGTCTCGATTGCCAAAAATCTGACCGATCGGGCAAATTCATTCGAAGATATTGTCAGTGACGGCTATATGCCTTTGATTCGGGCGGTGGAGATTTTCGATATCGATCGCGGTAACCGGTTCAGTACTTACGGAACCTGGGCAGTGCGAAATTATCTGTTTCGTACTACGAAAAAAGGGCGAAAGTACCGCAAGAACTTTGTCAACGGGGCTGAGACCCTCGCCTTGGGCCTCAGTGATATTCGTTCGACTATGCGTTCGCAGGAAACCTATCATAAGTCGATTGAACAGGTCCTCGAACAGGTACTGTGTTCCCTGGGCCAACGCGAGCAACAGATTCTCAAACGTCGTTTTGGACTGCCGCCGGCCGAGGTGCCTGAAAAGTTCCGCGAAATTGCGGAAGACTTCGGCGTGAGTACCGAACGGGTGCGTCAACTGACCATCCGCTCGCTGCAGCGGATGCGGGACGTGATTGAGGAGCAGAGTCTGGAAATACCGGATATTTCTGAAATCCTTTGAGTTCCCTGCCAAGAAATCGGTTCTGCATAATTGGTATCATCTCTCCGCTGTGGTATAAGGTACGCGGCCAGCAGGCCTGCTTTGACCTGAAAATTTTACCATAGTTGAAAGATCATGAGTTCCGATAACCCCACCCCGTCCGAATCCGATTCCCCCACAGACGACAGCCACCTGATTCGTTTGCAGAAATATCTGGCAGCGACCGGTCTGGGTTCCCGTCGTCATTGTGAAGAGTACATCGAAACCGGACGCGTGACCGTCGACGGGGAGATCGTGACTGAACTGGGCGCCCGCATCGACCCTGAAACGCAGGTCATCACCGTGGATGGCGAGCGGGCCCGGATGGAACCCCGTCGTTATTTTCTGTTGAACAAACCGTCCGGTTTTCTCTGTACGAACCAGGATCCGGCGGGACGGCGACGGGTGATTGACCTGTTTCCCGGCGAAGGGCAGCGGCTGTTTACCGTCGGTCGGCTGGATGAAAACAGTGAAGGCCTGCTGCTGGTGACCAATGACGGTGCGATGGCTCAGCGTCTCGCGCATCCGCGTTATCGCGTCGCACGAACCTATCATGTGCAGGTCGCCGGTCATCCGACTCGGGAAAAGCTGGACGAACTGCGAAAAGGGGTGCGGTTCAAAGAAGGTGTCTTCCGCGTTTCCGGTTTAAAACCGTTGAAAAAGCAGGGGAAAAGTACCTTTCTGGAAATGACGCTGCACGAAGGACAGAACCGTGAGATCCGGCGAATGATGGCCAGGATCGGCCATAAAGTCATGCAGCTGATTCGCGTCCGCTTTGGTCCGCTGAACCTGGGGAAACTCAAATCGGGCGAATACCGACGGCTGTCGGATACCGAACTTAAAAAACTGCGGGAGATGCTGAATGAGCAGCATTCCCCCGATCTCCGCAAACGCAAAAGCAAGAAGAAAGCGGCTCCCAGTCGTGGAAAACCGGCCCGGCGTGGTGCGGGAAAAAATATTTCAGACAAAGAGACAGGTGGAAAAAAACGGTCTGTCGGCAATAAAGGAAAACGAGGGGCCTCTGCGGTTCCCAAGAAACCCGCTCAGAAGAAGTCTACTGGACGCCGTATTATCGGCGATTGATGAACGGGCACCACTGAGCGCCGGCAAGGAAAGCAAACATGACAGAGACTCACGCATTCAGCGATTGTGCAACCCCCCAGTATTTGGCAGCGACCGTCACCGAACAGGTCCAGATGGCAAAGGATACCTGGCGGCTGCGAATTCACTGTCCCGAAATTGCGCGGGTGATTCTGCCGGGCCAGTTCTTCATGGTCCGCGAGCCGGGCGTGAACGATCCGCTGCTGGGGCGTCCCTTCGCACTCTACGATACCTGCCTGGACGAAGCGGGACAGCCGATCGGACTGGACTTTGGTTATGTGGTGGTTGGAAAACTGACGTCCCGCATGACGCACTGGCAACCCGGTGATCAGGTCGAAATCTGGGGACCGCTGGGGAATGGCTTCCCGCAGCCCGGTTCCGGTTCGCTGGTCATGGTGGCGGGAGGGATCGGACAGACGCCGTTTCTGGCGACCGCCCGGGAAGCACTGGGACAACGTACGTATGGTGAACCAGCGCGGAAACTGGAAGCGTTTCCCGAACGGGTGAGCCTGCTCTACGGGGCTCGTTCGGAAGCATACCTGGCAGGGCTGGATGATTTTCGCCTCGATGGGCTGGAAGTCGAAGTAGCTACCGATGATGGCTCGTTTGGACATGCCGGCTATGTCACCGAACTGCTCAAGCAGCGGATTGAAAGCGCTGCACCTCCCGAAACGATCTTCTGTTGTGGTCCGGAACCAATGATGGAAGCGGTCAGTAAGCTCGCCCGGGAAGCGGGGATTTCCTGCTGGCTGTCACTGGAGACTCCGATGGCCTGTGGCTTTGGCGCCTGTTTCAGTTGTGTGGCGAAAGTCCGCGTCGGTGCCGACGACTGGGACTATCGGCGAACCTGCGTAGAAGGGCCCGTGTTTAACGCCGAGCAGCTGATATTTTAGACGCGAAACGCGACCTCGTATTGACAGTTTTGAACGGAAAACCCTATAGTTCAGGCTGATTTCAGGTCGGGATATGAACGTGCAGGATGATGAACACAACCAGACAGGGGCAGCTGCTTTCGCGGATTTCGCAGAAAGACAGTCCCGGTCTCCGCAGTCAGACCGACTTTCGCCGACAGATGACTCTCAAGCCTCCTCTGAGCAAAATCATGCTTCCGTGATTCCGCCCCGCTTTCGTCTGCTGTTTGTAAGCAGCCAGCGTCCCGAGTGGGTGGGCTTTGCTTTACGGCTGGATGCCATCGGCTGTGAGGAGCCCCGTCTGGAGTGGGCCTCGAATGCCGAAGAGATGCTCAAACTGCTGAGCAATCACAGCTACGATTGTCTGCTGATTCAGGCCGACGTTGAGGGACGTCATCACTGCAGCGAACTGCTGCAGGCGATTCGCGTCAGTGGTTGTGATGAACCGATTGTTCTGATTTCATCCGTACCCGATGATCGACTGTCTCTGGCTGCCTGCGAATTCCAGGCGGAACTGCTGGTTTCCCCCGCCGGCTGGGACTCACCCGCATTATTGGATTATGTGCAACGGGCATTGTGGGTTCAGCAACTGCAGGAAGACCATCATCGTCTGCAGGTTGAAAATCATCGTCGCCTGGTCCGTGAACGGGATGAAGCCGAGCGGTTGTTGAATCAGCAGCGCTCGATGGTCGAACAACTGCAGACACTGGTCTACCCGGGAGAACTGGAACCGTCTGCTGGAGAAGCACCGGCTGAACAGAGTCTTTCCGAAGAGTCGATGTCGGATGCGCAGATTCCCGCTGACATTCCGGAATACTATCATGAGCTGCTGCGGACCTATGTCATTATGGGCTCCGGGAGTCTGAAGGACGAGATTATCCAGATCGCGGAACTGCTGGCGGCAGCCCGACTGACCTCGCGTCAGGTGCTGGAGTTCCATCTGGAGTGTGTGGAGACGATTGTCCGGGGGCTGGGGAACCGAAGTTCACGGCATGTCATGTCGCGGGCGGACCTGCTGGCACTGGAGATGATGGTCCACCTGGGTGAGTGTTACCAGAAGAGATTGTCTGAGTAGTATAAGTTACGTGATTGTAACAGCTTATACCCTCCCACGCATATTTGAGCTTCCCGGAGAAAAACTACTGTCAATCGTATCTCCGAGTACCTATAATAGTTGTCAATATGCTGCCCTCCACGTTCAGTTTATTTGATATATCGAACAGACGGTACTAGCCTGAAGAAAACCAGACAGGAATCACAGATCGCTGCGGCTGACAACGAGGCGCTCACGGACGGTATCCAGCGATGCTCCTGTCTAATCCAGGTTTCTACCGGGGAACTTTGAGGATGAGTTCAAAACCAACACCCCATTCTGCTGCAAACACAAAATCGATGCCTACTCTGATTTCCAAGGAGATCAGAAAAGATGCCGGCAAATTCTGTCCGCATGCCGGGGTCGTCTCTCGTGGTTCAGGCAGTATGTTTCAGGAGCAGGGACGTACGTTGCTGCTCCAGCGTCTGCGGATGGCTTCCCTGCTGTTAGGCCTGGGGGCAACTGCATTCCTGATCCGCGGTTTCTGGCTGGGTGAGTACAAGAACCCCCACGACAGTCAGATGCTGCTGCTGGATGGCGTTCTGGCGGTGATTCTTTTCTCCGTCTCCGCCTTTCTGTGGTGGAAGCCCTGTCTCTGTAAATACCGCCTGCGGATCTGTGAGGCGATCACCTTCGGTGCGCCTGCCGGATTTTTCATCTGGTGGCACTTCAGTGAACTCTGCGCCTGCGATCCGGTATTACTGGGCAAAGTCGCTTTTGAATTTCCCCTGCGAACCGCATTTCCCTGGGTGATCTTGATTTTCACTTACGGGATCTTCATTCCGAACTCGCTGAAGGGCGTGATCTCGGTGGTGAGCCTGATGGTCATCAGCCCGATTGTGGGCGCGATCATGACCGGGATGCAGGTGCCCCAGGTGTCAGAAGTACTGTATAGCGGCGGTTTGTCGGAGATAATCATCCTGCTGATGATTGCCGCGAGCACAGCCGTCTATGGTTCGCATCGGGTTGACAGTTTGAGGCGCGAAGCCTTCGATTTGAAAAGCGTGGGGATGTACACGCTCCGCAAACAGATTGGCAGCGGCGGGATGGGCGAAGTCTATCTGGCCGAGCATCGGTTGCTGAAGCGTCCCTGTGCGATCAAGCTGATCCGGCGGGACAAGGTCGATGATGAAAATGTCCTGCTGCGTTTTGAAAGCGAAGTGCAGGCGACTGCTGGCCTGACGCACCCGAATACAATTGAGATTTACGATTACGGGCATACCGAAGAGGGGACATTCTATTATGCAATGGAATTCCTGCCCGGACTGAACCTGCAGGAAATCGTGGAGCGGTTTGGACCTCTGCCCCAGGAGCGGGTTGTGTATCTGCTCAGACAGGTCTGTTCTGCCCTGGCGGAAGCACATCAGAAAGGGCTGATTCACCGCGATATCAAGCCGGGGAACATTTTCTCAGCCGAGCGTGGCGGTCTGTTCGATGTGGCTAAGCTGCTCGACTTTGGTCTGGTGAAGTATCATCGTACCGATGACGTTTCGCTGGAGTTAACCATGGAAGGGGCCGTGGTGGGCTCTCCGCTGTATACGAGTCCTGAAGTGGTCACTGGAGATGGCAGTCCCGGACCGCGGTCCGACATTTACTCACTGGGGGCGAGCGCTTATTACCTGCTGACCGGGAAACCGGTCTTTGAAGGGGATAACGCTTTGAAGGTGATGTTCGCCCATGCGAGCCAGGCCGTGAAACCGTTGCGGGAACTGAATCCGGAGGTCTCTCCTGAACTGGAAGAGATCATTATGAAATGCCTGGAGAAGAAGCCGGACGATCGTTACCAGAACTCCGCCGAACTGCTGGAAGCTCTGGAGCAGTTACAGGTCAATAGCTGGACCCAGGCCCAGGCATCCGCGTGGTGGTCTGAAGCCGAGCATATGGTACAGCATGTCTCCGAAGATGACGAATTTGAGTCCGATTATCTGAAAGCGACGACGGTACTACCCGTTAATGTCTGATTGATACCTGGATCGACAGCGTTCTAACTGCGGGACTTATGCTGCCAGTTGAGGCGATCGCGGGTCAGAAATCCGTGCCGAAGGGCACAGTCGACGCAGTGCAGGTCATGGCCGTTAGTGACAACGATCTCGCCATGCATCAGCAGGTGAAAATGATCCTCGCCCGGAAACTTGGAGAAGCAGTACTCCTTGGACGAGGATGTTTTCACGAAAATCGTGATGTTTTCTGCATCATTGATGGGCACATAGAGCCGCGCATCCTGCTCGGGAGCGGGCTGGTTCGAATTCGGATCCATTTCATTCGCCATGGCTAAAGCTCCCGGTTTGTCGGCTGATTGAAATCAGACAGCCTCGCGAACTGTCTGGTCAATTCGCGAGGCTGTTGTGTCATTGATGGCTGATCAGTCCTGGACTTCCGGAACGGGAACGTCGAGTTCTTCAGCCAGTTTGGTCAGTGCTTCCCAGTTCCCTTTGTCGAGGGAAATGCCCGTTTCATTACGGGTGGCAGCGGTTTTCTTTTCCGGGTCGCCCGGCAGAAAGACTTCTGTAACGCCATCCTTGAGAGGCACGCTGCGGACATACTTTTCGAGATTGGTAATCTCGTTCAACAGGTGATTCTGGCCTCCCAGGTGAGTGGGGTCGATCACGACCACAAACACACAGTTCCCCTTTGGTGGTGGAGGATCAGGGAAGGCACACTGTCCACCCGAGAGGGCACCACAGAGCATTTCGACCATGAAAGACAGACCGAAACCTTTGTAAGCCTGATCGCCGCCCATGGGAAGGATTGTCCCTGGAGGATCGCCATAGAGCATATTGGGGTCGGTAGTGGGATTGCCATCCGGATCCAGAATCAGGCCGGGAGGAACCTGTTCGCCGGCAATTTTCTTGATGCGGACTTTACCTTCTGCAGTGGCAGAAGTGCCGAAGTCGAGTACGAAGGGACCCTTTTCTCCGCCGGGCATGCCGATACAGATCGGATTGGTTCCCAGACGGGGACGCTTGCCTCCCACTGGCGCCACGCGGGGGGCGGAGCCATGTGTGTTGGCACAGATGATGGATGCCATGCCTTTGGCGGCAGCCATTTCCGCATATTCTCCCAGGCGGCCGATGTGCGAAGCGTGTTTCAGGGTTCCGACAGAGACACCCAGGTTGCCCGCTTTTTCGATCAGGCGATTCATCAGATCGTGCATCACGGTCTGACCGAATCCCCAGCCGCCGTCGCCGTTGATTGCAGCCGGTGTTTCGTTCAGGATCTTCAGAGTTTCACCGGCTTTGAGAATGCCTTCTTTGACACGGCCCATGTAGAAGGGAAGACGCATCACGCCGTGGGAATCGTGCCCCAGCAGGTTGGCGTCGACCAGGCTCTTGGAAACGATGCGCGCTTCTTCTTCATTGGCGCCGCCTTTGAGCATGAGCGTTTCGGTAAATTTTTGCAGCGACTCGGCAGAGATAACAGGCACTTCTGATGACCCTCTATGTTAATGGATGTTTGAATGAGCAAATTTACATGCCATAACTGATGTAAAGCTGACGTTGGCCTTCATCATACAAACAAATCCAGATCCGGTAAATTTAGTGAATCGTCCGATTTTTCCTGTTGAGCAGAAAAATCAGTACGCAGCCCGGCATCCGCGTTGTGCAGGGTGCTTCAATGTAGCAGGAGTGTTCCGGTTAGATAAAAGCGGCATGGTATTCCATGCCTCTGAGGGGGCAGGAAACGACTTCAGTGAATTGCCAGCGGGGGCATTCATCAGTCGGAATTCTAAAAATGCGGATCGCACAGGGAAAAAGTCTGTCCCGTTAACGAATAGTGGAACTCCATAATCTTCTCAAATTTTAACAAAGACAACGGCACACAAACTCTTGTGACAGATGCCTCTGCGGTTGGACGATACTCGTGAGGTCAACCTGTCGATTCGAGAATGGTCCCCTTTGACAGTCAGGGGAGAGACCTGAAAAAACAGGTGAACGAGAATCTTTGCAAGAGGTAGCGTGCATGAGCATCAGTGTCGATAATATCCAGTCACTAAACGATCTACGTCAGTACATCCACAAAACACTGTGTGAAAAAGAGAACCTGCTCGAAGAGCAGTTCACGATGTCTGAAATGGCTTTACAACGCCGGGGTCGGGGATGTGGACTTCAGTTTTCGATTAACGGTCCGCGTTCGGTTCGCCTGGGAGCCATCTGGGCTTCTGACTCCAACATGATCTATTTCTACGATGCCCGTGGCGAACGCTACGCGAAAGTGAATCTGCCAAATCGCATCTTTGCCGACGAAGAAGCCGCCTAGGTCCCCTCAAAGCATCAGCACTGCCAGATATCACTCTGTTGCTGAAATCGAGGTCGACTCGGCTTTCAGTTCCTTGAGTCGCTGTTGTGCCGGCAGGCTGCCGTACCTGGCGGCAGCGGTGTAGTGCAGGATTGCGATGTTCGACGTGGCATGTTTCTGTTCGGCCTGCTTCCCCAGTTCATAAAACCGCTGTGCTTTGGCCTGGGTTCTGGCTTGCGACGCAGCCTGCTTTTCTCGCGCGATTGAGGAACCGGGCTGATTGTGCGCCACAGGGGCATGCAGTTGATCTCGCCAGTGATCACTGGGATGAGCGGCTGCTTCACGAATACTGCGTGGAGCGGAGTTGAGCAGGTAACGGTCCATGGCTTCGAAGTCGTGTATATAGACGCTTACGCTGCTGGTTGTGCTCTGGAATTCCTGTCCATAAATTGAGCCACGACGAAAAGGACCAACCTGGCGGGAGTGGATCCGTCCGGAACTGACGCCTCCCAACAGAGCGGTACCTCGATCCGGCACTGTGACTGTTGTTCCCACCGAGAATTGTTGTACGATGGGTTGTTGAATTCGCAGGACCTGTGCGTGAGCGGGAAGACTCATCAGAGCCAGCATTCCACAGCACACTAACAGGCAGGTCAGTTTACGATTCATCAGTACGTCCTCCCGAGTCACACGATTGGCTTTGTTCTATCGTATGATTTCAGGCCGAAGAGGACAACTGTTTTTTCAACCAGCGTCGCCTGCCCGCGTGCATTCTTTAGCTCGAATGGGGGTAAGTGGGCTCGCTGATATTGCTTAGCGTGTGAAGGGGAACGTGATGCTGCGAGCACTGTTACAGAGAAACTGGGGACTGATTCCGTGTGGGCTGTTGGTTTTCCTGATCTTTGGGTTCTCACAGGGGATGGCAGCAGAGGGGAAACAGCCAAATGTGATTCTGTTGCTGACCGATGACCAGGGCTACGGAGACGTCGGCTTTCATGGCAACGCGCAGATCCGCACCCCGCACATGGACGAACTGGCTCGGCAGGGAATGGAGCTGACACGTTTCTACTGCAGTCCGGTTTGTGCACCGACCCGGGCCAGTCTGATGACTGGACGTTATTACTATCGATCGGGAGTTGTACACACCTCACGCGGCGGTGCGAAGATGTACGGCGAGGAGACTACGCTGGCCGAGCTGCTGCAGGGAGCAGGCTACGCGACGGGCATCTTCGGTAAATGGCATCTGGGTGACAATTATCCGATGCGGCCGCAGGATCAGGGATTTGCGGAGTCGCTGGTGCATCGGAGTGGTGGCATTGGTCAGGCTCCCGATAAACCTAACAGTTATTTTGATCCCTGGTTGTGGAAGAACGGTCAGCGAGAGCAGGGCAAGGGCTATTGCACAGATCTGTTCTTTGACGCTGCCCTGGAGTTTATGGATCGACAGGCCCAGGCGGGGAAACCATTCTTTGTCTATCTGCCGACCAATGCCCCGCACACGCCTCTGGAAATAGCGGACTCCTATTGGAAGCCTTATCAAGAGCAGGGACTGGATGAAACGACGGCCCGCGTGTATGGGATGGTGGAAAACCTGGATGAAAACCTGGGACGTCTGATGGCGCATCTGGATCAGACCAAACTGAAGGAGAACACGATCCTGATCTTTCTGGGAGACAATGGTCCTCAGCAGAAACGTTATACCGCGGGGCTGAGAGGGCGGAAGTCGTGGGTTTATGAAGGGGGAATCCGCGTGCCGTTTGTGGCGACCTGGCCCGGACACATTCCCGCGGGGACACAGAGTGCCCAGATCGCGGCACACATCGATCTTCTGCCGACATTGCTCGACATGACGGGGACCCCAAAACCGAAATCATTAAAACTGGATGGCATCGATCTGACTGGCCTGCTGACGGGGAAAGTCAAGACACTGCCCGAACGGAAGCTGTTCTTCCAGGTGCATCGTGGATTGACCCCGCAGCGTTATCAAAACTGCGCCGTAGTGACACAACGGTACAAACTGGTAGGGTATCCCGGCACCTTCGGAGAAGAAAACCTGATGCGCGATGCCGAGCCGGTACTGGAGCTGTACGATCTGACCAGCGATCCCGGGGAGATGAAGAATCTGATCTCCACACAGCCCGACATCGCCGCTGGTTTACGCAAGGACTATGAACGCTGGTTTGCGGATGTGAAACAGTCCCGCAATTTTCAACCGGGCCTGATTGTGATCAACAGCGGCAAAGAGAACCCGACCACGTTGTGTCGGTACCAGGATGGAACCTTCATGCAAGGAACGTCAGAGGGCTGGATGGTTCAGGTAGAGACTCCCGGACGCTATGAGGTGGAAATTCAGCGGGGCGCTGATACCAAACCGGGCAAATTGACTGTCAACTGGCAGGGGAAGCGATCGCACGAATTTCTGTCAGCAGATCAGGCCTCGGCCCGTTTCGAACTGCAGTCGGGAACCGGCATGCTGGATATCTGGTTTCAGGAAGAGGGAGCCGATCGTGTCTATCCCGGCGACAACAGTACGCGGGGTGATGTGATTCTCAAACGGCTGGATTGAGCGGTTGGACTTTAGCGAGCGTCAGGCGCATAAAAAAACGGCCGAGAATGATTCTCGACCGTTTAAGATGGTTCGTTGATTCGCCACGATTTTAGTAGAGCCAGTCGAGACCGACACTCCAGGTACCGACACTCCATGATTCACGCTCGACATCGATCGAGGGGAACAGGCCGCGGGTCGGCATACCCTGCCAGCGGATGCTGTCGTAAGGGCGGGCGATTTCGCCGGCAACGATGTAGGTGTAACCCACTTTCAGTTTCGCTTCTTCCAGCATTTTCATGCGTTTGAGGACAGGCACCTTGTCGAAGATTGCCATTTCCATGAAGATCGACTGTTCGAACATGGGTGATACGTGGGTGTGACTCTGTGAATCGCTGAAGGCGTTCGGGTTTGGGTTACCTGGAGTTGCATCAATCAGAGCCTTGGGACGATCGATGTCATCCGGGTCGGCCCGAATGCCCATCCCCACGTTGTTACCGTTCAATTTAATCTTTTCCTGGTTGGCCATGATACCGACTTTGGTCTGACCCCAGATCTTGAACTTGTCGCCACCGAGATCAAACTGGAAACCAACTTCAGGACCAGCCAGATGAGTATCAACGGTGTTGTTGACCCAGGTGGTGTAGGGCTGAACGGGCTGACCAGTTACCGGGTCAACAGGAGCAACGAAGAAGGCGGTTGAGGTACCTGTGGTTCCCCCACCAGTGCTGTCATCTTCAACAACCCCAGCGTTGTCCACGATTCCGTCCTGGTTTTCGTCGGTTCCGGTGGGAAGCGAGAAGAGTTTCAGGTCAGGACGGATACCGGCGATGTTAGTAGCATCACTGTAGAGCAGACCGCTGTCGCGACCGACAAAGCTGAAGCCTTCGCGTACCTGCATGTAGCGGGCACCGGCCAGACCACGAACCTTAAGGGCTTTCTTGTCTACAATCGGAGTCGACAACCAGGTGGCGTTGGTACCCCAGGCCTGGCTGACTGATTTGACACGGAAATCCAGGTCGTAAGGTACGGTGACACCGTCAACAGTACCGTCATCCAGTGGCAGGCCACCCAGGTTCATCAGTTCGTTCTGCAGCACTTCGTTCACCTGAGCAGTAGTCACACCGGGGATCGAAGAGACCACACCAGTACCTGCTGGATCGATAAAGTTAGGCGGAGAAAGCAGGATGTCCATGATGGCCTGATTCGCCGGATTCGGTTTGTGAGTCGATTGTTCAATCGCGGACCAGTCTGAATCAGCCTGTGAAATCCACCAGCCGGTGAATTCAAACCCACTCTCATCATCGTTATACCAGCCCCAACGGAGACGGAAACCGGGAGCATTCAGTTTTGGTACATTATTGAAGTACTTCTGATCGAAGTAAGGCAGTCCGGTATTTTCACTGAACTGGTCATAGTAATCTTCGTCGGTGGCGTCGATGAGTTCGTCTTCTACCATGCCCAGGTAGGACTGAGTACCGACATTACCGATCAGGGCTCCACCCGGGTTCTGATAACGGGCGAACAACGCTTCCATACTCAGGAAGTGCCGCTTACCGTTATTACTGGCCCGGTAAGACCAGAGACCGTTACTATCAACCCGGTGCTGCTGGAACTGGTGCTCGAACGGCGAGATCCGAGGGAACGCACTCAATGGCGACTCGGGTCCGGCATTCATGGGGACTCCCGGTGGAGTCGGATAACCATTGCTGCCTGCCGCAGCCTGGAAGAATCCAGGTTGTACGGGTGCAGGCATGGCCTGAGCGTTCTGGGGATATCCCGGGAAGCTGGCAGGGTTATATGATACAGGTTGTATCATACGCGACTGCATTTCAGCTGGAGGAAATCCCTGCGCGTGTACTGTGGAGTATGCGTGTGAGATCAGAACGATGCTCAAAACCGGTGCTAGCCAATGAAGAAGCCGCATCTATACGTCCTTACAAACAAACAGCGGAAACCTGATAACAATCCGCGCGTCTAAAACGGAAATGCGCGGAGTCTGTTGCTGGTTATATCGGACAGGGCTTCTGGTAAACTGTAGCGATTATTCGGGAGATGCCGAATTTTCCTGTTTCAAGAGTTCTAGCGGTTGTATCGAGGGTGCTCTTGTGTGTTTGAATGTATAGTTGTGGTGGGTGTTTGAAAGTCGGCCTGACTGATTTAGAGGTTGATCCGACAGAGAGAGCAAGCCAGGGAACTGGTTATTTCATAATACGTTAAGATGAATGCTGGGCCAAAAGACCCGCTCGGAACGCTCCTGGAAGAGGTCAGGTACGAACGGGAGCGGGAATTCTGCTCAAATCCGGGAAATCAGAGCACCGGACCAATACTCCAGGGGCAAAATTCTTCATCACCGATGCCCTGGGCCTCACTTTTTGTCTTTTTTCCACTCGCGACTTCGATGATTAACTCGAAGATTTCGCGGCCCACTTCTTCTACTGAGGTGCCGTTCAGAATGCGACCTGCGTCGAGGTCCATGTCGTCCTGCATGCGTTCGAACATAGGGGTATTGGTGGAGATTTTGATGCTGGGGACTGGCTTACAGCCAAAACAGCTGCCCCGGCCTGTGGTAAAGCAGACCACATTCGCGCCTCCGGCCACCATGCCGGTGACGGAAGCAGGGTCGTAGCCGGGGGTATCCATAATGACGAAACCCTTTTCGGTGACCGGTTCTGCAAAGCGGTAGACGGCTCGCAGCGCGGTGCTGCCCCCCTTGGCGATGGCTCCCAGTGATTTCTCATAAATCGTGGTCAGACCACCTCTTTTGTTACCCGGTGAGGGGTTGTTATCGATCACCACGCCGAATTTGCCCGTGTATTCTTCCCACCATTTAATCCGCTCGATCAGTTTCTGACCGACTTCCGGCGTGATGGCGCGACGTGTCAGAAGGTGTTCGCCACCATAGATTTCGGAGGTTTCTCCCAGGATGGAGGTCGCGCCGTGAGCGACGAGCAGGTCGCTGGCGATTCCCAGGGCCGGGTTCGCGGTCACGCCGCTGTTCCCGTCACTGCCGCCGCATTCGGTGCCCAGAATGAGCTCGGAAACCGGGATTGGCTCCCGAACGACATTATTGACCTTCGGTAAATAGTCCTTGAGCACGTCTGAAACGTAGTCGACGGTCTTTCTGATCCCCCCGATATCCTGGATGTTGAGGACCAGCGGCTCCATGGGATCGGGCTCTTTCAGGTTCTGCAACTGGACCAGTCCTTCGTTGTCGGAGAGGAAAGAACCTTGCCCCGTTTCACAACCCAGACCCAGAATAACATAAGCGCCGATGTTGGGATGCTTCGCAAATCCCCCCAGAGTCCGCATCAGCTGATGGTGGTCTTCTCCATCATACTGCATCGCACAGCCCCCTTTATGGACCAGGGGAATGATGCCATCAATATTGGGATAGTCGGCCAGTGAGGTCTGGGCCAGTTCCCGGGCGATGTACTTGGATGCGGTGGCCGAACAGTTGACGGTACTGATGATCGCCAGGTAGTTACGAGTGGCAGCTTTGCCGTTCGGACGGCGGTAGCCCATGAAAGTCCGTCCCTCCACAGGTGCAGGCGGTGCAGGGACGTCGCTGGAGAACGCGTAATCGAGGCTGAGTTCGCCTGCTGCCAGGTTGTGGCTGTGAATCCAGTCGCCGGGTTCGATGTCGCAGGTCGCGAAACCGATGACCTGACCGAATTTACGGATCCGTTCCCCTTTCGCGATGGGCTGAATGGCGACCTTGTGTCCCAGATCGATGCTTTCCCGGGCGGTCACGTTCTCGGTGTCGGTGATCGCACATTCCTGGTTTTCTGCCACAGAATTACGGGCGATGGCGATGTTATCTTCCGGGTGCAGTTTCAGTAACGGCGAAGAGGCGACTGTGGACATGAAAGGCTGACATTCTCTATTGATAGGGTTGGAAAAACCAACGCAGGCAGGAGTGGCGGTCTCACCAGCCGGTTGATGGACGACCTTGAGGTCACATTTCTTCAACTATCCCGTTTCGGGCCTGCAGATTCAAGTGATCTGCTGTTTTCCTGTGTGATTGCCGGGGCCTCGTATTGAGACTGGTGGGGGGCACAGCAGACGGACAGCCAGCACTTATTTCTTGCGGTAGAAGTCCGGCCCCTTACTTCTGTAGCCGGGGGGAGGCAGATCGTCCCAGGGAACGACGCCGACACGTTCGGCCCAGGCATCCCATTCGCGGGACATGGTTTCCACCCGCTGCGGTTCGCTTTTCACCAGATTCTGCAGTTCGCTGCGGTCCTGACTCAGATCGTAGAGTTCCCACTTGTGACCGTTTTCTTTTACCAGTTTCCAGTCCCCCTGGCGAATGGCTTTGTTACCTTCGTGTTCCCAGTAAAGCATGCGGGACTTTGTTGTTTCCGGATGCTGAAACGTGGGGAGCAGGCTGTTGCCTTCGTAAGGGAAAACGGCCTGATTATTTTTGGTGGCGGGATATTTCGCACCGGAGATGTCAACGCAGGTCGCCATTACATCAATAATGTGTCCTACCTGGTTGGTCCAGCCTCCGGTCTGCTGAATCTGGTCGGGCCAGCGGACGATGAGGGGCGTGGAGATGCCCCCTTCGTGCACCCACATTTTGTGGAAGCGGAAGGGGGTGTTACTGCTGTTGGCCCAGCCGACCTCAGCACAGCGGAACGATTCCCGGGTGCCGGTGATCGCGCCGGGCTGGTGTCCCCGGTCGATGTATTCAGCGCTCGCGCCATTGTCGGAGAGAAACAGCACGAGGGTATTGTCTTTCTGGCCCATCTGGTCAATTTGCTTCAGGACCTGGCCGATGCCTCGATCCATGCTGGTCACCATGGCTGCATAGACGGCCATGCGCAGATCCCATTCCTCGCGCTCTTTTTCCGAGAGACTGTCCCAGGCTTGGGCATCGGGATCACGTGGGGAGAGCGGGCAGTTGATCAGCCCGAGTTGCTGCATGCGCTGGTGTCGTTGTTTGCGAAGAGCATCCCAGCCGCCCCGATACTGTCCTTTATAACGGGCGATGTCTTCCGGAAGTGCGTGCAACGGGAAGTGAGGGGCCGTATAAGCGAGATACATGAAGAAAGGTTCTGCTTTGTGCTGCTCAGCGTGATCTTTCAAATAGTCGACCGCGCGGTCGCTGAAGGCATCAGTAATGTAGTAACCCGTTTTGGGTGGTTTGATCAGCTGATTGTCTTCATAGAGCGGACGCGGTGCGAAATAATTGCCCCCACCGCCGGTGCCATAGGCGCGGTCAAAGCCTCTGCCCAGAGGCCAGTTCTCATTGGCTTCCCGCATACGATAGGTCAGGTGCCATTTGCCGACGTGATAACAGCGATAGTCGGCGGCGGAGAGGACCTCGGCGATACTGACGCAATTCTTGCCCAGTTCTCCCTGGTAGCCGGGAAGGTTATCGTTGCGGTTCATCCAGCCCATGCCTGCCTGGTGCGGATAGAGGCCGGTCATCAGCGAGGCCCGGGTGGGACAGCAGCGTCCCGCGTTGTAGAAACGTTTGAATCGCAGTCCTTCGTTGGCCATCTGGTCCAGGTTGGGTGTTTTGATTTCCGAACCGTAGCAGCCGAGATCCGAGAAGCCGAGGTCGTCGGCCATGATCAGGACAATATTCGGGCGTGTCGCGGGAGCGGCCTGAGCGGTTGGAATGACAGAGGGGAGCAGTATGCCGCTGACAACAAGCAGGGTCGTGAACCTGAATATCTTTCTGAGGGGCGATGCGGGAATCATAGGGGGTTTACTTTCCTGAAATACGGGCGCGAATAATCGGGAACAGTTTGATTGTCGTGGCATGTAAGAGCTGCGTCAACTTTCGGCGATGATAGTGGAATCAGCCTCGGCGTCCGTGAATGCTTTGCGGATCAGGTTGTTTTTACGTTCGATACGTCGGATGCTGCACTTCAATTCGTTTGCGATTTCGGCATTGGTCATGCCGGTCAGCTTCATGGAGATAATGGTCTGGCATTCCACATCAAGCCGGTCAGAGGCTTCTTCCAGTTCCAGTTTGAGCTGCTGATTGACTTCCTCGTAGAAAATCTCTTCAAATGCAGCTCCTGAAGTGGAGCTGGTATAGTCAGTCGCCGTAATCACATTTCCGGCTCCCCGTTTCTGCGTCTGAATCTGTCGCCAGCGTCTGGCGAGTTTGCGGCGGGCGATGGTCATCAGAAATCCCCAGAGGTCATCCTGGTCGGTGAGGGGTGGTTTCGAAGAATCTTCCAGTCTTCTCCACAGGCTGAGAAACGCGCTTTGCAGAATATCGCTGGCACCGACATGCGGTTGCAGTTGAGGCGAAATCCGGCGTTCCACGTAGTCTTTCAGGACCTGATGAAATCGATCCCAGAGATGCTCAAAGCGAGGCGAGATGGTGGATTGCATCTCTTCCAGCACACTTTCCGCGAATAGCGAGAGGTCCTGCGAAGAGTCATCAGAGAACACGTCGTCTGGTGGTTGCTGCATTTTTAAAAAATTGGAAAAAGACTGTCGGATGCGGATTTGTTCTGGGCAGTAACTGATTGAGGGGAAGAAAAAATGCTTCTTTTTACTGCGTCTGTCAGTTCAATTATCACTTTCGGGTTTGGAGTAAGTCAATGACTCATCAAGGTTTTCATGCATTTCTCTGGTCTTTTATCAACGTCTGTTTCTCGCGGGGGCTGCTTGTGCTCCTGCTGCTGGGAATCGGCGCAGGCTGCTCCGGGAAACCAGGGGCCGGGGAACTGACCGAGTTGATGTCGCGTGAGGCTCCGCACCCGCTGGCGATCAGCGCTCGGGAACTGACAATCCTGTCGCTGGAAGCTGACGGGGACCAGCGCTGGAATGTGGAAATTGAATGCGAGGAGACTCCCGAGGAAGACTGGCTGCTGAAACTGGATCCCTCAGCAGAACTGCAGGGGGAGGACTCTCTGAAGCAGAAGTACGAGGCTGCGCTTCAGACCTTACAGAACTTACGTGCGCCCGAAAGTCAGAAATGGATTCCGCACAGTCGCAAGCTCGAGCAGTTTACTTTTCCGGAACTGTTTCAGCTGAGCTGCCGCAAGGGAGAGCCCGTTAAATGGAAGGCGACGGTGCTTGTGGACCGATCGGGGAAAGAGACTCAAATGACCCTGTCTGATCTGCAACTGTCGGATGGGACGGCTGTGCGCGATCTGATTGCCCGCTCCTCTCTGCCGTCCGAGGCGGTGCTGGCGGATGGGGGGCCGCTTGATCCCTTACGTCAATATAGAGAATTGCAGGCAGAATTCGTGGCGGGAGTCGCGCAGGCAAGTACAGAGATGGAGCACAGACTGCTGAAGGAAAAGCAGGCCCTGGAAAAACTGATTCAACATTCCCTGCCACTTTCGGGAAAACTCTTTCCAGCGCAGTCGGAGTCGGAAGCCGTTGTCTTCCTGCATGAACGGGGGAAGACTGAGACCAGCTTGAATGCGGTGGCCATCGATCAGAAAGATCCGCTGTCACGGGTGGTCTTTCGGGGTGACTTGTCTCTGCCTCCAGTGAATTCAGACGCGTCACAGAAGTTACGCCGGGTTCATGACGGCTGGATGTTGATCCTCAATAACGAAGATCCCAGTCTCTCGCGGATGGCACGCAAGGTGCGGGAAAACCGGATTCTGTTTTACGATCCCGCCAGTAATTTGTATCAACTGTCCGATGCACGCCGGAGCGAGACGCTGCAGGTGGCGACCGATTCAGAGGTGGCGCAAGCGTTAGCGGGGAGAAGTCGTGAGCAGGAAATCGTGGAAGGGGCACAACACACGGGGCGCGAGTCCATCGTCGGCCAGGCAGACCGGGCGGTGGTCATGTCGATTACCGGCTATGAAGCGGAAACGGGGAACATGCGCGTGGTCATTGAAGATGCGCAGACCCCTTTTACCTTTGCGGTATTTGAAGGCAAGTTGCAACTGGAGGCACCGCATCATCTGGGAATCCCGATTCGGCTGCAGCAGGTCACCAGCCATACGCATCCCAGTCAGCGCAAACCAAAATCGGGACTCTTTACCCATAATTCTCGCAGTGAACTGTTACTGATTCCCGTCGAACAGGGATTCCGGGGCCGGTTTGCCGATGCGGAGGTCATGTTCGAACGCCGTTCCGGAGAATCTGAGGTCATCACTGCCGAACAGCGCTGGCAGAATACGCTGGTGCCGGGCGCTGCGTGGCGCGGTGTGACCAAATGGCGAGACGAAGCAGTGAAGCAGGTCACCCTGCGTGTGGCGGAAGTGCGCGACCAGGGCAAATATGTGCGGTTGACTCTTGCCCGGGACGACGAACCGGTGCAGCAGGTCGTTTACGAGGGGGCTCTGCTCAACGGGAACGGGATGATTGATGGCTACGGTCTGGTGATGCAGCAGTATGGGGCGGCGACGATTTATGAACACGACTACTTCGGTGTCTTCTTCAGCCGCTGGGAGTCTGAAGATAAAAAAGTCTTTCGTATCTCACCCGATGGCAAGAAGCTGTATGGCGTGAGTTCCGGAGGGGAAATGTTGACTCTGGAGCGGGATGCTAGTGTGGAAAGTACAGATCAACTGGCGACCAAAGCACGCAAAGAGGTCTGGCAAACAGTACTGACTCCGGGGAAGATATGGGAAGGGACCATCAGAAGTCTGAAACATAAACAGACGGCCGAAGTGAAAATGATTGTTCGTGGTTATGAATTAGAGGGAAAACAGGTTACCTTGGAGCTGGTGCCTAAGGTTCAGCAGAAAGCAAAAGTAGTGTTTGAGGGGAGCCTGGATACTTCGGATCGAGGGACGAACGGTTTTGGACTGGTATTGAAGAAAAAGCAGAAAGTATCGGGGCCTGGAAATGTATTTGGTAACTGGGACACGCAGTTGCAGTTTCGCCTGGATGCGACGGGGAAACGCTTATCAGGGCGGACGAACGATCATGGCGATGTGGAATACCTTGATCTGCGGTTGCTGGAAACGAAGTAAAGCCGAAGAACTGGCCTGTCTCATTCGCTCCAATTCATTCAGGAAACTCCATGATTGATCAACTGCGGTTTGATGATTATCTGGAAATCGATTCGGTCTGCGATGCGTATGAATCGGGCTGGACGCCGGACAGTGCGCTGACGTTGAAATCTGTCCTTGAGCAGTGCCCGGTACCGCTACGGCGTTTTGCCTTCCTGGAACTGTTGAAGGTGGATGTCGAATTGCGGCAGTTAAAAGGTGTTCCCGCAGCCCGCCTCGATTACCTGAAGCTGTATCCCGAATATCGCGAGGCGATTGATGCGGTGATTGAGACAGCGGCGACGGAACCACAGGCGACGCTGGTTTCATCCAGTCTGGAATCCGCAGAAGAGAGCCTGGCGGAACCGGAAAACGCTGAACCGACTGAATCCCACTTCGGTCGCTTTATTCTCAAGTCCGAATTGGGGCGGGGGGCCTTTGGGACGGTGTTCCTGGCCTACGATCCGACACTGGATCGCGAGGTGGCATTGAAACTGCCCCGTTTCGATCAACAGGATCGGGAGCGTATCGATCGATTTCTGGCAGAAGCACAGATTGCCGCCCAGTTACAGCATCCGCACATTGTGGCTGTCTGGGAGCGGGGACAGGTTGGGGAGCAGTATTATATTTCCGCTGCTTACGTCCAGGGCGAAACGCTGAAAGAGTACCTGGATCGCACACGCCCTGCGATCCGTCAGGCAGTCACCTGGATCCGGGATCTGGCAGAAGCGCTGGCTTACGCGCACGAGCAGAATATCATTCATCGGGATATGAAGCCGGCCAATGTGATTATCAACTCGCGTCAGCGTCCGATGATTATGGATTTCGGACTGGCCAAGCGGATTGACCAGGAACTCGATCTGACCTCCGACGGTCTGATTATGGGGACTCCGGCCTACATGTCGCCCGAGCAGGCGCGGGGACAGACCCAGGAACTGGGGAAACAGAGCGATCAGTATTCACTGGGGGGGATCTTTTATGAACTGTTGACGGGCAACCCCCGCTGGTCAGGTAAGACGCACTCTGTGCTGCTTCAACTGCAGACAGATCCGCCTCCCCCTGAGATCGCAGGCCCCGAGACAGTGATCCCCGTGGATTTGATTGCCGTCTGTCAGAAAATGCTGGAGCCCACCCGCGAGGATCGCTATCCGGACTGCCAGGCGATTGCCGATGATCTCAGTCGCTGGCTGGACGGGCATCCTGTTTCGGTGCGTCGCGTATCGCAGATCGAACGATTTACCAGATGGTGTCAGCGAAACAGGGTGATCAGCAGCCTGATTCTCTCCAGTGCGCTGATACTCCTGGTCAGTCTGACGGTTGTTTCTTTTTCCCTGTTTGCAGCATCCGAAGCCCGCGATGAAGCTCGGCAGAATCTGGCTTACGCGGAAATTCAGGAAAAAGAGGCTGTGAGCGAGCGGGACAATGCCCTGGTGGCGGCGGAGGAGCAGCGTAAAGAGTCGGCGCGGAACAGTCTGTTGCTGGCGGGATACAATATTCGTGCAGGGCGCTTTTATGAAGCGGAAGAACTGCTGAAAGCCGTCGATCCGCAGGATCGTGGTTGGGTCTGGAAACTGCAGTCCGCGCGGATTCCTCGCGTGTTGTGTACGATTCCCCATCCGGACGGACAGGAGTTTAAGAATGCGAACGTCTATTTTGACGACATAGGGGAGAAGCTGGCGCTGGCACATGTGGTCGATGATCGCGCCGTGACCTGGATCTGTGATGCCCGTACGGGAAAATTCCTGCAGCGTGTGGGAGACGATTATCATTTTGTGGCGCCGGGGGGAATTGGTTTCACAAAAGGGGGACGTTATCTGCTGGTGAATTTACGGAACCGGATGCCCAACGGACTGCCTTCCGAAGGGAAGCTGGGCGTGTACGATGTCGAGCAAAATAAAATCATTGCCACTCGGGAGAAGATTCGCAATTTTTCTCCCAGCCGATTAGAGTCCGAACAGGTCGTGCTGCAGAAAATCAATGAGAAGGGGCAGGCGCATTACCTGTCCTGGAACTTCATCACGGGAAAAGAGGTCGATCATGGGACCGGTCCGGATTGCTTGCCTTTCAATTTCAGCGTGAACCCGGAGGGAACCGAACTGGCACTGCGTCATAAAAACCTGGTCTCAATTGGTTCGGCTGACCAGGAGCAGACGGTTTCCCGGACAATCATGGTCCGGCTGGGCGCGACTCACTGGAATGTCTCCCAGGATCAGAAGTACGTGGTGGGGCAACTCAGAGATCCCTGGCCCTGGAACCGACGCAATAAAATGGTTCCCGCGGGTCAGGCCGCGGTTGTGCAGTTTCCGGCACGTATGATTTCGGTACTGGAAACTGACGATTCCGTAGCGCATGCCCTGTTCCAGTATGCGGAGCTGCAGAGCATGACCTTGAATACGTTCAACCAGGCCAGTGGTTTTGCGCTCTCCACGAACGATCGCTACGTGGTTTTGAATTCGGGGAACACAGAAAGTCCGGTTCCCCAGAAAAAAGAGATCTGCTGGTGGCACAGAGAGACCGGGGAATACCTGGGAAAAGCGATGGGGACGGCTGTCAGTCCAACAGGCGAACAGTTCGCGACCATCGAAGCTAAGGCGGTCAGGATCCGTGAGGCACCACTGCGCATCCGCCGGTTTCACTCAGAGACTGTGGAGACTGAACTGGCTAAATGGGAGCCCGTTCAGCCTCACAAACGAAATCGCGTCTATCCGAATATCCTTTATGATCAGGAAGAACCCTGGGTGGTAATGATCCACGATCAGGGGCAGGATACGGTGGACCTTGAAACGCGGGTTGTCAGTCTGAAGCATGCCTCGGATATCTTTTATGAACAGGCTCGTCGCGTTGCCTTTCACGCACCCACGGGGATGCTGGCGTTGATCAACGGTAATGATTTTCTGGATCTGTTCTCGATGAGAACCGGTGAGCAGGTCGCTCATCTTCGCTGTGATCCCTGGCCCGTCAATACTGACCTGGATTTTCATCCCGACGGGAATCTGCTGGCAGTGGGGCACGCCGATGCACTCGTGATCTGGTCGATTCTGGAGCAGAAGATCATTCATCGCAATCACGATCTCAAATTCATGGAGGAGGGAAATGGCAAGCTGCGATTTACCCCGGATGGAAAATACCTGTTCATCTACGGAAAACGGATCGACACCAAAACCTGGCAGCCGACGGCTGAGCAACCCTTTGAAACGAACCGACCGATAAAGTTTTCACCGGACAGCAGGCTGCTGTCGATCGATACCCGGGAGGGGCTTGTGCAGATTCACGAGGTCGAAACCGGTCGAATGGTGCATCAGATCGGAACCGATGCGCAGGCAGTTTATTCTCAGTTTCATCCCCGCGAGCCGTTACTGGCGGTCGCGCGCAGTGACGGGCAACTGGAGATCTTTGATACACGCACCTGGGATCTCGTACTCGACGAGCCACTGCCTCGCGGCGAACTGGTGGACCTGGTTTTCAGTGCCGCAGGGGATTCTCTGGCCGTGGGGGTCCAGGCAAAAGGGACACGGCGGTGGTTCGAATTTTCCAGTCGAACCGAGTAGTGGTACCTGAATCAAATGGCACTGTACAAGATCACGAGGGAGATTCCCCCTTTTCAATCTGATGGTACTTCTTGCGAATCTCGTTGATGTTGACCGTGGGGGCCGGGAACTTCATGTCCAGCGCTGACAGGGTTTCGGATACGATGCGGGAGATCGCCAGGTTGCGGAACCATTTGTGATTGGAGGGAATGATGAACCAGGGAGCGTGGGGTGTGCTGCACTGGCTGAGGGCGGCTTCGAAGGCTGTCGTGTATTCGTCCCACAGGGGACGCTCTGAATAATCGCTGTCGCTGATTTTCCAGTGGCGGGCGGGATCGTCGATTCGCTGCTTGAAGCGGGCCAGTTGTTCGTCCGCATCGATGTGCAGGTAGAACTTGAGGATGTGTGTCCCGCTGTCAGCCAGCTGTTGCTCGAAGTGGTTGATGTGCGCGTAACGTTGCGACCAGACATCCTGAGGCACCAGGTTGTGTACGCGGACGACCAGCACATCTTCGTAATGCGAGCGGTTGAAGATCGCGACTTCCCCTTTCGCGGGGGTGGCCCGATGGTAACGCCAGAGAAAATCGTGGGCGGCTTCCTCCCTGGTGGGAACTTTGAAGGCGGCGACCTTGCAGCCCTGCGGGTTCATGGCCCCCAGCACGTGCTTGATGGTGCCGTCCTTGCCTGCTGCATCGCGGCCCTGCAGGCAGATCAACAGCGACCGTTTGTTTTCGGCATACATCAGGTATTGCAGGTCGGCGAGTTGCTGGCGATAGGTTTCGATTTCGGGCAAGGCGTGCTGATGTGATTCATGCTGGTCTTTAAAGCTGGCATCGATTTTCGAGAGATCGACCTGGCTGCCCGGTTCGACACGAAATCTGCTGATGTAATCCATGACGTGCTTTCCTTGATAGACAGACAGCTGCTGCGGTGAAATTCAAAAACTTATTTTCGACCTGCGCTGCGACTGTGTAAAAAACGTTTATACCAGGGCGGACGACCGTTCTCGTGGTTTGAGATTTTGCGATAAATGACCTGCTTGACCAGATCGAGGAGGACCATCCAGGCCAGCATATAGAGCCAGACCAGACCGATCAGCTTCCAGTGGATGGGCGTGACGAACCAGCCAAAACCGCACATCAGTACGGCCAGGATCTGCGTGCCGACGATGGCCGAAAACAGGGGAAGGGCCGGCCAGGGGGGCATGAAGAACGCGCCTCGCGAACGCATGACGAACAGCAGCAGGTGTCCCCCCGCGACGAGTTGCAGGAAAATGATGGTTTGCAGCTGATCGTGATTGAGGCTGATGCGGGCCATCCAGTCGGGGTTCGTGATCCATTCTTCGCCAATCAGGAGCAGGCCGAACGTCTGGACGATTGAGAGCAGTCCCATGAAACTGGAGATCAACAGCAGGCGTCGCATGTTCCAGCGGACTGGTTTGGGGGGCAGCAGTGTATTGTCGTAAGCGATTGTCATAATCGGGACGTCGTCCAGGAGTGCCAGGAAGACGATCATGACCGGCGTTAAGGGGGAGAAGCCGAAAATGATGGTCGAGAGCACGACGACAAACATGATGTCGAGGGTCATGGTGACCCGGAACAGGACATAGTTGATGATGCGTTCGAAGATCTTGCGGGCTTCGTCGATGGCATCGACGATTGTGGAGAGACCGGGCTCGGTCAGAATCAGGTCCGCAGCAGCCCGGGCGGCATCGGTGGCGCCGCTGACGGCCACACCACAGTCCGCCTGCTTGAGGGCGGGGGCATCGTTCACGCCGTCGCCGGTCATCGCGACGACATGCCCACGGTCCTGGAGGGCTTTCACGATCCCGTACTTGTGTTCGGGGAAGACCCGTCCGAAACCGTCGGCCCGTTCGACGCAGGCGGTGATCGACTCGGGGAGGTGGCTCATGTCCATTTCTTTTGTGAACAGGTCGGATGCGGGTTGCAGGTGTGTGCCCATGCCGAGCTGACGACAGATTTCGCTGCCGATGGCCACGTCGTCGCCGGTGATCATCTTCACGCCCAGACCATGTTCCTGGGCACGGCGGATGGTCTCCTGGGAATCGTCACGGGGTGGATCGAGCAGCGAGAGGATGCCGAGAAACGTCCAGCTCTTTCCGTCGTCTGACGACTGGGCAACTCCCAGAGCCCGCATGCCTCGGGAGGCGAGGTCGAGCACAGACTGTTCGCCGCGGTGTTGGGTATCCGGGTCGAGGTGACATAATTCGATGATGACCTGCGGAGCCCCCTTAGTGAATTTCCAGGAAGTTCCCTGGGAGTCGGTCAGGGTGGCTTCCGTACGTTTGCTGACCGGGTCGAAAGGGACGAACTTCTGCAACTGATACTGATCGAGGATGTCTGGCTGTTGCAGACCGGCGATGACCGCCAGGTCGATGGGATCGTCGTCGTCCCGTTTGGAAGCCAGGGCACCGCCGCGGATGACTTCCTGGGGATCGGTGGTGGCGAACAGAATCGGCTCTCCCAGGCTCAGCTGGTTTTTGGTCAGGGTGCCTGTCTTATCGGAGCAGAGGATGTCGACGCCCGCTAATTCTTCGATGGCTTCCAGTCGAGAGACGATCGCTTTTTTCCGGGAGAGTGCCAGGGCGCCCAGGGCGTTGGTCACGGTAATGACGGTGGGCATGGCGACCGGGATGGACGCGATGAGCAGGACCAGAACCATGCGCAGAATGTTGACCAGTTCTTCCAGGTGCCAGTCATCCCGGAGTACGACCTGCCGATAAAATTCGACACCCATCAATACAAAGGCGAGGGACATCGAGAGGAAAATCAGGAAGTCGCCGATCTGGCCTACTGCTTTCTGGGAGTGAGAGGCTTCTGTGCCTGCCGCTGCGACGAGGCTGGCGGTGCGGCCGAAGAAGGTCTTATTCCCGGTACCGATGACGACGGCCGTCATTTCTCCCTTCCTGGCGATGCTGCCCGAATAACCGCTGTCGCCGACTTTCTTGCTGACAGGCAGGGATTCACCGGTCAGCGCCGCCTGGTCGATGCTGATGTAGTCACCTGCAATGAAGCGGACGTCGGCTGCTAGTACTTCGCCGAGTTTAATGCGGATAATGTCGCCGGGAACGACCTCGGCGGCGTCGATGGATGCGAATTGGCCGTTGCGGAGCACTCGGGCCCGGGGAGCCATGCCTGCCTTGAGGGCGGCCAGCGCGTTGCTGGCTTTGCGTTCCTGCCAGAATCCGGAGCCGGCATTATAGATCAGCAGGCCCATGATGATGCCGAAGTCGGGCCAGTGGCCAATGAGTGCCGAGAGCAGGGCGGCGGCTTCGATCATCCAGGGGATCGGTCCCCAGAAATAACGCAGGAACTTCTGCAGATCGCTGAGCTGGTGATCTTCCAGTTCGTTGCGGCCGTACTGTGCCAGGCGTGACGCCGCCTCGGTGGAGGTCAGTCCCTGGGGAGAGGTCTGGAGCTGCTGAAATACGACGTCCAGTTCTTCCCGTTCCAGGTCTGGTGAGTTGTCTGAACGATTGCGGGAGGCGGGCTGGGTAGTACTCATCTCGGGTGCTCTCCGAAACATCAACGGGGGAAGATGGTCCGATACGTTCGCTGTCTGATTTCAGTATAGCATTCCGAAATTCGACCGACACGTCTGCAGACTGTTTTTGTCTATCCGAATCTGAGGTGTCCCACTATGATGCTTTCGTCAACTTAAAGTTGAACCAGAGTGAAATACAGAGAGGCAAGACAGATGGTATTCGAGGCACAACCCACACTGACCGGCAGACTGCTGGAACTGCGTCCGCTGCAGGAGGACGATTATGACGCTTTGTTTGCGGTCGCCTCTGATCGGTTGATCTGGGAACAGCATCCGGCGTCTGACCGTTACCAGCCGGAAGTGTTTCAGAAATTCTTCCGGGACGCGATGGAATCGGGCGGGGCGTTGCTGGCGATCGATCAGGCGACCGGTGCCGTGATCGGTTCTTCGCGCTATCACGGATATAACGAGAGTGCCTCCGAAGTGGAGATCGGCTGGACTTTTCTGGCGCGTTCGCACTGGGGCGGACAGTTTAACGGCGAAATGAAGCAGCTGATGCTGCAGCACGCATTTCAGTTTGTGGATGCGGTGATCTTTCTGATCGGTCCGGAAAACATTCGTTCGCAGCGGGCGGTGGAAAAGATCGGCGGAGTTCGTGACGGCAGCCGAACGGATGGATCGGGGATGGAGAGCTGGCTGTATCGGATTCATGCGGCTGAATACACAGGGCAAAAAAGTTAATGAATGTTTGATCTGGTTCTGATAAAATCAGATCCATACAGTTAAGTGATTCGCCGTCAAATATTCGGAGCATTAACATGGCTGAACAGCGATTTCTTGTCTCTTACGAGGGGGATTGCGTGCGAGTGGTGGTGCCGACGCCTCCACTGATTAAGAGGATGCAGCAGATGCCTTTTAAATCGCTCAATTTAATGGAGTTGTATCTAGAACGTCTGCTGTTGCAACAGGAGACGCCGCTGCGGGCGCTGTTTGAAATTGATGCCGACCGGTTTCGTATGATTTTGGTTGCCACCGAACTGGGAGAGCGAATCGAAACTGAATGGCCGCGAAAGAAGATTGTGGCAATGCGTAAGAACCGCTATGGTCACGGGCTCTGGATACGCGTGCAGGGGACACTTATGGAGACGTATCTGGAAGATATGGATGACGAACTGATTGTGGATTTAAGTGCTGAACTGTGGAAGATGATCAGGAAGTATGATGAACCATCAACGGATGTGAATCCTGCTGGAATCGAAGACACAATTAAGCCGCGAAGCGGACAGATCTGAAGAGATTCTGCTGGCGGATCACAAGTCTGTTATTAATGAAAAATGAGACGTCACTTAATTCTATTGCTCCTGCTGTGCAGACTCAGTCTGTTCGGGAGACTGCTCGACGGCCGTTAAGAGCGATTTTAATTCCGGCCGCAGGGGCTGCATTTCTGGATCTTCAATTAATGTCCGCAGACGCTGCAGGGCTTCGGCGCGGCTGGCTTCTGGCAGAGCGGGCAGAATTACCGGGTAGGTGTTCTGCATGTAGCCGAGGAGCCTTTTGAGTTCCGAGGTACGATAAAGGTCTGATTCGGTCAGGACTTTCAGATTGGCGATCACCACCGTTGCCAGATTCTTTCGCACGTTGTCCAGACTTTCCATGCGCGTGGGGTAGGTGGGATCCTTCTTATCCAGTGTGGGCAGAAATTCGTTGATGAGCTGCACAATGGTGGCGGATAAGCGCAAAGTGGAGCCGATCATTTCGATCAGTTCGCTGTCGGCGACTTTCTGGTCTGCAAATGCGGTGGCATAGAGAACCAGGATCTGATTACTGGACTGCATCAGCAGGATGGCTTCATGCACGCGGACCTCGATGGGAGAACCTTCGTTCTGATACAGGTCCAGATTCTCGGCTGAGGTGATCCGCTCGAAGAGCTTGCCGGACTGAGGGCTCTGGTAACGCGGGAGCAGCGCAGCGTCCTCTTTGGTCAGCTTGCCCAGGGCTTCGGCCGCCTGCTGCATGTCACTGCCGGTCCAGTTGCGATCGTGGGCGGGGACTCCGGCTTCCAGGTACTCAGCTAACGGCAATGAATGATCGTCGGGAACCTGATTGTCACTGGCCGGGGCGACGGGCAGCGGGGGATCGGTGGCTACGGAATCGGCAGAGTCTGAACAGCCAGTCAAGCCGATAAGCGAGAGTAGCATTATTAAAAGTGAGCAGCGGGAGATTGAAGATTGCAAGGTTTACCTCGGGCATCAGGTTGTCCAGTTGATGGGGAGTGTTGGGACATTGTTTCAGGTGCCGGCGATTGAATCAATGCCGTTTGCCGACCTGCCATTTTCCGGCTTTTTTTCAAAATCTAGATATTTCACCGACCGGTTTCGCGAAGCATTACGCCTGATAGGATGTGGACGCGGTCTGCGAACTGAGAATTCGGTTTCCATGGGCGAGACGTTTGTGCATAATGATTGATTCGGCCCGGGCAGTTTCTGGTTCCGGGGCCTGGGAGAATCTCTCCATTTCAAAGCAGAGGGACAAACGAGACACAGGTTAAGCGACCGGTAATTTCAGGCAGTAGTTGCTGTCTGATGCTGAGGGCCATTCACTGCGAGGCGATCATGTCTGAAGAGCACGAACTGATGGAAGGCGATCTGGATCAGATTATTGCCAGTCTGATGCGGAAGATCGATCAGGGGGAGAAAATCGATGCTCAACAGCTGGTGAGGGATCATCCGCATCTGCAGGCAGAGCTCGAAGCTTATCTGGCTGACGTGGCACTGATCGAAAAACTGGCCGGCCCTACTGCATCGGAGCAGTGTTATGCTTCCGAGTGGAATGCGAAGGCAGAGCAGACGGCCCATTATCGGCAGGGCGGTCATTCTGAGTCTGATATAGAGAGCCAGTTGTTGCAGGGGCGATTTGGTCGCTACCAGATTGAAAAGGTGCTGGGACAGGGGGCGATGGGCACCGTGTACCTGGCGGAGGATCTGGAACTGGAACGGCAGGTGGCGTTGAAAGTGCCCAGGCTGGATGATTCCGAGTCGGCCGAAATGGTGCTGGAGCGTTTCTATCGTGAGGCTCGTTCCGCAGCCACACTGCGACATCGGGGGATCTGTCCCGTCTATGATGTCGGGTGCGAGGAGGGAGTGAGTTACATCTCCATGGCTTTTATTCCCGGGATGCCGCTGGCGACTTGTATCGCCCAGGGGATAATCAATTCGCAGCGGAAAATCGGGATCGTGATGCGCAAGCTGGCCCTGGCACTCGAAGCGGCGCATCAGCAGGGAGTGATCCACCGCGACCTCAAGCCGGCGAATATCATGCTGGATGAAGATAACGAGCCCGTAATTATGGACTTCGGACTGGCCCGTCAACTGGGAAAGCAGGAAGCGGAACGTCTGACGGTCACCGGCATGGTGATGGGATCGCCGGCGTATATGTCTCCCGAACAGGTCACCGGCGACATTGATGCAGTGGGACCGCAGAGTGATATCTACAACCTGGGTATCATCTTGTACGAGCTGCTCACGGGCCGGCTGCCATTCCAGGGACCAGCCGTGGTTCTGATCGGTCAAATTCTGACGGCAGAGCCCGTTCCCCCGTCCCGTGAGGTAGAGGGAGTGGCGCCCGAGCTCGAAGCGATCTGCCTGAAAATGCTGGCGAAGAAAATCGACGATCGTTATCAGTCGATGCAGGAAGTCGTCGATGCGCTGACTGCGTTCCTTAAAAAATCAGGACAGACCTCTGCAGCCAAAAGTAAGCGAAAGTCATCTTTGACGCCGGAGCGACAACCGGCGTCTCACTGGTTTGACTTCCGGAATGGTTCTGTGTCAGGTCGGGCGGTGTTCCTGGCGGCTGCATTGCCGATCGTATTTCTGCTGGGGGCGATCGTCCTGTTGTTCCGTGCCGGTGAGCGGACCGTGCAGGTGACGATTGATGATCCGTCAGCCGTGGTGACCATCGATGGAAAACAGCGAGTCAGATTTTCAGGCAAGCAGGGTGAGGTCGAACTGGCGATCGGCCCGCATGAAGTGACAGTGACCCACAACGGGACTATCGTCAAAGGCTATGATCAGTTTCATTTTGTGGTTGCGGAAAACGGGAACGAACCGCTGGTCATCGAAGTGCTGGATCAGACTGCACCACCTGTTGAAAAACCAGTGGCAAAACCTGCCAGCGAAAGTCCTCCCCTGAATGAACCCGATCCCGTGCTGGCCCGACTGCTGGCGATGATGCGACAGAAGCCAGACATGGTTCAGGAGTTTGACTTTAAACGTGGTCCGGAACGGATTGATGTTTCAAATCTCACCTTCCGGGACGGTCGCCTGTTGATCGAGATGAATGCAGGCTCCTATGATGGTGCCTGGCCCTGGATCGACGGGAACGGATCGGGGCTGATTCAGGTGGATGTGAAGCTGCTGGAAGGCGCCGGCTGGCTGGTTAATCTGCATACTTCTGAAGATATCGGTTTTCTCATCGAATTGAAAGATGGGGAAATGGCCGCCCGAGCTTCTCTGTTCGGGGATCGGAAGAATACGTTGATGCCCGGGTACAAACTACTGGAGAAAGAGGCACCGACCCGCGGGGTGAACCAGATCGATCAGTTACTGATTCTGATCGAAGGCCGCAAGATCACCGTGTTCTTAAATGGGAAACAGTGTGGAGAACCATTTACGCTCGATTTTGACATCGGTAAGTACAGTGTGCTGGTCGGGGCGTTGAATAATAACCGGGAGCGGATGACGAAAGTGGAGTACGAACGGATCCGGATCTTCCCGCTGTTGAATGAATCTGTAAAATAAGCCCGCAACCGACAACGGCGAGGCGGAGATACGCCGTCGTTGTCGGGATGCGGGCTCGTTCAGCGGGACAGAGAGCTGAGTCCGGCTAAATGATCATACCGTTGCATGTTCCAGAAAATGAGGACTGAAACGCACTGGTTTCTGTGTGGAGAACGACTTATTCACTCGACTGGGTTGTTCAATCCGCATCTCTAATTCTTCCACGGGGTAACGCAGTTCCTGTTCGACCCAATTGTCTGAGTAAATTGTATCCAGATAGCGCGTGCCGGAGTCATGCAGGATCGCGGCACAGACTTTGGTGCGAAGTTCCGGAATCATGGAACGGACTGCTTCCAGTACTCCGCCGGCCGATCCCCCGGCGAGGATTGATTCATACTTGACCATCCTGCGACAGCCGGTGACGCAGTCGAGATCGGTGACCCGGACGACCCGGTCAAAATCCTGTCCTGCTGCCAGTGGGGGGATGTTTCCCGAACCCAGGCCGGGAATGCGACGCGCGCCACCCGGCCCACCAAACAGGAGACTGCCTGCGGCATCGACGGCAATCACTTTGGTCTGGCGCCCCCGTTTCGTGAAGTATTCCTGACAGCCACGCGCCGCACCAACACTGCTGGTGGCGACAAACAGGTAATCGATTTCTCCCTGCAGAGCTGCATCGACTTCCTGTACTGTGCCCTGTTCGTAGGCCTGGGGATTCTGCAGATTCGCATACTGATTAGGCCAGTAGGAATCGGGGATCTGTTGCAGCAGTTCCTGCACGCGGGTCAGACAGGCTTTCAGATAATCCCCATACAGGGGCTGTGTGACACGTTCGATGATGGCACCATAGGCTTCCATAATACCGATATTCTGTGGTTGCGCGTGCGGATCGACGACGCAGATCAGGGGGATGCCATAATAGTTACAGGCCTGGGCCAGTCCGATACCCATGTTCCCGGAGGTGGCTTCAATGACCGTGGTGTTCTCGTCGATTTCTCCGGTCTGCAATGCGTGTTCGATCATCGTCCGGGCGGGGCGGTCCTTGGCACTGCCTCCCGGATTGCAGGATTCCAGTTTGGCGTAAAGTTGAACATCCGCCGATTCGAGATAGCGGCGGAGATGAATCAGGGGAGTCGAACCGATCGCGTCTAAAACTCCCTCACTCGGGGCTGATATCGTGCTTTGCTGTTGTTGAATCTCATTCATATCTGGTCTCCGATGAATTCAGAGTCTGAAGATCAATCATTGAAAGGTCATTTGGACAGTAGCGAATCGTGTGCCAATGCTCAGCACCCCCTTTCCCGTTCGATATCTGCTGGCTATGCGGTTTATAAGCAGAGACTGCACTGGTCAGCTGGTCGCTGGTCAATCAATGCGGTCGTCAGGCTGGCATTTCGATTGAGCGCTCAGAGACCAAATGTGGTGTTATATGGAAGAAACCACTGGCAACGATTCTAAGGAAAGTACCGGATGCGGTTGTTCATCATTGGTGGAACCGGGTAGGATAATTGAAGCATGTCCTGTTCCTTTCAGAGAGCAATGTTCTTTGTGTTTCTGCGAATCGAAAATTGATGAGGTTGGAATGAAGCGACTTGGATTGATCTTATTCCTGTTTGTGATGACCTGCGTGATGCCCGGTCATGCCGCGGAACAGGCTGCATCAAAGGCCCGCCGGCCGAATATTATTCTGATCATGGCGGATGACGTCAGCTGGGAATGTTTCAGTAGTTACGGGGCGGAAGATTACGAGACGCCGCACATCGATGCGCTGGCGAAGCAGGGCATTCGGTTTACGAACTGTTATTCCACGCCGCTCTGCACGCCGTCCCGCGTGAAGCTGATGACGGGGAAATACAATTTTCGCAACTACACGCATTTCGGCTATCTGAATCCCAATGAGAAAACGTTCGGTCAGTTGCTGCAGTCGGCGGGTTACAAGACGGCGATTGCGGGAAAATGGCAGTTGAACGGACTGTATCACAAGGCGGACGGTTTTAAGGATAATACGCGACCGTTCAAAGCGGGCTTTGATGAGTATTGCCTGTGGCAGGTGACCACGGGAGTGAAAGTCAAAGAGGGGGGCGGCGAGCGGTTCTGGAGTCCGCCGCTGGAACAGAACGGCAAATATCTTTCGATTGAAGACAACCAGGGGAAGTACGGTCCGGACATCATGTCGGACTTCCTGTGCGACTTCATCAAAAAGAACAAGGATCAGCCGTTCTTTGTTTACTATCCGAGTACGCTGGTGCACAATCCGTTTGTGCCCACGCCCGATACGATTGGATCGGCACCGCGAACACAGGCTGCGAACAAACAGCCCAAAGGGAAAGCGGCCCGGAAAGCCAACTTTGTGGCGATGGTCAATTACCTGGATCAAATCGTAGGGAAGCTGGTCAAACAGGTGGAGGACGTCGGCCAGTTGGAGAATACGCTGATCCTGTTTACCGCCGACAATGGCACGAATGTGCAAATCAAATCTCAGTGGAACGGCCAGACGATTCATGGCGGGAAAGGTTCGACTACCGACATGGGCACGCATGTGCCGCTGGTTGCTTACTGGAAAGGACACACGCCGCAGGGTGTGGTGTTGGATGATCTAGTCGATTTCACCGATTTCTATCCCACGTTCGCCGCGATGGCCGGGATCAAGCTGGGGAAAGACGATCCCATCGACGGGCGCAGTTTTCTGCCTCAGCTCAATGGCAAAGCGGGAGAGCCCCGGGAGTGGGTGCTGAATCACTACCAGCCTTACTGGGGCCGGTTTAAAGGGGATCAGTACGTGCGGAACGAGGGTTTCAAATTGTACCGTGACGGGCGATTCTTCCATGTGCCCGTCGATTTGACCGAGAGTCAGAACCTCGCCGCAGGTCAGGCCGGAACAGAGGGAGAAGCTGCACGCGGGATGCTGCAGCAGACGCTGTCGACCATTCCCCCCGCGCCGCCGGTCAAGGGAGGTCCGAATGCCGGGGCACGGTCCAACTACCCGGACTGGCGGAACATTGTGAACCCGAATGATTAGCGGTTATTTTTGAGATCAGACCAGAAAGAAGTAAACGTGAAGCGCGCTCCTGTCAAAAGCTTACTGTTTCTACTGTTGCTCACATTGACTGTGGTGTTTCCCGTTCTGGCGGATGAGCCAGCGAGGAATGCAGGCGCACAGCGGGATGGGAAGCCGAACATTGTCTGGATCCTGGTGGACGACATGTCGTGCCACTTTGGTTACCAGGGAGAAAAACTGGTTAAGACACCGCATGTCGATCAACTGGCCCGGGAAGGTGTTATTTTCAGTAATGCCTATGCGACGGCGCCGGTCTGTTCTGCATTTCGCTCAGCGGTAATTACGGGAATGTACCAGACCACAATTGGCGCGCATCATCATCGCAGCTCCCGGGGAGAATTAAAGATTCATTTGCCGGAAGGGATGCAGACCATCCCTGAATTGTTTCGTGCAGCCGGTTATTTCACCACGAATGCCAACCCGGAGGGGACCCGCCAGGGAAAAGAAGATTACAACTTCGTTTACCAGAAAGCGGATCTCTATGATGGATTCGACTGGAGAAAACGGGCGCCCGGCCAGCCGTTCTTTGCGCAGTATCAACTTCAGGGAGGGAAACTGCGAAATGTGGATCGCTGGTATGCAGAAGTCAAAGCCGGTCTGAAACAGCTCGTAACGGCAGACGAAGTCACGCTGCCGCCTTACTACCCGGACCATCCCGTGATCCGCGAAGACTGGGCTGCCTATTTGAACTCTGTCTCCTACACCGATTATCAGGTGGGAAAGATTCTCCAGCAGTTGAAAGAGGAAGATGTACTCGACAAGACCGTTGTCTTTTTTCTGACCGATCATGGCATCAGTCACGCCCGTGGCAAACAGTTCCTCTATGAGGAAGGGGTGAAAATCCCGTTTGTTGTCTGGGCTCCAGAGTATTTATCTGCCGGGGTCGTACGCGATGATCTGATTACACAGATTGATCTCTCCGCGACGAGTCTGGCACTGGCGGGAATCGAAATTCCGAAGTGGATGCAGGGACGCCCCCTGTTTGGTTCGCAGGCGAAGCCGCGTGCGTATGTGGTGTCAGCCCGCGACCGTTGTGATGAAACCGTAGACCACATCCGCAGTATCCGGAAAGGCAATTTCAAGTATATCCGCAATTATCTGCCTCAACGCCCGTATCTACAGCCGTGTAAATATAAGGACGGGAAACCGTTCATGCCCGTGCTGCGCGAATTAAATGCTGCGGGAAAGTTGAATGCGGTGCAGTCTCTGCACCTGGCTGAGACGCGGCCGGAAGAAGAGCTCTACGATCTGGCTCAAGATCCCTGGGAGATCCACAATCTGGCTGGCGACCCGGCATTTAAACAGCAGGTCGCACAAATGCGATGTCTGCTGGCCAACTGGGAACTCGAGACGGACGACCGGGGTCGTTTCCCTGAAGCAGAGGCGATGTACGATAGTGATATGGCGCCCTACCTGGCGAAGAGTCGCAAACGGAATCCGGCTGAGGCAAAGCAGCTGGAAGCAAATATCAATTTGATGAAACGCTGGCATGCTGAAGGTAAATAAGAGAAGCATCTGATTTTCAAAGGATTAATCATGTTCCACCACCGACTGCAGCGACGTGCCCAACTACCCGGGCTGGCGGAAGATTGTGAATCCGTATGATCAGGCTTAGTCGCTGATGATTTAGAGAGAAGAGGATGAACGGAATGGCTTTGTCAGATGAAATGAACCAGGGTGAAATCGATTGGACGGCGATTGCCAGAACTCTGGGAGCGCTGGATGACGACGGACGCGAGTGGGGAAGTAGTACAACTGCACGTGAAGCTATCTGCATGATTATTGGAACAAAACATTTACGTGCTGCTGTTGACCATTACGTCAGTCAACAGAAAGGATCCGAGCTGGTTCGTAATGTTCTCTGGCTGCTTCATCCCTGGTGTGCAATGGAACGCTGTTATGAGATCTACCAGAATGAAAAAGATCCTGATGCGCGGGTCGAGGCAATCGAACTTCTCCGTGTCGTAGCTGACAGAAGAGCCTTGCCGTGGATTAAGGGCTTATTAGAAGATCCTGATGACGGCATTCAATGTTGGTCTGCAGGAATTGTAGATCAACTCTTATGGTCACATCTGGTTGATCCGGAAGAGTGTGAAGAACTTCTTCAAATCATGAAGAATCATCCAAACAAAGAAGTTCTCGAGAGATACTCATTTATCATGGAATTTTTAAATGAGCGGGAAAATGACAGCTGATCAACAAATCAGGAATTGAGATACCATTTTTATTATGAACTTCATCAGGTAGTTACTCATGTCTTATCATCAACTGCATCGACGCGATTTTCTTTATCAGAGTCTGCTCACCGGGGCCTGTGCGCTGGGGGCGGGGCGGCTGGCTGCGGAAGAACGAAAGTTGCCCGTGCTGGGGCAGGGGAAATTTCGTTATCGGCCTGTCGCCAGCTGGGGTGTGCTGGATGAGCGGACGCCGGTGAAGAACTGCAGTGCGATGGTGGTCGATGCGCGGGGGCGGATTTATTTACTTACCGATCATTGTGCGAATAATGTGATCGTGTATGACCGGGACGGGAAGCTGCTGCAGAAATGGGGCACGCGGTTTCCCGGAGCGCATGGTCTGGAGATTGTCAAAGAGGACGATCGCGAAGTGCTGTTCATTACCGATCTCAATCTGCACCGGGTCTTCAAGACGACGCTGGACGGCGAAATTCTGATGGAGCTGACGTATCCCAAGTCGACGGGCAAGTATGCTAATGAGAAAGAGTATCGCCCCGCCTGGACGCTGAATCTGCCGAACGGGGATTTCTTCGTGCTCGACGGTTACGGCAAAGATTACATCCTGCGTTACAACCGTGCGGGAAAGCTGCTGGATTACTTTGGCGGTCCGGAAGGGGGCATCGCCCATTGGGGGCCGCACGGGGGCGTGATTGATACGCGTGGTCCGGGGGAGCCCGAACTAGTCATCGCGATGAGCGATCAGCAGACGATCAAGCGACTCACACTGGAGGGAAAGCTGATCGAGGAGATATCGCTGCCCGGTTCGAATCCGCGGATGATCCAGATTGTGGGCGAACACATGTTTGTGCCCCATCTGGCGGATAACTGGCCGAAAGACCGGGAGAGCAAGGGGTATATTTCGGTGCTGGATCGCGATTATAAAATTGTGTCGAATATCGGCGGAACGGCACCCCGCTATGTAAATGGGAAGCTGCAGCCCATGTCACAGCAGGGGGGCTTTTTCCGGCATCCGCATGACCTGGTGGTTGCTGCGGACGGGGCGATATATGTGCCCCAGTTCGCGTCTGGGAACACATATCCGGTCAAGCTGGTGCCTGAAGTCTGATTGTTAGTTTGTCCGAACAGGATCTGGAAATAGAGATATGAATCGAAGCGCTGCTCCCTGTATTTTACTGCTGGTCAGTCTGCTGGCCTGCCTGGTTCAACCGCTGGCTGCCCAGGATGAGAAGAATGTGCAGCCGGTCGATCCCGGAACGTTGACCGGAAAAGTCATGGTGGGTTACCAGGGCTGGTTTAACTGTCCGAAGGATGGCTCCGAGTTGGGCTGGAAGCACTGGGCCAGGCTGGGGCATCGACAATTCGGGCCGGGAAATGTGACCGTGGATCTGTGGCCCGATGTTTCGGAGCTGGATGCCGATGAACGCTATGCGACCGGATTTCGCCATGCAGACGGCAGCCGGGCGGAAGTTTTCAGCAGTGCGAATCGTAAAACCGTGTTGCGACATTTTCGCTGGATGCAGGAATACGGGATCGATGGGGCCTTTCTGCAACGGTTTGTCTCCGGACACCCCTCCGGACTGTCGGATCCGCGGCTGCTCAAGAATATGAATCAGGTGTTGAACCATGTTCGCGAGGGAGCCAGAAAGTCGGGACGCACGTTCGCCGTGATGTATGACCTGAGTGGTCTGCAGGAGGGAGAGGTTGAGCGGGTCTTTGATGACTGGACGGAACTCCGCGAGATCCAGCGCGTGGCTGAGGATACTCAATACCAGCGGCACAACGGGAAACCGCTGGTCGCGGTGTGGGGCATTGGCTTCAGTGATGATCGGCCGTATTCGCTGCAGGAATGTTATGAACTGGTGAAACTGTTCAAGAGGAACGGCTGCGCGGTGATGCTGGGTGTTCCGTCTTACTGGCGCGAGGGGACGCGGGACGCGGTTGACGATCCGTTGCTGAAGGAGATTATCAAAGCCGCTGATGTAATCAGCCCCTGGTCGGTGGGTCGCTATCGGAGTCCCAAAGAGGCGGATCGGCATGCGGAACAGGTCTGGCAGCTGGATCGTCAATGGTGCGCAGAAGAGGGGCTCGATTTCCTGCCGGTTGCGTTCCCGGGATTCAGCTGGCACAACCTGCACGGGGGGGAACTGAATCAGATTCCGCGGCGGAAGGGAGATTTCCTCTGGTCCCAGATCAAGGCGGCGGAACGGATTGGCTGTGGGATGCTGTATATCGCGATGTTTGATGAAGTGGACGAAGCGACGGCGATTTTCAAATGTACCAATCACCCGCCGACCGGGAACGGGGGCAAGTTTGTCACGTACGAAGGTTTACCCAGCGATCATTATCTCAAACTGGCCGGCAAGGCAAGTCGGCTGCTGAAAGGGGAGCCTGAAACCGGAGCGGTAAAAAAGACCGTCCCGGTGAAAAAGGAAGCTGAGCGTCGACTCCTGATCGGCTATGGGGAAGGGATTCTCGAACTGGACGGGCAGAATGACATTGTGTGGCATTATCAGCAGCCCGGCATTGAAACGGTCTACGATGCCTGGAAGCTGCCGAACGGGAATGTGCTGTTTGCGCACCGGTTCGGTGTGCGGGAAGTCAATCGTGAGAAGGAAACGGTCTGGGATTTTAAAGTCCCTCCGATCAAGGGGCAGCAGGAGATTAATTCCTGTCAGCCGCTGGGTGATGGAAAGGTGCTGATTCTGGATTGCGGCAATCAGAAGTTGCTGGAAGTGGATCGGCAGCAGAATGTGACGTTATCAATCGATCTGCCCGACGGTGGCAAGAATGTACATAACCGGTATATGCAGGCACGCAAGACGCCGCAGGGGACGTATCTGATTTCGTATCGTGAAAACAAGGTGATTCTGGAACTGGATGCTCAGGGGAAAGAGGTCTGGCGGTACGACTTGAAACCGCAAGACCGTCCCTTTACAGCGATCCGGCTGGCAAACGGGAGGACCCTGATTCCCTGTATTACGTCGTATCAGATTATCGAAGTCGATCCCGAAGGGAAGATCACCTGGATTCTGGACAAGCGGGACGACCTCGGTTTCGAACTGTTGTATCCGGTGGGGGTGCAGGTGCGGAACAACGGGAATCTGGTGGTGATCAATTCCGATTATCATCATCGCCAAGGGATGGACAACGACGTGCAGGCGTTTGAAATCACCCGTGACAAACGCGTGCTCTGGAAGTTGATGAAAACAGACCTGGAAGAGGATGGCAAAGTCCCCGTGGTCGAACGCGGCACCAAAATGCCGTCGCATCATCTGCTGAGTATCCAGGTGCTGGGGGAACCGGCGGGGTTGAAGTAGGTTTCTCTGCTGTATCTCTCCTCTCACTGTTGTTTTACAAGTCGAAGTCTACGCTGGATATATGCATTGCTGTTGATGTAAGGCCGTGGGTCCTGTACAATAGAGTCTTCCCACCTGTTGGCAATGAGTGCCGACCCCCGCAACCATCCCACCTGACACACCCGGGAAAGGAGCAGGAATGTCTCGACGAACCTCTGAATTTTGTGATGGAATCTCGCGACGCTCAGTCATCAAAGCAGGTCTGACCGGCCTGATGGGGCTGTCTCTCCCTGAAATTTTGCGTCTCAAGGCCCAGGCTGCCTCGACGAACGGACGCGCGCAGGACGATACGGCGATCATCTTTCTGGAACTGGCGGGGGGACCGACTCAGCATGAGACATACGATCCGAAACCCAATGCACCTTCCGATTATCGTGGCCCGCTGAATCCGATCAGCACCTCTGTCCCGGGCGTGCAGTTCAGTGAGTTCATGAAAGAGCAGGCACAGGTGATGGATAAGCTGGCGGTCATTCGCTCGATTCATCACAATTCGGGCAGCCATCGGACCAGCAGTCACCTGACGCAGACCGGGTATTATCTGCGCGATCGACAGAGTAACGAAAACGAAATGCCGAGCATCGGCTGTATTACCTCCAAGGTCCGCGGCAGTAACGAACAGGGAATTCCCGCGTATGTTTCACTGCCCCGCGATATGCGATTTGGTCGCGCTGCCTGGCTGGGGAAGGGGTATAACCCGTTCATCACCGCCCGCGATGCAGACCGGAAGAACTTTGAGGTGCCCAACCTGACGCTGTTACGCGGTCTGACTTCAGAACGTCTCAAAGACCGCAAGCAGTTGCTGAAGGGCTTTGACGCCACACGCGAAATCATCGACAACAACGGCGTAGGCGATGCCATGGATCAGTTCACCCGGGAAGCCTTCGAGATGGTGGCCGGCGATGCGGCGCGGAATGCCTTTGATATCTCCCAGGAAGATGAGGCGACGCGCGACCGTTACGGCAGGAACTCCTTCGGCCAGAATATTCTGCTGGCCCGCCGCCTGGTGGAACACGGGGTGACCGTGGCTTCGGTTCGGGTGACCGGCCCGAGTTGGGACGATCATCGTGATCTGGTCAAACGAATGAAGCAGAAAGCGATTCCCTACGACCGCGCCTTCGCGGCACTCGTGGAAGATCTGCACGCCCGCGGGATCGATAAAAAAGTGATGGTGGTGGCGATGGGCGAATTCGGGCGGACCCCGAAATTCAACAAGAACGCGGGCCGCGATCACTGGGGACGTGTGATGAGCGTCGCTTTAGCGGGCGGCGGCATCAGAACCGGCCAGGTGATTGGCGCCTCCGATGCAGAAGGTGGGACGCCGGTCGACGCGCCGTATCGTCCTGAGAATGTGCTGGCGATGCTCTATCGCCACCTGGGCATCGATCCCTCGACCACGTTCCTGGATCACAGTGGCCGCCCGCGGTACATCCTGGAACGCCGGGAGTTGATCAGCGAGCTGATTTGAGTTGAAAATGATCTTGCTTCAGCAAATCTGAATTAGTTTGATCCCGTGGCAGGCGTTTTCGTTTTCGAAACTATGGTTTTGAAATGCGAAAAATGTGGCGGCAATCGGAGGGTGGTGTTCCGCATTATCCAGTCCGACGTCTGCGAGGAGTGCGACCATATCCCGTTGTCGGGACGTCTGGTGCGGCTGTTTCTGCAAGTGGTTGCCGTGTGGATGTTTGTGGGCGGATGGTCGCGTTTTCGAGTATACCGGCTGGAGGGGGGGCTGATTTGTCTGGCTGGTTTTGTTCTCTTTGTCTGGGCAACACACAATTTCCGCGCGAAAGTGAAAAGACTGCTCGCGGTGGTTCGAAAGGTTACTGACAGGACTTCCAAATGGTCACTGGGGTTTCTCTGGCTGGTGCTGCTCATCTTTCCTGCCTGGCTCTGGTGGGATGCCAGTTTTCAATCCGCGTATACCTGGGCACGAGTTGATCTGAGTATCCCAGATGACATGGGGGAGGGATATCTCAAGCTGAGCTCATTGAGTGATCTGATGATTCCAGTTACGGAAGAACCCTCATTTTACCAGAGGACGCATTCTTTTTCGGTTCTTGGATCTCGAATTGCTGCGATGATCTTTATCATGTGCGGGAGTGCGGTTGCTTTGCTGCTGGCAGGGACGCACGTCATTTTGAGGGGGGCGAGTAAAACCTATCTGGTCGGGTTCACTTTGGTTGTCTGTGGCCTCGTGTTTATCACATCTCAGCAGGACAATCTGCTCTGGTACGCGGCGCGACACCGTATTTCCAATGATTTACCCCGGTTCCAAAGAGCGTTGGAACCGTTATTACAGGAGTGGCCTGCGAGATCCGGAACACTGCCAGAGATTGGCAGGTATTTTGCGCATGAAACACGTCCAGGAAAACTCACCCCTTTGGGAAAGACGCAGTATCGAACCTACGAACAATTCGGTGCGGACGTTGAGCAACTTCCCGACGGCGGCGTCAGCTTCGCACTGTCGCCGCACTACCTGTACCTGCTGGAATATCATCCGCCAGGGAGCAGCGGTCCACAGGTCGAAATTAGCGGTGACAACTGGACGTCGTACCTCGTCCGGTCGGATCAGCTCGCGGAGAACTGGTATCTGACGCAGTATGATGCGGTAAGGGAGTGAAAGTGAGGCTTGCTACTCTTTTAGTATTCTGTTTTGGAAAGACGCTCCTCTAAACATTGCTGCTTGAATTCGCCGACGATGCACATGTACTATGGAAGCTGATTCTCTGCATGTCCTGTTGAGTTGATGATTCTCTCGAAAGGCGGATGTGATGTTGCGCTGGAATTTTCTGCTGCTGATCCTGGTTGGGACTTTGGGTCTGTGTTTTGGTGACAGAGAGGTGGCGGCCGATGAGGCTGTGCTGCCGCAGATTCCTGCGATGAGTGCCGATGCTTTTTTTGCGCTGCCGGTGGAGGAGCAGCGGGCTCTGCTGGTTGAGGCCCTGGAACAACGACTGCGGTTGTTTGAGAATATTTCCTACGAGGCCCGCAGTCGCAGATATAAGGTACACGCCGATCTGGTTGCCTTTCCTTACCAGGGGGCTATCCCGGATCCTGCTGATGAGATCATCTTACGCGCTGAAGGTCGGACCCGTTGCCTGGGAGAATCGTTCCGGGATGATTTCACATTCACGGTGCCGAAAACCCCCGAGCACGAGGAGATCCGAGACGCCAAGATGATCAAAGTCTGTGATGTGCAGCAGGGCGAGGTTCGGTCTGCGACTCTGGTTAACGGGAAGGAAGAGTCCCAGTCGCGGGGGCAGATATCGCACCTCAAAGAAGGACAGAATCCGGCTGGGATGCTGACACGCTGGGGGCGTGGAACTTCGGGGCAGCATCAGATTTTCTTCATTCAGGATGCGGTACTGGCATTAGAGACAGTTGAGGTAGATCTGGATGCGTCACCAAGCATTAAGTCGGGGCAGATTGGTGATCGGAAAACGATTTCGATTTCGTATCCAATCAAGGTCGAACGTCGGCAGAGTTGGACGGGCATCATGTGCGTGAATTTTGATCCCGCGCGTCAGTTTCTTCCGCTGGCTTATCGGCTGGAGCGCTTTGATCAACGTGTCGAAGGGCGAAAATTACGCTGGTTTGAGGCCATGCGTGTTGAGCAGGCGGAACAGCAGCAGGGGATCTGGTTTCCCGCGCGACTGTATTTACTGCAGGGGACTGAGCTGCCTACAGCCAAAGCCGGTGGATCCGCACTGGAAATTCAGGTTGAGGCTGTCTCATTTGGGACGGTGACAGACCAGGACCTGGCGTTCACTTTTCCAGCGGGTGTGGATGTGAGGAATTATACTAACGGCGTTCGTTTTACCGCTGACGGGAAAGGGGGCGTGCAGGGTGAGGTCGAGGGGATTCCGTACCTGAATGGCTACTATCTGGGGAGTCTGTTTGGTCCCGGTCTTCTCAAATATCTGTTTTCCTGTGTGGGGATCTCAACCTTTCTTTTGGGCTGGTACCTGGTTCGGCGGCAGGAACGGATTGAACGGCAGCAGTCTGTTTCAGCTGGCGTCTAAGACCAACTGTGCCTGTTGTTCGGAGAGGATGCCCTGCAGGGCGACCTGTTCGGCGTGTTTCAGGAAAGCTGCCTGGCTGTGAGAGAAAAGGGGAAGGTCCTGTTCCGTCTCTTGTGTCTCTGAGGTTTCGATCCAGAGTAAGCCGCGTTGTGTGACCTGGGTCAGCTGCTGCAGGAAGTCCTGCTGTTTCATAGAGAGGTTGAGCTGCTTCTGTTGCTGGCGGATGCTGCGGAAGATTGGGGAACGCGATTCCAGTGCCAAACGCTGTTGATCGTCATTTGAGAGTGGGGGCGTGGAAGGCAGAACCTGGGGAAGTTTTGGCTGAATGAGTAGTGCATCGTATTTTGTGTTTTGGGACGGTGTCAGGACTGCACGCGATGCACGGCGAAACTCTTCCTTGTAAAGATCGATGCCGGCCTGGATGTCGCGTTGATCTGCTTTGGGCCGCATTGAGCCGAGGAACAGAGGTTTGGTACTCTTGTTGTAATTTGTCTGCGCCTGCTGCAGCTGCCGTTTCTGAGTTGTTGTCAGTTCAAAGAGTTCCTGGATCAGGTCAACGTATAAAGCGTGCCATTTACGGACTGCAATGTAGTGCTGCAGGCTGTAGCGGGTTTGTGTGGGGGAGAGCAGGCCGGTTAACGTCATGAGCTGACCGTGGTGGATTGCCTGAGACTGACGCGTTTTGCTCCGTTCCAGGTAAACGGCGAAGTCCCGGGGGTTGCCTTCCAGGTAATCGGCGTCCCGACTGAAGGTTTCCAACTGTGCCAGGAAGATCAGGCGATCCAGGCTGGCGATGGTCTGTTCCTGGTTGTCGGTCAAGGGGAGGCGTGGTTTGCCGCTCCGGTGAGTGTGGGCCAGATCGCCGATGAAGAGATAGCCGGTATGGAAGATGAATTTTTGAGTGAGTCGCAATCCAGCGCTCAACTCCTGCGTCCGTTTGGCCCGGGCGGCGTCGGTCAGGGGTTCCTCCGCATATCCCGGAACGACTGACTGCAGTGTGCAGACAGTTACGATGACAGCTGTTGCGAGTAAACGGAGCATATGAATCTCCTTCAGACCGGTCTGAAGGCCAGGAATTCCCGCAGGGGGCGTTTGACGAGTGAGTGCATCATGGAAGCGAAGATGACCAGGAAGATCCCGCCGACAATCACTGACATCCAGGTGGGGCCAATGGTGTAGCCCAGCCAGTTGATCAGCTTTTTCATACCACTGCGGCGTCCCGAGAATTCGCGACTCGGATCGGCTTCGGTGGAGAGGAAGATCATGAACCCGCCGATGGCCGCCGTGAGGACCAGGCCGAGCAGGGGACCCTGCATGACCGACCAGGCATCGGCTTCTTCCTCGCCGGCGGTGCCCCCCAGATGATGACGGACCGCATCGAAAATCTGTCTGTGTTCGCCTGCGTTGCCCTCGGTAATTTTCTGTTTCTTGCCGGCCTGGTCGATGATGGTGAGCTGCTTCAGACCTTCCGTGTAGGTGACGCGGGACAGTTCTGCGCGCGGCAGGAAGGTCCCCTTGGATTCTGCAGCGATGATCGCGGTTGCCTCGTCTGGCTGTGCGTTGATGCGGCCGACGAGTTCTTCGAGGACTTTCGGCTTTTTGATATCGAGCAGCCAGGCAATGCCCGTGGGGTCGATCTGCATTACGTGCAGCAGGGTGCTGTCACCCGAACTGGTCGACCAGACCATGACCGTCGGGTCATTCTCAGATCCGATGACATCGGTGGCAGATTCGGAGGATACGAGTTCTTCAGGCGTGAGTTCATCATTCATGGGGATTCCAGCTCTACATTCAAGTGACGTTCAGGAAAGACAGGAAAACGAACATTGTACATGACTCGACTTATGTTCCGATGGGTATTTCGCCATTGTTGATTGCAGTTTTCAGGGAGTCAAGAAAATTATCACTGTCTCATCTGAAAATCATCATCCGGTCTGCATTCGTATTTTGGGATGCGTTGCAGTAGACTGCGGGTATGTCTGGATCGCGTCAGAAAACTGAAGGGTGGGAGTGTTTAGAAGAGGAAGGGGCGGGGCCGTTTATTACGCGCCGTCTGTTTCGTCACGCCGACGGCACGCTGTGGGAATGGCTGTCACGCAAGCACCGCAAGGCTCTGGTTGCCCGTGAAATCGGTCTGGCGGAAGCTGTCGGTCAGCTGTTGATCCGCTGTCTGTGGATGCCGGGCGAGTTAAACTGGTGGATCGGAAGTCTGTTTGCGTTCGGGTCGTTGCTGTTTGCGACGGCGAGTGTGCTGTTACTTGCACCCGAGCTGGCGAACGCGCTGGCATTGAGTTCAACTCAAGTGAATGCGATTTACTTTGCCGGTTCGCTTCCCTTTACGACTGCCGCCTATCTGCAACTCTACCAGGCCGCGAATGCCGGGCCACTGCCGGACGAGCCCGATCATTCCGGGAAACGATACCGTCTATTGGGGTGGAAGCCGTGGAAGGCGGGCTGGTTAAGTTGTGCCTTGCAGTTTGTGGGGACGATCCTGTTTAACTTCAATACCTTCGATGCGCTGTGGCCCGGGCTCACGTGGATTCAGACCGATCTTCTGGTGTGGGTTCCTAACTTTGCGGGCTCGGTGCTGTTTCTGGCCTCCGGTTACCTGGCCTATATTGAGATCTGCCATCGTTACTGGGGCTGGCGGTCGGAGAATCTTTCGTGGTGGATTGTGGTGATCAACCTGCTGGGCTGCGTAGGCTTTATGGTCTCCGCCTGTTTTGCGATCTCGCTTCCCGGTCAGTCCATAGAATGGATGGAGACTGTCGCGGTTGCCTTTACGTTGCAGGGGGCGATCTGTTTTTTTCTCGGGGCCGTGTTAATGCTGCCGGAAACGGTGCGCGAGGAAGAGCAGGCACAGCAACCGGCGGTCGAGAGTGCCTGACTCGATTAAGCTGATGCGATGAATCAAGCGTCGGCCCAATGTGTATCAGCAGTATGGGCCGACGGTTGCACGGGGTTCATTTCTTGAGGGGCGGGTAGATGACTTTCCAGTCGTCCTTCATATTCACAACGGTCCAGCCTTTTTCACTGGCATCTTTCAGAGCCTGTACGGCACCGACATTGTAGGCGTATTCACGTTTGGCATCGGTGTGATGCACGAGCAGTGCGAAGCGGGCACCGGATGTACCGGTGGCCCATTCGAGCATCTGGATGTCACCATCGGAGTTCCCGAAGGCGGCGATGGGACGCAGGCCGATATGCGAGTTGATGCCAACCGGTTTGCCGGCTTTGTCGTCAATGAAATTGATTTCCGGCAGACGAATCAGCACGGGACCATCTTCACGCATTTCAAATTTCGTTTTGACACTGCTGCCGACCACCTGCTGGGGGGGGATGCCGTAAACTCGTTCGGTCCACGGCCGCATGAATTCGATTCCGCCTCCCGAGACGATGAAGGTTTTGAAGCCGTTGGCACGCATGTAGGCCAGCAGTTCGAGCATGGGTTGATAAACCATCTGGGTGAAGAGACGTCCGGTTTTCGGATGCCGGGCGGTTTTGCTCCACTCGTTGACGATCTTTTCAAATTCGGTGGTGGTCATGCCGCTGTGTGTGGCAATAACCATTTTCAGGACGGCTGCTTCTCCCCCGGCGAAGGCGGTTTTGTAATCACCCCTGAGAACTGAAGCGAAGGGTTCCTCCGTTTTCCATTCCGGATGCTGGGGGGCGAGGGCTTTGACCCGATCGATGGCAAAGAAAACCTGGAAGTACTGCGGTTTTTCGGTCCAGAGGGTGCCATCGTTGTCGAAGGTGGCGATGCGGAGTTCCGGAGGGACGTAATCGGGAGAATCCCTGGAGGTCACCTTTTCGACGAACTGGATGATGTTCTGTTTGGCGGCAGATTCGTTCCAGGAGGGGAGCGGGTCAGCAGCGTGTAACTGATATGCACAGCAAGTCAGAAAAAGAACGACGGTCAGTAATCGACGATGTGACTGAAATCTCATGTGTTCACTCTCTCTGGCGGGTAAGGGGACCAAACTTCGATGGAAAATGCAGACCGCCTGAAGTACAGGCGGTCTGCACGGTTTTCAGTCGGCACACGCACTCAGTTGCCAGTGGGCAGCGGCAGACTGATGCCTTCGTTTTTCAAAGCGTCCCTGACAAATTTGAACCGCTGGTATTCGGTCAGCGTGAGTGGTCCGGTATAGACTTCACTTTGCAGTTTCCGCGGTGGATACTTGACGTAAGTTTTCATCAGTTTGCTGATTTCGGCGTTAAATGTCACCAGTGTCCAGGTCCGTTCAGTGTAGTTATTCATGAAGATATCGTAGCGTTCCTGAGGATCCTGCCAGAGATCGAAGATCTGGGGAACGGTTGCGACATATTTGTTGGGGCCTTTCCAGCCCAGGTTGGTATCGACGGCCAGACCTCCCGTGGTTGATCCGTCATCTCCCCGAAGGTTGAAAACGGCTTTGTAATTGTTGACGCGGGCTGCTCCAGGAGTCAGTTCATTTTCGGTGAAGTAGAACCAGGACTCCCGGGGGCATTCGCCCGTTCCGGTCAGGATGGGGGTCATGTCGAGACTGTCGAAGTAGATGGGTTTGCCTTCGCGATCATTTTCGGGCAGTTTAATTCCGGCAACAGAGGCGAAAGTGGCCATCAGATCCAGGCCGCCGAGAATGTCGTGGTTACGGACGCCGGCTTTGATTTTTCCGGGCCAGATTGCGATAGCAGGGACGCGGTTGCCCCCTTCGCGGACTGTGCCTTTCGTTCCTCGAAATGGTGTGTAGCCGGCATCGGGATAGACGTCCTGCCAGGCGCCGTTGTCAGTTGTGTAAAAGACGAGGGTATTTTTATCGAGGCCGAGTTCACGGAGTTTGTCCATGATGTTACCGATCCGCGTGTCGAGTTCGACAACCGAATCAGCGTACTTGGATTTGGAGAGTGATTTGTGTTTGAATTCCGGTGCTGGCAAGTTTGGCTGGTGGACCTTCATGAAATTGATATTGATAAAGAAAGGCTGATCCGGATTTTGGGCTGCCTGTTCCAGAAACTTCAATCCTGACTTTTCGACGTACTTGTCCATGAACGGGATGCCTACGACTCCTTTTTCAGGTGTGTCGACATACTGTCCATTGACTTTCCAGTCCTGTTTGGGAGCTTCCCCTGCTTTGCCTGACAGCGACCCTTTAGTAACGCGGTCGAACATGGCCCGCAGATCTGGTTTCATATCAGGGAACCAGTTCGGGTCACCGTAAGTGTAGGCATTGCAGTGATAGAGGAAGCAATGCTCCATCTCATCGTAACCATGTGCATTGGGAAGGGCATAATCAGATTCTCCCAAGTGCCATTTACCCGTGAAGTAGGTCTGGTAGCCGGCCTGTTTGAGGACCGAGGCGAGTGTCCATTCAGCCTTGGGGAGTCCACCCCCCTGTCCCTGGAAGGCGACGGTTGTCATCCCGCTGCGGTTGGGGATGCGGCCGGTCTGCATTGCGGCCCGACCGGGGGTGCAACTGGGTTGTGCGTAAAAGGAAAAGAAAGTCATCCCTTCCTGGGCCATGCGGTCGATGTTGGGAGTGGGCATGCCACGACCGACCCCACCTCCATAGGGACCCAGGTCACCGTAACCGGTGTCGTCGGAGACGATGAACAGAATATTGGGTTTTTTCTGCTGGGCCTGTGCCGGGAGGGCGATCACCAGGATGGTGATGACTGCCAGGAAGGGCAGAAGGAATGAGCGAAATGGAAGAGCAAGATGTTTCATGGTGGAGACCTTAGCAGTTGAGAGTAGATAACAGCCCGGGGGCTGTCGACAGTGTCAGGGAGCAGACGTTATTTCCCTGTCTAAGTTGAGTGGTAGAACGAAGCCGATAGCAGTTAAGCAGAATGTACTCAGGATGCCAGACAGGGCGAAGAGTGTAGTTGGATTTTCGGAACCAGGCTTCAGCATATAGGGGAACTGGCAATGATTCCCGCTGCATAGAAGGATTCCTCAATGATGAGATCGATTTAGGTTAGTGCCTGACTTGGGTACACTAACCTCATTATAATCGGGTGGCAAGAATGTAAAGTAAAAACTCTGTGAAAAATGGGGGGGCAGGTACGACTGGAACATACTTGAGTTTATTGATTCGAATTGGCTGGTTTGGATCTGACAAGTGTTATCAGATGAGCCAACAGGTGAGATCCAGCGGTCCGCGCAATTATCAGTCAAGCCAGGTAATCATTTGCCGAAAGGGAGCGAAAATTTCATGCCTTCCTCTTTGAGGGCATCCCTGATAAATTTAAATTTGTGGAAATCCGTCAGGGTGATCGGTCCGTGATAGATTTTGCTCTGCATTTTGCGTGGCGGATAGTCGACGTAACTCTGCAGCAGGTTCCGGATGACGGCATTGAAGGTCACCAGGGTCCAGGTACGTTCCGTGTAGTTATTCATGAAAATGTCATAGCGTTCCTGCGGGTCCTGCAGCAGGTCAAAGACCTGTGGAACGGTGGCGACATACTTCTCCGGTCCTTTCCAGCCGAGGTTGGTATCGACGGCCTGGCCGCCTGTCGCCTGGCCGCCATCCCCCCGGAGATTGAAGACGGCTTTATAATTGCCGACACGAGCGGCACCGGGGGCGAGTTCATTTTCCGTGAAGTAAAACCAGGAATTCCGTTTCGACTTGCCTGTGCCAAACAGGGCGGGTGACATGTCGTAGCTGTCGAAGCAAATCGGTTCGCCTGCGCGATCTTTTTCCGGAAGTTCCAGACCGGCGAGGGAAGCGAAAGTAGCCATGAGATCCAGGCCGCCGAGGATATCGTGATTGCGGACGCCGTCTTTGATCTTACCCGGCCAGACCGCGATGGCGGGGACCCGGCTGCCCCCTTCGCGGACGGTGCCTTTGGTACCGCGAAACGGTGTGTAGCCGGCGTCAGGATAGACGTCCTGCCAGGCGCCGTTGTCGGTAGTGAAGAAGACCAGCGTGTCCTGCTCCAGTTCGAGTTCTTTGAGTTTGTTCATGAGGTTGCCGATGCGTGTGTCGAGTTCGACGATGGAATCGGCGTATCTGGTTTTGGAGATGGATTTGTGTTTGAATTCGGGAGCCGGCAGGTTGGGCTGGTGGTTTTTCATGAAGTTGACGTTGATGAAAAAGGGCTGATCGGGATGTTGGGCGGCGTCTTCCAGAAACTTCAGACCCGACTGTTCGACGTACTGATCGAGATAGGGGACGCCGACGAATCCCTTTTCCGGCGTGTCGATGTATTCACCGACGACTTTCCAGTCCTGCCTGGGCGCCTCTCCCGCTTTGCCTGAGAGGGACCCTTTCGTAACGAGATTGAACATCAGCCGCAGCTTGAAATCCATGTCGGGGAACCGCTCTGGATCACCATAGGTGTAGGCGTTGAGGTGGTAGAGGAAGCAGTGCTCCATCACGTCATAGCCGTGTGCATTGGGCAGAGCGTGGTCGGCTTCTCCCAGGTGCCATTTTCCGGTGAAGTACGTGCGGTAGTTGGCCTGTTTGAGGATCGAGGCGAGCGTCCATTCCTCTTTGGGGAGTCCGCCCCCCTGTCCGGGGAAGGAGACGGTGGTCATCCCGCTGCGGTTGGGGATGCGTCCGGTCTGCATGGCGGCGCGACCGGGGGTACAGCTGGGCTGCGCGTAGAAGGAGAAGAAGGTCATGCCTGCGCGGGCCATTTTGTCGATATTAGGGGTGGGCATGCCGCGGCCGACACCACCGCCGTAGGGGCCCAGGTCACCGTAGCCGGTGTCGTCGGAGACGATGAGCAGGATGTTCGGTTTTTTCTGTCGCGCGTGTGCGGGGACGGCGATCGCCAGACTGATGGTGACTGCCAGCGCCGACAGAATCAGGGAGCGTAACTGGCACATTTGAAGTCTCATTGCAGTATCCTTGTTCATTGAGAAAAGTGACAGCCGACGACTGTCTGATAGATCAGGGAGAAACAGAGAGCGGTGGTGGTCTGAAGGAGCCACTTGTCAGTTGTGAAGGCAGACAATCGCTGAACCAGCGTGAAATAGAGATCGAAGTTGCACATTGAGTTACTCTCGCTGCGTATCGAACTAATGTGCCGTTTCACGGACCGTGTTGTTTAACAGGTAGAGGGAAGATCTCAGTGCCTGACCGCTGCTCTTTCCATTATAGAGCAGCGAGGTGAATGTAAAGTAAAAACTCCGTAAAGATGCCTGTTTCACTGCGTTACTCCCCTGTTCGTCAGAGGATGAAGGCTGGACAATTCGTGTTATTTTAATTCGCACGCTCAACACCCATGTTGTTTCATTCGGGGCTGATGCCCTGTAGCAAAATTGTTTTTTCTGCTGTCAGTGATTTATAAACAAGGGCGAGGGTGTTGTATCGGCGTGTATTGATGCTTGCCTGGTAAAAGTTCTAAAGATCACTCGTGAAACCATACAATACTCACTGGCTGTGATGATGTTTATGGTGTCGGATCAGGTGAATCTTGCGTCCCGTGATACTACGGTAATAGAATTCGATGAGTAGCGAAGCGACGATCATTCCAACCAGGATCCAGAGGTGGTTGCGGGTGGCCGGGTTTTCGTCAACCTTGATGCACAAAACAATCAGTGCCACCGCTGTGCTGAGTGCCGCTAAACCAGAGAGCCAGACGTGGCTGTTTGTCTGTTTTGCCAGTCGGACATTGGCGAGGTTGACGGCGAGAAAGATCAAGAGGAACCCGGCACTGCCCATCGTGGCGATCGCTTCCAGGGGGACAAAGTTCGCTACGAGTAATGCGAGGAAAGCTGAGATCAGAGTACCTTCCAGGTGCTGGCCGCGAATCGAACGTTCGAGCTCTGTTGGCAGTTCGCCTGTCTTGGCAATGATATACGTTAGGCGGCCTGTGCCGTAGAAGGTCGCGTTGATGGCAGAGCTGGTGGCCAGAAGTGCTGCAATCAAAATTGCGATGAAGCCGGGGGTGCCTGCAATGCGGGTTGCCGCCACCGATAGCGCGCGATCGCTCACTTTTCCGACTTCGGCGAAACTCATGTGTCCAACCACGACTCCCACGATCAATACATAGATCACCATCACCACAAAGATTCCACCGAGGTAGGCTACAGGTAGGGTTTTCTTCGGGTTGGCCACGTCATTGGAAGCATTGGCGATTAATTCGAAGCCTTCATAGTTCAGGAAAATGAGCATGGCTCCGGCAATGAGGCCGACGGGGGAGACATAGTTTTCCGGACCGAGCCGCGTCCAGTCCATGGGTGTCAGCAGACCGGCCACGACGAATATCGCCAGCAGGACCATTTTGACGCCGTTAAAGAAGTTCTCCGAACGGATCACCAGTTCGGTGCTGACGATATTGAGAAGGCATAAGCCGATGATGACACCACTGACCAGTGTATGTTGCCAGAAGTTATTCTGATCGGCGGGGAACACGCTGGCACCATAGCTGCCAAAGGCATAGGCGTAGATAGCAACCAGCACGATGTAACACATCAACAGCAGTATGTTGGCGGCACCGGTCAGGATACCACTGCCGAAGGCGCGGTTGAGATACTCAACGGTTCCGCCCTCGCCGGGAAACCGCAATGTTAATTTGAGATACGAATAGCTGGTGAGCAGGGCGACGATGCCCGAGATCAGGAAGGCGACGGGAGCGGCACCCCGTGTGATCTCGATGGTGAGTCCGGTAACGGCAAAAATTCCTCCGCCCACCATGCCTCCAATGCCGATGGAAAGGGTCGAGAACATTCCCAGCTTTGAATTTTCAGTTTCGGCCATTTGCTTCCCTGTGTAGTTGCCCGATCGGGTGTCAGGCAATTTTCCGTTTGATACTTCCGATGCGGTTCGTCGTTTCCTGCGCGAGAATCACGTTGTGTTGGGAGACACGATGACAGGAATGGGGGCAAAAGTAAACCGGTGACCGCATTCCCGTGCTTCCGGTTCACTCAGTGTGAGCACCGGTGCGGAAGGTGCAGCTCGTTTGAGTGGTGCCTTTGAGTAGTATGCGCGGTTCAACTGTATTTTTTCTTGAGCTTGTTGTAGTAGGTGTCGAGCTCTTCATCCGACATGTTTTCAATCTCCTCGATGGATTTATTGAAGTCCTGGTTCAATTGATATTTGCTGGGGATTTCGAGGCCCATGATTTTATCGATCCGTTCGCGGGCGCGGATGCGTTCGTGATTGGAGGCGTCGGGATGTTCGATGATGGAGCGGTAGAAGAAATAGGAGTCGGCGCGGTGCTGGTCCAGATCCTGTTCGAGGAATTCCCGCATTTCGCGGCGGGCGCGATTCACGTAGCGCGTGACGGAATGGCGGCTGAGACCGTATTCGGCGGAGATGGCGGTTTTGATTTCGGAGGTGAACCGGCCCAGTCCGATCATTTTCTTGATGAGTCGGACGATGACGGTCTGTTCGTCCTGCGTGAGATATCTGCGGGGTGAGGGTGTGGTGGTGGATTGTGGGGATTCCTGGTGCATGATTTTGTTCCTTTCTGTGTGGTGAGGCTTATGAGTTCATTCCGTTTGTTGAATGCTGAATGTTGAATTGAGAGGAATAATCAGGATGTGTGCCATTAGCTGGCGAAGCGCAGGTCACACTTGCGGGCGACCACACAGGGGCGCCCCTACGCCTGAATTCCCATTTATCAGGTTGTCCCGTGCCTGGCGTAACAGCAGCTGGAATCGTTTCTCGCCAGGCGGGCGGACACATGGGGCCGCCCCTACTTTGACTGAAATGGGAGTTAATTGTTCTGTCTGTCAGTGTTGCTCATCTTGTGGAAGGGCGCGCAGGGGTCAAGGGGGATTGTGCTCTGATTTCAGGGGAGGGGGTGATGAGATGTGGACGAGATCGTTTTCAATTGCTCTGAAAGTGCTGCGAGTTGATTTGAAATTGCGGGGCACAGATCGCAGTGGTTCATTTTGTTCCGGTGAAGATCGGGAAAAATCGACGACGATTCAGGTGAATGTGAGTGACTTGTGCGCGGTGTTCCGGTGCACGCATCATCCGCCTCGCGCGCGAAGCACAATTGCACAAGAATATGGTTCGGGAAGTGCGGATCAAGGTCAGTCTGAGCAGTGAATTCAGGCGTGCAAACGGGGAAGTTCAAACCTGTTCATACTGTGGTTCTGTCAGCTGTTTGAAATGAAGGATGTGTTTTCAGGGGAAGAGTTTATGCAAATTTTATTCGCGAAAAATGTGTGAAGCAGTTATGATGGCCGTGTTAATAAATTATGAATCAGAATACGAATTCGAAATAGTGAAGGCGGGCCAGTCATGCGAATTCTTGTAGGGTGGGATAATCCCCAGGAGTGTGAGCTGATCTCCATGTATCTGGGGGTGAGTGAGAATGAAGTCAGAATCTGTGCGACGCCGGAGGAGTTCCTCCAGCAGGCAGCGACACAGGATGAATGGGACATCATTCTGATGTCGATTACGAGCCCTGATCCTCAGACGGCGTATGACAACTTTGAGCAGGTGCGACAACAGCATCTGGATACGCCGATCGTGGGGGCGTGCCCCGGCCAGGATACGTTTCATCTCGCCCGCTTTCTGACGGCGGGGATGCGGGCTTACATCATCCGCGATGACGGCGGTGATTTCATGTTCCTGATGGAAGTGACGCTGGAAAGCGTGGTGAATTCGGTCAAAGCGGAACGCGAGCGGTTTGTGGCAGAGCGACTGCGTGAAGAGGTGGAGTCGGTGCGGAAGCTGCAGGAATCGATCATTCCGACGAACATTCTATCCCCGGATCGATTTGATGTGACTGCGCGGTATGAATCTTCACAGATCCGCGTGTTTGGCGGACAGCCTGTGACGCTGGCTGGTGGCGACTATTACGATGTTTTCATGCTGGACGATGAGAATCTGGTGCTGCTGGTGGGGGACGCCTCGGGGCATGGGATGAAAGCCTGCATGTCGATCATGACGATGCATACGCTGGTGGGGATGATCCGTTCGAATCGTTACCTGGATACCGCGGCGTTCGTGAAGGATGTGAATAACCGGTTGTGCGAACAGGCGGTCGTGAATGATGACGGTGGTTTTATCACGCTGCTGTACGGGATTCTGAATTCCCGGACGAATGAATTTCAATGGACGTCTGCAGGGGCGCCAATTCCAATTGTGCACGAGCTGGAAACGAACCAGATTTATGAGCTCGGCACACTGGATGATGGCGGGTTGCCTCTGGGGATTGTTCCGGATGTGGACTACGACGTGCATACGTCAAAAATTCCGCCCGACAGTCGGCTGCTGATTTTTACCGATGGTCTGGCGGAAGCATTTCCCGGCGAGAAGGAGCAGTTCGGCGAATTCGGCATTCCGGGAATCATGCAGTCTCTGCAGGAATCTCGCTCGACCTGCCTGGAGTCGGCACTGGAGAATCTGTTTCGGGATTCGAATGCATTTACGGACGGTTCAGGAAGACATGACGACACATCTGTTGTGTTATTGGGACGAAAAAACTAGAGTTCTGATATTCGTCTCGCGCGACTGAAACGATCACCGTAAATTGACAGGTACAGGGAACGTATATCAATGGCAGCTGATGCAGAGCTGAATCTTTCGTTTATCGAGAAAAAGCTGGGGACCGTCGGGCGTATTGCTTACTATGCAGGTCTCGTGGGGCTGTATAGCCTGATCCCGCTGATCAAGAATGATTTAGGTGCAATCGCCGGGGGTTTTTTAGAAGGTCTTGGCGTACATCCTGAGCGAATTGTTGAGATTGAAGAGTTTGGTGACTTCTCTTCCAGCCTACACGGGATCATCGGCCTGGTGCTGGGTTTGCTGCTGGTCTTTCGGACGAACAGCTCCTATGCCCGCTGGTGGGAAGCGCGTAAACTGTGGGGCAAGCTGGTTAACATCAGCCGCAATATGGCGATCAAATTTCGCGAGCTGACGAACTTCACCAAGCAGGAACTAAGAGAACTTGCAGATCTGCTTGTCGCCTTTCCGGAAGCATTACGGGATCACCTGCGTGAGGATGACGACTTCTCGATGTTTCCGGAACTGGAACAGATCGATCCGCCTCCGCGTCACATTCCGGCTTACATCGCGGACCTGATTTACCGCAGAGTGATTGGCTGGAAGCGTACGGGTATGATTGATGGTGACGAGCTGCGAATCATCGATTCGGAGACCCGTGAGCTGATGGAGATCTGTGGGGCGTGCGAGCGGATTCGTCGTACGCGACTGTCTCCTTCGTACCGGACATTCGTCAGGCACTGTATTACGCTTTACCTGTTAACGCTCCCCTGGGGCCTGGTGGAAGAGTTTAAATTCTGGACAGTGCCGATGACAGTGATCATGGCTTACTTCATGATCGGGATTGAAGTGATCGCACACTCTGTGGAAGAGCCGTTCGGCCTGGATGAAGACGACCTGGATCTGGATGGTCTGTGCATTACGATCCGGTCGACGGTGAATGAAATCCTGGATCGGTTCGGTTCGCAGGAGCAGACTCAAGAGTAGTTCAGAACTACCGATTGTTCACAAATGAACTTTGAAAAATACAGGCTGGTGCGGTTTGACCGTGTCAGCCTGTTTTAGTTGCTTTTCCTGACTTGATGCATGAAATCAGAATAGGCGTGCCAGTCGGGGTCGTGCTGGGAGTGAATCTGGATCGGCAGCGTGGGGAGTTCTTCCACCGCTTTGTTGAAGATGGCGAGTGCTTCTTCCTCGTTCCGAACGTACCACTGCCAGTGACAGACCTGGTTTCCCGTGATGAGCATTGTGAGGTGTCCCAGACCGTTTTCCCCCCAGAGGTTGACGAGCAGTTCTTCGAAGTGGCTCATCTGCTCCCGATCGAGGGGACCGGGGAGCTTGCTTTCGTTCTCTGACTGGTAAGGCCAGACGATCTCCACGCGGTCCGGATAATCACTGGTCTTGATGCCCAGCGGGACGTGGGGGAGCAGACGAAACAATACGGTCACGCCTTCTTCGACTGCGGTCGCAGTGAGCCATTCCTGTTCGGGTGGCTGCTCGTTCAACTGGCTGCCTCCTCTTTTTTGGGCTGAGTCAGCAGGGAGACGAGGATCAGTGTCAGGAAGCCGAGCGGAATCGTCACCAGTCCAGGCTGGCTGAAGGGGACGATCGCGTCTTCGGGTTTGAGTCCATAGATGCCTTTATAGGAATCGGCGCTGAGCAGAATCCAGGCGAGCGAAGAAATCATGCCGACAAAGATCGCGACGGTGATACCCTGCTTGGTGGTTTTGGGCCAGAAGAGCAGCATTACCAGGGCGGGCAGGTTCGCGGAAGCAGCCACGCTGAAGGCCCAGCCGACCAGGTAATTCACGTTGAATTCCTTGAAGAGAATCCCGAGGATGATCGCGATCAGACCAACAACGACCGACGCGATTTTAGCGATCCGCACTTTGGCGAAGTCGTTCATTTCGATTTTCATGAAGCTCGACATCAGGTCGTGCACGACCGCACCGCTGGAAGCGATAATCAGACCACTGACGGTTCCCAGCACGGTGGTGAAAGCGATCGCGGAGATGATCGCGAAGAGCCAGTCGCTGATGCTCTTGGCGAGCAGAGGAGCGGCCATGTTGGAGTTGGTGACATCCATGGCACCGCTGGTCATGGCTCCAAGCCCCATGAAGAGTGTGAGGATATAGAAATAGCCGATGCTCCCGATACCGACGATGGTACTCTTACGGGCGCTGGCCTGGTCTTTCACGGTGTAGTAACGAATGAGAATGTGAGGCAGGGAGGCGGTTCCACAGAACAGGGCCAGCATCAGGGAGAGGAAGTTGAGCTTACCTTTCAGATCGGAACCCCGGATCCCGGCGAATTTGGGATGGTTGCCCGGACTGAGAACTTTCTCGCCTGAGGTTGGCTTGGGGAAGTAGATCGTCAGGTCTGCGCCGTCTTTCAGTTTGACGGTATCGGAGCCCCAGAGGATCACTTCACTTTTGCTGAGCGTGCTGAAGAACTCGGTGAGCCCCAGTGGACCGGTTTCTTTCTTGTCATCCGGCAGCTTGCTGATACGGCCGACCGGGTAGAAGTCGGTTTCCCCTTCGCCGGTTCCCTGTGGGAGGCCGTTGATGATGATCTTACCGTCCGCTGTTTTTTCCTTGTACTGTGTTTCCGAGAGAAAGTACTGCTGCTCCGCGTTTTGAGTCAGTTTCCAGTAGGATGTTTTGTCAGCGCGGGTCAGCTGCAGGTAGCCTTTGTCTTTCCAGGGGCCTTCGTTGAGCGGGGTCAGGGAGTCCTGTTCGGTCAGGCCGAGTTCATTGTTCCAGAGTTCAATGTCATCGCTGGCCGCCGGTCCGAGGATCTGGAACTGATGCGTCGATTTCCCGTTATTCACCGGATCGGTAGAGAAACCGCGCTGCAGAATCAGGACGGTGAGCAGGGTACTGAAGATAACGAGCAGCGACCCTTTGAGGAACTGCACGTAGGTGGTGCTGACCATGCCGGCGGTGACGACGATGATGATCACGATCGTCCCGACAAGGAGCACGCCGACGTAGTGTGGAAAGCCGAGCAGGGGAGTGATCAGTGCACCGGCGCCAACCATCTGAGGAATCAGATAGAAGATACTGACAGCCAGGGTACTGATGGCAGCGGCTAATTTAATACCCCGTGACTGGAAACGGCTGTCGAGGGCATCGGCAAAGGTGAAACGCCCCATGCGTTTGAGGGGTTCCGCGATCACGAACAAGGCGACGATCCATCCGGCCAGGTAACCGATGGAATACAGGAAGCCATCGTAACCGTAGAAGGCGATCATCCCGCAGATTCCCAAGAAGGAAGCGGCGGAGAGGTAGTCACCAGCGAAGGCGACGCCGTTAATGAACCAGTGAATGCCACCTGAGGCGGCGAAGTATCCCTTGGCCGACTTCGCTTTCGCACCGAGCCAGAAACTGAGTCCGAGGGTAATGGCAACGATCACACCAAAGATGAGGACCGCCATCAGAGAGGGTTCGTAAAGCATTATGCATCCCCCTGATTGCTGGAACCGGAGGAGGCGACATCATTGCGGCACATCCAGCCATAGATGATGGCGAGCACGAAGGCAGCGATGATCAGCGTGAAGCCGTAGACGATGGCCAGGTTGAGTCCGGCGAAGACCACAACTTCCATTTTGGCTGGTGAGAACGTATTCAGGAAAACGAAACCGCCATACAGCAACAGATAAACGGTAAACAGGATTAAACCCAGTCGCGTGTTACGAGAGATCGTCTCGTGGTTTTCCTGTTCTCCCGGCTCATTCGGGCCGTGATCAAAACCTGCCATAAGAAGTAAACCCTTTGAGTTGAACGCTATAATCGGGGTTGATCAGTCAGAAGTGTCAGATCAGATGTTATAATAAGGAAAGCCTATTCAACCCGGAATCGGGCGTGGAATCAACTGTCATCGGAGACGAGCGGCAAAGAAATGAGAATCTACTGTTAATTTTCGGGGGGATTCGCGACAACGTCTGTCCGTCTGTTTCAGGGATTGACGCCTGGGGGAAGGGGCAGAAAATGTTTTCGATTCGCTGCCAGTTTTTTGGGTCCGATGCCTTTGACCTGCAGCAGATCATCGATTGAGCGAAAAGGGCCGTGTATCTCGCGATAGTCAACGATGCGCCTGGCTAAAACAGGACCGATCTGCTTGAGCTGGGCAAACTCTACCCAGGTTGCCTGATTGATATCGAGCTGATAATCGTAAGGCAGCGGTGTCTGTTTCTCAATTTCGAGTGGCTCGGTTCCCCAGCGGGACAGTCGCGCCAGATGCAGGAGTGACAGGCAGAGAATCACAATCAGCAGTACACCTAAAAAATACTGATCGCTCCGGTGCAGACCCAGAAAGGTCTGCGGCGTTGATTCATCCGGTGTCTGGTTTTCCATCCGCAGGCTGCCTGAATCTAGGATGCTGTTGGGACTGGTGATCAGTTCATGGGGAATCAACGGGAAAAAAGTCGGTAAACACATCCGTTGTAAGTCTTTGTGGGTGAATATTATGTGTCAGTACAATCTCTGCACAGAACTGCCGACTTCTATTTGACCTGATCTCCCGTTATCCATAGAATGAATTGAATAAGAACCTGTCTTTTGAATCGCGAGAACAACTGTTTACGTTCAGTTTACAGTTACAACAAGATAATTCCAACGCCGAGGGGGTCCTGTGAGAATGTCATTCGTCAGCATGCAAAATGGTCAATGGAAGCGTTCGCTCTTTACGTTTCTCTCAATGGTACTCCTGACTTCCAGTGCAGTGTTCGCTCAGAGTAAGGATGTGAAAGGCCCTCCGAAGCCGCAGGAGTTGACCCTGTCTTCGCAGGGAGGCTGGCCGATTGCGATTACTTATTATGAATCGAGTAACGCAGCGGATTCACCGGTCGTCGTTCTGTTGCACGGTAAGGGGGGCAGCAAGCGGGCCTGGGATAACGGGTTTGCCCCGGTCCTGCAGAAGAATGGCTACGCGGTTGTGTCTGTCGACCTGCGTAAACATGGAAAGAGCCAGCCGAACGCTCCCGGTGGTGGTAACCAGAATCAGAAGGGGGGCAGAGGGGATAATCTTTCTGCACTGGATTACAAAGCGATGGTTGTGTTCGACATGGAAACCATCTGGAAATTTCTGTTCGACGAACACCAGAAAAAGCACCTCAATATGCAGAAGACAGCCATCATTGCTTCTGATATGAGTGTACCGATTGCTTTGAACTACGCGTTACTGGACTGGGGCAAAGTACCCTATGATGACGCCCCCGTGCTGGCAGCTAAGACTCCCAAAGGTCAGACCGTACGGGCACTGGTGCTGATTTCTCCTGAATCCCGCGTCAAAGGGCTGACTTCTTCACAACCTTCCGTGAGTTTGAAAGAACCTGTTTTCGGTATCAGTTTTTTTGTCTGCAGCAGTTCAGGTGATTCTTACGATCGTAATTATACTGAGAAGCTCTTTTCGCAACTGACCTCGGCTGCAAATTCCAAGGGGAGAATGTACAAGGAGTCTTACCCCGGAAAGCTGAGAGGTACTGACATGCTGGGGAAACGGCTGGGACTGGAAGTCGATATTCTCAAGTTCCTGGATGCCCACCTGAAAAAACTTCCCGGCGACTGGTCGGATCGTCGTCCCCGGTATGACCGAGATGAGTAGAGATTGAGCAGAGACGCAGGTCTAGGGAGAAATCTCCGACCACAATTTAATGTTCAACCAGATAGAGATGTTCCCAGGCTGCCTGTCTTCAGGCAGCCTTTTTTTGTGGGAGCGGAAGCACTTCGGTTTCTGAATCTTCATCCAGTGAATTGAGCGCGATTCGCTCTGAGAGCAGTGCCATCTCGGCTCGAATCGCTTCCATTTCGTGCTCTTTTTCGATGAGCAGTTCTTCCAGCCGGGCGATCCGTTTTTCCGGGTTGCGATGCAGGAACCGGTTCACGATTTCCAGTATCAGCAGTGCCCGGTAGAGCTTCATCACCAGGCTTTTCAGGCGGAAGATCCGTGCAGAGCGTGCAAGTTGCTGAAGTCGCAGCAGTTTACTGGTGGTCGTGAAAAATTTCAGAAACGCGACCATGGGCAGGCAGATGACTGCCAGATCGATCCAGTGTTTACGGCAATAATCCAGTCTTTTCTGCACGATGGAAATCATGATAATGAATTCCAGCGTGAAGGCGAACCAGATGAAACCGGTGGCGATCGCTGTCAGGTCGGCCAGCATGGGGCTGGCCTGGATCTGTTCCGACCAGTAGTGTTCGGCGGCAAACAGTGGTAAGACGAGCAGCGCGATTAACAGCATGGGGGCGGAAAACGTTTTGCTAACCCGTTTGCAGAACTGTTTATCAACTTCGCTCCAGGCGAGGAGCGGAAACCAGATCGCACGACCGCTCATCTGGTCGCGGGCTGTAATGCGGAGAGGAGGGATCAGGCAGTAGAGCAGATTCAGTTTCCAGCGGGGACTTCCCAGTGCGAGGTGCACCATGGCTTCGATCATGAAGCAGGGGTAGAGCAGGAACAGACTCCACTCGCAGATTAAGAGTGGGATTCCCTCTGACTCCAGATTCTTCAGGTGCAGAAAGCCGGCGAAAAAGGCCAGGAACAGAATTGAAACCGTAAACATGGGAGCGGCTGCAAACTGATCGACTTTTTTGGTGTACCGGTTCATCGTGTAAATCGCTCTGACAGATAGAACAATGGCTGGTGAATTTCGTGAGGGGAAGCGGCTTTATATTGGATATCGGCAGAAGCGCCTATTCAGAATAATCCGAGCAGGCCTCATCCTGATTTGAGGTGCAAAATCAAAATGATAACATTCGATTCAAGTTTCAGTTCGAATATATACTGGTCAGGTAGATTAGATTGCATCTGATGCCGTCAAAGTTTGCGCAGTTGAAGAATGGGTCCTGTGTATCAGTCTGATTTGTAGATGTGGTATCGTAAATGTTACATTTTGAGGTGCCTGGGTGTTGCGTAAATGATATTTTTGTTTTGTGGGTAAATGTTGTAAGTGTCTGCTATTGTTTATGATGGGTGTTGTATTGTCTGTTGGTGTAAGATGAATGGCACGGCGAATGCATTAGTGGAGAGTCACCACGAGGTGGTTTAAATGACATCAGTTTAATGACTTTCACGAATGTGGAGAAATCGCAATGAAACGTTTATTTCCAACGCTTGCAGTTTGCCTGGCAGCCATGGTTATGGTCTCTGAAAAATCTGAAGCAGCCGAGTTCAGCAACACCAGTCTGACTCAGCCGGTACAGACCGCTTACAATCCTTCTCAGCCGGGCAGTGGTGTGGTCGATGTTCTGACTTTTCCGTTCCGGGCTCTGTCAGCACCATTCCAGTCACAGCCCCGCCAGGTGGCTTACCAGCCTTACTACGGTTCGGCTAACTACGGTAACACCAACTGCGCCAACGGCCGATGCTATACAGGCTCAGGTTACAGCAGTTCCTGTACGACCGGTAACTGTCCTACTGGAAGCTGTGCGACCGGGAATTGTGGAACTGGTTTTAACAACTGCCCCGGTGGTAACTGTGGGATTTCACAGTATCGTTACCCTGTGCAGAGTTACCCCAGCTATAACGCTCCCAGCTATAACACTCCCAACTGGAATAGCCGTCCCCAGTACCAGACTTACCGTCCGGTAGCTCAGCCCGTCTATCGTAGTGCGGTACCTGTGTCGACCAATTCCATTCGAAATGATCCGTTTTTTCCTTAAGCGGCCGGTGTGATTGATGTAAACCAGGTTCCTAACTACAGGATAGACAATGTGGTTAAGTAAAAACTGAGCTGCGGGGGACTCTCGCAGCTCAGTTCTCTTTTGTGAAACAGGTTTCGCTGAAAATATTCTGGGGAAACCTGTTTTGACTGTTAAAATGACTGCAACTGACAAACAATTTATATGTAAACTGAGTATTAATGGAACGGGAGATAAAACTTCTGTTATTTCGAAGTTAATTTGAAGATGTGATGGATTCCCCGGTTCACCGCAGGAATTGCAAAAAGGGATGATCATTCTCCTGGATGACGTCGAAAGTATATTAAGTGAAGATATTCTGGTTAGGTATTTCAGCAGGGACTCGTATTCACAATCTGGTTTCTGCTGTTAAGATAGAGATAAATAACTGTGTTGGACTGAGAGCAATGGTTGCTGTTCTGGCACTCGGGAGAGCAACTCAAAGCTTTTCAGACATCGGAATCAACACAGTGCAAGTGAGGATCAGGTAATAAATGGGTCGCGAATTGGTACACTCACTCAGCTCCCCGATACATTCAATGCATACTTTTTCCTACGGAGCGATTCCGCAGGATAACGGGGTTCTGTTTTCTGTCTATAGCCGTTCGGCCACTGCCATGTGGCTGCTGTTGTACAACCATGTCGATGACACGGAGCCCTCCGAAGTCATCCGCTTCAATCAGGAATATGGGCGACTGGGAGATATCTGGACTGCGTTCATTTCCGGTATCGGTCCGGGGCAGCTGTATCACTTCCAGGCCGACGGTCCCTATCAGCCGGAAATCGGACAGCGATTTGATAAGCGGGCTCGTCTGATTGATCCTTACGCCAAGGCGCTGGCTGGTAATTTCCAGCCATCACCCGACGGCATTGTGCGGCCACCGAAATGTGTAGTCGTCGATGATCAGTTCGACTGGCAGGGAGACCGCCATGTACGGCACCATCTGGCAGACACGGTCGTGTATGAGATGCACGTTCGCGGCTTCACCAATTCAGACAGCAGTGAAGTCGACCATCCCGGGACATACCTGGGTGTGATTGAGAAAATTCCTTACCTGATTGATCTTGGCGTGACGGCCGTCGAACTGATGCCGATCCACGAATTCCCGATGAATGAAGCTGACGGCACTTTCACCGATCATCAGAACTACTGGGGCTACGAGACACTGGCCTTCTTTGCACCGCACCGAGGGTACGCCACCAGTCGAGAACCGGGCGCGCAGGTGCGTGAGTTCAAGGAGATGGTGCGGGCACTGCACGAGGCGGGGATCGAGGTCATTCTGGACGTGGTATTTAATCATACTGCGGAAGGAAATGAGAACGGCCCGACTCTGTCTTTCCGCGGACTGGAAAACCAGGTGTATTACCATCTGGAGCAGGGCGGAAAGTACTACTCTAACTACTCCGGTTGTGGAAACGCGATCAACGGGAATCACCCGGTTGTCCGCGAGATGATCTTCCACTGCCTGCGTCACTGGACCTGTAATTATCACATTGATGGCTTCCGATTCGACCTCGCTTCCATTCTAAGCCGTGACCGCAGCGGGCATCTGGTTCCGAATCCCCCGTTGGTTGAGGCGATCGCCGAAGATCCGCTACTGGCAGATACCAAGCTGATCGCAGAAGCCTGGGACGCCGCTGGCGCCTACCAGGTCGGATCGTTCTCGCATATCCGCTGGGCGGAGTGGAATGGCCGTTATCGTGATGACATCCGACGCTTCTGGCGGGGCGATGTGCCTTCACTGGGCGACTATGCGACCCGTATCTCCGGATCGAGCGATCTGTATCAGAAAACAGGACGCGAGCCGTTTCATGGCGTGAACTTCATCACAGCGCACGACGGTTTCACACTGAATGACCTGGTGAGCTACGAGCATAAGCACAACTATGCGAACCGCGAAGACAATCGTGATGGTGAAAACAACAACATCAGCATGAATTTCGGCGTGGAAGGTCCCACGGATGATCCTGCGATCAATGCGATGCGGGAACGTCAGATCAAAAACTTCCTCGCGACTCTCTTTCTGAGTCAGGGCGTGCCCATGCTGCTTTCCGGCGATGAATGTCGTCGAACACAGCGGGGGAATAATAACACTTACTGTCAGGATAACGAAATTTCCTGGTTCGACTGGTCACTGGTCGACAAGCATCGTGGCCTGTATCGTTTCTGTAAGGAGTTGATCCACTTCCGTCTGAATGAGCCTACGCTCCGACAGCGGAACTTCCTGACTGGTCAATCCGATGGTGTGGAGAAGCTGCCAGATGTCAGCTGGTACAACGTCATGGGAGAGCCGGTCAATTGGGAACACGACAGGAATTGCCTGATGTGTATTCTGGGGGCGAAGCACTCCTCACGACGCATCAAGGATGGCTCGGATCTGATGATCATGGTCAATACATCGCCCGATCCTCAGGCATTTGAGCTGCCGGACGGTATCAAGCCAAAGGCCTGGAGTCTGGTCATCGACACTTCGGCCCGGTCTCCACTGGATATCTTCCCGAAGCGGGACGGAACGACGCTCTTCCCGCGCGTGGCGGTACTGCCGCCTCGCTCGCTGAAGTGCTATACGCGTAAAGTGGGACGCAGGTGAGATTCGCGTACTCCGCCTGACTACTGTTGCATGAGCTGGATAATCACAATGATGATTCCCAGCGGGATGCACCAGTAGGCGAAGTAGTGTAGCTTGCCTTTCTCCAGCCAGCGTACGAGCAGCCAGAGAGCGACGATTCCAACCACTGCTGAAATGACGGCCCCTGCAGCCAGCAGGCTCAGGGGAGTGGTCAGGTCCTTGTTGGAGATAATCTCCGCAGTTTCCAGGATGGTCGCTCCCGAAATAGCCGGGATCGCCAGCAGGAAAGAAAAGGTTGCCGCCGACTGTCGCGAAAGTCCCATCAGCAGCCCAGCCACAATGGTGCTGCCGCTGCGTGAGATACCGGGAAGTATCGCAAATGCCTGTGCGAAACCGATCAGCAGCGCCTGTTTGTAGGTGATCTCGGTGTAGCTCTTTTCAGTCTCTGGGATGCGGGGAATCATCAATAGAAACAGGCCAGTGATGGGCAGCATGCAGCCCGCCAGCAGTGAGCTCTCCAGATAATGCTCGGCGAATTTTTTCGCGGCCAGGCCAATCACGACGACCGGCAGCGTGCCAACGATTAAGAGGGGGATGACGCGCATGTCCTGGCTGAGCAGTCGAAAGATCGTCCGTCGGTAGAAAATCAGAATCGAGAGTAGCGTGCCTGCGTGCAGGACGATATTTACGTCGGTCTGGTCTGACTGGATCTCCATAAAACTTTCGACGATGACCAGGTGTCCAGAAGAGCTGACGGGCAGGAATTCGGTGATCCCCTGAATGATCGACAGCAGGAACATTTTCAACCAGGTCATGAGTGTGTCTTTTCAATCGAGTAAGAGGCTGGAGAGGCTGGAGTAGTGCAGGCAGCGTATTGGAACCGATTTACGTTGTTTTATCCAAGACCAATCTACGTCGAGAAATCGTCTGTAGAGCCGAGGGTGTAAGTCTTTTGTATGGTGAATCTTAGGGTGTTGTGCTAGGGGGCGGCGTAAGTAGGAATCTCTAGAAAGAGTCAAAAAAACTCTATAACCGGGAATCGGAATCTTGTCAATTTGAGTCGACTTTAACGGTTGAACCGGTTAGTTCGACCCGCTATTGTGGTCGGCTATTGTTAACGACGTTTCGAAATGACTCTTTTCAAATTGTAACGGATCACAATGAATACGCTTATTCCAGCAACAATGGTGCTGTCGCTTTCTCTGGCACCAATGCAGGCCGTGGAAGTGCCTGCCATTCCTGAAAACGTAGTCAAATTATTTCAAGTAGAAGAAGATGTTTCTAATCATCAGATTCTTCTGTTTACTGCCAGCTGGTGTCCAGCCTGTGTGCAGATGAAGAATAACGAATTTCCCGCACTGCGAGACAAGAACTGGGAAATCGGCGAAAGTCAATCCAGCCACATTCGCGTGATTGACGTGGATCAACATCCGGGACTCACAGATAAGTACAATGTGCAGTCGCTGCCCACACTCATTCTGGTTGTCGATGGCAAAGAAGTCAGCCGCTCCGGTTCACTGAATGCCTACAGCATCGCTGAGATGTTCTACAATCGCAAATAAGCTCACTGTGAGCTGAGATGTGACGCTCCCGAGCCGGCTTTTCCGGTCGGCTCATTCACTTTCCAGGCACCCAGGATCCGGGAAGAAGCGATTTCCGTCCGCAGGTGATGGACCTCGCCCCCCATGCGTACCAGGGAGTGCTGCAGGCTGTGAACCTGGCGGCATTCCTGCTCGAGATGTGGAAACAGTCCGTGTGACAGTTTCGCCTGGGCAAGTTCATCCGAAAGCTGGTTGATCTCCTGTTCCAGCCCGCGTTTGAGTTTGCGCGTGAACATCATCACCAGGAAGCCGGTCCAGATCAGGAAAATGACGCCAGCGGTCACGTAGAAATCAATGGGCAGAATTTGGGATTCATTGAAAAAGGAATCCATGAAGAAGTTCCTGCCGATGCGGACCAGGGCATAAATCACGAATGTCAGAAACAGGCTTTCGTAAACCAGTCGCGTGAACCAGCCCGAATTTTTGCGCGCCAGTTTACCGATGATGCCATCGATTTTCGTGCCGGCATCACTGAGGAATTCTTCTTCGACGTGGGCGGCTTCAGTCTGCAGTCGTTCCAGCGAGTCGGTCAACTGTGGCTGGTTCTCCAGGCCGGCTGCCTGGGTGTAGCCATCAATCAGCAACTGAGATTCGCGTAAGGTATTGTCATCCAGACCAAAGGAGCCGATGCGTTTCAGTCGATCTTCGGCGGCCTGTTCTTTGTGACGATCCCCGAGCCAGCGTGCTCCCTGCAGAGCGCCAATCAGCGCGACCTGAGCTGAGTTACGGGCGCGGAACAGGCTGGCGGATGCGATCAGATTTCCCAGTCCATTATAAAGCCGGAGCATCATTGCAAAGGGACTCGCCCCCCAGGAATCAGAAATGCTGGAGAGCAGTCTGCGTTCCCACAGATTGCGGCTGATCAGGAGTTCCGAGCGAAGTTCCTGCGACATCTGGGTTGTGAGCGTCACGTGCTGCTGTTTTAAAAACGATTCCAGTTCGCGGAGTTCCGGGAGGTTTTGCTCGAACTTCTGCGCACAGTGATCGATGGCATGTTGAATCAGTTCCAGCAGATTGGCTCGACGAACCTGCAGGCGTTCGGACTTGCCGAGTTGCGTACTGAGAATATTCTGCAGGCTGGCAAATTCCGGATCGACGGGACGGTCTGCGAGCTGGTCTTCCAGGGCACGAACCGAATCGACAAAGTAGATTTCAGGAACTTCAAACTGTTGCGAGAGCTGTTCCCGCCAGTCGTCACGGATATCCTCATCCAGGCCAGCGTGGGTCTGGACGAAAATCAAGCGACGTCCAACAGCCGCCTCGCGTAATTCGTCCGAAACGCGTGCAGAACGATATTTCTGCTGCGTCGAGGCATATAGCAGAATGTCGCAGAGTGGAATGATGTGCTGCAACCGGGTGAGATTGTTCTCTCCCTCGCTCTCTTCTGACGTGTCTGGGTCCGGGCAATCGATCAAGATGATGTTTCGCAATTGATCCAGGGGTTTCTGTTCCACCTGAAACTGGCTCAGATCGAGTCCCAGGCGGTCCAGGTCGGTGTCGGGGTGTGCGATCAGAACCGGTTGAGTTGTGGTTGGACGCTGGCGGCCAGAGGTTGTGCAGTAAGAGCCAACCAGGGCGTTGACCAGACTGCTTTTTCCGGTTCCGGTTCCGCCAAATGTGGCGATCACCAGCGGGGATTCCAGTCGGACCCGGAGCATGTCCAGACGGGGAAGCAGCTGTTGGATAACGGCCTGACACTGCTGTGCCGTCCTCCAGCCGGTGGGCTTCTGGCTCCAGTTCGTGAGTTGCTGGATTAATCCATCCACGGCTGCCAGCATTTCTATCTGTGCAATTTCCGACGTAGGCATAAGTCACGAAGTCCTGTGTCAAATTCACTTTCACGAGGTCAGGGTCAGAGGGAGACCTGCAGTTGTTTCAGTTCCGTTTCCAGTTGAGCTGTCAGCTTCTGGACCGCCTGGTAAGTTTCACTCTCAGGTAGAGAGACTGCCGATTTTAACTCTTCGGGTAATGTCTTCAGCAAGTGTTCGCGAATCGCGGTCGCCAGCCATTCCGTCCGTTTCTGAGCAAAGACTGCATGGAATCTGCGAAACTTGGCTTCCAGGTAGCCCATGCCTGTCGCTGCGGTACTGCTGACTGCGGTCTCACCGAACGTGGTTGTTGCTGCACCGCCGGCAACATCGCCGGTGACGTTGACCACGGATTGAATCATGGTATCGGTCACAAGTTGTGTGCCCACATCACCCACTGCTCCAAAACCGACAAAGAACAGGCCGACGCTTAGAGCGGGACGACCAACGGCCGCCACGCGATCCAGTTGCTTAAGGAATGTGTAGTACTGGGGGCTCTCATCTTTGAAGAACGTCATTTCCCGGTCGACGAGTTCTTCGAGCTGGCCATTGAAATCAAAGGCCGCGTGTTCCTGATGCAGAATTTTGAGCAGCTCTTCACGGGAAGTTCCTCGGAGCAGCGACTTCAGGCGACTGGTGAGCAGTTCATTTCCCAGCTCACTGACCAGGGTCAGTCGGTCGTATATGCCCTCCACTGTCTGCAGGACCACTGACCACTCCTGCTCGCGGTACTGTTCCATGGGGGGACGTTTCTCCTCGGTGGTTAACGAGTGCAGGTAGCGGACAGGCCAGAGAACCCCTTTGCCAATCGCGTTGTAGAAGCCGTGCACATGAGCGGACCAGCCTTCCCGCTGTTCCTGCCACCACTTGCGAATGGAATGCACGATGACGGTGTTAGGAACCAGCGGCCAGTTGTCAATCTCGGCCAGTTCATGTTCTGAGAGCAACTGGGAAGCTGCGAGAAATTCCTGGCTCCGCGTTTTGATTTCCCGCAGATATGCAGGCACGCCAGTCTCCTGATTACTCAGGTAATACAGAGCCCCCTTGAGAGTGCGGACTTTGATTTCATCGAAATGCAGTTCTGAGAGAACCTGCATCAGGTTGAGGGCGGAATCGGTATCGGGCGTTTCCGCAGTTAATGAGTCGTCGCTGTTTTCTGGGGCCGGCTCGAACACGCGGCGATAAAAGGGGAGCTGCAGATTGTTGGCAGCCTGTCGGTCATTAGGGGCGATGAAAACAAGCTCAGGATTCACGCCTGTTTCCTGGCAGAAGGTGTTCAACCAGAGCGGCCAGTATTCTTCGTCTTCGGGAAGCTGGCATTGGTTGAATACCGTAATGATGACTTTCTCTTCCCGCGCGGCTTCGCGGAAGAACTGTTTGACGGCAGCGTCGTTATATTTCTGTTGCGTGAGGACAGCGACCAGAACGTCGGCTGACTGGCGGATCCGTTCGGCCCGTTCCCAGTTGACTTCGGCGTCGCTGTCGATGTCGGGCGTGTCCAGCACCAGTAGATTGGGGGCCAGGCTCCCGCATTCCTGCCAGAACAGCAGGTGCTGTTCATCAGTTCTCAGTGGATCCTCTGCTGACGACCAGGGGATCAGTTCAAACCCCTGGAAGACTTTTGACAGATTATGCCGGTCTTCAAAGCCCGTGGGGACCAGGCAGACCGGGTGTTTCGTCTGAGAGGCCAGGGGGCTGATGGCACTGGATTGCTGGTTCACCAGATGGTTGAAGATCACACTTTTGCCGATATTGGTGCCGCCAACAATAGCCGCTACCAGGTAGATCTGGTCAGACAGCTGGGGAATCAGTTTCCGCTCCAGGATTTCAAACCATTCACGACCTTCCAGGCCGGGGAGCTCCAGTTGAGCGGACTGCTGTTCCAGGGCGCGTAAAGAGTCCCTGAGTTCCTGGGTTGTGGTGGAAAATGTATGCAGGGTAGATGACATGTTTGCTTTTCAATCGAGTCGCTGTGGAATGCCTTATTCCTGTATAGAGATACATTCGCAACAGTTGACAGATTCTTAACTTAAACCGGCTTTTCTGGAGTATATCGACTCGAGGCATTCAGGATGAGCCCAACTTCTTAGAACGCCAGCTTCAAATTCGATTCAATTCACTGAATTAACGGTCGCATGGTTTGACGGGCGCGAATAACTCAGATAGGATCCATCCATTCGCACTCAGCGGTGTTGTCAGCTCAGAGTGCGCTTAATGATCTGGAATGCCATGACAGACGCCTTCATTAGATAAGTCTAATGATTGTATTCATTTAAGAACGTGACCCCTGGCAGGTCATGTGCCCTTTACATTAGGAGTTCAAAGATGTCGGAATTAGTCGTTAAAGATATTCTCGAAGCGGGTGTTCACTACGGTCACAAGACCAGCCGTTGGAACCCCAAAATGCGTCCTTACATTTACGGACGTCGTAACCAGATTCACATCATCGACCTGAAAGAGACTGTCCGCGGCATTCTGCGTGGTAAAAAGTATCTGGAACGGGTCGCTTCACAGGGCAGCCTGATTCTCTTCGTCGGAACCAAGAAGCAGGCACAGGGCCCGATTCGCGATGCAGCCAACGCTTGTGGCATGCCTTACGTGACCGAACGCTGGCTGGGTGGCGCTCTGACCAACTTCCGCACCGTTCGTAATCGTCTGAAGCGTCTGGAAGAACTGGAATCACTGGAAGAAACCGGTGAAATCAATTCCTACTCCAAGAAGATGCAGTCGACTCTGATGCGGGAAAAACGCAAGGTTTACCGTAACCTGAATGGTATCCGTACCATGAACCGCCTGCCCGAAGCACTGGTGGTTGTCGACCCAACCAAGGAAAAGAATGCCGTTCACGAAGCCCACATCCTGGGAATCAAAGTTGTTGGCCTGATTGATACCGATTCCGATCCGGATGAAGTCGATCTGCCGATTCCAGGTAACGACGACAGCATTCGTTCCATCCGTCTGGTCATGAATCAGCTGGCTGCAGCTGTTGTTTCTGGTAAAGGCAATCTGCCGGATACCGGTAAAAAAGATGAAGATGAAGGCGGCGAAGAAGAACTGAAGCCGGTACCTTCTCTGTAATTTCGTGTCATTAAGAGACAGTAAGCGTGACTGCTGCTGTTCCGGTTGGTTGACCGGTCGGCAGCAGCACAGTGAATATCAACAATTACATCGGATTAGTATTAAGAGCAATTTCCCAGTGAATTGCTTTCGAAGGAGATGACTGACAATGGCTGAAATTACAGCTGCAGCCGTGAAAGCCTTACGCGAAATGACCGACCTGCCAATGATGGCATGCAAAAAAGCACTGCAGGAAGCTGGTGGCGATCAGGATAAAGCCATCGAAATTCTGCGTGAAGAAGCCGGTAAAATTCAGCTGAAGCGAAGTGATAATGCCACCAGCGAAGGCCGGATTACAGTCCTCTCCAGCGATGATGGTTCTAACACTGTCATGCTGGAAATCGTCTGTGAATCAGCGCCGGTTGCCGGTGGGGAAGACCTGACCAACTTCGCCAACGCCTGTGCCGCACAGCTGTTGGCTAACCCGGAAGTCAACACCGTTGAAGACCTGCTGAAACTCGACTCTGAAAAGACAGCTGGCAAAACTCTCAACGACGACTTCATGGACATGCTGAATAAGATCCGCGAAAAGATCGTCGTTTCTAAAATCGCACGAGCCAAATCTCCCAGTGGCAGCTACGTGCACCATGACGGTAAGACCGGCGTTCTGTTCCAGGCTGCTGGTGAGACTGCAGACGCAGATCTGCTGCGTGGCGTTGCAATGCACATCGCCGCTTTGAAGCCGACAGTTGTTAAAGAAGACGAACTGGATTCTGCTGTTGTTGCAGAAGAGCGGACCCGTCTGGTTGACGAAGCAAAAGCAACAGGCAAGCCGGATAACATCATCGAGAAAATCGTTGATGGCCGGATGAAGACTTTCTTTGTTGAGCAGGGCGTACTGGTTTATCAGCCATTTGCCGTTGATGATTCCAAGACCGTCAGCCAGGCTCTGGCAGAAAAAGGACTGGAAGCTGTTTCATTCACCCGTTGGGCGATTGGCGGCTAATAATATAAACTGAAAGACGCATGCGTGCCCCGGGCGCGCGTGCGTTTTTTTCTACACTGACTGCACTCAATACCTACTTTCAGCAACCTCTCTGACATCGAGGAATCCAAGGATGAACGATTCTCCTGCTCCCCTGTTGAAACCTGCTTACCAGCGTGTTCTGCTCAAATTGAGCGGTGAAGTTTTCTGCCGCGATGGAGAAGGGGGCATCAGCATGTCGGAGCTGGAATCCATTTCCGCACAGATCAAGCGGCTGGTTGACTCCGGAGTGCAACTGGCGATTGTCTGTGGTGGGGGAAACATTCTGCGGGGTAAGCAGTTCTCTTCTTCCAGCGGATCGATCAACCCGGCCACCGCTCATTACATGGGGATGCTGGCAACCGTTATCAACGGTCTGGCACTGCAGGATGCTTTGGAGATGGCTGGAGTGGCAACTCGTCTGCAGACCGCTATCCGCATGGAAGGGGTCGCCGAACCATTTATCCGAAGACGCTGCATCCGTCACCTGGAAAAAGGACGTGTCGTGATTCTGGCTGCTGGAACAGGAAGTCCCTTCGTGACGACCGACACGGCCGCTGCACTGCGTTCGCGTGAAATCGACGCTGATATCCTGCTCAAGGCCACCAAGGTTGATGGCATCTATTCAGACGATCCTGAAAAGAACCCGCATGCCGTTCGTTTCTCGGAAATCAGTTACCAGGACGTGCTGCATAAAAACCTGCAGGTCATGGATGCCCAGGCTCTGCATCACTGCATGGAACACGGCATTCCAATTCTGGTATTCAACTTCCGTAAGACCGGAAACATCGAGAAGGCTGTCGCGGGTGAGAATATCGGTACTCGCGTCATTCCGAACGCAGAAGCCAGCGAAGGTTAATCGCTGCTTGAGCTGAGTTGTAAATGTCGACTATTTCTTTCGCAGAATAAAAACGACATCTTCGGTTCGAGCATCGATTTCGATGGTAAAATCCATCTCATACATGAAGTCGTAGAGCTCGACCACTTCCAGCTCCGGAACTTTGGACAGCAGCTTTTTGAACTGCGGTGCGGTATAGGTGCGGTAGTCCATCGTATCAAACAACTGAAACTGGCGCGACGGCGTGTAAACGTCGAACGTCATTTCGAGGTGTTCGTTCCGCTTTTTCAGATCCGTACAGATCGACTGCATGTGTGAGTTGATCTGCAGATTGCCTCTCCGCGCTGACCAGCTCTCGCTCTGCATGGGTTCCCCTTTGGTGGGGGTCAGATGCAGTCCCAGGATATACAGGCCTCCGGGTTTCAGGGCCTCGGCCACGCATTTCAGATGATTTTCAGCTGCGGCTTCACTGGGCAGATGACGAAAGCTGTTAATCGTGTTGAAAGCAGCATCCACGGGGCGTTTGAGTTTGAAGTCAGACATGTCCCCCAGTTCTGCAGAACGGGGAAAACCGCCGCGTTCCAGGCGATCATTGCAGTATTTGATCGCATGCTGGTTGAGATCATTGCCGGCGACTTTGTAACCAGCCTGGGCCAGTTTAATCAGCAGTCGCCCAGTCCCGCAGGCAGGCTCGAACAGGCTTTTGACTTTGCGTGTGGCATGTTTTTTAAAACAGTTCTGCAGAAAGTCAAATTCCGCTTTCCAGTCATCACCAAAGATCAGATCGTAGTATTTCGGATAGTCATAGAGATGGCCTTCGATGCGTTCCATGATTCTTTCTTGCTGTTCTGAGTCGTAGCCGATGTGTGAGCAATCGCAGTGTCTGCATAATTTGATCAATAAAAAAAGCCTTGAGCAGTCGTTATAGTCTGCTCAAGGCTGATGTTCAACCAGTGCCGGTTTAAATCAGATTTTTAATTTTCTAATCTGAGGAGCACGTGGTCTCTGTTTCGCTTCGACCACGTCGCCGGGGCCATGTACGAAGTCGATCGATGGGTTTTCACCCAGACCAACATAGAGCGACAGAGTGTAGGTTTTGAAGAACCCGTTCCAGGTATATTGTTTCATTTCCTTGCACATGTGAGTGTAGCGGTCAGCAGGCAGAGTGCTGATGCTGGGAGAACCTGAAATGAACGGAGTGATATCAGACATTCTCAGGTCTTTGTTGAGATCGAGCTTAGCAGCCTGGGCTTTCTGCAAAGCAATCTCGGTCTCATGTGCGTAAGTCTGGGCATAAAAATCAAACATCGCCAGACAGAATAAAATCACACCAGCAGACCAGATAATGGTTTTAAAAATTGACTGAAATTGTGTCTGGTGGTGAGCAGTTGTGGATGGATACAGTGGGCGCGCTTCGGGCGCATCAATAGTGATCGTAGACATTTTCGTGAGCCTTTCTAACTGTCCTACATAAGGTGGGTGTAGGTTAAAGGTGGGAAATCAAAGGCATTTCTCAAGTGGTTTTAGGCGGGAACGTGTAACAAAGCTGGGCGGATAGTACCTCCTGAATGTTAATGAGACAAAGTCGATGCGTTAAATTCTCAAGAAACTTTCCAGTTTACCGATCAGTTGCGCCTGATCATGCGATAAGTACAGCTTCGATATGATTATATTAGGTAATCAGGCTGGTCTTTGACAAGTGATAATCAGAAAACCGGGCAAATATCTGGTCTGATGTTTACAGGTTTTTGTTCAGGTCGAGATCATCAAATTTCTTGTCTTTGACCATGAACTGTTTCAAATCGAATTTTCCTTTGAGCTCTGCGTCGATGAGCTGCAGACGCATTTCAATTTTATGCAGCCTCGCTTCTAAGGCGGGGTGAAATACAGGTTTATCCGGTTTGGCCAGGCTGCGGGGAACCTTGGGGTAACCCAGCTGGCGCTGCAAAGCCGCAAACATATACAGAGGATCCCGGTTGTGGTTAGCCTTGGCAATCCGTCCGTCCTGTACGCTGAACAGAATTGGGTACGAAGGCTCAAAGTCCGCGTTCCCCGGGATGCGTTTCTGTTCATCGACAAAATGCTGAGATCTTAAATAGAGTAGATCTGCAAAATCGACCGAGCCCAGCTGGATCTTGAGTTTGCGAATCCATTCCGCCCAGTCGGCGTTGTACTGTGTGTCCTGGGAGATTGCTTCCAGGCCTAGGTGATAGCCCAGCCGGTTACGCGAGATGCATTCAAACTGATAGATAAACAGTCCGGCACTGCTGGAGTTTTCTGAGCGATACTCGGCCTCACGTTCCAGAACCATCAGTGCCGTCTTCTGATCAAACTTGGATTTCTCTTCCTCGGCACTTTTGAGAATGAACGCCTGAAAAGGAGTGAAGTAATGCGAAAGCTTCTGCATTCCGTCGGAGATACGACCGGTGAGCAGTAACTCCCCTTTCAGAAAATCAATCGCCATCGGCAATTTCGTGGTTGCCAGAATTTCTTCGTAAATCGTCGCCAGGATTACTTGTGAAGGGACCGCGTCTTCCAGCCGCTCACGATAGTTACGGAAGAAGTAGACCTGTTCGATGTATTCTTCACGATCCAGGGGCTGGTGTTTCATTAATGACCGTTCGTGTTTCTGATCTGACATGCTTCTGTACCCAAAGAGGTTTCGTCCATTATAGGGAAACAGCGTCGGTGGGAGTCAAAAAGATTCCGGTTTTTGATCGCGATTCGGACTCTCCAGAAACGACTGCAGGATGATCTGAGCGGCCAGTTTATCGAGGTAGGCTTTTCGTTTGTTCCGACTGATGTTCATATTCATCAGGAATTCCTCGGCAGTGGCGGATGAATAACGCTCGTCCCAGTAGCGTACCGGAATCCCGGCAAACTCACTGATCCAGTCGCCAAATCGGCGGGCCTCTTTCGCTTTCTGGCCCTCATCTCCGCTCATGTGAACGGGAAGCCCGACTACCAGTCCCTTGCACTGGTACTCCGTAATGATTTTCTGCAGGTGCTTCTGGTCCTGCTCGACAGACTGCCGCGTATAATTATCCAGCGGGCTCGAAATATTCTGTTCTGCCGTCGAGATCGCAATGCCAACCCGTTTGGTGCCGTAGTCCAGGCCCAGCAATCGGCCCTCCGTGGGGAACTCCGATTCGCCCGTTCCCTCTGTCTCAGAGGTATTGTTCATAACCTCGCTCCTTCAAGGCGTTCACCAGATCTTTGATGGCTGCTTCATCATCTCGCGGGGCGATCAGTGTCGCGTCAGGCGTATGTACAATCAGGGAATTGCTCACACCGAAAGTCGCCACCAGATGATCGTCTGTCGTGCGAATGATGCAGTTCGATGTTTCAATGCCGCAGTGCAGACCCACTACCGTATTTCCCTGCTCATCTGAGGGGAAATACTTCTGCAGCGTACTCCAGTTGCCGACATCGTCCCATTCAAATTCAGCCGGCACGACTGCCAGAGTTGTTTTCGAGTGTTCCAGGACGGCATAGTCGATCGATATGGAGTTCATCGCACTAAACTCGGCTGTGAGAACCGATTCATATTCAGCAGAATCAATGGCGTCTGCAATACGATTCAACGCCTCGTACATTACCGGTTCCCGATGTTTCAGGGATTCCATTATCGTCTTTGCTTTCCAGACGAAGATGCCACAGTTCCAGAGAAATTCACCACTGTCGAGATACTGCTGTGCGGTTTCCAGATCTGGTTTTTCTTTGAAAGCGGCGACCTGCATCGCCGGCCCTGTTTCCTCGTTGATTCTCGTACCCGTCTGAATATATCCGTACCCGGTTGCAGGTGCATTCGGGGGGACTCCAATCAGAACCAGGCGCTCAGGCTCCGCATTCACCAGATTGACTGCATGCTGGATTGTCTGTTGAAAGCCGGACGCGGGATGAATCACATGATCCGAGGAAACCACCAGCATGATCGCTTCGGGATCCTGTTTCAGCAGATGAATGGCAGCCAGCCCGATACAGGGGGCTGTGTTTCGGGGGGCGGGCTCGACCAGAATATGATCCGCCGTCAACTGGGGAAGTTGTTGCTGGATTTCCGGTGCCAGTGTCGCATTGGTGGCGATCCAGGTCTGCTCAGCTTCCGACAGTGGACGACAGCGACCGACGGTCTCCTGGATCATCGTCTCCGCGCCGATCAGACTGAGCAGTTGCTTGGGCATCGCTTTGCGACTCTGGGGCCAGAAACGCGTACCGCTTCCCCCCGCCATGACCACCGTATGCAGCATATTCGTTTCTCCAGATACGAAACCCTGCCAGCTCAGGCTGGCTCCGGGCTGTTATTCTCCGAGGTAGAGGGGGCCATTGATTGTCAGGTCCGCGGAAACTTTCGATTTGAGATCCTCTGCGTCAAGAGCGAGCAGCGGGCTGATTTCAACCGGACAGTCCCCGGGAACTTCAACTCCGCAGGCTGTGAGCCATTCCCCGGCGATCCGATTCAGGGCGGCATGGACTGTTGTAGGCGAATCCTGTCCTTCCGCGTTTTTCAATGGATTGAATTCCCGTTCCCGATCGATTTCATAGACCAGAACGGTATCCGCGACCGGCAGCACATCGAAAATGAATCGTTCAAATTTGATGGCATTCGGCTCCTCAGGTGTAATCTGTGAACCGGAAGCATCAATGTGCGGAACTTTCTTATTGGCCCGGTGGAATGGAAACTGATCATCGTTGTCCGCAATCTGTTCCAGGAAATCACGATTGAAGACATGGATCGCCGTGCTGCCGGCCCAGTGCAGTAACTGTCCCGCTTCATCCGTTCGTTCCGCGATATGGGATGGCAGGTCACTGTATTCAATGATCTGAGTCTTCTGATCCACATCACAGACGACGCCCATTTTCTCATCAGCAGAGCGTTTCGAAACCACTTTCACCGACACTTCCGCATTCCGCTGGAGATGATAACCCAGAAACGCGGGGTCGCAGACGATGGCGGTCGGGTTATCCACCTGATGGTAGTACAAGGTGTCGATTCCCTGTTCACGCATCACATCGAACATGCCGGAGTTCTTGAGCGCGGCCAGCATCCCACCATGTCCGTCCGGACTGACGGCGATGTGGTGTTTACTTTCCAGCAGAATTTTGCCGGTCTCTGCATCAACTGCGGGCATTGTGCCCTGCTTGAAGAAATACAGGTTCTCATCCACAAGACCAAAATTCTGATTCTGCTGAAAGTAGGCAACGGTATCGTCGTGGGTCGCATCGCTGGTCATGATGAAATAGCTGATTGGCTGACCTGCCTGCTTCGCACGGGCCCGTAACTGTTCGACCAGAATCTGAAACAGCGATGTCTGTCGGACGGGACCGACCGGATACATACCTTTGGGATGGGGGAAGCCGAGACGAGAGCCCTGACCACCAGCCACCAGGATGGCTCCCACTTTCCCCTCAGACAGACACTGTTTTCCTGCCTCAGTGGCCTTTGACAATTCTGCTGAATCTGATTCGCGGTCTGCCAGCCGGACCACAGTGGCAGGACGAGTGGCCCGTTCGGCTTTCTCTGCAGGAGACTCTTCTGAACTGGCGCTGCCCGGAGAATAGAGTCGCTGGATTTGCGCGAAATTGATTTCACGAATCTGTTTCACCAGTTCCGCCTGTTGTGCGGGCTCAAGTTCGCTCCACCAGGTCAGCAGATGTGTCTGTTGGTATTCTTCCAGTGTCTGGAGCAGGTCCTCAGGGAAAGCTGCGGAATTATTCATACTTTTAGGTTTTCCTCGTGTTATGATTCGTCTCGGAGTTCCGTTCATTCGCAGTCGGGGAGCAGCGCCTTGCTCACGCAACCGTGGTGTGCCTGAGAAGTAGTGGCTGAAAAATCGGCCAGATAACCTCGGGTATGCTGAACTGGTTTGATGGTTAAAGCAGCTTCTCGCTTTTGAAATTCTTCATCACTGATTCCCAGCTGAATCGTTCCTGCCAGCAGATCAAACGAGATTTCATCGCCATCCTGAACCAGACCGATTGGACCGCCAACGGCAGCTTCGGGAGAACAGTGTACGCCGATCGCGCCATGCGAGACACCCGAGACACGCGTGTCGGAGATGAAGGCAACTTTACCATCGAGTTCAGGGACGGTCAGGGCGGCTGTTGCGACCAGCACTTCAGGCATCCCCGAGGCAACCGGACCCAGGTTGCGGAGTACGATCACACTCCCCGGTTTAATCTGACCGGCTTCAACGGCATCAACAACGCCTTTGGCTTCATCAAAACAGCAGGCAACGCCGGTAAAATGCGATTCCTGCATGCTGGAAACCTTAAACACGATTCCCCCCGGCGCCAGATTGCCGAAGCAGATCTGCATGTCGGCGTACTCTTTATAAGGCTGATCGAGGGGGGCAATCAGATCCTGGTCTGCGGGGACATCGCCGATCTCTGCGAGGTTTTCGGCGAGTGTTTTGCCGGTAACGGTCAGGCAACTGCCATCGATGATGCCTGCCTTTAAAAGGTGTTTGAGCAGCAGCGGAGTCCCACCCAGGTGATGCAGGTCTACCATCGTTTTTTTGCCGCGGGGGGCGAAGCTGCAGTACACGGGGGTCTTTTTGAGGATCTGCTGAATGTCCTGCAGCTGGAAGTCCACTCCCGCTTCACGGGCCAGCGCCAGCAGGTGGAGAATACCGTTGGTTGAGCCACCTATGGCTGCAATGGTAGCGGCAGCGTTCTCAAAAGCTTTACGAGTCAGAATGTCTCGCGGCCGAATATTTTCTGCCAGCAGGTGTTTGACAGCAGCTGCGACATTCAGGCATTCGTCTTTTTTGGCGTTGTCGATGGCGGGAGTCGAACTGCTGAAGGGGAGCATCAGGCCGATGGCTTCCAACGCGATTCCCCAGGTATTGAAAGAGGCAGCGATACCACAGCCTCCCGGTCCGGGGCAGGCCGTCCGCAGGATTTCGTCTGCTTCCGATTTCTCGATGGCCCCGACGGAAGCAGCTGCCTGGGAGTCGTAAACGTCGAGAATGGAAATATCCTGTCCTTTGTGGCAGCCAGGCATAATACTTCCGCCACTGACGATCAGGCCGGGGTAGTTCATCCGGGCCAGAGCCATCGCAAAACCAGGGCCGTTCTTATCGCAGTTATGCAGGCCGATCAGGGCGTCATAGGAGTGGGCACTGACAACGCATTCGGCTGCATTGGCAATCATATTCCGCGAAGGCAGACTCGCATTGCCCCCTTCCTGTCCCTGGGTGATGTTGTCACTGATAGCCGGCGTTCCGAAAGGGAGACCGATCATATCTGCGGACTGACATCCTTCGGCGATTGTCTTTGCCAGTGAATAAGCGTGAACATTGCAGAGGTTGCCATCCAGCAGGGGAACACCAATCCCGATCTGCGCCTTGTCAAAATCTGCATCAGAGAAGCCAAGTCCGTAGTAGAATGCGGTGACGCCCCGCTGCCAGCCGTGTGTCAGATTCTGACTGTTCCAGTTCAACGCCTGTGTCATCTTTGGTGTTCCTGCAGGAGAAATGAGAAAGAGGAGCTATCGCTCGAAAACTTCCTTAACTCTAAACGCTCAGCTGCAGCAGGCCAAGTTACTTAACATTTGAATTTCAAAACAGATAGAGAGTTATCTCACTTCAGAATAGCCTCGTGAACAGAATTGAACAGCCAGGATGTGCTGAGAGGTGATTGAGCGTGCTGGATTGACTGCTTATCAGGCGAATCTCGACTCATTGGTTAAAAATCTGAAAAAATGACCGGAATCAGTCGATAATTACCGGTTGGATATGATGTAACACTATGTCATGTAACAGATTATGTGAATTTGGCTGATGGGGCCTTTGCGCTTGCTCATTGGACTGGCGGAACGTAAACTGTGTTGTTTCGTAAAGCGAGAATTCTATAAGCCGTTTTGTTTCCAGATTTTAGGAATCCGAGTCTGCATACGTGAAGTCTACAGGAACAGACTTGTGAAACAGAACGAGGTCTTGTCCGGTCCTGATGAAGGAGTAGACAGGCCGGGACAGTTGTGGATTCAAAGTGCCCCCACGTCGGATTGTCAGCAGTCAGTCCGTATGATTGAACAGGTTATTAGGTAACAAAGAAACTGAGAAAATGAAAAAAGACATTCATCCCGATTATCATCCGGTCGTATTTAAGGATACTTCGACTGGTGATGCATTTATGATTCAGTCTACCGCGACCTCAAAGTCCACCATCGAATGGGAAGATGGCAATACTTACCCGGTCGTTGCAGTTGAAATCAGCTCCAAGTCGCACCCTTTCTACACCGGTAAGATGAAGTTCGTCGACAGTGCCGGTCGGGTCGAAAAGTTCCAGAAAAAATACAACTGGGACAAGCGCAACGCATCCGAAGGGGAAGACAAGAAAGAAACCGAGTAGCGGCCTGAATCATCGATTTCAAACTGAGGCTCTGCGGATTGTCCGTATGAGCCTCGTTTAATACATGGTCGTCTCAAATACTTCTTTTAGCCTGATTCACTCGCGACTGTAGTCACATGGATGACCAGATCACTTATAATCAGGCGGTCTTAATCGTGGATTCGGGGTCATGAAGTTTCCCACTCTGCAGGCCAAACTGGAACGTTTCGAAGAGCTGGAAAAACAGCTGCAGGATCCAGAGGTACTGACAAACACCACCAAGCTGGTCGAAGTTCAACGTGAGTATGGCGGTCTGGCCAAAGTCGCTCAGGAAGTCCGTGCGTTCAATACCCGTGAAGAGGATATTGAAGTCGCACAGGAAATGCTCGAGGAAGAAACCGACCCGGACGCCAAAGCCTACGCACAGAAAGAACTGGATCAACTGTGCGAAGAGCATGAAAAGCACACCAAAGATCTGGAAGATCTGGTTGTCGCCGGCGATTCGATTACGCGTGGCGGTCTGATTATGGAAATCCGCGCTGGTGCCGGCGGGGATGAAGCCGCACTGTTTGCCAGTGAGCTGTTCCAGATGTACCAGCACTTCGTCGAAGCCCAGAAGGGCTGGAAGACAGAAGTACTGAACCTGAGTGCGACCGAACTCGGGGGCGTCAAGGAAGTCACATTCTCAATTTCTGGAGAGGGCGCTTACCACCGTCTGCAATTTGAGAGTGGCGGTCATCGGGTGCAGCGCGTTCCGGAAACAGAAACACAGGGGCGTGTCCACACGAGTGCCGCGACTGTCGCTGTGCTGCCCGAAGCCAGTGAAGTGGAGGTGGAAATTAAACCGGACGATATTCGCCTGGATACATTTCACGCCAGTGGCCCGGGGGGACAGAAGGTCAATAAGACTGAAAGTGCCGTCCGCATCACTCACTTGCCGACAGGTACCGTGGTGCAGTGTCAGGATGAAAAAAGTCAGCACAAGAACAAAGCCAAAGCGATGCGCGTGCTCCGCAGCCGGGTGCTCGAACAGATGCAGCAGCAGGCCGCTGCAGAGCGTGCTGATCAGCGACGGACGTTGATTGGTTCAGGTGACCGCAGCCAGCGTATCCGGACTTACAACTTTCCGCAGGGACGAGTGACGGATCACCGGATCAACCTTTCTCTGTACAGGCTGGATCAGATCATGCAGGGTGATCTGGATGAACTGATCAACGCACTGTTACAGTTTGACCGCGAAGAGCGTCTGCTGGGTGACAGCGCCAAAAAATAATTAAAGCGTGGCTGCTTCAGTTTCTGACTGACAGGCAGTTCGATGGATCGTGACGTGACAGATAACTCCCCATCTCAGGAAGTTGGTTCGAATGCATCTGCAGAACCGTGGACCGTGCGTCGCATCCTGGACTGGACCACAAGCCATCTGGCGAAACATGGCAGTGATTCTCCCCGTCTGGATGCGGAGGTCCTGCTGGCGTTTGCACGTAATTGTGAGCGGATTCGGCTCTACACCAATTACGAAGATATCGTGACCGAAGAGCAGCGGGCAACAATGCGTTCGCTGGTTCAACGTCGCTCTCATGCCGAACCGGTGGCATACCTGGTAGGCAAGCGGGAATTCTTCGGGCTTGATTTTTATGTCGATCAGAATGTTCTGATCCCGCGTCCGGACACCGAAACCCTGGTCATGGAACTGGTCGAAGAAGCACAGAAGCTGACTTCCCCCCGGATTCTCGATTTATGTACCGGAAGTGGGTGTGTGGCGATCGCAGCTGCAGCAAACTGTCCTGCCGCTTCCTTTCTGGCGACGGACATCAGCGAGGCGGCTCTGGCTATCGCACAGAAGAATGCCGAGAGTAATGGTCTGCTGGAACAGATTCAGTTTCTGTTAAGCGACTGTTTCGAACAGCTTCCCGCTGAGGGGCAGTTTGATCTGATTGCCAGCAATCCCCCCTATATTCCCGATGCCGAAATCGAAACGCTGGATGCCGATGTGCGTCAACACGAACCGCGACTTGCTCTCGCGGGAGGAGCGGACGGCCTCGACTTTTATCGGAAGATTATTCAAACAGCGATCCCTTATCTGAAAGAAGGTGGGCATCTGCTGCTGGAATTTTCGCCGGAGCAGGAAGCCTCTTTGAGAGAGATACTTACGACATCCGGAAATTATCGGAATATCAGAGTGAAAGCAGATCTGGCAAACCGATCCCGGGTGATCGTTGCGCAAAAATGCCTATCTTAAAATAAAGTCATTGCCTATACTGTTCTGACCCCCATTTCATCCAGTCAACTCCAGGAGATCCAGGGATGGATATGTTTATCGTTCGCGGAGGCGAACGGCTTTCCGGCAGTGTTACAGTCAGCGGTGCGAAAAATTCAGCATTGCCATTAATGGCGGCTGCACTGGCCTGCGAGGGGGAAACGACTTTAAGCTCCATTCCCAACCTGGTTGATGTGACGACACAGTCCCGGGTATTAGGCTCTCTAGGGATGGACGTGCAGCGTGATGAGTCTGGTCTGCTGCATCTGAAGACCGTCGATGAAAGTGCCTGCATTGCCGACTATGATCTGGTCCGGCGTATGCGGGCCAGTGTCTGCGTACTCGGCCCTTTACTCGCGAAACGACGGATGGCCTGTGTCTCTCTGCCGGGCGGCTGTAATATCGGTGATCGCCCGATTGACTTGCATCTCAAAGGGCTGGCTGCACTGGGAGCTCAGATTCGTGTCGACCGTGGATATGTGATCGCTCGTGCCGACCGCTTACGTGGAGCGAATATTTTTCTGGGGGGAGCATTCGGGAGTACTGTCACCGGCACCTGTAATGTGATGATCGCTGCTACACTGGCGGAGGGAACGACAACCATTGAGTCGGCTGCCTGTGAGCCGGAAGTTGTCGATGTGGGTAACTTCCTCAATGCTTGCGGGGCGCGTATTGAGGGGTTGGGGACTCCCTTCCTGAAGATCGAAGGAGTGGCGCGTCTGCAGGCAGTCGAGCACGAGGTCATACCTGACCGCATTGAAGCTGCCACACTGATGATTGCGGCTGCGATGACCGGCGGCGATGTGCAGTTGAACGAGGTGCGACCGGATCACATTACCGCAGTCATGGAAAAACTGCGTGAAATTGGAGTGACGATTCAACTGGAGTACCCACAACAGCCTGAACGCAGACAGTCCGTCTGGGTGAAGGTTACTCAACCCCTGAAATCGGTGGATTGTATCGCCTTGCCTTACCCGGGAATTCCCACGGACGTCCAGGCACAGCTGATGTCGCTACTGGCCTGTGTGCCGGGGATCAGTATTGTGACTGATAAAGTATTTCCCGACCGTTTTATGCATGCTTCGGAACTGGCCCGCATGGGAGCGAAAATCCGACGTGAGTCAGCCAGTGCAATTCTGAATGGTGTTTCCCGTCTGAGCGGTGCCTGTGTGATGGCGTCCGACTTAAGAGCGAGTGCAGCCCTGGTCCTGGCAGGACTAGCGGCTGAAGGCGAGACAGTCATTCGCCGGATTTATCATCTCGATCGGGGCTATGAATGCCTCGAAGAGAAGCTGATAGCACTGGGCGCGAACGTACAACGGGTTAAAGACGAACCCGAAAACATGCCTGAGAGCCTGAAACTGACCGACGGGGAAGAACGCCCCACCTATTCCGAGCTGTTAGATGCTCTGACAGGGCCGCACTGGAACCTGAATTCCAGTGAGAAACCGACCCCATCCGCTGAAGGTTGATCTGAGCCTCTGAGTCACCTGTGTTGTCCGGGAGAGCTATTTTACTTTTTCGCAAAGTCCAGACAGATCAGGTGTGATTCACTTCTCAGGTAAAGTTTCTTGTGAGCCAGCACCGGTGCCGCCCATGCAGGGTATGTGATCTGGGGGAACGAGGTCCGGCAGACTTCACTGAATTTTTCCGGGTCTACTTTTACGATGGCCAGAGTGCCGCGTTCTCCCAGCACAATGAATTTGTTATCCGCCAGGATTGCTGAGCCGCGTCCGTAAAAAGGCCAGGGGGCCGGCTTGCCGGTGTCGATCCATTGAAATTTTCCGGTGATCTGATTCGGTTTGACCTTATCTGCGACCGGTGAGGTCCCATCGGTTTCCCACATGACTTTTCCGTCTGAGAGCTTCACACACCGCATGGTTGCCCCGCGTTCGTGACGACCACTGAAGCCGTAGAAATATCCGTCGTGAAAAATACTGGTCGACCAGTGAGTCATCATGTTGGTGGGATCACGCCACAGTTCTTTGTAGCTCTTCCCATTCGGGTTCACTTCGAGCAACGCCGATCCCACCTGGTAGGCTGCTGACAAAAAGATCTTGTCATCAACGACCACGGGCCGGGCAGCATTCACAGAGTCTCGCAGCAGCGAACGGAACCAGTATTTGAAATTGACGGAACCATCGTCAGGATTGAGTGAGACCAGCCCCTGACGCATCAGGCACAGCAGGTGTCGCTTGCCGTGAATCGTCGCTGCAATCGGTGAGGAGTAGCTGGAAAGCTTTTCATTTCCCCGCCACTTATATACGGGAAGTCGTTCCCAGCCGGTGGATGTTCCATCCCACACATCCTTACCGACGTTCTGCCAGAGTGTTTTTCCTGTTTCAGGATCGAAGGCGACCATTCCGGAATTCGGTTTACCACCGACCATTACAATCAGTTTGTCACCTTCCAGGATGGGTGTGGCACCAACGCCGAAGAAGCCGGGAGGTACATCGAAATCTTTCAGACAATCACGATGCCAGACTTCTATGCCCTTATCGAGTGTCAGGCAATACAGTTTGCCTTGTGCCCCAAATGTGTAGCAGTACTTCGATGTCAACAGGGGAGAGCAGCGGGGGCCGTTATTGTAACCATATGGATCATGGAAGTCAGAGGGGTACTCGTACTTCCAGAGCGGCTTTCCTGAATCGGCATCGACGCATTCGATGACTTCCTTGCCGGGCCCATCATCGTCTGGCCGATGATGAATCACGAGTCGATTTCCCAGAACCGAAGGTGCGCTGTAACCCGTTCCGATTTTTTTCTCCCAGAGCAGGGGAGGTCCCTGTCGGGGGAATTCATCGATCAGACCGGTTTCTGCAGAGATACCTGTTTCCTCTGGTCCAAGAAAATAGGGCCAGTCTCCCGTTTTAACCGACGGTGGCTGAGCTTGCAGCGTTGAGTCAAATGGTTTCAGACCGGGGCTGAGAGCGGGAGACAGTACGAACAACAGGACGGTTGAGCACAGTGTCATTTTCCAGGGGCGGCGTAGGACAGCGGGATCTTGTGTGTGCATGAGTGAAACCATTAAGTGGAAGGATTCAGGGAAGTTGGTAGATCTTATAGGTTGGATTCTGATAAACAGGTTCGATGGTTTTAAATGGGCCCAGGCGTTTCACCAGCAAATGTGTGATTCCAGTTTCCCGTTTCAGCACCTGGAGGGCTTCATCGTCAAAGCCTTCATTATAGTAATCCTGTCCCCATTTTCGAAGGTATTTCAGCCTCCGATTCCATTCCACAATGCCTGGCGCGTCCTGGGGACAGTCTTTATAGGTTACATATTCGGGGCGTTGCGCGTACCACTTAAAATCAGACTGGTGGATTGGAGTCAGAAACAGAGCTGATTCGGGGGTATTTTCTTCGATCCAGTGGCAGGCATCCAGCCAGTCTGAACGTTGTTGCGCCGTCATCTTGTGGACCGGGGGTTTGGCCCATGCGGAATAGAAAACTCCTCCAAACAATGCCAGGCTCAGCAGGCCGACTGTCACGACAGCAATTCGCGAACTTCCCTGTTGACTTCCAGCAGCATTCTCAGTGGGAGCGAAACAACGCTGGTAGATCACATTAATAACTGTAACCGTCACCGCCAGGGGCAGCAGTGAATCAAACAGGCGAAAGGGATAGAACTTCAATAGCGACATTCGGAAGGCGTAATAAGGCATGTCAGTCGCTGGGCGTGGTCCTGCTCCCAGTAGAAGTCCAACACAGGCCAGGCCGAGAGTCCCCGCGATAAAATACTGGAAGAAACGCAACTGAAAGTCTGAGCTTTCCCTTCTACGAAATATCAGCCAGGCTACGAGCAGCGACCCATACAGCAGATAACTGAAGGTGTCGAAATCCATGGGATCCAGGTGGTGTTTGAGCCGGTAAAAGACCTGGATGAAGTTCGCCGAAAATTCTTCCCGGGGAGTCCCCCCCTGGAGTAGACTCAATGCAGGGATCAGGCCCGGCAGAGAACAGAGAATGAGCCAGCCGATGGCCGGAATGGCCTGACTGATGGTCAGCCCCAGCGAGGTTCGATTGAGTGACTTTCGCTGTACGACCGCGTAGCATAATAACGCAAAGAGAGCACAAAGCAGTCCCCAGACTCCCACTATGGGATGCCAGCAGATCGTCAGCCCCAGGTAAACTCCGGCACGATTCCAGTGCTGTTCACAGGCATTGGCCAGAGCTAAAAACAGAAAACCGTAAGCGAATACCTTGGATTCGATACCGCCAATAATCCATTCCCCTGAAAAGTTGCCGAAGGCGGCGATGCCAAGATAGAGCGCAGCGGCGATCAGGGGAGACCAGGTTCCTGGGGTCAATACGCGCAGCAGTCGAAACCAGCCGATCGCCAGCAGCAGGCAACCCGTCAGTCGCGCAATGACGACTGTCTGTGTCAGTGTGAGCCACTGCGTGAAGAATCCCACAACTTGATAAAAGAATCGGTGTGCGTTGGAAGATTCAAGAAAGAAATCTCCTTCGCACCATTGGGGATTCCAGTAATGTTTCGCCTTGCAGAGGTAGTGCGGCTCATTAGTGCCGGGGATCGGAAACCGGAGAAAGGAATCGACGGCGAAGGAACCGGCAATCAACAGGATGAGCAGGATGGCTGGAGGTGATGTTTTAGTCGCTGTGGATTCAGAGGTCACTGAACTTGAGCACCTTATTAAGCCATCGGGTTTAACCGGTACAGGGACTGCGCAAGTCGCCTGGCCGTGTTATTTCTTCTTTGCTTTTTTCTTCGCAGCTTTTTTAGCCGGAGTTTTTTTCGCGGTTACTTTTTTGGCAGGAGATTTCTTCGCTGGGGCTTTCTTATTGCTGGCAGCGGATTTGGAAGCTGTTTTTTTCTTGGTACTTCCTTTTTTCTTAGCTGCTTTCTTTTTGGTTCCCTTTTTGTCGGATTCACCAAAGATTTTATCATAGTTTTCCCAGAACTTGGGAGTTGTGCCGGTACGAACAATGGGGCCGCTCATGGTCTCATCTCTCCGTTTGGAATTCGAATTCACAAACTGGTAATATCAATCGAAACGTTTAAAACAGGTTGTATTATAACCTGTGACAATGTTCTTGTCTTTTCCGAGCGACGATTCTTTCGATCTGATCACAAATTGTCAAGTCTGTTCACAATGATCGGTCTGGACAGAAGCAGGAATGGTGTCCTTGAACTTTTCGACTTTTGTTTGAATCGAGTTCAGCAGTTGTCTGAGGTGCGATTCTTTCGTGAGAGGATTCATCACTGTAATTCGAAACGCTGCCTGACCATCCAGTACGGAATGAACAATGTAGAATTCCCCGGATTCGATGATCTGGCGTCGCACTCGGAAGTGAATCATATTCTGCTGTTCCAGAGGCAGGGCTGCCAGCCAGTCAGGCAAATACCTGAAGACAACAATATTACACTGCGGATCATGCACCGCTTCAAAGTCCGGCATCTCTTTGAGCAGGTTGTGAAACGTACGTGCGGTCTCGAAGGTGACGTCAACCAGATCGGCAAAGATCTGTTTTCCAAACAGGGCCCAGGTCCCCCAGAGTGCGTAGCTGTTGGCCCGTTTGGTGCACTCAATCGTTCGCAAACCCAGGTCATAATCGGCGATTTCAGGGGCAGATGGATCGAACAAATAAGGGGCCTGCTGTTGAAACGCGGTGAACCGGTGCGCTTTGTTCTTAAAAAAGAGAAAGGCGCTTAATGCGGGGATGAACATCATTTTGTGAGCATCAAATACGACACTGTCGGCCCGGTGCAGACCACGTGTCAGGTGTCGGTGACGCTCTGAAAAACAGGTGGGGCCCCCATGGGCAGCATCGACGTGCAGCCAGACCTTGTACTTTTCACACAGGTCAGCGATCTGTTCCAGTGGATCGAAAGCTCCTATAGGAGTCGCACAGGCACAGGCTACCACAGCGATGATCGTCCGCTGTTCCGATCTGCATTGCAGAATCAATTCTTCCAGAGCCTGAGGCTGGATTCGACGTTGTTCATCAAGGGGAATCTTGAGAATCTGCTCGGTTCCGATCCCCAGGATATTCGCTGAGCGGGTCACACTGTAGTGGGCATCCGCGGAAACAAGCAGGACGGGAGCAGCATCTAGTTGTGCCTGAGGGCCCAGAGTTCCGATTTCCGGGCAACTCTGATTGCGGGCTGCCAGGAGGCCTGTGAGGTTGGCCAGTGAGCCACCATGTGTTACCAGTCCGGTAAATTCACCAGGTGTGAATCCAATTTCGGTGCCAATCATCTCAATCAGGGCCAGTTCGACGGCGGTAGCCCAGGGGCCCATTTCGTAGACCGCCATGACCTGATTCGTCACAGCTGTGATCGCATCAAACAGGCCGGCCAGTGGGACGGAAGCCGGTACCTGGTGACCAATATAGCGGGGGTTTTGCAGATTGTGTCCCCGATCCAGCATCGTCTTAGCCAGCAGGCGGAAATTCTGAATCCGATTTGTAATATCGGAGTCGACACTCTCTTCAGTCGGCGCCTGTAACAATTGCTCCAGTGCCTGTTTCAGATTTTCTGCTGGAGACTGCCAGTTTAACACTGGTGTGTCCGGTTCAGTCAGAGAACGGGCATGTGTCGTCAGTAGTTCCGCTAATGTCTGGCTGGCGGCGGAGAGTAATTCCGGATCAAAGGCAGCTTCAATTCGGGATCGCGCAGAATTGAGTTCTTGGTCTTCGGTCATTCTGGTTGCAACTTTATCAGGCGCTGAAAGCATTTCTCAACAGGCTTATGTGTTGAGCTAATTCTCTATTGTATCCAAACTGAAATGACCGGAAATGTGTACGGCTGGACAAAATGCGTGATTTTGAAATCTCAAGGCAGCGGATACTGATTTGAGAACACCTCCGGGGAATGGGAGAGGCTTAGAACCGGAATGGTTCAGCGTGAATTTCATAGCCGGGCCTTATACAGATATTGATCAACAATCCCAGAGCCAGGCAGGTGCTGAGCATACTGGTCCCGCCGTAACTCATCAGAGGAAGCGTCATCCCGGTGATGGGCATGAGGCCGACGGTCATTCCCGTATTGATGATTGTCTGCGACGCGAGCAGCGTGACTATCCCCACTGCGACCAGTCGACCAAAGGGCTCGCGGGTTGCTGTCGCGATCTGCAATCCCCGGATAAAGAGAAAGCTGAAGACCGCCAGCGCAAACAGGCAGCCCATGATGCCAAACCGTTCGCCAACCAGACAGAAAATGAAGTCGGTACGACCCGCAGGCAGGTGGTAGGCCGCAGGATCATCGACGGGCATGCCGGCAATCTCGCTTCCCCAGACGCCCCCCAGTGCCAGCATCTGCTTTGACTGGTAGAGGTGGTAGCCGTCTCCACGCGGCATCTCGCCTCCATCACGCTGCGTGAACAGTGCCACGATACGAGATTTCTGCTCGGGATTCATCTGGAGCCAGAGGAGTGGCAGCATGCAGATTCCCAGGAACACGATGGTGATCAGATGCCGTGGGCGGGCTCCTGCGGAAAACAGCATGGCGAAGAGAATCGGGAAGAACAGCAGGGAGGTTCCCAGGTCTGGTTCACGTAGAATCAGGATGACGGGGACACAGGTCAGTATGAACGGGACAATCAAACCCGGGATCCGTCGGTAATTCTTGCGGTACATCAGATAATGGGCCAGAGCCAGGATGTACGTGATCTTCGCCAGTTCCGAGGGTTGAAATTTAAAGAAGCCGAGCGGAATCCAGCGTCGGGAACCGTTCACGGCAGGAATAAAAAAGACGGCAATCAGCAGGATCAACGTCATTAGAAACAGGGGATAGCTGATGCTCCGCAGATTACGGTAGGGAAACAGGATTGTGCCGATCAGTGCCGCAAGTGAGATCAGGATCCAGACACACTGTTTCTGGAAATAATGTCCCTGTCCAGCCAGTTCATCGCCGCGCGCAATTCCTGCCAGACCACAACCCATCAGAATCAGGATGCAGCAGAGCAGGGACCAGGGAATGCGATTTAAGCCGGAGTAATGCATGTTCTTCAGGATCAAAAAATCTCTTGATTAGGGTGGCATTTTGTAGCGGAAATCGAGAATTGGGGGAAGAGCGATCTTTTTTATGAAGTTCCCGGGCTGAGATTTCTTTTCAGGTGTCAAATCCGCGAAAATCAGCTATTCTTGAGCTGGAGTGAACCAAGTCCCTGTCGGATTATTTATTAAGAGTCAATGTTGCATTCTATCAGAAGTTTCTGTTCCCGCTTTCCTGTCACTGCAGCCTTTATCGCGATTGCAGTCGGGTTATTCATCGCCGTTCAGGTTTATCGCATCAACCACAATTCAGCTGGTCAAAGTGATTTTGATGATGCGCTCTGGAAACTGGGAGCCGTTCAGCCACTGGTCTTTGTACACGACCATCCGTTGATTGAAGAGAAGGATTATCCAACGGGGGGACCCTTCGATCTTTGGGCGGGAGAATGGTGGCGGATTCTGATCAGCGGTTTTCATCATGGAGATTTGCTGCATCTGGTGATGAACTGCCTCGCAATCGGCTTTCTGGGTCATCTGATCGAACCGGTGATGCGTAACTGGATTTACGCGCTGTTTCTGATTGTCGCGACATTCGTATCCCTGCTGCCTGAGTACTACTGGGAGCACTATGCCGTGGGGTTGTCGGGAGCCGCGTTTGCGATGTTTGGCATGCTGATTCTGTTACGTAAGACCGATGAGCACATTGCTGAAGTGTTTACCGATCGAGAAATCCACTGGGGCCTGGGCTGGCTCTTACTCTGCTTTGTACTGACCTATCTGGGAATCCTGAATATCGCGAATGCCGCCCATGTGACCGGGTTCCTGTATGGACTTCTGGCGGGAGTGGTGGTGGTCAATCACTCGCGTTGGAAGAGCCTGTTCCGGTTTGCGTTTGTCGCGTTACATCTGGCTTTAATCCCGGCGACCTGGCTGGTCTGTCATCCTTACTGGAATGGAAAGTATTACTGGTACCTGGCGCGTCATACCGAGGACCTGGGGCAGCGGATTACCTATTTACAAAAAGGGGTCGATCTGTCACCAGGCGAACCAAAAATTGGTGCAGAACTCGCGCTGAGCCTGTATCGTACCGAGTCAGTCCCCTTTGGTTCCTGGGAGACCATTCTCAAGTCTCTCAAGCGGAATCGAAGCTATGAGAAAGGTGTAGAGCTGGCGAGGCTGATCTGGAAACAGTTCCATTCCGAAGACCAGAAAGCACAGGCACGGGCCATGGTGGACGAGATCTTTGGCGATGAGTCTGAGGCCTGGTCAGATCGTCTGCAACTGGCGCAGGTGGAAATGGTGCAGACCGATCTCGCTCCCGAGCGAGGTGGTAAAGGTCCCGCGGAGGAACTGCTGTTCTTGAAAGAGCAGGGACCTCAAACCGGAACTCTTAAGCCCCAGGACTTGACCGCGCCACCAGTGGATCCCGGTTCTCCCCAGAGTGCCGTCGAAGGCGTCACGCTTTGAGTCAGTGCTGAAATCGTCAAAATCGATATATTGCACAGAAACATCAGAATCGACAGCAACACATGTTGATTTTTCGCGACGGTCTCGATTCGCCAAACTGGTTTTTCCGTGGTGGGACTGTTTGAACTAGGCTATCAGTACACATAATTCCTGTCATGCTGCGCTACAGGTTCTGATAAGGCGTCCCCCGCACTGGTTTTAGATGAATCAGGCAATTAACGGAACGACCTCGTCTGCTGAACCGGTACCGCTTATGATGTAAATAGAAACCTCGTATCACGATCAATTGATTATGGCCACTGCTTTGAAAAATCAAAACGAGTCCACCAACGAGAATACCCCTGAAGAACTCGAAGAGGATGCCGTCCTCGTCGATCGCTTTCCGGAAGCAGTCCGCGTTTCCCGGTTCACGTTCTTCTCGGTCTGTGTACTTTCGCTGGCCTTTGTCTTGTTCAGTTCGATGCCGCTGTGGCATACCGATATCTGGGGACACCTGGCCTATGGCAGACTGATTTGGGAGACGGGGAGTATCCCGGATTTCGCACCCTTTATGCCTCTGGCGTCGGGAATGTCATTCATCGATACCGCCTGGCTCAGCCAGATTACTGCTTTTAAAATGTTCGACATAGCGGGAGTCGCGGGAATTAAGTTTCTGTACGCAGCCGCCATTACGGCTTGTATGACGCTCCTGCTGTACCGTGTTCAGCAACGAACCGGAAGCTTTGTCTGGAGTATGCTCTGTGTCGCAGGATTTCTGTTATGCGACTGGAAACAACTCGGGATTGTCCGCCCTCAACTGGCCGGATTGCTCTGCTTTGTGACGTTGTTTTTCTGCATGACCTCGCGAACCTGGAAAAAGGCGAACTGGGTTCTGATCCCGTTGCTGTTTGTTTTCTGGGCAAATCTGCATGGCTCGTTTCCCGTTGGTCTGGGACTGATCGGCTGTTTTCTGGTCGGGCGTGCTGTCGATGTCAGTTGGAAAGCGCGGAACTGGAAGGCAATGCTGGGCGACAATGTGACTCGGCGCTACCTGATTTTGCTGGAACTGTCTGCTGTCGCGGTACTGCTCAACCCCTATGGATTGCAGTTATACAGTGAAGTCTTTTCGTTCTCATCGAATCCGAATCTGGCCGACCTGATCGAATGGAATCCGCTGACGTTGCGGATGTATCAGGGCAAGACTGCGGCGCTCATTGCTTTACTTCTTGTTATCGCCAGCCGCTTTACACCTCGGCGTATTTCTACAACTGAAGTGCTGCTCCTGGTTGGACTGGGTGTCTCCGCCATGTGGAGTTCCCGGATGATTATCTGGTGGGCTCCCATCGCCGCTTATTACCTGGCGATTCACGGCGCTGCCATCTGCAGGTGGAAATTAAAACGACTCGCTGATCCCTCGGGGGGCAAAGTCTTCTGTGCAGGGAAATGGACGATTGTGTCGATCGGTATGGTCTGGATCTGTTTTGCGATCACTCCCATGGGCTCTTTCATGCTGCATGGGAAACTGGTTGATTTCAAGCGGAGTGTCTCCGAATATACCCCGATTGGGGCGGTCGAATATCTGAAAGAAAAGCAGATTCAGGGACAGCTCTTTAATTCCATGGAACTGGGAGACTATCTGCTCTGGGCGGGCCCCGAGAATCTAAACATATTTGCCAATTCACACGTGCATCTGCTGCCCCGTGAAGTCTGGAATCATTACCTGCGGATCAGTAATCGCGCAGGCGATACAGAAGAACTGCTGGATCGTTACGGTGTGAACACAATCGTGCTGGACCTGCCACGTCGAGAATCGCTGATGAAGAGTCTGACTAAAGAAGGCGTCTGGCGCGTGGGGTATAAAGATGGTCGGTCGGTGGTTTTATTAAGAGCAGACCCCATTAAATAGCATTCGATTACCGATCCGTTTCAGAAATTATTCCGTAGTTTAATCATCTATTTTGAGATCTATCATGAAGTCACGCAAGTTGTCCTCAAAAACTCTGATTGCCGTTCAGGTTGTGGTTGTCATCGCCTTTGGTGCTGCATACTCCCTGGGATCACGCGAGTCACGTCAGTCATTCGATGAGGTGTTTCTGCAGGAAACCTTCTATCCGGAAGTGAAAATTGAACGCGAACTGCCACTTCGGGTAAAACCCTTCTACAACGATCCGACAGTGGTGACAGACGAGGAACTGGCGGCGGTATTGAAGCAGGTACGCCCAAAATTTCCACGCAAGCATATGAAACCCAATCATGTGGAACATGCCCTGCGCACCTGGAGTATTAAATCGACTTTTGAAGATCCAAGTATAGTCTCGGGAGTTGAAATGCGGGACTTCCTGATCGATCATGCCCGTTTCCTTGCATCCTGGGGAGACGAAGCTGATCCCCTGCTCGTAGATCAACCTGCGGGCATTTCGATTCGCTGGGGAACAGAGATCGGCGGTTCGGTACATCACGATCACTGGCTGGCATCCTTGACCGAAGCGGGCATTCATCGTGACGAGCACGTGTTTGCACCGGCACAGCGTGATATGACCGTCAACGATGTCATTCAGCAGTCATTACGTGATTTTCATCTGGATGAGCCCGAAGTAGAGTGGTCAGCGATGGCCTTTGGTCTCTGGATTCCGCCAGTAAAACAGTGGAAAACAAGTGATGGCCGCACGATTTCGTTTGACCAGATTGTCCAGCGACTGATTCGCGGCGATAAGCGATTTGGTGTCTGCGTCGGTACACATCGCGTGTACTCCGTAATGTTACTGATTCGCCTGGATGACGAGTATGATATTCTTTCGGACTCGGTTCGCGCGGAAGGTTATGCTTACCTGGAAAAAGTACGTGATCTGATCAGCGTCTGCCAGTTTGAGGATGGACACTGGCCCGCGAACTGGATGGAAGGCAAAACGGCTCTCACGCATCCCGAAGAGATTCCTGAGTATAAAAACGTGATTGCCACCGGACATCATTTGGAGTGGCTGGCGATCGCCCCCAAAGAACTGCATCCGCCTCATGAACAGATTGTGAAAGCCGCCAAGTGGATCATTCAGAATACCACATCACATTCAGAAGAGGAAATTCTGCAGAAATACACCTTCTACAGCCATGTGGGCAACGCCCTGGCGCTCTGGCGAAATACGCATGCCGCCCCATTCTGGAAAGAGTGGCAGAAAACGCATCCCTATGTACCAGAGCAGAAAGCCGACAACGCACCGCTTGTCGCTCCCAAACCGACCTTATAGTGAAGAGCAGCCAGGGATGGTACTCTAGTCCTTCCTTTCAAACAGTGTGAAGTCGGTTTCACACTGCATTCGCCTGCTATTTCTGAATCTCTGCCAGACAGGCGTCTTAGCCACCTGGATTCGCCACTCGCTCTAATATAAATCGAGATGTCTCTATAACTCTGGTCTCTTTGACAGCCACAAATCGGAACCTTTGAGCACCAGGTGTTTTTTATGATTCAAATCGATCGCGAATCGAATTTTGGGATATCGGACCGAATCCCGATTTTGTAGCATACGCATACCTATGTTAAATAGAGCAAACGAGTTGTATAATGCAGGCTGGCAGTTTGAGCATCAGTAGGATACCCGGGAGTAGTATGGATGAAGTTCAAGTTTGGTTCCGGCAAAGTGAAACTAAATCAGTTCCGTATCGATTCGACTCAGAATACACTTGAACCGCGAAAAGATGCATACACTGCCGAGAGTGAAACGACCTGTATTAAATCAATACTCGAAAGTATTCCTTCCGGCGCAGTCTTATTACAGACTGGCAGTCTGTATTTCAATGAACGTGCCAATGCCTTATTAGGGAGCTCCGAAGATCACCCGGAAGTCTTCGAGGAAAACGTTACACGGTTACTCACGCTGAAGCCCAATCCATTACCTGAATCTGCGGTACACCCCGCTCAGGTAGAGTTCTGGTCCAGTTGTCATGACGGCAATCAGTGTTTGTGTGAAGTAACTTTACCTGCTCAAGAAGAATCCAGTCTCTGGTTGATCGATGAAATTACATCCAGACGTCAGAACGAGCGACTGCATCATCTGCTGACCAGCGCAACCAGTGATGTAACCGGGGACGAGTTCTTCAAACGTCTCGTGACAACTCTCGCAGAAGCTTTGAAACTGAAATGTGTGCTGCTGGTCAAACATCAGACATTTCATTTTGAACCAGGAAACCAGCGAATAGGCAAGTGTCAGACAGTGGGGGCTTGTTTCGACGGGGAACTGGTTCCCGATTTTGAGTATGAGGTCAAAGGGACTCCCTGTGCCGATGCGATCGGTACGGAACCTTACAGTGTCTGTCAAAATGTAGCACGGCATTATCCGGAAGATATGTTCCTGCAGGAATATGAAATCGAATCCTATTTCAGCCTGCCGATGGTCGACAAACATGGTGCAGTGCAGGGGCATCTCGTGATGTTGGGCGACCGTCCTATCTACGAAGACCTCTGTGAAATCCCGGCCATTAAAAGTTACACCTATCGGGCGGCAGCAGAACTGAGTCGTGAGTACGCAGAACGCAAACTGAAAGAGAGTGAGCTGCGAATCACCATGGCGGCCCGTGGCTCGGAAATCGGCCTCTGGGATTATGATGTGATCACTAAACAGGCCCGGTTTGATGATAAATGGTTTACCATGCTCGGCTACACACCAGGGGAATTTGCTGCCAGCTTTGCCGCCTGGCAATCCCTGGTGCATCCGGAGGATTTACCACCAACGCTTCGGCTACTGAAAGATTATCTGGATGGAAAGAGCCCTTCCTACGAAGCAGAAATCCGCATGAAGACGAAAGCGGGAGCTTGGAAATGGATCCTGACCCGCGGAAAAATAGCAGCTTACAGCCCGCATCAGAAGCCGGTTCAGGTCATTGGAACCCATATTGATATCGATGACTTGAAACGTTCCCAGCAGATTCGTTTGCAGAATGAAGCACGTCTGCGGATCATCATGGAGCAGATCCCTGCGATTCTGTGGACCACAGACAAGGAGAATCATTATACCTCAATTGTCGGCGCAGGATTGACTCAGTTAGGGCTGCAGCCGGATGAAGCAGTTGGAAAACCGATTTATGAATTTCATGAATCGGAAGAAGTGTCCCATTACATGACGGCCATGCATGAGCGAACTCTGAAAGGAGAGTCCGTTCGTTTTGAACAAAAGTTGCAGAACACGATTCTGGATATCCATATCGAGCCCTTGCGAAACTCACATGAGGACATCATTGGCTGTATCGGGCTGGCGATTGATGTTACCGTCCGCAAGAAGACGATCGAGCAGTTAAATCGACAACGGATTCTGCTGCAGACTATTTTTCACTCAGTCACCGATGTGATGATTGTTACTGATCGCAGTCATAATATCGTCATGTGCAATGAATCAATTCAGCTGCATTTTCGGTGCAAAGAGGCGGATCTGCTGGGAAGACCGATCAGGGAACTCGTCAAGTCAGAGGCCGACTACCAGGCTCAGTTCAACCGGGTTTCTTATCCCAATTCACACGTGCTGAAACCTTTTATTCTGGAATACCTGAGAACCGATGACACTTCATTTCAAGGGGAGACAATCATCACTCCCCTGCGCCGCTCAGATAATCAAATCACCGGATATATTCAGGTGATTCGTGATATCACTGACCGGATTCAGATGGAAGAGGAGAAAGACCAGTTGCATGCCCAGATGCTGCATGCACAAAAACTGGAAAGCCTGGGGGTCCTTGCTGGAGGGGTGGCACATGATTTCAATAATCTGCTGCTGGCGATTCTCGGGAATACCAATCTCGCGCTCATGGAACTGCAGGAAACTTCTCCCATCAGCCAGAATGTGAAGAACATTGAAATCGCAGCCAGACATGCAACCAAAATCTGCGAACGGCTGCTGGCTTATTCTGGCCGTCGTACATTTGTAACGACAACATTTAACCTGAATCAGATCATTCGGGAAACGGTAGAGATTCTGAAAACAATCATTTCTCCCAATGCTCATATCGATCTGAACCTGTCAAAAGACTCTCTGCTGATTCACGGTGATACCGGTCAGATAGAACAAGTCGTTTTAAATCTGCTGACAAATGCTTCCGAAGCCATTCAGAATCAGAAAGATGCCGGGAAAATCAACGTTCGGACGGGATTACTCGAACTGCGGCAGGATGACTTTGCTGACTATTATTTCTGCGAGAATGTAACCCCTGGACGATTCGTCTTCTTCGAAATCGAGGATAATGGAAGTGGAATGGATGCAGACTGTCAGTCGAAAATGTTCGATCCATTTTTTACTACCAAATTCACCGGCAGGGGGCTCGGTCTGGCGGGGGTATCCGGAATCATTCGTGGTCACCATGGGGGACTGTTTGTTCAATCTGCAGTCGAGAGTGGTTCCTGTTTCAGAGTGATTCTTCCCGTTTCGATTGAAGCGGAAGAGGAAGTCAACACGGATAGTAGTATCGACCCTGTAGTGCCTGCCGATGTGGGTTATGTCCTGGTGATTGACGATGATAAAGCGGTCTGTAATGTGGTGACAAATGTGCTCAAGCGCTTTGGGTTTTCCGTACTGCTTGCCAACTCAGGCGCACAGGGGCTCGAGGTTTACGAGCGCAATCGTGACTCCATCAGCGTGGTCTTACTGGATATGACCATGCCCGGAATGAGTGGCGTCGAAACTCTCAGGCAGCTCCAGGAACTCCAGATCAATATTCCCGTCATCCTGACGAGTGGTCTCAGTGAAAACGACATCTCAGACCAGATGGAAGGCTCTGAGATCGTGCATTTCCTCAAGAAGCCATACAAGCCACAGAAACTGGTCAATATCGTGAGTAAAGCGCTTCTGCGACATCAGATTAAAGATGATGCCACCGGAAAGTATTAGTGACTGAGTCTATTGCAGTAACAGTTGCTGGAACTGTTCGGCATACTGATTGAGGGTCAGCGCCAACATTAAAAAGAGACCTGCTACGAAATCACTCTTTCCGAAATGATCGGCGCGGCCATGTGAGCGGACAAATTCAAAAATTGTCCCCGTGGGACATCCATAATGGCAGTAGGCCTGTGGAACAAAGATCGACGCCACCAGTCCAGATACAGCGATGGCAATCGAAGCGATTCCCGCGGACGTCAGCAGATAAGCGTCGAAAGCCTCCAGTTCTGCCAGATCGACGGGGAGTTTGAGAAAGATGATGACCAGGATCAGGCCAAGCAGCAAACCAGGAATCCAGCGCAAGGCCCGTTTCACATCAGGTCTGATTTTTAACTTCTTTTGATGAGGGACAATTTTTCCCAGGAATTCCTGGGCTGTGCCATGTGGGCATAAAGTCTGGCAGTAAATATTCCGCCGGGAACTCCAGGGGACCAATATCGCAGCTCCGGCCAGTAAGACCAGACCAGAAAGTTGTCGCCACGGTACGGAATACTTGGCCCAGCCGGCGAATAGAGATTCCGCCAGCAGATCTCCTGTGACGAATCCCAGGTAAATGAACGCAGCAATTTTGAACAGTTTTCGCAGCCAGTGAAATCGCTTCAGTCGTGTGAACGTCAGCAGGCAGGCCCCTACAGTAAATGAGATGAGAAATGCGTCTTTCGCTGCAAAACGAAAGGGAGTGACAGACTGCTCCTGCTGCTTCGAGTATCGGATGCGATTTCGGATGGCATATGCCAGTCCCATGCTGGTCATCGTTGCTCCAGATACCCCTTCAATTTCACCTCGTTCCAGATCGAGCCCCGCGATCTGGTCCCAGGCATATTCTTTCCAGCGGTCCATGAAGTACTGGTTTGCGCGAACATCATTGACATGCGAGGTCGTATCACCACTTGAGCGAATCGCCAGCCCTGCTACTTTCCCCGTTTTCTGTTCAAAGACGACCAGGGTATCGGAGGGCCCACAATAACCAATGATCTCATCAGAAACAGGTGAAGTGCGGATGGCGTAGCCGATGGTTTGGTTATTTTCATCCAGGACAAAGAGCCCCATGCGGTCTGAATGATCGACACTCAGCGATTCTGCCCCGGGCAGGATAGCTTTCACTTCATGCAGTTCTACGGGAGCCTTACCTTGAACACGAATCCGGATGTAGTAATCGCGAATCAGCCAGACAATCAGAATCAGAACCGTAAGACGATAGAGTTTCAACGAGAAAGATCTGAGACGACTGGCTGGCCGGGGGCGTGGCGCAGGCTGAGAGACTAGAGGTAACTCGGTCATCCTTCTCTCTTAGAATCCCACCAGTCAGACACTGGTGGGATTCACTTTTCTGTTGATGTTGCGTAAAGCGGCTTCTGTGTGCCCAGATTGTGCAAAGTCAGAGTGAATCAGTCTACCGGAAGGACCTGAATCGCATCAGCATGCACATTACCATCGACACCCGTATTCGACATGATAACTTCGACAGGTTGCCCCTGTTTAAACTCGAAGGTACCCAGTGAGATAAAACCATGAGGCAGGGGAGGCTTGATCCGCTGATTAATCTTTACGGTCTTGGTTTCATCGGCTGAGCGAACTGTCACAGGTGTGTTCGTCGCCCGGTTTTCATGGTGGCCATAAGCGAGGCGGACTTCGTATTTTCCGGTTTTAGCGACCTCAAATTTGAAGTGGATTTCCGCTTTTTTACCCTTCCCATGATAAACATAGTGGTTGCCGATATAACCCTTGAGACCTTCACCTTTAGTCCACTTGCCAACGAACTGAACGTTTTCGTTTTCATCGTCGATGACCATCCCGGGGAGCGTTGCCGGATCGATGTAGGGGTCAATTACTGGCGGTAATTCCTGAGAGTTTTCAGGTGTGTAAAACTTACCGTCGACTGTGTCACGCCGTTCGATACCCTTGCGGGCCATTAGTTTTTCCAGGTCTTTGTAATAGTCAGTGTAAACAGCACGCGGCTGACAGTCTTTCTCAACACAGACAGCAGCTGCTTTCCCGACGACTTCTCCCATCATTCCACCAGTCTTCATCACACGTACTGTACCCAGCGCTTCATGCGTTACGCTGATGCAGCGTCCCGCCATGAACAGGTTCGGTACGTTCCGTGAGTAGAAACAGCGGTAAGGAATCGGATAGCCTCGCTTACGATCGACGCTGCGATCGAAGACGGCCTGTGAGATGAAAGGATCTTCTGGATACTTCTGCATGTACTGCTTCTTGGGGTAATGCAGATCGATAGACCAGGTGCTGGGAACGCATCCATCGGGAAAATCAACTTTTGCGACGATATCTTTCCGACGCAGAATAACATCTCCCCGAAGCATACGGGATTCACGAGGACCCCCAATATAGGCCATCCAGGTCATCACGGCATTCTCATGCTTGTCCTTGCCCCCTTTATTCTTCATCGCGTTCCAGGCACCATAGACGGCACGAAAATTCCAGTCCCGCATTGATTCCAGATCCTGAATGGGGTCTTTGTCAAAACCACTTTCCCAGAACCACTCGCCATGAAAGCGTTTCGGGTAGGGGAAATCGTCCATATTCAGATTGAGTGCCCATTCCAGGTCAGGGAAGGACTGAGGCTGTTCTGCTTCTTTCCAGGTCCACATGTTACTCATTCCCATGTGGCCTTTATCGTGCGTATAATAATCTGCGCCTGCGAGATAACCGATTTCCGCATGACCGGTGCAGTCAGCAAACAGTTTGCCGCGGAACTCAGTCCGTTTACTGGTTTTGGTATTGAAAGCAGTAACGCTCTGGATGGCGTCTCCCTCTTTTTTGACTGCGAAAGCATGCGTGTTCAGGAAGAGGTCAATATTTTTCTCGGCCCGCACGATGGCTTCTTTTTTCTTGTCTCCATACTCTTCATAGGTCCCGGGAGAGGCGGCGGCGGAATCAGCGAATTCGGCGATGATTTCACCAATATGTGGATATTTACCACGACGCACCAGTCCCTGTGCCCAGACACGTACTTCAGAGCTTCCATTACCTCCCAGAACCGGACGATTCTGAATCAAGGCGACTTTACAACCCATGCGCGCGGCGGAGATGGCAGCGCCCATCCCAGAGTATCCCCCACCGACAACGACCAGGTCGTAAGGCTCGGTCACTTCAGGTTCCGCAGGCAGTCCCAGCATGCTTTTACGCCACTGATCCATGGGAGAAAGATCATTGGGGGGCTGGTAATTCAGATCTCGTGTAAACAGAATTGCATCGCAGCGTCCCTCAAAACCGGTCAGATCATGTAAGGTGAGTTTGACTTCCGGTTTTGTGATCTCAACGGTCCCGCCATCGTGCCAGAACCATTTGGCGCCTTTCGTACCGAATGTTTCTTTGAGAGGCTGTCCATCAATTTTCAACTGGAATCGGCCAGGAGATCCAGGCGCTTTCCAGGGAGCGACCCAGTCTTTGGTTCTGACCAGAACCCGGTATGTTCCCGTTTCCGGAAATTTCACCGTGGTTTCTGCATCAGCAACGGGCTGTCCTAACCCGTGAGCGAGCAGATAAGGGGACCCCATGATGTGAATGAATTGCGTATCGAGTTTCCAGCCGCCATGCTGGTTAAAACTCTCTGCTTCTACCAGCACGCCATTGGTGGGTTTCGTTTCGGCACGACTGATGGCGGGAAGCAATGTGATTGCTAAACCGGTGAGGACCAGAAGTGATTGAGGTAATAAGCGCATACTGCCTGACTCCTGTCGTAAATTCACTGAGGGCTTGCTCAGAGCTATGTGAACGGACAAACTCCGTAAATTGATAGACCAAAGCAGATTATAAGCCCCAGACGGAATCAATTGCAAACCGACAGTATAGCGAATTTAGGTGCCAGAATGTTACATAACCTTATTTATTAAGGGCCTGTTCTCCCAGAAACTGCAGGAGTTCTGCATCAGAAACAGCGCGGGGATCGCTGAGTGTTTTTCCGTTGAGTTCTTCAGGAATTTGAGGGCGTTGAAACTGGACATAGTCAAAACCCGCGACCAGATCGGGGCGACCGTTCTTAATGACCTGCGTATTTTGCTGTAATGGCTGTAAGCGGGATGCGGTACTGTAATCGGTGTAGACCGTCAGTCCTACCTGAAGTTCTGCGGGCATGTCAGTTCGACGATACCGCTGATGGATGTTCCAGTTTCCATCAGGAGTCTTTTTCAGCAGTATGAAATCATCGCCGATTCGGGCAATCTGAATCTGAGCCATCGGCGTGCCTGCGTTTGTGACAGCGAGTTTCGAGCGACTGTTGACAGTCGTCTTGACTTCGAACTGATAGCTTCCTGGACGATTGGCTGCACCTAGTGAAAGAAAGATGTAGTTTTCCCCACCCGGTTTCCATGTTTGCGGAGTGACCTGTCGCGGGGTCCGAATCATAAGTCCTGCCAGCGAATAATTGCTGCGCGGTGCACCATCTCCCCCCCGCCGGGCGACGCGAATCTGAGATGTGACGACAAAGTCTCCCTTGATCTGTTTGTAGACTAGGATTCCCCGGTAATCCATATACCAGGTACTACTGTAAGGCATCATGACCATCCAGCCCTTACGGGTTTGCGAAATATCAAACCGTTCCAGTTGATCGGCGTTTGTCTGTTCGGTTTCAAAGATGCGCATCCAGTTTTTGAGAGTGGAAGGATCATCAAAGTCATCGCTGAGCGACTGCAGATCATCTTTCGTGTTGTTTCGGGACTGGGCCTGAGTGTTGGTAATGAACTTCGTTGCCATCAGGAGGATGATGAGCATCCAGTAAAGTAGTCGGGCACTTCCAGTTTGCGATTTTCGCATGTTGATTCTCTCTATCGAAGGGGACACGATATACCGACTCTGAAAACTTCTCTTTGTTCTCGCTTTATCGTTCAAGTCTCTGCAGGAGATTCGACAGCAAATATGAAGTTGCGACAAAATTTGTGAAAATAATTCTGTTTCACGGAAAAGCGGTCTAAGCTGTTGCACCGTCTCAGCATACGATATAATTCAGTGTTCCAGGACAGAGTTTCATTTTCAGGAAAACAGTCGCGAATGTCTTTAATCGAAGAGACTGTCACACAGTGGATCGATCAGTTAAAAACGGGCGATGCGCGCGCTGCGCAGCGGCTGTGGGAATCCTACTTTCTGGAAATGGTGGAAGTGGCCCGCAGAAAGCTGCAGGGGGCACCACGCGCCGTGGCTGATGAAGAAGATGTCGCGCTCAGTGCTTTTAAAAGTTTTTGTCTGGGAGCGCAGAATGGCCGCTTTTCTCAGGTCACCGATCGAGAAAACCTGTGGCCGCTCCTGGTGGCAATTACCTCGCATAAGTCCGTTGACCTGATACGCCATGAGAATCGGAAAAAACGGGGAGGCAGTGGTGCCAGCGGCACAGAGTCGGAACGCAACAAACAAAGTACACCCGTTGATTTTGAGCAGATTATTCAGAGTCAACCTTCCCCTGAATTCACTGTCCAACTGGCCGAGGAACTGGAACGCCTGCTCGATTTATTGGACAAAACCGGCGATTCGACCTTAAGACAGGTTGCGTTAGCCAAAATGGAAGGGGAAACTACAACTGAAATTGCCGAACAGCTGGGTTGTGCCCGTCGTACGATTGAACGGAAGCTTCAGCTGATTACCCGTCTTTGGCAAGAGGATTGCAATTTGTGAAGTCGCGAAATGGAACAGATTTCGAACAGCTCCCTTCAGATCTGATGCTCAAAATCAATCAGTTGTGTGATCAGTTTGAAATAGAGCTCAGGCAGGGAGATCTACCGTCAATTACAGATTGGCTGGATCATGTTGCCGTCGAATATCGCGAAGTAATTCTAAAAGAACTGATACCGCTGGAAATCGAGCACCGGATTCAGACTGGTGACATTCCGCAGGTCAGCGACTATCTGCAGCCGTTTCCCCTGCTGGACCAGGACTGGTTATTGGAAACGATTGGAACGGCCAGAGCTGAACTCAAACCTGCAAAAGCGAACGATCTGTCATCAGGCTCTCAGGGAAATTCCATAGAGTCCTACAGGGAGCGGATTATTCAGTCCGGGGTCCTGGCTGCCTCTGAACTGACCGAAATTCTCGAAATGGTTGAATTACCTTCGTCTGCAGATGAAATGGCGGAGTTGCTGACTCAGTCCGGTCGACTGACGACTTATCAGAGTCAGGTGCTGCTTGAACCGGAATGCCGTCCGTTGTTGATTGGCGAATATTTGATCCAGGAACCGATCGGTTCAGGGGGCATGGGGACGGTTTATAAAGCCATTCATCGGCGGATGAAACGGCTTGTAGCCCTGAAAGTCATTCGCGCCGACCTGGATCAGAATCCGGAACGGCTGAAGCGATTCGAGCGAGAAGTGCAGACCGCCGCTCGCCTCTCTCATCCCCATATTGTAACCGCTTACGATGCCGGGGAATCACAGGGAATCCATTATCTGATCTGCGAATACATCGATGGTGAAAGTCTTACTCAACTGGTACGGGATTCGGGACCACTTGATTTTGCAGACGCGTTGCATTGTCTGCAACAGATCGCGGAAGGCTTGGATTATGCCCATTCCCAGGGGGTGATTCATCGGGATATAAAGCCGGCGAATATTTTAGTCGATGATCAGGGAGATCTGAAAATCCTGGATATGGGGCTGGCCCGCCTGCAGGAATCATCAGCGGACATTCTCACTAACGGAGAACAGACCGAACTCACCTCCAGTCAGATATTCATGGGGACTATTGATTACATGGCCCCCGAACAGGCACGGAATACCAGGCTAGCCGATCATCGCTCTGATATTTACAGCCTGGGTTGCACATTCTATTTCCTGCTGACGGGGAAACCCGTTTACTCCGGGGAGACGACAGTCGAGCGGATACTCGCGCACAAGGAACAGCCGATTCCTCGCTTGTCGAGCGTCTGCAACCAGGTGCCAACTGACTTTGATGCGATTTTTTCAAAGATGCTGGCCAAGGAACCTGACGAGCGTTATTCGAGCGTGAGCGATTTATTGCAGGATCTGCAAAATTTCAATCTCAGCTACGATGCAGAGCAGACAGTTATGCTCCCTGCTGCTGAGTCTGCTGATTTCCAGACAGAGGCAACGACTGCAGCAGAAGCCTGGGCCAGTCAGACGACAAGGGAGCAGCCTGCGGTATCCGATTACCCTGCGGTATCCGATTACACGGTGATGGCAGGAACCACTGTGCAACACCAGTCACTTCCTGCAGGCAGACGGCGTGGCTTGATCTGGGGGGGCGCTGCGGTCGCAGCAGCAGTACTGCTTATGTTCCTGTTCAGGAATCCGCAACGTCAGTTGACAGAAGACTCGACTGCTGGTCCTCTGGAGACGACTCCAGGTCAGTCGGGTCAGCTCGATGCCGGAACGATTCAGGCAGAGTATGCAAAACAGGTTCAACTGCCTGCTCAGGCCAGTGAGAAAATCTCTGATGGTCCTGAGCCGGTGATGCTCGACCTGACTTTAATTCCTCCCGGTGAGTTCATCATGGGAACGGAAGAGACAGATCCCGTTGCCTATGACGCGCCAACACATCCTGTGAAACTGACACGCCCTTTTTATATCGGGACGACTGAAGTGTCTAATCAGTTGTTCCAGAGTTTCGTTGATGAAACCGGCTATCGCACCGATGCAGAACGGGCTGGCGGGTACGGAATGGCTGGTGGCAGCTGGAATCGGTCGGGAAATTATTACTGGAAGAATCTCGGTGAGCTACCTGTGCAGAAAACAGCGCCGGCCGTCAATATCAGCTGGAATGATGCTGTCACGTTTTGTGAATGGCTTTCTCGAAAGACGGGGACTATCTATCGGCTTCCCACTGAGGCGGAATGGGAGTATGCCTGCCGGGCGGGAACACAAACCCCCTGGTTTTTTGGGGATAGCCCTGAGGATATGGCACAGTATGCGTGGTTCCAGGGGAATTCTGAGGGCAAAGTATATCCTGCAAAACAGAAGCAGCCCAACGCATTCGGGCTTTACGACATCTACGGAAATGAGTGGGAGTGGTGCCAGGACTTCTATGCCGCCGACTATTACCGCAACTCTCCCTCCGAAAACCCAACCGGTCCCGCAGAAGGCAGCGAACGGGTACGTCGTGGGGGCGGCTTTCAACAACCCGCTGGCCAGATGACTTCCTATATTCGCGGTCATGGACCACCAGAGACACCTTCGCGCGGTGCATTCAGAGTGGTCCGGGAAATCCCCGTTGACTAACGGTTTTAACTAGCGTGTTTCCGTCGGCTCAACAAAACCTTCCACGGGACGCTCACGGTAGATCCGCTCGCGGAAGTTCCCCAGGAAACGCCAGAGCTTCGGCTGTGATAGATTTACCTCTGCCATCACAAGTGTGCCCCAGTCTTTGCCGATCGAGAGCATCTTGCCTTCCTTGTCGATGATCGTTGTTTTCATCCAGTCTCGGTCGGGATCGGTATAGGTGCTGGTGACGAGAAAGACCTGATTTTCGATGGCGCGTGCCTTGGCGAGTGTCGGATTGCCGCCCCAGATCGGCATGGCAATGACTTCAGCGCCATTATTGGCCAGGTTCCGGGCCACTTCAGGGAAATGAACATCCCAGCAGATCATCATTCCCAGTTTCCCAAAGCGGGTGTCAAAAACCGGATATTCTTTTCCTGGCGAGATTCCGTGCTCAATTTCCTCGCGGGGAAGACAGACTTTCCGATATTTACCCACCAGCTTCCCATCAGGGCCGATCAAAGCCGCTGTGTTATAAACGAGGTCTCCCGATTGTTCCAGCAGGCCTGCCACAATATACAGATTAAATTCCTTCGCGAGTTTGCCGAAATATTCGGTTGAAGGGCCGGGGACCGGTTCAGCCACATCTGCGTAATCCAGGCCTGTACCGCACATGGTGAGACACTCCGGAAGACAGATCAGGTCAGCCTGTTTCTTACCGGCTTCTGCGATCAGTGGAGCGAACTGTTGGCAGTTCTCCATCGCTGACTTTCCATTGCGGGGACGCAAATGAGCGGATGCCAGTCGGATGATTCGCTGCGCGGGAGCAGCTTCAGGATTCAATTCCGGCAGACTCCACAGAACGCGTCCCTGACCGGCCCAGCGGAGATGCAGTTCTACTTTGGCTTGCGTCGCCTCTGTCGGGACAGGATACACGTCAGTTACTTCTGTCCAGCCTGCTTTGTTGGTATTTCCATCTGCGGGGAAAACGGGTCTCACTCTGTCATCGGCCCCCTGGACGCGCGAAGGAATCAGATTTCCTTTTTCATCGAGCCATGTGATTTTGACGACTGCATTTCGACGCGGAACAGCGAGTCCTTCGGTTTTTCTCCAGACATGAAAGCGATATCCCTGTCCTCCCTTGATCGGGAATGATTTTACCCACGCTCCATGCGATTCTGTCTGGTCAGGAGCAGCAGAGATTGCCAGCGCCCCTTTACCATCGAAGGAACCCTGGGGGAGATAGCTGAACTCCGGCTTGACCGGTTTGCGCATTGCAATCTGTTGCCAGCCCTCAGGGACGGGCTCACCTGCTGATATTGAAGTAATCTGCAGCAATAGAGTCAGCAGAATTCCAAACACAAAGGAGACAGACGGTGACTTAAGGGAAGAATTCATGAGAGGACCTTTCGGTTTTACGTTGTAACAACCGCTTTACCGTAAAATTGATCAAGGTGCGTTTTGTAAGATTGTATCAGATCAGGTGCCTGCTCGGGTAACACTTTACCGGCTGAAACCAGGCATTCTGCGAGATCCTGTAACGTCTCTTCCTTGAGTGTTTCGGAGAAGACCAGCATTAAACGCCGTTCGACAAGGTCACCTAAAGTTTCTGCCCATTCATGCTCAATGGTCCAGGCGACATACTGGCGTGGCAGCGAAGTCCCCCGGATCAGTTCCGGGGAAAAATCGGGGAGAGAATCGAGAATCTCCTCCAGATAGGTTCCCTGCAGCGTCCAGAGAGCTTGAATGCTGTCTCTGGGCAACGAGTATTTTTCCGCAAGTCGATCCAGCTCCGCGTTGAAAATGGATTCTGTCTGCGGGTAGCCTTCTGCTCCAGGAACCAGGCGGGTTTTGGATTGTGAGAAATAACTTTTTCCCAGTTTGCGCAGGATCCGATCAGAAACTTTTTCGGCAAAGGCCCGCCAGGAGGTCAATTTGCCTCCGACCAGCGTGACAATCCAGCCAAAGGGACCTTCGTAATCTTTCAGTGAATGATCCCGAGAGATCGAGGCGGCTTTCCCTTGTGGCTGATAAGGCAAAGGACGCACACCGCTGTAATGCAGGTTGATATCATCAAGGGTCAGTTCAACCTTGGGGAAAACCATGTTGACCATCTCAACCAGATATTTCAGTTCCTCCGGACTCGCGGTAACATCCAGCGGATTACCCTCCACGCGAACATCGGTCGTGCCAATCAAAGTGGAATCACCAAAGGGAAGAATGAAAACCAGTCGACCATCGCTGGCTTCGGAATAGACGGCTTGTGTGCCTAGCGCCTCACGCAACCCAGGGTGAAACGAAACAATATGGCTGCCCTTTGTTCCCCCCATCAGACGGGGGGACGGTACATCAATCTGTTCCAGCGTCAGATCACCACAGGCACCCGATGCGTTGACGATAACGGTTGGAACGAATTCCCTCTCAGGTTGCCCGTCCGCATGCAGATTTCGTATCACCGCGGTCCGCTCTTTCAGTCTGACCTGGTGGTAGGTCAGCAGTTCGAATTCGATGCCTTTCTCACGGGCAATACGCTGACAATCATGCAGCAGCGCGACGACGAAGCGTTCGGGAAATCGCATTTGTGCATCAGAATAGCAGGCCATCCAGCGGAATTTGGACGCATTAATTTGAGGAAGTCCCGTTTCCCCGACATTATGAACGGAATGACGGGGGAGATTTCCCTTTGATGCGAACCAGTCGTAGAGGGTCAGTCCGATGTTGACCAGGTACAGTCCGCGTTCTGAAGAGAAATTCAAATGCGAGGTCAGCCAGGGGACACCCGGCACACGGAAGCCACTCAGAAACCGCAGCCCGGAAGAGGGAATTCCCGATGCCCGATGAGACAGGGGAATTGCAAAACGCAGGGGCTTAACCAGGTGGGGAGCCAGGTTCAGTAGGATGCCCCGTTCGTGAACCGATTCACTTACGAGTGAAAAATCGCCGTATTCCAGATACCTGAGTCCACCATGAATCAAGCGAGATGATTTGGAAGTCGCCCCCTGTGAGAGATCTCCCTGATCGACTATCGTCACCGGCATATCGTTGAGTAGCAGTTCCCTGGCGATCGCAACGCCATTGATGCCGGCTCCGAGGATGAGTGCCCGCTCTGATTGATTCATTGAGGTTGTTCCTGCCTGAAGTTTAAGTGGTCGGTTGGAATTCCATGATCAGACGATGCTCATGTGGGCGATAGTAGCCCTCTACCCGGGTACGAACATTGAATCCGAAGCTTTCGTAGAGTTTGACTGCGGGGGTGTTTTCCGGATTCACGGTCAGCAGAACGACGTCTTGTGCGTCTTGCAGTGCCTGCTGCATCAGGGCCGAGCCGATTCCCTTGCTGCGATAATCGGGGTGGACCATGATTTTGTGAAGAAAAATCTCACTGGTATTAGTAGGAAACATTAAGAGCGTCCCTGTCACGAGTTCTCTTTGATCTGATTGCGACTCCACGGCAATCAGAACCGTTGCATACTCACACCAGAGTCGCCAGGCATGCTCACCATCGGGAATGTAGGTGTCCGGCTCGTCGGGCCAGGCGATACGGTCCAAGGCTGCTACATCCAGAAAATGACCCGGTTGAGCCAGTTTAATCTTATACAATCCAAAAGCCTTTCATTGTCGCTTTTCTTCAGAGAATCCGGGGCTGAGATACTGAAGCCTATTGTACGATCTCATCTGAACTGTTTCGATCTTGATTGAATAGATTTCGGCGTTCCGGTAAAAGATTAAGTGTCTTTTGACTCCTTCTTGAAATATTCCGCTGACAACATCTGCTTGCTGATCACATGACTTCCTCATCTATTCCCCACGTAGCACTGCTGATTGAAACCTCCCGCTCCCATGGGCGCGGGCTGTTGAACGGCATTCGGCAGTTTATCGCTGAGAATGAAGAGTGGTCTGTGTTTCTGATGCCCCGTTCCCTGGATTCTCAGATTCCGGACTGGCTCTCCCGCTGGAAAGGGGATGGAATTCTCAGTCGAACGACCAGCCAGGAAATGGCCGACGCGATCACCGCTTCCGGGATTCCCACCGTTGAACTGCGGTCGACGAAGCTTAAGCATGCCTTTCCGTTTCTGGGGATCGATAACCGGGCCATGGGACGTCTGGTTGCTGAGCATTTTCTCGAGCGCGGGATTCGTCACTTCGGTGTCTATGAAATCGGTATCGAAGTCTATTTTGAAGAACGCAGGGACAATTACATTCAAACGATCCAGCAGGCGGGTTACGAAGTGAGTGTGTTTTCCGCGGCAGAAGATTCGGAGGCCCCTCGCGAATGGGAGAAGCACCAGGAACAGATGGCAAACTGGGTACGTGGTCTCCCCAAGCCGGTGGGGATCATGGCATGTACCGATCAACTCGGTTTCTGGCTGCTGGATGCCTGTGACCGGGCGGGAATCTCGGTTCCCGATGAGGTGGCCGTGGTGGGCGTCGAAAATGACGAGATCCTCTGCATGATGGCCCGGCCGCCACTTTCGAGTGTGGCCTTCAACTCAGCCCGGATTGGTTACGAGGCGGCAGCGTTGTTGAGCAGATTGATGCAGGGGGAGCCAGTCCCGGAAGAACCGTTCATGATTGATCCCCTGGGAATTGTGACACGTCAGTCTTCTGATGTCGTCGCCGTGGATGATCCGGAACTGGCCATGGCGCTGCGGTTTATACGCGAAAATGCCTGTCGTGGAATTCAGGTGGGGGATATTCTCAAACAGGTTCCGCTGTCTCGAACCGCTTTGGAACGACAGATGAAAGCGGCCATTGGACGTTCTCCCAAAGCAGAGATTCTCCGCAATCAGCTGGAACGGGCCAAAGAGCTGCTCGTATCGACCGAATTGTCTCTGGCACAGATCTCAGAACGCGTCGGATTTCGTCACGCGCAGCATTTCAGCACGATATTCAAGGAGAAACTGGGGGAAACGCCGGGCTCCTATCGTTCTAAAATGCACTGAAATAACGCTTTACTGACAGGATTCCGGAACATTTTCAGGTCACAATTGTGAATTGATACGCAAAACCTGATAATGTTTATGGGAATCCGTAATGACGGGGAGGGGATCCCTCGTAAAATTAATTCCCGTTCGAAGATCATATTTTACGTAAAAGGAAAGACTTGAATGAACAAAGTGCTGATCATCGTTGGTGATGCCACAGAAACTGTCGATACGCTGTATCCCTACTATCGCCTGATTGAGGGAGGCTATGAACCTGTCGTCGCAGCTCCCGAAAAACGGCGGTACCAGATGGTATTGCATGAAGTCAAACCGGGCTGGACCATCACCAAAGAATGGGAAGGGTATTCGATCGAAGCAGATATTGCCTTCAAAGATATCAAAGAAGAAGAATACCTGGGTATCTTCTTCAGTGGTGGACGTGCGCCGGAGTACATTCGCGACGACGAGGATCTGATCCGCATCACCCAGCACTTCTTCGAAACCGGAAAGCCGATCGCTTCCGTCTGTCATGGAGTAGAAATTCCAGCGCGGGCCGGGTGTGTCAAAGGACGTCGGATGGCCACTGTGCCTAAGTGCCAGTTTGATCTGGAAGTCTGTGGCGGCATTTTCGTTAATGAGCCCTGTGTGATTGACGGGAATCTTGTCAGCGGTCGTACCTACCATGACCACGGACACTATATGGGGCCCTGGATGAAAATGCTGGATGAAGCCCAGAGCCAGTTCTGATTTGAATTCAATAACCAATCTTGCCAGCGCAACAGGAGAGTGTAATGACTTCACGGAAACTGACACGTCGATCATTTCTGAAAACCTCTGCAGCCGGTCTGCCACTCGCCTGTCTGGCACCGGGCGTATTCGTAAATACGGCACGCTCTGCTCAAAAGTCGCGGAACCCGAATGAGCGTTTAAAGATTGGTTCCATTGGTATGCGTTACCAGGGATCGGTTATCGCAGATAAGGCTCAGGAATATGGCGATATCGTGGCGATAGCCGACGTGGATCGAGAGATCGCGCAGAAGGCCCGCAAGCAGTTTGGCGGGAAAGCGATTTTGTTTGAAGATTACCGTGAGATGCTCGAAAAGGCCGACATTGATGTCGTGACGATCGGCGCACCCGATCACTGGCATACTAAAATGCTGATCGATGCCTGCCGGGCCGGGAAAGACGTCTATTGTGAAAAGCCACTCACACTGACCGTAGATGAAGGTAAGATCCTGAACCGGGTTGTCAAAGATACCAACGCAGTCGTACAGGTCGGAACCTGGCAGCGAAGCGATCATCGTTTCCGTCAGGCTGTCGAAATGGTACATGACGGACGCATCGGCAACCTGAAGAAGGTGACCGTCACGCTCAGTAAAAACAAAACGGGTGGTCCCTTCAAACCGGAGCCTGTCCCTTCAGTCTTAAACTGGGATCTCTGGCAGGGGCAGACTCCCGATGTGCCTTACATCAAGGAACGTTGTCACTATACGTTCCGCTGGTGGTATGAGTATTCGGGGGGCCAGATGACCGACTGGGGCGCGCATCACATTGATATCGCCCAGTGGGGAGCCGGGATGCAGGATACTGGTCCTGTGGATATCGAAGGGACCGCTACATTTCCGAATGTCGAAAACGGTTATAATGTTGCACTCGACTACCATTTGAAGGCCCGCTATGCCAACGGGGTGATTCTGGAAGTCAATGACACCGGACGAACCGGCGTCATGTTTGAAGGTGACGAGGGACGAATGTTTGTAAACCGCGGGACGATCGCCGGTAAACCCGTCGAGGATCTGAAGCAGAATCCGCTGCCCCGCGAAAAGTTTAATGTCTATGCTCACGACAATCTTTCCCGACCTCCCCGGATGGGCAAACTGGATGCGATTGTCAATCACATGGGCAATTTCTTCGACTGTATCGAATCTCGCGAAACTCCGATCTCGAGTGTGCAGAATCAGCACCGTTCGGTTTCAGTCTGTCATATCGGCAATATCTCTCAACGCCTGGGGCGTAAGCTGACCTGGGATCCCGAACAGGAACTGTTTGTGGGAGATGACGAAGCCAACACGTGGCTCAAACGTGAGCAGAGAAAAGGTTACGAAATCACTGATTCCTGAACCGTAGTCAGTTGAGCGTTAAACAAGTTTCGCCTGTCCCGTTTTTCTACGACCAGGAGCAATCATGTCGGTTTCCACAGGGATCATCACGGAAGAGCATAAACGGCAGTTTGAGGAAGAGGGATATTTTATTCTGGAAAAGGTCATCCCCGAAGAGGATCTGCAGATCATTCGGGATTCCTGTGCTCATCTGATCGATCTGATGCATCAGGAAATGGATCGGTTGGGAACAGACCATATTCATATCAGCCATCGAGGCAAACGTTACCACATCGCGAAAAAATACGATCAGGCGCCACGTCTGACTGAGTATGTGTTTGGCGATCTGATGGCGGAAATCTGTAAGGCCACCATCGGAGACACAGCGTATCTGTTTTACGATCAGTACGTTGTCAAAGCGGCGGAGAAGGGGATCAAGTTTTCCTGGCACCAGGATTCTGGCTACCTGGGGTTCAATCATCGTCCCTATGTGACGGTCTGGGCGGCCGTAGATGATATGACCGTGGAAAACGGAACCGTTGATGTGTTACCCTTTTCGAAGGTTGGTATCCGTTCCTTAGTGGAGCACATTCGGGATCCTGAAACCGGGGACAAAACCGGCTACTTCGGTAAGGAACCGGGAGTCACTGCAGTCGTTCCCGCAGGGAGCCTGGCTGTGTTCAGTTCTCTCACCTTCCATCGCAGTGGCGCGAATACGACCGATAAAATGCGTCGGGCGTACGTCACCCAATATTCACCGGAACCAATTTTTGATCCGGAAACCGGTCAGCCCAAGCATCTGGCGGTACCGTTCCTTAAAGGTGGGGACCGCGTGGTATCCTGATCAATTGGTGAAATAGAACTTTAGAAAGACAGACCGATGCACGAACAGATCACTCGTCGCGTTTTTAATAAACAACTGCTGGGAACAGCTTGTGCAGCTACTTTGGCTGGCAACACTCTGGCTGCGGGGACGAAAAAAACGCCAAAGCCGTTTCAACTGAACTACATCGTTGCCTCCTGCATGTATGGGACACTCCCCCTGGAAACGATTCTGCAGGAAACTCCTAAAACCGGAGCGCAATATCTCGAGATCTGGGCGAAACGGCACGGGAACCAGCGCGAACAGATTGACGAGTTGGGCGTCGAAAAGACAAAGCAGCTGTTTGATCAATACAACATTAAGTTGGGCAGTTTTACCTGTTTCAAGTACGGCTTGTTCAACATGCAGGGCGAAATGGACCTGGTCAAGCAGTTGGGCGGTGATATGGTGATCTGTAACAGCGGTGGCCCCAAAGGTCTGAAAGGAGCCGAACTCAAAGCAGCGATTAAAAAGTTTGCCGAAAAGCTGAAACCGCATGTCGATGCTGCTGCCGAGAAGGGCGTCATTGTCGGCCTGGAGAATCATGGCGGTGGATTAATCAATGATCCGGATACACAACTCTGGCTGATGGAAATGCTGCCAGCGAAAAACTTCGGTATCGCGCTGGCTCCCTATCATCTGGAACAGGATCCGGAGATGATGGCCCGGCTGATTCAAGATCTGAATGAACGGCTCGTGCACTTCCAGGCCTGGCAACACGGCATGGGCTGTATTAAGAAACTGCCCAAGGAACAGGAACTACTGCAACTGCCCGGTCGCGGTGATCTGAATTTTGTTCCCGTTCTCGCAGCGCTCAAAAAGATCAACTACCAGGGACGAACCGAAATCTTCATGCATCCCGTACCCCGCGGAATTCCGATTCTGCCTACCGCGGAACAGGTGACGGCTGAGATCAACCGCTCTCGCGCCTATCTGGAGAACTGTCTGAAACAGACATGAACCGCAATCGCGACTCAACACCAAGACTGAGGCTGTTTTCATGAAAATACGACGTTTCCTCCTGACTGCGGTTTTGGGTCTGAGCTGTCTGATGTCTCTGAATGATGCCCAGGCACAGGAACCAACCAAGCGCCCCAATATCCTGCTGATTATGGCCGACGACCAGGGATACTGGGACACGGAAGTTGCTGGTAACCCTCACATTGAAACGCCTGCTTTAAAACAGATGGCGGCGGAAGGGGTCACGTTCACACACTTCCATGCAAACATGGTTTGTGCTCCCACACGCGCCGGATTGATGACAGGGCGACATTATCTGCGGACCGGACTTTATAACACCCGCTTTGGTGGTGATACGCTGGGGCGGAATGAAACGACGATCGCACAGGTTCTGAAATCAGCCGGCTATCGAACGGCGCTGTTCGGAAAATGGCATCTCGGACGTTATTCTCAATATCAGCCGCACCGGCGGGGTTTCGATCATTTCTTCGGTCATTACCATGGTCATATCGAACGCTATTCCAACCCCGATCAGGTGGTGGTAAACGGGCAACCGGTCGAAACGCGCGGCTATGTTACGGATCTGTTTACCGAAGCGGCGATCGATTTTATTAAACGCGACCAGCAGCAACCCTTTTTCTGTTTTCTGGCCTTCAATGCACCACACTCCCCCTTTCTCCTGGATACAACTCACTTCGGTCAACCCGAGGGGGACAAGCTGATTGAGAAATACCTCGCCAAGGGGCTTCCTCTCCGAGAAGCACGCATCTACGGAATGGTGGAACGCATCGATCAAAATCTCGATAGATTGTTCAAAATGCTGAAGGAACAGGGACTGGATGAAGAGACGCTGGTGATTTATACCAGCGATAATGGAGGCGTCAGTAAGGCGTTCAAGGCGGGCCTGAAAGGGAGCAAGGCGAGTGCCTATGAAGGGGGGACTCGAGTGCCTTTCGTCGTCCGCTGGCCCGGTCAGATTCCAGCAGGAAAACAGACCGACGCGCTGGTGGCTCAGATTGATCTGTTTCCCACGTTCTGCGAACTGGCGGGAGTCAGTATTCCCGAAGGTGTTGACCTTGATGGAAAATCCATCCTCTCTCTCATGCAGCAGGGGGGAGGTGAGTCGCCTCACGAGTACCTGTATCACACCTGGGACCGTTACACACCGAACCCCTGGCATCGCTGGTCGATTCATGGTCCACGGTTCAAGCTGGTAGGACACGATCCTCAAGGCAAAAAGAAACAGCAGGAGCCGGCTGGTCAGTTGTATGACCTCACAGCAGATCCAGGTGAGACCAAGGACGTCTCCCGGAAATACCCCGAAGAGGCTTCCCGCCTGCGAAATGAGTTTCACCGCTGGTTCGATGATGTGACCCGGGGGCAGGAATATCAGCCGGCTGCGATACCTGTGGGAGATCCTACGGAAACTGTCGTCGAGTTACAGCCGAGCTGGGCCATCATTGATGGTGACGGACTCGAGTATTCGTTCGACGGGTATGACTGGGATACCCTAGATGGCTGGAAATCCAACAAGACTACCGCTCATTGGCAGCTGGACGTACTAAAGCCAGGCCGTTATGAGGTCGAACTCAGCTATGGGTATCGTTCAGAACCCGCGACAAGCGGAACTCTGCTTCTGACAGCGGGGGATCAGAGTCTGAGTTGTAAGCTCCCCATGACGACCAGTCAGAATGTCTTCATGAAAAACATAGCTGGGACACTGGATCTGTCTCAGGGAAAACAGAAGCTTACAATTCGTGCCGCCGCCCCTGAGGGGATTCAGGGACTGCGACTGAATTCAATCTGGCTCAAAGCATTACCTGAATAAATCAGGATCAGAGTGACTTACGAATTCGCTGGAAGCTTTCCTGGATCTCTTTGCCGACATTCCACAGCGCATCTGCTACTCCGCCCGCTGATTCCGAGACGGCATCTTTCATCGGTTTATAATCGTCTTTCAGTTTATCAAACCGACCGGTGACCTGCTCCCACTCGTCCTGTGCTTCCTTCTTTCCCAGATGAATTTTCAGGGCCAGCTCATCGCGTTGCTGTTGCAGAGCACCAATCAGTTCTTCCATGCGATTGCGGTTAGTCATGGTCATGGTTCCTTACTTTGGATCATTATCTTGAAAACAAAGATCAATGGGTCAGATTGATTCTTGCTTAGTTTTAACAGCTCACTACTGACATTATACCAGTTTTCCGAGGAAGTCGACAGCCGTTAAGTTGCAACTGACGAATATTTAATGGCTTACATCAGTTGTCTACCTTGGGGCTTTGTCAGTCAATCAGAACCAGGGTATCCTGCAGTTCGTTTTTATCGTCTGAGGCACGAGGCAGGGGCGTCGCTGCCTCGTCGCCAATTTCTCGAATGACTTCACAGATCGTTTCAGCTGCCTTCCCTGAGTGGAGACCTGCTGTCAGTTTTTGGCAGATCTGATCAATGAAAGTCTGCCCCAGTTTGTCGATGACCGCCTGGTCAGCCAGTGCTACTGCCACATGTTCAAACAGGGAGATGTAGATGAGTATTCCGGTCCCCCCTTCGGTATGATGTACGCGCTTATCGAAAAAGATCTCCCGGGCACGAGCGGCGACTTCATCCTGCATCTGTTGGCGGGGTGTAAACAGACGACGAAGCCAGCCGATGCGGCTTCCGGCAATCGCTCCCAGAATAAACGCGATGACCATCGCGAGGGCTGCCAGAATCAGTTCGACAACGACGGGTAAACCACCCCAGTCACCTGCCGGTCCCTGAACCCGGGGAAAGTAATACCAGAAGCCCAGTGCTGTGATAACGGTCAACCAGAGCCCCACAACGTCCTCCGGACGATCGTAGCGACCTGACGTGGTTGCCAGTACGGGGACAATCTCACAGGATGTTTTACCCTCGGCATCAACAACGGCCTGCTCAACCTGCTTCTGTTGTTCTCCGGTTAAAAAGTTAAATGCGCTCTGCATGGAAATGAGCTTTCGATCTGGAAACTGGGGAATAACGATCTGGTTACCACGAGCCGGTGGCACCGCCACCACCGGAGAAGCCACCTCCGAATGAGCCGCCACTGAAACCGCCTCCTCCACCTCCCCGGTTGGTGAGCATCTGGTAGAGAATCGTGCCGATCACCGCAAAGATAACGCCCCAGAATAGCCAGGCCCAGCCACTGGATCCGCGGCGGATTAAAGAGACGATGGTAAAAATGGCCAGCCCAATCACAACTGCGATGATGACGTAGCTCCAGGCAGATTGTGGCTTGGCAGGCATTGCCAGCTTGCGCGCCATTTTATCAAGGGCTTCGACGCCCGCCAGAATTCCCTGTGAAAACTGTCCCTGTTTGAAATGGGGGATAATATAGTCGTCCATGATTTCACGGCACTTGGCATCGTCTTCCCGCCCCCAGCCGGCTCCCAGCTCAATGCGTGCCTTGCGATCATCTTTAGACACCAGTAACAGAATGCCGGTGTTCCAGTCCTGATCATTCAGTTTAGCGTGTCCGATCTGCCACTGGTTGAAAAGGATCGTAGCAAACGTTTCGATCCGCATATCAGCGCCGCCGTACTTGGCCATCGAATCGATGGTGACAACAATGATCGGCGTCGCCTTATCGGTAAGCAGCTTATCGCAGATCTCCTGGATCTGTTTCTTGGTCGGTTCATCGATCATGCCGGCCAGATCGCGAACGAATTCACGATCTCCCGGCGGTTCGAGCGTTAATTCCAGGGCATGAACTGAACTCAGCCTGCTGAAACCGATTACAGTCAGCGTCAGAAAGACGACGAGGTATTGATACTTGTGTTGGGATTTCACGTAATCTCGCTTGATTCAGAGAACTGACTTCAGTGATTGAACTGAATTCAGTCTATGAATCTGTGCGGATAATTTCAATTCCACTTAACGCGGCCGGCATCTGCTCTGCCGCTTCGTTTTGCGGGACCAGTTCAAGATGTAGATTGTCTTTGACTGGAATACCTTCGAATTTCCGAACCTGGATGCCCTGTTTTCCGTGTGGGTTAAAATCTTTCTGTACCACTTTACCCTGCAGTTTAATCGTAAACAGGGGGGCAGCCTGAGAGTCATTCACAGAGACGGGTTCCAGTTCCGAGAACGAGAGCTGCACCGCATAGTTGGCAGGTGCATCATCTTTACCCAGCAGCGGAATCGTACATTCTTTCAATCCCCGTGCCCAAGATGTATAGACCCAGGGAGGTTCTGCTTCTTTTACGGGATGAGTAATTTCATTCAGGCTGTTGTACCCACCGCCACTATTGAATTTCGGGCTGATATCAAATTTGAAGTCGAGCCCTGTTTCACGACTCGGGGTCGGACGCGGATATGCCATCCAGACAGTTCCGCGGGCATCCCGTCGGTCGCCAGGGGCTCCCATGTTAAGTGCCATATGATCGACTGGTGTTTTCGGTCCGACCGAGCTGAAAATAGTCCAGTGTTTTCGTTCTTCGCGCGGTTCGAGCACAATGGTGGAAGAGATTGAAAACAGACAGACACAGCCGGCACTCGATTCCGGGATCATGACCAGACCGTTGGCTGGGATCGCGTTGATCCAGCAACCCGTACGATGGCCCGCGAAGTGACGGGTACCTGCATCTTTTTCCAGGTCATAAAAGCCGGTGAAGCCGGAACGGAACATCAACAGGTTTTCGGAAGCGGCCAGCATGCCGCAATGATGTCCTTCCCGCATGATACTCCAGGGAACTTCTTTGCCGGTCAGCGGGTGTTTCCGCATGTGCTGTAGGCCGGTGTAGAGGTCGTAGGACCAGGGTTCGGCAATCACCTTGTCACCCACGATGATGGGACGATGGCGGTAGTTGGCGTCCTTCTTCCAGAGAAGGGCACCATCGTTTGCATTCAGAGCAACGAGTCGACGTCGCGAGAAATCGCCAGCGATAAACTGTTTCCAGTAATGACCGTTGGCATTGGCGCCACAGAGCAGCAGAACGTTGTTCTGATAGAGCAACGTAAGTTTTCCGCCCCCGATGCCAATTTCGCTACAGTCAGTCACATCGACTGGGGTGGACCAGAGTTTTTTGCCCGATTTGACGTCGAGGGCGACTGCTAAACGCAGGTCCTGTTTTTTCAAGCGGTCTTCTGCGATTTCCCGTTCTTTCCCGGTCAAATCTTTCAGGTGCGATTTGTCCTGACGGAGAATCTCTGCCCGCTGCTCGCTGGAAATGGAGCTGTCGATGAAATATGCGGCTTCCGGACCTATGGCGATGGTGTGATGCGCGATGCTTTTGCCCTGATAGGTCCAGGCAGGTTTACCTGTTTTGACGTCGATTGCAAAAACGGCGTCCGTTGAATCTTCAGTTCTGCGACCGCGGCGGATCTGCCGGGCAGCGAGTTCCTGGCGAGTCGTCGCGGTACCGAACAACAAGCCGTCCTGGTAGGCGAGGTATCCCCATTCGTGCTTGCCATCATTGAACTGCTCGGGCAGGGGGATCTTAGTGACCGTTTTTCCCGTGGCAGCATCCAGTTGATAACAATATTCTTTCATCATGAAGAACAGGCTGTCTTCACTGGCGACCAGGTTTCCGGGGTTCTGGTTCTGAAAGACACCGGTACGGATGGCCTGGGGGTTTTCACGTTCCCAGAGAAACAGTCCGTTATAGGCATCGAAGGCCATGATGGTGCTTTCACCCTGAATGAACAGGCGGCCGTTGATTGCCAGAGGACCTACTGCCCCTTCATGGCGGTTTACCATTTTCTTTTCACCGGGGTCGCCAAACCAGAGCACACCCAGACCACCTCTGACGAGTTGATCCTTGCTGCTGGCGGTATTTCCCGGATCAGCATACTGATGTGACCAGCTGCCGGCTCCTGGAAGGGCTCTTCGGATGAGCAGGGCGTAGCCATCCTGAGTCTTAATCTCTGCGGTTTCGGTAAGGCCGGTATCTTTGAGCCAGCCTGTCAGACTGGCTGAATCTGTTGTTGCTGATTTCGGGTCGGCGGGGGTTCCCAGACAGATAGTGCCTCCCAGCGGTTTGACATGCGTGGCGACATCCTGGGGAATCCCGGGGACTTTTCCTGTTTTGAGCAGTGTGTCTGAGACAATCAGATTTGCAAAGTAGTGTGAATAAGGTAGCGGCGAGAGTTCGGTCTGATGGAATGTGATCCGATGTCCGTAGTAGCCTGCCTGACTCAGTTTTTCCCGGGCCGCAGCAACTTTGGCCGCATCGGGTTCGATACAGTAGATTTTCAACTTTGAGTTGCGGGCCAGTTCGTAAGCCAGCTGTCCTTCTTCAGCACCCAGAACCAGGCAGAAGCCGTTCTGGACTCCCGTATGCTTCAGGATGTCCTGAGCAGCCTGCTGGTAACGGACTGATGTTGTATTTTTCGCATATGGGTTTTCTGTTGAGACTGTATCGAGTTCCGTCAGCTTTTCAGTCGGAGTACTTGAGGAACCAAAACCGATGATGTCGCCAGCGGATGTGCTGACAACCAGCTGACCATCAGAAACAGCCAGGCCTCGAGCTTTCCCTGTGACTTTCAATGTCTGCAGGACCTTGCCGGAATCGGCTTCGAGAATCAGCACCTGCTCCTGACCGCCGGCGATGACTTTATCTCCCGCCACGATCAGTGAGTCACGGGCAACGATTGGCTTCTCCCAGATGACTCCTGCTTGAGTGTATTGTTTATTTTCTTCCTGTAATTTCTTGATCTGATCCCGGGCCGCTGTGGCTTTGTCGCCTTTGAGGCTGCGAAGTTTACGGAACAAACCGTTGATGGTCATTTCATTAGCGTGGGCCTTCTGAGAACCTTTTGCATGCTCAAGTCGATTGACTTTCAACAGGCTCGTATCTGTAGCCAGGTAAGCGTATTCATCTTTGACAACCATCTGTTGTCCGTTGATCCAGGCAAAGCCCACGTCGCCTTCATCCTGAGTCAGGGCAAGAATGTGGTGAGCACCCATCGAATAGATCTGACCATCAGCTAACAGTGCCTGAGTCCCGCCGACAACACCACCCGCGGTGCTGCGCCAACTGTAAGATCGATTGTGTTCCTGTTCCCCTGTCTTTTTATTGAAGGCAGCGGGAAGAGAACGACCAGAGGGGAAAAACAGGAATTCGTCATTGGCCAGAATATAGCCTTGGGGAGAGAGTTCATTTCGACCAGCGCTGGTCTGACTCAGATTATCGATTTTCCAGATTACTTTTCCGGAATTGGCATCAACGGCGTACAGGTAAATATTTTCATGGGGAAAAATGCCGGCACCGAAGTAAGCGATTCCCTCGTCGATCAGTACGTTTGTGCGGACGGGCCAGCGGGAGACCATTTCTCCACGGGCGATAATCATTTCTTCGTTCAGCCCTGCCCGCAGTTTCCAGATCTCTTTTCCAGTCGCTGCGTCAAGGCAATACACGAATCCATCATCGGAGCCAAAATAGACTTTTGCCTGATGGACGGTAGGGGAGAGACGAATCGGGCCGCCGGTAAAGAAACGCCAGACTACCTGTCCACTTTTCAGATCAACACAACGCAACTGATGATCGACCGAGGATCCGAAATAGACCTTTCCTGCTGAGATCGCGACCTGAAAGGCATCGTCAAAATCGACCCGCGATTCCAGATCGTGGCCTTCGATGACCCGTTCGCCGGGGTCGGTCTGGCCAGTCTGAGGTGCACTTGGAGCAGAGTATTGCCAGACAGGGACCAGGGGAGTCTGAACGCTGTCCGTAGTGGCACCAGCACGCTCCCGATCCATGAGATAAGTCGGCCAGTCTTTCGCTGACAGCTCATGCCCGGGCTGAGTTAAAACAGAGACGAGGGTAAGCAGACAGAGGGTGAGGAGGGGGAGTCGCTGTTTCACTGATTGATCCTTCATAATCTGGCGGAGATCATTCCGAGCCGCCTGTTTGAGGGGGCGGGTAATAACCAAGCTAACATATCGATGGATATTGATGCCATCGAGTATACCGGGGCTGGTCGTGGAATCGCAAGTAGTTGCAGAAAACAGACGCTTTGAATTGCAATGTTTCTGGCAGGGCTCTATTTTGGGGATCATTGTTAGTTTTGTGAGTGCGTTTGGTGAATCTTTGATTTTGAGTCAGGGAACGCTGGCCTGACACTCGCAATCAGCTCACGATTTATCAAAAAATCGGTACCTGAAGTGCGTGTCCAATTGAAATCTATGAGGGATCTCAGGATGAAGAATAAGATATTACTTTCTCTGGCAGGTTTGTGTCTGTTTAGCGGCTGCCCCGCTAACAATCCTCCGTCTGATCAGGGACAGCAGAAACAGGAACAGCCGACAGAAGGTAAAGAACAGAAAACCGCACCAGAGAAAGAAGCGACGGTAAAACCCGATGATCCTGAAGCGGTCAAAGCCTTCAAAGCTCTGGATGCGAAAATGGTAACCTCCGACGATGGGCGGGTGCTCATTCTCGATTTGAAAGGGACCAACGCCAAGGACGAAGACCTGAAGCATCTGGCTGGTTTGCCTTCCCTGGAACGGCTGATTATCTGGGGGCCAAATTTTACCGATGCAGCGACCAAAGAGATCGGTAAAAAGAAGGGGCTCTGGTTTGTCAGTCTGGAAAGCACGGCCATTGGAGATGCAGGGGTCAAAAATCTTGCCGACCTGCAGGATCTGCAGGTACTCTCATTGCGGGCGACCAATATTACCAACGATGCACTGAAGACAGTCGCACAGTTTCCCAAGCTGAAAGACCTTGATCTGCGTTTCAATAAGGAAATCAACGACGAAGGAATGCCGCTGATCAAAGATATGAAAAACCTGAGAGTGTTGAAGGTCCAGGCAACTCAGGTGACCGATGACGGCATGAAAGATGTCGCTCAACTACCAAATCTGCAGCGACTGAATACCTGGGGACGCAACATCTCAGATAAGACGTTGGCTCTGCTCAAGGATAAGAACCTGGTATCACTGGAACTGGATGATACAGAAATTTCTGATGAAGGACTGCAGCATCTTAAGGGGATGACCAATATGGAAGCCCTGCATCTCCGTCGCGACTTTGTGACGGATGCCGGCATCGAAAATATCAAAGATATGAAGAAACTGCAGACACTGCATCTGCGTGATACTGTGGTCACTAATGAAGGGATGAAGAATCTATCGGGACTGACGGAGCTGACCTATCTCGATCTGGATGAATCGATGATCGGGGACGAAGGGCTGGAGCAGCTCAAAGATTTGAAAAAACTGACCCGTCTCGGCCTCTGGGGTACCGAAACTACTGATGAAGGTTTGAAGGTGGTCTCCGGATTTACCGATCTGAATCGGCTGAATCTGGAAGGTACCCAGATTACCAATTCTGGTCTGGAGCATCTCCTGCCCCTCAAAAAACTCGAATATCTGAACCTGAGCAAAACGGAAATCGGTGATGAAGGATTACAGAAACTCACAGCCTTGAAGAATCTCAAGGAAGTGCAGGTCAGCTTCACCCAGGTGACAGATGACGGGATCAAGAAGTTCAAGGAAGCGGTTCCCGGTTGCAAGGTCAAGCATTAAAGGATTGGTAGAGAGCCGATGTCTGATCAGGAACAACAGCGGGCACAACGGGCCGTTCGTCAGTTTATGCAAAGCTGGCAGCGTTCCGGGCTGACGCATATCAAACATATCGAGCCGGCGCCCGTGGTTTCTGCGCCTGTAGAAGTTGTTCCACCTGCTGTCCCTGAATCGAAAACGCCGCTGCGAATACGTCCCGCTGAGCCTGAGACTCCACCCGAACGCACACCGGTCTCCCCGCCAGAGCCAGCAGTAGAACATGTTGTTGAACCGGTTGTTGAGACCGCAGACCCGCGAAAGGAAATGAGCGTGCCCCGAACAACGAAATCGAGACTTTCCAAGGCAGATCGCCAGGCACAACTGGATATTGTGGCTGGGGAAGTCTCTCAATGTCGTCAGTGCCCGGAACTGGCTGAGACACGCACTCAGACCGTATTTGGAGTCGGGAATCCAAGTGCAAAAATCATGTTTATCGGTGAGGCACCCGGGGCGGATGAAGACAAACAGGGAGAGCCCTTCGTGGGACGGGCAGGGAAGCTGCTGGATAAAATTATCGAAGCCTGCCAGATGAAACGCAGCGAGATCTATATCGCGAATATTCTCAGGTGTCGGCCTCCTGGAAACCGGAATCCGTCTGATCAGGAAGCGGCAAACTGTCGAGGCTTTCTCGATGCTCAGATCGAGATTGTCGATCCGGATTACATCGTCTGTTGGGGGTCAGTGGCTGCAAAGAATCTGCTGCACTCAGAGCTTCCGATTGGCAAGATGCGCGGGCAGTTTTACGAATATGGTCGGGCCAGAGTCGTGTGTACCTACCATCCGTCCTACCTGCTGAGAAACCCATCCGCCAAGAAGAACGTCTGGGAAGACATGATCTTACTGTTCAAAGATATGGGCATCGACCTCAAGACAACTCAAAATTAGGAGCTGTGAGGTCTTTTCGGCTAGTCGTCAATCAGACCATGCAACTGCAGCAACTGGCGATGAGAATTGACTCGATTCAGGTGTGGCGGATTGATGTCGTGCGTTGAGGAGTGAATTTCCGTCGTGGAAGACACTTTCACTTCCTGCTCTGTGTCGCAGTCGACTTCATCTAATGTCAGCATCAGGCGGAACAGGTCGCGGCAGGTCAGTTTTCCGATCAGCAGTCCCTCGTCTGTCACAGGCATACAGCTGTTGCGACGATCACGGAACAGCGGAGCCTGCAGCAAGGCATCGTCGTCCGGTGAGAGGGTTTCCAACTGAACATGCATGATGGATTCAACCGGAGCATTCATGTCAGCGAGCTGCAATTTCTGTTTCAGAAAGTTGTACTCGGGGACAACGCCGACCAGTCGCATTTGATGGTCGGTCACGTAGACTTCAGGCGATTCTGCTTCGATCATGCGCCGGGCGGCTTGCTGAAGAGTTGTTCCCAGTGGCACACTGACCGGACTCTGGGTCATCAGATCACGAACTCGTACCTGCATTGTTTCTTCCTTGGCAATGACCTGTTTTGAATGGTTTCAAAACGGTTTCTACAATAGGGACGGATGAAATCGGTTTATCTCACAGGGGAGATTGAAAATTACAGGCCCACTGAAAAGTGGTTCAAGTCCACAGCTAAAAGAGCAATAGTCTTCAACCAGCCTTTCAATCAAAGATAGGTTGCCAGGAAACAACATGATGCATTTTCTCAACACATTCTCTCGAAAAGCGGGGAACTGTGCGAAAACCATGCGGGTTGTACAGGTTGTATCGAGAAGATCTTTGAACTGAATGAGCTTTCAGTTAGAGAGCATATTACTGACCGCGTCACTGCTTTTACTGATAGCGCTTGAGAATCTCTTCTGCGACCTGATAGACGACTTTCGGCCCCGTGGTCGCTTCAATGTGTCCCAGTTTGTGATGCGAGACCCTGGTGCCCCACTGATCTGCCAGCTCAGCGATCCGCAGTGAGGGGACAAAGCGATCAAAGTCGGCGATATGCAGACGAATCTGATCTGGAGATAACAATGGTTGCCACTGATTCAATCGTAGTGGTTTACAAAGCGTTTCCAGTTGAGCTTCCTCAGGCGGATCATGACTGGCGCCACGGCGGATTGCATTTACTACAGTGCCCCCTTCATCAAGGATTCGCAAGAGATCGACAGGAGGCGTAATCGCATGCGCGAATTCAAGGTTTTCCACCAGCAGAGTCGCTATCAGCGTTAACCAGGCCCCGTGACTGATGCCCATCAGACCGATACGATGTCCCTGAGACTGGAGTGTCAGAATCAGACTCCAGAGATCGAGAACTCCCTGCCGGGCGACCATCAACTGGTGGTCGATATTTCCCCCTGCGATTAACTGGCCAGGTCGGTATCCCGGAGGAGTGCGTCGGAAATTGAAAGGGCTGTCCAGCATGACCACATCGATCCCGTGTGGCGTTAATCGTTCCGCCAGCCTGTTAAAGCTGCGGACCCCCAACTGCACAATTCCATCAACGGCGACAACGGTCAGGCGTTCCGGGTTGTTACTCTGCGTGGATTGAACGGTCGATTTCCAGTGGCGACCTTTGACGCGGTCATTTTCAGGAAATCCGCTGGCGACGCTGGACTGAAACCTGAAGTCTTTTACTTCCGCAGAGGGGAATGTAGTCTTGGAGACCGGACGTAACTCGGACTGATACTCCAACTGGGCTGGATCCGGTTTCGGAGAAAAAAACTGGTCTAACTCACCACTCTGGAGTTCCGGCGTGGTTTCACGCGCACTCGAGACCACCAGCGGTTGCTTTTGGTAGTAGAAGAACCGATGCAGGAGATAGAAACCAACAACCTCATCCAGGCAAGTCGACCAGAGCTTTTGAAACATGCAATAAACTCGGACTGGGGAATGTCTTATTCCGGTTTCTGTTTGAGGGCTGCTTCGATTGCTGCTTCAATATCTGCCTGCGTGATTTCCTGGCTGGGGTCTGCAAAAGAGAATTTCTTAACCAGTTTCCCACTGCGGTCGTAGATACGGTAGTGCGGGAGCGCGCCGTCATCGATTCCAAAGGTCTCCATCGGATCCTTGTCATCAGCTGCGGTCGCCAGGACGTTAGTGAATTGCGCTTTCTGCTTTTCGAGAAATTCGCGAACGGCTTTCTGAGTTGCCTCGTCTGATTCATCCATGCTGACCGAGATGACACTCAACCCCTGATCGGCGAGTTTCTGATTCCATTCCACCGTATGGTGGAAATTCTTGACACAGGGAATACACCAGGTTGCCCAGAAGTCAACCAGAACGACTTTACCCTGCTGTTGCTTGAGGATCTCTTCAAAACCGGCAGCATCGCTTAAGGTCAGTGTGATATCTTCTGTCTTAGCAGGTTTGGCTTCGGGAGCAGGTTTGGCTTCGGGAGTTGCTGTCTCGGAGGGAGCAGCTTCGGGCTGCGGCTCAGTTTTTGTCGTTTCCTGGCTTTCTTGTGACGAGCAGCTGAATGTGAGTAGCAGCAGGCTGCAAACAAAAGCGGCGCGAAACAGACTTTGCTGACGAAGGTTGTGTATCAGTTTTGTAAGGATCATGGTTCGTCCCTGAAAAGTGTAATTAATCGGATATACCTGTTCGAATTTTAAACAAAAACGGAAAAGGAGCATAGTGTGAAGCGGGTTTCCTTCAGTAAGATTAAAGAGTCCAATAATTATTGAAATGTCTTTTTAATCCGAGTCCCTTTATGAATCTCCCTGGCAAAACGTTTCTGATCTGCACGGTATTGAGTCTCTCGCTGTTAGCGGATCTTCGCTCACCTCTCCGAGCCGGTTCACCAGAGATCTCCGTACAAATTGAGCGATTGGAAAACACCTGGTTGTATGAAGTCGCGGATGGTGACTATCAGATTCTGGTGGAAGGAGAACCTCTGAAACGCATTACCGGGGCAGAGCTACCTGCTTTACGCGATCTGGAGATCAAGTTACAGAAACAGAAGCAGAAAGATCCTCGGGCAGCGCAACAGCTCAATGCGCTGTTGATTGCCATGGGACGCATTGCGGACGAACCGACTCTGATCTACCTGCATGAACTTTTCGAATCCTATCCCGAGCGACGAAATGATGTGGCTGAGGCGATCAGCTGGTATTCACAGGAAAATCAGCGCCGGGACGCCGACTGGCGAATTCTCGTTCGGTCGTTAAATATCGTCGAAGGAAAACAGGCCCGGGCCGTGATGCAGGCATTGACTCGCTTTCACAGGCGATCCAACAAAGCACAATGGATTCGGCAGGTGATTCTGGTCGGGCTGCAGCAGAATCCTGAGGGACAGGCGATTGCAGTGAAACTGCTGGAGCACTGGACTGGACAACATCCCGAACAGTCGGGAGAAGCTGCTTCATCTCCGCTCGTGGCCTGGCAGAAATGGTTTGCTCTAAAATATCCAGACGAACTTCCCGCGGAACTTCCTGTGGAATCAGAGGACAGCCGCTGGAAATATGCCGGCCTGTTGAAAGAATTGAAGAACGAGTCGACTAAACCGGCTAATCTGAAGCTGGGAGCTGAGGCGTTTGTAAAAGCGACCTGTGTCAAATGTCATCTCTTTGGAAAAACAGGTGAGAAAATCGGACCTGATCTGACTCATGTCAGCAGGCGTTTCCAGCAGAAGGAGATCCTGCAGGCGACCATCTTTCCTTCCCATTTCGTTTCCGAAGAATATCCCACGTTTACCATCATTACCAGTGCCGGTAAGTCTCATACCGGCATGATGGGCGCAGCGGGACCCGATGAGATCATGTTGCTGACCAGTGAAGGGAAGCGGCAGCTGATTAAAAAGAAGGACGTGGATGAGATCATTCCCGTCAAGAAATCGTCGATGCCGGATGGGCTGCTGAATTTACTGACGAAAGCCGAGGCCGTTCAGCTGATTCGCTATTTGTCCCGACTGCCTGAGGGGGCGTCAGAAGCCTATCGGCATACAACGCGATAGGCGTGCCGTTACATGACGGGCGCAAACAGGCGATAGATATTCTGTTTTAATATCACCAGTCTGCTGCGTTGATCCCATTCAGCTTCAGTGATTTTGGTCGCATCCAGCAGGTCCTGTTCACAGGTTTCTCTCAGCCGCTGGGCAAACTTGCGGTCATAGATTGCCAGTCCGACTTCGAAATTGAGAATCAGGCTGCGGGAATCAAAGTTGGCGGTCCCCACGAGGGACCAGCAGCCATCGATCGTGAGTGTTTTGGAGTGCAGGATTCCCTTGTTGTACTCATAGATTTCCACACCGGCATCGAGCAGCGAATCATAATAGGAGCGGCCGGCATGTACGGTCGAGGGATTTGCTGACTTACCGGAAACCAGCAGTCTCACATGAACTCCCCGCCGCGCTGCTGATTCGAGCGCGGTTGTTAATGATTCTGGCGGGACGAAATAAGACGTCGTCAGTAACAGACTCTCGCGGGCTTCATTGATGGCGGCAAACATCAGGGTCAGGAAAACATCTGCATTTTTTTCCGGCCCGGAACAGAGCGTCTGTGCTGTGACGTTCCCATCGGTTTCCGGATGGGGAAAATACTGCGAATGAGTCAATGCTTCTCCGGTGGCGAAGAACCAGTCTTCTGCAAACACCTGTTGCAGCTGCAGTGTTTCCGGGCCTTCGATTTTGAGATGAGTATCGCGCCAGAATCCAAGATTCTGATGCTGCCCCAGATATTCATCTCCGATGTTCATACCACCGGTGAATGCCACGTTCCCGTCGACAATCACAATTTTACGATGGTTACGAAGATTGATCGACCAGCGTTCGCGAATTGAGGCACCTGGCAGGAAGGGGGCGACCTGTATTCCTGCGGCAATCATCGGCTTGAAAAAGTGGTTCCTGAGATTCATTGACCCGAAACCGTCGTAGAGAAAGCGAACTTCAACGCCTGCTTTTGCTTTTTCTATCAGCAGGTCGCGCAACATGGTGCCTGATTGATCGGGTTGCCAGATATAGTATTCCAGGTGCAGGGAATGTTGGGCGTTCAGAATTGCCTGTTTAATCAGTCCCAGTGTGCGGTTGGTATCTGTCAACAGTTCGATACTGTTGCCATAGGTGGGCACAGTATGGGCGATGTTCTGTGCCAGCCGCATCAGATTCTGATTCAGGACCAGGTACTCATCATTGGAGAGCAGCTGGTTTTGGATGATCTGGGGGAGTTTGGGAGCCAGCGACTGATTGGCCCGCTCTTTCGATCTGGAACGTCGTTGAACGCGGTTGATTCCGAAGAAGAGATAAATGATACCACCTAGACCGGGGAGCAGCAGAATACTTAGAATCCAGGAAACCGTGGAGACGGGGTGTCGTTTCTTCTGCAGCAGGATGTGGGGAATCAGCGCCAGTGTAATCAGGTAACCGGTAAGTGAGATTGTCGCTGTAATCCAGTCCATCGAAGAGTCTCTCGAGCGCCAGGAAGCATAATACATGCAGGAAGATCAATTTGATTCAGGATTATGCAGTAATCCACTGGTTTCTCCTACCTTGTTTTTCTGTATGGCTTGAAAATTATGAGAATTTCGGGAACTCGGCGGGAATTCCGTTCGTCAAACCAACGCGAAATATTATGATTCCCGTCTGAAGCACTTCAAAATTAAACACATCTTGATACAGGTCCTGCAATGTTAAAGTTATCCATAAAAAAACACCTTCTCTGGTCATGCATGCTGGTTAGCCTGACCTCGCTGGGAGTTTATCTCTTTGCGGCAGAAAAAAGTCCGCCCGAAGCCCGTTCGCTGGCAGATTCCTATCAGAAACAGGGGAACTACCGGGATGCCTGGGAGCTGTATCAGAAGCTGGCAACCCGACAGGACAGTTCAGCAACAGAGGTGGTGCATGATCTGCAGGCAGGCATCCAGTGTCTGCAGCGTTTGAATCGCGTCAGTGAAATCGACGCGTTTCGAGAAGCAATTCTCAAAGTACACAGCGACGAACCGCTGGTTCTCTCCCGTCTTGCAGAAACACTGATTCAGGGACCATATTTCGGATATATCATCGATGGTAAGTTCATCCGCGGTCACCAGCGGGGTGGCAGTCGATATGTGAATACACGGGAACAGGACCGTCTCCGGGCCTTACAGCTGATGAGTCAGGCGGTTGAGGAATTGAAGACTTCCAATGACCCGGCGCTCGCAGCCCAGATTTATGCTGACTATGCCAGATACCTGATGTCAGGCCGCCAGGGACGCGCTGCCTGGAAGCTTCAGATTTTGACTGATCTTGAGGCAACCCCCGACTACCAGAGCGTCGGGGCAGAACCTGGTAACTGGTTTCGGGGTGAACCCAGCGGAGGGCCGGACGGGGCGCCCGTGGATGCGAATGGCAAGCCCGTTTACTATCGAGTGCCCGAGTCCTGGGAGGGAGCGGCTAATGATGGAGAACGCTGGCGCTGGATGCTCGCGGAATCAGTCAAACAGGAGCCCATGCGGGAAGCGCGTGTGCTTCTGGAAGTCGCGAATTTTACCCGCAGTCAGTTTGGCGTACAGACCCTGCAGCAATATTTTCCCCTGCTGTACCGGACTCGCGCGATGGACGATGCCAAAGAGGAAGAGCAGGTTAATCCGTATTCTCTGGAGAGTCTGAAAGGATCCGAAACCCTCGCACGTCTGTCAACGGGAATTCAACGCTTCGAGTTGCCCGCCGATCAGAATTATATTCTGCTGTATCAGAAGGTGATCTCACTGGGTAAAAGCAACCAGGCCGAAAACGCACTGGCTCAATTGACGAGTGTCTTTGAGAACCGGAGACAGTATCCAGAAGCTGCTAAATACCTGCAGCAGAACATTCAAGAGTATGGTGATCCCGGGCAAAATAAACAGAAACATCTGAAGCAGATTGTTGGCAACTGGGGAGAATTCGCGCCCACTCAAACACAGGCCGCAGGTCAGGGGGCTAAGGTCGATTATCGTTTCCGGAACGGTAAGCAGGTCCATTTTGAAGCGTATCAGATCAACGTTGCTGAATTGTTGAAAGATGTCAAAGACTATCTCAAGTCACATCCGGACCGCCTGGACTGGAATAAAATCAATATTTCGAACCTGGGATATCGTCTGGTTCAGGAACAGCAGAAAAAATATCAGGGAGAACTGGTCTCTCGCTGGGATATGAAACTGGAACCTCTGGCAGGACACCGGGACCGTCGTGTGACTGTCGCCACCCCGCTGCAGAATGCAGGAGCATATCTGCTGATCGCGAAAATGGAAGACGGGAATACCAGTCGGATTGTCGTCTGGCTGGATGATACTGTCATCGTGCACAAGCGGATGGCAGACCGGACCTTCTATTATGTGGCTGATGCCCGCAGCGGGCAGGCGGTGCCCAATGCGAATCTGGAGTTTTTTGGATATCAGAACAAATACGTCGCCCGTAATCAGCGACAGACTCTGACCGCCAGTTTTGCAGAGCAGACCGATGAAAACGGTCAGGCATTTCCTGAAGAGAATCTGCTGAAACGCGAGTTTCAATGGATTGCCATCGCCCGTACGAAGTCAGGTCGATTTGCTTACCAGGGGTTCGATCGATTCTGGTACCAGCCGTCCCCCCAGGAACAGTATCAAGTCAACAAGATTTATGGGATCACCGATCGTCCCGTCTACCGTCCCGGCCAGAAGGTCGATTATAAATTCTGGGTCCGGAACGTGGGTTATGATCTTTCAAGATCAGAAGAAGCCCTGTTTGATCAACGTGAGGTTACATTAAAGCTGATCGGGCGAGATCAGAAACAGATCTTTGAAAAAACGCTGACAACCGACGAATACGGCGGTGCAAACGGGGAGTGGGAGATTCCCAAAGATGCCGCTCTGGGCTCCTATAGTTTTGTAGTCGAAGTCAAATATGACTTTGCATCGGGGAAAAATCGAAATCGCAGATTTGCTTCGTCGTTCTCGTTCCGCGTTGAGGAATATAAGAAGCCGGAGTACGAAGTCTCAGTCGAGGCACCTGATGAACCCGTGGCGCTGGGAGATACTATTAAAGCCAAAATTAAGGCAAAGTACTATTTTGGCAGTCCGGTGATCAACGCGGAAGTCAAATACAAAGTAACGCGCACCTCTTACGAGCAGCACTGGTATCCCTATGATCCCTGGGACTGGTTGTACGGATCCGGTTACTGGTGGTTTACCGGTGATCATCCCTGGTATCCCGGATGGGGCCGCTGGGGATGTATTGCCCCCGGTCCGTGGTGGATCCATCGTCGCTCTGCACCACCAGAAGTCGTCATGTCGAATACGGTTCCGATTGGCAGCAATGGTGAGGTTGAAATCGAGATCGATACAGCACTGGCGAAAGCCATTCACGGTGATGAAGACCATCGATATGAAATTACAGCGGAAGTCGTTGACGAGTCTCGGCGTACGATCGTGGGAAAAGGATCGGTGCTGGTAGCCCGTGAACCTTTCAAAGTGTTTGCCTGGATGAATCGGGGGTATTATCGGGTTGGCGATTCGATGACGGCCAGCTTCAAGGCACAGACTCTCGATCAAAAACCGGTCCAGGGAACCGGGAAGATCGTGTTATACCGCATTACCTACAATCAACAGGGAGAACCACAGGAAACGGCGGTCCAGGAATGGGACGTCAATCCCCAGGAGGACGGCACAATCACTCAAAAGATGTCCGCGGCTCAATCCGGACAATATCGAGTTGCCTGTGTTGTAACTGACAAGCAGGGAAAGCAGATTGAAGGGGGCTCCCTGTTCACGATCCGAGGTGAAGGATTTGACGGCAAGGAGTATCGCTTCAATGACCTGGAAATTATTGTCGAAAAGAAGAATTACCAGCCGGTGGAAAAAGTTCGTCTATTGATCAATACGAATCAGCCGGGTAGCACCGTTTTGTTGTTCTTGCGTCCTGTGAATGGAGTCTATCAGAAACCACAGGTGCTCAAGCTGGCTGGAAAGAGTACTACTTATGAGCTGGGACTGACGCGCAAAGATCTACCGAACCTGTTTGTGGAAGCTGTAACAATTCACCAGGGGCAGGTGTTTACCGAAGCACGTGAAATTGCCGTTCCACCAGAAAAACGGGTGGTCAATCTGGAAGTCGAATCTTCTGAAACCGAATATAAGCCCGGTCAGGACGCGACCGTGAAGCTGAAGGTGACCGATGCGGAAGGAAATCCGGTTGAGGGTTCCCTGGTGGTGAGCGTCTATGACAAGAGTGTGGAGTACATCAGCGGCGGTTCGAATGTGAGTGACATCAAATCGTTCTTCTGGAAATGGAAGCGCTCACATCACCCTTTGACCTACAGTAGCCTCAGTCGGAGTTTTCATAACCTGCTTAAGCAAGGTGAAGTCGGCATGCAGATGCTGGGGGCTTTTGGAAATCTGATGCCTGCGAATGCTGATAAATCGGATCAATTCGGAGTCATGGAAGGCCCGGGGCCGGGTGTCTTACCAGCTATGAAGTCTGGCAGAGCAACCCCCATGGCGGGAGTCCCCCTCAGCATGGCCCCTGCCGAAGAAAAGGCAAGTGAGTTACAGGCAGATGCTGCTGTGGCTTCGGCAGGATCTTCAGCTGTAGTCGAACCAGCCGTTCGTCAGAATTTCGCAGATACCGCCTTTTGGAATGGCGCGATCAATACGGACCAGGATGGATTAGCTGAGGTCTCCTTTAAGATGCCCGAGAATCTGACCAGCTGGAAGATTCGCAGCTGGTCAATGGGCACAGGGACCATGGTCGGTGAAGGTCAGCGTGAAGTTGTTACTCGTAAAAATCTGATTATCCGGCTCCAGGCTCCCCGGTTCTTTACAGAGACTGATGAAGTCGTGCTGAGTGCGAATGTGCATAACTATCTGAAGACATCCAAGGATGTGAAGGTAGTGCTTGAACTGGACGGCGATGCGCTGGAACCGCTGGATGAACTGACTCAGACGGTGACGATTGACGCGAATGGCGAGAAACGGATTGACTGGCGCGTCAAAGCCTCGCGTGCCGGTTTTGCCGTGATTCGTATGAAAGCACTGACCGATGAGGAATCCGATGCGATGCAGATGACTTTCCCGGTCAAAGTACACGGAATTTTGAAAACAGAATCTTTTACCGGCAGTATTCGTCCCGACGATTCTTCGGCTCAGATCAGTTTTCAGATTCCTGGCCAGCGGACGACAGAACTCAGTCGCCTGGAACTTCGTTATTCTCCCTCTCTGGCAGGAGCGATGGTCGATGCACTGCCTTATCTGATTTACAACCCCCATAAAACGACGGACTGCACCCTGTATCGTTTTCTGCCAACCGTGATGACCCAGAACATTCTGAAACAAATGGGGCTGGATCTGAAGGAGATTGAGCGGAAACGGACCAATCTGAATGCCCAGGAAATTGGCGATGATCAGAAACGGGCTGAACAGTGGAAACGCTATGGTCAGAATCCGATCTTCAATCAGGGTGAGGTGGATTTGATCGTGAAGCAGGGCGTCGCAGATTTGACCAGTATGCAGCTGTCTGACGGCGGCTGGGGCTGGTTCTCTGGCTGGCAGGAACGGTCGTCTCCCTTCTTCACTGCCCGAGTCGTACAGGGGCTGGCCCTGGCTCAGCAGAGCGATGTTGCGCTGGTGCCTGGCACTTTGGAACGCGGCGTCGAGTGGTTGAAGAACTATCAGCAACAGGAAGTTCGGAAGCTTCTGAATGCGCCAGCTAAAACGAAACCCTATAAAGAATATGCGTCCAACCTGGATGCCTATGTATTCCTGGTTCTGGTTAATCAGGGCGTCACCAATGAGCAGATGTATGATTTCCTGTATCGGGATCGTACTGAATTGTCGGTCTATGCCTTGGGGATGCTGGGACTGGCGTCTCATAAGCTGGAACGACAGGATCGGCTGGCGATGCTGATGGATAATATGGACCAGTACCTGGTACAGGATCCTGAAAATCAGACCGCCTATCTTAATCTGCCAGAAAACAACTGGTGGTGGCACTGGTACGGTAATGAAGTGGAAGCGAATGCCTACTATCTCAAGCTGTTGTCGAAAGTGGATCCGCAGAACCCCAAAGCGGCTCAGCTGGTCAAGTATCTGCTTAACAATCGCAAGCACGGCACCTACTGGAGTTCTGTGTCTGACACTGCGATCGCAGTCGAAGCACTGGCCGAATACTGGACAGCCAGTGGAGAAGATCAACCCGATCTGACTCTCGAAGTTTACCTGGACGGTGAGAAACAGAAAGAGGTGAAAATTACTGCCGCCGATCTGTTTACCTATGACAACAAGTTTGTTCTGGAAGGGGATGCATTGACTGGGGGGGCCCATCGTCTGGAGATCCGGAAGCAGGGGCGGGGGCCGGTATACTATAATGCTTATGTGACTTACTTCACGAAGGAAGACTTCATCACAGCCACAGGTCTGGAAGTCAAAGTTGAGCGCAAGTATTACCAGCTGATTCCCGAAGACGCAGACATTAAAACGTCCGGCTCGGAAGGTCAGGTCGTCGACCAGCGCGTGGAGAAATACCAGCGTCAGGAAATCACACGTGAGACTGCCCTCAAGAGTGGCGACCTCGTGGAAGTGGAATTGATCTTCGACAGCAAAAATGACTATGAATATCTGGTATTCGAAGATTTCCGCGCCGCTGGTCTGGAACCGGTCGAACTTCGCAGTGGATACTCCTACAACGGACTGAGGAACTATCAGGAATTTCGGGATGACCGCGTGGTCTTTTACATCCGACAACTGCCCCGCGGAAAACATAGTCTGAATTACCGGTTGCGAGCCGAAATACCCGGGAAGTTCAGTGGCTTACCGACTACGGGCGAGGGCATGTACGCTCCCGAACTCAAAGCCAATTCCGACGAAATGAAACTGCAAATCATCGATAAATAATCGAGATCAGATCGGCTCCCAGATGGTACCATTCCATCTGCTGAGCCGATTCTGTTTTGCATCGTACAGATAGAGCGTGCGTTGCGGGAAGATTTGCTGCACGCGGGCAGGGGGATACTGAGCGGGAAGGTAACGACCGGTCAGGATCTCCTGTTGTTTGAGGTCGGGCGAGTTGATGACGTAGTCGATGTGTCGGTCGTGCGGATCGTGGGCGATGAGCATCAACGCGGGACGTTTGATTTGCGGATGATGATTCAGCATCTGCTGAAACTGAAAATGTTTGAGACGAGAGAAGGCGACATTGCTCACGATGATTTCCAGTTTGGAGACACCCCAGAGTGGGGGCAGGACCGTCAGGTTAGTCAGGAAGGCGGCCAGCATCATGGCCAGCCAGAGAACGCTCATCAGGGGGCGGTCGATTTGTTGCCAGATCCGAAACAGCGTCTGCGTGGCGCGGGCAAAAATCAGCGCCCAGAGCGGGCCGGTTTCGAAGACGTAATGCCAGTGCATGATGCCGTCATACCAGTAGGGGATGTGGACAACGTGCAGTGATATGATGGAAGCGAATACCAGCCACCAGCGGGACCACTGTTTCCATTCGGTCAGTAAAAAGACAAGTGCAGCCAGGGAGAGGGGGATAATTCCCAGCGTCCACTGCAGGCTGGCCAGAAATCGGTTCTGTATATTCTGAACAGCCAGAGCCGGCGTCAGGTTTTCGGCCCACTTGTCGTAATTATCCAGGACTTTGGGCCCCAGTTTCTGCTCTCCCCGGATGACATTATTGAAACCATACACGTGCCGAGGAGTGTAGATGTCGGTATAGAGCTGATAGGGCATCTTCCAGCCGCTACCGGTGATAGACTGATTATACAGAAACAGACAGATTAACCCGCACGCCAGAGGCAGCGCCAGTCCCGCCACAGGCAACCAGATTTGCCGGGTTGAGCTTTCAGTTTCTGTTTTCTTTATTTTTAGCAGACACCAGCGGACCAGTTGAACCGCCTGCCTGATTCCAAACGGCAGGGCAAAGCCGGCCGCCGTCATGGGGCGACACAGCATCGCGAAACTGAGTCCGAGCCCTGCCAGTAAGGCGTCCCCAAACGAACTGGTTCGCTGCATGCGCAGGTAGGCCCAGAGAAAGAGGGACAGTCCGACCAGTGTCGGATGATGGGCCAGTAACAGGTTACTGAAGATCGCCATACCTGGTGAGAACGCAATGATCAGGCCGCCCAGTAAGCCGACGCCATTCCCTCCGAGCTCTCGTGCTGCCCAGAAGAAAAAGAACGTGGTAACCGCACCCGCGAGCCAGTACCCCCAGTAAGGATGTCCCCAGGCAAGGAACGGAGCGAGCCAGAGCCCCGTTCCTGGGAAATAGCGGCTGGCCATGTTCCCTTCGTTGAGGACGTGGACCTGATCGAACAGTTCCGGTGCCTCCGGATGACTGGGAAATGAAGTCCGTCCCGCCAGTAAGGTTTCGGTCTGAAAAAGGTAGCTATATTCATCGTGATAGGCAGGGGGAAGGTCGCCGAGAGTGAGTTCTCGTTCGGTATCCACAATATGATCTGCAGTCCAGCCGCTGATAAAAAGTGACGTCAACGCCAGGAGCAGGCTGATCGAAATGGCGAACCAGTCCCATTGTTTGTCACTTCGCTTTTTCTCGACCCATGCCAGGGAGAGCCGGGGGCGCAGAGCCCGGGAGAAGAATCCCCAGTGGAGGGGGAGTGGCAGCCACCAGCAGAGTGGGCTGAAGAGGAGCAGTATGAAATACGGCGTTGTGTCGACATTCACGTACAGAAAGAAGCGGGACAGCCAGGGGAGTTGCAGATTCTCGGATTCAACCCGGTTCCATTCATAGGGGGCCAGTAAGGAGAGCAATCCGATCAGGAACAACAGATGGATCAGCGGGATCCAGCGGGAGGGGGATGTAGACGTTGTATCCGCTCCCGAGTTGGGCCGGGAGGAAGGTTGCTGTTTCGAATTCATGAATCGTATTGATTTCTGCGGATTGGAACCTGCTGCGAGTTCAAAGGAAAATCATAGATTTCTATTCCTTAAAGAGAGTATAGCTGTGCCGATTGGAAAAAAGAAAGGCGTGATCTCCGAGTAGACCACGCCTTTTTCAGGGAACAGAGACAGATCTCAGTTATTCTTTTTAGCGGCTTTCTTTTTTTCGATCTGAGCCAGGATTTCTCCCAGAATCGTTTTCTGTGAGGCTGAGAGTACTTCCGCACACTCGGCGTCTTTTTTCGCATCGATTTCAGCGAGCTGTTTCTTCAGGCTGTCGATCTGGGCTTTATAGTCCTTCTGTATTTTATAAATCTTCTCGCGCTGGTCATCCGTGAGATTCAGCTTTCCATAGTGATTGGGTAAGCGGACTTTCCGTTTGGCAGGAGCCTTTGTGCCTTCCGTTTTTTTAGCGGTGGGCTTAGCAGACTCGCCCTCTTTTTGCTGAGCCGGAATAGAATCGGCCGTACAGACGGTGAATGCGATCACTGTGGACAAAATGGCAATCATTTTCAAAGCATGCTGTTTCAACATGGCTTTCCCCCTCGTTAAACAACTGGAAATTGTAAACCGCCCCCATGGGGGCCACGTGTATATTATTGTGTACACGTGGATTTTTGTGTTCAACTGTTATAACCGAGATAATCTGAAAAAACTGATAATCAGTTCAGTTGCTCGCGGATGCGGTAGAGCTCTTCCAGAGCCGCCAAAGGGGTCATTTCATCTACATTCAGATCCCTGATTTCATCCAGTACCGGATGGGGGGCATTTCCAAACAGAGAGAGCTGCTGATGCACCGATTTCTTCTGTTTGCGGGGGGGGATTGTAGTCTGGCCACTGTCATCGAAGTGGTCTTTTTCCAGCGTTGCCAGGATCTGGTTGGCCCGTTGAATGACCTGATCGGGGATTCCTGCCAGTCGGGCGACGTGGATCCCGTAGCTCTTGTTGGCTGACCCTTCGACAATTTTGTGCAGGAAGACAATCTCACCATCCTGTTCATGAACGGCCACATTCCAGTTACTGGCCTGCTTCAGTGTCTGTGTCAGCTCGGTCAGTTCGTGATAGTGGGTGGCGAACAGGGTTCTCGCTTTAAGTTGGTCGTGTAAAAATTCGGTCATGGACCAGGCCAGGGAAATCCCGTCGTAGGTACTCGTCCCCCGCCCGATCTCATCCAGGATGACCAGACTTCGGTCGCTTGCGGAATTAAGAATGCGCGCGGCTTCTGTCATTTCGACCATGAAGGTACTCTGGCCCTTGCTCAACTCATCACTGGCACCGACGCGGGCAAAAATACGATCGGCAATTCCGATGCGTGCTTCACTGGCGGGGATGAACGAGCCGATTTGTGCCATGAGTGTCAACAGGGCTGCCTGACGGATATAAGTACTCTTACCCGCCATGTTCGGTCCGGTGATAATCTGGACTCGTCCGTAAGGTTCGCCCAGCAGGACGTCGTTGGGAACAAATTCACCCGAGGGCTGCAGGCGATCCAGCACGGGGTGCCGACTCTCGCGAATATCGAGTACCGGGTCAGTGGTCATTTCGGGACGCGTGTAACCGGCGTGTGTTGCCAGGTGCGCGAGACCGAACAGGACGTCGATCTGGGCCAGTACTTCCGCTGTTCGCTGGGTACGAGTGGCTTCTTTCGCAACCTTTTCCCTAAGCGTGTCGAACATGGTCTGTTCGAGTTCAATCGCCCGTTCTTCTGCTTTGAGTACTTTTTCTTCGTACTCCTTGAGTTCAGGAGTGATATAGCGTTCCTGATTTTTCAGTGTCTGTTTGCGGATGTAGTGTTCGGGGACTTTGTCCGCGTGGGCCGCTGAGACTTCCAGGTAATAGCCGAAGACTTTGTTATAGCCGACTTTGAGATGGGGAATGCCGACCCGCTCCGATTCTTCATTCCGATAACTGGCGATCCATTCCTTGCCCCCTTTAGAGAGCGAACGCAGTTCGTCCAACTCATCGCTGAAGCCTGATCGGATGACGCCACCTTCATTGAGTGTCAGAGGTGGATCTTCGACGATCATGGTTTCAATCTCATTGCGGACTTCTGCACAGAGATCGATTCCCGCTTCGAGGGACTGCAGGAGTTCTGCTTTGCGTCCGGAAAGCTTCGCCTTGAGTTTCGGTAATAATGCCAGGGTTTGTGCCAGGAAGCTGAGGTCCCGGGCACTGGCACGTCCCGTGGCGATTCGTGCCGTCAGACGCTGCAGATCATATGTTTTTGAAAGTTGTTCCCGTACATCGTTGCAGAGCACCGGATTTTGTGAGATCTCTTCGACAGAATCGTGGCGTTTCTGGATTTCATCCAGGCTGGTAAGCGGGTTGGCGATCCAGTCGTTGAGCAGGCGGGCCCCCATGGAGGTCACGGTTTCGTCCAGGACGGAAATCAGACTGCCTTCCCGTTTCCCTTCGCGGATCGTCCGGGTCAGTTCCAGGCTGCGGCGGGTCGCTTCGTCAATCAGCAGACGATCGCCCCGTTCGTAAGGTTCGATCTGGTTGATATGCGGAATGGCACTTCGCTGAGTTTCCTGAACGTATTCCAGCAGGGCACCGGCAGCAGTAATGGCGGGCGTTCCCTGTTCCAGGTTGAAGCCTTCGAGGGTTTTGGTACCGAAATGTGAGAGCAGGAGCTTTTCGCATTCATCTTCTGCAAACGTCCAGGAAGGGCGTTCTGTCAACATCGTATCCAGATGACCGATGGCGTTCTGAAGTGCTGTGTTCCCCTCGGCAAAGATACACTCAGCAGGATGGATCCGCGCCAGTTCATCGACCAGATGTTCTGCCGTCGTATTGGACGTGAGGAAACGCCCGGTCGAAAGTTCCAGCCAGGCCAGGCCGATATCACTTTTTCCGAAATAGATACTGGCCAGAAAGTTGTTTTCATGCGGGTCGAGCAGGGCGTCATCCGTTAGAGTTCCCGGTGTAATCACCCGGGTGACTTCGCGTTTGACCATCCCTTTCGCTTTTTTGGGATCTTCTACCTGATCGCAGATGGCGGCCCGGTAGCCGGCATGAATCAGCTTGTAGAGATAGCTGTCCAGCGAGTGATGAGGGAACCCGGCCATGGGGATCGGGTTGCTGGAATTTTTATCTCGACTGGTGAGTGTGATTCCCAGAATGCGGGCTGCGATTTCCGCGTCTTCGTAAAACAGCTCATAGAAGTCTCCCATCCGAAACAATAACAGTGTTCCCGGATTCTGGTGTTTGACTTCCAGATACCGCTCCATCATCGGGGTCAGCTTCTTGCCTGTTTTTGCCATGCGTCCTGATTTTCTCTGACAGAGAGCTATTACAATTCGGAATTACTTTTTCAGTCGCTTTTCCGGAAAAAGAGTGCTGACACTGGTTCGGTCATGAATGGACCGGATCGCGGCAGCAAAGGAATGGGCAACTGAAATGATTTCAATGTTATCCGGCAGGGGATCGATCTGTGACTCAATGGTATTAGTCATAAACATCTTTTTCAAAGGACTCTGGCCAATTCGTTCGGCCGCCCCTCTGGATAAAACCCCATGCGTGACTGCGGCATAGATGTCTTTGGCACCTTTGTTTTTCAGCAGTTCGGCCATGCTGATCAGGGTGCGTCCGGTGATTGTGAAGTCGTCGACCAGGATGACGTTTTTCCCTGCTACCTCACCAATGACTTCCAGCATTTCGACGGTTTCGGAGTGATCTTTACGCATCTTGTTACCGATGACCACCGGTGCTCCCAGCAGCTTCGCAAAATCAGAGGCTTCCTTGGCGAATCCAACATCGGGACTGCAGACGACCAGATCCTCAATTTTGAGTTTGCGAATGTGATCGCTGATGACATGTCGCCCGTACAGATGATCGACGGGGACACTGAAGAATCCCTGGATCTGGGGACTGTGCAGATCCATGGTCAGAACACGGTCGGCCCCCGCCACTTCGATGGCGTCTGCACAGACACGCGCCCGGATGGATACGCGGGGTTCGTCTTTCTTATCTCCCTTGGCATAACTGAAGAAGGGGATGACCGCAGTTATCTGCTGGGCACTGGCCCGCTTCAAGGCATCGATCCAGAACAGAAGTTCAACGAAGTTGTCATTAACTGGAGAATGGACACCCTGGATGATGTAGGCATCGCGGCCCCGGACATTCTCGAGGATCCGGACAAAAATATTACCCTCGCTGAACTTGTGCGCTTCACAAGGTGTCAGCCGAATGCCTAACTCATCAGCGATTGCTTTTGCGAGCAGCGGGTTGCCGGAACCGGCCATGATGGTCAGGTCGCCCTGGGGAGGTTGGAAAGACTGGACGCGGGGCCCTCTGGATAATGGGTTGGGAGATTGTGACATTAAATAATAGATCAATCAAACGGGGCAATTACTCGCCTGAAACGCGACTATTCCCGGGAATTCTTGAATATTTGGCTTCGCTCCATTCACGAAGAAATGCAGACTCCATAATATCGATGCTGAATGGCAAAACAAGCGAACGCCTGCCATTATCCTCAAGGATGGTTCCAAGAGTGAGAGTTTCGTCGGTAATATTGACACCACACTGGTTACTCAGGGTGAAACCTCCGAATTTTGCCCGCAAACGATGTTGAGATATCTAAAATGACAGAAAGAATTTACAACTTTTCTGCGGGACCTGCAGCGCTCCCGTTACCCGTTCTCGAACAGGCTCAGAAAGATTTGATCTCTCTGGGCGATACTGGTATCGGAATTCTGGAACACTCCCATCGCAGCAAAGCCTTCCTGGCGGTATATGAAGCTGCTGAAGCTCTTTGCCGTGAACTGGCAGGGGTGCCCGAAAATTATAAAGTCCTGTTTGTCCAGGGGGGCGCTTCCACCCAGTTCTTCACGATTCCCATGAACCTGCTCTCCAAGGATCAGACTGCAGACTACCTGGTGACCGGTTCCTGGTCGAAAAAAGCGGTCAAAGAAGCCAAGATGTTTGGTAATGTGAATGTTGCCTGCAGCAGTGAAGATCAGAACTTCTCCTACATCCCGGAAGAAGTCAACTACAGTGAAAAGCCGGCTTATGTGCACTTCACCTCGAACAACACCATCTACGGAACCGAATTCGCCAGTGAGCCTGAAGTTCCCGGCGATGTGCCGCTGATTTGCGATGCCAGCAGCGATATCTTTTCCCGTCCGCTGGATATCAGCAAATACGGAATCGTCTATGCCGGTGCTCAGAAAAACCTGGGCCCCAGCGGTGTGACGCTTGTGATCATTCGCGATGATCTGATCGAGCAGGGCCCCAGCGACATTCCTACTATGCTGCAGTATCGGACCCATTCTGAAGCTGGTTCGATGTATAATACTCCGCCGACTTTCGGGATTTATATTCTGGGGCAGGTTCTGCAATGGCTGAAAGACCAGGGCGGACTATCGGTCATGCAGGAGAAGAACCAGGCGAAAGCCGGTAAACTCTATGATTACCTGGATCAGAGCAATCTGTTCAAGCCGACTGCGGCAAAGAAAGACCGTTCGCTGATGAACGTTACCTTCGTAACCGGCGATGCCGACCTGGATGCGAAATTCATCGCACAGGCGACCGCAGCAGGTCTGGATGGCCTGAAAGGACACCGCAGTGTCGGCGGCATGCGTGCCAGCATTTACAATGCATTCCCGGAAGCGGGCGTCGATAAGTTAATTGAAACGATGAATCAGTTCGAACAGGAACATGCCTCTTGAATCAACCCCAGGACGATAAAGCACATGCGGATATAGGGCTGGTCTGTGCTCTGCCGATGGAGGTCCAGCCTTTTCTGGACCGCTGCGAGCACCTTAAAAAGTACACCGGTGGTTCGTATGTGTTTCGGGGTGGTTTCCTGGATCGAATCAAAGTTGCTGTGGTGCAGACGGGAGTGGGTTTTGCCCGCGCCCGGGCTGCAACCCAGGCATTGATCGACGCACACTCTCCACCATGGGTTCTTTCCATTGGTTTCTCGGGGGCACTGCAGTCCGGGATGCGAGTGGGGGATATCGTGGTCGCGACGTCGATCTGTGATCTGCACGGACAGGAGCTGACGAACGACGTCCATTTTCCGGAAGATCCGGAGAACGGGCTCTATGTTGGCCGGATTCTCAATGCTGATGAAATCGTCCGGACCGTCGAGGAGAAACAGAAACTGGCCGCGGAGTATGATGCGCTGGCCGTCGATCTGGAAAGCCTCGCGGTGGCCCAGGTCTGTCACGCACAACAACGGGGATTCATGGCGATCCGGGTGATCAGCGATGACTGCTCAACGGACTTGCCCAAAGAAGTGCTCTCAATTCTAGGGGAGACGGGTGCTGTTCGTGCGGGCGCTGCACTGGGAGCGGTCTTCAAGCGTCCGGAAAGTATCAAAGAGATGTGGAAGATGCGAGGTGATGCGTCTCGTGCTGCCACTCGCCTGGCCAGTTTTCTGGAAGGCGTGGTTGTGCAACTCTACGATGCCCGGCATTAGTAATCAATGATGGTCTCACCGCCGTCGGGTGTGCTCAGTGCTTTGAGAATGGCAGGATCGATATTGCGATCGACAAACATTACTCGACCATCGCAGAACAGCACATGATTTCCTCCCCGGGAAAGCGATTTCTGCCCTGGTCCAATGACTGTGGAGGGGACTGTTAATGAGCTCGGGTCTCCCCAGGGTTTGAATCCTTCTCCGAGTTCGACGGCCATGATGGTATTTGACGATCCATCCGTGATGGATTCCCGTATTTTCATGCCTTGATTCTGTTTCAGAACCAGTTTGTTGCCTGCAAAGTGAGAGAGTGCATAACCTTCCCGGGAGCGGGTCTGGCTGGTGTTTGGGCTCAGGTAGACGGAGATTTCCTCTTGGAACGGGGGGCGGTTTTCTGGAGCGTCCCACGACTTCTGGAAGTCAATTTGTTTGAAAACAGACTCGTGGTCGAGATAGGGGAGAATTAAAGCCTGCCAACTCTGGAAGGGATGATCTTTGCTGTCTGAGAGGGCGCCTGGAGGAAATGTGGTATTCTGCTCATGATAGATGTGTAGTGCCAGACCGATCTGCTTCAGATGATTCTTGGTAACAGACCGCCGCCGACCGCTGGACCTGAAGAACTGCATGTCGAGCAGAGGGATCAGGATGGCAACAGCGATTAACAGAACCAGAACCAGATTGACTGGATCAAATCTGTGGCGGGGAGTTTTCGGATATGATGCATTTTCATGGGGGCGAGAAAACTGTTCCGGTAAACTGTCTGCAGTCTGAAATTGCCGGTCTGTTCCCTGCCGGATCAGATCTGTTTTTGTGATTTTTCCTGTTGTCAGGAGATCTTCCAGTTCCTGATCTGAATACGGTCCCGTGATTTGCTCGTTACGTTTCAGGTACCAGTCAGCCATGGAACTCTTTCAGTATGAATTAGAACTCTCCCACGATTTCGCCGCCAGCGGGAGTACTTAATGCTTCCAGAACGCCGGGATCAATGTTTTCTGAAACGAAGCGCACGGCGCCGTCTCCCAGCATGACGTGGCTGCCGCCGCGGAACGCGGATTTCGCACCTGAGCCAATATAGTCGACGGGATTCCCAAAATTCGTGGGATCTCCCCAGGCTTTGAAATTATCTCCCGCTTCAAATGCGAGTATGGTATTCGAAGTACCATCTGTGATGTTCCGGATCCGTAGATTGCTGTTTTCGTTTAATGCTTTCTCATTGGCCATATAATGTGACAATGCCAGACCGGCGGGGGTATATTTATCCTTGATCTGTGGGTTCAGGTAGACAGGTAGCTGCAGCTGAAACAGAGTCTGATTTTGCGGGGCAGACCAGGGCTCATTAAAATCGACTCGATTGTAGAGCGGTGCGTTGTCTACGAAAGGCAGAATATAGGTCTGCCAACTGTGGTAGGGAGTACCATCGGTGCGGGCTGTTCCTCCAGGTGGAAATACACTGTGAGTATCGTGGTAATTGTGGATGCCAATTGCGATCATCTTCAGGTTATTTTTTGAGTGTGATCGGCGGGCGGCGTCACGTGCCGACAGGATGGCCGGCAGCAGTAATGCCATCAGGACGAGCACAACCAGAATTCCACCTCCCCCCAGCACGGCGATGATAAACAGCATTGATTTATTATTTTTTGTTGCTGGCTCGCGGGAGGAGGAAACCGTTTCAAAATCCTCGTCCGGTAACAGACCGGGAATCTGGTGTGCTTCGATGAACGAGCCGTCTTCTCCCTTGCGGATGAGGTCTGTGTCCTTGATGCGTCCCTCTGTAGCCAGTTCCTTGAGACGCTGCTGAGTCAGAGGGCCAGCGATTTCAGAGCCTCGTTTCACGTACCAGTTTGCCATGTGCTGAATTCCTTGTGGTATTGATGTCGATATTCGTCCAGCATAGCGGGTGACAGAGTGGGGGTACAGAGGAGTAGTGGAAGTTTGCGTGTTTACAGAAGAGATGAACCTCCAGGGGAATTACTTGGACGGCAGGGAAGACTCGTCGCTTTCCTCTTGGGCAGCATACTGCTCTAACGCAATGCCGATTTGTGTCAGATTTTGTTTTATCTCCTTTCGACGCATAGAATCGCGTGCTTCCCGGGTGCCTGTCAGAATGATGAATCCCAGCATGATTACGATATACACCGATATTCCTCCAATGATCAGTTTGAGAAAGAACGGGGCTATCTGACTTTTCTGCTCTGCAGGCTGAGACTGATTAATTTTTTGCTCTGGGGGAGTTGGCTCGTCTGACATTGAAAGAGAATTCCTGCAGGTAAGTTCGTTGATTTACAGTACGTCGGCTAAAAATCGCCAATCGAATCATTGCTGTCCGGGGTGCTCAGTGCTTTGAGAATAGCAGGATCGATGTTCTTTGAGATGAAGCGTACCGCACCGCTCGACATCAAAGCCTGGGTTCCGTCAGGGAAAGCAGATACCCGATCGGGGCCAATCAGAGTTTGTGGATCCGCCAGCGAAGTCGGATCCCCCCAATTATGAAAGTTGTTGCCTCGACCTATGGCGAAGATTGTATTGTCCATTCCATCCGTGATCTGATTAAATGGCAGACTCTCATTTTCTTTCAAAACCAGGATGTTTCCCACATAGTGAGACAGGGCTGTTCCATCAGGGGCAAGCTTCTCTTTGATGACGGGATTGAGGTACTCTGGCACCTCCTGTTGAAACACTTTGTAATTTCTCGGATCGTCCCACGGTTTCTTGAAATCGAGCTGGTAATAAATATCACCTCGATAGAGGTAGGGGAGCAGGTAGGTCTGCCAACTGTGATAGGGATGACCTGATTTGGTTTCAGTCCTGCCTGGCGGTAGCACTCTGTGTGTTCCGTGATAATTATACATTGCCAGACCGATCTGATTCAGATGTTTTTTTGAGTTAGAACGATCGGTGGCCAGAAAGATCCGCCCCAGAGACGTTTTCGGGGCGGATGGTTGCGTTCGTGTGGTGACAACCCGGGCATCGATTTTATCGGCTTGGGTTCCGTTAGACGATTGATGGAATTTGCCCTGCAGAATGTTCTGAAACAGGAAGAGGAGCAGAATCAGGGAGAACAGACAGCCCGCCAGAATCAAAACCAGCGTCGACGCTGTGGGAGTAAAATTGTTTGAAGCTGCAAGAGTACGTGTTTCAGAGTCGGGCTGTGAATTCATGACGGGGTCGCTGCCTCTACTTTTTGTGTTCTGGCGAAATCATATTAGCTGAAAACTTACGAGCTACTGATAAGCACCGCGGTTAAGATTCTCATTCACCATGATTGAAAGATCAGTTGGTTATAACAGGTTCACGAGTGCCTGGATCAGGGGAATCAGCAACAGGCTGCCCATAAAGATCGAACCACAGATAATGACGATCCATTCTTTCTGCTCGATCGTCAGTAGCGGGCTGGATTCGAGGTCCAGATCGTGTACCCGCTCTCTTGATTTCCTGCCTCGGGGACGAGACGGAACACTGGACTTCTTGAGGGTTGGTAACAGTCCGGGGATCTCGCGTGCCTGAATTCCCGTGCCTGACATTCCCTCGCGAATCTGGTCCCGGGGAGAGATTTTTCCCTGCGATGCGAGTTCTTTCAGCGCACCTCGCGTGAAAGGGCCCGTGATTTCAGAGGCTTGTTCAAGGTATAAGTTAGACATGAGGCACTACAGTTTCCGAGTTTCGGAGCAGGAGAGATGGATCTGGAATGGAAAGGATGGTTCAATAGTCCCAGATCCGTTCATTTCCATCGGGAGTACTTAAACTTCGTAAGATTTCAGGATCAGTATTTTCTGAAATGAAACGCACGCTTCCATCAAGCATGAGAACATGGGTGCCTCCCTTAAAAGATTTTTTCTGACTGGGCCCCAGTATCTCATGGGGTTTAGCAATGTTGCCTGGATCCCCCCACGCTTTGAAGTTTTCACCAGCTTCCAGAGCCATGATGGTGTTGGCTGCACTGTCCGTAACATCACGAAATCTGAGTGGAGTCTTTTTCTTTAATAACAGTTCATTTCCAACATAGTGCGATAGTCCCAGGCCGTCTGGAGTCGCTGTTTCTGATATGGCAGGATTCAGGTACTGACTAACCTGGTATCGAAATACTTGCTGGTTCTGTGGAGAAGACCATGGTTGATCTTGATCAATCTGATCGTATAACCGTGATTGTTCCAGGCCAAGTTCAGGTAATATTGCTGTTTGCCAGCTATGCATGGGGGTGCCATCATCCCTGAGTGTTCCTCCTGGAGGAAAATGTCTGAATATATCGTGATAGTTATGGATTGCCAGCCCCATCTGTCGCAAGCGATTATAAGAGGTCTCACGCAGCGCGGCCTGATGCGATCTGTTCCAGGCTTCATAAAGAATGAATAAAAAAGAAAGCCCTGCTAAGAATCCGATGCAGAGAAGGATTGGCAGGCTGGAATGTTTTTTCTTCCGGGCGGGAGGTGTATTCGCTGGGGAAGATGGTGCCTGAGGTGTGGGAGGGCGCTCTGACTCAGGATCAGGTAATAATCCCGGAATCTGACCTGCAGGAAAGAAATCGCCTTGATCCCCTTTTCGAATCAGGTCCGTTTCTTCTATTTTCCCCTGAGCGGCGAGTTCTTTAATCCGGTCTTGAGTTAAGGGGCCAGCTGTCTCTGATCCTCGTTTGACATACCAGTTGGCCATGGGGCTGCTCCTTAGACAAGATTAATTCTTAGTAAATACTTGAGTATACACATGTGACCGTGTGGGGTACAGTGTGATAGGTCAAAAGTCTGTATCTTGTTCCAGATAACAGAAGTATCATGAATGAGGTTTGCTCATGAAACTGTTAGTATGCATTTACATATCAAACCGCTTCCGGAAAACTCCAGACAAGGAGAGAACTGAGTGTCTGCAGAACCTGCGATGCGTCCCTGGATTTTAGCCGAAACCAACTATGCGCATGTCAAAGAATGTTCCTATGAAGTAGCGGTGCTGCCGATGGGGGCTACTGAACCACATAATCTGCATCTGCCTTACGGGACCGATACATTCGAAGCCGAAGCCATCGGTTCACGTGTCTGTGAAGCGGCCTGGCAGCAGGGTGCGAAGGTCGTGATGCTGCCCCCCATTCCTTATGGCACCGAGACCAACCAGAGTGCGTTCCCGTTATCCATGAATGTGAATCCTTCCACACTGGGGCAGATCATTTCTGATCTGGTCGATTCCCTCGCGAATCATGGTGTGGAGAAGCTGCTGATTTTGAACAGCCACGGGGGGAATGATTTCAAACCATTGTTGCGAGAACTGCATGGCACCACGCCGGTCCAGATCTTTCTGGCTGACTGGTTTCGCGGGACCACCGCTGACGTGAAGCCACAGATCTTTGAGAATCCCGATGATCACGCCGGGGAGATGGAAACATCGCTCGCTCTGGCATTTTTCCCTCATCTGGTTGTCCGGAATCCTGAGTCCGGAGCGCTGCTCGCAGACGAAGGGGCCACGAATCCGACCCGCTTTACTGCCGTCAATTCAGGCTGGGTGAGCATTACGCGTCCCTGGCATCTGCTGACCACCAATACGGGATCCGGAAATCCACATCAGGCATCTGCTGAAAAAGGGGAAAAGCTGATGCAGATTCTGGTCGAGCGATTGTCCGAGTTTCTGGTCGAACTCTCCGAGGCGGAACTGGATGAGCAATTTCCGTTTTAGACGAAATACAGCTTCCCGTCTGTTGCAGCTGATGACCTGGACGGTCTGTCTGCTCAGCTGCCAGTCGATTGCAGATCCGGTTCTGCTTTCCGCTGAGGAACCGGCGGATAAAATACAGCTCAAGGATGTGACCGACGCTGTGCAGCTTTCATTTCAGCATCGCTCGCCGCTGACCGTCACCCGGCATCTGCACCTGATGATGGGATCGGGGGTTGGCTGGTTCGACTATGACAACGATGGCTTTCCCGACCTGTTCTGTGCCCAGGGAGAAGAATGGCAATCTGCACTGCGTAAGAAACAGGTTGCAGACCTGGACTGGTCACATCGCATGTTTCGGAATGTGGAAGGGCGTGCGTTTCAGGACATCACCCGGGCCTCGGGGCTGACCGGCTTCGGTTACGGAATGGGCATGGCTGTTGGCGACTTTAATCACGATGGTTTTGAGGATCTGTATGTCAGTGTCTTTGGTCGCAATCAATTGTATGCCAACAATGGTGACGGGACCTTTACCGATATTTCACAGGCGGCCCACGTTGATCATCCCGGTTACGGTGCCAGCTGTACCTGGGTAGATCTCAATGGCGATGGGCTGCTGGATTTGTATATCGCTAACTATCTCGAGATTGACCGGGAGCACTATCCTCTCTGCAGCCGTCGGGTTGATAACTCGCGGGTTTATTTTGTCTGTCATCCACGTTATGTACCAGGCGAATATGATGTGGTCTTTCGCAACCTGGGGAACGGTAAATTCCTGGATGTCTCCCAGCAGTCCGGCCTGCATAGCGAGCCTGCCCGACAGGGACTGGGAGTCTTTGCTGCAGACTATGATCTGGATGGCGACCAGGATATCTACGTGGCCAATGACTCCGTGGCGAATCAGCTCTGGATCAATGATGGTCGGGGAAACTTCACCGATCAGGCATTGATCGCGGGGCTGGCCTTTAATCGGGAAGGGGACCGTGAAGCGGGCATGGGGCTGGCCGGTGCTGATTATAACGGGGATGGCACCCTGGATTTACTCGTGACTAACTACTTCGGCGAAACTAATACGCTTTATCGCAACGAAGGTGCCCTGTTTTTTCTGGATGTCACCGATGAGACCGGGCTGGCGGCGCCGAGTCGGGTCCGTCTGGGGTTTGGAACTTCGTTTGTCGATCTGAATAACGATGGTTGGGAAGATCTGTTTGTTGCCAACGGACATGTGCATGACCGGCTGGCCCAACTGGGTAAAAGTGAGCCGTTTGAACAGGAACCGCAGCTCTTCAGGAATGAATCTGGAACGCGTTTTCGTGAGATCTCTAATTCTGCAGGGCCTTTCTTTCAGACGAGACGGGTCGGACGCGGGAGTGCCACGGCCGATTTTAATCGGGATGGACTGGCTGATCTGGCTGTCTCTCATTTGAATCAAAAGGTCGTCCTGCTGCAGAATCAAACCCGGACCACCGGTCAGAGCATCGCCTTGAAACTGATTGGAACCGAGGCGAACCGCAGCGCGATCGGAGCCGTTGTGGAAATCACTGCCGGGAAGAGGAAGCTGATGCGGTTACGAAAGGGGAGCAGCAGCTATCTGTCAGTTGATGAGTCTGAAATACTGGTGGGATTGGGGGAGCAGCGTGACGCTGTTACGGTGAAAGTCATCTGGCCCGGAGGGAAATCGGAGATCTGGACTGGATTCAAGGCGGGGCAGCACTATACATTGATAGAAGGTAACAGCGACTCACAGAAATCAACCCCCAGCCAGTCTGAAGAATGAACACGCCGTTTGAACCGGAACAACCCTTTCGCACTTTGACTTCCCCCCAGAAAAAACTCTGGTCGAGCGGGGCCGTCGTGGCAATATTCGGCTGCGGGGTACTGGTGCTGTTCCTCTGGTTGGGACGAAGTGAATCGACGTCATCTGCCCCAGAGCAAGACTCACAATCGTCGGTACAACAGAAGTCTGATAAAGACCGGCAGAAAGAATTAATCGCTTATCTGCAGGATCATCCACAGGATGAGTTCGCCCATTATCAGCTCGGTGAACTGATTCGGCATCGTGCCCCTTTTCAAGCTCTGGAAAATTTCTCGCATGTTACTTCCCGGCACCCGCACTACTTTGAGGCGGTGGCAGCGATCGCGGAAATCGCCTTGGAGCAGGATCTCCCCGACCGTGCGAAGCCGGCATTGCAGATACTGGTACGGGAGTATCCGGAGCAGATTGATTACCAGAAAGCCCTGGCACGCATCTATCAGCAGGAAGGCCGTTACCGACGCGCGCTCCGCTATGCCCGACGCTGTGTGGAACTCGAACCAGGTAACGCAGAGAATCAGCTGCTGCTGGCTGAGATTCTCAAAAAAGCAGGGCGGACCAGTGAAATGCTCGCGCCCCTCAAGGAAGCACTCTATCTTCAGCCCGATTTCTTCCCGGCTCATTTGAGTCTGGCTTACGCGTCTCTGTATACCGGAGATCTGGAAACCGCGAAACGGGAAGCGCGCTGGTGTCTGGAGCAGGAACCTGAATCGATCGCTGCCCTGCGCTATCTGGCGACCATCGACCGCAACCAGGGGCAGATCGCGTCCGCGTTCCAGCACATTGATCAGGCGCTGCGGATTGATCCTCAGGACTTTGACAGCCTGCTCATCAAGGCAGATCTGCTTCTCTACCAGCGTCAGGGAGAGGCAGCTTACGCAATGCTCAAACCGCTCTATGAAAACCACCAAAGCAACCGCCATTATATTTCGGCTCTGGCCCGGGCAGCCGGTCTGACGGGGAAACGTGAAGAGGCCCTGGAACTTCAGAAACGGAATCAGGAATTGATCAAGGAAGACGATCTACGCCCCTCATCGCTACAGAGCGACACCGTGGAAAAGAAACAGGCTCAGCATAACTGACGCTCTCAGCCAGTGTTGACCTGAATCCGTCGCGGCTCTGCTTTGGGGGCTTTCGGCAGAAAAATACGCAGGACCCCGTTGGTCAGCTTGGCTTCAATCTCGCTGTGCACAATCTCTCCGCTGAGAATAAATGAGCGGAGGTAATTTCCGACTTCGTATTCTTTATGAATCGGACGCGCGCCTTCGGGGATCTGAGGCTCGACTTTGCCCAGCAATGTGAGTTTGTTGTCTTGTACCTGCAGTTCCAGTGATCCGACGGAGACGCCTGGCAGATCCGCGTAGAGCACCAGACCTTCATCGGTTTCGTAAATATCAATCGGCGGAGTAAATACAAACTGCTCTGGATGCGACAGAGAACGCGGTTCATCATGTTCGTGTGGTTGACTCATCTAAGCCTCCTATTCTCCTGAGCTGACCGGAATCTGACGGGGACTTTCCTCTTCCAGCTTGGGAAGATGGATCTTCAGCACACCGTCATTGAACTCAGCAGAGAGATGTTCGTCCGAAATCCGATCCGGAATACTGATCGAGCGTTGCCACTCGCCGAAGGTTCGTTCTCGACGTCGAAAACGTTCTTCTGGAATGGCTTCGTTCTCAGAGACGGGGGAGTCGCGATGCCCTTTGAGCGTCAGCACGCTGTTGGCAATCGTCAACTCCAGGTCTTCCACCTGCATGCCCGGGAGCTCTGCAGTGATTAGAAACTCGTGCTCCAGTTCAAATATATTCACAGCCGGATACTGGCGGGGCATACGAATCCCCTGAACTGAGAATTCAACTCCCTGAATCAGTCGATCAACTTCACGTTCCAGGTCCCGCAACGGGTTCCAGGATTGATCCCAGCGAAAAATCGGCATGGTATGATCCTCACTCTAAGTTTAGATACGTAACTCTACTCGATAAGAAAGCAAAGAGCATACCATTCTTTCAGGGAGATGCTTATTTCACGTGGCGTGTTGTAAGTGTATATATATTAGTGGGATAGGTGTCTGCGTCTGGATGAAGTGGATGACGGAAATCGTTTCAGATGTCATTCTGGCATGAAGAAACGGCGTGGATGACCACCGGGGACCGTGCCAAATTGACAGTGATAGGCAATGCTCAGTTAGAAACCTGCCCTCTCATCCCCATTGTATGGGCCGGATCAGCCCACCCGCCAGCAGCAGGCCAAACAGGATTCCGACCAGAAAGATCACGCGCAGCACCCAGACCGCACGAGCAGGTCCAAACCAGCGCGTCAGCTTCTGTCCTTTGCGTGTCTCGGCCAGGAACCACTTTTCCTTGATCAGCCCCCACAGCGAGAGAGCCGCGACAAACAGACCGATCACCACATTTTCGGGAATTTGAAAAGGCATCAACTTTGGTCTTCATCCGGATCCATACGCTGGGACGTGTCGAGCCTGGGAAAGAGGAACCAGAACAACAGCGTCGCCAACAGTGCAATCGCGGCACTGCTGAGCCAGATTCCCGGCCAGTCGCGGAGCAGATCTATCGGATGCCCTTCGAGGTTTTTCTGGGTGAAAGCCTGGATGCCAGTCTGCGACTCGATATTCCACGCCGTCCGCACCAGCGTCTCTTTTCCGGGCGATGTAAAATAGTCACCGATCGAACCGCTGATGAACCCGCCGGCAAACATCCCCAGTCCAAAGACAAACGTTCCGAAAAACGTCTGCATACTGCCGCGTGCATCCAGCGGACAGACCTTATCGACATAGATGTAAGCAGCCGCCAGGAAGCAGCCAAAACAGAGACCATGCATCGCTTGGCCCAGACAGGTCAACGCCATTGCCAGCGGAAACGCATCGCTCAATGTAGAGGCGTAAGCAAAGATCAGGCTGCGAACCAGGTAGGAGAGCAGACCGACCAGCATAACCAGTTTGAACCCGAATTTCTTGAGGGCGAATCCAAGGACCGCCATCACGAGCACTTCAAACACCTGTCCAATCGAACTGATTCGCTGCTCCCAGGCCCCTGTGACGTCTCCCATGACAAGGACGTTTTTCAGAAACGGGCTGTTCCACTGGAAGTAGAACTTATGCACGATCGAAATAATAAAGGCGACCAGCACCAGCACCAGGAAGTGCCGGTATTTCAGCATCTTCAGCACCTTACCCGGGGCCAGGTCTTTCTTATCTTTACTCACCGGCGGCGTATGCGGGAGCGATAAACAGTAGGCAGCCATCAACAGACCAGCCACCCCCGCCATCGCCAACACAATACCCCGGCCTGTATTCAACGCGTCACCCGAAAGTCCGCGCAAAAAGAGTCCCTCTGCCAGCCAGGCGGGAACCACAAATCCGATGGTTCCCCACAAACGGATCAGGGGAAATTCGCGGTCACTGTCTTTCAGATGCTGAAACGAAAGGGAATTCGTGAGCATCATGGTAGGGACATACAGAATCGAATACAGCACGCCCAGAATCACGACCGGCCAGTAACTCTGTTGAAGAAACAGAGCCAGCATGATCACGCCACCCGATAAATGGCAGAACGCGAGCACGCGCTCTGTCGCATAATGTCGGTCGACGATCTGACCGAACACAAACGGGGCGAGCAGGGGGCCTACGGCAAGTGCCGCCCCGAATACACCGATCTGAAATGCGGAGAAGCCCAGGGCATCAATCAGGTAGAGCGTGATGATGGGCAGATAGCAGCCCTGCACAAAGTATTGCAGGAACATCATCACAATCAGCCGCATTTTCAGTGTGAAATCAGTCTTTTCCAGTGAAAGCGTCTCTGTCTCGGTATCTGTCATCAGTAAGCGGCCCCCGGTTGTGAAATCTCATGAGTGATTACCGTCAGTACGGTTAGGATTATTTTTCAATCACCCAGATGTTCCGGAACCGGACCGGGTTCGAATGGTTCTGCAGGAACAGAGGACCTGCAACGGTTTCATCCTTGTTGGTCCCTCCGGGAGTCGGTTCATCAATCTCGCGATCATCGTGCACGGTGACGCCGTTGTGTTTCACGGTGATGCGGGCTTTCGCTGTTTTGTTTCCTTCATCATCATATTTCGCAGAAGTGAAATCGATATCGTAGGTCTGCCAGGCCAGAGGCGGGAAGCACATATTCACGCTGGGAGCTCCGACTTTATAAATCCCGCCACACTCGTTGTCTTTCCCTTCCAGACCGAAGGAGTCCAGAATCTGAACTTCATATCGCCCCAGCACGTAACAGCCACTGTTGCTGCGTCCCTGCCCGCGTGCCTGCGGCATGAAGGGGAGTTGAAATTCCAGATGCAGGTGACCATCTTTGAATTTCTTTTTACTCGTGACACCTTCCATCAGCAGACCATCTTCGGTTACGCGACCGTTTTCAAAGTTCTTCACAGTCTTTTCAGGCTGTTTCGCATCGAACAGCACGGTGGCTCCTTCAGGAGCCGGTTTACCCAGGGTCGGGCTTTTTCGGTGGACTTTGTTAAGGACGCCGACTTCGGTTCCCTCTGCGTCATAAATGGTAATCTTCCCATCTTCCAGATCACCGCGGCCATCTTCCGATTTGAAGCTGATGACATTGCCATCCTTGACCCCTTCAGCGCTGACTTTCTTCTCCTGGTTCCAGCCATCGCCGGGAAGACCACCGGGATAACCGACGGCTTCAAATTTACCATCACCCAGGGCAATCACCTGTACCCCATACTTGAGGGTTTCGTCACCACCGCCCAGAATCCCCGAGTATTCGCCCTGAATCTTAAAGTCGGGACCCGCTTTTTCTACGCTGTTGGCGGCCCACTTCGGGTCTTTCGAGTCAGCCAGTCCCAGTGGGACCAGAATTAAAAAAGCACAGCAGCCAGTGAGGGCGCGAATCATAAACTGCTTCATTGGAATACTCCCGGAGTGTTCTTGAGTCGGTCGATTGATTGTATGGAATGGGACGGGTCTCCCCAGATCAATTGATCAGCGAAGAGGCTTCCATTGTGCGAAGGCGGCATCAGAGATGCAAGTTCAGGTCGTCCGAATCCATTCGCTCGATGCGTTTGTGCAGTAAAATTAACTAAAACTTGTGATGGTAGGGTGTTAAAAAATCTTGTATGATGTAACACTGAGGCGTAATAGAAGATAAAGAACAAGGTGCGGGCCTTTCGTACCGATATCCCTAATGCGGGAGTCGGGGAGGTGTCGTTCTACTCAAGAATTGATTTTGAGCATTGAGGAACTGCGGAAGAGATTTATGACATCTGACAGAAACAAAAAAATCGCTGCTGACTGCTGGAGACGTGGAAACGAGGCCCTGTCCAAAGAGAACTGGGATTACTCGATTGAGATGTTCACGACCGCTGTCAAACTGGAGCCCGAAGCACTGCTCTACCGCCAGACCAAACGGGGCGCAGAACGAAAGAAGTACGGCGATAACCAGAGCGGTTCCAAGATGGGCGTCTTGAAGCTCGCCAGTATCAAAACCAAAATCAAGAATGCCCGGCGGAAGAAGGACTGGGCTGGTGTGGATCAGCTCGCCGAAGAAGGGCTCTCTCTGAATCCCTGGGACGCCGTCCTGAATGCGGAAATGGCTACTGCCTGTCAGAACCTCGGCTACGAGGATGCTGCGATTTTCGGCTTCAAGGTGGCAATCGAAAACGATAAAACCAACAAGGCGTATTTCCGCGAACTGGGAGACCTGCTCGAGGAAAAGGGAGAGTACAAACAATCCCGCGAGTGCTGGGAAATGGTACTCAAGCTGGATCCCATGGACGGCGATGCCCGTTCCAAGGTCACCTCTCTGATGGCGACCGAAACTCGCGTGCGTGGCGGATACGACGGTGCCGACAAGTCTTCGTCTGTCAAACGTCAGTCTGCCTACGACGAAGGGCGGGCTTCCCGCGAACAGCGTCATCAGGCCCAGCGGGGCAATACTGCCGATGGCCCCGGCCAGTCTGTCGAAGCAGATCTGCAGCGCGCCGTTCGCAAAGAGCCTGAAAACAAGGACCATTACCTCAAGCTGGGCGATTACTACAAACGCGAAGGTCGGTTGGTTGAGGCCCGGGAAAGCTATGTGAAGGCATACGAATTTTCCGGCAAAGATGCGAACATCGGCGAGCAGGTCGAAGACATCGACATCGAGTTGCTCAAAGAGAAGCTCACCGCAGCCCGGGATCTCTTCAACCAGGATCGGGAAAATCCCGAAGCGAAAAAAGAGGTCACCCTGCTCAGCAAAGCGCTGATCAAGAAAGAGATCGAAGTTCTTACCAAACGTGTGGAACGCTATCCCGCAGACATGCGGTACAAGTACGATCTCGCGCAACGCTTCATCCGTCTCAAAAAATGGTCTTCCGCAATTCCGCTGCTGCAGCAGTCCGTCAAAGACACCCGCATCAGTTCTGATGCCTTGGTCGCTCTCGGGAAGTGCTTCTTTGCAGACGGGAAAAAGGAACTCGCCAAGCGGCAGTTTGAAAAAGCCCTTCCCAAGCTGTCGCCGGATGAAAAGGAAGATACGTTCAAGGAAGCCCACTACCTGCTGGGACGCCTCTATGAGGATGCAGACCAGAAATCCCAGGCGGCCGATCACTACAGCGAAATTCTGGCCGTCGACTACGATTTCCGGGATACCCGCCAGCGTCTGGAAGACATGGAAGGGGGAGCATAGGCCTGTTTTCCCCGCTCTTAGCAGGGGAAAATGGCCGGTTTCTCTCCAGAATTCCTGAAAAAACCTCATATTTGCGTCTCGGGATGGTTGGAATAACCGTCGACAGATTGTTACACTTCTCAATCTGCCTGAGATATCTTGTGGCGACCGTCTTGAATTGCGGTTGCTGGTATGAACAGTAAATAGTTACTCAGAAAATACTTAAGTCGAAAAATGCCAAACACGAAAAGTGCCAAAAGAGCGTTGCGGAAAAGTGAAGTTCGTCGTGTCCGTAACCGTGCGACCCGATCTGAATTACGATCTGCCATCAAAAATGCCCGTGCTGCGATCACCGGTGACGATGCACAGGCTGCCACCAAAGCATTACAGCTGGCCAGCAAACAGATTGATCAGGCTGCTGCCAAAGGCATCATCCACAAAAACGCCGCTGCCCGGACCAAATCTCGTCTGGCAAAGAGCGCCAATCAGAAACCAGCTGAGTAGTCTCTCTCAACCAGCTGATCTGAAACCGAACACACCAGCCCCGCACAGGTCCTCTGCGCGGGGTTTTGTTTTTGGAACCCTCTCCTCACCTCACCAGTGCATCACAAAACCTCCGTCCACGTTGATGGTCTGACCCGTCACCTGCGCGGCACGGGCCGAACTGAGAAACACAATCATATCCGCAATGTCCTGAGTCGTCTGCCACCGCTGCAGGGGAACCAGCTGACGGATTTTATCCCCCGCCCAGTCCTCGTAGCTCCGTTTATGATACTCTGGTTGACGATCGTTCCACGCCTGCCACACCGATTGATTCAACGGCGTCTGTACCATCCCCGGACAGACTGAATTCACACGAATTCCCCCCGCAGCCAGGTCTTTGGCCAGGCACTGGGCGAAGTTGATATTCGCCGCTTTTGACGCGCTGTAAGGCGGGTCGGTCTGTGATCCGATCTGCCCGGCAATCGAACTCACAAACACCATGCTCCCCGCGTCCGACTCCTGCATCACCGGAGTCACCGCATGCGCCACATTCACCATGCCCTGCATGTTGACTTCAAACACGCGCGGCCAGTCAGCCGGTGTGAGATTCGTAAACGGGAACCCGAATTTACCCGACCCGATCGCCGCCGCATGCACCAGGTGCGCGAACGGCTTCACCTCCGCCACCGTCTGTCGAGTCACATCCTGTAACGCTTCAAAATCGGTGATATCGACTTGAAATCCATGCACCATCTGCCCGGTTTCTGAAGCGAGCTGTTCCGCCACCGCCGTCACCTGGTCCGACTGATCCCAGAGAACGGGCAGGGCACCTTCCTCGGCAAAGGTCCGTGCGGTCGCCAGTCCAATGCCGCTGGCACCTCCGGTGATGATAACGGGGACGTTCTGTAATTTGAGATCCATATGCTGCTGATCCTGCAGAGAGATGAGGTGAGTCCAGTAACTGTTCCGCCCATTCTGATCGATGCCTTTTCTCCCTGCAAGCGGACTGTTATCTTGAAGGAAACGAAACAGGACACCCGGAACCGCAGCTGCAAAGGAACCTCTATGAAACTGGGGATGATCAACTCCGCCTGGGCTCAGGCCGGTCGTGATACCGCCTGGGGATTGCACAAAACGAAAGAGATCGGCTTTGACTGCGTGGATATCTTCATCGATCCACAGGATGTCGACATCCGCGAGCGGAGACTGGTCAAGGATACCTGTGACCAGCTCGACCTGCCCATCATGTCCGTCTGCTGTGTCGCGGTCGGCCTGATCGATTTCAATCCCAGCGTGCAGCGGTTCCATCTCCAGCGCGTCAGGGATTACCTCGACCTCTGTTACGAGTACCAGGCACACAACCTCTTGCTGGTGCTCGGGGAATACATCTGGAACCGCGAAGTCATTCCCCCCGCAGAGCAGTGGCAAACCGCGGTGGAGAATTGTCGCAGGCTCGCCGAATACGCAGTCAACCTGGGGCTGGAAATCGCCTTGGAACTCGAACCGTTCCCCCTCTCGCTGCTCAACGACGTCGATTCCATGGTCCGCTTCGTCGATGAAGTCGATCATCCCGCGCTCAAGGCCAATATCGACGTTTCGCACCTCCTGCTCGCCGGCGTCGAACCACCCGAACTGCAGAAGCTGCAGGGCAAGGCCATCCATGTTCACATTTCGGACTGCGACGGTCAAGTACACGGCGATCTGCCTCCCGGGCGTGGCGTTGTTCACTTCGAACCCTACCTGGCTGAGATTAAAAAATTGAACATCGACGGGGCCATTTCACTCGAGCTCGAGTACTCCCCCGAACCCGACAAAATCGAGGAATGGGTCCGCGAAGCATACGAATCCACCGATTCCCTCATGAAACAGGCCGGTTTGCGTGGCTGAATTCGACTTAAACCGGCGGAAATTGCCGTGAAACGAGAGAGTTTTTTGATTTCCATGAATCCCCCTGTCTGTTGCTTGAAGTTTTGACGGCGTTTCCCTAATTTCGCTGCTGGAGACGCCCACTGGCTGGCGTTAATTTCGGAACTTTTTACAAATATTGAGAATTCAAACAATGGCCGATCTGATTGCCCCTCACGGAGGGTTGACTGAACCCGTTTGCTGTACAGTGCCCGCAGGGGAAATTGACAGCTTCAAAGCCGAAGCAGCCAGCCTGCCCCAGGTTCCTGTTTCTGCCGCCGACTTGTCTACCGTATACCGCCTCGGCGACGGGACTCTGAGCCCGCTGACCGGACCGATGAACGGGGACGTCTACAATCGCGTGCTGGACGAAGCCTGCATCGAAGTCAACGGTAAGAAATACGCCTGGACCATCCCGCTCGCACTGCCCGTCACCTCCGAACTGGCCGGCACCCTCTCCAGCGGACAGAAAGTCGCTCTGACCTGCCCGGCAGGCGAAATCGTCGCGATCCTGGAAATCGGTGACGTCTTCGAATGGGACAAACCCAAATACATCCAGAGCGTCTACCAGACCGAACGCACCGACCACCCTGGTGCGGCCATGGTCCTCGAAGGCGATGCCGATAAAACTCACCTGATCGGTGGTGAAATCCGCGTGCTGCCTCAGCCCAAGAACAGCGAATTCGGCAAATACGTTCTGACTCCTCGCGAAGTCCGTGCCCTGATCGCAGAAAAAGGCTGGGATGCCGTGGTTGCCTTCCAGACTCGTAACCCGCTGCACCGGGCTCACGAATACGCCCTGGTCTACGGTCTCGAAAAACTCCTGAAAGACGGCAAGAACGCCGGCGCTGTCCTCAACCCGCTGATCGGGGAAACCAAGAGCGACGACGTGAGTGCAGAGATCCGCATGCAGACCTACGAAAAGCTGATCGAAAACCGTGAACTGGGCGATGGCGACAGCGATCCCGAACTCTGGGGTGCCCGCGACGACAATCCTCCCGATCGCGTTCTGCTGCTCGGTCTGGACATCAAAATGTTCTACGGCGGTCCCAAAGAAGCCGTCATGCACGCCATCTACCGTCAGAACATGGGCTACACGAACATCATCATCGGTCGTAAACATGCCGACGCTCCTTACGCAGACGGCACCGCGATCTGGGGTGACTTCGACGCCCAGGAAATCTTCAACAACCTGAATGGCGAACTGCTGATTCAGCCCGTCAACGTTGGCTTCGCAGCCTACTACGAATCGATGGGCCGCGTCGACCTGATGGAAAACCATTCCGAAGAAAAGCCGGTCTTCATCTCCGGAAAAGAAGTCCGTGCCACCCTCCAGAAGGGCGAAATGGTTGATCCCCGGATCATGCGGGAAAGTACTTCCCAGATTCTCGCTGAGGCCATGAAGGTCTCCTGAGTGATCCCGGTTTAACCGAGAACCACCTATCGGCAGACAGGCTTCGACCTGTCTGCCTTTTTTCATGCGCACAACACGCTTCGCTCGTCCCACTCCTGGTTGTTCTCTCATAAACAGATCTCACTTTCCTGTACGCACCACTGCGCAGATCCTGAGTGGGACTGCTCAAATTGAACTTGAACCGCCCCCGTCGATCCGTATCCTGTTTCGAACGTGGCTCGCGCGCGAGGCAGGTCATCGTGCACTGGAACAGGACGCACCACTGACTCAGATTCACCTGAATCACGGACGTTTTTCACCGGCTTTTCAGTGGAACAGATTGAACTGGTTCGCAAAGTTCTCCCCCCGATGTTCAGGGCAGACCAGGACAGATTCCGGTCAGACAAGGACAAAATCCGAGACACACCAGGACAAAATCCGGCCACATCGGGACAAAATTCTGTCTTGACCCCCAGCTGCCCTTCAACAAAATCAATCTCAACACGAGCCACCTGTTCGGTCTCCCTGCATATCACCTTGTCTGAAGAAACCAGTAAACCAGAGTAATACATCGAACCCAAATCCCCTGAGCGGCAAGGCGCTAGCCGCCGGTAATCAGCTAGACAGTCAATGCACATCCCGGTAGCCAACACCATTCCGCTCAAACCAAATCAGACGCAGGGCCTTAGCCCAGTCTGAAACAAACAATCCAGAACCAGCCCACAACCGGGTAGGCCCGAATAAAATTCGGGCCGAGCGCAGCGAGCAGAAAACCATCAGAGCAACAGAGCAATCCAGAAACAGGAAACCAACCGTGAAAAACAGGGTGCGGCCCCACGTGTCCGCCCTCCGGGTGATAATGAATCCAGTATCATTACCAACGGAACTACATTCCAAACCCATCATTTTAAGGAATGCCCCTCACACCCCTAGCTGAAAAATGTTAATCTGAACCAATAACCAGTTCAGGTCCTCGCTACCTTACCGCTGTCTCATTAAACAATCACAGAAATATCATTCCGAAGCTGAGAACTGTTTCACACGAACATCGGGTATTGAAAATGAAAAACTATCTCAAGGATTTCCTCGTATTGCTGATCGTAATCGCAGGCATGGGCGTCGGCGCTGTCCTGCCGGGGGAGTTCACTTTCAGGTTATGCACGATTGCAGTCTGGTCTCTCATGGGATTGTGGATCGCTTATCGACTGGAAGAACAACTCGATGCCTCCACCTGTGTCAGGTATGCGATGATGTTCGGTGTTCTGGGCGCCTTTATGGCACCGGCCGCGAATCCCATCATCTCAGGTGGTAACTGGCTGGATGGCTATCCTTTCTTCATCATACTCATGGCCGGTCTTTTCGGGTTCTGGCTCGGTCGGCGATTGAAAGAAAAATACCCCCCAGAAACATTCAAAAAAATTGCATTCGCAGCCGGCGTATTTTCCATAGGAATCGTGAGTATCCTCTATTTCATATAGTCGACCCTGAAATCGACAAGCAGCAGGGGACAATTGGCTTACACCTTTTTACTCAGACATCAGATGGATCATTCACTGAAACAACGTCTTAAGATACTCGTCGTATCTGACACATCATTACAGTTCGTAATCGAAGAACTGCGTCAGGTGAAAAGCGAGGGCTTTCAGCAGGAGAAGGTTCGAACGACATTGGAAGGTCTTCGCCAGGAATGTAAAACCGAAAAGGAAGAAGATCGAATACTCGAACTGTTGGACTTCGTTACAGGATTTTGCGCGCCAGATAATCGGATCTGGGAAAACTGATCCCAAAGTCAGATGGTCTGCAGTGACACTTCGCTACCTGCCAGCATTAAGACACGACAACAACAGGCAAAACCAAAGCAGCCGCAGGGCCTTAGCCCCGGTCGAAACAAACAAACCATAACCAGCCTGCCAACCTCTGAAAACCAGGGTGCGACCCCACGTATCCGCCCGCCAGATCCTTCATTCCCGATTATGTCTTCCATCTCGAACAAGTTTCCGCTAAGATCACCCGTACAAGCAGGCCTGCGTGTCTGCCAGATGCCATTTGATCCCATCCTGCTCTCATTGGCACCTGACTGAAAACCCGCTGACGTCGGTTGCCACAACCGTTAGGCCCAAATGCATTTCGGGCCGGGCGCAGCGAGCAGGAATCATCCCAGATCGAACTATGGTGTGCGGACTCCCATGTCCCCGCCTGGTGATACTGATTCTGAATCAGCCCCCCAATGTTCTCTGTCAGGGCTGCTGCTGATCCCGTCAACCCGACGGTCGATGTTAAGCAAAAGTAACGCACGCCCGTAGCTGAAAATCGCGAAGTGGAACGGATCCGAACTTCACAAAGAGAACCGAAGAATCCGGTTCCCGCTCCCTTCAACTCGACAAAACAGAAATTCATCAATCTCAACATTTGAAATCCATGATCAGGAAAGGAAATGGTATGGAAGATTTAATATCGTTCGTCGAAAGTAAGGGCGGACGCATTTCGCAAAACGAACAGGGCGAATTTGTCTGGGTAGATCTGACGAACCAAAAGGTAGATGACCAGGATCTGGACATCTTTATGCAATCAGGCGTCTCTCAAATTACGTATTTATTTCTCAGCGGCACACAAGTGACAGATGAAGGGCTTGCAAAATTAACGTACCTGCGGCGACTGGAGGACCTTGACTTGGGGGGCACAGAAATTGCAGGGATCGGATTCGCCAATGTCAAGTTCTCATCACTTAAGAAACTCTCATTATATGAATGTGATATGCTGACAGTGGATGGATTCAAAGAAATCGTCAACTGCCAAAATCTTGAAAAACTGGATTTGATTGAAAGCAACATCGACGATCAATTTCTGCAGGAAATAGCCAAACTCCCCAGGCTAAAAACTCTGTGGGCTGATTACACCAGACTGACAAACGCAGGTCTGCCATATTTGAACGACATGACTCAGTTGAAATCGCTCAGTACCAGGGGCACTGCAGTCACACGAGAGGGCATGCTGCAACTCTGGAAACATCTCCCCGATCTCAACAAGGAATTGATCATGTGATGCTTAATCGGATGCATTGAAACGTGATTCGCAAGCGCCCCGGGTAGGCCCGAGTGCAATTCGGTTCGAGCACAGCGAGTAGGAAACATTTCAGATCGAACTGAAGATTCAGATCCTGCTCCCTTCATCGATTCGTCAACATGATCAATCAGTGAACTCAATAATAAGAAAGGAATGGTATGGATGAATTAGCTGCGTTCGTTGAGAAGAAAGATGGGGTCTCCCTGCAAAATGAACTTGGCGATATTTGTTTGGTAGAACTTGCTAACCAAAATGTTGATGACCTCGATCTGGACATTTTTAAACAATCATGTGCCAATGAAATAACGCATTTATATCTTAATGGAACGCAAATTAGCGACGAAGGGCTTGCAAAATTAGCGTCCCTGCAGCGACTGGAAATACTTGACCTGGGGGATACAAAAATAACCGGAACCGGATTCGCCACCGTCAAGTTCACATCACTCAAGAAACTCTCGTTTCGTGAATGCGATAAGTTGACCGTGGAAGGTTTCCAACAAATCGTCAAATGCCAAGATCTTGAAAATCTGAATTTGATTGAAAGCAACATCGAAGATCCGTTTCTGCAGGAAATTGCAAAGCTCCCCAGGCTAAAAACGTTGTGGGTCGATCACACGAAAGTAACGAATGCAGGCCTGCCCTACTTAAACGGCATGACTCAGTTGAAATTGCTCGAAATAAGAGGCACCGCAATCACACGCGAGGGAATGCTGCAACTCTGGCAACATCTCCCCGATCTCAACAATGGATTCATCATGTGATGATTAATCGGATGCTTCCAAAACGTGATTTGCAATCGCCCCCGTATCCTCCTGAGCGGCAAGGCGCTAGCCGCCGGTAATCAGTGAGATCATCAAAGTACATCACGGTGGCAAACGCTATTCCGCTCAAATCAAAGCAGCCGCAGGGCCTTAGCCCCGGTTGAAAAATCAACTCAGAACCAGCCTGCCAACCCCGGAATAGGAGCGTGCGGACCCACGTGTCCGCCCGCCGGGCGACAGGGAGAAAAGACACGATTCTTGTCTGATGCCGTTTACCATTTGGTTACAGAGTACAGACCTGCCAGGATAAACAGGAGAAAAGTCACAATACGAGCTTTGAAAAGGAAGTCATGCACTGTGACCAGGTCTCTTAATTTCTCATTCGAATCACAACGGGCGAAATCAGAAATCATCGACCATGTTTTCAATTCACGCACATTAAGAAGTTCATTCGGCTTACTGATGATCAAGTCTGCATTTCGCGCATGCCGACAGGCGATGGAAAGACAAACCTGATCAATGACAGTGAAAAGAAAACAAAGTGCAAAGGCAGTCAATGTAAGAAGCATTGTCTGACTCCTGAGAAAAACTATCTTTACTGCTTCACTTTTGGGTTGCTGTCACCAAAAAAGCTCCAGGGTTTCTCCTCAGTTTTCTTTACCTTTCTGGTCTGGGGATCAATCCAGACCGTCGCAGCAAACTTTTTCGTCCGATCAGTCAAATCGAGTTTCAATAAGCCGGCGTCCCATTGCAGCTTTTTGAGAATCGGGGTGGCACCTTGAGAGCTGAATGCACCATTCGTAAACATCCACGGGTTTTTGATATGCGCCCCCAGCAGGGTTGTATTTTCTTGTTTCAACACATTGCTTAATGGTAGCGCTGACTGCAGCAATGTGAAGCCTGAGATATCCTGTTCAAAACGAGATGTCAGTTCAGGGGAGACCGCATTCGGATCACGCTGCAGTAAACTCTCGCACCAGTCGATGCGATCTCCTATGAGGCGAAAGCCCAGAATCCCCTCTTGCAACACCAGATAAGTATTCTGTTCGGGGCCCGCCCAGGTCAGGCCTGATTGGGGATCGGAGAAGATAACCACAGGAATGGTCCGCTTTCGGGAGCCATGCTTCAGTTTATAAACGGCACGTTTTCCTGTGATCATCTCAGGTGACTCAGCCCCTGATCGCAGTAATGGGACCTGTGTATCTTGCCAGGCGACTGTCTGCTGTTTTTTGATATTCTCCGGAAACCCGAGATACTCCTTCGTCGGTGAGTTCTCCTGTAGCGCGAACAGTCGGTCCACAGGTCCGGCGAATACAGCCCACAGAAGAATTGTCGCACTGAGAAAATGGGAAAAGCTCATACTGCTTACTCCTGATAAACCAACGAGAAATAGAAAACGTGTCAGGATTCAATAATGGCTACCACTGCAAGACTGCATCCAATATCCCCCAGCTCAATCAGGCACCACGGCCCCTTTCCAGTTCTTTTTCAGCTGAGCCGACAATTGTTTCACCACCCGCTTCTGGTCCGGCTGACCGGCGATGTTATCGTTCTCGGCACCATCCTGCCGATGGTCGTACAATTCGCGGTCGACGACCTTACCTGACTTACGGTCCTGCCATTCGGTGTAGCGGTAGCGATCCGTTTTCATCGAATAACCCATCACGCGTCCCCGTGGATACTGGCTGAAAGCGGCCGGCTTCCAGGGACGCTGCGGGTTGCTTAACAACGGTTTGAAGCTGGTCCCTTCCAGGTGCGCGGGCAGGGGGAGTCCCGCTAAATCGCAGAGCGTCGGGTAGATATCCACAAATTCCACCAGGGCCTCGCTGGTTTTTCCCTGCGCCTGCATCCCCGGTGCCCGAATGATGAGCGGCACGCGGGTGTCGTTTTCAAAGTTCGTATGCTTGCACCAGCCGTTGTGTTCGCCCAGCTTCCAGCCATGATCGCCCCACAGAATCACAATCGTGTTCTCATCCAGTTCCAGCCGCTGCAGTTCATCCAGCACTTTACCAATGTTTGCATCAGTGAAACTGACGCAGGCATAGTAACCGTGCCGCAACTGCAATTGCTGCTCGTCGGTCAGATCCCCTTTGGCCGGCATGTCAGAATAGTTCCGCAGTTCTCCCCAGTTGGTCAACGCGAATTTCGGTGCGTTCTCAGGCGGGAAGCGGTTCTCAGCCAGCTTGATCTGCCTGCGGTCGTAGAGATCCCAGTACTTCTGCGGCGCCACAAAGGGGAGGTGCGGCTTCAGAAATCCGACCGCCAGGAAGAAGGGCTGCTGATTCTGTTTCAACTCCCGGAGTGATTTAATCGCCTGTTCGGCGATCGCCCCGTCGCGATACTGTTTGTCCGGCACATCCGCCATCTCCGTAGCGGGCCCCCGCGTCAGCTTAGAACGTTGCCGCCAGTTCATTTTTTTTACGTCGAGTCCTTTAGTCCGTTCCCGAATTCCCGCCAGCGTCTCAGGCAGCTGATATCCTCTGCCTCTGACCGTGGGGTAAGCATCCCATGACGCCTTATCGTTCAGGCTCCCATGATAGATTTTGCCCATCCCGATCGATTTGTATCCATGCTTCATGAACTGCTGTGTCAGTGTCACCACATCGGGCACCGTCTTACGGAAGTGCGTATCCAGATCGTAGACCTTCGTCGAATCGGGACGCAGCCCGGTCATCAGGCTCGTCCGCGAAGGCGAACAGACCGCCTGCTGGCAATAAGCCCGATTGAACAGCAGACCACTGGCCGCCAACTGATCGATGTGCGGACTCTGAATATGTGACGCTCCATAACAGCCCAGCTCGGGCCGCAGGTCATCCACGGCAATGAACAGCACATTCGGGCGTGACTCAGCCCGCAACTCGTTGGAATTTCCACCGACGAGCACTAGACTCAGACAGAACAGCATCAGTAAAGCAAAACGGGACAGGACTGGCATCGGAGCACTCCAGTGTTGAGGAATCATGGATTATTTCAACCCGTCGGTCAGAAGCCCGTGCAGTGGCCAGCGTGGGAGACACAACTTCACAAAAATCACCGGTCAGGGCACGCCTATCATAGCCCTCCAGGCACCCCTGAGCTACTTTTGGGATAAAATATGGTGAATTTTCAATTTTGCGCGTAAAAAATCGCGTGCTCGCGACCTTACTAATCAGGAAACAAACAGCCAATGAAAGCGAAACATGCCTGCTGAGACAGATTCACAATCTGCCGTCACACAGCTGCTCGTGCAGTATCAGGGGGCATTGTACGCCTACCTCTATGCATGTGTACGCAATCCCACCGACGCGGATGACCTGTTTCAGGAAGTTTCCATGGCGGTGGTCGAGTCGTTTTCGCAATTGCAGACCGAAGACGGCTTTTTTCCCTGGGCACGCGAGATCGCTTCTCGCCGTGTTCTCGCCTTTTACCGTAAGTCGAAAAAAGAGCAGCCGGTCAGTCCGCAGGTCATCTCAGCACTCTCCGACGCCGCCCATCATGTGGAACAGCGTCAGCCGCTCTCGGAGCGACAGGAGAGATTGCAGGAATGCCTGGAGCGTCTGCCCCGGAGGAGTCGAGAGTTGATCGCCCGTTATTACAACACCTCAGGTGAATGCGGTACCCGGGTCGCCCGGCAGTTCGGTCAGAATGTGAACGCGGTTTACGCGAAAATTCATCGTATTCGGACGATCTTGCGCGATTGCATCGCACAGCGTCTGCAGCAGGAGTCAGGAGAGTGAACGAATTGAATGACGATCAACTGTTGCAGGCTTACCTGGATCGCAGCCTGTCTGCCCAGGGGACAGCGCGGCTCGAAGAACGACTCTGCCGCGAACCCGAACTCGCAGAACAGCTGATCGAGTTTGCCAGCGATGATCTCGTCCTCCGCGAATGGGCCGCCGACCAGGACCACGTATTCGGTCTTCCCACTGAAACAGAATTCCTCCCCGAGACAGACAACCTGCAGCCACGCCCGACGGTACGCCGCCTCTGGTATCCGGTCGTTGCGGTCGCTGCGTTATTGCTCCTGCTGACGGGCGGCTATCTCCTGAAGGGAACTTTCCAGCTGAAAGAAGCGGAAACCGTCGTGTTGAGTTCGGGAGAACGCGTACAGAATCATATCCGGCAGGTCCTCGCTGAGGGATCGGCGGAACTGCACTTTCCGACCGGGGCCACCGTTCTGATTTCCGCGCCCGCCGCTTATGAAGTCACCGGGAAGAATTCGATCCATCTGCAGGAAGGCAAGTTCATCGCCAATGTCCCCAGCACGGGCATCGGGTTCCAGGTCGATACGCCCCACGGTCGGGTTATCGATCTGGGGACACTGTTTTCCGTACAGACTGCAGAAACCGAAGATACCCGGGTTGAAGTCTTTCGCGGCAAAGTCATCGCGTCCCTCGTCGATCCGGCCGGCGTTGTCAGCAGCAGTCGACAGCTCGACGAACATCAGTCGGCGAAAATCGACTCGCGTCAGAAAAGAATCGAAGACACCCCCGATTTTCGCACCCGGGGCGAACAATACGGCATTAAAGGTTATTCCAACTCGGTGATCTTCCAGGAAGAACTGCCCGAGGCACTCGCAACCGGCAAGTATCAGGTCTTCGAACACGACGACCTGGCCTTCATCTTCCCCGAACGCAGTCAGGTTAAGCTGCCCCGGGATTTAAGCGTGCTGGTCTCGCCAACCCCGGAGGAGCAGCTCACAGAGAACAAACTGCACTATCCGATTCTGCTCCCCGCGGGGACGAAGGTCGATTGTTTTCGCGTTTATTATGATCCCGCCCTCCAGGAAGGAACCTTTCTCCCGGTGCAGGGGGAGATTACATTTGAGCGACCCGTGCTGGGCGTCATCCTCGAAAAGAAAAAGCTGAACCGGACCGATGTCTTATTCCATCCGCCGGTCAAACAGTCCGCCGGAGACATTTATCACCAGGGAACCGAAGTGGATAGGGGCATTGTCGATCCCAAGGCCCGCTACGATCAGGTCATGCTCTCCGCCGATCGCAAAACACTTTCGTTCGTCCTGCTCTCAGGCGAAAAATACGTCGACGAGTTCCGCGTGATCGTCGAGTCCGCTAACTGACCGTTGGCTGCATTGAGCACTGCCTGCATTACGAGTTCCATAGTCAAACGTTCCTGATTCATAAGAGGTTTTTGTATTACTGTTATTTAATAAACGTAAAGAGGAAAACATGGGCTACCTGAAAAGACGAAGAGACGGTTTTACGTTGATTGAACTACTGGTGGTGATCGCCATCATTGCGATTCTGATCGCGCTCTTACTGCCGGCGGTACAACAGGCGCGGGAAGCGGCGCGCCGCAGTACCTGCAAAAATAATCTGAAGCAGCTCGGCATCGCACTCCACAATTACCACGATACGCATCGGGTCTTCCCCTTCGCGACGGTCTGTGGCGTCAACGTTTCTGCTTACACCGGACAGAACTATGCCCGGCAGTCCTGGTTTCATCTGATTTTACCCTACGTCGATCAGGCACCGCTGTACGATAAACTCCGGGACGGCTTCCAGTCCGGTACCGTCAGCGACTTCGCTTCCCATCCACAACGTTCGGTGAAGGTGCCCGTTTTCATGTGCCCCTCAGATCCCAACAGCGGAAAGATCGGCAGTCAGAAAAGCACATTCTACTCGAACTACCTCCTTTGCTCGGGATCTACGACGCAGGGGGCGACAGGAACGTTTCCCAAACTGAATGGCATGTTCTTCAACATCTCGAAAGTTCGCATCAGCGACATCACCGATGGTTCTTCAAATACGATCGCCGCCGGAGAGATCAATCTCGTTGATGATACTCCCAATGCTGGTCCGGTTGCCGACTGCCTGACCGTGGGCGATTTACGCGGCCGCGTCTGGGGAACCAAATACGTAGGCGGCGGAACATTTACAACCCTGCAGGGCCCGAATACCTCAGTGCCCGATACCGTGACCTACGGTTATTCGCGGGACTATGCTCCCATCAGTACCTCCTGTTCCGGCGGAGACAATGCCGTTTATGCCCGCAGTCGCCATACCGGCGGCGCACATTTCCTGCTCGGAGACGGCGCGGTCCGTTTCATTTCCGACAATGTCGATACCAGCACTTTTCGCAGCCTGGGCACCCGCGCCGGCGGTGAAGTGCTCGGAGAGTTCTAACCGATTCCAGTGCGTTCACAGAGAATCAGATTGAATTGCCATTGTTGATTGTTCTGCAGGGAAAGAAACGGAATGACCGTCAGAAAGAAAAATGTATTCCATGTTGCGTGTCTGTTGTTACTGAGTGGAATCTGCCAGGCCTGCGGTTCCAGTGACGGCCCGGTGATGGCCCCCGTCAAAGGGGATGTCACCATCGATGGGACGCCACTCCCTCAGGGGGATATCATCTTCGAGCCGGCTGACGGCAAGGGGAGCGCCTCTGCGGGAGTCATTCAGCAGGGCCATTTCGAGTTTTCCAGCTCGGTCGGCCGAAAAAAGGTGCTGATCTTTGCCTCACGCAAGACCGGAAAGAAAGGTGATTTTGGAGAGGATGTCATGGAATCGTATATTCCGAAGAAATACAATACAGACAGTGAACTCATCGGCGAGGTCTCTCCCGATGCGGACAATAAGTTTGTCTTTCATCTCGAACAGGCTCCCTGAAATCACGCGACCTGAATTGACCACTACGATTTGATTGAAAACCGGCAATCCAACCGCCGCTGATGAAAGGAAAAGGATTATTCATGAGTTCGTCAACTGAAGTGACACGACGAGAGATGCTCAAAACATCGTTGTTGAGCGGGGCGGGCCTCTGGCTCGGGGCACACACGGCCCAGGCAGAAAGCACCTCACCGAATGAGAAGCTCAACATTGCCTGTATCGGGCTGGGGAACCAGGGGAACGCGAACCTGGGACTGGTTTCCAGCCAGAACATTGTCGGCCTGTGCGACGTCGATTCCGCCCGCACTGATAAATACCAGGCGAAGTTTCCGAAAGCGAAATCCTTCGCCGATTTTCGCGTCATGCTCGATAAGCTGGAAAACGAGATCGACGCCGTCGTCGTGACGACTCCCAACCACACCCACGCCACTATCGCTGTCAACGCCATGCGGCGCGGCAAACACGTCTACTGCGAAAAGCCGCTGGCCCACTCCATACATGAAGTCCGCGAAATGCAGCGTGTGGCCCGTGAGGAAAAGGTCGTCACCCAGATGGGCACCCAAAACCACGCCGGGGAAAATTACCGGCGGACGGTCGAGCTCATTCAATCTGGAGCCATCGGCGATGTGCAGCAGGTCCACGTCTGGTTTGGACGACCGGGAGGCTGGCGACGTTATAAGCATGTCGTTGATCGTCCTGCCGAACCACAGCCGATTCCCAAAACCCTGAACTGGGATCTCTGGGTCGGCCCGGCGCCGATGCAGAACTTTCATCCCTGTTACCATCCCCACGACTGGCACTACTGGTGGGACTTTGGTAACGGCACGCTGGGGAACATGGGCTGCCACTACATGGACCTGATTTTCTGGTCGCTGGATCTGCAGTATCCCAATGCGGTCGAAACCAAGGGCCCCGATCTGCACCCCGATTCCACTCCGTTCTGGCTCGATTGTCACTGGCAGTTTCCGGCCCGGGGCTCGAAGCCTCCCGTCGAAGTGATCTGGTACCACGGACGCAACACCCCCGAACCTGTTCTCGAACTGGGTGGCCCCGAATGGGCGGCGGGAATTCTGTTTGTCGGCACCGATGGCATGCTGGCCGCGGATTACGGTAAGCGCGTATTGCTGCCCGAAGAAAAATTCGCCGGCTTCAAAGCACCGCCGAAAACGATTCCACCGGCAATCGGCAATCATCGCCAGGAATGGTATGAAGCCTGCAAAGGCAACGGCAAAACCAACTGCCACTTCGATTATGCAGCCCCATTAACGGAAACAATCCTGCTGGGCAATCTCGCCTTCCGCGTCGGCGAGAAAGTGGAATGGGATGCAGACAAAGGTGCTGCCACGAATACCGACCAGGCCGCGCAATACGTACAACGCGAATACCGCAAAGGATGGACACTCTAAGATGCCGCTTTATAGATTGAAGTCATACATGAAATCACAACTACGAACTATCGCACTCCTGATGCTGGCACTGTTTGCAGGGACCGATGCATCCCTGTATGCAGGTCCCGCCGTCACCCTGAAAGTCAGCGCCGGCAAACACGATCGGCAGCAGACCGTCATCAGTCTCCCCGTACCTGAACCACTTCAGAATCAGAAACAGCTGACGCTGGTCTGCCTCGATGACGGAAAGGAAGTTCCGGTGCAGATTGATGCCTCGGATTCCAAACGGACTCTGGTCTGGATTCTCAGCAAACCGCTGCCTGCAGGCACCTCGCGTCAATATCGCCTCCATGCGGCGCAATTCACGAAGCCGGCCGAGCAGGTGACTGTCGTCGATGATGGCAGCCATCTGAATGTCAAAGTCGCCGACAAGCCGGTGCTGACCTACAATCACGCCATCGTCAAGGCACCGAAACGGGATGAGTCTTACTACGACAAGAGCGGTTACATTCATCCGCTTTATACGCCCTCCGGCAAAGTGATTACCGACGACTTCAACCCTGACCATGCCCACCAGCATGGCATCATGTTTTCCTGGCGAAAGATCCTCTTCGAAGGGCGAGAAAACAACGGCTGGGATCAGAAATCCAAACTGGGGAAAGTCGCACACAGCCAGGTCAATTCATTTACTGGTGGTCCGGTGTTCGGCGAAATAGATACTTCCATCGAACACATCGACCTGACGAAAAAGACGGGCCCCGTGACGATGCTCAACGAAAACTGGAAAGTCCGCGTCTATGCGCTGGAGAAACAGTTCCTGTTTGATATCGTTTCTGTCCAGAAGTGTGCGACCGAAAAACCGGTCACCATTGATAAGATCCATTACGGCGGCATGACCATTCGCGGACACGCCGACTGGCATACGAACCATGGCTATGATTATCTGACCAGCGAAGGCAAGAACAAGACCAACGGCAACCAGTCTCGGCCACACTGGGTCGAGATGTATGGTCCCCTGGGCGACGAAACCGCCGGGGTGGCGATTTTCAGTGCACCGACCAATTTCCGGTCCCCACAACCAGTGCGACTGCATCCCACGATGCCTTATTTCTGTTTCGCGGTCGCTTCGCTCGATCCCTTTGATATCCAGCCGGGCCAACCCTATGTCTCACGCTATCGGTTCTACGTGCATGACGGAAAGCCCAGCCAGGAAGTGGATCAACGCTTATGGATTGACCTGGCCGAGCCGCCTGAGGTCAAAGTGATCAGTGGTCCTTAATTCCGTTAACGGGATCACGCGCATAAAAAACTGGCCCGAACAGGGATTCGGGCCAGTGAAGTGACTGAAGTCAGATTGTGACTACTTGATCGACTTGATCATGTTCTCAATGTCTTCTGCGTTGTACTTGTCAGACGCGATCTGCAGGAACAGGAAAGTGGCTCCGGTTTTGCCCGGGAAGACACCCATGACCTGGTGAAACCTCTTGTCGTTCTTATCCGTGCCTTCGGCGAACGTGAACTCGACTTTTTCACCGTTGATTTCAAATTCTTTCTGTTCCGTTTTATCGATCTTCAGTTCCCGCTGGTTCTGATTCTGCTGTTTCAGGTTCTGACGGAACTCTTGGTTCATGTCGACCATGCCATCGTTCGGCATACCGAAACTCATCAGCACCAGTCCGCCATCTTTCTCTTTTTCCTCGTAGATCGCCATCAGGATCTTTTTGCCGATGACATCCGCCGACATGCCCATCTGGGGAACGAAATATTCGGGAATGTTGATCGTGGCGATCTCATTCTGGATTTCGGTGATTTCCTGTTTGTTCTCAGTTACCTTGGCCTTCACGTTCCGTACGGCATAGAAGATACCGCCGCAACAGAGCAGCATGCCGATGCCCCCGAGCGCCAGCAGGATGAGCAGGATCTTAACGCCGGAGCTCATTCCCTGTTTGGGGGGAGCCGAATATTCTTCCGGTTTGAATTGATCATCGTCTGCGTAAAAATTGTCGTCGGACATCGTCGCTTATCCTTTTTTCCGGCTGGCGGAGCGAAAACTGTGTCGAAAACAGGCGATATCGAGGGAATAACACAAGGGGGTGACCGCCTGATGACCGTCAGTCTATAACGAATCGGGCAGGGAAACGAGCGAAATTCAAATCCGGATCACAAAAATCGGGAGAATTATTCCCAGTCCTCGGCTTCCTGTGCCGCCAGACGACGCTCTTCGTCACGCCACTGTTTCTGCAGCTTGCGACGTTCGCGCTTGCTCAACCCTTTCAGCTGTTCCGGATCATGATTCAGGTCGACGCGTGTTTTCTTTTTGACCGTCTTAGACCGCTTGCTCGAAGTGGGCTGCTGTTCTGACGGTTGCTCGACTTGAGATTCCGGTTCGGACGTTTCATCGACTGTTTCCGATTCTGGTTCAGGATCGGGCTGTTTCACGGCCTTTTTCTGCGCTGCTTTCTGGGCCGCTTTTTCGGCTGCTGCCTGTTTCGCAGCTTCTTTTTCAGCCGCTTTCTGTGCGGCCTTTTCTTCCGCAGCTGCTTTGGCTGCCTGTTTCTTCTCAGCCGCAGCGGCCGCCTGTTCCTCTTTCAGTTTCGCTTTTTCTGTGCGTTCCTGTTCCAGACGTACTTTCTCGGCCTGTTTCTGTTCTGCCCGTTCTTTCTGTTGTTGTTCTTTTTCCTGCAGACGTGCTTTCCGTTGCAGAGCCCGGGCAACCCGCTTGGCTTTACCGCGAATGCGACGTCGATACAGATATCCCTTGGCCGCATGCTTGAAGCGGGAAGGAGCTTTCTCGGGCAGATCCACAGAATGATACAGCAGATGATGTGTATGCAGCAGCAGACTGGTAAACAGACACCAGTGAGCGAAGTAAAACAGCCCCGCGTCGATCATGTGATGCCAGGCTTCGCCCGGAATCAGGTTATCGGTAAACTGGAAGGTCAGGCTCAAAACATAAGTGGCCCCTGCTACGATCAGCAGGTTCAGCCCCGCCCGGTCGCCACGCATTTCCAGATAGGCCATTAACGCCACAGTACACCCGAACGCCAGGGCTGGTGCCAGCCAGGCCAGCAGACCCGTATGTGGTCCCCAGTCAAACAACCGCAGCTCTATCACAGTCTGGGCCCAGACGTTATGCAGCTGTGTCGTCAGGCACAGTGCGAGCAGAAACAGACCGCAGGCAATCCATTTCCAGAGCCGGTATCGTCCGGAGAAATCATGCAGGCTTTGAGTCCGCAGGGATGCGATCAGCAATGCCAGCTGCCCGGTCATGAACAAGAGGCCGCCTCCCAGTACGGGGAGCAGGGGACTCTGTTTCAGTGACAGCAAGCCAGAGAGCGTTTTTCCTTCCGGCGGAAGTTCTGCCCGATAAAAGTCAGCCGCGATCAGCCCGGAAAAACAGAGCAGTACCGGCAGGTAATAGAGCGCCAGCTTCCAGCGACGCGGAAAGATCAGTGTCCGTAGCGGATACTGTCCCGCAGCGAAACGATGCGTGCGCGCAAGTCGAGGGGAATCTGAATCGTCATTCGCGTTATCGAGCGATTCAGAACATTCCGACGCCAGTCTGCGGCGTCGGCGTTCATCCATGGAACGAGAGCCGGCAAATCCAGTAGACATTGATGCTCTTTGTGATCCTTCAACGAGATCTTTGTCGTCTATAAGTACAGTGTTATTTAGAACGATGAGTCATAGAGAGTGACAACGGTCGGCAGAGGCAGTAATCAATCCTTTGATCGCCAGATCCCCGCATAACCGCATCGATGGTGACTCCATTTTCATCGGTATTCACGAAATTCCAGCACGAGTTCAGATTTACAAAACACCGACTGTTGCAGGTGATACTGAAAGCATATGCCGTGAGTTCGCTTTTATCGCCAGCCATTTCCTGATGCGAAACTTCTTCCCGAAACCCCCATTTTACCGCAGTTGTTTCAGGATGAGATTTTCACCGGTCTCATGGAGCAGAAGAGAGCTGAATCAGGGTAAATACTGATATGGAAATGGTTTAAAATTTGTCCGAGTTTCTCGGTGCTGTTTAGTCCTCAGTCCTTTCCTCAACAGATATAATGAGGCATCCGCCTCACCAACTTTGCGATTTTTAATAAACGGAGTGAATGCAAATGCTGTTCAACTGGAAATCAGGTCTGCTGTTCTGCCTGTTACTGATATCACTGTCTACCGTGTCCGCTGCTGAAGTTCCCACCGCCGCGATCTCTGCTGAGGCGGGGATCGTGATTCGACTGAAACAGCCGCAGGCGACATTACAGAAAATGACCCAGCTCACGAGTCAGGTCGACGAAGCCATCAGTGGGCTGCTGGCTGCCAACGTGCGAACCGTCGTGGGGCGTTCGCTCTCAAATCCGACCTGGGAAGGTGTCGACCCGGCACGGACGATCAGCGTTGGCGTCTTTCTGCATGCAGAACAGGACCCGGGCTTGCTCTTCATTGTCCCCGTGAAAGATGCCGCTGCCTGCAAAGCCGCCCTGGGTGAGAAATATCACTCAGCTCTCCAGGAGAAATGGCTGATCTACAGCGAAGATAAGAAACTCGTCGAGCAGGCACAGGCCAGTCTCAAACAGACAGATCAGTCGTTCGAATCTCAACTCAGCCCGGCCGCGAAAGAGCTGTTCGATTCCGGTGATCTCTCGGTCTATCTCAATCTGCAGAAGATGGTCCAGATCTATCAGGCCCAACTGAAACGCGCCGAGGGCCAGGTCGATCGCAGACTGACAGAGCTCGCCAAAACCATGAACGCGGCTCCCGGCGTCAATGCAAAACCGATTCTCAGTCTCTATTCGACGCTGGCGAAAGGTTCTCTGCAAGCCGTCAAAGATTCGCACGCTTATACCACCGCCTTTCAGTTTTCGGAGCAGGGGGTCGGCTTGGAAAGCCTGTTTGAAGTCAAACCCGATTCCGAAACCGATCAACTGTTTCAGTCCAATCCGCCTCAGCCGTTAAATCAGCTGGGACATTTTCCCGCACATCAACTGGCTTACATCGCCGGTGCCGGCAATGCGGATGCGTTGATTACCTGGGGCATGAACATGACCGCCCAGATGTTTGATGAAACACAGCAGAACGCCGAAGCCAAAGAGAAGTTCACGGAGATCGTCAAAGAAATCCGCAGTCTCAAGTTCGGCAGTTACTACTTTTCCTTCGAACTCGGCAAACTCGCAGACGGCGTGATGCACGCTTACACGGTTTCCGAAGTCACCCCTTCGGACAAGCTGCGGACGCTCACGCATCAGATGATGCAGATCATGCAGAACATCTCTCTGCCGGGTATCAAACAGGAAATCACCTTTAAGCCCGACGCAGAACAGGCAGGCGGCATCCCCGTTGACCTGACTGTCATCAAGCAGGAACTTGATCCAGCGTCCGATCCGCTACAGATCCAGAAACGGATGCTCGAAATTCTCTATGGCCCGTCCGGGATCACTAACCGGATGGCGTATCCGGAAGGTAAGGTCCTGCAGGTCATGGGGGGATCGGCCTCGATGCAGAAATTCATGGAAGCCCTCAACGCGCCGGATAAATCATCCCTGACCGCGCAAAACCAGCCCGCCTTTCAAAAAGCCCGTGCCCAAGGCGCGGAAAAAGCGAATCTGGTCGCCCTGGTCGATGTCTCAGGTACCGTAATGCGGATTCTGAATATCTTTGCCGAGAGCCGTCAGCAGACAGGGCCCTTTGCCGAAAAACAGATCCGCGAACTGGGCATCCAGGACTCCTATCTGACCTTCAGCCTGACTACCGGAAAACAGTCACTCAGCACGAAAACCTATATTCCGGTTGAGAATCTACAGAACGGGTTCAAAGTGTATTCGCTGATTTCCCGTCAGAAATAAGACTGGCACTCGCTTTTGTGGAAAAATACTGAAAAAATGTCGCCCTGCTTTTGAGTGGGGGGCTCTGTTTGTAAGTTATTATGAGTAAATAGATTACAGATCTCCTGGTGGGGCGGCACAGATCCGGAATGTTCCGTTTCACTGGGGAATCCGTAAAACTACTATTGAAAGAATCGACATTTTTCCGAAAACTGTCAAAAATGAGCGAACCTTTGTCAGGGCATTGTTGTCTTACTGGCAGAGGGATACTCCTGTTACTCATCATAACAGGTCTATCCGCTGAATTACCTGTGAACGGCTTGTGTCCGTTTTTTCTTTTGAGGCACGAGCCTCTCTTTTTATAGTCTCTTTCTCTGCGGTTTAACGCAGGAGGTGCACTGATGATTTTTTCTAAACAGAATCGTCGTTTCGTCGTCAAAGCAATTAACAACAGCGTGTTTGTCAAAGCAGCAGCTGTCGTGAAAGCGATTGATGTCGTCCGTGCCGCCCTCCGTACAGATGCGTTACGCCCTCTAAGTGGAGAACGATTGTCGGAATCCGGTGGTATGCCGGGGTCCTCCCCGATGGGTTGGCATAGTTGTTGTCAACATCAACCCACAATGCATCTGCTCTATCAAAGATATATGCAGATAACGGGAACCCCCCTGACCACCGTGACCGGAACTGCTTCGTAAGCAGATTCCTGTTCCCTGCTTTTTAGCAGAAAATCGTTTACTCAAAGTGGTTGGTTAAAACGCGACAGCCTTTTAGCTGACCCTGCCACATTCACTGGCAAACGTAGCACGTTGGGCCCCTGGTGACCTGTGAAAGCGCACCCGCTTTTTCTCTGGTCTCGCGGCTGATTCAAACGCTGTTCCGTTTCTGGTTTGCATGTGCTTAACGAACCACTTTGAACTTCAATGAATTCAGAGTCCTGATTCAGGGACAGAGAAGAGATACTACAATGGAAGATCAGAACTTAATCGAGTTAGTTACGGCTGCTCAGAATGGAGATCGGGACGCCTTCGGTTCACTTGTTGTTCAATTTGAATCTACGGTCTTCGCGATCGTAATGAAGCGTCTGCGTAACCACGCTGAAGCCAGTGAAGTCACTCAGGATGTCTTCATCCAGGCCATGCGGAAACTGTCACAGCTGAATGCACCGGAGCGATTCGGTGGCTGGTTGCGGCAGATCGCCGTCCGGATGTCGATCAATCGAGCCGTTCGTCGGCCTAACGAATGCATTCAGAGCCCGGATACCTTCATCGTCCTGGACGATGAACCGGAAAACCCGCTGGACAAACTGCTGGAAAGCGAGCGGGCTACTGAACTGCGTGGCGGACTGGAATCGCTGGGTGAAGTCGACCGTCAGACCCTGATCTCATTCTACTTCAAGGGCCAGTCCCTGAAGGAAATGAGTGACGAGTTCGATCGACCCATCGGAACGATCAAGCGTCGACTGCACACCGCACGTAATCGTCTGCGGGAAGCACTGTTGGACGTCCAGTCCGTATGAGTGACGTTCATGAAAGGAATCGAACCACGCCTGTGGAGGCCCGCCTCTGCAGGCGTTTTTTTTGCGCGACTCCTGGCTTAAGGGAGTTCCAGGCCCGCGCGTCTCAACAGGGACGTCAGCTCCATTAACGGAATTCCGGTAATCGCCGAGTGGTCGGTTGATTCGATCGATTCAAACAGGGCAATGCCCCGGCTTTCAATCTTGTACGCCCCGGCACAGTTCCAGGGTTCGTCATATTCGACATACCGCCGCAGCGCTGCTTCATCCAGGGCACGCATCGTGAGCCGCGTGTGATTGCAGTGAACTTCCTCAAACGCCGGACCCAGCACCGCGATCGCCGTGATCAGTTCATGACTGGTCCCCTGCAGTCGCATTAATTGCTGAACCGCCCGTTCGTTGGAACCCGGTTTCCCCAGCACATCTCCTTCGAAGGAAACCAGTTGATCACCGCCGATAATCAGGGCCGTCGGGAAACGCTGCTGCACCTGGAGCGCTTTCTCCAGCGCCAGCCGTTTGGCCAGTTCTGCGGGAGGCAGTCCAGCCTGCTTCAGAATGTCTTCATCGACCTGCGGATCCTCTTGTGCAAAAGGAATTCCCAGACGCTTTAACTGTTCCGCGCGATAAGTTGAAGTACTGGCCAGGATGAGTTGCATAGTACGCATTTCTTGATTCGGGTGATTTCTTTTTCTCTGGTAGATCGCTTAGTTCGGGCGCTGCGCATAAACCTGTCGAGGGGAGAGACACTGATGAGGACGATCCCATTCCGCAATCGCTGCCAGTTCACCCGCGGGACTGACGATCGCGACTTCAGTGATTTCGTCCGTCTCAGGCAGCCTTTCCGGAGGGCCGGTCAGTTTCTGTCCCAGACTGATGGCTCTCAGTTCCCGTGCATCGCACCGGTAATGTGGTAAATGAGGAACGGCTTTGATTGGCGGTTGCAGATGGGCAGTGATCGCTTCCAGAGTCGGCGGTTCTTCAAGGCTCAATGCTGACTCCAGCTTGAAATCCCCAATCCGCGAACGTACCAGTGAGGTCATCGTGGCGCCCACGCCCAGGTCTTCTCCCAGGTCGCGTCCGATCGAACGAATGTAAGTTCCCGAACCGCAGACTATCCGCAGCTGAAAACGGGGGAACTCAAATTTCACGATTTCCAGTTCATACACCTCGACCGTGCGGGGCTTGATTTCAACGGTCTTACCCTGGCGGGCGAGGTCATAAGCACGTCTGCCATTCACATGCACTGCTGAAAACTTCGGCGGAGTCTGTTCGATGGAACCACGATAGGTGGGGAGTAAGCGTTCCAGTTGTTCTCGTTCAATCACCGGACAGTCCGGTGTCTCGACGACTTCGCCTGTGATATCGTCGGTGTCGCTCCGTTTTCCCAGTATGAATTCGCCGATGTATTCCTTGGGCTGATCCTGCACAAAGCGGATCAACCGGGTCGAGGAACCGACGCACAGGACCAGCACTCCCGTCGCCAGGGGGTCGAGTGTCCCTGCATGACCGACTCGGGCCGGGCGGACCAGCTTTTGAAACTGGTTGACCACCTGGCGAGAGGTGACGTCTTCGGGTTTATTAACGTTCAACAATCCTGAGAGTTGCAGGTCTGCTTTAGAAGAAGAACCGCTCATCGGGGAATGTCTCCCTGTTCTGATACATTCCGGAATCAGACACGCGTCTCTGTCAGGAAACAGAGACACGCACTTTCTGCTGATGATAATTCAAAGCCGCACCGACGAACCCGGCAAACAGCGGATGCGGGCTGACCGGCTTGGACTTGAATTCCGGATGAAACTGAACTGCGAGAAACCAGGGATGATCTGGAATTTCGACGATTTCAACCAGGTTCCCGTTGGGGCTGGTACCGGTCGGAATCATCCCACCTTCGACCATCTTCGTACGGTATTCAGGATTGAACTCGTACCGGTGACGGTGCCGCTCGCTGATGGAGTCTGCCCCGTAGCAGGTGTGTGCCTTGGACTCTTTGGTAATGATGCAGTCCTGGGCCCCCAGTCGCATCGTGCCCCCCTTTTCGGTGATCTCTTTCTGTTCTTCGAGCAGACAGATGACCGGGGCACTGGTTTCGCTGTCGAATTCCGTGCTATGGGCACCGGGGAGTCCCAGTACATTCCGGGCGAATTCGATGACCGCACACTGCATGCCCAGACAGATTCCGAAGTAGGGAATCTTGTTTTCGCGGGCAAATTTCACGGACGCGATTTTGCCTTCGATGCCGCGTTTCCCGAATCCACCGGGAACCAGAATTCCGTCAACGTTGGAGAGCAGTTTCTCGGCCCCCTGGCGTTCGACTTCTTCCGCTTCGATCCGCTTCAGCAGAATCCGGGTGTTGTGATGGAAACCGGCGTGGAACAGTGATTCGTAAATCGACTTGTAGGCATCTTTGTGATCGATGTATTTTCCAACCACGGCGATGGTGACTTCGTGTTCCGGGTTTTTGACGCGGTTCAACAGGGTCCGCCAGTTCGTCAGATCCAGAGGTTCGGCGTCGATCTGCAGTTTGCGGATGATGAGCTTATCCAGCCCATCATCGGCCAGCCCCTGGGGCACTTCGTAAATCGAATATTCCGTATCGACCTCTTCGATGACCGCCCCTTTTTCGACGTTACAGAACAACGCGATCTTGTCCGCGTGATCCTTGTCCATCGGACGTTCCGTACGCACGATGAGAACGTCGGGCTGAATCCCGATCTGCCGCAGCAGGCCTACACTGTGCTGAGTCGGCTTGGTCTTCATTTCTCCCGCCGCCTTGATGTAAGGCAGGAGCGTCAGGTGGATAAACAGGCAGTTTTCTTTACCGATATCCAGCGGAATCTGCCGGATGGCTTCGAGGAAGGGCAGACCTTCGATGTCGCCCACGGTCCCCCCGAGTTCGGTGATGACGACATCGACGTCGGAACTGGCCAGGTTATAAACCGATTCTTTGATCTCGTCAGTGATATGCGGAATGACCTGCACGGTCGCTCCCAGGTATTCACCCCGGCGTTCTTTTTCAATCACGCGCTGGTAAATCTGCCCCGTGGTGTAGTTGGATTTGCGGGAGAGCGGGCTGTTGGTGAATCGCTCATAGTGACCCAGGTCGAGGTCGGTCTCTGAACCGTCGTCGAGTACGTAAACTTCACCATGTTCGTAAGGGTTCATGGTGCCGGGATCGATGTTGATGTACGGATCGAGTTTTTGCATCCGGACCCGCAGGCCGCGCTGTTCGAGCAGCAGACCGATGGAGGCCGAGGTCAGACCTTTCCCTAAAGAACTGACGACGCCGCCGGTGACAAAAATGTGTTTTGTGGTGTGTTTGGTCATTTCGCTGTCTGTTGTTTGAGCTGTCATTAATCTTTGCTGCATGATATGGAAAGCAATGCGAAATTGCACGCTTTAATCGGAGGAAAAGCGAGCAGGACTGCCGGATCTCAGTCGCCACTCATGAATATTCTAACACGTCAGGTCTGCAGGGAAATGCCTGTAACCGAAACGGGGGTTGATCGTTAACTGTTGATCAATAAGCGACTTACTGCAATCTAATTCGTTCCCTGCTGATAGCGGCTGACGAACCGGGCATAATCGTCCGGGGTATCAATGCCAACGGTGGGATGAGCGACGGTGCCGACCTGAATCTTTGCACCCGTTTCCAGGGCTCTGAGCTGCTCCAGTTTCTCCAGCTGTTCCAGTGGAGTCGGAGAGACTTGGGTGAGCTCAAGTAAAAACGGTCGACGGTAGGCATACAGGCCCAGGTGCAATAACCAGGGGCTCTGTTCGGGTAGCAGTGTTTCGGGAGCGACATCACGCGTGAAGGGAATCGGCAGGCGACTGAAGTACAGCGCCGAACCATCCTGTCTGCAGACGACTTTGGTGCACGAGGAATCCTGTAACTGTTCCAGGCTGCGGATGGGGGTCGCCAGCGTCGCCATTTCGGCTTCCGGGGAGCACTCCAACAGGTCGATCAGCTGATCGATGAATTCAGGCGCGATTTCGGGTTCGTCTCCCTGGATATTCACCAGGATATCCGCATCCAGGAGTTCTTTTTCCGCAACTTCGGCAATCCGGTCGGTACCGCTGGGATGCTCTCCCGTCAGAAACGCCTTGCCACCAAAGCCATGTACGGCTTCCAGAATCTCCAGGCTGTCGGTCGCCACGATCAGGCGATCCAGCCGCTCGGAGCGGGCTGCTGCCTCCCAGGTATGCTGAATCAGCGTCTGTCCGGTTTCACTGAGTAACAGTTTTCCGGGGAGTCGCGATGACTCGAGTCGGGCGGGAATCACGCCGCACACTGGCACGTGCACACCTCCTGTGTCTGAGAGAACGGCTGGCTGAAAAAATCCTTAATTGGCCCAATGTATCAAGCCTGTCTGACTCTGCAAGTGGGAGCCGGGGAAATTCGCGCCATTCCACCAAGGAAACTGATCGAGAGCAAAATCAGGCTGGGCTTGGATCAGAATTGAAGTTCTGATATGGTTCCTCGCGAACAGATCTCGTTCCCCCCATACGCCAAAACAGGATACTCAGATGGAGCATGGATTTTTAGGCTATCGCTCAACATTCATGTTGGATTTTGTGGTCTCGGCACTGTTGCTGATTGTGCCACTTCTCTTGTTCAGCCTTTACGCTGTTAAAATCAAACATAACTTTGCGCTGCACAAAAAGCTGCAGATTCTGCTCGGGGCCGTCCTGCTGGTGGCTGTGGCCGCCTTCGAAGTGGACGTCCAGATCATGCACGGCGGCTGGCAGAATATCGTGAAGCAACGCGAAGTCCCCCTGACACCCGAACAGTTCGACTATGTCCGGAATGTCCTCTACGTGCACCTGCTGTTTGCCGTCAGCACACCCTTCTTCTGGGCGACGACGCTGATTCTGGCTCTGAAACGCATTCCCAATCCGCCCGTACCTTGTGCGCACAGCAGCCTGCACAAAAAGCTGGGCTGGATTTCTACGATCGATATCACGCTGACGTCGTTGACCGGGTTGTACTGGTACTACGTCGCGCTGGTTGCCGGGGGGTAAGGGCAGGCAGGTCGCTTACGATTTTTTACGTGCGCGTGACAGAGGTCCTTTAGCGGGTTTGCTATCATCTCCGTCGTCAGAGCCTTTTGCCAAAACGCGGGCGATCGCATCCAGGAAGACGTCCATCGCGAAAGGCTTCCGCAGATAGTCATCGACTCCGAGCATCTCGGCATATGCTTTGTGCCGGCCACCTTCGTTGGCGGTGATCATGATCACCTTGGGGGGAGAAGGCAGCGACTTGAGAGTTTCCAGTACGGGGAAACCTCCCATTTTAGGCATCATCATATCGGTGATGACGAGATCGGGATTCTCGGTCTGGGCGAGCTTCTGCCCTTCCAGTCCGTTGGGGGCCACGATGATGTTATAGCCCGCAGATTTAATCACACCACTCAACGTGCTGGAAATCTCGCGGTCATCCTCGATCAGTAAAATTTTGTAATCAGTTGACATGGTCGTTTTCATTCCCTGGAGAAACGATGCGTTTCCCGCAACTCCTGTTTTTCAAAGTGACTCAGCGCCACATACTCAGACACTCCGGTCTGAGATATATGGTAGAGCTCGAACTCGGGATTCTCAAGGCAGTTGCAAAAAACTGTTCTGATTCTTCATCTTTCATTCGTGAGCTGTGTCGTATTATACCAGTTAGACGATCGAAATTTCACGCTTTTTTTGTGCGTTTGAGAAAGGATGCCACCAGTTCCTCACTTTTAATCCCCGGTGCCGATTCCACTCCGCTGGCGGTATCCACGCCAAAGGGCTGCACCGCGGCGATCGCTTCCGCGACATTCTCGGGGGTCAGTCCTCCCGCCAGAATCAGGGGCGGCCACTCGGTAAACTGATAATATTCCTGAATCACCGCCCAGGGAGCCACTTTGCCGGTCCCCCCAAAGGCATCTGGTGAATAAGCGTCGATCAACAGGTAATCCGGGCGTTTGCCACAGCGATCACAGTCAGACAGATAGGCGGCGATTGATTCGAGATTCGCTTCCCGCACACGAAATGCTCGGATCAAAGGCAGGTTTGGCAGTCGCTCCGCCAGTTTCGCCAGAAATTCCGGTGATTCATCGCCGTGCAGCTGCAGTAGATCGAGTGAAATGTCCTGGCAGATTGTTTCAATATCCTCCAGGCTGTGATTCACGAACAATCCGACCAGCGCGACATCATTCTTCGAGACAGCCTCAGCGATTTCCCCGGCGGTTTCAACAGATATGCACCGCGGCGAAGGGGCGTAAAAATTTAAACCGAGTGCAGAGGCACCCAGGTCCGCCACCATGCGGGCGGTTTCGGCATCACGAATGCCACAGATTTTCGTCCACATATGTGTCGATCTTGTTCTGACTGGAGGTTCTCAAAAGCAATGCGACCGCGGCAGGGTTTCCTCCGCGGAAAGGTGTCTGAATTATAGACGTCAGGCAACTCAGGGAGTACCGCCGATCGGTAGAAACTGAATACAGACCGGCTTGGGAACGTCGATTTCATGTCCCGTCGGTTCCAGTACCCCCGTTTTCTGATTGATCTTGAATACGACGACATTATTCGAATCCTGGTTCGCGGCCAGCAGGAATTTCCCACTGGGATCAATGTTGAAATTCCGCGGAATCGCACCGCCGGTCGGCTGATAACCCAGGGACGTCAGTTCGCCCGTTTTCTGATCAATTCCATACATGGCGATCGTGTTCGGCCCCCGGTTAGAACCATACAGGAATTTCCCGGAGGGGTGTACCAGAACCTGAGCCGTCGAATTCCCTTTCCGCTTCGTTCCTTCAGGAACGGTGGAGATGTTCTGCAGAATCTCAAAGACCCCCGTCTTTTGATTGTAGTCCATGGCGGTCACGGTCAGGTTCAGCTCGTTAATCACATAACCCCATTTTCCGCTCGGATGAAAGGTAAAGTGCCGCGGGCCGGCCCCCGGAGCCATTTTGATTCCCGGTACCGCGTTCGGAGTCAGGCTGCCGTCGGCTGCAGAAAAATCATAGACGCGCAGTTCGTCAATGCCCAGATCGGCGACAACCGCATGACGGTTCTTGGGATCCAGATTAATCGAATGCGCGTGCGGTGCTTTCTGACGGGCCGGATTCACACTGGAACCGGTGTGTTGCACAAAAGCAGAACTGGGCCCGAGGGAACCATCTTTCTGAATCGGCAGCGTGCAGATATTGCCGCCGGAATAGTTGGCCACGAGCACGAACTTGCCAGTCGCATCCACCACCAGGTGACAGGGAGAGCCACCCCGGGAAGAATGCTGGTTGAGAAACGTCAGCTTGCCACTGTCTGCAGCAATCGAATACGCGCTGACAGCACCTGCTTTCTGGCCTTCGAAATCATTGATTTCATTAACGGCGTACAGATATTTCTGATCGGAAGAAATCGCCAAAAACGAGGGATTCACACTGTTTTCAGTGACATCCACGTGCGTCAGCTTGCCAGTCTTGCCGTCAAGCAGCAACTGGTAGATCCCCTTGCTGTCGCTGCCGCGGGTATAGGTGCCCACATAGACCCGATATTGCTCAGCCCCCGAAGCGGTTTGCGTCAGTAAGGTGGAGCAGACAGCTCCGGAAAAGAGAGCGAAGCACAGGAAATATTGGGTCGGCGCGAGCATGGGCAATCCTATCTGAAATATCAGGAGAACAGGGCAGGAGACGGGCAGTCCATCCCTCACCGGGCTTTGAAGTTATTTGACTCGAATCAATGGCGGAACGCAAGCCTCTGTTTCGGCGGGGATCTGAAATACCGGGGGCGACAATCCTGTGATTCGCGAACCGAAATGATTATACTTTGAGGCATGTTGAAACGGATTACACTACATAACTTTATGAGCCACGCGTTTACCGAGATTGAGCTGTCGCCCGGACTCACCGTGCTGACGGGGCCCAATAACTGCGGTAAGTCGGCGTTCGTCTCGGCCCTGCAGGTGCTGGCGGAAAATACCTCGGGCGATTACATGGTCAGGCACGGCGCCAAAGAGTGCCGCGTGATCGTGGAAACCGACGACGGCCATGTCATCGAATGGAAACGCAAAAAGAAAGTCGTCAGTTATACGATTGACGGGCAGGATTTCCATCGTCTCAGAAACAATGTCCCCGATATCCTCCCGGAAGTATTAAGACTGGCGAAGGTCAAGTCGGGGGACAGCGATGAATTCGATGTCCATTTCGGCGAGCAGAAATCGCCCATCTTTCTGCTGGGCGATCGGGGCAGTCGAGCCGCCCGCTTCTTTGCCTCCTCCTCGGATGCCTCCGTGCTGATCGAGATGCAGAAGCGGCACCGCAGCAAAGTCAAAGTCGCTCAGCAGGACTATCAGCGACAACAGACAGAGCAGAAACAGAACGAGGCTACACTGAAACTGCTGGAGCCCGTTCCCGATCTGGAATCCGAACTTGAGACCCTCGAAACACAATATCAGGCACTCCAGTCCGAAACGCAGCGGATTCAGCAGCTGGAAACGCTGATTTCGGAACTCACGAAAGCGGATACCCGTGTCGCCCTCTGTTCCCGCCGGGTGAACTGTCTTCAGGTACTACCTGGACCGCTGGAGCAGGAACCGGAACGCCCCCTCGCGGCACTGGTTCAACGCTGGCAGACGGTTCAAAGCGGGCTGCAGCGCTCACAGACGACAGTCTCTGCATTGGAGACATTAAGCGTTCCTCCCACTCTCAAAAATGAAACGGCGCTCGCTGCTCTGATCAGGGATTTTCAACTGCAGGATCGCATCTGTCAGCAGTCGCAGGCGACACAGAATTGCCTGGAACCGCTGGAAGATCCTCCTCAGCTGACCGATCCGGAAAGTCTGGAGAAGCTGATCGCCAGACTGACATCCGCGGAAGCCCGCACGCAGCGGGATCGGAGAGAAGCCGAAATCCTCGCAGAATGCGTTTCCCCACCGGAACTGGTCGATGGTGCGAAACTCGCGCAGTTCTGTCAGCAGTGGACTGCCGCAGAGACACAGTTTCTGGAACGGAAGCAGAGACACGCTGAAGTCGAAGCCGAATACGAACAGGCCCGCGTCGAACTGCTGCACTGGGTGGAAGAGAATCCCACCTGTCCCACGTGTGGTGGAGAACTGGAACCGGATCGCTTCATTCAGTCAGCCGAGACCGGATTGAAGGGGCACACACATGACGCCTGAAGCATATCAAGGTGTGCTGCTGATCGGTGATCCCCATGTGGAGGGGCGGGTCCCCGGCTTTCGCAGGGACGATTATCCCCGCGTCGTGCTGGAGAAAATCAAGTGGTGTCTGCAGACGGCGCAGGAACAAAGCTTACTTCCCGTGATCCTGGGTGACCTGTTTCATGTTCCCCGCGACAATCAGAACTGGCTGTTGTGTGAGCTGCTGACTTTATTCGAAACTCCCGTGTATGGCATCTATGGCAATCATGACTGCCGCGAAAACCAGTTGAACGAACATGACACGCTCAGCATTCTGATTCAGGCGGGCCGCTATCGTCTGCTCTCAACCGAAAATCCCTGGCGAGGCACCATGGCAGGTCGCCCGGTCATTGTGGGAGGCACTTCCTGGGGACACAAACTTCCCAAGGCAGACGCCTTTGAGCACGAAACCGATTCACCGCTGATCGTCTGGGTGACCCACCACGATCTGCTCGTTCCCGGCTACGAAGAACAGGGGCACCTGCGTCCCTATGAAATTACAGGCGTGGAATATGTCGTTAACGGCCACATTCATCGTCGGCTCGAAGACGTGCAGAAAGGGCAGACGACCTGGGTGACTCCGGGGAATATCATCCGGCGTTCGCGCAGCGATGCGACTCGGGCGCATATTCCTTCTGTCCTGAAACTCGAAGCGACCGCAGACGGCTGGCGACGTTCGCAGGTGGAAATTCCCCACGCCGCCTTTGATGAAGTCTTTCATCCGGAAATGGAAGACGAAACCGAGGAAGGCGTGCCGTCCGCTTTTATTTCGGGGCTGGCCGAATTACAGTCTCGGAGAACGGATACGGGAGCAGGGCTGAAACTTTTCCTGGAAAAAAATCTGCCCCAGTTTGAAACAACCGTGGCAGCAGAAATACAGAAATTAGCAGATGAGGTTTCCCGCGATGACGAATGACCAGCAGGGAGCAGTTCCCGATATCGAAGCTTTGACGGAACAGTTTCAGAAACTGAATAAACGCAAAATTGAATCCGAACGCGACCTGGTGAATGCCGAGCAGAATCTGAACGAGCTCAAGCAACAGGCCCAGGAAGAATATGGCACCGATCAACTGGAAGAGCTGAAAGCTAAGCTGCAGCAGATCAAGGATGAGAATGCCCGTAAGCGGGCCGAGTATCATCAGAGTCTCGCGAAGATCGAAACCGAACTCTCCAAAATTGAAACCGCACATCAGTCAGCAGACGCTTCCTGAATCGGCCGAATGGAAAGTGAGCCATGCAGAGCGACATGACTTCTCAATCTGATTCCGAGACCGAGCCCGGGGAACTGCGGTCTCCCATGAGCCTGCAGCGCCGCTGTTGGAAGCTCTCCGCGGTGCGCGAACAGAAAGAGAAAGACCAGGCTCAGCTCAAACAGCTTTTGCAGGAAACGGAACAGTACCTGGGCATCTCCGAGCAGGTCACCGAAGCTTTGGAGACCTTAAGCGGTCAGCTGTTCGAGCAGGAACTGCAGATGATTCAGGAGAAACTGACGATCGCCCTCCAGGAAGTTCTGGAACAGCCACTCAAACTCAAGGCGGTCGCTGAATGGAAACGTAACGCCGCCACGGTCGAATTTCAGATCGAACGGGAAGGCAATACGGAAGACATTATGCGGGGGCAGGGGGGCTCGGTGGCCAACATCCTCTCGGTCGGCCTGCGGATGTTTGCGCTCATGACGCTGGATGAAACAGAACACCGGCGGGTACTCGTTCTGGACGAACAGGATTGCTGGCTCCGTCCCGATCTGGTACCACGTTTAGTGAAAATTATTCATGAGGCGGGGCAGGCACTCGGCTTCCAGATTATCATGATCAGTCACCACGATCCGGTAATGTTTGAACGTTACGCTGACACCATTTTCCAGTTCACTCCCTCTCCTGAAGGTGTAAAGGTAGAACGCGTGGAAACGGATCGGCAGCAGCAAGAATCGAACTGAACCGAAGTCGAGACACCATTGAAGGACCAGACCCACTGATGACATCGCCAACATATAAGACTGCTCCTGTCCCTTCCACCAAAATGCCGACCGGGATTCCCTACATCGTCGGTAACGAAGCAGCCGAACGCTTCAGTTATTACGGCATGCGGGGCATTCTCGTGGTTTTCATGACGCAGTACATGCTGAATTCACAAGGCATGGAAGATCACATGAGCGACCAGCAGGCGAGTACGTATTTCCATCTGTTCGTGGCCGCCTGTTATTTCTTTCCGCTGCTGGGCTCTCTCATTTCTGATATCTTCTGGGGAAAATATCGCACGATTCTCGTCCTCTCGGTCGTTTACTGCTTTGGCCATCTTGCCCTGGCCATCGATGAAACGCGCACGGGACTGCTGCTCGGCTTAACCTTAATTGCTATTGGAGCCGGGGGGATTAAACCCTGTGTCTCCGCACATGTCGGCGATCAGTTTGGCAGCAAAAACCAGAATCTGCTCAGTCGGGTCTTCGGCTGGTTTTACCTGTCTATCAACATGGGAGCGTTTATTTCCTCCCTGCTGATTCCGGTCATTTTGGAAGAGTATGGCCCCCACTATGCATTTGGTCTGCCCGGGGTACTGATGCTGATTGCCACCATTCTGTTCTGGCTGGGACGCAATGAATTCGTTCACATACCCGCTTCCGGCTGGGAGAAGTTCCGTGATGAAACCTTCAGTAAGGAAGGCATGCAGGCACTGCTCAATCTCTGTGTATTGTTCTATGTCTTTCTGCCCGTCTTCTGGTCACTCTTCGATCAGACAGGGTCCTCCTGGGTACTTCAGGGGCAAAGAATGAATTTAAAAGTCGGTGATCATGTTTTGAATCCGGCTCAAATGCAGGCACTCAACCCGCTGTTTATTTTACTGCTGGTACCAATTTTCACTTATGTGATTTATCCTTTGATCGAAAAGGTCTTCCCTTTAACCCCCTTGCGGAAAATCTCTATCGGCTTCTTCTTGGCGTCAGCTTCGTTCGCCATCAGTGCCGTGCTTGAGTCGTGGATTACTCATTCCCCTGAGAGCCCGCCGCACATTTTGTGGCAGACCCTTCCCTACCTGGTATTAACGTCTGCGGAAGTCATGGTCTCGATCACCTGCCTGGAGTTCTCGTATACGCAGGCACCCAAATCAATGAAATCGTTCATCATGTCCCTGTTCTGGCTGGCTGTTACCGTCGGGAACCTGCTGACCGCGGGGGTTAATAAGGTCATCATGATTGACGAAAAGAGTTCCCGTCTGGAAGGCGCCGACTACTTCTGGTTCTTTTCCGGACTGATGCTTGTGGCCGCGGTACTGTTCGTATTTGTCGCGCAACGCTATAAAGGAAAAACTTATATTCAGGATGATGCCATCGATGAGGCGCAGGCGGAAGAAGAGGGGATTCATTGATCTCTGTTCGAAACTTCAGCAGATCGCTTTTCTTTATGGGTCATTCTGCATATGATTTGCATATGTAATCGACAGGGCGAATTAAAATCGCTATCAAAACACTTTGTTTCATATAATTCGGGAAGGAATGAAAATGCGGATTAATAATTTATTGGCTGTCGTCTGTTGCAGCGGGGCACTCGCCCTGTTTACCGGTTGTGCCGGTCAGGATGAAACCCGTACATTCGATGAAAAAGACTCCCAGGCTTCCGCGGAAGCAGAACATGACCATGGACACGATCACGAACACGCCCATGGCCCCAACGGCGGTCATCTGCTGGAAGTGGGTGAAGAACAGTACCACGTGGAAGTCGTCTTTGACGGCGATAAACGCACGCTGACCGCCTTCATTCTCGGTCCTGATGCCAAAGCTGCTGTTCCGATCGCTGCCGAGTCCATCGACTTTGATATGGAAGTTGGCGACAAAGAACACGAAATTCCGCTGGCTGCCAAGCCTCTGGAAGGGGAAAAGGACGGCAAGTCCTCCCGTTTCGTAGCCGAAGGCAAAGCCATTCCGGAATCGATCAAACAAGAATCCGATCTGAATGGGCACTTCCACCTGGATATCGGCGAAAATCATTTTCATGTTGACCTGAAGCACGATGGTCATGACCATGAGCATGGCGATCATGATCACGATCATGCACATGAAAAAGAGCCGAAGAAAGAGGAAGCCAAAAAAGAAGAACCCAAAAAGACCGAAGACAAACCTGCTGACAAAGAATAGTCGCAGTCTTTGAATCGATAAAAAAACGCCCCTGGAATTTAATCCCGGGGCGTTTTTTATTTTCAGTATCGTCTGTCGGCTGTTAGAACCAGAAGTAACGACGGGCGGTTTCCACCACATCACCGAACAGCACATAGAACAGGCTGCGTTCACCGCAGTCGATCTTGGCACTCACTTCCGCACCAATTCGCAGCATCGGCAGTGCTTCTTCATCGAATGTGGCATAGGTTTCCACAATCGATCCTACCTCTTCGGCGTGATTGGCCCGTGTTGAGATTTCGGTGACTTCCCCTTCGTAGGTCAGTTCGTTGGACGTTGCCAGAATGAATTCGACGGGCAACTCGATATCGCCCTTTTTCTCAGCAGCTCGGAGGATGTGCCCCATCCGTTTTTCTTCCACGTCCAGTTCCAGCTGCCAGGGACCGTTGGGATCCATGATCTCCATCAGCAGTTCACCCCGCTGCACCGGACGGTTAATCAGCAGCTGTTCAACCTGGAATGTCGTGACGACGCCATCGATGGGAGCCCGCACATTCAGTTTATCCAGTCGCTCGTTCAGAATCTCCAGATGCCGTTCGGTACCTGCGATCTGCGTGCGTGTTTCAAATAATTTACCACGGAGATTGATGATATCTTCCACCGGGCGTTTATTGTTGGAGTCCGATTGAAGCTGGGCATTCACTGCCAGCATCGACAGGCGGAGTTCGTTGAGTTTGTTTTCCGCATCTACGGCCTGGGCTTTCAGGTCTTCGTTGCGGATTTCCACCAGCAGGTCACCTTTTTTCACCTGCTGACCACTCTCCACGTGAATCTTGACGACTTCGCCTTCCCAGTTAGTAAAGACTTCCCGCTGAATGGTCGGCATCAGTCGACCGTCACAGTTGACTCGATAATCATAGGGAACCATCGCCAGTGTCACGCCGGCAGCGACAAGCAGAGCGATCACGACCAGGGTTTTAACGAGAGTTTTACCACGCAGCGAAGCAAAGATGCGTCCGACCATCCGCCAGAGCGGCATCAGGAAAATGCTTTCGTAGTTGCGGGAATTGGCAATCCCGCTGGCGATGTGCCCCGACAGCAGATCGGCGCGGCTTTCCAGATGAGGTCGCGGCTGGCTGTCGGTGATCTGTTCGACGATCAGACCGCCAATCAGTTTGCGAGGTTTATCGCTGGTACGTCCCAGGGCTTCGTCATCATTTTTGACAATTTTTTCCGGTTCGAAAAGCGGCACGATCATGATCATGCGGGTTCCGCTTTCCTGCAGGTAATCGGCCAGGGGTTCTTCTATCTGCGGGGGAATGGCATCGACCGACCCTGAGTAGATGAAGGTCTCACGCATCGCCAGAACTTTGTTGGAGAGCTTGGAGAGCAGTCGGACCGTGTTGGCCCGCTTGTTGACTTTGTCCTGTCCGTTGATTGCTTCGATGACTGTTTTTCTGCCGTACTGCATCGCCAGACTGACACGGTCGGCATTCAGGAGCTGACGACCATCATTCACGACGGTAGCCGCGACTTCAGACAAATCCAGGCTGCGGTGCAGCTGCTGAACGAACTGGTCGACTTCTTCCCAGACTTCGAGGGATGCATCCGACTGATTGGCTTTGTCGCGCTCTGTCAGATAATGCGAGGCATAGCCGGACATCTGCTCGACAAACTGCAGGTAACCTGAGTGAGCCTGTTTAGGAGCATTCGACCGCTGGAAGATTTCGATGACACCGACCGGTTTTTTGCGAATCGTCAGTGCCGCCACCACGATCAGGTTATCGGTGGGGAGGTGGACATCGCTCTCACCATCGGCGGTAAAGATGCGTGCTTCAGCCGTGGAAATGACATCGGAGAGCAGTCGCTGGTTCTTCAGAATCGCCTCTGGTTCTTCGTAGAAACCGGTGTCTGCCAGGTTGACTTCACTTTTGATGGTCAACCGACCGCTTTCATCGATTAACCAGGCAGCACCTGCCGTTGCTCCCAGTCCAGCTACCACGCGTCTGAGAAATTCACGGAAGAATGTCTCGGGGGCGACGTTGGAATGAGCAAACTCTTCGATTTCCCGCGCAATACGAATGACACGTTCACGGGTCTGAGTGGGCGATTGAGTGCTGGTCATAGAGTTAACTTACCTGTTTGATCGATCGATGGATTTCCGTTTTCCATTTCTGAAACGAGACTCTTTCAGAAATTATACGGTATGTTTGACGTAAACTATGGTTTTTTGCTGGTTCCACACGCGATTTTCACTGTGTGGACAATCTTACATACCCTGATTTTATTCGGGGGGAAGGGCGAATGCAAAAAGACAATTTGTCGTAAATCTCTTTTTTTTCGCATGTTGCGGAAAAGAAACGGACAAAGTGAGTAATCGGTCCAGTAGCCCGGAGCCATAAAAACATACCCTGTTATAAGAGACGGTCAAATATTTGAAGTATAACATGCGTAGAATCAGAACAGGCCATAATTGGAAAATAGAACATGACTTACGGTCAGGCATTGTCTGGCAGGGAGCTTGGGAATCGTCTCGAAAATCGAAAACAGGATAAGCTGGGTAAAGTATTCCGGTTGTGATGACCTGCTGCGGGAGTTCAACATGTCGTTATGTTCTGAACTAGCCCGTGAAAAACGTTTGTTCCACTTCAGAAATTGCTTGTGAGTAGTGTGAACCGGGCGTTAGATATGAGGCACTGAAGTGTCTATATTTATATATGTCAGACTCTCCAGTCTCGACCAGCGTTGAAATGCAGGCTTTTTGCTTCGGGAACCTTAAGATTCAGTATTAGGATCAGGATATGAATTTCAAAATGAAACACGTGTTGTACACAATGCTGCTGACCGCAGGATGCAGTCTCGGATATGCAGGAACGACCCTGCTGGCCGAAGACAAAGCCACCGAAAAGAAAGCCGCTGAAAAGAAAGCTACCGAAAAGAAACCGACTGCAAACCCCGAAGCTGCCATCTCTGTTGGTGAGTGCCGGATTAAACTGATCGACCGCGTCATCCTCGGCAGCGATCGTCCCGGCGTGCTCGAGTTTGTCGAACCCAACGAAGGGGAGCGAGTCACAAAGGGCCAGGTGATCGCAGGCTTAAAAAGTGATGCCCTGAAGGCAGCCCGCCGGACAGCAGAGAAGAAGGCCACCAACGATATTGAAATTCGCTATTCCAAGAAGGCCCGCGACACCGCCTACGTTGAACTGGAAATGAACAAGGATATCAATCGACGGGTTCCCAACACGATTTCCGTACTCGATATCAAACGCCTGACCCTGAACGCAGAAAAAAGCGATCTGCAGATCGAACAGGCAGAGTTGGAATTCGATATGAATAAGCTGCAACTCAATGAAATCGACGCCCAGCTCGAAGAAATGAAAGTCATCGCTCCCTTTGACGGCATCGTCACCAAAAAATTCCGTTCAACTGGCGAAGTCGTCCGTCACGGAGATGAAGTTCTGGAACTGGTCAGCACCAACCGGGTCAAAGTGGAAGGTTATGTGAATATCCAGGATACCTGGAAGTTTCATGTGGGAACGCCCGTCGAAGTCCAGCTGGACATTCATGGTATCCGTCTACCGGTTGAGAACGAAATCTTCAACGGCAAAATTACCTTTATCGATGTCGAAGTCGAACCCATCCACGGTAAATCAATTCGGGTCTGGGCCGAAGTCGAAAATCCGGAAAACATTCTCAAAGCAGGCTACATGGCCACAATGAAAATACTGCCGGATAAATCAGAACCCAAAGTGGCGCAGGGAAGCCCGGCAAAAACAATTGAGGACTAAGCTGTTCTCGTAGACTGAAGAAGAAGCGACATTTCTTAATCTGCCAGGAATCCTGACCACATATGAGTACTCTTAGCGAATCCATGACATCCTCAACGGAACGACCGATTCCGCTGAGCGTGCGCGATGATTTAATCAGCAAATGGATTCATTACAAAGGACTGGGTTACTGGGTCATCAAAGACCCGGTCTCCCTGAAATACACGCGGCTGCATCCCGAGCAATACTACATTCTGAATCTGCTCAATGGAGAACGCAGTCCGGAAGAAATCCGTGATGAAGTTCACCGACAGTATCCCACTCTGCTACTTTCCATCTCTGAAATTCAGCAGTTGATTTCGGACCTGTATCGTAAAGGGCTGCTGACCAGCGGACGTCCGGGACAGGGAGTCACCCTGATCAAGCAGTATCGCGAAGAGACGAAGAAGAAATTCTTCTCCACCGTGAAAAACCTGCTCTATCTCAGGCTGCCCGGCTGGGACCCGGAAACAACGCTCCAGAAAATGTATCCCTATGTGAAATGGATGTGGAAACCCTGGGCGACCACCATGTTCGCTCTGCTGATCCTGTCTTCATGGATTCTGATCGGCGTGCAGTTCGAAGCGTTTCGCAGTCGACTCCCGGAATTCCAGCAGTTTTTTGGCTGGCCCAACCTGATTTACATGTGGTTCGTGCTTGGAGCGGCGAAAGTTGTCCACGAATTCGGGCACGGTCTCTCCTGCAAGCATTATAACGGGGAGTGCCACGGGATGGGGATCATGTTCCTCGTCTTCAGCCCCTGCCTGTATTGTGATGTCTCCGATTCCTGGATGCTGAGAAATAAATGGCAGCGAATCATCATCGGCGGGGCCGGGATGTATATCGAAGTCATCATGTCCGCCATCGCGGTCTGGATCTGGTGGTTTACCAAACCGGGACTCCTGAACCACCTGGCTTTGAACCTGTTCTTTATCTCTACCGTGACGACCGTGATCTTCAACGCGAACCCGTTGATGCGGTTTGACGGTTATTACATGATGAGTGACCTGCTGGAGATTCCCAACCTGAGGCAGAAAGCCGATAAGCATCTTCGCGATACTTTCGCCTGGTACTGCCTGGGAATTGAATCGCAGCGGGATCCCTTTATGCCGGAAACCGGTAAATTCTGGTTCATTGTGTATGCGGTTTCTGCAGCGGTCTACCGCTGGTTCATCATGTTCGGGATCACATTGTTCCTGTATACCGTCCTGAAACCATATGACCTGCAGAGTATCGGTATCACTCTGGCGGTGATCTCTGTCGTCTCATTCATTGGTGGGATTATCTATAACATTTACAAAATTATTGCAGCTCCAAGGACCGAACCCATGAATTACTTCAAAGTCTCAGCGACTGTGACTGTGGCTGTCGCTTTGATCCTGGGAATTCTCCTGATCCCAGTTCCCATGCATTTTGAGGCACCTTTCGTTGTCGAAGGTTACGGCGTGAAAGATGTCTACACCACCGAGCCGGGTAGACTGGAACAGGTCTATGTCGAACCCGGACAGCAGGTCAAGCAGGGACAACTGCTCGCGCGGATCGTCAACATCGAGAAAGAAGACAAGCTCTATCGTCTGAAAGAAATCGAACGTAAAGTTCAGGAAGACGAGATCTACAAATATCGCGCACTGGGAGATCAGGCAGGCGTCAAGGTGGCCAAGGAAAAACTGGCGACCATTGATGAGCAGATTGCCGAGATCGAAGAACAGCTCAAGCATATGGAGGTCATCGCACCCATCAGTGGGAAAGTGGTCGCCCCGGCACGGAAACCGGAACCGAAATTATCGGACTCCCGCAAACGGCTTTCCGGCTGGTACGGGACTCCCCTCGATCCCCGCAATGCCGACTGCTATCTCGACAAAGGGACGCATATGCTGAGCATTGCTCCGGAAGAACGTTTCCAGGCCGTGCTCTATATCGACCAGGAATACCGCAACGATTTTCAGATCGACCAGCAGGTGGAACTCAAAATGGAACACCTGCCGGAGAAAATCTACACATCGAAAATCGAACGGGTCGCTCATGGGCATCGGGATTATGTCCCTCCCACGCTCTCGAATAAAATGGGAGGTGAACTGCCTACGGTAACGGACAAAGACGGCAACGAAAAACTGACCAGTACTGCGTACCAGGCGATCGTACCGCTGGAAGAGGATGTCTTCCTGTTCCGGACTAACATGCGGGGCAAAGCGCGATTCCTTGTAAGTCAACTGACGACCGGCCAATGGCTCTGGCGCTACTTCCGAAAAACATTCCACTTCCGTCTCTGATCCGATCGGGGAAGAATTAGTAAAAGGGAATACTCTTCAGAACCTGATTTCGGGAACAGTATGAACAGCATCATCGCGGAAGCGGTCCAGTTACTGCAGCAGAATCAGCCGCTAAAAGCAGCGGAAATCTTAAGCCCTTACTATTATGCGAATCTGGATAACCCCCGGTTCCTGCATTTCTATGCCCTGGCGAAATCACAGTCAGGTGAGCACCGTGTGGGGGTGGATCTACTCAACAAAGCCATCGAACTGCAACCGCAGGTGGCCGAGTACCATCACAACCTGGCTGCCATCTACAGACTGATTGGTGAGTTCCAGCTGTCTGAAGCTCACTACCTGACTGCCCTGCGGCTGAAGCCCGATTATGCAGAGGCTTATTTCAATTACTCCGCCACCAGGAAATTTACCGCCGACGATCCGGTGATCGAACTGATTGAACAGCAGGCAGCCCGAAATGACCTGAGTGACGAAGATCGCTGCTTCCTCGGTTTTGCCGGCGGCAAGATCTTTAATGACATCAAAGACTACGAAAAGGCATTCACCTATTACGAAATGGGGAATCGCTGTCGAAATGCGAAGTTTGATGTGGATGAGTTTCGAAAGGGAATTGACCGCACAATCGAAGTCTTCTCTGCAGATACAATTCAGGAGCTGTCTCAATACGGTTTGCAGACGGACCTGCCGGTTTTCATCATTGGAATGCCTCGTACAGGGACGACCCTGGTCGAGCAGATCCTTTCCAGTCATCCGCAAGTACACGGTGCAGGCGAACTGAGTGACATCTCCAGTATCGCCAGTACCCTGCCGCGACATACTCCGGGGCAGACACCGTATCCCGAGTGCATCCATCAGTTACCCACCAATGCGTTCTCCGGATTTGGACAGGCTTATCTGAAGCGTCTGCGCACGTTCGACTCACATGCCAGTCGCATCATCAATAAGATGCCGGGGAATTTTCTTCATCTGGGGCTCATTACAATTCTGTTTCCTCAGGCGAAAGTCATTCACTGCCGGCGCGATCCCCTCGATACCTGTCTCTCCTGCTATTTTCAGCGGTTTCGCCAGTGGCACGAATACTCACATGATCTCAAAGATCTGGGGCGTTACTACCTCGAGTACGAGCGCTTGATGGAGCACTGGCAACAGGTTCTACCCCAGAAGCCTTACGAACTGGCATACGCCGACCTGGTTCAGAATCAGGAAGCCATCTCCCGGGAACTGGTTGAATTCATCGGCGTCGACTGGGATGACCAGTGCCTGGATTTTCATGCCAATCAGCGTCCTGTGACGACCGCAAGTAACTGGCAGGTAAGGCGTCCCATGAACCGTTCCGGCCTGGAGCGGTGGAAGAATTACGATCAGCATCTGGGCGGCTTACGGCAGGTGCTGGCCGGTGAAGAAAACTGAAAACCGGGAGCCGATTTACGGATACCTCACGGAATTGCAGGGATGATTCCCGTCTGGTTTTCAACCGATGACCACCAGAGTCGCCACAGTCGCTGGTTATAACCGAAATTCTGCTCGGTCAACTTCTGCAGGGCATCCAGTACCGCGCTGTTCTGGTGGACATGTTTGACTGAGACAGTCCGCATGCGGACTTTGGGTTGCTGTGAGGGGAGGACGATCACCCCGTTGGGATAACGCCCGGCCAGCAGTCCCGCTTCTATCTCGGGTGGCAACACCACCCCTGAACCGCCGAACGATCCATTGCTGTTGAAACTGTACGTCGAAGTGGCATCCGGAACGCGAACCCGATAAGTATGGCTGGTCGTCAGGGCGTCGATCAGTTCAGGGACGACCTCTCGATCTCCAATCGCCGCTAGTCCCGCTCCGGCACGCTGGACGATCAGATTCGATTTGTGCTTCAACGCTTCAATGAAGAAGACGATCGCCTGAGACGCATCGCGTGCGGAAAGCGCCTGCAGTGCCGCATCGCGAATCGCCTGATGCGGATCTGTCAGTGCGAGTTCCGCCAGTGGTCGCAACGGAAGGTGCCCGGGAATCTGCTGCAACGTCGTCACCAGCAGAGACCGCAGGCTCAGATTCTCATGTTTCCCCAGGTTCCTGGCCAGACCGGCGACCGCGTTAGGATCGTTGATATTCTGAATGTTCTGCAGTCCTTCTGACTGGTATTGCGGATTCTGGCTGGTGAGCCAGGTGACCCACAGATTGATTTTTTTGCTCCAGGCACGTTCAGCTTCCAGGTCCGCCTGATTTTTTTCCAGCAGTTCCAGTTCTGCAGATGAAACATAGCGGCCTTTGTACTTCACATAGCCGTTTTTCCGCATGATCTGGTCGCGGGTCATCCATTCGCCATCACGTAAGGTGTATCCCAGGGCGGCCCGTGCTTGCTCATGATCGGGATCAAGCTCGATCACTTTTTCCAGTTCCTGCAGACGAGGCGTCGTCAGGAAATTCTCGCGACACCATTCCGAAAGCTCAAGATGGGCTTCGACAGTGTTCTCTATCTGGTGCGCCCTGGATTCGTATTCTTCAATCACCAGGGGACGGTTCGTCACGAACTCGATCTGCTGAGCATCAACGCTGATGCGACCTCCACTCAGTGTTTCGATGGTGCGTGTAGTCTCACCGCCAGCGCTCTCTTTCAGCAGCTTACCGCGAATTTCTCCCCCTTGTTTCAGCTTGATCAGATCGGCGCGAACCTCTTGCGCTGAATGGCTCAGTCCCAGTGTCAAACACAGGACCACCGCCAGTCTGAAAACGCCTGGAAACATCGAAGCGGAGCAGGGGAGTTTCATGCCAGTTCCCTTTCAGGCTGTGAGAGGATCAAAGCTTGATTTGCAGACAGGAAAACTGCAGTTATTTTAACACATCCAGGACGGACTGAGTAGTTCCTGTTTCGCAGGAACGCAGGATTACCGCAGCATCCGACAGGAACCGCTTAATCAGTAAATCCGTCAGCATCAATAGTTGGCTGGGAACTGCCTGCTACTGAATAACGTGCGAGGACTGTTTGCATCAACCAATTTGATAAATCTGTTCAGTTTTGATGGTGAAAATTCTTCGAATCTCGGCGGAACAATGCTGGATTCCAGCTTGGTTGTGTAGGTAGAATAGGGTGAGTGTGATATTTCTGGAGTCAGGAGCAGGCCAGAATATTACCTGTTTTTACAGACTCTTTCGGTGTCTGATGAATCCATCATGTAGACTTGAGAGAGGGAGGCCTCGCATCATTTCTGATGTCTGAGAGCATTCTCCGCGAATTTGAATCACCCGTTCTCCTAAATCATTCTGGAAAAGATTGAATATGTCTGGTTGGAAGATGCCCAAGTATTTGATTCTGGCGCTACTGGTTATGGGGCTGTGCTCTGAAAATCTGCAGGCGCAACGCTTAAACGAATCATCCGTGGGACTGACGGTTCCAACCCAGCGTTCGCTGGTCAAACATAATCTGGAACGGGTCTGGTGGGGCCAGGCCACAGTGGACCCTCACCGGGACCGCATCGTCCATCTGACGCTGGATGAAGTTAATATCTACGCGATTTCCACTTCCGGGATCATCACTGCTTTCAATAATGAAACAGGAAAGAAGCTCTGGGCGACACAGATGGGGCGGGGGAATAACGCCAGTTATCCGCCGGTTTCCAATTCAAAATACGTGTTCATCACCGTCGGAACGAAGATCTATTCCATCGACCGGATGAATGGTGAGATCGACTGGGAACTGCAGCTTCCCACATCAGCTTCTACCAGCCCGACCGTTGACGAAGACGCACTTTACGTTGGCACACTGGATGGTCGAGTTTATGCCTGGAATCTGCGAAAACTGAAAGAGTTGAGCGGCGAATCCAAGTTACCCGCCTGGCGTGATCTTGCCATTCGCTGGACCTTCCAGACAGGCGATGCCATTACGACTCCTTCGCTTGTGACTCCCCGCGCTCTCGTATTTGCCAGTCAGGACGGATCGCTGTATTCCGTCACCTTGTCCGATCGAAAGCTGACGTATCAGTTTGAAACCGACGCACCGATTGCCACCGATCTGGCAGAAAATAAAAATAGTGTATACCTCGCATCCGAGGATCAGAACCTGTATTGCCTGAATATTCTCAATGGTATTGTCCGCTGGAGAATCCGTACCTCATTTCCGATTCGTATTCCGGTCATGGTTCTAGAGAACGAAGTCTATCTCTCTTCACGCAAGAGCGGCCTGTTCCAGCTCTCCAGTGAAACCGGTATGGAAGAATGGTGGCAGCCACTGGGTTCGACCTTTATTTCCATGTCACCCACCCGGGTTTATGCCACGGATGAACTGGGGAATCTGCTCGTGCTGTCCCGTAAGGATGGAGCACTGCTCTCTGCGGTTCCTCTGCGAAAGTATCAGGTCAAGCTCATGAACGAATTGAACGACCGTATTTTCTGTGCTTCTGAATCAGGCGTCATTCTCTGTCTGAAACAGAAAGATTTACCGTTCCCGATTCGCTTCAAGCACCAGGATAAATACCCGATTCTGCCCGAAGTGGCTCCCGAACCTGCTGCGGATAATGCGAATACCGAAGCTCCGGCGACTGAAAACCCTGTTCAGTAAACAGGTTCGCCTCTTCTGCTGAAGCAGGGTATGCCTCGTTTGTTTTCTGACCAGAGAGTGGCTAAACTGACCTCTGGTTGAGTGCCCGAGAGAATGATTCTGTGGTCTGTGTCAGGCAGGCCCCCTTTCGCCGCGCACTCAGGTACGCTTTTTCTCTCTCAGAAATACTGTATTTCTGTATTCTTCGGAAATTGATTTAGAAACAAATGAGCGATTCTTATCCGCGTCGGGCGTTGGTCAGTGTCAGTGACAAATCGGGTCTGGATGATTTTGTCAAAGGTCTGGCTGAACTGGGTTTTGAGTTTATCTCCACGGGGGGCACACGCCGTTACCTCGAAGAGCAGGGAGTCAATGTCATTGACATCTCTACTTACACGGGCTTCCCTGAGATCATGGATGGACGCGTCAAGACTCTGCATCCCAAGGTCCACGGCGCCATTCTGGGACGTCCCGATCTCCCCAGCGATGCGGCTTCGATCAAAGAGTTTGAAATCGTACCGTTCGAACTGGTGGTCTGTAATCTGTATCCCTTTGAAGCCACGATTGCCAAGCCGGATGTGACCCTGCCCGAGGCAATCGAACAGATTGATATCGGCGGCCCCAGCATGGTTCGTTCCGCTGCTAAGAATCATGCCTATGTCGGCATCGTGACCAATCAGTCACAATATAATCGTGTGCTCGATGCACTCAAGACTGGTCCGCTGACTCCCGAATTTCGACTGGAACTCTCTGCCGCTGCGTTTGAAATGACTGCACGCTATGATCGGGCCGTCGCTAATTTCATGGCTTCGGTTTTGCCTGCGGAAGCAGATTCACAAAGCCGTTTCCCCGAATCGGTCAGCATCAATCTGGTGAAGCGCGATCAATTGCGTTACGGCGAGAACCCGCACCAGGGAGCCGCTTTCTACGCCGAACAGAATCCACCGGCAGCCAGCGTCGCCCAGGCAGAGCAGTTAAACGGTAAAGAACTGTCCTACAATAATTACCTGGACCTGGATGCCGCCCTGCAGATTGCCAGTGACTTCGATCAGCCAGCCGCTGTGGTCATCAAACACACCAATCCCTGTGGCTGTGCCACTGCAGAGACGCTCGCTGAAGCGTTCGAAAAAGCTTACGCCGGTGACCCGGTCAGTGCCTTCGGTTCGATTTTAAGTTTCAACCGTCCTGTCGATCAGGCGACGGCAGAAAAACTCTGCGAACCCAATCGGTTCATTGAAGCCATCATCGCCCCGGATTATGAACCCGCGGCTTTCGAACTGCTGACCACAAAGCCTAAATGGAAAAAGAATGTTCGTCTGATGAAGTGCCCGATGATGCAGGAGCCGGCTGAACCGAGCCTGGATTATCGTCGTGTATCCGGCGGTCTGCTGGTGCAGGAAAAAGACGAACTGCGTGACGATAAGAGCGACTGGAAAGTCGTCACAGAACGCGAGCCTACGCCAGAAGAACTCAACAGTTTAAGCTTTGGCTGGGTTGTCTGCCGCCACGTGAAATCGAATGCGATCGTCATTGCCAAAGATGAAATGCTGCTCGGAGCCGGAGCAGGGCAGATGAGTCGTCTCGATTCATCTTATATCGCCGCTTACAAAGCCGGTGATCGGAGCCAGGGTTCAATCGTCGCATCAGACGCGTTCTTCCCCTTCCGCGACGGTGTGGATGAAGCTGCTAAAGCAGGCGTGACCGCCATTATTCAGCCCGGCGGTTCCGTGCGGGATGAAGAAGTCATCGCTGCCTGCAATGAGCACAACATCGCGATGATCTTTACCGGTCGCCGTCATTTCAAACACTAAGCCACTGAGATTGACTGCTGACGCAAGAAGCTTAATACGAATATCGCCGTGTGATGGGTCTGAACCTGTCACACGGCATTTTTTATTTCGCATTCACACGTTTGTGCCAGGCAGCATACCGCCGGGATAAAGACTCGACTTTCTCCGGATGTTGGGCTGCCAGGTTAGTGGTCTCGGTGCCATCGTCTTTCAGATTGTAGAGTTCCCACTTTGTCGGCTGCTGGCGTGGTCTGATCGCTTTCCAGTCACCACTGATGATGGACTGCTGGCGGGGCAGGTCCCAGCAGAGTTCCGAATACGGCTTGCGTTGTTTCCCCTCAAATACGGGCAACAGGCTCTGACCTTCGACTGGTAGAGGGTGACGACCTTGAAACTCCTGGGGATACTCGGTCCGGGCAATATCCAGAAATGTGGGCATCAAGTCCATCACATGTCCCGCCTGTCTGGTGACAGAACCTCCCTGCTGGATGACTTTGGGCCAGCGAACGATGAGTGGCGTGCGGATCCCACCTTCGTAACCTTCCAGTTTTGTCCCCCGGAAAGGCGTATTGCTGGTCGTCGCCCAGGCCAGACCGTAGGCGGCAAAGGTATCATGGGGGCCAGGCATGTGATCAGGACCACTGCCCGGTTTGATTGGCACCTGGTCGCGTCGCCAGTTTTTGTTGGGACGTTTCTCACTGAATCCCATGCCACTCTGTGAGGGAGCCAGCCCGCCATCGGGGGCGGCACCATTGTCAGACAGAAAAATGACCAGCGTATCTTCTGCTGCGTCCGCCTTTTTCAGAGCTCGCAGTAATTGTCCCAGACCACGGTCAATCGATTTCACCTGGGCTGCATACACGGCCATCCGTTCTGCCTGCCAGCGTTGATTTGGTTCCCCGGACCAGTCGCGAATGCTGGCTGACCGAGGTGCTAACTCCCATTCCTGTGGAATCAGTCCGGTTGACCGTTGATGTGCAAAACGACGGGAACGAACCTGATCCCAACCTTGTGTCAGGTATTGTTCACGGTAGCGGGCGATTTCCTGTTCCCGGGCATGCAGGGGCCAGTGCGGGGCGATGTGGGCGACATACAGCAGAAACGGCTGTTTGCCAGTCAGTCCTTCCTGAAGAAACTGCAATGCGTGATCATTGAGGGCATCAGTCAGGTAAAAATCGTCAGGCAGTTCAATTCGTTTGCGATCCAGGTAATACGGATTCTGGGCGACTTCATGAAAGTAGCTGATTTTACCCTGGCACATCGGCCCGTAAAAACGATGAAATCCCCGATCGAGGGCAGAGTCTCTCCCCTGCCACTTTCCGACCATCATTGTCCGATACCCGGCCTGTTGCAGGACTTCACCAAATGTCACGCAGACGTCGAAATTCTTGGGTTCGTTCCAGCGATCTCCACGATGACCTGTCTGCTGGCAATAAAGCCCTGTCAACAGAGAGGCCCGCGTGGGGCCACAGATGGCATTGTTATAAAACTGAGTGAAACGTATGCCGTCACGAGACAGGCTGTCAATGTGCGGCGTATCGATTTCACCTCCGTAGCAGCCAATATCAGACCAGCCCAGGTCATCCGCCATTACAAGTATGATGTTGGGACGCTGATCAGAATTATCAGATCCCCACAAAACAGAACAGCTGAAAAGCAGCGGTAACAACAGGCAGGAGCGGAGCAACATTCGGTTCATGGCGAGTCAATCAGGCTGAGATACGGCGAGAACAGGAATAGAACACATTCAAGACGCTGTTTCTCATCTTACCAGACTGATTTCAGAGACGTCAATTTTCGATAGAATAAACAGAAACGGATCAGAGCAAAATCGCATACCACACTGCGCAAAAGAAGAGAGCCTTCCCGAATCAGGAAGGCTCTCTTTGATTTCTACCACATCATTCGGGATTGGGAATGACGGGTGATTCAATCGTGATCGTTGGTCTTAGAAGACGAGGATTACGTCAGTACCAACGGTGAACTGGCTGTCCTTGGTTCCACCATTAGAGGTTTGCCAGGGATCTGAACCGTCAGCCCAGTCCCAGCGGATTTCAGGACGAACCTGAATGCAGGAGTTGAGCTTGTGGTTGATACCAGCTGTAATTTCGTAGTAGTTCGTGCCAGGAGCACCCAACTGGGTACCGTTGTGGTCACGCCACCATTCAACACGCATACCAGCACGGGTTGAATCGCAGATATCGTAGAACAGGTACTGGTTGATACCGTAAGCTTCAGCTGTTACGCCAGCAGCATTAGCGTCACCGTTCGGGTAGAACATGTGGTCGTGCTGGAATACGTAGCTCAGGTTTTCAGACAGTTTCTGCTGAGCAACAAGGCTGAAGATGGTCAGGTTGGAAGTACCACCAAAAGCGTCGTTTTCACCACCAGAGCTGATGGCGAATGTGACGGAGGTGTCTTCACTGTCGCTGGTCCAGCCTACAGAACCCAGGAAGCTCCACTCGTTGTTCTGATTTTCAAAATCGTCCCAACCTGTGGTGATACCACCGGTCAGTGAGATGTTGTCGCTCAGGTCAGTACTGGCCAGAACCCCGGTGTGGGTAAACGGCTCATCGTACTGCATGGTATAAGCGTGTGAGTAGAAGAAGTTACCGGTTGCAGGTACAACTTCGTAACCGATAACGGTGTAGAAGTGACCGACATTGATGGTAACACCGTTTCCGATGGGGGCATAAACAGAGGCGTACATCTGCGGCATAGCCAGACCAATCTGGTTGGCAGTTGCGATGTCGTTGTTAGACCATGTTCCATCGAAGTTGGGGGTGTTGTTAGGACCACCGAATACGGCAGTATCAGCAGCGTCTGAACCGACGAGCAGGTCAACACGACCACCCCAGCCGAAGCAGTCTTCGTTGGCGGCAGCGTCTTTTTCCAGAACGAAGTACAACTGGTTCAACATGAACTGGCTGTCAGCCTGGTTGAATCCAACACCTGGTGTGTTAAGATTGTCAGCAGGACGGTTTCCGTTGAATGTAATCCCGAATTCCAGCCAGCCACTCAGTTTCCAGCCGTTATCTTCCAGGATGTTGCCACAGCCGTCGCAGTCGTCAAACAGACGAGTCAGGCGTCCGCTGCAGCAGTCTCCATCATCACCGGCTTCTTCACCACAACATGTGTTGGGATCGGTGCAGCCATCTGTCGTGCAGGTAGGGGCACAGGTTTTAGGGGCACAACATTCAGCGGTTAACCGCTCAAGTTCTACAGCCAGCTTGTCACCAGCATCCTCGAACACTTTCGTGCAGCAAGGGTTTGATGCGGGGACGCACGAGGGAGCACATCCGGCATCACCACCAAATGCTGGCGAAACAGCCATGAGACCCAGCCCGCTCAGCAGGAGCCCAGTCAGTCTGGCTTTTCGTTTCAATTCCTTCAGTTTTCGCATATTTTAACTCCTGAGTACACCTTCTTGGGTGCTTGGTCTCCATACCGTCAGAAGGGAAGCGCGCATGCTTTCCGGTAATATAGTTTGGTAGAAGCCATACTGACGGTTCAAATCAATTTCCCATCGTTAGATTAAGAGAACCAGTTACGGTCCACAAATTGAGCGCTAACTTAACGATGGCTCTAACTCGGAATATCGGAATTCTCAGTAGTGCTTTTGATCAAAAGAGATACGTCAAGAATATTCTGACTGATCGGGAGGGTCTGGCTTTTGTCGCCAGATTGCGGAGCCGGAATAGTTTAACAGTTGCTGAAGAATGTTAAACTTGCGCGAATATTATGCAACGAGCGCGCAGTAACCCGCAATACTCATATAAAGTAATGGGAATATAAGAGTTTGTATGCAGACTAATTAACAGGCATCAGGCGAATAAAGCGTCGACAAAACCTTGTGGATTAAAGAGTTCAAGGTCGTCAATCTGCTCTCCAACGCCTATATATTTGACCGGTATCCCCATCTTCTGGCGGATTGCAACGGTCACTCCACCCCGGGCTGTACCATCTAATTTTGCTAAAATTATTCCAGAACACTCGATTGCGTTCGAGAAATGTTCTGCCTGACTCAGACCATTTTGCCCAGTCGTTGCATCCAGAACCAGCAGGTTCTCGTGTGGTGCACCCGGGATCTTCTTATCTACGACACGTTTGATCTTTTCCAGCTCTTCCATAAGGTTGGTATGTGTCTGCAGACGGCCCGCAGTATCAATAATTAAATAGTCAACGCCGGTTTCCAGGGCTCGTTCACAACCGGAGTAAGCAACACTGGCCGGGTCGGTGCCGTCAGGACGGGTCACAATTTCACAACCCAGGCGGCTGGCCCACATGGTCAGCTGTTCCACAGCGGCCGCACGGAATGTATCACCGGCAGCCAGCAGGACCGTTTTCTTCTGTTTAAGAATCAGGTTTGCCAGTTTGGCGATCGAAGTTGTCTTCCCGACCCCGTTGACACCGGCGACCAGAATGACTGTCACACCATCCGGATTGTGTTTCAGCGGGGACAGGGGATCATTCAGGTCCCAGCGGGTATCACCTTCTCCTTCCAGCAGCGTCCGGATCTTTTCCTTCACGGTTTCCTGAATTTCATCCAGGATCACGGTACGACCACCATGTTTCTTGCGGATTTCATCACAGATGGCTGCCGAAGAGACAACGCCCATATCCGTCTTAATCAGTCGTGCTTCAAATTCTTCAATTTTCTGATCATCCAGAATCTCCCCCGCCTTGAACAGGTCGCGTACATCGGTGCGCAGGACATCTTTGGTTTTCTCTAAACCACGTTTCAAGCGGTCAAACAGACCCATTGTTATACTTTCTTACTGGATGATACTTAGCTATGAATCAAATGTGTTTACCGACTGGGATAATATAGTGTAGCGGAACAGACGGCAAGTTACTCACTTTTAAAGGGGGGAATGGTTGCTAACCAGCGGCATCCAGCAGCTGATTGAACCGCTGCATCGCCTCTGACCAGACAGCCTGATCCTGAGGTTCATATGTTGTCGTTTCCGTCGAATTTCTTACGATCTCACGAATTTCAGCCAGCGAACTGACAGCGCCTGCCGCACGAGCCTGGACCAACACATTACCCAGCCCGGTCGCCTCCACAGGTCCCGTGATGACCGGGATCTGACAGGAATTCGCGGTAAACTGGTTGAGCAGCTCATTCTTGGTTCCACCGCCGACTATATGTAGAACGGTAATGGGGGTTCCCGTCAGTTCTTCCAGCCAGTCGAGCACCTTGTGATATTTCAGAGCCAGGCTCTCCAGTGCACAACGCACAAACTGTCCCGGAGTTTCGGGGACCGGCTGGTTGGTCTCCTGACAGTAGCCTTTGATTTCTTCACGCATGTCTACCGGGCTCAGGAACCGGGGATCATCGGGATCCACCAGGGACCGGAATGGCTCTGCCTCTGTGGCAGCCGTGGTCAGTGCTGTGTAATCGAGTTCGGTTCCCTCCCGCTCATAGCACCGCTTGCATTCCTGCACGAGCCAGAGTCCCATGATGTTTTTCAGCAGACGATACGTTCCATCAATGCCCCCTTCATTCGTGAAATTCAATTCGAAGGCCCTTTTGCCGAGAACCGCCTGATTGACTTCGACCCCCATCAGGGACCAGGTTCCTGAACTGATATACGCCCAGTCGGGGTTGCCTGTATTGGCAGTGGGAATCGCAGCGACCGCGGAAGCCGTATCGTGGGTCGCGGGGGCAACTACCTCAATTTTAGAGAGACCGGTCTGCCGCATCACTTCTTCCCGTAAGGTCCCCAGCTTTGTTCCAGGTTGAACCAGCTTGGGAAGCATTGCGGTGGGGATCTCCAGTTGACGCAACAGTTCATACGACCAGTCGCCTGTCACAGGGTTGAGGCACTGGGTTGTGGTCGCATTGGTAAACTCAACGACCTGGCTTCCCGAGAGCAGCCAGTGGAAAAAGTCCGGCATGAGCAGTAACACGTTTGCCTGGTTCAGCAGTTCCGGATCGCTCTGCTGCATCGCCAGCAACTGGTAAAGTGTGTTGATTTCCATGAACTGCACGCCGGTGGCATCGAAAATCTCCTGCTGGGGCACCCGGGAGATGGCCAGGTTCAACATGCCTTCTGTGCGCGGATCTCGATAATGATAAGGCTGTCCCAGGAGTTCCTGTTTCTCTGAGAGCAGGGCATAGTCAACGCCCCACGTATCCACTCCGACGGAGATGATCTGATCTCCGTATTTCTGTGCAGCCAGTGACAGGCCCTTGAGGATCGAAGACCACAGCCCGATGACGTTCCAGCGTTTCGTACCGGCAACCGTAACCGGCCCATTGCTGAACCGGTAAATCTCTTCGAGGCGAATCTGCTGGTTCTCCAGAATGCCTGCCAGCACACGTCCACTTTCTGCCCCCAGATCGACTCCCAAAAAACACTGTGATGGCATGGATCAGCCCTTTTGATTCTAAAAAGCGGTGTTGATAAACTAGAATTTAATGCTTCGTGATTGAAACTGCATATTACAAAAAGTTCGCGGGAATTTCATTGGCTACCGGTTGTCCCTGCTGAAAGAATTCTCGATCATAAGCCTGACAACTGAAAACATTCTGAATGCCGGGACATCCCGGGCTGGACTCACATTGACTGATACGACTGAGAGACAACGACTATGAAAGCGCTATCGCTACTTTTTCTCATTATCGCCGCCTGCGGTCTCACTCAGAATAACGCCTTCGCAGCTGAACCGGTCAAACTGATCTTCGACACCGATATCGGAAACGACATCGATGACGCCCTGGCACTGGCTGTCATCCATGCACTACAGAGCCGGGGAGAGTGCGAACTGCTGGCCGTCACGAGCAGTAAGGACAATCCGTATTCGACGCTTTACTGCGATGTCGTAAATACGTTTTACGGTCGCCCTGAAATCCCACTGGGACGCGTGGAGCAGGGGAAAACTCCCAAAGACGGATCCTATGTAAGGAAGGTTGTCGAATACGCCCCCGAGGGAAAGCCTGTGTTTCCGCGGCAGTATGACTCCGCGGATCAACTGCCGGAAGCCGTCAGCCTGCTCCGCAAGACCCTGGCCGCTCAACCCGATCATTCGGTGGCCCTGGTCGTAGTCGGTTTTTCCACGAACATCGCCCGCCTGCTCAAGTCACCTGCAGATGACATCAGTCCGCTGACTGGAAAAGAACTGGTCAGCCAGAAAGTAAAACTGCTTTCACAGATGATTGGACGCTTCGAACCCGGCAAGCCAGCCTCCTTCCACGAATATAATGTCAGGGAAGACGTACCCGCGGCTCGTACCCTGTTTGAACTGTGGCCGGAAAATGTTCCCGTGGTAGCCAGCGGCTGGGAAATTGGCAGAGCAATTCAGAACCGGTCAACCAGCATTCTCAATGACTATAACTATGTGAAATATCATCCAGTCAAGCTGGGTTATGAATACTGGCACAAAATGCCTTACGACCGGCCTACCTATGACCTGACCAGTGTGCTGTATGCAGTACGTCCCGATCGCGGCTACTTTGGCAAGTCGGCACCAGGACAGCTGAAGATCAATGAATCTGGAAAACTGGAACACCATACAGAAAAATCAGGCAAACATTATTTCCTGACCGTCAAGCCAGAACAGGTAGTGCGCACTCAGGAAGTGCTGGAAAGTCTGTCCAGTCAACCCCCGTCGAACTGATACCGAATCAGGACTCAGGTCCCCTCTTTCAATAGTTAGCAGAATTTCATGAGTGAGCAGACTGAACAATCTACAGATCCGACATTTGGCACTCGTTTTAAAACGGCGTTGAAAAACCTGGGGATCGGAATTGTGTTCCTGATTGCGGGGTTGTTTCTGCTCTGGCATAACGAAAGCAGAATTCTGGAACGGGAACAGAGTATCACACAAGCAGAGGCAGTTCTCTCTGAAGCCAGCGCCGATGCAGAATCAGGGGCAGAAACAAAGTCTGCTCCCCAGGATACTCAGGTCACCACTCCCTTTCGCTGGGCCTTACGCCTCGGGGGCTGTGTGATTCTGTTTCTGGGGCTGGCGACACTCTTTAAACCACTGGTCGTACTCGTTGAAAAGATCCCCTTGATCGCCAATTTCGTCGGACGCGGTATCACGGTCTTCGCTTTGCTCAGCTCATTAAGCCTGACGCTGATCCTGATTTCAGCCGTCTGGATGGTCGCGCGCCCCGTCTTTGGAGCACTCATGCTGCTGGCCGGAATCGTCCCCCTCTTCACCTTGTATCGCTCCGGAAGAAAAGCGAGACTCAAACAGGCCTGGAAAAACGCCTGAGCCTCCCCCTGCAGTGATCTCCCCGATCTCTCGGATTTACCGGATCGTATTACGCGCTACCATCTCTTCCTATATTTCCTAATGTGGTGCGTTCTCGCATTCGGCTTCCGAACTTTCTGCCCAAGAACGCAGGATTCCTACAAGTCGAATAACCCTCATAACCGATACCTTTGATATATCTAATACCCATCACGCAGGAAATCCTGCGCGAGAGGGGGGGGATTTACTGAACTGTCCCGTGTTTCAGGGCGGTTTCGTAGAGTATCCGGCTTGTCGACTTCTTTATAATGAGATTGAAGTACAACATGGTTAATCCGGCCTATCGTTTAATGATTGGGATGATTGTTCTCCTGTCGGGAGTGGGCTTCCGTACTGCACAGGCTCAATATTCTCCTGCCATGGGGCAACCCGGCGCACAGGGGAATCCGTACGCGACTGCGTCCTACGGTGGTGGTCACAAAGGTGGCATGGTTTATGAACCGGCGCCAGAATATTATGCATCTCCCGATCAGTATGCTTCAGAGTATTACGCACCCGATTATTACGGCACGAGTAACTCAGGGACTGTGATGCAGGTGCTTCCGGAAGACCGGGGCTGGGCCTACGATCATCCCTGGGATGGCTTCTTTAAGAATCTGGCTGAAAACAGCTGGTTGCGCGTCGAATATATGCTGGTGAAATCCCCTCCGGGTAATCAGCTGATTGGTGCTCCAATTCCATCGGGAAATGACCCGCGTCTGCCCTATACAACCGCCGACTTCGATGGCTTTGGTACTTTATCGACCAAGGAAGTGGATCTGAGTTCCATCGGTACCCAGGGAACCAACGGTCTGCGTGGAACGTTTGGTATCGACTTCGAAAGCGGTACTGTCGAAGCGATCTTCTTCGGAACTCAATCCGATGTCAGTTCTGTCTCCTACGGTCAGGCAGATCTGCTGGGGCCGAACTTTGGTCAGACGGACTTGATTACGATTAATACCCTGCTCGATGGGCAGATTGGAATTGCCGGTAGAAACTTCAATGAGAAATTTGCCGTCAATTATCGCTCACAGGCATGGGGGGCGGAAAGTAATTATGTCGTCAATACTGACAGACTGTTTTTCAAAACAATCTACGGTGCTGGTGGATTTCAGATGCGTCCTCTGTTTGGTTTCCGCTATCTGAAAATTGCCGAAGACATGAACATTACCGGGGACTTTGAAGAACTCAATACAACCCCTGCAGTTCCACTGTTCACAACGACAATTGAATCGTCCACCAATAACAAACTGTATGTTCCACAGGCTGGTATTCGCATGGAGTTTGTGCATCCCTGGTTCACGATCTCTGCTGAACCTAAAGTCGGTTTCGGTGTGAACCATTACAAAGGGAGTGTGCTGACCGATCAGTTCCTAGGACCGACCGATCCCACACATCTCACGCAGATCTCACAGACACGTTTCTCTCCCACCTTTGAATTCGGCGTAAATGCCCGGTTCCATTTGAACCAGTGGTTCACCTTCAACGTGGGGTATAACTTCCTGTGGGCCAATCAGATTGCCCGTCCCGGCACGATTGTCTATTACAACAGCAGCACAGTCAGCAACGTCTCCCTGCAGGCACAGGACAGCCTGGACAGTTACAAGCTGCACGGTCTTGTGCTGGGTGGCGAAATCCGTTGGCCGTAAGCGAAGCTGCTGAGTCCGTTGTGGTTCAGCACTGTAGATTAAGCGATCAGTTTATCTACGACTTTACCACCCACATTGGTCAGTCGGATATCCAGACCACCGAATTTCTGTGCCAGTTTAAGGTGGTTTAAACCGAACAGGTGCAGCAGGGTCGCGTGAAAATCGTTGATGTGTACGGGATCCTCTTCCACCGACCAGCCCAGTTCGGTGGTCTTCCCGATAACCTGTCCCCCTTTTACGCCTCCGCCGGCCATCCAGAGACTGAAGGCACTGGGATGGTGGTCGCGTCCGGTAACCGCTTTAGAACCCGTTCGGTTTTCACCGAGAGGCGTTCTACCAAATTCCCCGGCCATCACGACCAGTGTGGAATCCAGGAGACCGCGTTGTTTAAGGTCTTTCAATAGAGCAGCCACGGGTTGATCCACGATTCCGGCGTTCCGCTCGATTCCTGCGTCCAGACCACTGTGATGATCCCAGGAAGCGTGATACAGATTCACAAAGCGAACACCACGCTCGACCAGTCGACGTGCCAGCAGGCAGTTACGTCCGAAGGCGGCTTCTGTATCCGAACCACCTCCCCGTTTGCCTTCCTTGGTATTCCCCTTGCGATTCACCCCGTAGGCTTCCTGCGTCTCTTTTGTTTCACTGGAGAGATCAATCAGTTCGGGGGCCGAGGACTGCATCTGGAACGCAAGTTCGTAGCTCGCAATCCGACTCGCAATTTCATCGTCACCCGTACGCTGCAGTTGTTCCTGGTTCAACTGCTTGATGGCTTCCAGACCCGATTTCTGAATCGCCGAATTGATTCCCGGTGGGTTATTCAGATTCAATACCGGTTCGCCCTGATTACGAAACAGTACGCCCGCATACGTCGAAGGCAGCGAGCCACTCGACCAGAGCGAAGCCCCGCCGCTGGCACCACGCCCCGCCGTCAAGACGACATAACCGGGCAGGTTGTTGGACTGACTTCCCAGTCCGTAGGTCAACCACGACCCGACACTGGGTCTCCCGAACCGGCCTACTCCGGTATTCATCATCAGCTGCGCCGGATGATGGTTGAACTGTTCCGTATACATGGAGCGAACCAGCGCGATATCATCTGCACAGGAGCCAATGTGGGGCAGGACATCCGAGAACTCGGTCCCACATTCCCCGTACTTCTTGAACTTGCGCGAACTGCCGCTCAGCGTCGCTGATTCTTTATTAATGAACGCAAACCGGACTTTCTCTGTCAGCTCCTTGGGCAGCGGCTGACCGTTCAATTCCTGCAGCTTGGGTTTCGGGTCATACAGATCGATCTGGCTCGGACCGCCGGCGAGGAAAATGAATATGCAGTTCTTCGCGGTCCCGGGAAAATGGGCATCTTTCGGAGCCAGGGGATTCGCCAGGCTGACTGAGTCTTCCCCGGCCAGCAGTCCTTCTTTCTGCATCATGGTAGCCAGGGCATAACCGGCAACACTGCAGGATGAATTCATCAGAAACCGACGTCGGGCCAGATTCAACGATTCAGTGGGAGGATTCAACATGGCAATGATCCAGACTCAATAAATGATTTCAAATAATGTTTGCTGTCAGAAGAAAACTAGCTGCGGGTGACGAACTCATCGAGGTTCAGCAGCACCCGGCCGATGATGATCCAGGCCGCGACTTCCTGGGGAGTACTTCCCGCGGGAATCGTCTGTTTGCTGGTCAATTCGCTTACCAGTTTGGGATCGGACTTTAACAGTCGGGTCTGTTCCTGGTAGAGCTGTTTGATGATTTCGACTTCTGACTCCGCAGGTTCCCGGGTCAGGCAGAGTTCAAACGCATGCTGAATCCGCTGCTCCAGGCTGCTGTCTTTTCCCTGAGTCTCACTCACAATCCGCGGGCCGAGAGCCTGGGAACACTCAAAAAAGACCGGATCGTTCCAGATCGTCAACGCCTGCAGCGGCGTATTGGAACGCTCGCGACGGGTGCAGCTCAGGTTGGAATCAGGCGAATCGAAAGTCATCAGCATCGGGTAGGGCACGGTTCGCTGGAAGAATGTGTAAAGCCCCCGCCGATAACGGTCGTCACCTTTACTGGTCGGCCATTTGACGGAATTCGCATATCCCAGACTGGCGATCCCCTCAGGTTGTGGCGGGTTCACACTCCGGCCGCCGACCTTATGCTTGAGCAGACCACTGACCGAGAGGGCCTCATCGCGGATGATTTCCGCCTCGACCCGCAAACGGTTCTGATGTGACAACCAGGCATTGTAAGGGTCGCGTTCCGCCAGTTCCGGACGTTTTTCGGAAGACTGGCGATAAGTGGCGGAGGTCACAATCAGCCGGTGCAGCTGTTTCATGCTCCAGTTCTGTTCGCGAAACCGGGTCGCCAGCCAGTCCAGCAACTCGGGATGCGAGGGGGGCTCCCCCTGTGTGCCGAAGTCGTTGATCGTGGGAACCAGACCTCGTCCGAAATAGCGACTCCAGATCCGGTTGACTGTTACTCGGGCCGTCAGCGGATGCTGTGGATTGAACAACCAGCGGGCCAGATCCAGACGCGATGGTTGTTCTGACTCCAACGGAGGCAGCACTGCGGGGGTATTCGGTTGAACTTCATCCGCAGGATTCAGGAAGTCACCCCGGACCAGCAGGCGTGTCTTGCGTGGCGTCTTCAGATGATCGACGACCTGAGCTTTCGTGGTCTCAGATGGATCCTGGGGCGCCTTTTTCCTGTGGGCCAGTTCCTGGTCTTTCAGCTTCTTCAGTTCGGGATCGATCATGCGATAGTATTCGCGAAGTTCCTGTTTCTGGACCTCGGTTCGCTGATCAACGGGCGTATTGAGCGTCTCGGCGATCAGGTCCGTCATCCCGGTCAGGGGGAGCGGCTTTTTGCCGGTGGTCAGCGACAGGCGAAACCGGCCCAGATTGTGATACAGCTTACGGGTAGTCGACTGCTGCAGCGTGACGGTGAGCAACATCCCTTTTTCATTGCCAAAGCTCTCTTTGGTTTCAAAGGTGGCGATCTGTTTTTTCCCCTGTTGAGGACTGATTGACCAGCCTGTGTGCGGGCTGTTGTTAATCACGCGGTCGACCTTAAAGCCCGCCATCTCGAAGCTGGCTTGAGCTTTCTCCAGATCGATTTCTGTCGCTTTATCGGGCGCATTCAACGGTGCTGCCTTGAGTGTCAGCATTGTCAGTTCAAAATCGCCGGTCGGACTGCGTCCCGGTCCCTGGCGAGGCAAACTCGGATCGGGCAGGGCTTCCAGTCGAATACCATTGATGTTCTGCAGGTTGGTTTTAAAGGTCAGCGTATAAATTTCTGCCCGTCCTGGGTTTTCTCCGGATGCCAGAATAGAACGGTCCGGCAGCACGCTGAGGGTGGTGTTCTGTTTTGCCTGGAGAGACTCAGGTTGCAGGATGTTCCAGACCGGACTCTGGTCCGGTTTCTGTTGTTCCCATTTTTCCATCGAGCCGACCAGTTTATGCTGTTCGTATTCCTGAACTGCTTTGACCAGCGGCGCGTGTGCTTTGAGGTAGACCTGGTTGGCTTTCTCAAACGCCGCCTGTTCTTCGGGAAGTGGTGCGCCGATATCCGGCTCGGTCAGCGAATTAAAAAACGCATATAGCCGATAATATTCCCGTTGAGTGAGCGGATCGTATTTATGCGTGTGACACTGCGCACATTCCACGGTCACGCCCAGCCAGACAGAGCCCAGGGTGTTGGTTCGGTCCACGGTGCGTTTGACGCGATCCTCTTCCGGGTCAGTACCCCCTTCACGGTTAATCAGCGTGTTACGATGAAAGCCGGTTGCCACCAGTTGCCGCGTGTCCGGATTCGGCAGCAGATCGCCGGCAATCTGCTCAATGGAGAACTGATCGAAAGGCATGTCATCATTGAGTGCGTTGATGACCCACGTACGCCAGCGCCACGCATGCGGACGCTTGCTGTCTTTTTCATAGCCGTCACTGTCTGCATACCGAGCCAGGTCCAGCCAGTGCCGGGCCCAGCGTTCTCCGTAATGCGGCGATTCCAGCAGTTGATCGACCATGTTTTCATACCACTGTGGACTCGGTTCGGAACTCCAGCGTTTCCACTCTTCCACGGAAGGGGGGAGACCGGTGAGATCCAGATACGCGCGGCGAATGAGTGTGCTGCGATCTGCCTCGGGTGCAGGCGTTACATTTTCCTGTTCCAGCTTTCGCAGGATAAAGGCATCGATACCATTTTTGACCCAGTCTGACTGCTTGACCTGGGGAGGCTGTACGTCTTTGATGGGCTGGAATGACCAGTGGTCAGATCCTGGCGTCTTGTTCTGCCCCGCGACTTCAGGCCAGACGGCACCCTGTTTGATCCAGGTTTCAACCAGAGCCAGTTCCTCTTTCGTCAGCGGGGTGCCTTCACCTTCGGGGGGCATTTTATCCCCATCCCCAGTGCCGGCGAGGCGATGATAGAGCTCGCTCTCGTGACTGTGTCCCGGTTTAATAGCGATGCCGCTGTCGCCCCCTTCCAGGGCGCGGCTTTTCAGATCGAGGCGGAATCCCCCCTCCTGAACTTCACTTCCATGGCAGGAAAAGCATTTGGCCTGGAAGAGTGGGCGGATCTGTTTCTGGAAATCGACAGCCGCTGCCTTCTCTGATTTTTCATTCGCAGAGAGCATCGCAGGCGGAAGCAGCGATGAGGAGAGCAGAAACAGGGAACCGGTAAATGTGAGTAGACCGAATTTCATAGACTTGCCCTCATTGTTATCAGGCAATGCAACGATCCGGGTGCGTCTCTGGAAGGTCAATGCTACGCCATCGCAACATGGGAGAACAGGTGAGTCCCCTTGATGATCGCTGTTACAGATAATAGTAATCGGATCAGACTACTATTGTCAATTATTCTCACCGCGTGTGCCTCTGACCAGACCATAACGCGAAAAACCTTGAGAGAAGAGCAAATCTCATCTCTCAAGGTCTGATTGGTGATTATCCGCTGTTCAGGCAACGGAATCGCAGATGATTGGCCGCAGGTTATTCATCTGTCTTGGGGATCGATGCTTCAATCGGAAACAGTTTGAGTAACGCCTGCTTGTTGGGGCGTGAACCGTATTCGCAGAGTTCGAACGATTCGGCGTATTTGACCTGCTTACCAACGTCTTCACCGTAAATGTTAATCAGCTCTGTACGGTACTTGTTGGCTTCGTTCGACTGACGTCGTGTCCAGGAAGGGCGGAGATGTTCAACCCGCAGTTCCGGGGGATTCGCGGGAGGAACTTTGGCGGCGCGTTCCGGGCTGCCACCAGCGCCCCCTTCCAGAGACTGAGATACCAGTTGGGCAACTGCTTTCAGTTTCTTTTCAAACACATTGTCTAAAGCGACAACGACATCTGGACGGAATGGATAGGGTTTCTGAAAACCGTCACTCGAGTACATGAAGACGGGGTTCTTTTTCAGCCGCGGTACATCGGGGCAGAAGTAGGGAACCGTCACCATGAACGCGGCGTCCTGGACAAGCACACCCACATAACGATGGTCGGGATGGTAGTCCCACGGACGATGCGAAATGACCAGATCCGCTTTCCATTCCCGGATCAGTTTGACGATCTTTTTTCGGTTCTCTAAAGTCGGCAGCAGTTCGCCATCGTGGATATCCAGAACTTCTGTTTCCACTCCCAGGATCTTACCCGCGGCTTTGACTTCTGCGCTACGACGCTGTGCCAGCGTGCCGCCGGCCATTTCAAAGTGACCGATGTCACCATTCGTGACTGATACCAGTTTGACTTTATGTCCCTGTTCGGCCCACAAGGCTGCGGTGCCTCCGTTTTTATATTCCGCATCATCCGGATGCGCTCCAAAGCAGATGATGCGCAGCGGTTCGTTGTCTGCAGCAGAGAGCGCGGAGGGGAGAATCAGCAGGGGGCAGGCCAGGAGTAACAGGGGGGAGATGACGTTTCGCAGTAGCAGCATCATGGTCGAGAGCTCCGGTTGGGGGGATTCAGATCAATGTTGAGACATGTATCCAAAATACCGGACAGCTTGACCAGATGGTAGTGTGGCGCATAAAAAAAGGCTCGCCGAAGCGAGCCTTGTGATGTCTTGCATTGCTTTACTTGGAAAAGCTGCGAACAGTTTCTGTCTGAGCCCGGGCAGGGGCTTCTTCAGTTTTGTCGATGTCTTTCCGGTTGCGGGCACGTTCATGAGAAATGCCAACCAGTTGAACGGCGAACTGCAGTTCAGCAGGATTGAAGTAAGGCGAAGGTGGCAGGCCACCAACGTGTTTGATTGATTTTGAAGCGAGTTCCTGCCAGCTCATCTTGTTGGCGAGGTGCCAGGCTGCTGCCTGACCTGCCTGCTGGTTCACCCGGCCGGTTGCGACCAGCTTCAGCAGTTCCTGCAGAGCAGGATCTTTGACCATGTCTTCGGTTTTGACCATCCGGTATTCCATCCGTGAGGATGGCTCTTTTTTACCGTGTTCGAGACAGACCGAAGTGTAAGGGACGTAAACTGTTTTTTCAGGAGGAACAGAGAAGAAACCACCGCCGGCACCACCGCCACCGGCTCCCCCTAATCCACCACCGAGCCCGCCGCCCAGACCACCACCGGCACCACCGCCGGCTGTCTGTGCCTGACCACCCTGGCCGCCACCGAGTCCGCCGCCTAAGCCACCGCCCAGACCGCCGCCACCCAGACCACCGCCAAGGGCACCCTGCTTAAGAACCTGAACTGCCAGGAATGTTTCCGGCAATTTTACGTTCAACGGTTTATCGTTATTGTTCGTAATCAGAACGTTGCCACCTTTGGAACTCTTCGCGATGATTTCGACATCGACCAGACCGGATTCCATGGCGTCAAACAGATCGTCTACCTTTTCTGCAGAGGGATCATATTTTTGCGGACGGATCGATTTTTTGCCGGCCTCCACGTTTGTGCTCAGGCACAGAGCCAGGCAGCCAGCGGTCAGAATTGTCAAAAATCGGGACACGGTTTTTGTGGACAACATAGAAAACGTTCCTGTGGTTCACGGAGAAAATACCACTTTCATGTGGTGTAAGACGAAAAGTCGCTGAATCAGCTATTTATTACAACTAACCCAACATTATCATCTTACAGCATACAAATTGGTTCTGGCAACAAAAAGTTGCTGGTAAACCAAGTTTTTCACAACTCAACCTGCCGGCTGTTAAAGTCAAACCGGTCAGGTAATTCCTGCGTAGCAGCGGATTATGCAGGTTATGCGGCTGGTGAGGAAAGCGCCTAGAGCACACCGCCTGCTGATTTCCTCCGGGGAAGCGCATTCTAAGCCTGTTAAGAGAAGGAATCTCAGATTATGATGAAGCGGTCAAAATAGGATTAACGCTTACCAGTTATCAACTTATGGGAAGAAAACATGGAGCGGGAGATCACTGCGGAGAACGTGATTGAGTATCTCAGGGAACAGGGACAGCTGGAACCTGATGAGCAGGCTGACGCCGAGGCATTGGCCTGGGGGGTCTCCAATATCGTCATTCGTATAGATCGGGCAGCCGACGCCGATTTTGTGATCAAGCAGTCCCGCAAGCAGCTGCGGACCCAGGCCGAGTGGTTCAGTCAGCTGGAGCGGATCTGGCGCGAACTGGAAGTGATGCAGGAACTGGAGCAACTGTTACCCGCGGGGGTGGTCCCGCGGGTGCTGTTCGAGGATCGGGACAACTACCTGTTCGCCATGGAAGCGATCGCCGCCGATCACAGGGTCTGGAAGGCAGAACTGCTGGATGGCCGGGTTAATCAAACGGTGGCCCGCGAACTGGGGAAATATCTGAGCGCCATCCACAGAAAGTCGTTCCTTCAGGAAGGCTATCAGCAGCGGTGGGGGGACTGGGAGATCTTTGACCAGCTGCGCATCGATCCTTTTTACCGGTTCATTGTTCGCTCACATCCGGAAATCAAAGAGTGGGTTGCAGAACTGATCGAGGAAATGTCCGCGCATCGGCTCTGTCTGGTGCTGGCAGACTTCAGTCCCAAGAATATCCTGATCACCGACGAGCAGATCCATCTGGTCGATTTTGAAACAGCCCATTTTGGTGATCCGGCTTTTGACCTGGGATTCTTTCTGAGTCATCTCCTGCTCAAGGCCATTCATTTTCAGACAGAGGGAACTCACTGTATTGAGTTGTCAGAAACATTCTGGGAGTCCTACCTCAGCACTGAGGTCGTCGCGCCTCTGAAGTCGGGACCAGAGACTGCTAAAATGGAAGAACCGCAGATCGGACAGCGGACCATCAAACATCTGGCAGCCTGCATGCTGGCCCGCGTCGATGGTAAGAGTACTGTCGATTACCTCTCCAGCGCACAGCAGGATCAGGTTCGATCTTTCGCACTATCGCTGATTCTGGACGCACCGGCTTCCCTGCCGCAGGCGTTTCAAAGACTACGGGAGATGCTGACCTCCTGAGGGACGCTCGGGTGACGCGGCCCGAGAATCCTGTTATGTTTAAATAAGGAACTGTCTGAGAGCTTCAGACAATAATTCGGAACTACAAAGGCAGACGGGAGAGTATTCTGTCATGACACAAATCGAGTATGTTCAAGCACGCGAAGTATTTGACAGTCGGGGTAATCCCACGGTGGAGGTCGAAATCTGTTGTGCCAATTGTCGTCCGGGACGGGCCATCGTTCCCAGTGGCGCCAGTACCGGAAAGTTTGAAGCCGTCGAACTGCGAGATGAAGATCCCGATCGCTTTGACGGACTGGGAGTGACCCGCGCTGTCGAGAATGTCCGCCGCGAAATAGCGGATGCACTGATCGGTCAGGATGCGGCTGACCAGCGGGCCATCGATGATCGGCTTCTCGAACTGGACGGAACAGAAAACAAATCACGACTGGGGGCAAACGCAATTCTGGGAGCCTCTCTGGCTGCGGCCTACGCTTCTGCCGAGGCACAACAGCAGAGCCCTGTAGAACGGTTTGCGGAAATCTGGTCGGAGTATCTTGAGTCGCAGACCGGTGTCGAACCGATACAGCGGGCGCGGACTTCCCTTCTCGCAAAGTCGATGTCCCTGCCGCTTCCGATGGTCAACATGATCTCGGGAGGACTGCACGCAGGTCGCAATCTCGATTTTCAGGACTTTCTGATTCTGCCGGTCGGAGCGACCTCGTATCGTCAGGCCTTTGAATGGATCGTGACCATCTACCGTCGATTGGGACAGATCCTCAACAAGACCGGACACGAAGGCACCCTCATCGGCGATGAGGGGGGCTACGGTCCCAAACTCTCCTGCAACAGTGAAGCGGTCAAGTACGTGGTCGGGGCCATTGAAGCCGCCGGCCTGACACCGGGCGATGATGTCGCCATCGGTCTGGATGTCGCGAGTACGCACTTCTATGACGCGGAGAGTAACACCTATCACCTGAATGCGACGGGTGAGGAAGCACTCTCAGCCGACGATGTGATTAACATGCTGGAACGCTGGGTCGACACCTATCCAATCGTCAGTATCGAAGACGGCCTGGCCGAAGATGACTGGGAAGGCTGGAAGAAACTCACCGAACGCCTGGGGCATCGCGTGCAGTTGATTGGCGACGATCTGTTCGTGACCAATCGGCAGCGGCTGCAGCAGGGTATCTCCAGTCAGACTGCGAACAGTGTGCTGGTCAAACTTAACCAGATCGGCACTCTGACCGAAACGCTGGAAACCCTGCGGATGGCCATCGATCACGGTTACTGGCCCGTCGTCTCAGCACGCAGTGGAGAAACCGAAGATACCACTATCGCCGACCTGGTCGTGGCGACCGGTGCCGGTCAGCTGAAGGTGGGCTCCGTGGGACGTAGCGAACGCCTGGCCAAATACAACCAGCTGCTGCGACTCGAAGAACTGCTGGCGGATCGGGCTCCCTACCATGGAGGCGGAATCTTCTCCAGTCTGCAGCGGTAAGCAGGTCTTTCAGTTGATTCCGGAGAGCGAAGCCGACTGTGGACCGCGCTGGTTTCGGGAGTAAAGCGTGATGAGCGCATCCAGGTCAGCCTGAAGCGACTGGAAGACGCGAAAGATACTGACCGCTCCCAGTGTGCCTGCGACCGTAATCAGCACGATGGCGAGTTTGTCATCCAGGTTTAATATCGCCAGGGCGGCGATACTGAGCATCGGCACCAGGAACGCCAGGATCAGATAGACCCAGCTCAATTTCTTGAGTCGCTCCAGCGGCTCAGGAGATTGCTGACTGAAATCAGCCCGTTCGATCAGCTGCGGATAAATCGTATGCAGGCTGAAATACGTGACGCCAAAAAACGGATAACTGGCGGCAATCAAACCGCAGAGCAGCAGCGATCCCAGGAAATGCAGATACGCAGAGACCGGCAGCGAACCGATGGCGTAATGCATGCTCACCGGGTAGGCGATCCCTGCAATGATCCAGAGCGTCGTACAGATCAGGGCCGCATAGTGCCCGAGCCGCAGGCAACGTTTCTGCAACATCGTATCTGGTGGCACAGCGGGCTGCGCAGGAGCTCCTTTCGGGGGGCGTTCTCTGACCAGTGTCCAGGTAAGCCAGCCCATTAGACCGAGGCCGGTCGGGTAGGCGATCAAATTGATCGCGGTCTGGATATTCCAGAAGGCATCCTGCGAATTTTTGAGTTGCTCGATGATGTGCTTCTGGTTGTGGAAAAAGTTAAACAGTCCCGCCAGGATATTCGGTATCGCGACAATCAAAATCACGATCAGCACTTCACAACCGGTGCAACGGGTAAACCAGCTTTTCGATGAAGGAAACAGGATCTGCTGGGCACGTGGATTCAGGCATAATTCGAGCTGGCTGGCCAGTTCCTGGCCCGAGCTCCACCGCTCTGCAGGATCGGGAGCCAGGCATTTCTGAAGCACGGTAATCAGATGCTCGGGGCAATCGGGGGGCAGGTGCTGAGGAGCTGCCTGCAGACTCTGACCGGCTTTACGTTGTTCGATCATCTGACTGAGTAGGCTGGACCAGCTGTCGGTCATCGCAGGATTATCAAAGGGGCGTTTTCCGGTCAGCAACTCGGCCAGCATCAGCCCCAGCGAAAAGAGATCGCTGCGCTCATCCAGGCTTTCGGGCAGACGTGTATGCGTGGGATCATAGGCTTCCAGCTGTTCGGGCGACATGTAAGCCAGGCTGCCCCCGAAATAGGCGGCGGGCGTCGTCCCTGTCACATGCGAGCTGAAGCTGATATTAAAGTCGGCCAGTTTGGGAACCCCCTCCGCAGTCAGCAGCACATTCGCAGGCTTGATGTCGCGGTGCAGGACCCCTTTCTGATGGGCATAGTCCAGCGCTTTGGCCAGCCGGATGCCGATCCAGCAGATCGTCTCGGGCCAGGTGAGTGAATTCAGGGTCTGGTAGGTGACCGATTCGGTCGGTCGGCTTTCTCCCCGTAATTCCAGTGACTGATTCAGGGCGGAAACCAGCAGGCTGCCCGAACGTTCTGCGGGCGCGGTTTTGCGAATCAGTTCAATCACCGACTGCAGAGTGCCTCCCGGCAGATATTGCATATACAACAGACGCAGTTTTTCATCGGGAAGGATGCGCTGGTCAAACACTCGCACGATATTTTCGTGGTCGAACTGAGCCAGGGTCTGTGGTTCGTCGCTGGAATCCTCCGAGATTTTCAAAGCGACCAGACGCTGCATCGAATTCTGGCGTGCCTGGAAGACACGGGCAAATGCACCCTGACCGAGCAGGGTCAGCAGATCAAAATCATCTACCGTCTGTCCGGGCTGAAACTGATGCCATGTCTGAGGTCGGGTCTTGTGGAATAGACTGGTGGTCTGGTAGGCATGATCCAGATCGAAGAGTTGCTGCAGTTGTGGACTACCCGTGGGGAGGTAGCCCAGGTATTCGTCGGGATCGACATCAAAACCGTTCTGCCGCCGGAGATGATATTCTTCATAGAGCAGGTCAAAGGGCAGGCTCGCGGTCTGCAGTTCGGGGAATTCCTCCAGGTATTCCTGCAGGCGTTTAGGGAAGTTAAAACGCTGCCAGCGATATTCGAGGTCGATTTTGATCAACTCGCTCAACAGAAAAACCGGAGCCGGCTGCGTTTGTGAAAGATAAGCACGTAACTCGGGCGGTTCTTCTGCAGACTCCCAGTCGGAAACAAACTGTTCCATGGCTTCAGTCAATGCATCAAGCGCAAGCTGGCTCTCTGTTGATTCAAGACCTGGCGTAGCTTCGGACAACAGTGAACTCCCGGGTAATGGTTTGGCGGATTCAGACCTGGAATCGAGCAGGTTTATGTGGCTGACAGGCGCTGGACGTGCTATAAAATGTCAATGTCTTCGGTAATACAGTCCACATGGTAATCAATCCTGCACGGCGATGAAAGCAGAATGCTGTGCGTAAATGGTTGAACTCAGGCAGGAAGTAAGAAGCGGCATGGCGGCAGATATTGAAGAATTGATCCAACGGATTCAGCAAGGCAGCGAACCCGCGCTGCTGGAATTTCTCGAAATTCATCGCGCCCCTTTGCTGGCGTTCATTAACAAGAACATGAGTGATGCGCTGAAATCCAAAGTGGAAGCGAACGACATTCTGCAGGAAGTCTCGCTGAATGCCGTCTCAACATTTTCTGAATTTGATTTTGAAAAGAAAACGCCCTTCAACTGGCTCTGTCATCTTGCAGAACGCCGGATTATTGATAATCATCGCAAATACTTCCAGGTGCAGAAGCGGGCTGCTGGACGGGAGATTCGTCAGCCGGCTGGCGGTGATGGAGCAGGGCAGGGTTTTATGGATCTGCTGGTAGCCAGTATGACCAGCCCCAGCCAGGCGTTCTCTCGCGGTGCCCGGGAAATGAAACTTCTGACCGCACTGGAGTCACTTCCCGAGGAAAGTCGCGAGGCTATTCGACTCAAATATGTCGAAGGGCTCAATTCGAGTGAAATTGCTGACCAACTGGGTAAATCAGATGTCGCTGTGCGGGTGCTCGTCAGCCGTGCGATGGCGAAGCTGCAGGAGCAGCTTAAACAGGAAGATGAATTTAAAAGTCTGCTGGGAGGCTGACTATTCTTCTTCCTCCTCCTCTTCGCCAGGAGCGGGAGCCAGTTCCGAGTTGATGCGGTCAATCATCTGCCGTAAACGTCCCAGGTTTTTGCGGTTGAACAGCAGCGAAATGCGAGGCAGGTCGACGAGGTGTTCGTCGTCCATTTCCAGATCGTGGGCATCGACCTTGGTAATGATGCCTGATTCCAGAATGTCTTTGAATTCAATGTTGAGCTGTTCCACGAATTCATTGCTGGGCTCGACGTGCAGACGCAGAACCAGGCGTCCGTTGACGTACCGCATACTGTTATAGACGCTGTAAAATCCGATGATCTCGTCGACGGCATCTTCGATGTCATCGGTGATATGAAACAGTGACAAGTCTTCCGGAGAGATCAGTTCATGCTTCAGCAGATTGTTTTCAATGTAGGTTTTCCAGTCACTCCAGTACGTGCCTCCCGGCGCTTCCAGCAAGACGATGGGCATCGGATCCCGTTTGCCGGTCTGAACCAGCGTCAGGGTTTCGAAGGCTTCGTCCTGGGTGCCGAACCCACCCGCACAACAGACAATCGCGTGGACCTCTTTCACAAACAGCAGCTTGCGAGTGAAGAAGTAATTCAGGTTGACCAGTTTTTCGTCTTTATGGATGACGTAATTGGGCTCCTGCTCGAACGGAAGCATGATGTTGACGCCCATCGACATATCGGTCCCGGCACCGACGTGGGCGGCTTCCATGATCCCCGGGCCGGCGCCGGTAACAGTCATCCATTTTTCTTCCGCCATTCTGCGACCGAAGTGCAGGGCCTGCTGGTAAGCGGGATCGTCGGGCAGAGTTCGAGCTGAACCGAAGACGGTCACTTTTCGCTGCTTGCGGTAAGGTGTGAAAACCTTGAAGGCGTAGCGCAGTTCTTTGAGAGCTCGGTCGAGAATCTTGAGGTCGCCGCGCGTTGCCTGGTCCTGCTTGAGTTTGTCGGCTGTGTCTTTGATACTGGCGATAATCGATTCGTGCGGATACAGCTCGGTACAGTGTTCCGTTGGCAGTACGTCAGACTCTGAAACGCGGGGGCGGGTTTTTCGATATTTCCTCGACATGATCAATTAATCCTTTAATGTAGCTGGTCGAGATGAAGGCTGGTAACAGTTGTTAACCCATCAGGGCATCGAGGGCTTCGTCCCTGGTTTCGTATATGGCCCAGAGAGTGTCTAACGCCGTAATGCGGAGTAATTCGCTGGCCATTTTACTGGCACCGCACAGTACCAGTTCGCCTCCACGACTGCGGACATGTTTGTGGCATCGCAGCAGCAGGGCCAGGAAGACCGAGCCAAAGTAACTCACATCACTCAGGTCAAAAACAACCATGGGAATTTCAACTTCCTGCAGTGGTGCCATGACGATATCAGCGGCCTGTTCGATCAGGTCCCAGCTCATGGATTCCACGTTGCTCGCCGGAATGATTACAACCGTGTTTCCATGCCATTCCAATTGAAAATCGTCGTGGTAGTTCGTCATGAAGTCGTTCCGCGGTGAAGATGTGATTCTCTGGATACTGAAAATGAGTGCAATTACAGCCCATAATACTGTGAACACCGAGGCGAGAACAGGCTACTAGAGGCCCAAAAACGAGATTTCACACTTAACTCCCTGTAAACAGCCGAGAACTGGACCCTGAGTGCTGAGTTTGCCACCAGTTCATCCAGATTTTCGCCTGCTCGCTGGGGCTGGAAACCGTCTTCAATTCCGCTGGTCGATCGGATGGGGGAACCAGTCTGCCCAGGCTGCTCAGAATCTCTTCCAGGGTGGACGAGTTACGTTCGGTCCAGGCCATCTGGATCAGTGGTTCTACGAACCGCGTCTGGCCCGATTCTCCCATTTCCCGTACGGCGTCCCGTCTGACCGCACTGCGGGTGTCGTTGGAGAGACGCACCAGTTCCTGCATACCCTGGAAGTCGCCCAGGTGACTCAAAGCGACCACAGTTTCAAAGCGGACACGTTGATTCGAATGGGTTAGCAGGTTCCGTAGCGATGCCGGTCGCGACGGATTTTGTTCGTCCGTCTGGACACCGTTAATGGCGATGGGATTATGGCATTGTCCCAGGGTACGGATTGCCGCCAGTTGCACGGAGTGGTTGCTGTCATTCAACAGGGGTAAGACCCAGGGGGCATACTGGGGAATTCCGTGAGCACCAAAATACTCGCAGCCCAGCACCCGAATGTCAGGCCAGTTGTGATTGATTGCCAGCAGGGCAAGCTGAGCGGCCTCTTCATAGCTGTCTCGGGAGATCGATTCCATCACAATCCGCCAGACGAGCCGGTCCTGTTCCCGGGACATCATGGTACGCAGACGTTTGACGATCACCGGATTGAGCGAAGATTTCTGTGAGCTCATAAACAGTTGCTGGGCCGCCTGACGCCGGTCGGTGACATGCGAACTGTTCAACTGCTGGAGTGCGGCGTAATTTGTATCGAGTTTGGGAAGCAGGTCGCTGTATACCTCATCCGGGATGGCAACCGATGTCTCCAGAATCATCTTCTCCAGCTGATTGACTTCTTCGGGAGTCAACTGGGACAACTCCTGGAAAGCGTGTTGCCAGCCGGGAGCGTCAGGGCTCTGGTTGAGCAACTGTTGGAAGTAAGCCTGCAGTTCCGCGACACGTCCCTGATTCACGCGGGATTCCTGATGGATTCCCTGCTGCATCAACTGCGTCCAGAATCCGCCGGGAAGTTGTCCCGACTGTACCAGTGACTGGATGGCGGCTGTCCGTTCTTCACGTGAGGCTTCGATGGAGATGATCCCGCCGACACCCGTCCGTTCGGTCAGCTGCAGCACACTGGCGCGGCGTGTTTTGAAGACGCCTTCCTTAATCCCTTCCAGCAGGAGGGGGATTGCCAGTTCGTCTGGCCAGTGTCGGATCGATTCAATCACGGTGAGTTGCACTTCGGTGCTGCGGTCGTTGATCAGGGACTTCAGTTGCAAAGCGGCATCAGGCGTGGGAGACTGTCCCAGGCCTTCGGCGACCGCCAGGCGTACGGCAGAGGAGCTGTCATCTCCCAGGCCAGCCAGGTAGACAGGACCCCATGAACTCAGGCCCGTCGCAGCGGCGACACGTACTGTTTCCTGGGGGCGGGTGGATTGCTGTTTCAACATGCGGAGTGCGGTATCGCTGCCCAGCAGTCCCAGGTTTCTGATTGCATTGTTCTGCACCAGCAGATCAGCGTCTTTGAGTTGTGCGATCAGGATGGCTTCGGCGTCGGGATGACGAACCACGGCCGCCCAGTAGCCGAAGTTCCAACGGATGATGGCATCCGGATCCCAGCGAACCTGCATGATATTCTCAGGCCAGGCAGAAGACTGGTAAGGACGCGGTTGTTGTGAGGCTGCAGTGCGATGGGAAAACTGATCCGGTTCCGCATAAAACCAGAGGCCATGCATGATACAGCCTTCCAGGGCCGCCCGGCGAAGTTCCTTCGGTGGCAACGCGCTGCTGTCAGTGATATCCATCGACTGGTTCATGGATGTGATTTGAGCTGGCGGCATGAAACGTGACAGGCTGCGGTAGAGTTCCCCTCGCAGCTTGAAGGAAATATCAGGACGCGAAAGCAGTTGGGTCAGGCGTTGCTTAGTCTCAATAGGCAGCGCATCTGCATGTGCCAGTACCAGTGAGAGACCATTGAGTGCAGCCAGTCGTATGCCTGGCGAAATGCTGGCTTTCTGTTTCTTGTCAGATTTTGATTCGGAGTCCGAACGCTTATCCGCTTCACAGACCAGCTTCTCCAGCGTCGGAATGGTGTCGGCTGCAGTCCGGGGGGCCAAGGTGGCCCAGAGGATGGTTGCGTTCCAGCCGGCCAGGGTATCATGTGCGGCCAGTTGTTGCAGGGCGGCAATTTTCTGTGACTTATGCGTTGGTTCGCTATCTTCTTCCCGGTGGAAGAAGTCATGCAGGGCATTGAATGACCAACTCTCTGTAGCTGACTTGTTGTCAGGAGCAGTCGGTTTCTCAGTCCCAGTTGATTTCTCTGGTGTGGTATCGTCTGCGACCTGTTCTGCTTGTGCTGACTTGTCAGTCGTTTTGACAGATTGCGTGACCTGTTGCAGGGGAGAGCTGTCTTGTTTGACACCAAACAGCCAGCGATGGTTTTGTGGGGCAGAGAGCTCCGTTGTTTTCAAATCGCGAAGTGTTTTCCATTCGTCATACGGAGACCAGTGATGGTTTTTGACCCACAGATCCTGGGAGAGATAAACGTTTAAACCTTCCAGCTCGGCGGGGATCTCTGGTTTGAAGGTTTCTACTTCTTTGAAGGCAGTCACGACCGGCGTTTCGCTGACGTTTTGTAACAGACTTTTCTGACATCCAGAGAGTGCAGCGCAGACCAGAAGAGGGAGAGTCCACGACAGCCATTTTTGATGACTTCGACGAACCTCTGACACTCGGGCTAAATTGATTCCGCAGGGGGAAGCAGATTTCATGCGCGAAACAGATCGGTAGGTTGGGATGTGAGTACGATTCACTTCTGGAACAGAAGCGGGAGTTGTGGACCGAACAATAACAGATGACTGAATTTAGGTGAAGAGCAGTCTCCATACATTGATGGCTGCGTAGGTCGCTGTTCGTGGAGCTCAGATTGTTAAAATGGGATGAGTGGCTGTTTGTGAAAGCTGTGTATATTCCCTGGGTTGACGACGGGGGAGTCTCTATTTCGCGTCCATGCTTCGCTTGCGGAGAGACTGCGGGTATGTCATGCTCAGGATCTATCTTGCTTAACTTCACAGAACCACAAATCAGGATATGGAGAGAAAAGACCTATGTTGCGAAAAATGTTACCAGGTACTCTGGCACTGCTCATGCTGATGAGCGGGGCTTCCATCCAGGCGGAAGAGAAAGCACAGTCGGGCAAGCAGGGTGCTGCAGAGCTCAAAACCACGATTCCAGTCAACATGGATTACCTGATCTATCTGCCCGAGAATTACGACGAGAAAGAAAAGTGGCCCTTAATGCTGTTTCTGCACGGTGCCGGAGAGCGGGGAGATAATCTGGATCTGGTGACAGTCCACGGTCCTCCCAAGCTGATCAAGAACGGAAAGCAGTTCCCCTTCATCGTGGTTTCTCCCCAGTGTCCCAAAGAGCAACTCTGGCAGCCGGTGGAACTGACGGCTCTGTTGAATGACATTGAAAAGAACTACAAGGTCGACAAAGACCGGATTTATGTAACCGGCTTGAGTATGGGAGGCTTCGGTACCTGGTCCCTGGCCGCGTATACGCCTTACCGCTTCGCCGCCCTGGTGCCGATTTGCGGCGGTGGCGAAAAGTTCTGGGTCAAGAAAATCAAACACGTTCCCATCTGGGTTTTCCACGGAGCGAAAGACGGCGCTGTGCCACTGGATCGTTCGCAGACGCTGGTCGACGTGCTCAAGAAAGAAAAGGCCGATGTTTCGTTTACGATCTATCCGGAAGCCGGTCACGATTCCTGGACGGAAACCTACAACAACCCCGAGGTTTACGAATGGCTGCTGAAGCAGAAACGCAAACCCGAAAAGGAAGTCAGAGCCGCGGAAGCCAAAGCAGAAGCAGAACGCAAAGCAAAGCGTGAAGCAGCGAAAAAGAAGAAGTAGTCATCACGATCAGTGAATCAGGTTGACGTAGACTGCTGCGTCAACCTGACCGCTGAAACAAATGATTTATTGAACGAGACCTTTGGTCAGTTCCATAAAGGCGGTTTCCAGGTTGATTTCCTCTTCGCGGAACAACTTGAGCTGGAAGCCTTCTCCGATCAGCAGAGAGGGAATGAAGGTGTAATCCTTCACATCATTCTGCAGCGTCACCAGCATCTCATCTTTCTTGATTTCCAGCTGGGAAACCTGGGGATTCTTTTCCAGCAGGGCTGCTGCCTTGTCGGTGTTCTCAGTCACCGCAACATGCAGCAGGATCCGCTGACGTGCCTTCTTCATGACCTCATCGACGTTGTCATCGACGATCAGGTTTCCTTTTTCGATCATGCCGACCCGCGTACAGACGTCTGCCAGTTCGGGGAGAATGTGACTGGATACGATCACGGTCTTCTTCATTTCCCCCAGTCGTTTGAGCAGGTTACGGATCTCGATACGGGCACGGGGGTCGAGACCGCTGGCAGGTTCGTCGAGGAGCAGCACCTGCGGTTCATGCAGCAGCACACGTGCCAGCCCGATTCGCTGAGTCTGGCCGCGGGACAGCTGATTGACCATGGCGTCCCGTTTGAAGGTCATATCGACCAGTTCCAGTTTCTCTTCGCAGACCTTACGGCGCTGCGGCCCTTTGATGCGATAAGCCGAGGCGAAAAACTCGAGGTATTCGATCACGGTCATGTCGTCATAGACGCCGAAGAAGTCGGGCATGAAGCCGACCAGACGACGGATTTCTTCGGGATGCGTGTAGATCGATTTCCCGCAGACATAGGCTTCGCCATAGTCCGGACTGAGCAGCGTGGCGATCATCCGCATGGTCGTGGTCTTGCCCGAACCGTTGGGGCCGATAAAACCGAAGACATCACCTTCACCCAGGTTCAGATTGATATTATTCACGGCAACCAGGTTACCGTAGCGTTTGGTTAAATTACGTGTTTCAATCACTCTTGATCACTCCCGGTAGGTGTGTCCTGCTGCTGGGGCAGTTCTTCTTTTTCTTTGTTCTCTTTTTCGTCCAGCGAAGGTAACTCGTATTGAATCTCCCGCGAGCGTTTCACGGGGATTACGACACGCAGATAGGTGTCCTGCTGATCCTGGGGCAACTCGGTGTCGTCCAGCTTTACCTGGCTGAGGGGCTGATCCAGTCGAGCGAACAGCACGGCTCGTCCCAGCCGCAATTGTTCGGTGAGATCCAGTTGCTCGGCTGCAATATTGGAGAGTCCTGTATAGCCGAAGCCCCCTGAGCTTTCATGGAATGTCAGAATCTTCAGGATCTGGTAAGCGTTTTTGGAGAAGGCATCGTATTCTGTCTGTTCGGTAACGACATTGCCCGCATTCGCGCCGCGGGCGGCGATCCGTCGCGAAACCGAACCAGTAAGATAACCTTTGATGTTACGCGATTCGACCAATGGACCGTTGATGTCCCAAGCCTCGTCGGCGGGAATGTACGAGTCTTCCAGCTGCTCCGGATTGACGAGAGGCAGATAAATCCGGTTGCCATACGCCAGCACCCAGTCTTTCAGAGGACCGGAAAAATGCTGCGTCAGATTCCCGGAGAGCTGTCCCAGGCTGTTCCCTGTCAGATTCGAAGTGAGCAGCTCAGGCTGCTGCTGTGACCAGTCTCCCAGCAGACTCTTGGTGCCCCATTTCAGCAGAGGCAGATTTTTGATTTCGGTGGAATCCGGCGTGAACGCATACGTGGGTCCCGTAATCGTTCCTTCGGCAGAGCGATACATGCCGGCAAACGTGGTTTCCGGCAGGCCATTCCAGCAGAGGTGTGTTGGAAACTTGTCAGACTGGGCTGTGGTTGTGGGAATTTCAGACATCACCTGAACCTGGTAACGCCGCGTTTCCGGGCTGTAGAGATTCAGGTAAAACCGCCCGCGGAGTTGCCCGGTGGTGGCATCGTAGTCTGTCAGATTCAATTGAGTCGAATGCAACTGGGAGCCGTTGTTCTGTTTGGCGGTCAACACACCCCAGCCGGCAGCCAGCAGGACCATTGTGGGAAAAGTGAACCAGGTGATATGCGGTTTCTTCAGGATCCGATGCACGACCAGGTAATCGAGGGGGCCGATGATCAGCAGATAGACCAGGATCAATCCCATGACCCACCAGTGTGAAGCACGTTTGACACCCAGGAAATTCTGCTGTGAATGAAACATCTGTGTTTCGAGTTCGGAAATTCCGGTCTGTGAAATCCGTTTACCCAGCTCGGCATTTTTGCTGCGCGTGGCGGTGACCTGATTTCCACGGAGTGCCAGTTTGGGGCAAAGGTTTTCCAGTCCGTCCCAGCCAGACAGCGGGCTGGTATTCAGATCCAGTGCCAGGAATGTGACCACACCCAGTCCGTAAGGAACACGGACGAGCAGCGGGCCATCCAGAGAGGTGGCCAGCACTTCGCCGGCGTCAATTTGAATGCGAGAAGCAGTGGCGACTCCGCGAATTCGCGAGCGGACAGTTGCATACAGTTCAAGGCTGCTCAGCTCACGTACGCGGCTGGTTCCCAGAATCTTGACTGGAATCCATTTGGCGAAATCACTCTGCTGGTACGCCTCCTGGTCAGTACCCACGCAGATCACGAGGTGACCGCCGCTGGCGACCCAGTCTCGAATCGCTCTGTTTTTCACCCCACTCACACTGTAGTCGCTGTCGACAATCAGAGTGTCAAGCGTGTCGTAGCCATAGGCGTCTTCGGGCAAGAGTGCCTGATCGGAAATCTGAACGCTGTACTGATCCAGATTCGGGTCGAGTGTCTCCAGTTCTGATTCTGAAATCGTATCGTAACCGGCTACCTCACCGATGGTCGCCCAGAGTTCCACTGACTGTTTGATTCCCATGCCTGCGAACTGATTTTGGGCAGACCGGGGCGTGTAAGCGAACTCCTGCAGAACCGCCTGTGATTTCGCTTCTTTCAATCGGATCCGTAAGGGGCAGTCCAGCAGACCTGCTTTGAACAGGGAGCGTAACTGGTACTCACCTGGTTGCGGACATTCAAAGACCTGCGAGGGGACTTCCGTGGGGTTTCCGTCCGGGGAGAGGGCGGTAACTGTGAATTGCAGACTGGTGGCTTCTTTCGTCGCGACTTTGAGTGTCACGGGAACCCAGCGTCCTACCTTGTAGATGCCGCCAAAACCGACCTGGACCTGCTCGACTTCAACAGCACCAGACTGTTCCGCTGCAGGCGACAGGGAAGGCTGTGCCCAGAACAGCAGTAACAGCAGCATGGAAATGAGTGGGGTTCGGAATACGAGAGGTGATTTCATGCTATCTTAATTCTGTCCCCGGAAGCCGGGACAGAGGCCCGAAAACAGTTCTGGTAATGGATTTGAGTCATCTGAAGAACTCAAAAGTCAAATGGAATGTATCACGTGAATTCGCTGTTGTTATTATGTCCTGAGTGGAGATCAGTCTCAATACAAGGCCTTGACAAATAAAGGGTTTCCGCGGATTAACCTGATCTTCACTCAAAGACTGCTCGTCAGATCAGCAAGTAGACTGCCGAATTTGTCCAGTGCGGGCTGTGGGATGGTGTGGGGACCCACGAATTCCGTGAAATCGACCGCATAATCCCGTTGTTCCAGCAGCTCTTTCAGCCAGATCGCCCCATCGAAAGGCAGAATCGGGTCCTGAGTGCCATGACTCTGCTGAACCGGAAACCGGGCTGATTGATCCGCCAGGGCACCCCAGCGTTCTTCACAAAGCAGAGTGCCTGACCAGATCGCCAGTGCGGCTGGGGGCTCGGGTAACTGCAGAGCCACTTCAGTGGATACCATGGAACCCTGTGAAAACCCGGCAAGCACACACTGAGACAGTGGGACGCCTGTTTCCTGCAGCAGTGCATCGAGCATCGCACGATACTGTTGACCCGCTTCCAGCAGTCCATCTGGAGTCTGACCGCGCTGATCCCGGATTTTTCCGGTTGCGATTGCTTCATTCAAAGCGGCGACATCCAGCATCCACCAGGCACGTCCACCGGGGATTCCCATCTCAATCAGAGAGAGGGGGGCTGCGGGAAAGACGAATTGAACTTTGTCCGCGAGTTCCGCATTCTGTCGAAGAATTTCCGGACCCAGGGGAACCAGGTCGTCGCCGGGGGCACCAAATCCGTGTGAGACGACCGCGATGATTTGAGGTTTCGTCTCAGCGGGAAGTTGATCATAGATCTGGCAGCTGAGAGGACCGAAGGTACGAGTTGTGAGAGCCATGAGATTACCGTCGATTCAGTATGAAAACGCTAAAAGAGTTATGAGTTATTGATTTACAGCACTGATTGTGTCTGCGCAGAGCCATTTTATCAATCGCGCAGCCAGCCGTCTGAATCAATTTGTGGCGATTGTCATCGAAACCGCGCCACTCTGTCGTCAGCTGGTAGCGGCTGTGATGAGCTCTCAAAGAAACGGGTTTGATTAAAACCCTGATAATTCAAGAGTTACTGCAGTTCTGAAGCTTCTCAGCTCATTCTGGAACATGGTTTGCGACCTTCTTGAGGCACGCACACTGATTGATGCAGGAGTATGCCAGGGGATCAGACTCTCTGGCATCTGAGCGAAGGAGAATCACGATGTTTCAGCGCACCAGACAATTCGGCCTGATCGTTCTCTTACTGGGACTGTGGTTCATGCAGGAGAGGGGCCTGTATGCCCAGTCGCCGGGGCCGGAAGTGTTGGGAAGCCAGTTGAATCGTGATTCGTTTCAGCTCTGCAGGGAGATCCGCAGTCGGTTTCAGGGGATTCGTGGGCAGCGCGTGTACTATTCGAAGGCACGTGAGATTCATGCGCTGGCGGATGATATTCAGCGGATGATCATTCTGAAGGCACCGGTCCAGGGGATGGATCAGGCATTGGTCGATCTGGAACTGCTGGTTACGGATCTGGAGCAGACGCTGAAATCGGCCCGGTTACCGGTCTTGACCAGTCCGGTAATCAAGCCGACCGGACCGAACGGATATGTCTTCTATGGCGGTAACGGGTACCCGGATCCCTGTTTTCGCTGTCAGGGATTTCCTTACCAGATGATTCCGGAACAGAGTCTCAATGAAGTCTACGGAACCTTGCAGGGGATGCAGTTTTCAATTCGACAGTTACAGGCTCATTATGCACCTCCTGTTTCGGTGCCGGGGAAACGGACGTTTCCGGCGCCGGTGCCGGGAACCGATTCAGACCTGCAATCTGAGTTTCCTGCCAACCGGACACCGCAGCGGTCCCAACCGCTCCAGCCACGTCAGCCAGAGCGCGATTCCGACTGGAAGCCGTCTCGCAAGACCGCACCGGTGTTTCCTGCTCCGCAGCAGAAGTCCACGCCACCGGCTCTGGAAGGACCCGAATTTCTGCCACCACTGCCGATGCCGGAATAAGGATCTGCACTTCAGCCAGAGTGGATGTGTATTTTCAGCCACTTGTCTTTTCGGAGAGGATGCGTCAACATGTTCCTGACTGACGTGACGTTTAATCAGGAACGGGAAGTATGCTTGACTATGATGCTGAGGAAGTGACCGTTTATTTGCATGAGCATATTCCAATCACCCGCGCCATGCAGCTGGAAGTCATGCCTCCTGAACCGGATCGCCTGCGACTAACGGCCCGGTTGAAGCCGAACCTGAATCACCAGGAGACCGCCTTTGGAGGCAGCATTGCCAGTCTCGGAATCCTGGCCGGCTGGACGCTGATCCATCTGCGTCTGCATAGTTCTGAACGCAGATATAAAATCGTGATTCACAAAAGCGAAATCGAGTTCCAGCGCCCCATCGAGGCCGACTTTGAAGGGACCTGCCTGTTCCCGGAGGAGCCCGTATGGGAAACATTCCTGGCGTCTCTGCAACGGAAAGGCAGAGCCCGGATAGAACTTAACCCCCAGGTAATGGTCAACGGCAAGGTTGCCGCGACCATTAAGGGGAACTTCGTCATTCGGGAATTGTCAGACTTCTGAAACCGATCAGCTGGTTTCCGTGTTCTCAGTGGTTTCAGGACCCGGTAATTCCGGCGGAGGAATCATCACCGGTTTATCACCGTAGAACAGATGCACGTCCCGTTGTGGGAAGGCGATTTCAATGTCGGCGGCATTGAACTGCTCGTGGATGGCGGTATGAATCTGGTGAATCGCCAGCAGCCTGTTATCAAGGTCAGGCAGGTAGGCTCTCAGGATCAGATTCAGCGTACTGTCGCCGAATGATTCAAAGGTGATACTCGGAGCTGGATCCTCCAGGATCTGTGGATGATCCATCAGAATCTTCATAGCCAGATCGGTGGCCTGGTTCGTATCGGTACCGTAGGCGACCCCGACGGTAATGGTCACACGGTTGACAGAATCGGTCAGGGTCCAGTTCAGGAGTTTGCCGGTAATGAAGTCCCGGTTGGGTACGATGTATTCCTTGCGGTCCCAGTTGGTAATGGTGGTCGCACGCATGCGGATTCGAGAAACGATGCCCGTAATCTCATCCACGGTGATAATATCACCCACTCGAATCGGCCGCTCGATCAGCAGAATCAAACCCGAAACAAAGTTGGCGAAGATTTCCTGCAGACCAAAACCTAGGCCGAAGGTCAGGGCAGTCGCCAGCCATTGCAGTTTCGACCAGCCCAGGCCGAGTGCGTTGAAGACAACAAAAATACCGATCAACGCCACGACGTAGCGGGCCAGACTTGTCGTCGCATATTTCACAGAGGAGTCCAGGGGGAGCCTTTGCAGCACCAGGAACTCCAAAAGTCCCGGAATGTTCCGGGTGGCGATCACGGCAAACAGAGCATATATCAGTGCCAGGGCGATATCCAGATAGGTGACCGGTTCCAGTCGTTCTGTGACTTTCGTTGTGACATTACCGTCGGCATCTTTGACTTCCTCTTCGGTCTGGACCTGGGTGGACCAGAGCTTGAACGAGTCGAGACGATTGAAGGCGGGCATTACGTCCCCCCAGATCCCGAAGGCACCCAGCAGCAGAATCACCAGCATACATGCATTGACCAGTCGCTTGATCTGAGCGGAAATCTTCGTCAGGTCGGCCGGGTTTTCTTCTTCGGTTGTAATCCCGGCAATGTTGGACTCGGGCGTCGAGGATTCCTGGTTCTCCTTACGCAGTGCTTCCAGTCGTTCCTGATTCAGCTTGTGGCTTAACTGGCGATGATGGATCAGGATCCAGCGCAACAGGATCGCGCGGAACAGGATCACGCCCAGGAAGAGCCAGAGCGTCAGGAAGATCAGATGGAACAGGCTCATCGCCGTAAAATAGAAGCCGATCAGAGATAAAATGATCAGGCCGCAGGGAACGGCCAGCGCCAGGAAATAGACCAGATATTTCAGTCGGTCATACCAGACTTCCTGATTGTAGTTCATAATCGACTGGAAGAGACCGGAGCGGGGATGGAATACCCGGCGGGCAAAGATTGTATACGTTACCAGTAACGCGACGAAGAACAGCCGCTCCAGCAGATCCTGAGTGCGATCGACTTCTTTGCCATGCAGGACCAGCGTCACAAACAGGAGCGGAACAGAGATGGGAATCACCCAGCGAATATTTTTCCTGACATAGAGCACGGTCTGCTTATACCAGCCAAAGTGCGATTCTCCCAGTCCCAGTGGACGACAGATCTGGCGGATCAATTCCCAGAAAAACAGCAGCCAGGCGACCTGCCGCAAGCTGGAATCCACTGCTTTGACAAAGGGGGGCGTCTCGAGGCCACTTCCCAGACGCCAGGCGAAAAACCAGATGAATCCCGGCCAGACGATCGCGATGAACAAGGTCAGGAATGCGACGCGCGCGGTGATTCCAAACTTGCGAAAACTGCTGCGAATGATTTCCTTATTGATGATCCGCAACTGCTGTCGCACATTATAAGCCAGATAAAGCAGGCTCATAAAACAGAAAATCCCGGTCACGTAGATGATGGGATTGGTGATGATATCCTGCTGGATGGCTTCGAGTAACTGCTTCCAGTGTGTGGGGGAAAGTAACCAGCTCAGGGAGTTCGGAATCTGTTTCGCTTCGGCAAACGAGATCGGAGGCGAACTTTTGATCCAGAAGACACGTTCCTGGATGTAATCTGCATATTCTTCCGTCTGCTTGACCAGTTGCGTTTCTGCAACGTCGAGGTCCATCAGTTTGTTGAAATACGCGTTATTGCTGCGAATCAGCGTATCCAGGTATTCTTTCTGTTTGCCCAGTGTTTCTTCGACAATGCTCTTGAGATTCGCTTTTTCGATATCAGACAGCTTTCGCTTGCTGTCCTTGATGATGTTGTCTGTGACGGTTTCAGCAGAGGGAAATTCTGACCATTCATCATCCAGCTCAAACAGCCGCAGGTGAACTTCGTCGATTTCCTTGGCGCGCTTCTCGATGCTCAGTTTCCGCGTCTCTATATCGGGCAGGGAAGACTGCTGGTTTCGCAGGAGTAACCCAATCGGTCCGGTCAGACCGATGGATGTTTCTTTCTCCTTGGTTTGGGTAAACTGCTTTTTGAGCTCATCCAGTATTTTACTGGTCTGGGAGTATTTCTGATCGGCCGACTGAATTTTGTGATTCAGGGCCTGAATGGCTTCGGCATACTGCTGGTTCTTTTCGGCCAGGGGTTGCAGCAACGGATTGGTCGCGAAGACTTCATCCCGGGCTTCCTGTACACGCATTTCCGATTCGATGTTGCGGCGTTTGGCAATCTGTTTCTTGAGGGCCTCTACTTTTTCAGATTGCTTCTGAGTCTGCAGTTTCAGAAAGTCCTGCCTGACGCGGGGATAACCAACGGCTTCCTCAGCCTCATAGGAATTCAGCTCGCTTCTCAATGCCGGCTTTTCGGTTTTCAACAGACTGATCCGCGTCTTCAGCTCTGTTTTGCGGGCGTCAGTCACAACAGCTGGTTCGTCCGCTGGTGCGGGGAGCGCCAACTGTTTATCCAGATCGCTGACCTTGTTATCGATCTCTGCGATCCGGGTCAGAATCTCTTTCTGCCGATTCACTCGGCCGGTAATCTGTTCATCCCAGTTGGACTGTTGCTGTTTGAACTGCTCAAGATTGGCTTCCTCTTCCACCAGCGTTTGCTGCAGCTTAGGCAAATCCTGCATGTGATCAAACGAAGCTGCGGGTAGTTTATTGAGGTTGTCAATCTGCTGCTTGACCTGCTCCAACCGCTGCATCGCATTCTTGGCATCTTCTTCGTAGCGCGCAGTATTCCCCTTGAGTTCCTCTGTTTTTTTGAGGTTCGCCAGTGCCTGGCTGTAGAAGTCCCCGGCTTTTTTCTGGTTATCTTCCGTCAGATCTTTGATATTTTTGATCTGGTCGATCCGTTTCTGGATCGACTCACTGGTGATCTGTGGGGTTTCGGTCGTAGTGGGGGTGTCGCTGCCATTGGCAGGAGCCGGTTTCTTGGGCACCTGGGAATAGGAACTGGAGATAAATCCAGTCAGCACTAACAGAACGATGGCAACAGGCAGGCAGGATGTCCGCAAACGAGAACGACAGAACATGAGACGTCTATTTTCTTTTTTGAATCAATTCGAATTAGCTGAGGAGTTTCAATCCCAGTCAGGGATTGCGCTTTCGCGGCACAGTTTAGTAACTGAGAGGGGGCCAGGGCAAGGTGTGATCCGGTAGTCTGGACAGGAATGCGCATCTGGATGAGACCGTCAAGTATGCCTGGGAGGGCACCGACTCTGGTCAGAGACCACATACAGAAACGTTTAACTACAGACCGGCGAGATACAATCTCAGCTCTATCTGAGATCTGATGTCGAGTTAAAGAACTTGGGAAGTCTCCAGGAATAAGTCCTTGACACTTTCACACGTAGGGGTAAATAATACTCATAGAGTTGTTTACGGACAATTTCCCGCCTGTAGTCCTGTTCGTATTTTAATGCCTGAGTGGGCTCCGACCTGTGCAAATTCATTCCACATTCATCGAATATGAATCACAACTGCATTGGACAGCACGTGTTATGATCCGTGCCTGCCTGCTGCTGTCGTTGTGGAATTTGCCATTTCCCTGGCTGCACAATCACGAAGCTTATGCCGCCGCAGAGAGCAGCAGCGCACAACTGCCCGCTCACCTGAATCAATTTCACGATGGTCTGGAATCACCCGAAACCGGCTGGCATCTGCACTTCGTTTATCTGGGCAGAGAGCAAAGCGAAGATCCGCTGAAACAGAACCTGCCCTCGCAGCAGAATCAACTGATTCTCATCGAAACCGCCAGCACATCTTCTGCCGGGAAATCAGGGACACTGAGTGCTGTCGAACAATTCCTGATTTGTGCTGCCTTTTCCGCTAACTCCTGCTCCCTCCGGATGACCCCCGCCGGGACTGGTGACCAGCAATATGGTCCCCCTGTCTCCCAGGCCTGCTCTACGGGATCTCCTCGCGACCTGACCTGCGTTTCGCGCTGCTGAGTTTGTGCTCCCTGTGTGAACGAGTTTCGTTTTGCGCTCAGGGTTATGCACAGTTGAATGCAGTTTGAAACTGCGCTGCGCATGATTCTCCTCTCTCATTTCCGACGATTCGGGAGAAAAATTCATGAAATCGCGAGTTATTACCATCATGGTCATTCTGATTCTGTTCGCCGGGATCGGAATTTACTGGAAACAAAATCAGTCAAACACAGTGGCAGAAACAACTGCTCCTGACATCGGTTCTGCAGTCGAAACTGCAAACGAGGAGGCGCCCTCGGAAGTGGCCCTCTCTGAAGAGAAGATGAAAAACATTCAACTGACTGTGGCCCCTGTGAAACGACAGCCACTGAGTCAGATTCGCATGGTTCCCGGGCGGTTGCAGTATGACGACCGCAAACATGTTTCAGTCAAAGCACCCGCTGATGGTGTGCTGGTGGAAGTTCGTGTGAAAACCGGAGATAAGGTCAAGGAAGGTCAGGTGCTGGCAGTCCTGAACAGTCCCGAAATTGGAACCGCGCGAGCCGACCTGTTGCAGCGGACAGCTGAGTACGAACTGGCCCAGAAACAGTTCGGCTGGAAAAATGAAATTCAGAGCAATGTGCAGAAACTGGTCGATGCTCTACTCAGTAAGCAGCCTATGCCGGAGATCGAAAAAGAGTTTGCAAACGAGAAACTGGGAGACTACCGGTCCCAACTGCTCCCCGCTTATTCACGCTACCTGCTGGCTGAAATGATCAATTCGAAATCCGCTCCCCTGGCGAAATCAGGAGCAATTTCTCTGCAGTCACTGAAGCGGCGCGAAACTGAAATGCAGGATGCACGGGCCGATCTGAAATCTCTGTGCGAACAGTCGATCTACGATGTCAAACTGGAACGCGATCGAGAACAGGCACGCGTCAACGATGCCGAACATCGCATGACCATCAGTCGTCAGAACCTGGAAGCCCTGATGGGATCGTCCGTGAATCTCGGTAGTAAAGAGCTCAAAGCAGCAGAGAAGCTCTCCCGGCTGGAAGTCATCGCCCCCTTCAGTGGAACCATTGAGGACCGTACTTTCAGCAAGTCCGAACGGGTGAATCGGTCCGATGCACTGTTTACACTGGCCCAGACCGACACTCTCTGGGTGGCCGCCGACATCCGTGAATCAGACTGGGCAGCGATTTCACTGACGGGCAGCCAGGAACTGCAGGTGAAAGTCAATTCGTATCCCGATGAGACATTCCCGGCGCGACTGTACTACCTGGGACGTTCGGTTTCACCGGTGACCAATTCGGTTCCGTTGATCGCAGAGATCAAAAATCCGGATGGCAAACTGCGTCCCGGCATGTTCGTTCATGTTCTGATTCCCGGCAAGCAGAAGTCCGATGTGATTACAGTCCCGGCCCGGGCAGTTCTGGATGACGCGCAACAGGAATTTGTCTTCGTCAAAACATCCGATCGTTCATTTCGACGTGTTGATATTCAGTCGGGCTTGAAAACAGAAGACTGGGTGGAAGTTCAGAATGGTCTTACGGAAGGTGAGCAGGTTGTGGATGAGGGGGCGTTTACCCTCAAGTCCGAACTGCTGCTGGAACGGGAAGAATAACACTCCCGCGCTCATCACACTTTCATCTACCATCTAAGTTTTTCGTTGAGGGAGTTTCTGAATGCTGTCCCGCCTGATTGAATTTTCGCTGGAGAACCGGTTTATCATTCTCGTGCTGACCTTACTGATGGCAGCCGGGGGGATCTATTCCGCAATCCACTTACCCATCGACGCTGTTCCCGACATGACCAACGTGCAGGTGCAGGTCGTCACCGATGCCGGTTTTCTGTCGCCGGTGGAAGTCGAACGCTATGTGACTTATCCGGTCGAAATCGCCATGGGGGGCTTGCCCGCTGTGGAAGAGGTACGCAGTGTATCCAAATTCGGCATCTCGGTCGTCACCATTGTCTTCGAAGAAGGAACCGACATCTACTGGGCCCGGCAACTGGTGACTGAACGCATCGCAATCGCGGCTGCCGATATTCCTCCAGGTTACGGCACTCCCTTACTGGGCCCGCTGACAACAGCTTTGGGCGAGATTCTGCAGTTTGAAGTCCGCGGTGCAGATTACACGCCCATGCAGCTCCGCACCCTGCTGGAATGGGAGATCGCACCCCGTATGCGCGAAGTGCAGGGTGTGACCGAAATCAACACCCACGGCGGGTACTACAAGACATTTGAAGTCCAACCCAATCCCGATCGATTGAACAGCTATGGGATTTCCATGGCCCAGCTTTTTCAGCGGCTGGAAAATAACAATATGATCGCCGGCGGCGGTTACGTGGTGCACAATCACGAACAGCGATTCATTCGGGGGCAGGCGCTGCTGAAAAATGAGAAAGATATTGAAAACCTGGTCGTCAAGCACGATCCCAACAGCACGCCGATTCTGGTACGCGATATTGCCGAAGTCAAAATTGCTCCGATGACCCGCCAGGGGGCTGTTACCCGGGATGGACGTGGAGAAGCGGTGACCGGGCTGGTAATGATGTTGATCGGTGAGAACTCGCGCGAGGTCGTTACTGCCTCCAAGGCACGTCTGGAAGATATTGAGAAAAGTCTGCCTAAAGGAGTCACTCTGGAAATTACCTACGACCGATCTGCTCTGATCAGTCGTACTTTGAAAACCGTGCTCACGAACCTCATTGAGGGGGGCATCCTTGTGATCGTGGTTCTGCTCTTCATGCTGGGGAGCTTCCGGGCCGGTGTGATCGTGGCACTGGCGATTCCTCTATCGATGCTGTTCGCAACCAACCTGATGGCGGCGACAGGCATTACTGCCAGCCTGATGAGTCTGGGGGCGATCGACTTTGGTTTGATCGTCGACAGTTCCGTGATCATGGTCGAAAACTGTATTCGCCGACTCTCGATGAATCAGTCAGGCAAGCCCTTCCGGGAAGTCATTCGGGATGCCGCCATTGAAGTGCGGAAACCAACCATGTTTGGTGAACTGATCATTGCCGTCGTCTATCTGCCGATTCTCGCCCTGCAGGGAACGGAAGGAAAACTGTTCCGTCCCATGGCACTGACGGTGTTGTTCGCCCTGGCGGGATCACTGGTGCTCTCGCTGACTCTGATGCCAGCCCTGGCTTCACTGGCTCTGCCGAAGAAAATGTCCGAGAAAGAAATCTGGCTCATCCGCTGGGTGAAATGGATCTATCGTCCCATGGTCAGTTGGACGATTCGTCGCCCCATTCTCACCGTGGCGATCGCACTGCTGGTCTTTCTGGTCAGCCTGCCTGTAGGCTGGAATCTGGGAGCGGAATTCATGCCTCGCCTCGAAGAAGGGGACCTGCTGGTCGAAGCCGTTCGCCTCCCCAGTGCCACCATTGAAGGCTCCGTGGAAATGTCGACTCAGATCGAGAAGGTACTGGTCAAATTCCCTGAAGTCAAAACAGTCTTCTGTAAAACCGGACGTCCCGAAATCGCTAACGATGTGATGGGGGTCCACCAGACCGACGTCTGGGTGATTCTCAAGTCTCCGCTGGACTGGCCCGAACCGAAAACTCGCGATGAACTGATCGAAGAAATGTCGGATGCGCTGAATTCTCAAGTGCCTGGCGTAGCATTCGGATTTACCCAGCCGATCGAAATGCGCGTGGATGAACTCGTGGCAGGTGTTAAGGCTGACGTCGCGGTTCTGCTCTATGGCGATGAGCTGGAGGTGCTAAGCAGCAAAGGCAAGGAAATCGAACGGGTTCTGAAAAAAGTTCCTGGCGCTGTGGATGTCAAAGCCGATATCCAGTCCAGCCTGCCCACGATCAGCATCCAGCCCCGCTGGGATGCGCTGGCACGTTACGGCATGGATGCCCGGGATGTGATGGACGTTGTCTCCTCACTGGGAGGTCATCCGATCGGTTTGATCTTCGAAGGACGTGCCCGATTCCCGATTATCGTCCGTATTCCTCAAAAATGGCGGGAACAGGTGAGCCTGCTGGAACAGATTCCTGTCGCCGATGGCACCGGAAAGCCGGTTCCGTTGCGTGAGCTGGCAGACATCACTTTTGAAGAAACTCCACCCACGGTCGAACACGAATCTAACCGCAGACGTACCTTCATCCAGGCGAATGTCAGAGGGGTGGACGTGGCCAGTTTCGTCGCTAATGCCCAGCATGCTGTGGAAACGCAGGTTCAACTTCCCGATGGCTACGAGATTCGCTGGGGAGGCGATTTTGAAAACCTGCAGTCAGCCAGTAAGCGTCTGGTGATCATTACCCCCATCGTCCTGATGCTGATTTTCCTGTTGCTGCATACGACGTTTCGTTCTGTTCGACTGGCGCTGTTAATCTTTCTCGCGGTTCCCATGGCAGCTTCCGGCGGAATTTACGCGCTCGCATTACGTGAGATGCCTTTCAGTATCTCTGCCGGGGTCGGGTTCATCGCGCTGTTTGGTGTGGCGGTATTGAACGGTCTGGTATGGGTCTCTGCGGCTGAAAACCTGCGGCTTAAACAGCGGGTTCCGATGCAGGATGCGACCTTTCAGGCTGCGATGGCACGATTGCGTCCCGTTCTGATGACGGCGCTGGTGGCCAGCCTCGGCTTTCTGCCGATGGCGCTCTCGACCAGTGACGGAGCCGAAATGCAGCGTCCGCTGGCCAGTGTGGTGATTGGAGGTCTGATTACCTCTACCCTGTTGACATCCATGGTGGTGCCGGCAATCTATCCCTGGTTTGCTCCCAAAATCAAGGAAGGGGAAGAACCTGTTACTGACGACTAGGAAGCAGGCCGTCAGCGGCAGGAGTGGTGCTCTGTTCTCGCGTCAGACGCTACTCCTGCAGCTGGCATTTGATCTCTGAGACGACATTATCCGTCGTCAGGTGCTGTTCAATGATCTGTGCCTTGGTAATCAGCTTGGCCAGATCAATCACATTATCCACTTCCAGTTTGTTGAGAATGGACTTTCTCCGCATGACCACAGTTCGAGCAGACAGATCCAGCTGGTGACTGATGGTTTTGTTGGAAAGCCCCTTCAACAGCATTCGCATGACTTCGGTTTCTCCCTCGGTCAGGCGATGCTCTTTTTCGTGAAACTCCATCAGCCAGCGCCGGGCGAATCGTTGCTCTGAGTCCAGCAGGATCGCAGCTATGATCTGGTCCCAGAGTTCCTGTTCGGCGTACGGTTTTTCGAGAACCGTCAAGGCTCCCTCCGACATGGCTGAAACGGTCGTCGTCACATCCACAAAGGCGGAAAGAATGATGAGCGGAATTTCATAGCCGGCTGCTTTCATCTTCCGCAGCATCTCGATGGCGTTACACCCCATCAGACGCAGGTCTGCGATGACACAGCCACAGATCCGATTATCGGTATCAGACAGAAATTCTTCAGCGGACGTATAGGTAGTCGCTCTGAAGCCCATGCTGCCGATGAGCTCGGCTATGGAGGCACTCACGGATTCGTCGTCATCGACTACGAAGACGCGAGGCTCATAATCGGTTGGTAAATCTAACTGGTGTTTCATGTCTCGTGTACTCTCTAGCTCTCAAACTCGAACATTCACCGCATTCATTTCCGAGATGAATGAGACACACCTGTCGCGCTTTCAGGCTGAAATCGGAACGATCCCGGTCTGATAAAGACGACTGGTCTGGTTTCTCAGTGAAATGGTTCATAACGTGATCAATCTTTGCTGGCCCTGTTCCTTCTGTTTCCGGCTGGTCTCTGAAATGAAACCAGGGCGCCGCATCTGGATAGAATCATGTTACTGAGCTTGAGAATGAGAGAAGGTTTTAACATCCGTTGCATTAACTGCAGCTTAGCTAAAATCTTGGAGGAGTTCTGGGACAGAGAGCTCAGTTGAATCTGATCTCCGGTAAAGGTGAGTTGACTGTAACCCTGGGATAAAACGCACAGATCCAAAGTTACAGTCGGGGCAAGTTGTCGCCGGTCTTTGTCTGAATTCAACAATTCGTCTTTGGCATACATCTTAACACCTGCACCAGACATCATGATTCACATACGAAACAATTCTACCACGTATCTCGTTACAATCCGGTTTTTCAGTCAGAGAAATAAAAGACTTTCATTTTCTGCAACCGATTCAGTCCACCTTTGACGACTGTACGATATTTGTGTCCAGTCGCATGTTGGTGGGTTGATGCGTTGTCCAAACCAAAATAGTAGAAGTATTTAGACTCTTATGGTTTGATACTGATCGCACAGGGCAGTGATATACCTCCCCAGAACAGAAAAGCATATCAATGCCTGTGATCCAGATTAACGGTCGACCTGACATCAGCTTGAAATTCCTGAACAGGATTAATTAGACGAGAGGATAGTCTGAATCGTTCCTTCCAACTGTTACTGCAGTTCCTTTAACTGGGCGATCGCGGAATCCCGTTCCGACTGTGTGACCTCCAGATCAAAGAGCAGATATTTCACATCCAGCCTCAACTGGGCCAGAGTATCCGACATCAGGTTGACAATCTTGACCCGTTGTCGGGAATAGTTCACGACTTTATGATAACTCTCGAGCAGGTTCTGCTGTTCGGGATGCTTGATCGCCCGCAGCTTGTCTCCCAATGCGACAAGCTCAATGGGTAAATGCTCTGGTGTCTGCTGATTAAAGCGAAGTGTTTTCTGATACATGTCAGAATACCCCTTTCCGGCCAGTTTTCTTGAAGTGTCGTTGCTGAAGTGCAGATTTTATTTCCGAGATAAAATCAGTCTTACTGCAGGCCCGGTCTGATGAAGTGCAGGGTTACTGATGGGATAAACGTTTTCAGTTCTTCAACTGCTGCTGAACAGTGAGCTCAAAATACCGCGCGGCTGGCTTTGTGTCGCTGCGACCCATTGACAACATTCCTGAAGTGTGCCGGTGAAGCGTGGCTTATGATCCACATACACACTCCAGAGTTCGTTGCGGACAATTGGGATCTTTTCAGACAGCTTTTCAATCAGAAAGTGATGCATGAAGTGCTCCTTGGACAGGGTTCGTTGTCTGAAATCAAATTCAAGTGAGAAGTGTTATTGATTTGACTCTGGGTAAAGTTTAAACCCCATTTGCAATTCTTCATCGTGAATCAAATGCAAACTCAGGCAACGAGACTGCACAGAAAAGAGACGCCATTTCCTTGAAATGAAAAACGAAGCAGCAGAATTGCGCCCAGGTGCAATCTCATCTCAAATTACTTCACTGATAAAGAATTCAACACATTTTACGTCGTTGATATTCACTAAATTGATCGATTTGTCTGCTTTAAAACAGGCTTTTAAGAATAGATTCTCCTGGTTACCCCAGCAGTAAAGCAGGGGAAAAGAAATAATTAGTTTGATTTCCAAATCAATCTGAATTACTCTGGTAGAACGCGTTATGTATATGTAACGAAGGTCTGCTGTTAACCGAGGGCCAACAATGAGTACTGCTGCCACGAGTGTTCCCGCCCTGGAACGGGGACTCGATATCCTGGAACTGCTGAATCAGGAACCCGACGGGCTGGGGATCAGCGAGCTGGCAACACGCTTGTCGCTGAATAAAAACGCGGTGTTTCGCATTACCCACACGCTGACGGACCGCAACTATCTCGAACGCGATCCGCTTACCAAAAAGTTCCGACTCTCTCCCCGTCTGCTTTCTCTGGGCTTGCCTCAAGCCGGTGATGTCAGCCTGGTGGAAGTCGCCCTCCCGCTAATGCGTGAGCTCCGCGACCTCACACGGGAAACCGTTCAGCTGGGAATTCAGGTCGGCGATGAAGGCGTGATTATCGAACAGGTCAGCGGCCTGCATCCACTCCGCATTGCCGTCGATATCGGGCTCCGCTTTCCCCTGCATAATAACGCCCCCGGTAAAGTTCTGCTGGCGAATCAGTCGCCGCGTGAGCGGACAGCGACTTTGAACCGGATTCCGCTCACCGCCGATACCCCTCGCACCCTGACCAAACCCGCGACCTTACAAACCGAATGCACGAAGGTCTTGAACCGCGGTTATGCCACCGATCATGCAGAGGCAGACGAAGGCATTCACTGTGTCGCCGCTCCCGTGACCGGTCCTGAAGGAAAGCTGATCGCCGTACTCTGGGTCTCGGCTCCAGCGAAACGCCTGCCCAAAAGCATGTTTGCCAGCATGGGAGCTCAAGTTATCGACAGTGCCGCACAGATCAGCGGAGGCCTGCAGCCATGAATGGAATTCGACTCACGAGTCTACTGTTGATCCTGCTCTATACTCATCAATCACTCCCGGCTGACGGCGATCAGTTTTTCCGCGAGTCTGTCGAACCCATTCTGAAAGCACACTGCTACGACTGTCATTCCCACTCAGCGGGTGTGATGGAAGGGGAGCTAACCCTCGACTGGCAGAGTGGCTGGAAGACAGGCGGATCGCGCGGGGCCGCCATCGTTCCAGGCCAACCGGAACAGAGTCTGCTGATCAAAGCGATTCGACACACCGACCCCGATTTGAAAATGCCGGATGTAAAACTGTCCGATCAGCAGATCGCGATTCTCACAAAATGGGTCGGGCAGGGAGCCCCCGATCCGCGCATCAGTCAGCCACAGGCCGACACGAGCCAGGCACTCGACTGGTGGTCTCTCAAACCGCTGATCCGTCCCGCGGTCCCCGGCGCAGGACATTTAAATCCCATCGATGCCTTTATTCAGGAGCGACTGAGTGAGCAGCAGCTCAAACCCGCTCCCCAGGCCGATCAACGCACACTGCTTCGCAGGTTGATGTACGATCTCCATGGCCTGCATCCCACTCCCGTAGAACTGGAAGCCTTTATCAAGGACCAGCGTCCGGATGCCTGGGCTCGACTCGTCGATCAACTGCTCGCCTCCCCCCGCTACGGAGAACGCTGGGCCCGCCACTGGCTGGATACGATCCACTTCGCCGATTCGCACGGCTTCGAACACGATGTCTTTCGCCCCCATGCCTGGCGGTTCCGCGATTATGTCATCGACCGCTTGAATCAGGACATCTCCTGGACCCGTTTCATCAGGGAACAATTGGCCGCTGACTATTTTTATCCCGAACAGTCTGAGCTCACCGTCGCGCTCGGCTTTCTGGGAGCCGGCCCCTACGATCAGAGTGCCGCGGCCACCGCGCCCAAATCGTTCGAATATCTCGACCGTGACGACCTGGTCACGCAGACCATGGGAGCGTTCGTCAGTACGACCGCCAACTGTGCCCGCTGTCATACGCACAAGTTCGACCCCATTACTCAGTCTGATTACTTCGCCCTGCAGGCCGTCTTCGCCGGTATTGGGAAGGGGGACGTCAGCTTTGATGCAGACTCCGCAGTCGCGGCCCAACGAATAAAATGGGAAGCACTCCGGCAGGCTGCCCTTGAAAACAATGCTTCGATCCTGTTGCAACCGGAATATACGCAACTGGTCACCGCGTGGGAGCAACAGCGTGGCCCCGAACCCCAATGGCAGGTTCTTCCGCCAGAGACCTTCGTTTCCAACGGAGGAGCCGACCTGAAGCGACAGCCGGATAATTCGATTCTGGCCAGCGGCCCGGCGCCCGAACAGGAATCCATTCTGGTGACCGTTCAGCCAGAACTGAAAACGATCACCGCAGTACGTCTGGATCTGCTGACCGATGCCTCGCTTCCCCATCAGGGACCAGGCCGCGCTCATAACGGAAATCTGCATCTCAACGAAGTTGAAATCCGCGTGTTCCCGCCGGATGCTCAAGCAGGACAGAAGCTCGCCATCAGTCGCGCCACCGCCGACTTCGATCAGGCTGGCTGGACGATACAGCACGCTTTGGATGGCAATCCCAAAACCGCCTGGGGTATCTATCCCAAGGTAGGTGTGGGACATTACGCTGTCTTCGAGTTGCAGTCTCCTCTGACTCTGAAACCAGGCACCCGACTGGTTGTCTCACTCAAACAGGTGCATGGCGGTGCGCATCTCATCGGCCGTTTCAAACTGAGTGCCACCGCTGCCGATCAGTTGAATGTGATTGCCCTCCCGGAAGCTGCAGCAGCCGCACTCAAAATTCCCGCGAAAGACCGTACACCCGCACAACAGACCGCGTTAGCTGGCGTCATCCTGAAGTACCGGGCCGAACAGGAACTGGCTCAACTACCACAGCAGGCGAAAGTCTACGCTGCTGCCGCCGAAGCGGCTAACGAACGGGGCATGGTAAAATTCACTCAGCCCCGCGAAATCCGCCTGCTGATCCGGGGCAATCTGGAAAAGCCCCGTGGCGTTGTCGCGCCGGGCGCGATCTCTGTTCTCCCCTCTCTGCCAGCCCGTTTCGATCTGCCCGACCCGCATGCCGAATCCGCCCGGCGTGCAGCTCTCGCGGACTGGCTCACCGATCCACAGAATCCCTTAACCTGGCGGAGTATCGCCAACCGTGTCTGGCACTATCATTTCGGGCAAGGTCTCTGTGACACTCCCAACGATTTTGGTCGCATGGGGGGCACTCCCTCTCATCCCGAACTGCTCGACTGGCTCGCCTGCGAACTTCGTGATCATAACGGCTCTCTGAAGCACCTGCATCGACTGATCTGCAACAGCCAGACCTATCAGCAGTCCTCTGCATTTCGTTCCGAATTGTCAAAGATCGATCCCGAGAATCGCCTCCTCGCCCGCTGGACACGGCAGCGTCTCGATGCGGACAGTTATCGCGATGCCGTCCTCCGCGTCAATGGCACTCTCGACCTCACCATGGGCGGCCCGGGGATACAGAACTTTACCCAGACTCCCGGTCCCCAGGCGACACCCGTGCTGCACTACGATCAGTTTGATCTCGACAGCCCCGGTGCGTACCGGCGGAGCATCTACCGTGTCGTCTGGCGGGGCATTCCCGATCCGTTGATGGATGCCCTCGACTTCCCGGATCTGGGACTGCTCTCACCCGTGCGTGGCTTTTCTGCTTCGCCGCTACAGTCGCTTGTCTTATGGAATAATCGCTTCGTCCTCCATCATGCCCGGAAACTGGCCGAGCGTGCCCGTAAAACAAAACCTGTGATTTCAGACCAGGTCAGGCAGATCGCACTCTGGACCTGGTTGCGTGAACCCACGTCTGACGAACAACGCCAGTTAACCGCGCTTGCGGAATCGCACGGACTGGAGTCCGTCGCCCGACTGATGTTGAACAGTAACGAATTTCTCTTTGTGGAGTGAACCATGCTGGAATTACCTCTCTCCAGACGCGAACTGCTGACCCGCTCGGGCGGGAGCTTCGGAGCCGCTGCGCTCACCTGGTGGCTGGGACAGCATCTGCAGGCAGCCTCCGCGCCAGACTTGAATGGCGGCCTGCATCACCGTGCGAAAGCGAAACGCGTTGTTCAACTCTTCATGAACGGCGGCGCCAGCCCGATGGATACGTTCGACTATAAGCCAGAGCTCAAACGTCTGCATGGCCAGAAACTGGGCCCCAAAGAGAAACCGGAAGGCTTCACCGGAGCCGTCGGTGCTGTGATGCAGAGCCCCTTTGAATTCAAGCAGCATGGCGAATGCGGGCAGTGGGTCAGCTCGGTCTTTCCCCATCAGGCACAGATTGTCGATGACCTCGCCTTCCTGATGGCGATGACAACCAAAACCAACGTGCACGGCCCGGCCAGCTACATGATGAATACCGGTTTCATGCTTCCGGGCTTTCCCTGTCTGGGCGCCTGGATCTCCTACGCACTGGGAAATCTGGCCGACAATCTGCCCACGTTCGTCGTCCTTCCCGATACCCGCGGCCTGCCTTACAATCAAAAGGGGAACTTCAGCTGCGGGTTCCTCCCCGCAAAACATCAGGGCACGCTGGTTAACGCGACCAGTAAAACACCCATTCCCGATCTCTTCGCCGATCCGCAATACCAGTTCGCACAGGGGAAGGCTGACAAAGTGACCTTCGCGTTGCTGCAGCAGTTCAATCGTCAACACGCGACCACGCGTCCCGATGACTCCCGACTCGAAGCCCGTATCGCAGCAGGGGAACTCGCGGCAAAGATGCAGCTCAGTGCCCCGGAAGCCTTCGATCTCTCCCGTGAAACCAAAGAGACCCACGCCGCCTACGGTCTGGACCAGAAAGAAACGGAAGATTTCGGCCGCCGGGCACTGCTTGCTCGCCGTCTGCTGGAACGCGGTACCCGCTTTGTTCAAGTCTGGAGTGGTCCTCAAGGCGCCGTCAACAATTGGGACAATCATGGGAACATCAAAACCGAACTCCCCGCCATCGCCCGCAGTGCCGACCAGCCGATCGCCGCGCTGTTTCGCGATCTCAAAGCCCGCGGCCTGCTGGAAGATACCCTCGTCATCTGGACCACCGAATTCGGACGCACCCCCTTTGCCCAGGGGAGCGAAGGCCGCGATCATAACCGGGGGACCTTCGTCACCTGGCTCGGCGGTGCCGGCGTCAAAGCGGGCACCAGTTACGGGAAAAGTGACGATCTCGCTTACCAGACCGCCGAAAACAAAACCTACTGCTACGACCTGCACGCAACTATCCTGCATCTGCTGGGGATCGATCACACCCGCCTCACCTTCCGCACCGCCGGCATCGATCGCCGTCTGACGGACGTGCATGGTCACGTGGTGCACGACATTCTGGCTTGAGATCGCCATTCCCGCTTGATAATTGTTTTTTAGCGGTGGTATCATCGATGAAAGCGAGAGTGCGCAGTCTCCGTCAGCCCCCTTCCAGGCTTCACTTGAAAGGACACTACCGTGCAGTGGAACCGTCGTGATTTCGTACAGGCTATGCTGGGAGCTCCCTTCGCGCTCACCGTTTCTCTGTCCCAGGCTCGGCGCCTCCCCGCAGCTGAAAGCCCGGCAGCAGGCGTCACCATCCCTGACGTCAATGCAGGTGAAACGCTGTTTGACTACATCCAGCGGGTCAAAGGTAAACACGATCCCAAGTTCTATCGTCAGCTGCTCGGAGCCGCCAATGAATTCAAGGAAGGCGATCAGTTCATCGGCGTCGCCGCCGTCGATGACCAATCCCGTCACAACGCCCGCCAGCTGCTCGCCGCCACCCGGATTGTCGACCTGGAACGTCATCCCATCTACGAAGATGACCTGAACCGCTACATCAACGAGAATCTGGCGGATGCCGACTCGCGCCCCGTCAACCTGACGCTCGGTGAATTGAAACAACTGCTGCTCGAAGGCAGTGAAGCGACGATCAAGCAGATTGCCGGCACACTCTCCAGCGATGTCATCGGCTGCGTCGTTAAACTCATGTCTAACGACGAGCTGATTACCGTCGGCACGAAAGTCTTCAATCCGCTCCCCGGCAGCCAGCTCGGTGCGAAAGGCTATCTCGGTGCCCGCATTCAACCCAACTCGCCGACCGACAATCTGGACGACATCTTCTGGCAGGTCCTGGATGGCTGGTCGTATGCGGTCGGCGACGTCGTTCTCGGCACCAATCCGGTTTCCAGCGAACCCGAATCGGTGCAGGCGGTCGAATTGCAGCTTCGCGAGATCCTCGAGACCTTCGGTATTGCAGATGTCCTTCCGCACTGCGTGCTGTCGCATATCGACGTCCAGGCCGAAGTCGAACGCCGTTCGCCTGAAAGTACGGCCCTCTGGTTCCAGAGTATCGCTGGATGTGATGCCGCCAACCAGACGTTTGATATCGATCTCAAAAAGATGCGCGACTACGCTCGTTCCCGTACCGGCAAGTATGCGCTCTATTTCGAAACGGGGCAGGGGGCCGACTTCACCAACGGGCACAGTCACGGCTTCGACATGGTCCTGCACGAATCGCGGAAGTATGGCTTCGCTCGTGCCTTGACCCGCGAAGTTGCCCTTGCCCAAATGCAGGCAGGCCAGACAGCCGCCCCCTGGGTCCATTTGAACGACGTCGCCGGCTTCATCGGTCCCGAAGTCTTCCGCACCCGGGAACAGCTCGTCCGCTGCTGCCTGGAAGATATCGTCATGGGTAAACTGCACGGTCTGATGATCGGCCTGGATGTCTGCTCGACCCTGCACATGGATGTCTCGCTCGACGATCTCGACTGGTGTCTCGAACAGATCATGCCCGCCAACCCCGGCTACCTGATGGCACTCCCGACAAAAATCGATCCGATGCTCGGCTATCTGACGACCGGTTTTCAGGACCATGTCCGCATCCGCGAGAAGTTCGGCTACCGCGTCAACGACGCCATGTGGGCATTCTTCCAGCAGCTCGGCGTGATCGACGCGCAGGGAAAACCGACAAAACACTTCGGCGATCCGACCTGGGTCTATCTGCAGTACCGCCGTAAGAAAGGAGACAGTCGTCCTGAGGAACGCATTCTCGACGAAGGCCGACGCCAGCTGGCAGAAGTTCGTTCGCGCGGCGTTTTCCTCGCGACAGGTTATGGCGAGAAACCATCTGCACTGTCTCCTGATCTTCAACAGCAGATCGACCGCATCTACCACGATGCCAAACAGAGCATCTGGGCCGAACTGACTCCCGCTTTCATCGCCACGCTCCCCGCCTCGGTACCCATCACAACCCAGTCGACCAGTCGTAGCGAATATATTCTGCACCCCGCCACCGGCGAAGCACTCGCGCCCGCCTCGCAGGCTGCCATTAAACAGCTGCGTCAGCAGTACGACGCGCAGTATAACGTGCAGATCGTGATCTCCGACGGCTTGAACGCCCTTTCGATTATGGACGAAGACCAGCTCGAACCATTCCTGAAAGAACTCCGCTCGCAGCTCAAAACGGCCGGCTTTCATCCCGCGGAACAGAACATCCTCGTGCAGTCCGGTCGCGTCCGGGCAGGCTATCGCATCGGGGAAACACTGTTCGGCGGACTGGATGGCAACCGTGCCCTGCTGCATATCATCGGCGAACGTCCGGGTACCGGCCATCATACCTTCTCGGTCTACATGACCTCGCCTCCAGGTTCGGTCTGGGGACAGCCGGGTCAGGTCGATCATAACATCACCCGCGTCGTCTCGGGCATCGCCGCCACCGCCCTCAAACCAACCAGAGCGGCCCGGGATACCGTCCGCATTCTGCAGCAGATGAATCTGGGATAATGCAAAATCAACAAGTCGATAAGTAATTATCATTCCATTCTGCTGCCAAAATTAGAAATATGAACATTTAAAGCAACAATCCCTGATCTATTTCAAACGCCTGTCCGTTATAATTCACTAGAGAGTCTGTACTATTTGACACGGAAACGGGAACAATCACAGGAGATGAGCCATGGATTTCACGTTAACGTTGATGCCCCTCATCCCCTTTCTGTTCTTCTTTGCATTCCTGTTTCTCCATGCTCGCGGTATTAACTGTCCTTCCTGTCACCGCCCGATGCCGGTTTTTCAGTCTCCTTTCAATAAGACCCGACGTCAGTGGCTTGTCGGCGGGTATCGCTGCCCAAACTGTGGTTGTGAAACAGACCTTAAAGGCAGGCAGGTTGCAGCCAGAACACTTCCCGAACAGGGAACCTTACTGCTTGGGATGGGGCTGTTTGTATTCTGTATCGTGATCTCCCTGTTGCTGACCTGTATTCCTCTCATGATGCTCCTGATGCGTAACTGATTACCGATGTCACTGATACATGTCGCGCGAAGAAAGAACAGAAACTAACGATGCTCCTAAGGGAAGTAACTTCCATCCTCGTGATGATGTTGATAATGCTGATATTGCTCTCCCCCTTGATTGCTTATCTTTTGTACAAGGTCAAACAAGCCCAGGGGAAATGCTGTCCTTCCTGCGGCACACCATTGATCCCCTTTCAACATCCCGCTTCTAAAACCATCCAACAGTGGAAACAGGGCGGCTATCGCTGTCGCAATTGTGGGTGCCTGACAGATCTTGATGCCAAAGAAATACCAGATGGTCCCTATCCGAAACGTCGCACGCTCCTCCTGGTTTTGATAGGCCTTAACCTGCTCCTGATGATATCTTTCCTGTCGCTGGTTTTCTTCTTTCTGCCATTTTTGAGAGCATTCCGTTAAGCAAAAAAGTTCCGTTATTCTCCCCCCTTCAAACTAACGCCAATGAATTAAATTCGCATTGGCGAATCCGCTGATCCTAACTAAGATCTCTGCTGATCGGTTTTATATCTGAACTGTATTCGCTCCATTAACTGTTTCAGGGATCGAGAACATGTACCGTCAGCTGTTTCTGTTCGTCTTCCTCATTCTAACTGCACCACTCTGTGCCGCTGATCCCGCTCCCCAGGAAGATTACGACGCACTTCAGGGAAAATGGATTCGTCAAACCCAGGACGCCAAAGCCGGGCCGGTAACGATAGAACAGGAAGTCTTTCCCAAACACATCGTCGTCAAACTTACCGATCGGAACGGGGAACTCATCTATCAGCACAACGTCAAATACCGTCTGCAACGGCTCGAAGACGTCAGGTTACTCGTGTTTTATGATCTCGAAGTCCTTGTCGGACAGCGTAAAGGGTTCAAACAAAAAACACAGCAACCCTGTATCTACCGCCTCAAGGGAGATCGGCTGTTTGTCGCCGAGGGACTCGTTCAGGAAGACAATTTTCCGCCACTGATACTCGTCTGGTGGAAAATCAAACCACCCCAGACCGAATCCGCTCTCTGAGTCTATCTTACTTCACACCCTCCAGCACCGCCGCCAGTCGCCAGCCCGCCTGGGCCGCCCGCTTGACCGCAATCGAACCTGCCTGCCGATAATAACTCTGAGGCAGCGATGACAGTTTCTGAAACTTCCCACTCTCAGCTTCACTCACGCGGGCTGCTTCCAGTATTTCCACGCTGTATCCTTTCTCCCGCGCCAGTTCGTGGCTTTCATTGATCCAGGTCACATAATTCAAATCCCCGGCAGCGCTCTCGCCGAGTCGCTTATTCGCGGGGTCCCGTTCGATCCCCACCGCCTGGCTGACAATCTCCGAATCCTTGAAGCTGTTTCCCAGCAGGCCGTCCCACTGGGAATGCAGATTCGATTTTGCAATCCGAATATCATTGCCTCCCCGGTCTCCCTCTGGAAACATCCGTCGGCTGAACAGGGCCGAAGAATGCAGCGGCTGATGACTGTCACCCACCAGGTGCATCACCCAGCAGAAATAGACGGCTTTATCCGCCTGACTCACACGCGGGTCTTTCAGTTGCGCCACACAATATTCCAGGGCCTGAATAATATTAAACCCCAGCACATCGTCTCCCGCTTTGATCGACGTCGCCACGTTCGCCGAGAGCTGCGTACTCAATGCGTTTTTTGAAGCGTCATCCAGATAGATCGGCTGGTTGATGTAATGCCAGGTCCCATGATGATATTTCTCGCGGTCCGCATCCTTGAAACTCCGGGCAATATCCGGCCAGGTCGCTGCCCGCATGAACAGCCAGCGAGCCTGGATTTCCGGCGTCGCATCCTTGATGATCTGTGGCATCCGCGACTGAAAATCCTGCTCGAAGCGGGGATGCTGTTTGAGCAACTGCACCAGTTCCGTCCGCCGTTCCGGCGTCAACTGATTCCAGGCGATCGCAGCGATGATCCGATGCCCCGCATAGTTCCAGGCCTGGGCAGGTCGAACTGTTACGAACAGGAACAGTACAAAAACAGATAGTAGCGCAAATCGTTTCACAGTCAGGTCTCGTTTTTCAGGTTCAGTCGAAGGATGAAATTCAGACCTCAATTGTCGGGATCGGTTCTGTCGGGACAAGGAAGCGACTCCCACGTTTATACAAAATTCATATTTGAGAATCATCATTTCGGATCGGGGCCTCTCCCCAAAACAGCAGCATGTTGACTACTTCGTATTTTACACCGGTGCACTCTGGTGAACCTCACTGAATAAATTGAACTTGAATCGCAGTTCCCGATCCGTATTTTGTGAAATTCTGCTTCGCGCGCGAGGCGGACGATGCGTGCACAGGAACCTGTTCCACCAGTGAGTCAACTGCACCTGAATCGGCGTCGATTTTCGAAGGTTTTCACCAGAACACTCAGAACCAGTGCCACATGTCTCGTACATTTTCAAAGCATTTCGCAGCACACTCAGAGCATTTGAAGTACATCTCAACAACAACTCAGGGAACATCAGAGCAGATTCAGCAGCAGGATTTCGCAACATCCTCTTGACCTCCCCACGCCCTTCCACAAAATCAGAACCTACTTGAAAACACCTTCGAATAAATGAGCGGCAATGCGCTAACCGCCGGTAACGGTAGAAAAACATCCTGCATACTTTCTAAAAACAATCCACCGATTGTACGGATCGTCCCCCAACTACCAAGCTGAAGATTGATCACTGCCGGGCAGTAAAAAAAAATAAAAATTCGGGAACTCCCCGACCGCTGCGGAACTCTAACGTGTATGCAAACACTCATCATCATAAATCTGTTACTCTGCTCCGCCGGACCCGGTCACTTGCGAAATGAAGAACCGCCAGCTTCCCTGTTCGTACCGGTTCCCCACGTTATGCCGTTACCAACGGGCGAACTTGAGGGGCTGACCTTCGAGATGATTCCTGGCATAGATGATCTGCAGGATTTACCCAATAATCCCTGGGACGCAGACTGGGAGGAGATCGATCCCGATCAGATTTATGAAGTCATCAAAGACCTGGAAAACGTGGAGCCCCAGGTAATCATCCCGGGCCAGATGCCCATCATTCCTTTCGCCCCCATTCCAATGCGGATCGATCCGGCTGAGTTTCGATTGATAGAACTGGAATTAGAGCCTCCCCGATCAAGCTTCGAACCCTGACGCGGAGATGGATCGTGCCGTTGTTTAGATAATACACTGGGCTGAATCAGGAAGAGCAGCCAGTTTCTTCATGATTAATCTGAACCATCATTTTGTGTGGAAAACTCATCCGCAAGTTCTATCATTTTCTGTTTTGAAGATGAATCACGGCAGATCGTATCAATTGTAGAATGTGAGAATACTGCACGAGCCGTAATCTGCCTTTCACTATGCTCGAAACTCATTGTGTTAGTTCGGATGACAATCAGTGATATTGTTTCAAAGTCCTGATAACCGGACTGACAGACTGCACTCATCGCTCTGGAAATGAGCTCTTCGAAATAGGAAGGACTGGAGTCCCTGGAATTGATGATGATCTTCGTCTCAGTTCCATTGACCGTCAGTTCGAATGGATCTAACACGGCAAGATGAAGTTGATATTCGAGGTGTTCTACCGTCCCCGGCGTAAGCCTGTTGATGACCTCTTCCGGGAGTCGTGAATCTTCTTCGGTGAATTGGATGACACCGGATCGCCAGGCTACCAGAACTGCTGCCCCTGTCAGGATTAGAAAATAGATTAGAGGCAGTACAATGGTTCGGCAGCTGATTATTTTATTACTTCTTGACATGAAGCTTTTTCCCAAGGACGTCTAGTCTGAAGAGCTAGGTAGCGTTTATTTAATAGTTTTCTACGTGATCATAAGGTCGACAGCGTTAGCTATGTCAGTATCCACCGTGGCCGAGGGTATGCTGTTACTCTTGTTTTCAGGACTTCAACAGCAGAAAAGAAAATTAGCCGCAGGGCGTTAGCCCCGGTTGAAACGTCTTTGGTATATATCATCCGAATTAAGAAACGCTACGTGGCAGAGAAGCCGGTTGCAGAAAGTGCAGGAAATCAATCAGGTAACGCCGTATGTACCTTCTCGGCATATCAGGCATGACACACTCTCCTCGGGTGGTTTCTCAATCGGGCGTGAGGGAAAGAACATCAGCCAGGCACCACTCACAATCAGCAGGAAACCGATCAGGCTGAACAGGCAGCCCGCCGTCGTTTTCCTGGTTGCCGCGCCGCCTCGCCCATTGAGCAGTTCACCCAGACAGAACAGGGCGATTCCCGGAAAAAACAGTGAAGCTTCTGGCGGTAACGCCTTCGTCTCCACAGTCAGGCTGACGACAAACAGGATCACCGCGGCGATCGTTACCAGCGTCAGGTAAAACCTCTCATTCGTCAGCAGATTCTGTTTCATCTCCGTAGTTTAGCCGCAGCGCACCGAAAGCTCTAGAAGTCTTCTCAAAGAATTCCTCAGGGAACCTGACGCAACAAAGGGAAACAGCCCGGGCGTATCCTGCCGCCCGGGCTGTTTCTGGAGGCCATGCTAGTGCTTTCTCGCAAGCGGATCATAATCCATTGAAACAGGTTGTCAATCTTTTCTCAAAAAACAGTCCGATCACCGCCTGTCATACTTCACACTGAATACGTTAATAGCGAATCACAGTCATCCCCTGGTCAAGCGACTCACGCAGGAATTCAGACAGCGATTGCAGATAAGGCCAGTGATACTCCTGGATCATCGATTCTTCGAGTTCGCACATCAGCATCTCGGAAAGGATCTCATTGCTCAGGGCCAGTTCGGTAAACTGCTCCTGTGTCAGGGATGCCATTTCCTCCAGCGATTCTCGCAGCGATTCCGCCGGGATCACCCTGGCAGGGCCATACCCCAGATCAATCTTCTCGTGTACCGGCGCGCCACCTGCCAGCACATCCATCAGGCCGGGAAATGTGTCCTCAATCTCGGTCGTATCGAATTCCATACTCACCGGATCGAGAATGAAGATCAACTCGATACCCGCCTTGTCCATATCCAGGTAATCCGGGGTATCATAGTTGCGACACTCCGATTCAAACGCGGCAGCATCTTCTGTCAGCCGGGAAAGATCTTCTGTTGAAAGTCGACGAAATCCGCTGGTCACACCCATCTCTGGCTCCTTGCATATTTAGTATTCAATCTCCACGATTGAATAGGCTGATGTAGCGATCAGTTCCACTTTTAAACAAGTCGTTATTCTCTGCACACCAGATTAAAGGAGCGTAAAATTGCTCCAGGCGGTCTGCGTATTCGTATTTCCGACCTGCAAACAATTCAAAATGAGACCACCAGGGGCGAATCTCACAAATCGAGCGGGGCGTGTATCCCGATTCCTGAAACCTGACCGTTAAGGCAAGCACAGGACCGACGCTTAACAGATAAGCCAGCAGCAGAAACAGGACGGTACCTGCCATGCATTGGGAAACCCTGGATTTCCGGCGTTTCGACATCCCCGCAAAGTCCTTTCGCAATAACCATCCCTCACTGCAGTATCAGAAAACTTCAGGATAGCATATACTGATAGACAGTGTCAGTCAAAAGGAAACGTGATGTCCACCCGAAGTTTGTTCCTCCTGATCTTCCTGTTGTTCTCGGCCTGTGCTGAACCCCTGAAATCCCCAGGGACTGCCTGGAGTCTCGCGTTCTCTCCCCAGGGAGACAAGCTGCTGGCAGGGGGAAGGTTTGACAATGTCACCGCCACCCGCGTTTATGAATTGACTCCTGAGCGAAGCTTGAATCAGCTTACCTCTCTCCCGACAGGCGCAAGCGGAGCCATCTGGAGTCCTGCCGGGACACAAATCTTCTATCTGAATCTGGATGAGTCGCGCATCGATCTCTTCGACCTGCAGCAGCAGAAAGTAACCTCCGGCTGTCCCTGTGACTTCTTCCCCCAGGGGACCCTCAGCCTGCTCAACAAAAATGAACTGATTGTCGCACCCTGTCTGATTGCCGATTTTCAACCAACAAAAGAACCCCCGGTCATTACGCAGGCCTTCTGTCCCGAGGGTCAGCCTTCTACCCGGGAGTTTGGTGGATGTGATGCTGGTACGGTCTTCAGGGTAAGTACTTCTCATCGGGTGGAAGGACCGGTGGCCGTTTCATATGCAGGTGGCTGTCCCGTTGAAGTCTGGGACTACCGGGACGGCGATATCAGTCTGCGTTATCAACTTCCCGATCTGAAGCAGTGTTGGATTAAAGTCAGTGACGATGGTCAGCAGCTGGCCACGCTCGGCGTCGCCGGTCTGTCAATCTGGAATCTAACCGCTGAGGAACCGAAACGGCTTATCCATTTTGCTGAGAAACGAATCTCACCGACAGGCTTCCATTCGTTGGCAGCGTTTCAGAGTCGGCTCAGTTTCAGTCAGGACGGACACCTGCTTGCTGTCTGCTTTGAAGACTCAGTCCAGGTCATCGACCTTACCGTGCGAAAGGTGATATTTGATCGACAGTTTAATCAGAGCGATCTGGTTCTGAGTTGCGCTCTCAGTCCCGATGGCAAAACGCTCGCCTGGTCAGGAAATCGGGAAATGGGAATTCGGTTGCAGGCTGTCAGGCGGACAGCAGCAACCGAATAAGAGACATCATTCTATAGAGTGAAACCAGCCTGAAGCTAAGGAGCTGACGTGACGCGTTCCAGCAGCAGCACGACATCTGCCGTCGGTAATTGAAATTTCGTAGGACGCGGTTTGCCCATCCATTGTTTGTTGTTCCACGTTCCCACGGCACAACAGACCTTCAACCGGTTACCGTCAAGTTCATAGATCCCCAGCGCATCGCCCCCTTTCTTCCGGGCCTCATGGGAACGATGATCCCAGATCCCGGGGCTTGCGGTCGGGTCCAGATCGAAGGTTCCCGACCAGAGTTCCTTTCCGTTTTCGTCCAGAGCTGCGTAAGTCAGATCCTTACGGAAGACCAGTCGCCTGGCAGCTTGCGTGGCCCTTTTGGGTTCTACGGACTTGATCTGCCACGTACCGGCAAACGTCTGCAGAGCCTGTCTGACTTCTGGTTTTATTTTTTCTTCTGCCTGCAGATTATTTACGTTTACTACTGACAGCAAACCGGACAACACGGCCAATCCCATAAGTGTTTTCATCTGTCTGATCCTTGTTAATTTGATTTAAAGAGTTCTCTCCAGGAAATGTCTTATGCCATTCCTGCTTAACGCAATCCCCCCGAAGCCAGTATGACCTCCCCGGTCAGCCAGCGGGCATCATCCGACGCGAGAAACGCCACCACCCTGGCAATGTCTTCCGGCGTGCCGATTCGGTTTAAGGGAGTCATGGCCACCAGTTGCTTCTCGAAATCGGCTCCTGTGCCGTACAGCCCGGCTGCCTGCGTTCCCTCGCTGAGTGTGGCTCCGGGATTGACGGAGTTGACCCGAATCTTCAGACCGGCGAGCTCTTTCGACAGCACGCCGGTAATCGCATCGACGGCACTTTTACTGGCGGAATAGAGCGCAAATCCGGGAGGGCACATCCGGGATGCACCGGATCCGATGTTAATGATATTGCCCCCTTCCGAACTGAAGTACGGCAGCGATTCGCGAATCATCAGCAGAGGTCCGAGAACGTTAATGGTGAACTCACGCTGGAACTCGGCCTCAGTCAGCTCCTCCAGCGGCATCGGCTGATAGACGCCGGCGTTATTCACCAGGATATCGAGCCGCCCCGAGATCGCATGCGCCGCTTTACATAAGCGTGCTGCATCGGCCGCGTTTGACACATCTCCCTGAACCGCGACGGCGCGCCCTTTCGATTTTATGATCTCCTCAACCACGGCTTCCGCACCAGCCTGGTCGGTCGCATAATTGACGACGACCACCGCTCCTGCCGATGCCAGTTCCCGGGCGATTCCCGCCCCGATGCCTTTCGAAGCCCCGGTCACCAGGGCGACCTGATTCTGTAGTTTCAACATGTTTGCTCCTTGTGTATCTGGAAGTGACAGAGACTGTTCTACCACTGAGACACATGCGGGAGCCGACTGTGACAGTTATCGTCAAAAAATCAGTTCAGATGCAGCGCCGTGCGGATGCCCGGTTGTTCCAGAATCTCTTGCAGCCACCGTGCCGGATTGTCCGGCTGCAGAAACGGATAACTGCGCTGCAGAGCCGCATATTGCCGGTCGACGGCATCTTCGATTTCGCGTACCGTGCCGGAGGCGACTTCATTGATCCGTTCAAAGTGCTCAGGCACGAACAACAGGTGTTCGGGATCGACGTGGCCTTCGTTGATGAAACCTTTCGTTTTTTTCGGGCAACGACAGGGATTCTTTTCATTCACCAGGCCGCACTGGTTCTGCATGAACTGGTAAAGGTCCCGACGGGCGCGGGAGAGATTCTGCCGAAAACTGTCTGCTGACATCTCCATGATTTCGCTACCGACTCTGTCGCTGACGCCGAAGATTTCACCCAGCGTGAAAATCAATCGCTGTCGGCGATCCAGGCAGAGCAGCATGCCGGTCATACAGGCGATTTTCGCCTCTTCTACCAGCAGGGGAATCTCCACAGGCACTGTCTTGGGATCAGGCAGATCCAGGTCGGGAATATTGTTGATCGCGGCGGCATAACTGGAAAAAGTATGCGGCTCTGTTTCACCACCACGACGTTTCATGTTCAGAATATGATTGACCGTGATCCGATAGAGCCACGTGCGGAACTGACTCTTACCCTCAAAGGTGCTCAACCGCGTGATGGCTTTGAGCAGCACTTCCTGCGTGACTTCTTCGGCATCATGAGGCTGGAAAACCATCCGCACCGCGATATTGTAAATCCAGGCCTGATGTCTGAGAATCAGGGCTTCCAGCGCAGCACGATCTCCGTTCCTGGCCCGCTCGACCAGTTCGATATCCTGCCGGGCATCGTCATCGGCTTCTAAAAAGGGATTATACATCGTATCTTCCACGTTATCTGGTCTATTGAATCGACCTCTACGTAGAGGTCCCCGACTATTAGACACATTCTACGAATGACTGTGACAACGGAATCCGATGAATTCAATATTTTCTATCAGATCGCCCGCGGATACAAAACGAAATAAGAGATCAGTGTCTGATGACAGGGGCCGACAGCGATTTCGAGTCTGAAAAAATGCGGAAAAATGGAAAAGTGCTTTTTTCATTTCTGAGGGGCAGGTAAAATCGAATCAACAATAACAGCGCTAAATCCATCAGCCACACAGAAGCCGATCTCCGTTTCCCGTCAGGAATGAAAAGATGAAACTGCAGAATAAGTTGATGATGTTAATGCTGGTGGTTCCACAAAGTATGTTGGTAGTGCTGCTGGCCTTTGATCTGAAATATTATGACGCAAGTGAAAAAGCTTTTACGGTCCCCATCTATCCCTGGCCCATGTACCTGAAGTTGATGCTGTCAGTGCTGGGAATGATCGCCACATCCGTATTGCTATCCTGTTACATTTCGAAGCAGGAAAAACAAGAACACCAGAAGCAGGACATAGCTTGTGAAGAAACTGTGTTAATAGAATAGTAGGGGCGGACCTGCGTGTCCGCCCGCCTGGCGAGTAGCATCAGCAATGAAACACACCAATGGGAAATGAAAGCACGTCTCAGGGTGGGCCCGAATAAAATTCGGGCCGAGCGCAGCGAGCAGGAAACTGACAGAGGACACTATCATCACAGAGTAAGTGATGCATCTGTGGAACTGCAGGTTTGCCTTGAAACTACAGTTATCAGTAGATCAAAACAGCCTGTACCCGTTCACTCCACCGTAATCTTCCGGCACAGAATCGTCTTCCGTTTCACACCATTCTCATCCGGATAGTAAAAATCGCTGTAGAAGAGCAGGGCACTGTTATCATCCAAGGGGACAATCTCCGGATTATTACAGGAACCGTCCCAGTCATGAAAGGTCGGCTCTGCCACCGGCTTATTAGCCAGCCCGCTTCGATCACCGGGCGTCATTACCACCAAAGGTTCGGTCCACTTGGTGCCACTGTCGTTGAGAGCGGCTCGCACGAATGTTCCGGGACGGGCATAACACAGCAGCGTCATGCCGTTCTCCAGTCGACACAATCGCGGCAGAATCCCAACCCGGTCGAACTTGATCGGTTTCGACCAGGTCCGCCCCATATCGGTCGAACGCGTCATATACATCGGGTCCCATTCCTTGCCGGTCGAAGAATACCAGGTCGACCGCAGGAACCAGACAATCGAGCCGTCCGGCATAAACTCAAAATCGCTGTCGCTGAATCCGCCACTCTTATAGGGGAACTCGTGGCCGTTGGCTTCATATTCCAGATGCGACCGTCGCTGAAACGTTTTCCCATTGTCCTCGGAACGAAAGAGCTCCGCCGAGTAGTAAGGGCTGTATTGACCATTTTCCGGATTCAGATGCCCCTCTCCCGAAAACACGCTCACCCAGATCGCCCCGTCCGGCCCCAGCTTCGGATTCCCCCGCGGAAAGATCGACTTCAAGACCTTCTTCCCGCTACGGCTGACATGAACCACCCGCGTCAGGTAAGGCCAGTCCACCCCGGCCTGTTCCAGTACCGGCTGTGTTTGACCCGCGGGGATGCGATATAGCGTCCATTCCTTTTTAGACAGACTTGGCGGCAGGCGATCTGCGTTATAGGCATTGATCGTCGTGCCCCCCATCCAGAAGGTCATCCCATCCGGGATCGGCAGCGTCCCTTCCTTTGCCTGCTTTGAAAAATCATAGGCGGGCGTGTATTTGTTCCAGGGGATCTGCTTGTACTCGCTTACATCCACACCCGATTCCGGCGGCATGTAAACCCGGTCGCCGTTCGCCAGCAACAGACCGCACTCCTGCGCCACCGATGCATCAACCTCTTGCCAGGTTTTACCCTTATCGCGGCTTTCAAACCAGAGTGCCGTTGAGCCGTAGTTACTGATGTCGTCATTTTTCACATGCACAGAAACCACATACCGGTCTTTCAACCGATAGGGCCGCGGAAACTGATACGGCCCCCAAAGCTGTTCCTCCGGCCGAATCCCCCGCACAATCACATGCGGCTCCCCCATTGTCAATTTGAGTGGAGACTCTGTTTTCTCCTGGGCGGCTGCGTAGCTCGTGCAGGCAATCAGGAATAAAAAGGAACGAAAGATATAGCGCATAGGGATTCTCAATATAGCTGGACTCGAAACGGGTTCAGCCCCATCCTACACTCACACCAGGGCACAAACAACTAATGCAGAATGGGGAGTGCCTACAGTCACAAGCCAGTCTACGATTTAATAAACGCTTATCGGGTGCCATCTGTCGGCTTGCCCGACAGTGCCCATCAGCTCTAGAACACGATTCAGCGGGTGTGCCCGAATAAAATTCGGGCCGAGCGCAGCGAGCAGGAAACTGACAGAGAAAACGATCATCCTGAGAATGGGGGCCATCTACAGGGAAGCAGACGAAAAAAGGGCAGGACACACTCTATGTGCATCCTGCCCCTGCTACATTCTCAGTGAATCGTTCGTTTACTCAGGCCACGGAGATTTCTCAGTCGCCAGGGAGTAAATCACCGATTTGGAATTGCAGAGTTCATGCGCCGCTTCGATGAAGCCCAGCTCTGCGCCAAACCCGCTCTTCTTATATCCATAGATCGGCACGTTCGGTCGCAGGTAGCCGCCGCCATTGATGGAAATCCGGCCGGCCTGCAGTTCGCGTGCGACCCGCAGTGCCCTTGTGCCGTCGGTCGACCAGATATTGGCCATCAGACCAAAGTCGGAATCGTTGGCAATCCGAATCGCTTCTTCCTCGGTCTTGAAGGTCATCACGCTTAAGACCGGTCCAAAGACTTCTTCCTTCGCCACCGCCATGTCCGGAGAGACCTGGTCGAAAATGGTGGGCGGGAAGAAGCAGTCCAGCGGATCATCTGATATCTCACCCGACAAAACCATGCGGGCCCCTTCCTGTTTCGCCTGTTCGACGCGGCTGCGTACGAAGTCGCAGTGCGTGGGCGTCGCCAGACAACCCAGATGCATTTCCGGATCGGTTGGATCTCCCTGCCGCAGACTCTGGGCTTTGGCAATGATTCGTTCCAGCAGTTCATCGTGCTGGCTCTCATGCACCAGCAAACGGGAACCGGCCACGCAGATCTGTCCCAGGTGACAGAAAATACCGGTGATCACGCCGTTCACAACGTGATCCAGCGGAGCATCGGGGAAGACCACGCTCGGCGTCTTGCCACCCAGTTCCAGCAGCACCCCTTTCATGCCCTCTTTGGCAGCTTCCATCAACTGGGCACCGGTTTCGTGACGACCCGTGAAAGCGATTTTGTTGATCCCGGGATGTTTTACGAGAGCAGCACCTGCTTCTGCCCCCGTTCCGTGAATCACATTGATCACGCCGGGTGGAAAGCCGACTTCTTCCGCCAGCTTCGCCAGCATCAACGCCGACAGGGGAGAGACTTCAGAGGGCTTCAGCACAACCGTATTGCCACAGGCGAGAATCGGGGCCAGCTTGATCGCCGCGTTGGTCAACGGATAATTCCAGGGGACAATCGCCGCGATCACCCCCATCGGCTCACGAAACTGCATGGTTACGTTGTCGGCCAGACCGCCAAAGGAGTGGCCGGCAATTTTGTCTGGCAGACCGGCGTAGCTTTCCAGCATGTCCGCACCGCAGGGAATATCGAACCCGAGCGTATCCCGAATTGGCTTGCCGATGTTGAGCGTATCGGTCATCGCCAGGTCTTCCGCCGATTCCCGCACCCGTTCGGCCAGCTTGAACAGCAGTCGCCCGCGCTCCAGGCCATCCATCCGCCGCCATTCGCCTTCGTCAAACGCACGTCGAGCTGCAGTCACAGCCAGATCGACGTCGCTCGCATCCGCCATGGCAATCTCCGCCAGCGGTTCCCGTGTCGCCGGGTTGGTAATTGTCCAACTCGTGCTGGAATGACCGTCGACCCATTTTCCATCAATAAACATTTTTTCTGGCCAGGCTGGCATACTCTCTGTTCCTTAACTTTAGTAATCAATTCTTTAAGTCGTTTGTTGAAAGTGACAATCTGCAGGGGCTGGTTCAAAGAAGAAACCGCAAGGTGATTCGACACCAGACAGGAAACGATCTTCCTGGCTGGTATGGACTGACAGGCGGGGCAGGGCGAGCAACCCGGAATTCCCGCTGTGCGGTAGACCAGATCAATTTCAAACAGAAGGCAACAATCAACAAACGAGGCGCTTGGCGAATCGACGCTGCGCTTTCACAACCAGCGACGATGCCATCCCACGGGGACTTCCCCATCATAACAAGCCGAAACCTGACAGAACAATAGACGGCACCCAATTGAGATAAAAGTAGGGGCCGCGCCTGTGTGCCCGCCCGCCTGGCGAGATACAGACACAGTTCATACAGGGAAAGCAAAGGTTCAGAAAAAACCAAGAGTGGGCTCGAATGTAATTCGGGCCGAGTGGAGCGAGCAGGAAGTCTCAGGGCACTCAGACAACAGAGAGCGAGCATCCTGACACTGCATCAGACGTAACTTAACCCACACCCATGGCTTGACACCTTATTTCCCCACGCCTATCTTCAATTTTGGGCCGGATGAAAAGAATACATGGACCGGAAATCTAATTCAAGATGAAGCGAGGATAGAGCATTGAAGAACAGGGTTCGCTATTCGGCTGGGGTACTGCTCTTTCTTCTGGCCGCCGGAGCGATTGTCGGAGGCATTGTCTGGCAGCAGGCAAGCGAACAGGCTGACTGGCAACCTTTCGTTCTAGAGCCCACTACGTATCCGGAGACCACCGGCTCCGAGCTCGCCGGCAGTTACTATCTCGACAAAATACAACCGATTTTCAACCGTCGCTGCATTGTCTGTCATGGTTGTCTCGACTCACCCTGCCTGCTCAAGCTTACCTGTTACGAAGGACTGCTCCGTGGTGCCCGCAAAGTCAATCCCGATGCCACGCACCTGTTCGCGGAAAAACCGGTCCGACTCTTCGACCAGCCTTCCGTGGCTGCCTGGCGGGAGCAGGGGTTCTGCAATGTCGTCGAACAGCAGGGGCCTCCCGAAGAACGCCCCGCGAAGAGCATCCTGTTCCGCATGCTGGTCGCCGGCACCGAACATAACCAGCCCCCCTTCGAACTGCAGCCACTCGAACCGATCTACCATTCCGTCAACAAACACCTTTGTCCGTGCGAGCAGGGCATCGACACCTATCTGCAACAACGCCCTACCGCAGGGATGCCTTTCGGAATGCCCGCCCTGACTGCGGACGAGAATCAGCGCTTTTCTGAATGGATTTCCGCCGGTTCCCCCGGACCCACAGCCGAGGTCATGGCCCAGGTCCAGCAACTGAAACAGCCGGAAGTCATCGCCCGCTGGGAAGCCTTTCTCAATCAACAAGCACCAATCTCCCCGCTGGTCAGCCGCTTTATCTTCGAGCATGCTTTCCTCGCGACATTACACTTCGAGGAATCCCCGGGTGAATACTTTCGCCTCGTCCGTTCCACGACACCGCCGATCCAGGTCAAAACCGATGCCGATGGCAAGCAGGTGGTCACCGCCAGTCCGGTGCACGAAATCAAGACGGCCCGACCTTATAATAATCCATACCTCCCGGGCGTCGACAAACTCTATTACCGGCTGAAAAAAGTGACCGAATCGCGGGTTCAGAAGTCACTCTTCGTCTGGCAGCTCAGCGACGCCAAACTGAAACACCTCGATGAGCTCTTCTTTCAGGTCGAACCGGTCGCCGGTAAAAGCCTGGAGCCCGGCTACAGCAGCCACAACCCCTTTGAAGTCTTCCAGGCGATTCCTGCCCGATCACGGGCGCAGTTTCTCGTGGAGAATTCACACCTGATCGTCAGCGGCATGATTCGCGGACCCGTCTGTGTGGGAAACCTGGCAACCTACGCCATCAAAGACAATTTCTGGGTCTTCTTTGTCGACCCTGAACATGATCCCTCGGTTATCAAGCCGGAACTCGGTCTGCAGTCCTGGGAAGACTTCATGAACTACGGCCTCGAAGGGAACGCCGTCTATAACGACGCCTATTTCAAGGTCCTCGATCAATACAAGCCGACCGGTTATGAGATATACGATGTCTGGGACGGGAATCAGCAGAACTCGAACGCCTGGCTCACCATCCTCCGCAATGAAACCAATGCGACCGTACTCCGCGGACGACAGGGGGGCATTCCGCCCACCTTCTGGCTGATCGACTACAGCGGCTTCGAACGCCTGTACTACTCCCTGGTCGTTAACTACGAATACTATGGCAGCGTCGCTCAGAAGCTCGATACCTGGGAATTCATGAGCCGATTGCGGCAGGAATTCGAAGACAACTTTCTCCGTCTGCTGCCGGTCGACGCGCGGAAGAAATACCGCGACCTCTGGACCCGCGGCATCGGACAGGAACTTCTCTTCCGCATGCCATTCCCAGGCGAAAATGTGGGCGAGGGACTCGAAGTAGAAGGCACCGACCCCATTTCCGGTGTGCTCAGCCAGATCCAACGTCAGTTCACAGAAGCAGTCAGCGGCCCACGCGACCTGCTTAACACCGGAAACAAACCGGACGTCAAACTGACCGACCCCGTGAACGACTTCGACGGCTGGGAGGCCGCGCTCTCCACCCTCACCATGCGCACGCAACTCAAGTTCACTCCGTTTCTACCCAGCAACACTTTCATCCGCCTGACCAAAGGGGAAGAGCACCGCGTCTACTCGCTGGTCGCGAACCGGTCGTATGCCTTCAACAATGTCGTCTTCGATGAAAACGGCGCCCGGCAACCCGAACTGGATACGATGAGCGCCTACCACGGTCTCGTGGGAGACTTCCCCAATCTGATCGTCGATCTGAAAATCGAAGACGCCTCCGCGTTTCTCACGGAACTCAATGCTGTCAGTACGACTGCGGAATGGATCGCCTGGAAAAACAAATTCGGCACCCTCCGCAACTCGGCCACTTTCTGGCCCCTGCTCGACTGGTTGACCGACTGGAATTTCCAGAACCGCCAGCCCGACGCCGGCTATTTCGACCTCAAATACTACATGCTCCTCGACTCCAGATACTAGGAGCCCCGGCAGCAATTCATGTCAGATGCTACCACCAGTAAAAAGTGTTTCTCCTCCACCAGATAACTCAGCATTCAGGAATCTGTCTCCGTGATCTAAATATTTATCCTGTAACTCGTTTCTTCGCAGAATATGAGCTTGTGATCTCTCAGAAATTGATTAAATTTACACTGATCACCCAATATGCTCAAATCATCTGTTCACTTCGAAGATAGACCAGTCTACCCGCCATGACGATGACTCTGGAACAGTTTGCAACTCAACTCGACGATAGCGGTGTGCTTTCCGCGGAGGAGCTGGCCTCTACTGGCTCATCTGCAAAAACTCGAATCGCTTTGTCTGGATGCGAATTCCATCAGCGATTCCGCACTGCAGTATTTCGGCGGATTCCCTCTGCTGCATACTCTCAGTCTACCCAAAACGAAAATTTCGGGAGACGGAGTGAATCACCTGGAGAACTTAACCAAATTACTGACTCTCGATTTGGAAAGTGCGAAAGTCACCAATGGCGGCCTCACAAATATCGGTAATCTGAATTCACTTATCTCGCTGAATATCGCTGACGGCGCTAACATCGATGACGCCGGTCTGGCTCATCTCGCAGGTCTGACAAAGCTCAAAAAACTGTTTGCGCAGAGAAATCCCGACATCACAGACGAAGGAATGAAGCACCTGCAGGGCATGCAAGCGTTCGATCTTCGCAAAATGAAAGCCACTCCTACAGGATCTGATAGAAACAGCAGGTCCGTCCCTCCTTTTTGTGCGGGTTACAAATCATTTGATTCATGACAATAACCGTGGTGTAATAGTGGATAGTGTTTTCGGTTTGGGTTAGCATTTTAGTGTACTAAATGGTTGTCTTTCAATTACAGAAAGATTCTCTGTAGTTGCAGTACCCGTCCAATACGCGTCTTCACTCGTTTTCAGTTACGCTTAATATCTTGCTTCCATCCAACACGGGAGAAAATCATGGATCAAATGCCTTTTGGTGAAAATATACTTAATGAGGAAACAGGCTTTGGCACAAATGATTTTGCTGAGAATCCTGAACCCCGTGTCCCGTGTATTCTGGTATTGGATGTTTCCAGTTCCATGGCAGGCGCACCGATTCAGCAATTGAATGATGGACTGATTTGTTATAAAGATGAATTGAGCGCCGATACACTCGCTTCAAAGCGAGTTGAAGTCTCTATCATTACTTTCGGTTCTGAAGTCAAAACTCCTGTGCCGTTCACAACCGCAGACGGATTTTACCCTCCAGTACTGGAAGCCAATGGCATGACCTATATGGGACAGGCCATCAACCAGGCAATCGATTCCCTGGAAGTCAGAAAGCAGGAATACAAGAATGCCGGGATTTCCTACTATCGTCCCTGGATCTTTCTGATTACAGATGGCGCACCGAATGATCCTGACTGGGAAGCGGCTGCCGGCCGCGCAGTTGCTGGTGACAAGGCAAAATCATTTTCCATGTTCTGCGTCGGAGTAGAAGGGGCAGATTTCGGGACGCTGCAAAAATTCTCTCCCCGCGAACCATTGAAACTCAAAGGACTGCGATTTCGGGATCTGTTTTTATGGTTATCCAGCTCACAGCAGTCCGTGTCCCGTTCGACTCCCGGCGATGAAGTTCCGCTCGACAATCCAACAACACCTGATGGATGGGCGTCAATTGTATGACCGGAAATCAGTTGCGCTGGAAAGTGGTGTTTGATTCTGTTCAGGGCACGTCGCACGAAAGGAACAACCAGCCCTGCCAGGACTGTTCGCGGGTGGTAAAACACCAGGTTGCCGAAGAGGAGATCCTGATTGCGGTCTGTGCTGATGGGGCAGGCAGTTCAACTCACTCCGCGGAAGGGGCGCGTATCGTCTGTGACGAGTTTGTTAAACTCGGTCAGTCTTATCTGAATGAGCAGCATACGATCGAAGAGGTGTCCCAGGAAATCATTCTCAACTGGCTGGAACAGATTCGTAGTGAGATGCTGAATGAAGCTGATCAGCTTCAAACCGAGCTCAGTCAGATGGCCTCAACTTTTCTGGGGTGCATCATTACTCCCCAATGCGCATTGTTTATCCAGATTGGTGACGGCGCCATGATCTATAAGGAAGCAGAACAGTTTCAATATGCTTTCTGGCCGCACTCCGGTGAGTATATTAATATGACGAATTTCCTGACGTCAGAGAAATATCAGGAACAGGTGGAATGGAAAATTATCACGAAACAGATCGATGAATTCGCTGCCTTTACGGATGGGCTCGAACGACTGGTATTAAATTTTGAGAAACAATTCGTCCATGAGCCTGCTGTTGTTCCCATGTTAAACGCATTGAGGAGCAGCGAAACCGGCGATGAATTCTTTGATCCACTGCGGTCATTTTTAAATTCAAAAAATATCAATGAACGAACGGATGATGATAAAACATTAGTCCTTGCAACACGGCTGAACAATGAAGAGCCAGTTCTTTGATCATCGGGGACGACATGTCGTCATTGATAATGAAATTGGCAGAGGTGGGGAAGGGGCCGTATACGAACTTGCCGGCAGCCCCAGGCATGTTGCCAAAATCTATCACAATCCAGTCGATCTTGAAAAAGAGAATAAACTGGCGTTGATGCTCGAACTGGGTGACGATTCTTTACAGAAGATCGCCGCCTGGCCGCTTGCCACCCTGCATGATCGAGTAGGAGGGCCGACCCGGGGCCTGATTTTACCCCGCATTGATAACCCGACTGAAATTCACGAGCTCTATAGTCCTGCACGCCGTAAATTTAATTTTCCAACATCAGACTGGCGGTTTCTGGTCAGGACAGCCCGCAACTGTGCTGCTGTCTTTGATTCGTTTCATTCGAAAAATATCGTGATTGGTGACGTCAACCAGGGGAATATCCTGGTCTCAAAAAACGCCACTGTGAACCTGATTGATTGCGATTCATTTCAGATCAGCGGTAATGAGACCACCTATAAATGCCAGGTGGGTGTCGCACATTTCACTCCCCCGGAGCTCGACTCATACGAGCTGTTGAGAACGAGCAATCATGACAATTTCGGTCTGGCAGTCATGATCTTTCATCTGTTATTCATGGGAAGACATCCGTTTTCTGGCAGATTCAGCGGTGCAGGTGACATGCCGTTGGAAAAAGCGATCAAAGAAAATCGATTTGCCTATGGCAGCCGTGCTGCCCGCTACGAGATGTCACCACCACCCAATTCGTTGACTCTCGACGATGTCCCTGCTGAGCTCGCAAAGCTGTTCGAAATGGCATTCGCCGCACCCGGAAGGGGATTGCAGCGGCCAACGGCAGAACAGTGGGGAACGGTTCTCCAGAAACTGGAAACGGAAATTACCAAATGCAGTCGTGATGCAGGGCATTTTCATCTGGGTGGGCATACTTGTCCCTGGTGTCGGATTATCAGTCAGGGAGGCCCTAACTTTTTCATCTCCGTTTCCATCAAAGCCACAGAAGCACGTAGCGTAAAATTTGATCTGAAAAAAGTGTGGTTTGAAATCAGCCTGGTGAAAGCTCCAGAAAATGCTGAATTCAAACTGGCCCCACCACGCACCGGTTCCCTGACGCCACGTCCCGTTCCCGAGGAAGTCCGGTCGATGAAAGGTCTGCATAATACCATCGCCTTAATCGGGCTCGGCGCCGCGGTATTGTCGCTTCTGGGAATTCTGATACCCCGTCTCGCGTTGTTTTCAATTCCCATCCTCCTGGTATTTTCTGTCTGGTGGACCATTCTCTGGATGCAGAGCCCGCGACGAAAGCTGATTCGCAGCCAAAAACGGAAGCTGGCTGACTGTAAAGGAAAACTGAAACTGGTAGTGCGGGATATTTCGCAGGTGGGCCATGAGCAGCGCAAGATCTTTCAAGAGAAACTGGAGCAACTCAGGCAGGCCAAAGCACAATATGAAAATCTTAATTCTGCCTGCGAACGCGAATATCATCAGCTTCAATCTCATGCCAGAGACAGGCAACTGGACGAATACCTCGAGCATTGCTTTCTCAGTCAGGCGAAGATTCCCGGGATCGGTCCTTCCCTGTTAATGACACTTGAGTCCTATGGAATTGAGACTGCCGGGGATATCACCTACGACCGGGTGATGGCTGTCCCGGGAATTGGACCTGTAAAGACCAGTGAATTACTCGGCTGGCGCGCGTTTACAGAGTCGCAGTTTCGATTCGATGTAAAAAAGGGAGCCCCCGATTCCATTGTGCAGGCGTTGAATCTCAAATATCTGCAGAAACGGATTCAATTACAGATGTTTTTGGAAGCCGGACCCAATGATCTCAGACAGATCTGCAGAGAGACGGAAGAGGAAATGAACCAGTTGCGCAGTCAGTTAGGTAAATTCGAATTGGCCGTCGCGCAGGCACAAATCGATTTGGACTCGCTGATCGATGCGTAACTACCCACTCTTTCAGTCAAAAAAACGGTCAATGCTCCACCAGGGGGACAGAACATAACATTGGCCCCCGTGCACCACCTGTCGCACTACCTAACTGTGTGAGTATGATTAAGGGGTACATTTTAACGGGGAAGCCAGCAGCGAGCAGGCAATCGACAGAAATCATATACCTCAGAAATCGCTGGTTCTCAACACTAACGTGTACCACCAGCACACTGGATTGATTATCACGTGATCCCTAGAATAAATCACGATTACCTCCGGCGGCACATTACCGGACAGAAATCCATCAACGACGCCTCAGAATACTCTCCAACCAACAGATATATTAGATGACTAGACAAAACTGCTTACACCTGTTGTTTTCTCTCATACTGCTCGTGATATCTACCGAGCAATCAAGGTGCCCGGCCGATGACACTGCCGGCCCTGCCATCCCCGCCGCATACGGCGTCCGGTGGAAACTCATCGACGACGAAGTCAAAGACTATCTCGCACCCTGCGAACGGATCGGATTAGCCAGGGGCCTCCAGCCGACCGACTTCGATCAGATTCCGCCCTTCAGCCAGATGCGGCTCTGTAATGTCCTGCAACGGGAACAGGGGGGCACCACGGTGACCTATGCCGGCGAATCCGACTTCTCCCTGACGGGCAGCAATGGGAATGTCTTCGTGGAAATCCCCCGGCACTATGCCCTGCGGTATGTGAAGGACGGGTATGAATACCGTTTTGTCAGTGATAAGCCACTACCCGGCTTTGTCGTTGATCCAGCCTTCGTAGAAGAGGGGCGAGAGCTGCCGGCGATCTATGTCAGTGCCTATGAAGCCCACGTCCGCGATGGGAAAATGCTGAGTATCTCGGGCGTCTATCCTACCGCGGATGGCACACGGCCCGAATATCGCAGCTTTGCGCGGGCCAACGGGCCAGGGTATGGAATTCTCGATCTCCGCACGTTGAATCTGCTGCATAACCTGTTCCTGGTCGAATATGCCACCCGCGACAGTCAGGCCGCGGTGGGCGGCGGCTGGGGAAAGATCCTGCAGCCCTCACGTGGTGCCCGGCTGCGCTGCGCGCTGGCAGAGAAAAACACCAACCGGTTCGTCGTCAGCGACTGGAGTTCGTACCTGTCTCAGAAACTGTTCGTCGGGTCGGCAATCCAAATGGTGGACTGGAATGATCAGCATTCCGTGCTGGCGAACGAACGGACGATTATGCGAGTGGAGTCGGATATGCCCCGCAAGGGCATGACATCCATCTACTTCGATGGACCATCGCTCGACACGACCATGGACATGATGCTCGGCGGCGCCGCCCAGAAAACCGGCTGGGCCGACAGCCTGCAGACCCCGTCGGGCCACACCCCACCTAACGGCGGCGGAGCGGACGCCAGTTACCGCTGTGCCGTGCGATACCGTTACATGGAGAATCTGTGGGGCAATGTCTGGCATTATATCGATGGGCTGAACTTCAAAAACGGTCAGGCGTACGTCTGCGACAACCTGCGTGATTACGCCAGCGACGTGACCAGCGGCACGTATCGACCGACCGGTATCACGCAGGAGATTCAGACCGATAACGGCACCGTCGGCGGTGATCGCGAACGGAATTATATGAAGAATCTGACCTTCGATCCGGCGCATCCACTGCTGGCACTCCCCCAGGATTATGTCAATCAGGGAGTGGACTCAGTGCCGCATGCACAGAAAACTTCGCGTCTCGGCAGCGACACACTGCGGCACCACAATTTCGGCGACTACTACTACCTGAGTAAGAGCGCCACCTGCTACGTGCACGGTGGCGGATTCGATCACTACTGGCGCTGCGGTTTATTCACCCTCCGCGGCTGGCAGACAGACACCAGACGCTGGTACCTCTACGGCGCACGCATGATTTATAAACCGCTCTGAGCAAAAAGGACCCACCGTAGATTTACAATACGAAATGCGTAGGGACTTTAATAATGGGGACTGCACATCCTGTGATACTCTGCATAGAGTTTTTTGCAATATTGATTCCGTTCAATCACCCAGACTACAGGAGCATAGAAAGATCTTAGTGGTGCATGATATTGCGGTGGGAGATTCCCTGCTGAATCTTCTACTAACACCACCACAGGCCCAATACTTAATATATAAGCCATCAACAAAGTTGGAACAGTATAACACAAAACACGAATTATTCTTGATTCTTTATTTTGCGACATACGATCTTCCTCCTCAGATCCCTGTTAGTCTGAAATCAGGTCTTTCCCCTGTTTAATCCTGTTCCTGATAATCCTTCCCATTAATGCTGCGAATCACAGACCGCATCCAGGCATTCAGCTCCTGTTTCATCTGCTTCACCCGTTCGGCCTGTTCTGGATCTTTGGAAAGATCGGTCTGCTCCATTGGGTCATCGCTCAGATTGTAGAGTTCGAATCTCGTCCCTTTGATCCGATGCAGTTTCCAGGGCCAGTCCGTCCAGGCAGCGTGCCCGGTCGTGGTCTCTTCGGGAAACTGGGGGAATTCGTCCACGTCTTTCCGCATGCGGACCGGATCATGGGGTAAGGGGGCACCGGCCTGCTGCTTCTCCATGATCGCTTTCTGAATCTGGTCGCTCCGCGTCCCTTGCCCGCCCTGTAAATGGTGCCAGAACCCCATCGGCTTCTTCCGTTCGGTCACCGAACCCGCAATGATGCCGCTCACATCCATACCATCCAGCGGATGTGGGGCATACAACTCTACGCCGGCCATCGCCAGCAGGGTTGGGTAGATATCAAAGGTCGCCACAGGGACCGCAGTCCGCCCCTTGAGTTTCTTAGCGGGCCACTCGATGATCCCCGGTACCCGCAGTCCCCCTTCGTAGATGCTCCCCTTTTTCTCACGGCCCCCGGAAGTCGCTTTGTTCAGCCCGCCGTTATCGCTGCAGTACCAGACGATGGTATTCTCCGCCATGTCCATCTCCCGCAGCGCGCGTCGCAGACGGCCGACCTGCTGATCCAGCAGCGTAATCTCGCGGTAGTACCCCGCCTGCGGTTTGCCTTTGTAAAGGCTGGGGCCATCCGGCACTTCCGCGTGAGGGGAGTGCGGAGAAGGGAACCAGACGACCGTGAAGATCGGCTGTTTACCATCCTTGTGTTTTTTGAGGAATTCGAGCGTATCATCCATCAGGATGACCGAACCCTTCCCCTTGCGATGTTCAATCTTTCCCATCCGGCTCAGGTAGGGATCGTTGTCGAAAAAGTTAAGACCAATCACCCATTCATCGAATCCCATGCCACTCGGATTGCAGGGCGAGTCGGGCTGTCCCGAACCCAGGTGCACTTTGCCGAAAATACCGGTGACGTATCCAGCCGCTTTCAACGTTTCGGCAATGGTCTGCTCGTGCGGACGCATGTAGCGACCATGGTTGGTGACTTTGGCCCGATTCGGATTCCGCCCGGTCATCACGCTGGCCCGGGTCGGTGAACAGACCGGCGCGCCAGCATAGAAGCGGTCAAACACGAATCCCTCTTTCGCCATGGCATCGAGTTCAGGCGTCTTGACAAACGGGTGGCCATTATAGCCGGTATCGCCCCAGCCCTGATCATCAGCCATCACCAGAATGATGTTCGGTTTTTCGGAACTATCCGCCTTCGCCGCCAGGGAGACTCCTGACACGAACAGGCAAAAAACGGCTCCGATGACTGCTGAAAAAACACGTCGATTCCCCATCATTAACTCTTTTCTGTCTGGTGGCTGTGTGGTGAAGAGACGTCCCTTGGAAATCAGGATCGCCTGCTTCGATCATATCAGTGCCCGACCCTGATTCACATTATCAGATTAACAGAGCAGGCCATTTTTCCAGTTTCAAAAAATCGAATCAAATACACGACATCGTGTAGACGTGTATATATTTCGCCAGTAGTATAAGGGGACATTGATTCATTACTGCTATCTTACTGGTTGGGAGAAACAGCGTGGTTCATTCGTTCAAGATCATCATCCCGCTAGCAACAGCTCTCTTGCTGGGACTGAATAATGTGGGCCATGCTCAGTTTGGCCCGTCTGCTCCATCTGCTCCGTCAGGCCCTTCCGGGGGCGGGTTCTCGCGACCTTCTGCACCGAGTCCGGGAGGCAGAAGTTATCGCCCCTCTTCTCCCAGACCGAGTTACGGTAATCGTCCCGGCACTCCCAGTCCGCGGGTCAATCGACCGGGCACTCCCAATCCGGGAGGCAATCGTTCAGGCTATAATTCCAGGACCGTGACGCGCCCGGGAAATCCAGCAAATCCGAACATGGGGCGGCCCAACTACTCTGGGCAAAACCCCGCCGTTTCAACGAATCGCTCTGCAAATCAAATTTCGCATTATAAAAACCCGCTCTTTCGAAATACGAATCCTGCTCCTCCCAGAGTCGAATTTGGCAAGACTCCCGCCACGCGCGTCTATGCGGGGATCTCTCCCGCCCCGACAGGCCAATGGCAGAATGCACAACAACTGCTCCAGAAAGGAAATACCAGTCAGGCGCAGGCCATTATAGATTCCCAATTACAGCAGAACCCCTCGCTGTCAAATTTGATGTCTGCCGTTTCCACGTTAGAGCAGGGGAATGCGCCCTTCAGTGTGCTGCAACCCTACCGGAGACGTGCCCAGAATCTGGCACGCGCTGAAACGTTGAAAAACGTGAATAATCCGACTCCCTGGATTGCGCTTGCCAAATTTTCGTTAGAAGACAAGAACAATACCGAATTTCGCAGTGTGGTCTCCTCGATGGGACAGAAGTTTCCCAACGATAAACACACTTACTATTTTCAGGGAATTGCTGACCTCAAGGATGAAAACTGGAAAGCCGCTGAGCAGCAGTTCCTGAAAGCCAAAGAAATGGGAGTTCCTGAAGCGAGCATTGCGAAGTGGCTGAAAATGGCAATTGATCAGCAACGCTGGATCTGGGAATACGCCTGGTTCACATTATACGTGGTCCTCGCCTGGCTCGTTGGTTTAGCCTTCTTGTACGTAGCAGGCAAATTCATGTCATCCAGAATCGTACGCATTCTGCAAAAGGAAAACATAATCCAGGCGCTGGAAGGGCATCAAAGTTTACGTTCCGCCTATCGGCTGTTAGTGCAAATCGCCAGCGTCTATTACTATATTTCCTTACCACTGCTGGTCGTCGTTTCCCTCGCCGTCCCTCTCACCCTGGGTTATGCCCTGCTCAATGTCCCTTACTTGAACCTGTGGCTGGTGGCCCTCGTCTTTATCCTGAGTCTGGGATCGATCTGGACTGCCTGCAGCGGGATCTGGACCTGCTTTGTCGGCATCAATCGGGAAATCCCGGGCAAAATCATTTCGAAAGAAGAGCAGCCCGGTCTCTGGGCGCTGGTCGAAGAAGTCGCCGAGAAAGTTGGCACCCGGCCCGTCGATCAGATTCGTCTCCTGCAGTCAACGACCATCGCAGTTTCAGAGCAGGGGAATGTCCTGAAACGATTCAGAGACAAGGGCACCCGGATTCTCTATTTAGGAGTGGGCGTTCTCGACGGTCTCTCAGTCGATGCCTTTTCCTGCATTCTGGCTCATGAATATGGGCACTTCCTCAACCGGGATACAGCAGGCGGCGCAACAGCGATGCGCGTTGATATTGCGATGCAACGCTTTGCTCAATCCGTGGCCAGTCGACGCCAGATTCGCTGGTGGCACATCGCCTTTCAATTTTTGAGATTTTACTACCGCGTCTTTTCCCGAATCACCTTCGGTGCCAGCAGACTGCAGGAGATACTGGCCGATCGGGTGGCCGTCAAAGCCTATGGAGCCGCCTCATTTGAAAAAGGTTTACGCCATGTCGTCCGTCGCTCAGTCGAATATGACTACTGGATGAATCGCGGTGTCTCCGAAGTACTTCAGGCACAACAGGCATCGAAATGTTTCGGGCCGGTGAATGCACGCCCGTCTTTAAAGGCCCTGGATCAGATCGAGTATATGCTGGTTCAAATCATCAACCGACCCACTGACGAATCAGACACCCATCCCAGCGACATTGACCGGTTTACTTATACTAGAAAAATGGAACAGGGAAATGCTGATTCCAGGCAGGGCATGGTCTGGCAGCTCTTTAAAAACAAAAGCAAAATCTACGATGAATTGTCAACGGGGCTGCTTACGTTGCTGAATGAGGAGGCCTCTTATTCTGATGGGCTGAATAAAATGAACATCGCCTATCTGAACGGCCAGTGTGCGAGGAATTCCAAAGCCGCTGAACTGTATGAGGAACGCGCTCATCTGCATCTGATTTGTGGAGCCCACCAGGCGGCACTGAATGATTACAAAACCGCAATCGAATGTGCCCCCGAAAAAGAGTCCGCCTTTTACGGCAAAGCAGTCGTCTATAAAGCGATGAAAGACTATCACAAGGCAGCGCAGGTCTTGAAAGTCGCGATGGAACAATTCCCCGACTCGGTCAGTTTTGGAACGTACTTCTTATTAGGCGAGTGTTATCAAAACGCTGAAGAATATGCAGCAGCGGAACAGGCCTTTACAGAAGCCATCAAGCAGGATGAAACCGTGTTTTGTGCCTGGATGACACGCGGCCGTGTGCGGGCAGAGTTAAATCAATATGCGGAAGCGATTCAGGACTTCACCCAGGCACTCGAACTGTTTCCCGATTCTCCCGACGCCTTATTTGATCGGGCCATGGCCTCTCTCAAATTGAATGAGCTGGACTCCGCCAGAACAGATCTCGAACAATCCATCGCTAAAAATGCATCTTATCCGGATGCCCACCGCGAACTGGCGCGTTTACTGCTCGATACAGCCGATGAATCAGAACCCGCTTTGGCCAAACAGGCATTGCAGCACGCACGAATTGCCAACGCGTCTCCCGTCATGCAGGAAGAATCGCTTTCCGTCCTGGCGACCGCCTTGATCAGTGTCAGAAATTATCCAGCGGCTGAGAGAACCATCAAAAAATTGCTTCCCCTGCTGACCGATGATTCGAAATCAGATTGGAGTGAAGAGCTGTCCCGTATCCAGACACTCACCGGCCGAGAGGAATCTCTCAATCGGCAAGCAGTCACCAGCGCTGATGAACTCAATTGATTCAATGCTCTAATCGAGTACTGCTAACCGCGCACCCGGGCTTGAGACTCCCCAGGAATCGGCTCAACTCAACTGCGATTCAAAATGGTTCTGACAGTCCATTGATTTCACGCTCATCATCAAAGTGAATCAATCGCATGGTGGACGCAACTTACTGATCTAAAATGATCCAGAACGAAATCCAAATTTGCTCACACTTCATGATGCAGACTCAATTGACGTATCACAAGCAGTTTATGCTATAATCATTATTCTACACTAATCAGAATCTGATTCTGACCCCCAATACATCCCACGACTTGAATCAACAGGAAGCCCGCAATCATGACCTCCTCCAAAGAGACGACCCGTCGCGATTTTTTGAAAACAACCGTTGCTGCTGCAGCCGCATCCACTTTCGCCGCACCGGCATTTGTCCGCGGACAGAATTTGAACTCGCAATTGCAGTTTGCGGGCATCGGCACCGATGGCAAAGGGTATTCTGATATCAAGCTCATCGCCAGCCACGATAAAGTGAAATGCGTCGCCTTCTGCGATGTCGATTTGGCGCGAACAGAAAAAGTCAAACCGTTGGCACCTGAGGCTCCCATCTACCAGGATTACAAAGCAATGCTGGATGAGCTGGGTGATAAAATCGATGCCGTCTCGGTTTCTACTCCCGACCATACCCACGCCATCATCAGCATGGACGCCATGCAACGCGGAAAGCACGTTTATTGCCAGAAACCGCTGACACGTACAGTGTGGGAAGCCCGCCAGATGCGACTGCAGGCCAAAAAATCAGGCGTCATCACACGGATGGGGAACCAGATCCATTCGCACTCCGCTTATCGCACCGGAGTGAAAGCGATTCAGGATGGCGTCATCGGTAAAGTATCAGCCGTGCATTCCTGGGTCGGCACCACCGGACACGGACGCAGTGGTCTGCTCGAACCGCCTAAGACAAATGAAGCCGTCCCCAAAACACTCGACTGGAACCTCTGGGTCAGCGTCGCCCCGATGCGTCCCTATGGCGGAAACCGGGTCTACCATCCCTTCACCTGGAGAGACTGGCAGGACTTCGGTTCCGGAGCCATCGGCGATTTCGGTTGTCACTTGCTCGATCCGGTCTACACGGCCCTCAAAATTACAGGTGACCCGATCAGCGTCCACTCGGAACACACCGGCATGAATGATGAAGTCTGGCCCGCCCAGGAAACCATCAAATACATCATCCCCGGTACGCAGTATACCGCTGGTCGCAGTCTGCCTATTAACTGGTACGATGGTGGTCGGCGTCCTGCGAATGGAATCGCCAAACTGTTACCCGGCCAGTCGCTGCCAGGCGGCGGTTCGATCTTTGTCGGTGAAAAAGGCAACTTGATTCTGCCCCACGTCGGCATGCCGTTCGTCAACATCGAAGGTATGACTATCGAGCCGGTAGAAGGTCTCGATCATTATCACGGCTGGGTCGATGGCTGCCTGTCCGGAAAACAGCCCAGCGACGGGTTTGAATACGGCGGCCATCTGACCGAAGCCGTGCAGTTAGGCAACGTAGCCGCATACTTCCCGGGCGAAACCCTCGAATTCGATGGCAAAGCCCTCAAAATCACCAACAACTCGGCTGCCAACAAATACCTGACACGGGACTACCGCACCGGCTTCGAAATCGCTTCGATCTAGACTCCTGTATTCCTCAAGATAGAAAACGCCTCGTATGCAGTTTTTTAATCTCCGCCGTCTTGCTGTTTTAATGGTAATTCTGTCTGGAGCCAGCGCCGTGCTGGCCGCTGATACCGAGTTGGCGAAGAATATCACAGTACCAGCTGGCTGGAGGGGGGAGCAGATTCCGCTGCCCCCTTCCTTCGCCAGGGAAATGCAGTTCAAGGGAATCGAAGAAGCCCGCTTTTCGCCGGGCATGTTTCAGGAAAAATCGAATTCGTTTTTCTCCTACTTCTTCGTATTTAAACTCGACCCCGGCACAGAGCTGACACAAAAAAACATCGAACGCGAATTACTCACCTATTATCAGGGACTGTCGAGTGCCATCTTCAAAAGCCGGAAGAAGGAAATCGATACCAGCGGCTTTACCTGCAAACTGACCAAAGCCACCCCCGTCGATCCTCAGAAGATTTACCCGCAGGGTCTCACAGAATATGCGGCACAGGTTGACTGGACGGAACCGTTCGTTACCCAGAAACCGCAAACGTTGAATCTGAGCATCCAGACCTGGACCGACAAATCAACCGGGACCGGCTATCTGTTCGCCTGCGTTTCGCCGCAGGAGATGAAAGCCAACATCTGGCAGTCAATGCAAAACATCCGCGACACATTCTATCGCAATCTCTCTCGATAACACAGAAAGTGACTTTAGTCGCCAGGATGTGATCGGAGACGTGATCCCCGCCGGCCGCCAGGGGCTGATCAGGTTCGCGTTGTGAGACCAATAATCTCTACGATCATTCCGGTTTTGTGATCACGACGCCCCATTTACCGAACTTGATCCGATCACCGGCCGCCACCCGGCGTTGATAGACCGAACAGACATTCCCGGGAATCTCGCGTCCGCCCGGCATCAGGAACAGTACGAATTCAGGAACCGCCGCCAGTTCGAATCCCTGCTTTTGTAATTCGTCCGTCACGTTATCCTGGTTACGGTCCGGAAGCGGAGTTACTGCGTAAACCACGCCCGGTGAGGTACAGACGACTTCGGTCTGCTCCATCGGGCTGAAGACAAACTGCCCGCCTTGCAGAAAACGAGGCAGCTTGTCGTGAAAGGCATAGCTGCGGTTACTGAAGATCACCTCGCCCAGCTTCACGTTGCGCATTTCGCCTTTCACAGGTTTCAACTGTGCACCCGACTCCTCAAGCAGTGCGGCACCTTTTTCATTCTTTTTCAAAGATGTGACTCGCTGCTTCTTCCGCCAGGGCTTCGGATTAACGCCCGTCGCATGGTTGATGAGCACCCGCTCACGCGCCGCAGAACTCTGATACTTCCCGGCCAGCACATCGGCTTCCGTGAATGTCGTCAGCAGAATATGTTTCTCATCCGCACGGTTCCAGTCATAAATCACGTAGATCGTACCGTCCGGGGCCTGGGTGGCATCCGGGTAAGAAACCGTGTCCCGTGCGTCCAGCAGCAACCCGCCTTTCCACGACTTGCCGTCATCATCGGAGAGATAAGCAGTCAGATGATTCCGCCCGCGGGCCCGTTCATCGATTCCATTGTGCTTGATCATCAACAGATTACCGGATGCCAGACGCTGGATATGAAAACGGGACGTTGTCTGCTGCAGATGATCTTTCACCTCGGTCCAGGTACGGCCGCCATCGGTAGAGACCGCTTCACCAATCCCGTGACCAGCGGTGCGAACCAGCAGCCACAAAGAGCCATCCTTCCGTTCGACGAGCATCGGTTCATCGCAGTTCCGGCGGTCCTTCGGAACGTTGGCGGCACCCCGCAATGCCCACGTGCGTCCCTGATCCTTTGAAACCATAACGCGATCGCTGTCATCCTGATGCCAGATCGCAGCCGGCATGAGCCACTCCCCATTCTTCGTCACGATCGGCTTATTGATCATCACACCGGGGAACAACGCCCGCGGTTTGGTCCAGGTGGGATTTTCCGCATCGGGGTTCTCGGTCGTGATCGACATCGTCACGTTCAGATCGCCCCCGTTCATCCACCAGAACAGCCACAGCTTGCCCGAGGGATCCAGCCAGAAACAGGGATCCGAAGCCCGACGAGGCCCGTCTCCGTCGGGGTTGATGACGAATTTCAAATCGCTCCAGGTCTTGCCATCATCGTCACTGGTCGCCGCCATCACATAGTTGAAGCGGTCTTCATGAATCGGTCCGGCGTACCAGCCCGCCCACAGGCGACCGCCGGGCGTCCGTTCAATCGTGGGGATTCCCTGATATTTGCGTGCCTCCGAATTTGATTCCGCACCCGGATGGAAATTGACCGGCGGATGAACGAAATCCTTCAGCAACTCTCCAGTGTCAACGGGAGTGTCCTTCGATTCCGCATGAAGAGAACCGCAGGTCATCAACAGCAGCAGGCAGGTGAGCGTCAGGGAAAGTCTCATGGTGGCAACCTTTGGAAAATGTAAAAATCGTGTCGCCTGGGAGGGGGCAGGAAGTCATTTATAAATATCCAACTGGAAACAGGTACTCAAACACTCCCGACAACATCAGTCCATGGTACAGTCACGGTGCACGAGTTTCCACAAAGCCGCACCGTGCATGGTGTTTACAACACGTTTTAAGAGGGATTCAGAGTGCCCTTATCCCATCTAGTTGCTTCACCCAATATTCACATATTGCACATTAAGACTTCATTTCGGCTCGTACAATGAGGAAAAATTCGGAAATCGTGGATTATCAATCCGCGACTCCGGCTTTTCAATTTCCCGCCAAAAGGTACTCGCTTCCGCCACCTGGACACCTTCCGTCCTTGCCACCCGCCGCTGGTACGCCCAATAACTTTATCACCCGCCATCCGTACATTTTCGGCTTTAGCTGCCCGCCATGGGACTACCTGGTCCTCGATCACCCGCCTTACGTACGTCATCGGCCATTGCTACCCGCCACCTGGACGCCCACGGTCTATACACGCCGTAGGTTTTATCTGCCCTTGGACGATTCGTTTTAATTGAGGGCGGTGGTTTTACATCCAATGAAAGGAAGATTATGCGTTCACAGTCCGGGCTGCGCGTCAGCCACAGAGGTTTTACGTTGATTGAATTGCTGGTGGTAATTGCCATTATCGCTATTCTGATCGCACTGTTGCTCCCCGCTGTTCAGCAGGCACGGGAAGCCGCCCGTCGTTCACAGTGCAAAAATAATTTGAAGCAGATCGGTCTCGCGATCGCAAACTACGAGTCAAGCTATACCCGGTTTCCCACATCAGGTGAATACACCGACGAACGCGCCGTTACCCGTCGCATGATGCCGGTGTCGATGCACGTCGCAATTCTGCCTTACACCGACCAGGCGCCGCTGGCTCAGAAGTGGAACTTCAACTTCCACTATACCAATGCCGTCAATGCTCCGTTGTGTAAGACAAAGCTGCCGGTCTATGTCTGTCCTTCCAGTTCGCTGACTCAGGTCGACTCCCTCGGTTATGGAATCACCGACTACATGCCGATTGCCTATACCGACCTCGACCCGACCACCGGATTGCGAAACCCGAGTGGCAGTGGTGCCTTGAACGCGGACCGCTGTGGTGCTTTGGGACCCTACAATCCCATCACGACCTCCATCGACGGGTTAAGTAACACCATTCTGGTGATCGAAGACGGCAACCGCCCGACCCAGACCGCCGGACACTACAACCAGACCCAGAAAATCGTCAACGGTGCTAACGGCCTGGATACAACACAGTTGTTCGCTACGGCCGACGTGGTTCCCGGAACCTTTGGTGGACCTTACGGTGCCCCCAACCGCTGGGCTGACCCCGATAACGGCAGTGGCGTATCCGGTCCTCCGAACATGACGGCCGGAAATCGCAAGAACATCATCAATAACAACAGTTCGCCGATTAACGGCCCTTCAGGTTGTCCCTGGGCCACCAATAACTGCGGACCCAACGATGAACCCTTCAGTGCCCATGTCGGCGGTTGCCACGCTCTGCTGGGTGATGGCAGCGTCCACTTCCTGTCGGAAAACATCGACGTCCACATCATCCGCCGCCTCTGCAACCCCAAAGACGGCGAAGTCGTCGGCGAGTATTAATCCTCAACAGCAACTCACTTGCTAATCCCAAAGACTCACAGCCTTCAGCGGACCTCCAGCTGAAGGCTGTTTTTCTAGCGGGTTTCACGAGATACACCTGGCAAGGAATCTCGCCACAAAACATCGCAACGACTAAGCAGGAGATCGCATGCTAAGCGAGGCACTTTTACTTGAGCTCAATGTCCACCTTTTCAATTTTGCCATTAAAGGCGTGTGGCGCCGTGTAGCCTTCTGAAACCGTCGAACCAAGGTCCGCCCCGATATCCAGCGTTTCAGTAGCGGAGAAGCGAGAAGGCACAACGTGTGGCACTTCGCCCCGGGCCACCTGTTTGCCGTTGACGGAGAGCGTCACGGTCCCGCCGACTGCCGGATTCGTTTTGGTGACCGGTTTCTGCTGGTAATCCATTTCGACTTTGACTTTACCAGAGGGAAGTTTCGCTGCGGACACGATCTTCGTTCGTTCTTTGCCGAAGAAATTGTACTCGTAGACCAGCTTGCCCTCTTCCACGTACAGCGAATAACCGCCCGCGCTACCCCCTTCGGCCACGATCACGCCCTGGGCTGCGTCATCACCGTCATCGATCGACGCGGTGATGCTGTGGGTCCGCTGATAGATCGGAGGGGCGCTCCCCTCGGGAATGCGATTGGTGCCTGGCGCGTAGCTGAAAATAGTTCGCCCACGAGTGACCGAGGGACGTTCGAGATTGAGGGCCCGCTCGGAAAAGCGGTCATCCAGAGGATAGACGTTGTACTTTTCTGCTTCCTGATCGAAAATCGCCTGCAGTTCCTTGACCTTTTCGGGGTGCTTTTGCGCCAGGTCGACCGCCTCGGAGAAGTCCTCTTCGATGTTATAAAGTTCCCATTTCGTATTGTCGAAACCTTTCGAACCGGTCAGTTCCCAGGGAACCCCCTGAAAGGCGGCTGCGACCCAGCCATTGTGATAGATGGCGCGGTGCCCGCCGGTCTCGAAGTACTGCGTCTTGCGTCGCCCTTCGGCACTGGGATCGGAAATGGTGTAAGCCATACTGGTACCGGCGATCGGCGTCTGCTTGACTCCAGCGACTGTCTTGGGCTCTGGAATTCCAGCCGCCTCATAGATGGTCGGAGCGATGTCGATGACATGGTGAAACTGACTCCGCACCGTACCAGCGTCCTTCACTTTGGCAGGCCACGAGATCACCAGACCGTTGCGGGTACCTCCGAAGTGCGAGGGAACGCGCTTCATCCACTGGAACGGCGATGAGCCGGCCCAGGCCCAGCCGACCGGGTAATGATTCTCGTGTTTTGGTCCACCAATTTCTTTGATCTCATGCAGCTGCCCTTCGACCGTATCGGGGATGCCATTTTGAGTCATCATGTTGTTGGTGGTTCCCGTCAAACTGCCTTCGGCGCTGGGGCCGTTATCACCGGCTATGTAAATGATCAACGTATTATCGCCGTCGGGCAACTTACGCACGGCGTCAATCAGGCGACCGACGTGATGGTCGGTGTGCGCCAGGAAACCGGCAAAGGCCTCCTGGTGACGGGCGTAGAGCCGACGGGCGTCGGCTGGCAGACTGTCCCAGCCGGGAATTTCCTGGGGGCGCGGGGTGAGTTTCGTATTCTCGGGAACGACCCCCATCTTTTTCTGGCGGGCCAGCGTTTCTTCACGAACCTTGTCCCAGCCCTGATCGAACTGCCCCTTAAACTTGTCGATCCACTCTTCCGGGGCGTGCAGCGGTGCGTGCGTCGCCCCCGTCGCGAAGTAGACAAAGAACGGTTTGTCGGGACTGATCGACTGCTGCTGATTGATCCACGCGATCGCGTCGTCTGCCAGGTCTGCCGTCAGATGATACCCTTCTGCAGGAGTTTCTGGCGGTTCCACCGGCACGGTGTTGCGGAACAACTGGGGATAGAACTGGCTGGTTTCGCCCCCCTGAAAGCCATAGAAATATTCAAAGCCGAGCCCTGTGGGCCAGCGGTCAAACGGACCAATGGGACTGGTTTCCCAATCCGGTGTATTGTGCCACTTCCCCCACGCGGCGGTGCTGTAGCCATTGTCCTTCAGCACCTCGGCAATCGTCGCACAGCTCCGCGGCCAGATGCTGTGATACCCGGGGTAGCCCGTCGACAGTTCCGTGATTGTGCCGAAGCCACTTTGATGATGGTTCCGCCCCGTCAGTAGCGCAGCCCGGGTGGGCGAACAGATGGCGGTGGTGTGAAAGCGGTTGTACTTAATTCCCGAGGCCGCCAGTCGATCCAGGGCAGGGGTCGGAATGGCCCCGCCAAACGTCGCAGGATGTCCAAAACCCAGGTCGTCGATCAGGATCAACAACACATTCGGTGCCCCCTGCGGAGGCGCGACCGGTTGCGGGTAGTCCTGCTCGGAACCCTCGAAGGTTTTATTGATTTTGCCTTTAAAGGGAGCATCGGGCAGCGGAAGCTGGGAACGATCAATCTGCTGTGCAGAACAAATCGCAGAGACGGGAAGTGACAGCACGACAACAGCGAGGAACGATAACCAAGGTCTCATGGAGGAACCTCCTGATTAGAGACAGTGCCTGCGGTAAGAGAACGTCAGTCAATTGTCAGCCATGGGAAACGAAATGTCCAGCAGAAATACCCGCTAACTGCATGATCTTAACAGTTGAGAAGTGGAAGACATTCAGAATCGCTGGACGAAGAAATCAATGTAAGCAGAAAAACAGGATCGCAACATTTCATTGCTGTTTTCAATCAGACCAACAGGCGTGTAGAAAGCTTCTACCAGTCTGTAATATTCAGGATACGTAATGTTCCATTGGGAATCGGTCATTAATGCAACAACAGGCCCTATGCTGAGAACATAACCCAACGGCAGGAGCAGTACCACGAATACGGGAAAGCGGATGGTTTTAGACTCTTTCTTGTCAGCCATGTGCACGTTTACCCTGGCTATTGATAGACAATGTGAATCTCTGAGCCATTACAAAGATTGACGTACCACCAGTAATACCGCTGTATGAATCCAACATGATCAATCAGCAGAAGCACCGGGGCATAGAAGGCGGAATAGCCATTCACATATTCCGGGTGGATCACGTTGCCCTTTGCATCAATCAAAAATGCAACGACAGGTCCGATGCTTAATACATAGATCACCAGCAACAGCAGCACGAAATACGAGATCGCCCGCAGGAGCCTGGCCTTCTTTTTTTCTGCCATAAAACAACCTCAATCAGCAGGGAAGCAACAACTTCAGTTTACCTGAAGCGAAGCAGAATGAAAGCAGATTCTTCACGTTCCTGCGCGGTTGCTCTGTGCTCATCGTCGTCCTCCGCTCCTCACCTAACGCAGCACGAACCGCCATACTGAGAATGGCAGCCTCGCCTGTTGACTCAGGTAAACTGATTAGATTCGGATACTGCCCCCTTTTCGGTCCGCCGAGTGTACCGCGTGCCTGTCAAGAGTGGATATCTTCTACTGACCAGACTTGTACCCATGATTCTTACGCGCGTTGAAATGATCGGAGAATATTCAGATACACTACTGACTCAAAGTGGTTTTCAATTGGAAATAACAGCAGGGTTACTCGTGTGATAGGACATGCCAGGGTGAGTTTGATACGACTCCTGGCGCGCAACACTAGGCCTGATTTTCTTAACTTTACTATTGTTAAATTTAGATTAATAGTACCCCGAGTCTGTAACGTTCGGGAAGTGAGAGCGACATACCATTAGGGGGGTGTTACAGGAACACTCCAGGTAAGTGAATGGAATGTTGGGTCATGAGGGAACCTGCGATTATCCCGGGCGGATTCAGGGGAAATTCCTGATACACATCAATCTGCCTTTATTTTTGTTTGTGGAGTTTCGATTCGATGCTGAGTTACAGGAAATCTGGATTTACTTTAATTGAACTACTGGTTGTGATTGCGATTATTGCGATCCTGATTGCATTGCTGTTGCCTGCTGTTCAGCAGGCTCGTGAGGCAGCCCGCCGTTCTCAGTGTAAAAACAATTTGAAACAGTTCGGAATTGCTTTACATAATTATCACGAAACATACGGAGTGCTGCCCATGGCCGCAAATCTTTCAGACGCAGGGACTTATTCACGACGTTACAGCGCCAATGTTTCGTTACTTCCTTTCTTTGAACAAGCTCCGTTGTTTAACTTAATCGCAGGTGGCGGAACGGCAACGGCCGTCAATGGGACGACCAACTACGCTGCATTTGGTGGTAACCCCTGGGACACGAATTATCTGCCATTTCGGCAACAGATTCCCATGTTTTTGTGCCCCTCCGATCCGGAATCCAGTCAGACCGCAGAACTGGCCGACACAAATTATGTTTTCAGCAGGGGAGATTCCATACAGGATAACAATCGCTGGGCCGGCAACGGAGGTCGGGGCCTGAGGGGAATGTTTTCCTCCATCGGCGATAGCGGGAACGATGGTACTTTTGGTCGTTGCGTCAGATTTCGGGATGTGCTGGATGGATTGAGCAATACCATCTCCATGTCGGAACGGGTCAAGGCCCAACCAAATTCTACTAACATTCGCGATGGTGCCATGCCCATGAATTTTGGAGATGCATTTCGCGGCAATCCCTCTCTGATTTATGGTCAGGTCGATTCCAGCGGGAATATTATTGGCAGTGTTGCTCGCGTTTCAGGAACCCGCTGGGCAGATGGTGCCCCAGCTTATACCGGCTGTACCACTACTCTGGGCCCCAATACTCCCAATGCCCTGAACAGCAGCAGCGACCAGGCTGATGGTGTTTTTGATCCGTCCAGTCGACACACCGGCGGTGTCCACTGCCTGATGGGAGACGGAGCCGTTCGTTTTGTCAGTGAAAACATTGATACCGGCAATACAACGTCTGGCTCTGTGACTGCTGGAAAAAGTCCTTATGGGATCTGGGGCGCATTAGGTTCCATTTCCGGAAGTGAAGTCATAGCAGAATACTAGACTGGGATCCGGGTTAACGAATGCGTCCGTCTCCAGAGCCATTGGGATTCAGCATCTTCAGAACGAAAACGCGATGGTTCATGAGAGGCGATTTAGAGACTGCTATAGAAGTCGAACCAGTCATTTCAGGGGCTGTAGAGCAAACGAATGACCGTTTACCCGACACTGCTTCTTTTCTGTTAATGATTTGCAGTCGCCGACGTTACCTCCAATCTGCCCAATCTGAAAAGGGAGCTTGTCCCCGTTTCAGATTGAACACGTAATACACTCACAAAAGCGCAGGATCTTCTATCGATGTTTCAAATCCGAATCCGCTGGATTGCCTTTTCCCTGATATTACTGGTGATGGGGTGTTCTTCTTCAGAACACCTGAAAGGGAGAGTTCCGGTTTCACCAGTATCCGGCACAATTTCATTTAAAGGAAATCCGGTCGAAGGTGCGATTGTCAATTTTGTTTCAGAGGATGGCAATCCGGTTGCAACCGGTAAAACAGACTCGACAGGAACATATTCGCTGACTACCTATGATGCGGACGATGGAGCAGGACTGGGGGAATATGTCGTGTTAGTAACCAAGATAAAGGTACCCCAAAAGACGCCGGAGGGGGCGGAGGACTCCGGATACCCAGGCGCAAAAAATCTGAGTCAACATCTTTTGCCGGAACAGTACAGCAATCGCTTGAAGTCTCCGCTGCGAGCTACTGTAACCGATGAAAGCTCAAGTAAGGACTTTGACTTCGAGCTGACTCCTTAAAGGAACAGTACCTGTTCAGGCTGGCTTATTGGGAGATGGGGGCAACCGCCTTAAAGGTGGTGCCAAACCGGATCTCATCGAAGTCGGAAGAATGGTTGGCATGAATTGCCAGACCATCGAACCGAAAGTCGGGAACTTTCAGGTGCATCGTTGCGGAATCCTCTGAAGGTTCGGTTTCGAGGGACGGATTGATCCAGATGAAGCAATCTTCCGGACCTTTTTCGAAATTAATACGGGCCACCAGAAAGACCGGCTGACCAGAGGGGATATTGCTGGTTTGCAGATTCACCTCGGCTCCTGTCAGCAGGCCAACTGCAGTCCAGTTTCCAGTGGGGGCGGCTCCCAGTTTACCAATCCGAAGTCCAGAGACTTCTTTTGAACCAATTACCAGGTACGAATAATAATTATGAAACGCGGAGCTCTTGGAAGATTGAGCCAGAAAACTGAACCAGACCACACTGCCGTCACGTCCTAAGCCGGCCTTGTCCTTGATAGAAGCAGGGAAATTCTGGAAATCAAAGCGTCTGGCGGTGATCGATCGGGGACTGGTTGCAGTTCGCATCAGATTCCCCCGGATCTTCAGTGAATGTCCTGTTTCGTCGGTGAACGACAAAGGACCAAACTTTCGCATATCATTGGAATCCCAGGGAAAGTCTATTTCATCGTAGCTGGCGATGATGGCTACTTTCGAATTGGTTTCCCGCCACGGTTCAGACCACCCTCGTCCGCCATTCAGACCATGCAGCCCCCCGCTTACAGGCCAGATAATGTCACCTTCGCGAGTGACAGTATACGGTGTCGCCGGATAGTCAAAGGGTTCATACGCCAGCAGGTCAGGTACCACTTCTTCAGGCACCGGAGGCTGATTGAAGGCGAACTGAACTCCGGCAATAATGATGTTTAATAACAGGCAGGTTATCACAACGCCAAGAATGATTTTATTACGTAATCCAGATTTGGACTTTTGCGGCGGAGGTGGTAAAGCAAGCGCCTCGTCAGCATAATCCATGTTGGCGTTGTTTAATGTATTCTGATCGTAGCCCAGGTCGGGGGCTCCTGTCTGATATCGCATCCGCAGGTAGGAGTGCAGGAAAATCCGATAAAAAGCATCATCTGTATTCTCAGGGCAGGCCTTGATCCAGGCCGACAGTTCGTCTGACTGTTCCTCTGTCAGTTCCAGATGATCAAGGTGCGCATCGATCAGTTCGTATGCCTTAGTGTCATCCATGAGATCGAGATTCATTCGCCAGGGTGGTTTTAACACACGAAATCAGTGCAGAACGTACACGCGACAAAGCCGTTCGTACCGTCCCTGCAGGAATGTCAAGTCGATGACTGATTTCCTGAGGTTTCAGGCCTTCGTAGTAACGCAATCGAAGTAGCTGATGAGATCGACCTGTCAGTTTTTTAAGACATGATTCAAGTGCCCACTTCTCATCAGTCAGATTTTCCTGAATTCGATCGCAGGCGAGGGCCAGGGCATCAATTGACTCACCAATGAATTTGACAGGACGCCTTTCCCGTGTGCGATAAAAGTCGGCAATTTTTATTTTGACGACCCACAGCGCCCAGGGCAGAAACGGACGGGCGGTATCGTAGTCATCAAAACGCCGGGAGATTTCGATGGCGACTTCCTGAAGGAGATCTTCCGCATCCGAGAACTGAGGGGTTGAAGCGAGAAGAAATGCCATCAGTGAAGGCTGGGCTTTGGACCAGTTCACGGTCAACAGTTCTCGCGAGTCCTCTCGCGACAGATGACGCGCCAGCGTGGGAGGCGAAGACTCCGTGTCAACTTCCCCTGATGGATGGGAAGAGGGGCTTTGAAATCGCTCTGAATCCTCAGGAATATTCATACTGGCACTGACATCCGATCAATAAGTGTAACTTTGCGTTTCTCCTCTATTGCAGGACAAATTATATTAACAGAAGGCAAAACGGTTGTCAGTGACACAATTGTGAAAAATAGATAATACTAAGTTGCGTTGTCTGGCTTTATTTATGTTTCTAATTCGCCAATTATGAAATCTTAGAAAAGGCGGCGTTTTGGAGATTTGAGGCTACTCTCAAAGTAACGTCGTACGATGAAGCAGACGCAGTTTCGGAAAACCCGTAAAGTGCGTCGGTCCATTGCGCCTCTACGCGTTGACACTGTATGGTCGGATTGTTCAGTCTAAAGTTCAACAGTTTAACAAGAATACTCGGCACATTTAGTTATTTTTCAACTCCAGAAAATTTTAACATCAGCTATGGAACAATTACATGTTGCCAGACTCCTCTATTTGTAGAGGAACATTCAAAATGGTATCTCATGAATTTCAACAACTGCGTTTGATTGGCTATGCCAGAGTGAGCACGGGTGATCAAGAAATCTCGCTCCAGATTGTTTCTGCATCCTGTGCCTGTTCTGCCAGCTCAAGCATCCGCAGAACGTAACTGTGATCATCTGAAATATTAACCGAGTACCGTTCGTAAAATTCATCAAGCTCGATCTTGTTAACTGCCAGATCAAGTATCAGCTGCTTATCATTTTCTGAAAGTATCGCCATCTTCTTGTTCTATACAATTTCTTCATTCTCTAAAAGCATGGGAATGAGGTTTATGTATTGGGTTGGTAGGGACTACCGTAGCCGGTGAATAATAGTAACCTAGATACCATAGCCGTCACAGATTTTTGCATGCGTCTCTGCTGAGTTGACCGCCAGCGAGATTCTTGTGACCAGATCAACTTCGTTGGGACTGGGATCAGAAAACTGAACCCCCAGTAACACATCATTGGCAAACGCATCACTTTCGAATTGACCAGAGCTTCGCAGATCCTGCAAAACCTCAGTCAGTATTGATTCAATTGAGTCGTTCTCTTCCATTTCATGGAGTATCTCATTCACAGCAGTAAAAAGGTCGAAGAAAGAGATGGGGGAATCCCATTCATACGCATTCACTTCGAAGTAATATTCCGATGTCCGATGGGATTTTACCTGCTGTAACAAGTCCGGATGTGATTTAAGCAACTCGAGCATTTCTTCGTCAGGTTGCGGACCTTTTCCAACTGGCTGTTTGCTCAACCAACCTTTGGTTGCGTATAAAACATCAATATCACCAAAGCCTGATGTCGGATAAAAAACCAGGGCATAAACCTCGTTATTACTGTGAGCTGTTTTCAGTCTCTCAATGACCCCCTCAGTCGCAGCACGAATGGCTGTTTTAAAATATGACAACTGTAGTCTCCCATTGAGAATGATGATTGAAATTAAGGACAGTCAGTTAAGAGGGCAGGATTCAATTCGACATGAGTCGCTGCCCCTTTTTATCTTCTCGGGAATTATGATATCGCACACGACAAAGTCGGACTCTGTTCGTGGTTTTCAGGGCGGATGTCGAGCGTTTCAGTAGCAGTTCGAAAAAACGAATTTTTAAACGATCACCGAAGGCGTCCAAAGAAATCAGACTCTTGATATTCTCAGTGCGCCAGTTTCAAGCGGTCTTGATACATTTTCAAAGCAAGCCGAGCCGTTGCTCTGCGATCGATGTCAGCAGTTTTGTCGAGGGCAGCTGCCTCGATCAGCGGACGAGATTCGGGCAGCAAGACCGCGAGTATCTCTGCAATCTTGTATCGCTTCTCCAATGAACAACCATCGCTTTTTTCCAGAATCAGAAGGGTCGGCAAATCGCCAAATCGATTGAGGATGGAAAATACCCGGCGATCCATCATATACCTTTGAGAGTCGGGGCTATCAATGATTGATTGCAAATCTCCACGCTGAAACATGCGTTCGATAGATTCACCAGGGTCTTTGAGCAAAACATCGAGTGCCTGAGTGCGTTCCTTCTCAGTTATGTATGCGGGATCTCGAAAGAGTGTGCGAATATTCTCATCCAACTTTTCCAACTTATGGTAATCAATTTTCTTTTTGATTCGCTTGTCAAAGATAATATTACCAATGGCGTGTGCTGCATCTTCTTTTCGTTCTGATTTCTTGACAATCTCTCTCAAGTAGGGAATGGCGCGTTGATCTCCTATCTCTTCGAAAGCTGAAACACAGGTCAAGTCATTGTCTGCTTTCTGTCCTTGGATAAACTCCAGATAATAAGCTTCAACAAATGGATAGGCGGATTCATCCCCCCCTTTTTCCGCAATGGCCCTGACGAGCCGTTGGTTCATCCGTTGGGGTAATCCTTTTCTATAAGCAAGTTTTACTATATCAGTCGGTTCAGCATACTTGAATAAAACATTAATGGCTGCTTGCAGATCCTCTTCCTGAGCTTTGGTATTCTGATAGACAGTTTGAGCACGAGCGAGTTCCTCAGACGGCTGATAATGAGCAAGAAACGGGGTAATACGTGCTGCCAGTTCAGGATATTGTTTGCGCAGGCGATTTAATACCGGTGGTGCCTTTTTTTGATCATCTGACCGAACTAATAACTCGAGATACCGAATCAAATCACTTGCTGAAGATTCTGCAATATGATCAGAAATGCGAGCGAGTTCCTCAAAATGCTTAGGGAGAGTCATCTGAGATAAAGCTTCCATGGCTTCCTGGATCGATAATGAATCATCGGTCGACTGAATCAATGCAATAATCCGTGTTGCAGTCTGGGGGGATCGAAAGGAACCAAGTGTGCGGAGAGCCTGGTTTCGTCGTTGCCAGACTTCTGCTGGAGCAGTGAGTTTCTTAGCACGCATTTTTTTAGGAAGATCGGGATCAAATTGGTTGAGCACAAACGGTAATGCGGCTGACTTATCCATTTGCAATTCTCGAATGAACCTCAGCGATTCATTAACTCGTTTTGGGTTCGATTCAGCGAGCTTCAACAACGTGGCGAAGTTTTGCTTTGAGTCAACTCCAGCAGTACACAGCATAAACAGGCGGCCCATTTGCTCCTGCACATCAAGCTTCGCGACATCAAGTTGATCGAGTCGCTTGATCAACTCTAATCTTGCCTCAATCCCCCTGTAGTTGTAGATTATTCTAAATCTTTCGAAGTCACTGTCGGATATGATTTTAGGCGACTTCACCTTAGCCTCAATCCATTCATCGGTTTCTGCATCACGACCAGGTTTGCTATTCAGTAATCGCGAAAGTTTGGACTGGAAGTCAGGGTATTCCTGCTGGATCTTAACTACTAATTGATAGGCCTGTTTTTCTCTTAGCCTGGAAAACAACTTAGTCATTAACAGTGGTCTGACCGTTATATTTATGGTTTTCTCAAGAACGGTCTCAATGTCAGCCAAATCAACAGGGTTATTGCCAAGAGAATAGCCGTTACCATTAGGACTTAAATTGACCGCAATAAAATGCAGCATCGTTGCCTTATTGGTGAGCCGAGTCTCAAAGCGACAGCCACCATTTTCTAGTTTTGTAACTGATTGGGGAGCAGGAGCAATAATTGGCTGGACGGTTGCAGGACATGTAACTGTCACAGGTACAGTTTGAAGCGCCGGAAATACAGCCGATAGTTCAGTTATGTCATTGGGCTGGATAGAGCTCCACGGATTGGGAAATGAATCCGTGTGACAATCATACTCAACGACGATTTTACTATGACTTTTGGCCTGTAATGGTGCGGCAAAGGAAATTAATACTGGCTGACAATTGTGATTTAAACGGTATCTGCGCGATAAAAATTCCGCCTGCTGTGGCCGACCAATTGCATCCAGCACAGTTGGGTCAGAATAAAAATCGTTACTTTCCCTGCGCGGCTCAGTGTCATACTTTATCAATTTCCCCGTGTAGGGGCTCACCAGTGACTCATTGAATCCCCATTGAGCGAGTTTTTTTGATCTTTCGATATCCTCTGTTTTTATTTCTTGATCGATATCAGGAAACAAGGTTCTCATGAGCGATACACTCGGGAGATGGGGTTGCGGATGGTAAGAATCGGCCTGGATATATCCGACAAACTGCTTTGACAGTTGCAGGCTTAAGCCCATATGGTCGTGAACGTATTTTAGCAGCGGACCATTGAGCAGTTCCTCTGGCTCACGCTGCATATCCCAGGCCTGACGTAACTTCGGTACAAGTTCTGCGAGATCTGGCTTAGAGGCTAACCACTGGTCAGCCTGCGCACGCCATTCCTTATCATAGGGAGCGAAACTATAACTTTGAGCAAGAATCGAAACGTATTTCCTTTGAGTATCGGGTAAGTCAATTCTAAACTTCGGATCGATCTCAGGCATCAACTCGATTAGATCGAGAAGAGAAGCATCTCCCCTGGCAAGATGATACGCAGCAGATACATTATCAGCACTTTTATAAATCAAATGATTCTTAACACGACTCTCAAATGTCGTGGAAATTTCCCTGAGATTTTCGGGGTCTCTGATGAGTTGCCGATATTTGGTAACTAAACCAAGTAGTTCCGCATCTTGCTGAATCAGGGCTTCAAGCCGATCCCCCCACTCGTCCTGGTTTTTAAATTGCCGATATCCAGTAAAAGGAGTTGCTGCTTTTAAGACCGGCTGAGTTTCATACTTCACTGGCTTACCATCAACCAGGATACGGCACCACGGCTTTTTGGTATTATACAGCGCGCTTAATGGAGCAGACACGGGAAAGGTTCGCGTAAACCTGTCAGGTTTGTCTGACGGGTTATGCAGCGTATAAGCAACGCGAAACGAAGTGTTCAAATATTGTTGTTGAGTAAATTGAACCTCAATATCAATGGCTCCCTGCTCAATTCGCACAGCAGACTCTTCTTTGTCCTGAAAAGCAAAAATGAAGGCAAGTGGCACCAAAAAGAAACACGAAATAATCAGGCTCAGAAAAAAACGGAGAGTGTTCGTGCGCATCGCGGACCTCATGTCCCTATGAGGGAGTTTGAGTGAGAGAGAACAGATTCAGGGTTGAGCAATTGTATAGTTCCCTTTCGATTCGTCAAGCTCTTCTTGAATGCGACTTATCTCGACACAAGACGCGGGTTGTCTTCCCGCATTCTATTTTTTTAAAGCGAACTTCAACTCGTCCAAATCACCTCACTTCGTTGGTAGTGAGTTAAGGGGGCAGCGACTCAATTAGATATGAGTCCCGCCCCATTTTAGCTTCCCATCCGTCTGCTCACTTCTTTCGCACTAGGACGTTTATCAGGCTCCATCGCCAACAGATCAATCAGCTCGCTGCGGAACTCAGGGGGAATCTTCTCGGTCAGTGATTCGACGAAATCCGATCTCCATAAAGCAGAGATGATTTCCAGAGCCGACATGTCGCGCATTACTGATGCACCACACAGCATCTCGACGAGAATTAATCCCAAGGAGAAAATGTCGCTGGCTGCAGTCAATCGATCACCGCGGGCCTGTTCGGGGGACATATAAGCCGGGGTACCAGAGATCCCGTTGGAGTCCGCGGCCGAGACGGTGGCAGCATCGACGGGATTGGAATTGAGTACCACGGTTTCATCCAACTCCAGCTCTGCTGCTTCCGGTTCCGTAGCGACATCTGCGTTCGTCGTGACCGTAAACTGCGGTCCGGTATCGGAGCCGGCTCTGGTGACGACCTCCTGGTGTCGAAAAGAACGAGCCAGCCCGAAGTCGACAATCACCGGTTCGTCTCCTCCCCGCAGCAGAATATTGGCCGGCTTCAGGTCACCGTGTACGATTCCCTTTTCGTGAGCGGCAGCCAGTCCTGAAGCAATCTGCTGCGCGATCCTGCGGAACTGACGGTCATCGAATCCGTCGCCAATCAGATCTGCAAGTGAGCCACCATCGATGTACTCCATGACAATCGTCGGTATGGTGTCAATCGTATCCACAGAATAAATCGTGCAGACATTGGGGTGCTGGATGCCGGCTGCCGACCGTGCCTCACGCAGGAGTTGTTTTTCAGTCTGATCATCCTGTTTCACGATGATTTTGAGCGCAACTTTACGACCGAGACGCAAGTCTTCGGCTGCAAAAACCTGCCCGAAAGCACCCCGGCCCAGCTCGCGTTCAATGCGGTAATGGCCGAGAACCCGGCCCGGCATCAAAAGCGACACGGTATCCAGCACACCATCGGCACGTTTCCAGTTGGCCGGACAGAGTCCTCCGGACTGTAAAGCATCCAAGATACGCAGGACGTCTTGTACATTCCGACCCACGCTCAAGTCATAACTCGCGGCAAAGCGCAGGATCCCTTCCGGGTCAATCAGAAACAATCCGCGATTCGGCAGACCGTCGGACTCCCGCCAGACACCAAAATACTGGCATAGCGTGGCCTGGGGATCAGAGGCCAGGGGAAAGCGGAGTCCTTCGACACCTCCATCGTTCGCAGGAGTTTTCAGCCACTGCGCGTGAGTCTCGAGGGAGTCGATGCTCACCCCCAAGAGATCGCAGTTGAGTTGATCAAACTGCGGTTTCTCAGCACTGAATCCGGTGAGTTCGGTGGGGCAGACAAAGGAGAAGTCATGCGGATAGAAGATCAACGCCAGCCAGCGTCCCTGGTAATCTGCGGACTGGATCTGCGCGTGTTGCAGGTCGGGGGTAACCACGCTCAATTGAAATGGTCGAACCTGTGAACCAACGACACAGTTTTGTACGGAGTTCATTCAATCTCCCCTGACACTTCAGACTCAAAGACGCGACACGAACGCAGGCACTCCAATTTAACAGGCAAATCCATTACTGACTGCCATCAGCCAGTCTCAGAGCAATGCCTTTAACTCTCGTCATAACCAGCGAGGTCAAATGAAACCAGCAGGCCGTAAAACAAAAAAGCCTTAAGCTATAGAAGCTTAAGGCTCTTAAGAATGAGGGCGCAGGGATTCGAACCCTGGACCTACGGATTAAAAGTCCGTTGCTCTACCAACTGAGCTACGCCCTCATTTGTTCTCACTGTATTTTGATCGGCCGGAGCATTTATTGCGGCGTGGTTGGTGTCCGCTGCTCGACAGGCCGTTTGATGACTGAGTCAGGATAATAGCAACAACCACAATCACTTCACAACGTTACGGGCAAAAAAAATCTCTCTAAATTCATATTTTCTCAACCCTTAGTCGTTCAGACGCCTCTGCTCCCTGACAGGTTCGCTTATTCCCGCCTCTGAACGTTTTTAAAGTGACTGCAGGGCCGCCGTCCACGGCCCGTTTCGTCCCCTGACTACGCACTGTAATCGCCCTGTGTGTACATTCCATCAATATAACGCCACTGGGCCGGGTTTGAATTCTTTGGCTGCAGAGCTGCCGGCAGACGCCCGGGGCGGACGTTATCGTAGCACTGCAGCATCGAGAACCGGTGGATCGCTGCCGGAATTCCGACTGATGTGAAGACCGGATGTCCCGTCGAAGGGAAGGGGCCGCCATGATTCATCGCCGGGCTGACGGCCACGCCGGTGGGCATCTTGTCGTTCAGCAGTCGGCCCACCTTCTGACGCAGGGCCGGGGCGACCAGATCGTACAACCCGTCATCCTCACCTGTGGTCTGACTGTAAATGCAGCCGGTCAGGTTCCCTTCCAGGCACTCGGCGATCTGAACCAGCTCCTCATCACTCTCCGCGACGACAAACAGCGAACTGTTGCCGAACGCCTCGGCCTGCAAAGCTTCGGGATCTTTCAGGAAGGCACTCCCCGAGACCCGCAGCAGTGTGTTCGCACAGGAGAACCCGTCGCCCTCAGTGGAAGTCCCGCCGGTGACGAGTGTCGCCCCTGCTTCCTGAATCGCGGTAATACCGGACAGGAAGCCACGCTGCACTCCTTCGCTCAGCAGCACGCCGGCCGGGGCCGCTTCGAACTGCTGTTTGACCTGATCGATGAAGGTCTCCGCGGTTTCGCCCCCTTTGAGGACCACCAGCCCCGGATTCGTACAGAACTGACCGGTTCCCATCAGGCAGCTCCCCTTGAATTCCTCCGCGATCTCCGCGCTCCGCTCGGCCAGTGCACCCGGCAGAACGAAGACCGGGTTGATGCTGGAGAGTTCCAGGTAGACCGGCTTGCCCGCCTTGTCGGCCGCTTCCTTGATGGTCAGCCCCGCACTCCGTCCGCCGGTATAACCGATGGCCCCCATCAGCGGGTGCGACACGAGACGGCAGCCGTCCGAGTGGCTCGTTCGGTAGATCAGCTGCACGAAACCGGCCGGCATGTCAGTTGCTTTAGCAGCTGCGTCGGCGGCCTCTCCGAAGATGCGTGTGGTTTCCGGGTGCGAAGAATGTCCTTTGGCGATTACCGGGTTCCCCGCGGCAACCGCGGCGGCGAAGTCACCCCCGGCGATGCTGTTGAACGCAAACGGGAAGTTGTTCGGGCCAAACACGGTCACGGGACCAATCGGCCCGAACATCGAACTAATGCCGGCGGCGGTGTCGATGGTCGGCTGCGCCCAGGAACCTTCGCGGGCATGATTGGCGGCCTGACGCAGCTGATTTGTCGTTCGCGGCAGCTCGCCGTCACGCAGCCGCGGTGATTCGGGATAGCCAGTCTCCGCATGGGCGGCGTCCACCAGGGCGTCGGCGCGGGCTTCGATCTCATTCGCGTACGCTTCCAGGAAGGCGGCAAACCGTTCGCCCGGCCAGCCTCGCATCGCCTTGGACGCTTCGGCGGCCGCGATGATGGCAGATTCGATTTCATCCCAGGGGCTGACGGGGAACAGCGGGGCCAGCGTTTCGCCGGTCGCGGGGTTCACTCCCTGAAACGTCTGAGACCCTGTCGAGGTCGTCCATTCTCCGTTAATCAGAACCGGTTGTGTTTCCATGATCTATCCTTTTTCAACCTGCTTTTTTGCGGGGCAATCAGTTAGTATGTGAAGCGTGTGTTTTCGTTTGTCTTTCGATTTGAGCAGAGGCAGTCCGCTCTGATGCAGCAATTTGATGTGGTGATCCTGGGAGCCGGTTTCGGCGGCAGTCTGACGGCCCTGTTGCTCGATCGCATTGGCCTCTCCGTCGCCCTGTTCGACCGCGGCACCCATCCCCGTTTCGCGATTGGGGAATCCTCCACGCCCGCCGCCGGCTATCTGCTCCAGTCACTGGCTGCACAGTACGATCTTCCACAATTTGAGCCATTTTGCAAGTATGGGACCTGGCAGCAGGCCCATCCCGACATCAGCTGCGGTATCAAGCGGGGCTTCAGTTACTTTGCCCACACGCCGCATCAGCCCTTTCAGACGCAGCCCGCGCATGGCAGCGAACTGCTGGTGACCGCCAACCTCAGTGACACCCTCGCCGACACACACTGGTACCGGGCCGACGTCGATCACTGGTTCGCCCGGCAGGTGGCAGCGTCCGGCATCGTCTATCGCGATCAGACCGAAGTTGAATTACAGCACAACGCCCCGGGCTGGCAGATCCAGGGGACCCGACTTGGCGAGTGCATCGACCTACAGGCAAACTTTCTGATCGATGCCACCGGGGCCGCGGGTATCGTTGCCCGCGCGCTGGGCATCGAAGCGGAAACCGAATTCAAAACCCACTCGTCCGCGATTTTCGGGCATTTTCGCAATGTCGCTCCCTGGCAGACCATCCTGAACGGGCAGGGCATCTCGCAGAACAATTATCCGTTCTACTGCGACCATAGCGCACTGCATCATGTCCTCGATGAAGGCTGGATGTGGCAGCTGCGGTTCAATAACGGCATCACCAGCGCCGGCTTCGTTCTCGACGGAGAAACAGGGCAGCAGAACTGGGAAACACTGCTGGACCGTTATCCCTCGATCCAGGCTCAATTCGTTTCTGCAGAATGTGTAGATCCGGAAGACGGACTGCAGACCACCGGCCGCCTGCAGCGGGGCTGGAAAGAGTGTGCCGGGCCGGACTGGGCGCTGCTGCCTCACACTGTCGGTTTCATCGACCCGTTACACAGCACAGGCATCGCTCACACGCTGTGTGGCATCGAACGGCTCGTTACCGTCCTGGAACAGCATACAGGGCAGGGGACGCTGACCGAAGCTCTCGCCACATATTCGCACTCACTGCAGACCGAGCGCTCGCTGATCGATACACTGGTCGCCTGCTGTTATCGCAGTCGGCACGATTTCGAACGGTTCTGGCTGAGTACGCTCTTCTATTTTGCCGCCGCGACGAGCTATGAGCACCTCCGCTTTCACGAACAGCAGCGGCCCTGGCTCCTCTGTGCCGACGATGAACGTTTTCGACAGGCGGTCACTGACTGGTATCAGCTCGTTTCCCGCCAAGATCATTCTGCAGGACACAAAACTGACTGGCTGCAGACAGCGCGTGAACTGCTCGCGCCCTGGGATCGCGTGGGGCTGTTCGAGCCAGCGGTGCCTCACATGTATTACTACACCGCGGCCCCGGAAGCGGAACCGCGGTGAGCAATAGATCGACTAAATTAAGTAATGATGGGCGAGCGTTTCTGTGCCAGCTCTTCCATCATGCTCTGGATATTGGACGTGATCTCTTCCGGGCTGGTTGCGATCCCCGTCATCAGGGAAGCGTTCCAGAACAGCTGCCGACCGCATTGCTTAATGAAGGCATGCTGATCTGCGTTCGACGAGAGCGTGCAGAGCCGCTTGATCAGCTCGGCGTCCGGGTTGATTTCCAGAATCCGCTTGCTGGTCGGGAAGTCCTTGTTGTTCATGCTCAGGACTTTCTGCAGCTGCGAACTGATGGCCCCTTCCGGCATCACCAGGCAGCAGGGGCTGTCAGTCAGACGATCCGATTTGGTCACCGATTCCACGTCGTCCTTGAGTTCTTCCTGGAACAGAGAGAGGACCTTTTCAAACTCGGGAGTCAGCGCTTCCTGTTCTTCCTTCTTCTCGTCCTCTTTTTCTTCGCTGTCCGTTTCGGCTTTCTCGTCGCCCGGCAGTTTTACCTCGGCAGAGTCGATCGAGACGATATCAAAGTCTTCGAACTTCGCCAGGTTCGAGAGGACGATCTCATCCATCGGGTCAGGCAGGTAGAAGACTTCGATCCCCTTCTTGCGGAAGATTTCCAGGTTCGGATTGCGGGAAATCGTATGGAAATCGTTACCGCCCAGGTAATAGATCTGCTTCTGGTTCTCGTCGGCCTTTTCGAGATAGGCTTCCAGCGAAACGAGCTCGTTTTCAGAGGTCCCTCGTGACGAGGGGAACCGCAGCAGTTTGGCAAGGGTGTCGCGGTTCTCGAAATCGGTGCCGATGCCTTCCCGCAGGGCACTGCCGAACTGGCGATAGAACTCGAGATACTTATCTTCGTCGTCCTTGGCCATCGACGCCAGGTGAGAGAGCACTCGTTTGGTGAGTACCTTTTTAATTTTGCGAAATACGGTGTTGTCCTGCAGTGATTCGCGTGAAATATTCAACGGCAGGTCGGCTGAGTCGACCAGGCCATACAGGAACCGCAGGTATTCGGGGAGCAGGTCCCGGTTATCATTCTGTACCAGGATCCGTTTGGCACACAGGCTGATGCCGTGCTCGGTCCGGCCAAAGCCCATCAGTTCCAGGTTGGTCTGCGGGCAATAGAGGATGGCGTGGAACTGGAACGGTGAATCGCTGCTGAGATGCAGGTGCCAACGGGCCGATTCTTCCCCATTGTGAGCCAGGTACTGGTAGAAGCCGTCGTACTGCTCCTGTGTGAGCTGCGTTTTTGGCTCGATCCAGATCGGCTTCTGATCGTTAACCAGTTCGTCACCCAGCTTGATCGGGTAGGGGACGAAGGTCGAATATTTATTGAGGATGTATTTGAGCCGCGTGTCCTGGGTGTATTCATCCAGATCTTTGCGGAGATGTAGGCGAATGGATGTTCCCCGGCCGATGTCTTCCTGCGGTTCGATGGTGAAATCGCCGGAACCGTCCGATTCCCATTTCCAGCCTTTTTCTTCCCGGCAGCTGCGAGTCAGGACTTCGACCTTGTCGGCCAGCATGAAGGCGGAGTAGAACCCGACGCCGAATTTACCGATCAGCGAGACTTCTTCCTTTTCATTCCCCTGGGCGTTTTTCAGAAAGTCGAGCGAACCACTGTGGGCAATCGTACCGATGTTCTCGATCAACTCATCGTGAGTCATCCCGACGCCGTTGTCACAGATGGCCAGTACGCGGTTTTCTTTGTCCGGCTCAAGACGAATCTCAAGAGGCTGCTCATCTTTGAGGGATTCATCCGTCAACGAAAGGAACCGGTACTTGTCCAGGGCATCCGAGGCGTTTGAGATCAGCTCCCGGATGGCGATTTCCCGATTCTGGTACAGTGAGTGGGAAAGCAGATCGAGAAGTTTTTTGATTTCTGCCTGAAACGTGAATTTTTCTGGTGCGGTTTTTTCGTTCATGATCTTTCTCTGAATCGAAAACAGACAAATAGAGTAACGAATCAATCAACATTGATGTCCTGCTGGTCAACAGACGGCAGCCGGACAGATCGTGCTCCGTTTATAAAGGGAACGGAATGACTTGTAAAGTTGCCCCAATCGGCTGCAGGCTGACTTAACTCAGAAAACCGCTCAAAAGACGTTTGTAATCTGTGAGCGACCTGCGTAATAATAGAGGCAGCCCGCGACAGTGAGGCGTTTGACACAGCATTCCTACACAACGGAGAACACTGATATGGTATTTTACTCCCGCCGCGACTTTTTGAAAACAAGTGCACTGGGGGGAATGCTGGCAATGGGGGGAGGCCTGCCGGCCCTCGCTCGTGCCGAAGAAAAGAAAGCCCAGGCACAATACGGTCTGGTCACCTATCAGTGGGCCAAAGACTGGGATCTGCCTACCCTGCTGAAAAACTGTGAAACCGCGAACGTCCTCGGCGTCGAACTGCGGACCACACACAAGCACGGCGTCGAACGCGATCTGAACAAAACCGAACGTCGCGAAGTCGCGAAGAAATTCATGGACAGCCCAGTCACCCTGGTCGGAATCGGCAGCAACGAGCGTTACGACAACCCGGATGCTGACGTGCTGAAGCAGGCCAAAGAAGCGACGAAAGAGTTCATCAAACTCAGCCACGATGTCGGGGGAACTGGCGTTAAGGTTAAGCCCGATTCATTTCACAAGAACGTTCCCGAAGAAGTGACCATCGAACAGATCGGCAAGTCACTGAATGAAATGGGAGCCTTCGGTGCCGACTATGGACAGCAGATTCGTCTGGAAGTGCACGGCAAATGTGCTCATCTGCCTACGATCCGAAAAATTCTGGATGTAGCCGATCATCCCAATGTGGCGATCTGCTGGAACTGCAACAAGCAGGATCTCGAAGGGGCGGGCCTGGATGCGAACTTCGCGATGGTGAAAGATCGCCTGGGCGATACGACACACATTCACGACCTGATTCATAATCCCTATCCGCACAAACGGTTCTTCGAACTGATGGCGGGAGCGAACTATACCGGCTGGCTGATGCTGGAAGAGGGCGTGCTACCCAAAGGTGATCCCGTGAAGGCCCTGGCAGAACAGAGTAAACTGTTCGACAAAATGTGGGCGCAGGCACAAGACAGCTGATTCCTGCGGGCGGCTGGTAGAAAGACGGTCAGAAACGACTAGTGAGATGTAAAGTCTTTACTGTCGTGTGCAGACTGTTCCTTGATCGCAGCATAGACTTCTTCCCGATGGACGGTAACGTCTTTCGGTGCTTCGATTCCAAGGCGGACTTTGTCGTTCTTGATTTCAATCACCATCAATGTGATTGAATCACCAATCATAATTTTTTCGTCTTTTTTACGGCTGAGAACAAGCATCGCGATTCCCTGCGAATAAGTTGGGAGGTTTTTCAAAGCTTTCTTTGGGAAACAGCGCGTGTTTTTTTCGCAGCTGTTTCTGAAAAGCGACACTTGAAACTTAGCGTACTGTTTTTGAACAGTCTGCCTGGATCTTCAAAAAAAGCAGGGGAATCCTCTAACCACCTGTCTCCCGCACAGGGATATAACGGTTAGCGCGATTCTGCACCTGGACATTTTTGTTGATTTTTCGCTGCAGCCCGTACTATCGGGAAAGAATTTCCAGTGTGTCACCGCACTGAATTCGCGGCGGTTGACCCTCGGGCAGCTCATGCAGACGCGTGTTGACCGCCAGTCGATACATGTTCCGGAACAGTGACAGCACGCCCCAGGAGGGAAATGTTTCCTCCCGTTTCCGAATGAACGTTTTCATGAACTGGGCATCGGTCTGGCCTGTCGTCGGCACACGCGAGGGAACCACGCACCGCTTGCAGGGGTTCGAACCGGCGAACGTCACCGCTCCTGCCCGGAACAGCACCGGCGGATCCAGTTGATTGTAGAGCCGGTCTTCACAGAAAGGGAGGTCCCCCGCGAATTCCAGGTTGGCCCGGAATCGCAACCGCAACTCATCGACCGAGATCCCTGGAAACCAGCGGGCAAGTTCTTCATACGTCTGCGTGCTGATGATCGTCGGCCCCGAGGCTTCGAGATCGTCGGGAAAGCCGGTAGATGTGTTTGATTTCAGCGTCACGCGCTGATCGAAATAATCGCTGAACCACGCTGCAAGCCCGGGCTGGTTTTCTGAGAGCACGAACTGCTCCGCGGCGAGATCACGGTCAGGGGCGGAAACAGTGATCGTCTGCCCGGCGAGATCGAAACGGGCCCGGATCTGTTGAATAGTGGCCTGCTTCTTCGCATTGATGACCTTTCCGTCCGCATCAAACAGAGCATACTGCCGATCCCAGGCCAGGCCTCCTCCGGGGAGTACTTCGGCCTGTTCAACAAACACCGGATCAAGAGATTTCACCGGATACAAGGCGATACGAGAGAGAGTCCACATTAGGTAAGTTTATCCTGAGCGGGGACAGGGGATTTCATCTGCGACGTTTCGGACGTTCCTGTTCCTGGAGATCACGCAGGTCTTTGATCTCGGCTTTGAAATCAATAATCCCCGTGGGATCCAGAAAACGGTTGATGCGGGTTTCCGCTTCCCGACACAGAGTGGCGATCCGGGATTCGGCGGCCCGGTTCCGTTGTTCCTGGGCGGCTTCGGTCGCGGTTACGCGGATCACGGTTAACTTGTCCTGGAAGATCTGTCTTGGAGAAATACCGCTCTCCAGTTCGCGAATTCCGCCGTCCACTTTCTTCCAGTCATTCTTTTTCGCCCAACTACGGATGCGGGACATCTGCATCGAGAGGGAAGCGACCTCTTCGATTAATTCCCCGTTGAGTACTGCCAGTTCCCCTTCGACGCCCAGACGAATCCGGTCATCGGGAACCTGGATCGCAGTACGCGGTGCGATGCCGGGAATATAAGGCACATTCGCCACCAGTGCTTTACCACTGCGGACATAGAGCCAGATTAACGGATCGGACGGATCGGCTTTGACGGTGATCGTTCCTTCCCGGTTGGTCAGCAGTTCCTCAGTGATGTATTCCTTCTCGAAAGAAACTTTTTTGCCGGTTTCTTCGCTTTCTTTCTGCGCTGCGACCTGCAACTGACGGACTTCCTGCGGATTCAGCGGAGAAATCTGGACACGCATCCCGGCGTAAGACTGAGTCGAAGTCCCCCGTGGAACCAAGGCGAGTTCCGTCTCGGGAAAACGCGGGACGACCCGGATGGCCTGCATTTCGACCCGCCGCCGACTGCTGCTCAGAATGCCTCGCAAGCCGGAAGAAATCGAACAGCGGGCATGCTTGCGGTCGACCTCTTCCAGAATAAGATAGGTCCAGGGAATCATCTGAATGTCTTTGACTTCACGATCCCGATTCAGATAGCGAAAGAACGGTACAAAGAAGTCCCGTTTCTGCAGTGTGCCGATCGCGGGGTCAGGTGTCAGGTACTGGCTCCCCTGTTCGCTGACGATCGCCTGGTCACCTTCGACCGCTTCTATTGTGACAACAGCGGAAAACAGGTCGCGGAGAATCTGAAAACTGGTCTCTGCCAGAAACGGTCGTGCATAGGTCGTCTGTTCGACCAGTGGCCCTAACTGCTGGGAATCGATATCGAATTCCCGGCCCGCGATTTGGTATCCGATTCCCGCAGATTCCACGGTCAGCAGAAACAGCTTGTCAAAAGCCTGTGTGGGATACTGTTGCAGAACCTGCGCTGCAGACAGGCGGTTCAGACCGGCACTGGTGGGGAGTGTGAGCCAGGCATTCTCAAAGATACCGGCAGTGTTGTCACCCGGTTTGAGGACGGTCAATTCCCATTTCTCACCAGCGGAGCGTTCAATAATCTGGGGCAAGCGTGTGAATATCTGCCGGCGGTCGAAATCGGTCAGACGACAGTCAGACGCAAAAGCCAGTTCGATGCGGATTCGGTAAGGCCGTAAGCTGATGTGTCGCGTGTCAGGCTGGGCAGTTGGCTTTGATTCGGGCTTAGATTCTGGCTTGGCTTTCTGTTCGGTTTCGGGTTTGGTCTCTGGTTCAGATTTCGGCTCTGAATCTGGTTCGGTTTCAGGTTGCTCCGTGGTCGTAGTCTCTGCCTGCGCACCGTAGGCGTTCTCTGTCGGCAGGCAGAACATCCCGATCAATGTCAGGCAGCAACCAAATATGAAAGCATCAAACCAACGCATGGAGTAATTCTGATTCCTGAGTCTAGGGTGAGGTGGTCTGTGTCGACGTCAGTGTTTCCACCCGCGGGTAGACGGGGGTTGTGATCCACTGTTCGACATTATCATAAAAATTCAGGGGCCGGTCGGCGTACCCTTTGATATTCGTGCGAAACACGTGAAACTGGTCGATTTCCCAAAGCGGAACGATATGCGCCATGGAGTACAACTGCTGTTGCAGCTTCTTCAAGAGCGCGGTTGCAGTTTCCCAGTCGGTCGCTTCATCGAGCTCAATCAGTTTCTGACGCATCCAGTCCGGGAAGATTTCCAGTGATTTAATCTCAGCGCCTCTCCCCACGGTCAGGAAAGGCCAGAGTTCCATAATTGGTTCGGTCATCGCGGTCGTGCGATAGACGATGTCCCATTCCAGTTTCTCTTTTTTTGCTTCTTCAGGCGTATTGGGAATCAGCGTGACGTTGACGCCAATCCGTTGCCAGGCCCTGATCAGCTCTTGGGCAGCGTCCTGTGCTTCGGGATTAGGATCACACAGCATATGCAGACGCGGGAATTGTCCTCCCAGTTTCTTCTGCGATGCCACCGCGAGGGCCACCGCCAGCGGAAAATTGTATTCGCGTTGAGGCACCTGCTGATTGTAGACCTGGAGACCCGTGTAATACGGGGCCGTCACCAGGCGACCGTTTAACAGGTTGTTTTCATGCAGCAGTTTCTCGTTGAGAATCTTCTGGCGATCGATGGCATAGGCCAACGCCCGGCGAAGTTCGAGAATCTGCAGCGGTTTACTTTCCGGGTTGAACTGCAGCACATGAGTCAGCGGAATCGCACTTTGGACGACATTGAACTCATCCTGTTCTTTGAAATAGGAGACCAGACCGGCCGGCAGGAACGGAAGCACCGCGACTTCACCACGCAGCAGGGCCTGGAAGGATTTTTCAAAGTTGGAATAATGAACCTCGTTGATCTGGGCGACATTATAGTCACGCAGTCCCTTTGGTTCGGGGACGGCCCGCACATAACTGACCTGATCAGAGTCCTTTGATTCCTGTTCATCCACAACGAAGCGGCTGGTCGCACCGATTTTCTGTTCCGTCTCCAGGCGTACGTCTTCAGGATTAGCAACGACTGCGCTGAATGCGGGTGGGGAAGTAATCGGGAATGAGAGCAGCCATTCGGTGCTCAAGGGGACCCGGTCAAAATGAATGCGAAATTCAAACGGGGCTGTGGATGTGACCGAATGCACGTAACTGTCGAAACGTTCGTCATAAGTGCTCGAACCGGGAGTCAGTCTGGCCCGGACCGCCTGGGCAATGTCGGCAGCCAGCAGCATCGGATGCGACTCCCAGGTGGCATACGACTGACGCAGGACGAAGTCGGCCCGTCGGCCCAGGTCGGTCGGTTCCCATTGTTCAAAGAAACGACTCTGGTACTGAGGTGTCTGGTCTACTTTTCCGACTTCGAACAGGGGGATCTGCGTCAGCTTTTTATGACGGCGGGTCGCATTGTGTTCGAGGAAATAGGGGCTCTGATCGAGAGCCGTTCCCAGCACTCCGACATTGATGACCGGGTATCGCGCCTGATACCGCCGCAGGTCATCCCTTAAACGGGGATTAGCGGGCCAGACAGTTGAGGCTTCCATCACCAGGTCGAACGCCTGCTGATACTGATCAGCTTTGGCACTCTGATTCGCTTTCTGCAGGATCTCATTGGACTGTTTCAGAAACGTCTCTCGCCACTTCGCGACGGTTTCCTGTCGGGGGTAGATCGCTGCCAGTCGATTCAGGTAGTGATGGGCCTCGCGATAATCCTCCACTTTTACGGCCCGGGTGATCATGCTGTTGATGATTTCACCGGCAAGTTTACTCAGTCCCGGGTAATCGGGGACACGACTTTGCAGGTCCTCGACGAATGCCAGTGCATTCACGTACTGTTCTGCCTTCTGTTTATCCTGGGCTTCCAGAAACAGCAGCCGATGCTGTCGCTGTTCAAAGCCGGGCCAGTCCCGGTGTCTGCGGTCGAGGAAGAGCAGCATTTCAAACGCCGTTTTCAGATCACCGTCTTTCAGCAGTAGATCGATTCGCTGCAGGATCTGATCTTCGTAATGCACGATCTGTTTGATGTTCTGTCGTTGGACCCGGTACTCTGGATCTTCTTTTTCGCCGACCAGCGTCAGGTTGATGAAATTGAATGTCGCCCGTTTCTGACGCTGCTCATCAGCTTCTTTTTTATTCTTGGGACGCGGCCAGCTGAAACTCTCTTTCATGGATGCTTCGAGTTGTCCCAGCGTATCGGGTCGGGGATAGACGGGATCGACGATCAGCACATAATCATTTTCCAGGACGATCCAGTCGACGGGACGCTTTTTTAACAAGTCTTCCACGGACGGGAGTTGCATCTCCTCGATTTTGGGCAGTGATGACTCTGCCGATTCTTCTTCGGTTTCGGTTTTTCCATCCTGCTTCGCTTTCGGGGGATCTGTCTTGTTCTCATTTTGCGCAAAGCTGTCGGACAGCCCCACGGAACAGGTGAGGCCGATGACGCACATCAGCAGAATCAGGAACTTGCCGCATTTCATCATAGCGAAGCCTGTCCTTTCTGCTGCAGACCCTGATCGATGCGATACAGACTGCCATCCACGCTTGGTACCAGTAACAGTTTCTCAAGGGTGACGACGGAACCACTGCTGGGAAGCGGTGCCGTGGTTTCGGACTGGACCTGGCCCGTTTGGGGATCGACTGCCAGGACGCTGCCATTCTGCAGTGACAGGAACAGGCGGCTGCCATCTTTCGATGGAGAACCAGCCAGGGAGTGGCCCGGCAGTTTCAATTGCCATAGCTGCTGCAGGCTGTCTTTGAGTTCGTAGCAGGTCAGCGTCTGTCGAGATTCAACAAACAGCAGGTTGTCTGTAATCCAGAGGTCATTGGAGGCAGGGGCAGAGAGTTGCAGCTTGGTTTTCAACTGGCCCGTTTTTGCATCCAACACCTGCAGTTGACCTGAGGCATCTGTAACCGCGATGTCAGTCTGGCTGATACCGGCGTCCACATCGACTGGTTGCTTCAGGTCGATGGTCGAGAGGGCCGCCAGATGACGAACCGGGTTGTTGCGATATTGGAGTGTAATAATCTGCCCAGCAGTGGTGATGGCCAGACACTGATCTTTGCCAGTCGGGATCAGTTGACGCCAGCGAACATCCTCGTCCACATTTCCGGGCAGGGCAAATTCCTGAACCGTATTCAAACCGCGCCCTTTCCGGAAGACAGCCACCTTGCGTTTTAACGGTAACGCAATGCCATCGCCGATTTGAATGGGCAGTGCCTCGAGAGGCTCTGACAGCTCGATAGTCTGTTCCAGCTGACCAAATCTGTTCAGAATCCACAAAGTCGGTTGTGGTGCGCCACAGCTCACGGCGATTTTACCATCGGTCAGACGAGTTGTCTGCAGCGGTGCTTTCAGGTTCTCCGGCAGCTTGAGCTGCGTCAGTGATCGTTCCATGAAACCAGCGGGAGAGGATTCGAAGTCATTGGCCCGCAATCGAAATACATCGCCATCAGAAGTAATACAGAGCAGACCAGGTTGCGGCTCCTTGTCGTCACCATAAGGGTAAACGGCCAGAATGTCGGTTCCCAGAATCGATTTCCAGGTGCTGGTCATCTCATTCCGGTTCGCGATCGTGAAAATGACCGAATTAGAAGAGAGCAACCGCCGTCCGAGGTACAGGTTGTTTCCGATCAGCTGCATCGGCTGTGATCCCAGTCCGTCGGCGATTTTCTGGTCATCCATTTTGATGCCGGTACTGAGCAGGGTGAATTTACGGAGGGCCGAACTGCTCATCCAGAGCTGCCCACCAGAACCAGCGGACAGATAGATCTGACAGGAGAGGGGATCCTGCAGCTGGTAAGAGCCGATCTCCGTGAGCTTTCGTTTTCCTTCCTCATCAGTGACGGTGAAGGCAGTGATTCGTTCGGGAACGGTTGGGAAAAACAGTTGCTTCCCGCGCATGATCGGCTGACTGTGAACCTGACCTTTAATGCGGAACTGTTCGAGCTCTTTCAAAGTTGCGTTTTGACCATCGCCGTCCAGTACGTGGAGCAGGGCGGCGTCAGCCTGGTCATTTTCGCAGACCATCAGTAGCTTACCCATGGGGATAATCGGAATCTGAATGGTGCCGGGACGATGTCCGAGAGCTGCGACCTTCGTGCATTCAAAGGGACGCAGCGAGACGAGGTACAGCATCCCCTCATAACCGGCGACCGCAACGGACTGTTCGCCGTAAACCAGGCCGGGAGCCCCCACCAGGGGCTGGGCAAACTTGAGTTGTGCGGCTATGGATCCCGTCTGGAGATCCAGGTTCAGCAATTGGCCACCCTGGCAGGAAACGACGATCGTGCCCTGGTTGACCAGGGGAGGGCCCGTGGGCCGTGAAGGCATCTGCTGTCGCCAGACCAGTTCGCCACTTTTCTGGGTGACGCAGAGCAGGTCGTTGTGGCGCGTGTCATACAGGAGCAGCGATGGCTCTTTCACGGTGACCGTCTCGGGGGGAAACGGCGAATCGAGGCCGATGGGGCGTTTCCAGATAGGATCGCCGGTCACAGAGTCAATGCCGAAACAGCTGCCGTTGGCCAGCGCGAAAACATTGCGTCCGTCAGAAACTTCATTGGACCTTGAGCGGGTGTGCAGCGACAGAGTGACCGCCTGCGGAAAGGCATCCGGATAATCTTTCGTTGAACCGGCGATCGCTTCATTGCTGGACTGGATCAGCGCCTGTTCCGCTTCCAGGATGCGGGTCAGTACCGTCGACATCTTACGATCGTTCTGATAATAGGGATAGCGGTCGAGCAGGTGTCTGCGCTGTTCGAGTGCCTTCAAGGTCTGCTTCTGTTTGATCGCTTCTTCGATCTCCTTGACGGCTACATCGAAGACCTCTTTCCGCAGAATCTCCGCTTCTGCTTTTTCGTAGCCAGCTTTGATTTTTGCCAGTGCTTCGGTCGGCGGTGCATCTGGTGGACTGTAGCGGGTGAGAATCTTTTCGGCTTCCGTAGAGACGTCCAGCAGTTCACGCTCCTTGGTGCGACTCGCGGTTTCAACCGCTCCCAGTGCGATCCGCTGTCCGTAATCGGTCAGTGTCGGGTAGAGCTCTTTGAAGTCGGAATCATCGCGGTGTTTCTTGATAAAGCCCTGGGTGGCTTCGAGTCCGGCCTGCCAGGCGGGGGTTGAACCGGAGATCTCTTTTTCGACGAAAGATTTGCTGAGTAAAATCCGGGCTTCCTCGGCGTAGTCACTCTTGTTGTAATTTTCCAGGAAGTACTCGAAAAGCTGGATCGCCTGTGAATACTTGCCCGCTTCCATTTCCTGGACGGCAGCATCATAGTGCCGTTTTGCCGTATCGCGGCCAATGATAAACCAGAAGACCAGGGCCGTCAGTGCAAGCAGAACGCTACCGCCGACCAGGGAGAGAATCATAGGCGAACGCACAATCTGACGCTCGCCAGGACGGACAGCGTTACGTGAGGATCGATGGCGGATCCGATCTTTCAGTGAGAGCGACTCCGCTTTCTCTTTGTCGGCGGAGTCTTCTTCCTCGCTGGTCGCCGCGGAATTCTCGTTGGTACGGGATAAAAAGTGTTTCGGAGCGGGTGAACTGTCTGCCTCGGGTTCGGCTTCCGTGAGCAGCTCTGCGGCAGAGGCGAGGTCCAGGTCGTCATCTTCCAGAAAATCATCCTCTGGTTTCTCTTCGGGAGCTGCTGTGGGTGCTTTTGAAGACCTGGACGATTTCTGCTTGCTGGATTTGGAACCGTTTTTCTTTTTCGAACCTGTTTTAGAAGACGACTTTTCTGGCCCTGATTTATCGGGGATCACAGGTTCCGGTTGGGGACGGTTGAAATCCAGTTGTTCCGAACTGACCGGCTTAAGGTCGTACATCGAGCTTGCTTCACCACCCGTGACATCGGGCAGGGGGGCGTCCAGATCGAGCAGATCGACTTCGTCGGTAAACAGAATGTCGGCTTCACCGATTCGGATCAGGTCCCCGTCATTCAGTTGAGAACGCCCCGACATCACGCCGTTAATCTCCACGCCATCGCTGGTCGCGGCGATCAATTCGTACCCTTTTTTGTTCCAGCTGATCCGGCACTGCATGGAAGCCACATCGTCCACCTGCAGGTCATTGGACGAATGGCTGCCAATCGAGATCGGCTGCTGCTTGGAGAGCTCGATGTTTTGAGTTTTTCCGGATAAGAATGAAATTTCTAATCTGGCCATGAAGCTTACTTATCTTTTCAGGACTGTAGAACGCGGTGAAGACACAATCACGAGTGCTACTGTCAGTCATCAGGTCCTTTGTACGATGCGAGTCTGATTTTCTGCATGCCAACCTCGTTCGCCGCATCCACAACGGCAACGACCGTCTCATGCCGCGCCGCTTTGTGTGCACTGAGAACGAGTTCTGATTTGGGTCTGCCTCCCTCATCACGTCGATCCAGGATCGCCTGTACGATCTCCGAAGGGTTGGACAGCTTGGTGTCATCGACATAAATGCCGTTATTACTGTCGATCTCAACGATAATGGATTCCTCCCGGAAATCATCCAGCGTCTGCAACGACTGTGAAACGCCGTCTTCATCCGGATTGGGCGGAGGAACCTGAATACTTTTCTGCAGACTGAAGGAAGCGGTGATCATGAAGAAGATCAGCAGCAGGAAGGTCACGTCGACCATCGGCGTCAGATCCATCTCCTCAAACTCCGACTCGGCCGAGCGAATGGAAAACCCTTCGTCGTCATCATCTTCGTCGTCTTCTTCCTCTTCCACAACAAAGCGGGGGCTGGGGGCAGATGCTACTACCGGTTTCGGAGCTGTTTCTGGTTCCGGTCCTGGTTCTTCTGTGCTCGCAACTTCCTCAAGTTCTGCCGAGTCGTCTTGCTCAGGTTCGGCTGATTGCTCTGAGACCGGTTCTGTCGCGAGGTCTTCATCAGCTTCGGTCGATTCAATCTCTTCAAGCCACTCCGAGGCTGCCAGCAGGTCGTCATCTTCAGGAGTCTCGGGATCAGGACTCGTTTCAGCTGTAACCTCTGTTTCTGCAGCTGGTGTCACAGGAGAAGAGGGCTCTGGCTCAGGTTCGGGTTCGGGAGCAGGTTCAATCGCCGGTTTCGGTGGGGGAGAGCTCTTCGCTTTTGTCGGTTGTTTCTCCGGCTGGGGCGCTGGTTCAGGGGCCGATTCCTCCTCTTCGATCGCTGGCTCTTCTGTTTCTGCGGATGCGGCGGCGTCCCAGTCCCCATCCAGCAGTTCATCCCAGCTCTCGCCCAGCGGACCCATGTCGTCCAGATCTTCCAGGAACTGGTTCTGGTCCGCATCCAGCATCGCTTCTGTGGGTGGAGCGGCTTTGGCTGGTTTTTTCTTTTTTGTTGATGAAGATGCTTTCTTGCCAGGTGTTTCACTCGGATCTGGTGTTTTCTCCATTCGCCGGGCTTCACTCTCCACTGGGATCGTAATGCGACCCTTGCAGGCCGGGCAGGCAACTTTCTTCCCGGCTTTCTTGCTGGCCACGCTCAATCTCTGGCCACAGTGTTTACAGTAAAACTTGATCGGCATAATTCAGTATTCAGTCTTAAATATCAGCAGGCGGCAATGCACCAGTTGAAAATAATTACCTGTTTTTCTTTTCTTCAATTCCAATATAGAACTTCACACCATCCACATCGGTAACGGCCCGGGTGACTTCCTGGACGAACCCGTGCGGCACATTCCGGTCTGCTTTAATAATGACATCCATTACACCTCCCTGAACCCGTTCGCGGACGCGTGCGGTCAGTTCATCCAGGGTGACTTCAGTAGCCCCGCCCGATTCTTTGATCTCGACAACACTCTGGCCATTCAGACCGTTACCGTCATTATGGACAAGTACAATCGTAGAACTGCGGGTATCCACACCGACGCCATGCCGGGCGATCGGAACATCCGAGTCCTGTGTTGCCTGCATCGTCGATGTGACCATGAAGAAGATGAGCAACAGGAAAGTCACGTCGATCATGGGGGTGATGTCCAGATCGTCGCCTCCACCGGAGGCGGGACGTTTCTTCCAGCCGCTATCGTCAGAATTGAATAATGATTTTTTACGTGCCATGCGCCCGTCACCTTCTCGATTCAGGACTTACGTGAGGCTTCCAGAATATCCAGAAACTCACCCGTGTGTTCCTGCACCGAGTCTTGCAGTTTAGCGATGCGGATATGGATTAAAGCGCCGGCCATCACCAGCGGAATCGCGACCGACAGACCCGCGGCGGTTGTGAACAGCGCGAAGCTGATCTCGCCCGCCAGCTGGCTCGGATCGCCCCCCGATTCCTGCATGTTGCCGATCTTGTCGAAGGCGTTGATCATCCCGATCACGGTTCCCAGCAGCCCGAGCATCGGGGCACTCTTGACGATCGTGCTGATCCAGGACATGCGGTATTCGAGGTCGGCCAGAATGTCACGTTCGAATTTCTCCGCGAGCAGCTGTCGCAGCTTTTTGGCCGGGCGTTCCATATTCGCCATGGCAACCAGAATCAGCTGGGGTACCGCTTTGCTCCAGTAAGGAGGCGAATCGCAGAGATTCACAACCGCTTCGTAATCTTTCCGTTCGATGTCTTCATGGACCTGGTCGAGGAATTCATTGGCCGCGTTCTGGGTCAGGAATCGCTTCTGCGCGATCTGGCGGACGAGTAGAATCACACAGAAGACGCCATACAGGGCCGTTAGACCCAGGGCGACATAGATGGCGATCCCGGCTGCGTTTAAAATCGGAGCTAGTGAGTAGTTCATGGATGCCTGCTTTGCACTCGTTATCGGAAATAAGTTTGACGGGTCACTTCAAAATCGTAGCTGCCACGATTACCACGTACAGTAAAATAGGTACGCCGGATTTCGTCGAATTTTTTATCTCGGTATTTTTTCTCCAGGAGCAGGAGTCGGTTTTCGGCCTCTTTGGGGTAGAAATGAAACAGGATCGCCCCGGTCACATCGTAGCCCGCTTTTTTGAACAGGCTCAGGTCACTGGTGCGACGTTCGCCTCCCTGCCAGGTCATATACAGTCGCTTCTCATCTTCACCCGAAGTGGCCGTTCGGCTGGTCGGTTTTTCGGAAGAAACATTTGAGAGATAGACCATCTTGCCATTACGCAGCAGGGCGCCAAGCTCGATTTTGAAGTAGTCCAGCTGGCTGGCGTAATCGATTAGAGATCCTCGGTCGGAAAACTTGATGAACCAGCGCTGTTCGCGGGGTAATCCCTTCTTGCCCGGACCGAAACCCAGGGCCCGCTTTCCCGTACCCGCGGCACTACCGACTTTCCCGGAGTTGGTCAGGTCGGTCTGCATCTGTTGCTGTACCTGCTGAGTCGCCTTGTCAGACAGTTCGACTACACTGTCCAGCATTTCCTCGACCTGGTTCTCTTCGGTCGGCGTGTCGATCTGTGAGGGATCATCCACGGGGTCTTCCGGGGATTCCACCAGCAGCTCTTCATCCGGCGATCCATCCTCGGCTCCACCCGCCAGGTCCACCATTTCCAAGGCGACCTCGTTTTCTGTCTGGGGGAGGCGATTGGTAAACCAGACAATCGAGAGCCAGAGGACCGCCACGATCAACGCCAGCACAACCGCGATCAACGATGAACTCACCTGGTCATACTGGGTGACCCGCATGACCGGCGATTTACGGTGATCGGTTTGTGATGTGCTCTGGGCCATCGTACTAAAGTATCCTCTGAGTTTTCTATTGGTGGTTATTTGGACTTTGACTTGGGGAGCTGGTCGAGAACTTCGTAGAGGTTGAATATTTCATCAAAGGGTTTCACGCTGTTGTACCATTTCTGCCAGCGTCGGGTGGCTTCATCGGCCCATTGATCGGCGATGATCACGCGTTCTTCTTTTGTCAGGTCTTCCGGCACATCGGCCAGGGGATCTTCGGGCATCCCCAGTCCCCGGATTTTTCGGCTGAGGGTGCAGAGACCGTTCCTCGCCTCGATCCGCACACTCAGATCCGGATCTTTCAATGATCGAATCAGATAGGGAGCCATACGAAAGTCATTGGTTCGTGCCAGTGCCCAGACAGCAGTCCGCCTGACATCCGGAGAGCGGGCATCAATCAGTTTCAAGACCCGGTCTTTCTGTTTGATCAGATCTTCCCGGTTCCCGATGGTAATTGTTTCGACCAGCGTTTCCTGGGTTGTGTCCAGATCCGCAGTTGCCGGATCTTCGAGCTGGGCCAGCAGTTCGCTGAGATCTCCAGACAGGGTTTTGCTTTCCACCTTACCATTCCGCATCTGAACCTCGGCCAGGTTCTTGGGCAGTCCCCGTCCCCCGGCCAGCAGACCGGAGCCTACCGGATCGGGCTTATACTTGCGGTCAATGGTTTTCACGGTTGCCTTGGCCAGAAATATGATTGCCAGGCAGGTCGCTGCATCGATATTTCCCGAACCTTTCCAGCTACCATCCTCCAGTTGCATCATCAACAGGTGTCGTGCACCGTCGGCGTACCAGTCGTGAGGCCCCAGTTTTTTCGCATCGGCCAAAGCGGCCAGACGTTCGATCCCGTACAGATAATAGTTGGGCCAGCCGGTCGGGTTACGATAATTGTAATTGTTGACGACCCAGTTCGCGCCTCGAGTTTTGCCGGTCTCAAGCGCTGACAGGGCAATGGTCGGTTTTGTGAACAGGTTCTCCTCACCCTCTTTATCTTTTTCGGTGAGGTTCACTTTTTCCAGGAAACCGAATTTCTTTTTAGGCTCGCCTTCCTTACCGGTGGTCGGCGCGGTGCGGGGCTGTCCGTTGGGATACAACTGGCGGGAAATCACATACATACTGCCGGTCCCCGCCACACCCATCGTGTGTTTGGCACCCCGGTCTGTCTGGCCCCCGGGATGATATCCAAATCCGCCATTTGGCAGTTGGGTTGTCAGATGCCAGCGGGCGGCATTGTCCCAGACGCGGGTGGGAATCATTACCCCGGCCCGTTCCGCAGCCCAGAGCCCCAGAATCGCATACTGCGTGATACTGGTGTCGCCATTATTGGGTTCCTGCTGTGGATAATACCAGCTGCCGGCTGGCTGCTGGGTCTTGATCAGAAAATCAACCGTGGTCTTGATTTCATTATGATACTTTTCCGGGCTGATCGCTTCGAACACCATCAGCTGCACGCCGGCAGTGTAATTGTAATCTCCGCCCGGAGTATAAACGATTTCGCCGTCGGAATTCTTCTGGTTATGATCTGCCATGATGTTTTTCAGGCAGTTCTGGATGTAAGGGGAGTCGGGGGATTCACCCGTTTTCAACAGCGTGTATGCCACAAAGGCATTCATGCCGCTCCGGCCATAGTCGGGCTTCTTTTTGAGGAAAGCAACTCCGCGTTTGATGGCGGCGTCAATCTCCGCCTGAGGAGGTTGGGCTGCTGCCTGCTCGGCAAAGCACGCGAGCAGAAGGAAAGTACAGAGGCACCAGATACCAGTCAGGCTGGTACGGTGCGGGCTCGCATTCCGTCTGATTAAGGCGCAATGATTTTCCATGTTGATGCGTTAGCAATCTGAGATGAGAGAATATTGCTGACAGGAGAAAGAAGCCGAAACTTCTCCGCATCTCTCCAGTCTAAATTCAGATATAAAGCAGTGTCAATCTTTATGCCCCAAATCATTACGATATTCACATTTACGATTCAGGGCTTCCAGGAGAGATCACAAGTACACACTGCCTGATTGCACCGTGGACATCCCTGGACATATTTACGACTGACGGCCTGTTCCAGATCGACACCCGCCACATTCGCCATGGTCGCCAGCCAGGCCAGAACATCTGCAAATTCCTCTTCCAGGTTCTGTGGATCGTCGTTTTCACGCAGCGCAGAAGAGAGTTCGCCGACCTCTTCCATAAACCACATAAACGTGCCTTCGATCCCCCGTGACTGGTCCTTCTCGAAAAACATTTTATGAATCACCGCCTGGAACTGGGAAACCGATAAGCCTGGTTGCCGCGGGTTTGCGTCTGTCGAGGAAGTTTCCGAAGCGGGGGGGAGGTCGTTGGTCACAATGGTTCCTTGTCTGCGTCAGTTCAAATGATGATCATCATACGCCATGCGTGTCGGGCGTGTTACAGTTTCTGTTTCAGTTTGAGCCCCTCGGCGTGTGTGGGGTTCTGTTTTAAGAGCAGATCCAGCTCAGTCCGGGCTGCCTCTCGTTGTCCTGCATCCAGCAGTGTTTTAGCAAGCAGGTAACGCTGTTCAGCGTTGTCTTCCTGCAGGTGCAGCAGCATCTTGAGTTCGCGAATGGCAACCGATATTCGGTCCAGCTTCAAAGCGATTTCGGAAAGCTGCTGATGCGTTTCCGGATCCAGCACGTCTACCTGTAAAGCCGCCTGTCCCCAGCGCAGTGCCTGTTCCAGGTCACCCTGTTTCCGGTAGCCTTCCATCAGCAGCTTCATACTGGTTTCATCGTTGGGATCCAGGTGCACCAGCTTCAGCAGCGCCTCCTGCAGCTGTTTCTCTTTCTTCTGTTGCTGATAAATAATCGACAGCCCCTGTAACCATTCGGTCTGGTAAGGATAGGTTTGATGAGCCTGTTCGTAAACGGGCAGCGCTTCGTCGAACTTCGTCTGTTTCAGCAGGATCTTTCCGGCCAGACTCAGCACATCGACGTCTGGTGTTTTGACGGAGAGCGGTTTCTGTAGAACGTCGAGTGCCGAGTCCAGATCTTCGGACAGCAGTTCCAGCTGCGCGATGGTCAGTGCCGCCTGGGCCTGAGTGGGATGCGTCTCCAGCACTTTCCTGGCAATGCTGCGGGCTTCCCCTTTCTTACGCAGGCGGAGCAGGCGATACGCGTATTTCCCCGCGAGATCCGGATCACTCTGATTGGCTTCGTACTGCTTCTGAAGCTCGCGAAAGCTCAGGTCTGCTTCCTCGGACTGATACCCCTTCAGCGAGGCAGTAATCTTCTTGAGGTAAGCATGGTAACGTTTTTCGAACTCTTCCTGACTGATCCCGAAGCAATCCTGGATGGCGGTCGCTGTCGATCCCTGCTCCTGATAGGAGAGCAGCAGCTTTTTCAGTGCGTCGTCTCCGAATTCGGCCACCATGAAGTCAGCACAAAGCAGACTTTGGCAGTACGCGAAGTTCCAGTTTGAGGACGATTTAGGACGGACGAAGACGCCGTCCAGTTCATCCAGACTGTAGATTTCATTTTTAGGAACCCGTTCGACCAGCAGTTGATTGAACTTCTGCGGTCGGGCTGAATTCTCACTGCGAACAGCCAGGGCTTCGGTAAACCAGTGCGGGATTTTGTACTTCGTCTGCTGCAGCGTGAATACATGCACCAGTTCGTGTTTCAGGACACTGGCCCAGTTGAACGGTTCCTGCATGGCCGTTGGAGAAGTCAGCGCGACGACAGCACCGGTTGAGGCACCAATCGTCTGAATCCAGGGCAGACCGATCATCCGCGCACTGAACCACTGATGGGCTGAGAGCCCTTTGGCGTCGTGGTAGATCTCAAACTGCGTTTTGCCCGGCGGTTCGTAGCCAAACTGCGCTACCATCTCCGGGTAGATCTCTTCCAGATAGTCCGCCATGTACTGTCCGAGGATATAATCGGCTTTCGAATCATAGCGGATTACAAAATGATCGGTCACGATCGAGCCATATGACTCCAGTACGCCCAGGACCTTGCGCATGTTGCTGACCCGTACATGATAGGGGTCGGCCTGGAAAGCAGCGTTGAGGGTTTCCTGAGCAAGATCTGTCCGGCCCATCTGCATGTAGAGCATTCCCAGGGACGTCTGAGGACCGGAAAGTTGCGGCATCAGTTCCCTGGTTTTCAGGTACGCAAATTCTGCAAACGCGAACTGCCGTTTGAATTCGAGCAGGTTCCCCAGCTCAAACAGAAAGTAGCCCGGTTTGGGATTCTCTGCCAGCAGGTCAGTCAATAGCTGATTAAACCGGGAAGATTTTCCCGCTGGTTTTGTTTTCGTTTCAGTATTGTCGAAGAAGGGCTTGAGTTCGTCGGTGGTGGGAACACCATCCAGCAGCAGAAAGCAGGCCGCCTTCCGTGCCAGCACCAGCTGACTGCGGGCATTAACCTTTTCCGCTTCTGCAACTGTTTTCAGAGCCTGTGGGTACTGTCCGTTGATCAGTTCCAGGTCACATTTCAGCAACAGAGCGGAGAGCAGACGCGGGTTGATCTTCAAGGCCTTTTCCAGCAGTTCGCTGCTGGTGTCGAACTCCCGAATTTCAACCGCGGTCTCTGCCAGTGCGACGTAAACCGGCGCAGCCTGCGAATTCGTCGTCAGTGCCGCCTGAAATTCTTCGGCTGACTGTGGTCGATTGTACTTTTCCTGCAGGATGGAACCGCTCAGGAAAGACGCCTCCCAGGCCAGAGGATCATCTTTAAGTGCATCCGGACAGAGCGTGTTGACCACGAAATTAAAGATCTGCGAAACGCTGTTCCAGCGTGCGTACTGCGTTGCGCCGTCCGCGATGATCAGCAGCGTCTCGGCATCTTCCGGCTGAGCACGATTATAATAGCGGACAAACCAGCGGAAGGCTTCGTTGGCTTCTTCAATCTTACCTGCCTCGGTGAGCAGGTGTGCCTGTATCAGATGCGCCCGCGGTTGATCGGCGTCCAGAGTCAACGCCGTCGCGACGTGCTTTTCGGCCTCTTCATATTGCCCCGCCTCAAAATAAAGTTTCGCGGCCCAGGCTTGCAGTTCTGCGCGACGCGGATCCTGTTTCAACGCGGTTTCCAGGCGACGGAATGCAGCTGCTGTGTCGCCCGTCTCCAGGTCAATCCGCATCAGGCCCTGCATCAGCTTCCAATGCGCCTCGCTGGTTGGGGGAGAGACGTCAGCCAGCTTCTTCTCCACCTCTACATAAGATTCACGTGCCTCTGCGTATCGCCCATGCTGCAGGTGCTCGTAAGCGGTTTGTAACTGTTCGTCGACCGCAGATGGTTTCTCTGTTTCCGCAGCACGCACAAGGCTGACAGGCAGGGAAGCAGGGAGCAGCAGTCCCGTGATGAGGTAAATCAGGGCAAAGTAGATGACATATTTCCGCATGCGCTCTTCCGTATTAAAATCCCCGGGACATTCCTGCGTTTAGAGAAATGAGGGGCGAGGTGATTTTCGTGGCGTCGACTCTTCAACCGGGCTCTCGGTTTCTGTTGCTTCGACTGTCTGCAACTCGTCTGAGGAGTCCGTTTCATCTTCGACTGTGTTCTGTTCCGGACTGGATCCTGCGGGCAAGGGGAGCCCGAAGCCGAGCACGAGTTCCCGTTTAATTTTGTCGTTGACCTTGGTTACCAGGAACAGTTCTTCGCTCTTCGAGTAGGCGATCAGGTTTCCGTTCCAGTAAGCCAGGCGATTGTGAGCCGTGCTGGGAACGCGTGCGTCTTTGGTCAGAATGCCCACCAGGTTCAGAGGGTCGGCTGCGGACAGAATCGTCAGTTCATCACAGCCCGATTCATCCCGTAACTTTCTCAGTTCCTGAATCGTACCCGACATGGCAAACTGCTCGCCAGCTACGCCCGTCACAAAACGCCCCCCGCGGATTTCACCGCGGGCTTCGAGCCGACGAAAGATCTGCAGCAGTTCAAACCACCGCGGCGCACCGGGTTCACGAATCAGCAGGTCGCGGAATACCACGCCCCACCGCCTGAGCAGCTGCCACGCCCACTGTTCGACATTTTCGTAATGCTTGAGTCCCCGTTCTTCAATTGGTTCCTCAGGCTCGCGTCGCCAGATTGACCAACGTCCGGTGTTGTTGGGAGTCGAACGTTTGCGGACCAGACCGATCCGCGATTTCCGCGAAGAACGCCGTTTCTGTGTAGCGCGGTCCTGCGTAAACTGTCGCATGCCGGAAAAACTGTCTGAAGTGACCAGACCGCGGGCAATCAGTTCGCCTAGTGAATCAGCGATCTGCGAAGGGAGTGACTCGGTCGCCGTCATCAGATCGGTGGCAAACAGGGCACCACGCTGGGTCAACAGTTCCTGTACTTCCTGTGCCGGGCTGCTCAGGCAGGATTCTTCTGATTCACTCTCTGACTGCACCAGGTTAAAACAGGTCAGCCAGGGGATATCCTCGCGGAGAAAGAACGACACCGGCGCATTGCGGGTGATGCCGGTCATCGGTTTCCCCTGATCCGGGTTGCGCTTGGGAGGATAGAGTCGCCCCCAGCCAATCTCGCCGGTGAAACAGAGTTCGTCCAACTGACTGCTCTGATAGTTCGAAAGGCGTGCCGGCAGGATATCCCGTTCCCAGCAGACCGCCGGGATGTCGATCCCCTGCAGCATCGAGAGTACTTCGAACAGACCATTCGTGCCGGTCCGTTTCTCGCCGCCAGCCAGTCCATGATGATGCGTGAGATAACGAATAAACACACTGGGATCAACAGGCTGTACCTGGGCCCTTAGTCCCTGCAGCGTCAGACGATGAATACGGGACAGCAGCCGGCGATGACACCATTCTTTGGGCGGGACGACGTTGTCTGACTCTTTCACTTCCGCCTGCTCCTGACCCTCAGCTGCACTCTGATCCCAGTTTGGATCTTTAACGCGGAAGTAACCCTGCATGGCAGAGCCTTCGCCTTCGAGTGCATACAGGGCCGCTTCGGTTTGCGATTCGGTCATGCCAGCCAGATCCGCAAGCTCCGCCACCGACAGGGGGCCGCAGGTATCCAGCAGTCCCCGAATGATGGCCGTGCGGGCCTCGGTCGACTCCCATTCCTGCTGTACGCCTGCAGGAACTTCGACTGCCGGTGCATGTGAGGAATCGGGGAAAGCGGCCAGGGCTGCAGGCAGTCGTTCGGTCGCTACCCAACTTGGAATTGTATTGTCAATCGCACGTGTGAGTGTCGTCGCGCGTCCTGTGGCTTCAAGTTCCCGATACCAGTCGGCCCAGTCGGGACACTGGTTGATGGGAAGATGAATCCGTCCCAGCAGGACATCGTGGAATTCGTCTGCATTGCGAACCAGGGGCTGCGCTTCCTGACAGACCTGCGCGATCGCCTCGGGCGACAAACGTCCCAGATCTTCCACGCTTTCCACAGACAGTGTGTGCCGCGTTGCCACGGCTCGGGCGCGTCGTTCCTGGGCTTCGCCCCCGTCCAGGAAGGTATAGGGGCTGGAATTCAAAAGCTCATAACAAAAGGGGGACGGCTCCCGGGTATCGCGGGGGATCAGCTTGATCTGGTCCTGCTCAATTTCCAGTAAGACCTGTTTGAGCCCGTCGATATCGAGTTGTTCGTTAAGACAGTCATAGAGTGTCTGGTCGACGAGAATATGATCGGGGCGGACAATCTCGCCGATCTCGTTCTCCGGACAGCCGGTCAGTCGGGGGAAAACGGCGGTCAAAAGGTCTTCGGCGCGAAACCGCTGCAGCGGAGGTGGAACTTTTTTTCCGTTCTGCATGCGGGAGACGAGCAGGGAGCGGGTCACATTCCACCGCCAGCGGACGTGGAACATGGGATGATCCAGAATGGCCTGTTCGGACAGCTGTTGCACGTTGCTGGTATTGAGCATCGAAAACAGGCTTTCCAGCGGAAAGCTGTGCTGCGGCCCGAGCGAGAGAATGATACCGTTATCGTCGGCGGTCGCCTGCAGCTCAAAATTGTAAGAGCGGCAGAACCGCTTGCGCATTGTATAACCCCAGGCCCGGTTGATGTCGCCACCAAAAGGGGCGTGAATCACCAGCTGCATGCCCCCGGATTCATCAAAGAACCGCTCGAAGACAATTCGTTTCTGCGTGGGCACCATTCCCAGGGCCGCTTTCTGGGCCTGAATGTATTCCACCGTCTGTTTAGCCGCCCACTCATCGACATTGCATTCGGTCGTCAGCCAGAGAATCGCCTGTTCGGGATCTTCAATCCGCTGCGAAAGTTCTTCCCGCAGATGCGAGATCTCGGTCGAGAGCTCCAGCGAACGTCCCGGTGCTTCACCAAACCAGAAGGGAATTGACGGCGGCGCACCGTGGGCATCGACGACAGTCACATCGCCGCCACGCACGTAGCGGATCTGCCAGGACGTGTTGCCCAGCAGGAAGACATCCCCGGCCATGCTTTCCACGGCGAATTCTTCATCCACCGATCCGACCACCGTCTGATCGTCTTCGGTGACGACACGGTACGAGGCGATTTCCGGAATCGCACCGCCGTTCATCGTCGAGACGAGACGCGCATTCTTGCGACTGCGGACTCGTTTCTGTACCTGGTCGTGGTGCAGATAGACGCGACTGCGGCCGGCTGTGCTGCTGATGCCTTCACTCAGAAATTGAATCGTGCTGTCGAAGTCGGTCCGCTTCAGATTGCGATAGGAATACGACCGTGTGACCGCTGCAAACAGTTCCTCGGTGTTCCATTCCTGGCTGGAGACTTCCGCCACGATCTGCTGGGCCAGAATATCGATCGGGGCTTCCGGCATGCGGACCGTATCCAGGATTCCCTGCTTGATCGACCGAACCAGGGCCATGCTTTCCATTAATTCATCGCGGGAGAGCGCGAAGATCCGTCCTTTAGGCACCAGTCCCAGTGAGTGCCCCGAGCGACCGATCCGTTGCAGGAAGGTCGCGATGCCCCGTGGCGAACCAATCTGTACCACCAGGTCGATGTAGCCGACGTCGATTCCCAGCTCAAGTGACGCGGTAGCGATGACCGCCTTCAGTTCCCCCGTTTTCAGCTTCTGCTCGGTACGATGCCGGATTTTGGCGGACAACGATCCGTGATGGCTGCCGACGACTTCTTCTCCCAGTCGCTCGGTCAACTGATGGGTAATCCGTTCGGCCAGACGCCGTGTGTTGACAAAGATCAGCGTACTGTGATGCGATTCAATCAACGCGACGATCTGGTCCAGCACTTCCGCCCATTGTTCGTGAGTGCAGATCGCACTCAGTTCCGAAGGGGGAACCTGGATTGCCACATCCAGTGTGCGGGAGTGGCCGATATTCACAATCCGGCAGGTCTGTTCGGGGTGAGCATTCTCCTGTTCCGGAGGAGCAGAACTCGTGATCTCTATCTCGGGACGGTTTCCTACCAGGTATTGTGCGACCCGTTCCAGCGGCTTCTGCGTCGCTGACAGCCCAATTCGCTGCAACGGATGCTCGACCAGTGTTTCGAGTCGTTCGAGGGTCAACGACCAGTGCGATCCCCGTTTGTCGCGGAGCAGAGCATGGATTTCGTCGACGATTACAGTCTCGACGGTTTTCAATGTCTCCCGGCTTTTGGTGCCGGTCAGCATCAGGTACAGCGATTCAGGAGTCGTCACAAGAATATGGGGCGGACGCCGGACCAGCGCAGTCCGCTGTGAGGAAGGGGTGTCGCCGGTGCGCAATCCGATGCGGATCGGTGTGAACAGGTAGCCTTCTTCTTCGAGCAGTGCGGAAATTTCTTCCAGCGGCTCGGTCAGGTTCCGATGCATGTCATTGGAGAGCGCCCGTAAGGGGGAGACGTAGACGACCACGGTCTCATCATCGAGGTCGCCTTCCAGTGAGCGTTTCACGATGCGATCGATCACTGACAGGAACGCCGTCAATGTCTTACCACTACCGGTAGGGGCGGAAATCAGTGTGTGCTCACCCCGGTTGATGCAGGGCCAGCCCTGCTGCTGCGGTTCGGTAGGGCCCGCAAAGCGTTTGCGAAACCACTTTTCGATGATGGGGTGATAGCCGTAGAATGACATGGTTGCCCTTTAGGGTGCTGATACGATTCGTCCCAGTATTGTAAGGAGTGACCGCTGAAAATTTAACCTGTTTTCTCCGAAATTCTTACGGTTTCACAGGTCAGGATTGTTGAGCCGCACGCGTCTCTCACCAGTGAACGTAATCGAGGCTTTTGCGATGAACATGAAGTGTCTCCCATCTGTCTATAGAGAAACGTCACGATTTGTGAAGATTCATTCTGTTCGGGCTGGAATGAAAAGCAGGGCCTTATTTCGAATGGGAAAATCATCTATAATTTTTGTGCAGGAAATGATCCCTGTGGGATAAAATACCGTTAAATGAGTACACCCCCTCTTCCGAAACTGATTATAGTAGTAGAGCCGGGGCGCTGTCCCATCTTGAGGCCGACAGCTGAGAACGCGATTTTGTTTTCAGCCTTTGCAGTTCAGACCTGATTGAAAGTCACATCATGAAACACGTCAACCAGATGTTCCTGGCCTTGATTCTGGGACTTTTAGTGCTCAACGGAAATTCTGCACTCCAGGCTGATCCTGCCAAACAGGCTCCCAAATCCGATAAACCAGCGGATCCACCTGCGAAGAAAGCCGAGCCCGACGGGCCCCCATCGATTCCCGCACAGTTTATGTCAATCGAAAGTCCCGTGGGTGAGGTCACCTACGGACGCGTGACCAATGCCGCCCTGGCACTGCAGAACGAAGCCGCTCAAGCCGGAGAGACAGGCTATCTGGTGCTTAAAATCACACCCGGTTCGAGCCCCTTTCACCAGGTGCAGGGGCTGGCGAAATTTCTGGCCTCGTCTAAATTATCCAGCTTGAAAACAATTGCGTGGATCCCGGAAACGGTCATTGGTAACAACGTGGTTCTGGCGCTGGCCTGTGATGAAATCGTGATGCACCCCGATGCGGAACTGGGTGATATCGGATACGGTAAAGCACTGGATCGGGACGAACAGCAGTTTGTGCTCTCGATCGTGGAAAAACGGCACAATCCCAAACTGAGCCGGGCACTGGCTCTGGGCATGATGGATCCGCAGCAGGCCGTGCTGAAAGTGAAAATCCAGCAGGGCGAAGGCAAGAATAAGCAGGTCGAATCGCGGGTGGTCACTCCCGAAGAACTGAAGCGACTGCGGGACAATCAGGCTGTGATCACCGATGTGGAAACCATCAAAGAAGTCGGTTCGCTGGGCGTTTTTTCGGGCAGCAAAGCCCGGGCCGTCGATGTTCTGGTCCAGCAACTGGCCCATTCCCGGGGAGATCTTTCCGAATTCTACGGCATTCCACGGGAAAAGCTGCGCGACGATCCGACGGTGGGAGAAGCACCTAAAGTAATGTTGATCAAGGTCGACGGGATGATTTCACCCATTCTGGAAACATTCATCGAACGGCAGATCAATCGGGCCGTCAATTCCGGGGCCAATATGCTGGTGTTTGAAATCGATTCTGGCGGTGGATACCTGCTTTCCGGGATGAATCTGGCGAATCGGATTGCCGATCTCGAATCCAGTAAGGTTCGCACCGTTGCGTATATTCCCGAACGTGCCATGAGCAGTGCGGCGATTATTGCCCTGGGCTGTGACGAGATTTTTCTCAAACCCAACGGCCAGATTGGCGACGCGGGGGTCATGCATGAGAACAAAAATGGGCAGTTCGAATTCGTACCGGAAAAAATTCTGAGTCCGATCCGGGTGACGATTCGCGATCTCGCAGAAAAGAAAGGCCGGCCACCAGCGGTCTGTGAAGCGATGATGGATAAAGACCTGGAAGTCTTTGAAGTCACCAACAGCAAAACCGGTCAGCTCTGGTTCATGTCCGATACTGAAATTCATGAATCGAATGGGGAATGGATCAAAGGCCCGATGATTCCCGAGTCGAAGAAAGGCAACCTGCTGACCGTTAATGGCGTCCGGGCTCACGAACTCAAGCTCGCGGAACCTCCCGTGCGTGACATGGATGAACTCAAGCAGCGACTGGGAATTGCCGCTGGTGTCAACTTGAAAGCGGTTGGGCGTACCTGGGTCGATACCCTCGTTTTTTACCTTAACACGGGAGCGGTGACCTTTCTGCTATTCTTTATGGGTGCCCTGTTCATCTACCTCGAACTTTATACGCTGACCGGGATGTTCGGAATTATGTCAGCCGTCTGTTTCGGCTTGTTTTTCTGGAGCAAATTCCTGGGAGGGACGGCTGGATACCTCGAGATCGTCCTGTTCGTGATCGGCATGATCTGCATTCTGATGGAGATCTTCGTCATTCCCGGTTTCGGGATCTTCGGCGTTTCCGGAGGGCTGCTGATCGTCTCTTCGATTATTCTTGCCAGCCAGACCTTCGGGGATTTCAATACATTGCGCCCCGGTTCCGATTTCACCAACATGACCAACACGGTCGGCACCATGAGTGCGTCGTTGGTAACGGTTATTGTGCTGGCGTTGATTCTGAATCGATTTCTGCCCGAGTCGCGGCTGATGAGTTCGATTATTCTCGCACCCCCGGGCGACAATCAACGTCCTGGTGGTCACGAGATCCGGCTGGACCCCGAACTGCTCGGCAACTTTGACAGTGTCCAGCGCCACGGCTTGGAGTTAAAAGTGGGCATGCAGGGGGTCACCACATCCGTTTTACGACCCGCTGGACGGGTTGAAATTGAGGGAGTCTGGATCGATGTGATCAGCGAAGGCCCCTATATTCAGGTCGGTGTACCGGTAGAAATTTCCCAGATTCAAGGGAATGAAATTGTGGTGCGTGAAGTAAGTCCCGATGAGGAAACTGCTTAGGGTAATGCGGTTTCTTGCTGGTAAAGGTGGGCTTATGTGTATGCTTTTCCGGTTGTCAGGGTATGCTGACGGTTTAAATTGATTCAGAAACGTTTTTATAAACCGTGTAGTGTATCCATTGAATAATCTATTCAAATTGCTACATTAAGTACCTTAAATACCCTGAAAGCTAGCGTAATAGCTTTGTTTTCTCTCGCCATTACCCGTCTCAGAAAGTCCAGACAAGGATCGTAGTGGCTGTCTTTGCATGGGGAAGTCCCCGATCTTCTCTGTTTGTCAAGTTGTTTGTTGTAAAGGTTTAAGTGAAAGAATGTCAGTCACTCAGGAACGAAGAGCAGAATTGATTCAAGAGTATCAGTCGAAACAAGGGGATACCGGATCTGCTGAAGTGCAGATTGCTGTGCTTACCGAACGGATTGTAAATTTAACCGAGCACCTCCGGTCCAACGTTAAAGATCACGCGAGTCGTCGTGGCCTGCTGCAGATGGTCAGCCGCCGCCGTGGTCTGCTGGATTATTTGCACAAAAAGAATGCAGAAAGCTATAGGGAAATTCTCGATCGGCTGAATATCCGAAAGTAATTTCGGTTGTTCGCTGATCTTTGTCGGTTTGTCGGAAAAGAATTAGGAAATTATTGTGAAAGTAGTTGTTGAATGTGAGGTTGGCGGACAGAAACTTAGTCTTACAACTGGTCAGTTAGCGAAGCAGGCCGCAGGGTCTGTTCTTATTCAGTATGGTGAAACTGTCGTCTTTGTCGCAACGGCGACAGGCCCTGCAAGAGAGGGGACTGACTTTTTCCCTCTGACAGTTGATTATCGGGAACGGGCTGCTGCTGCAGGCAAGTTCCCCGGTGGATTTTTGAAACGGGAAGGACGTCCTACCACCAAGGAAATCCTGACGGCACGCTTGACCGACCGTCCGATTCGTCCCCTGTTTCCCAAAGAATTTAAAGATGAACTGCAGGTCATGTCTAACGTCATGTCCTGCGATGGATTTAACGATCCTGACGTGCTGTCAATCAACGCGGCCAGTGCGGCACTGTGCCTCTCTCCGGTTCCCTTCCAGGGACCAATCGCCGCCGTTCGCCTGGGACGCATCAATGGCGAACTGATTACCTTGCCGACTCGGGAACAGATCGCTGAAAGCGACCTGGACCTGATCGTTGCCGGCTCAAGCAAATCGGTTCTGATGATCGAAGGTTTCGGAAGCCAGATTCCTGAAGACGAAATGTCTGCAGCAATCATGCACGCTCATTCTGAGCTGAAGAAGATCATTGATCTGCAGCTGGAACTGCGTGAAAAGGCCGGTATTGAGCCCTTCCAGTACGAAGCACCTCCGGAAAATCCCTTCATCGCGAAACTGGATGATCCCATCTACCAGAAACTGGCCGCTGCCATGCAGAGCACGGTCAAAGCAGAACGTCGTGAAGGCACCAAAGTCATTCACAACGAACTGGTAGAAAAGTTCTTCCCCGAAGAAGCAAAAGAAACAGCAGACGGTGCAACTCGCGCTCAGTTCGAAGAAGCCTTCCATGATCTGGAACAACGGGCCGTTCGCGAACTGGCTATGAGCGGTCGTCGTCTGGACGGTCGTACTCCCGATCAGCTGCGGGATGTCGCCTGTGAGACATCGACACTCCCTCGCGTGCACGGTTCTGCCGTCTTCACACGTGGCGAAACTCAGTCGATGGCAACCGTTACCCTGGGCACATCACGTGACCAGCAGCGGGTCGACGGTCTGTTTGAAGAAGAACTGCAGCGGTTCATGCTGCACTACTACTTCCCTTCGTTCTCCGTGGGTGAATGTCGCCCGATTCGTGGACCAGGACGTCGTGAAATTGGTCACGGCTGTCTGGCAGAACGTTCCGTTGCACCGGTACTGCCCAGCGAAGAAGACTTCCCTTACACCATCCGCGTGATCTCCGATATTCTGGAATCCAACGGTAGTAGCTCGATGGCCTCTGTCTGCTCGGCGACTCTCTCGCTGATGGATGCTGGCGTCCCGCTGCGTCAGCCCGTTGCCGGGATCTCAATCGGTCTGGTGACTCAGGGAGACGACTTCAAAGTTCTGACTGACATCATTGGCGATGAAGACCACTTCTGCGATATGGACTTCAAAGTCGCCGGTACCCAGAAAGGGATTACCGGGATTCAGCTCGACCTGAAAAACGATGGTATTGGTGAAGACATTATCAAAGCAACTCTGGAAGCCGCCAAAAAGGCCCGTCTGGAACTGCTGCGAACCATGCTTACCGCCATTCGTCGTCCCCGGGCAGAAATCTCTGCCTACGCACCACGTCTGCACCAGACCAAGATCAATCCTGAAAAGATTGGTCTGCTCATCGGTCCGGGTGGTAAGACAATCCGTGCGATCCAGGAAGACACTGGTGCGACTATCGACATTCAGGACGACGGAACCGTTACCATCTCTGGTGGCAATGTAGAAATCGTTGAGAAAGCTCTGGCTCACATCGAAGCCCTGACCGAAGAAATTCGTGTCGGACGGATTTACGATGGTGTGGTCAGTTCGATCAAAGAATTCGGTGCATTCATTGAGATTGCTCCCGGTAAAGATGGACTCTGCCACATCAGCGAACTGTCGGATGGGTTCGTGAAATCGGTCAGTGACATCTGTAAAATGGGCGACCGTCTGCAGGTGAAGGTCATCGCCGTTGATGATCAGAACCGCGTTAAACTCTCCCGCAAAGCCGTTCTGGCTGAACAGGCTGGTGCGGAAGGAAATGGCGACGCTGTTGCAGCGGAAGAAGAGTAAGGGCCATCGATCACCTGAATTGACCGGGGGGCAAAGCAAACCACACACCAGCGAGTGTGTTGAACTGCTGAAACCCCCGTCATTCCAGGTCTGACAGACAATGGCTCAGTCACTCTTTTTGATCTGAGATAAATATAAAACGATGAAGGAGCTCGATTTGAGATGACTTCATCGTTTTATTTTTGAAACAGCAGTTTCTGATACAAGAGTGGAGCAGCAGACCATCGTGCTCCACTATTTTGTCCGTCCGGTTGGGAAGTAACCATGCAGAGACCATCCGCAGTCAACGAGAGCCCGCTGAGTGTTGCTGAACGGGAAAAGCTGGAAGCCCAGTATTCCGAAATCGCAACGCTGGCCGGTGGCCTGGCGCATGAAATCAAAAACCCGCTCTCCACGATGAGCATGAACCTCGAACTGCTCACTGAAGATCTGGAGACACTGGATGTCCCTTCCCGTCATCGCATGCTGAAAAAAGTTGAAAGCGTGCAGCGGGAATGCAAGCACCTGCAGGAGATCCTGGATGCCTTCCTGCAGTTCGCCCGGGTAGGGAAGCTGGCACTGACCACCGCCAACCTGAATTCCCTGGTGAGCGACTTCATCGACTTCTTCCGTCCTCAGGCCAATGAAGCCTGCATTGAAATCAGCCCGCACTTCGACGCGGACCTGCCTGCGGTCCAGATTGATCCAGCCTTGTTTCGGCAGGTGTTGATGAACCTGGCGTTGAACGTGGTTCAGGCAATGCCCGATGGCGGTCTGATCGAATTACAGACATCGCATCGGGATGGCACCGTCTATCTGGATATCATCGATAACGGTAAAGGCATCGATGAAAAAGTGAAGTCGCGGATGTTCGACGCCTTCTTTTCCACGAAAGCGGGAGGCAGTGGCCTGGGGCTGCCCACGGTCAAAAAGATCGTCGACGCCCATCACGGCACGATTGAATGTGACAGTGAACCCGGTCGCGGGACGCGGTTTACCATTTCCTTCCCCGTTTGCTGAAGAATGGTTCCCTGCACAATTTCATTACATTTTCGACTTGAATAAGATGTATTCTGTCCGTCCGGCTGTGTACTTTCCTGCAGGAAAACATGGCTACGGCGGTCAGCCCCTGATAACAATATTATAGGTTCGTAACTGATAGAAGGCAGAAAGTCTGCTCGATGAGCGCGAAAGACGCCCCGGAAACTGATCTTGAATCAATCGTGATTCGTGTCCTGATCATTGATGACGATGAAGCACATGCCCAGGCGGTGGCAGAAAGCCTGGAGCGGGTTGGCTGCGAGTGTAAAATCGCCACATCAGGGGAGCAGGGTGCCAAGCTGATCGAACGCGAAACGGCAGATATCGTGATCACCGATCTCCGCATGGATGGCGTCGATGGTCTCTCAATCCTCCGCACTGCCAAGGAAGAACTTCCCGATGCCGAAGTCATCGTGTTGACCGGGCACGGTTCGATCAACTCCGCTGTGACTGCGATGCAGCTCGGGGCCTACACCTATCTCACCAAGCCACTGGATATCAGCGAACTCCGCAACGCGGTCGAAAAGGCGTCCACACGTGTCCGTCTCATGCGACGCAATGCTGAATTGCATCGCCGCCTGGATGAAAAATTCGGCTTCGAAGGAGTGATCGGCAACACGCCCCAGATGCACAAGATTGTCGAAAAGCTGAAGAATGTCGCTTCCACGAACAGCACCGTGCTGATCGAAGGCGAGAGCGGTACCGGGAAAGAACTCGTTGCCCGAGCCATTCATCAGAACAGTGAGCGTAAGAGCAAGCCTTTCGTCCCTCTCAACATCTCGGCACTGCCGGACAGTATTCTGGAGAGTGAACTCTTCGGACACGAGCAGGGGGCATTTACCGGTGCCGTCGGAAAGCGGATTGGTAAGTTCGAGCATGCCAACGGGGGAACACTCTTTCTGGATGAAGTTGGCGAAATGCCCATGCAGACTCAGATCAAGCTGCTGCGTGTTCTCGAAGACCGTAAGATCGCCCGCCTGGGAACCAATGAAGAGATCAGTCTCAACGTTCGCCTGGTGGCTGCAACGAATGCGGATCTGCTCGAAATGGTGAAGACGGGCACTTTCCGACAGGATCTGTACTACCGGTTGTCAGTGGTAAAAATCGAGCTGCCCCCACTGCGGGAGCGGCGGGGGGACATACCGCTGCTGACCGATCATTTCCTGAAAGAACTTTCCGCCCAGTACGACAAGCCTTACGAGGGTGTTTCGCGGGCCGCCCGTCGCGCGCTGATGTCATACGACTGGCCTGGCAATATCCGTCAACTCCGCAATGCCGCTGAGCGAATGCTGGTGCTGGACACCGATGGCATTCTGGATCTGGACGACCTGCCTGAAGAGATCGTACCTGTCGCGGGACCGGATGGAGACAGCAGCTATACCTCGGATCGTTCCGGAGCCGATTTTCTCATTGGTCGCCCTTTCTCTGAGGTAGAACGCTACTACATTGAGCGGGCCCTCGATCTGGCGGACGGCAAGCGGGAAGAAGCAGCCAAGATGCTGGGCATCGGTGAGCGGACCCTCTATCGGAAGCTCAAAGAGTATCAGAAGCAGAAAGAGGAGCAGGGGGGCGTCTGACCCTCGCTGCCAGCCTCTCCAACAGCCCTGTTTCGCGCTCGAATTGACGCAGTGAACAGACCTTGTTCCTGTCTTCCTATTCAGTAGCCCCCCAATTCTTATTTGTCCGTCTTCCGAGTGCCTGCTTGGTTGATGTGGTTGTAAGTGTATTCATAGTAATATTATAGGAATTGTGTTGCTCCGTTCTCACCGCAGTAGATGAGCCCAGTTTCTGCCCAGCTTCGGCGGGAAAATGAATAATTTCCTGCGACATCTTGACAAATATTGACGATCCGTCAAAATAAGAACGCTATGAGTACACGAGAACGCAAACAACGTGAAATACAGGAACGCGAGGCCAAAATCCTCGAATGCGCCCGTCCCATGTTCATTGAGGGTGGCTATAACGGTCTGAATATGGACCGCCTGACCAGCATGCTCGAGTACTCCAAGGGGACGATCTACAATCACTTCTCCTGCAAAGAAGAGATCATTATCACCCTCGCGATCCAGACGCTGGAAAAGCGACTGGCGATGTTCGAAAAGGCGTCTCTCTTCCAGGGGACCTCGCGTGAGCGGATTGCCGCCATCGGAACCGCTGCTGAACTGTTTGTGAAACTCTACCCCGATCACTTCCGGGTCGAGCAGACGATTCGACTCGATTCCATCTGGGAAAAGACCTCAGAGGAACGGCGGAAGATTATGGCCAATTGTGAACATCGTTGCATGGGTGTTGTGGGAGGCATCGTTCGTGATGCCATCGCCCGGGATGATCTTGTTTTGGATGACCACGCAACTCCCGAAGAAATCGTCTTCGGGCTCTGGTCGCTCTCTTTCGGAGGCTACTCGATCATCGCTACCAGTAATTCGCTGGATGAAATCGGAATTTCTGCACCCTTCGAAATGCTGCGTCGTAATTTCAATCGTTTTCTGGATGGAATCGATTGGCAGCCGCTCAGTTCTACCGTCGACTACGATGCGGTCTTTGATCGTGTCAGCGAGGAGGTGTTTGGAAATGAACTCCAGCAGATCTCTGTCTGAAACGCTTTTTTTTGTTCCAAAGTTGACGAATCGTCAATTTGTCTCACACCTGTTCAGGCGACTGAGACTCCCGTTGATGCTCGCGCTGATGGTCTGTCTGACCGGCGGCTACTGGTTGTTTCATAAGCAGGCCTTCTCCACAGAAGTCACCGCGAAACAGCAGTCTCAGGAGCAGGGGATTCCCGTTGAAGTTTTAGAGCTGAAACCCGTCGATTCATTTGCGCGGAAACGCACCTATACCGGTAAAGTTGAAGCTGCACGCACCAGCGAACTCTCTCTGGAACGCAGCGGCAAGCTGATTGAGATCAATGTGGACGAAGGAGATCCGGTCAAAGCCGATATGATCCTGGCCCGACTCGATACCCGTCACCTGAAGATTGTCCGTCAGAAGCTCCAGGCAGAGCGGGATGCGGCTCAGGCCAGGCTGAATGAACTCCTGGCAGGTCCCCGTCCCCAGACCATTGCCGCCGCCGAGGCAGCTGTCAGGCAGCTGATAGCCAGGCTGAAAAATCTGCAGTCGGACCATGCCCGCAACGAACAACTATTGGAACGCAATGCAATCTCCAAGTCTGTGTATGAAGCTTCGCAATACGATGTCCAGCAGCAGCAGGCACAGCTCGATGCGGCGAAGAGTCAACTCTCGGAACTGAAGGAAGGGACGCGCAAGGAACAGCTCGCTGCTCAAAAAGCAGTCGTCGCCAACCTGGACGCTCAGCTGGCAGATAACCAGATTGATCTGGAAGACACGGTACTCAAGGCACCGTTCTCCGGACGCATCTCGAAACGCTATGCAGATGAAGGAACCGTGATTTCTCCCGAGACGCCACTGCTGCGACTGGTAGAAGATCAACAGCTTGAAGCCCACATCGGTGTGCCGGTCGAAATGACACCAGGTCTGAAGCGTGGTGCCCGTCAGCAGGTACAACTCAATGGCAAGACTTTCCAGTCAACTCTGAAAGCGGTCCTGCCCGAACTTGATCCGGTGACCCGCACCCGTGAAGTCGTACTGGCACTCGATAAACAGGCTGCCGAACAGTTGATTCCCGGGCAGGTGATTCGTCTTGCGATGGAAGAGCCTGTGGAAATGCGGGGCTTCTGGCTGCCACTCAGTGCCCTGGCACGGGGAGAACGCGGCCTCTGGTCGGCGTATGCTGTCGTACCGGGGAAAGTGGAAGGGGAATTGATTCTGGAGAAACGGCAGATCGAAGTTCTGCACACGGAAGGTGACCGGGTCCTCGTCCGGGGGACATTGAAATCAGGAGACCGGATGGTCGTAGATGGAATTCATAAACTGGCGAATAATCAACGGGTGGTGATCAAGTCCGATTCCTGATTCACGGAATCACTGATCCAGTTCAATAGCGCACGTTGTGCCGTAGCCTGTAACCTTTCAGGACAGAATGGGAAAATCAGAAATGCTGGAAGGCTTATTCTATCGTAACCGCCGCTTACTGATTCTGTTGATGGCCCTGATTGCCGTCGCCGGACTGTCGAGCTTCTATATACTGCCCCGTATGGAAGATCCCGTGCTCACCAAACGTTCGGCCTTGGTGCAGACCCGCTTCCCCGGTGCCGATGCCACACGCGTCGAATCGCTGGTCTCTGAGAAGATCGAGGAAGAACTCCGCGAGATCGACGAAATCAAAGAACTGCGGTCCATCTCCCGCTCGGGAATGTCCACGATTACCATCGAACTCCGCGATGATGTCTACGAGGTAGACGAAGTCTGGTCGCGGATTCGCGATAAAATCGATGATGCCCGCGTCGAGTTCCCCTCGGGAGCGAAAGAGCCCGACTTCGAAGAGATGGACGTCAAAGCTTATGCCCTGATCGTAGCGCTGGTCTGGGATAATCCAAACCCGGTTAATTACGCCGTACTCCGTCGGTCGGCGAAACAGCTGGAAGACCGCCTGCGGGCGGTTTCCGGTACCGAAGACATCGATACCTTTGGTGATCCCGATGAAGAGATCCTGGTTGAGATTCAACCGGACCGGGTGGCGACGCTTGGTTTGAGTGTTGAGCAAATTGCCCGGCAGGTGGAAGCCTCGGACGCCAAACTGACAGCAGGACTACTCAGGGGACAGAAAAGCGATCTGCTGATCGACGTCGATTCCGAACTCGATTCCCTGGCGCGAATCGCCCGGACCCCGGTGCAGTTCGGCTCGGAAGGACATTCGGTTCAACTGGGAGATATCGCCACGATCCACAAAGGGGTGGCGCAGCCCTTGAGCAGCCTGGTGGTCGCTGATGGGAAACCCGCGGTGACCCTGGGAATGTTCGTTCGGGACAGCATGCGCATCGATCACTGGAGCCAGGATGCAAAAAACGTCATTCGCGAGTTTGAACAGTCACTTGCCGACGATGTGCAGGTACAGATGCTGTTCGACCAGAACCGCTACGTTGAAGCCCGTTTGAGTGGACTGATCTGGAACCTGCTGTTTGGCGGACTGGCTGTGATCGTGGTGATCGTCTTCATGATGGGCTGGCGGAATGCCCTGGTGATTGGCACCGCATTGCCCCTGTCAGCCTTCATGGTTCTCGCAGGGCTGCGGATGCTTGACATTCCCATTCACCAGATGTCAGTGACCGGGCTGATTATCGCGCTGGGACTTTTGATCGACAACGCGATTGTAGTGGTCGATGAAGTCCGTACCAAGCTGCATGCTCGCATGGCTCCCGAGGATGCCGTGATTTCGACGGTCCGGCATCTGGCGGTTCCCCTGCTGGGTTCCACCCTGACCACCGCTCTGGCATTTGCGCCAATCGCACTCATGCCCGGACCGGCGGGGGAATTTGTGGGCTCAATCGCGATCAGCGTGATTCTGGCGATCTGCAGTTCGTTTTTCCTCGCGATGACAGTCATTCCCGCGATCGCGGCCCTGTTTGCTGATCCTGAAGAAGATCCGGAGACCGGTCACTGGTGGCAGGTGGGGTTCAGCCATGCAGGTCTGCGGAACGCCTATTCCAAATCACTCGATTTTCTGTTTTCTAAACCGTTACTTGGCGTGGGGCTGGGCTGCATCCTGCCGATCAGTGGTTTCATCGTGGCTGGTTCATTGCCCGAACAGTTCTTTCCCCCCGCCGACCGAGATCAGATCAACATTGAGCTGGAACTCAGCGCTCATGCTTCACTGGCGGAAACACGGGAGACCATCGCGGCCATTCGTGAGGTCGTGCTCGAACATCCCCAGGTCAGAGGGATTGAATGGTTTCTGGGCGAGAGTGCTCCTCAGTTCTATTACAACATCATCGCCAAGCGGGAGAACAGTTCCAATTTCGCCCAGGCACTGGTGCAACTCAACTCAGCGCACGGCGGACAGGAGCTGATTCACGAACTGCAGCAGGAGTTAGATCGAAAAGTACCGCATTCGCGGGTCCTTGTCCGTCAACTGGAGCAGGGGCCACCTTTCGATGCGCCGATTGAAGTCCGGCTGTTCGGACCCGATTTACATCAACTCAGCCAGAGTGGCGATGAACTTCGCACTATACTCAGTCAGACACCTGATGTGCTGCACCACAAAGCGGAGTTAGCCGACCCGCTTCCGAAACTCACACTCAAGATCGATGAAGAGCAGGCACGGCTCGCGGGGCTGGATCATGCTGAGGTTTCCCGGCAACTCAATGCGGCCCTCGAAGGGGCTTTGGGGGGCAGCATCCTGGAAGAGACCGAAGAGCTGCCCGTGCGAATTCGCGTACCTCACGACCGCCGGGGATCGCTTGATAATATTGCATCACTGCAGCTGATCTCCAGTAAGAAGACCCCTGACGGCCAGGCACAGTATGTTCCTTTGACTGCGATTGCCGACGTCAGGATGTCGTCCGAGATCGCAGCGATCTCCCATTTCAACGGGGAACGCATGAACGAGGTGCAAGCTTATATTAAAGCCGGTGTCCTACCCGCAAAGGTGCTGGCTGATTTTCAGAAACGACTGCAGCAGGCCGGCTATGAACTCCCGCCCGGCTATCGCCTGGAATGGGGCGGGGAGGCTTCCAAGCGGGATGATGCTGTCGGAAACCTGATGGCTAACGTCGGCGTGTTGATGGTGTTGATGGTTGCCACACTGGTGCTCTCGTTTTCCTCATTTCGGGTCGCAGGACTGGTGGGCGCCGTGGGGATCCTTTCGATCGGTCTGGGACTGGGTATGCTCTGGCTGTTTGGCTTCCCCTTCGGCTTTATGGCGATCGTCGGCTCGATGGGGCTGGCGGGGGTGGCGATTAACGATGCCATCGTGGTGCTGGCGGAGCTCCGTGCGAATCCACGGGCCAGCAAAGGGGATCGGGTTGTCGTCCGTGATGTCGTTCTGCGTTCAACACGGCACGTCGTCGCGACTTCCCTGACGACGGTCGCTGGATTCATTCCCCTGGTGCTGGCGGGAGGCGGCTTCTGGCCTCCCCTGGCGATTACGATCGCAGGGGGCGTCGGTGGGGCGACCTTACTGGCACTCTATTTTATCCCCTCGGCTTACATACTGGTGATGTGTCGCAACTGCCCCTTGCGGGCAGGTGTAGAGGATCCGGTTCCCGAAGGAGAGGGCTCCACACTCTTCTCGAAGCTCAAAGACCGCTTACCCGCTTTGCGATAATTCGTTGAGAGTTTTCGTGCATCCCGGTGTGTGATTGATTACGATCAAGGCTGGTAAAGCCTTTCTTCAATCAACTGAAATCCCGGGAGAGATAATGCGTCATTGCCTGCATTTTACCCTGATTGTTCTGACTACCTGGTTCAGTGCCAGGATTACTAATTCAGCAGAACCTGCAGTAGAACCGGAAATCGTCAAACAGGTCGTTGCCGTCAAGAACGTTTGCGCCTGGCCTAATCTGACGCTGCTCCCCGATGGAACGATCGTTGTGATATTCCACAATCAACCCAGTCATGGACAGCAGGAAGGGGACATTGATTGCTGGGCCAGCTCCGATGGCATCGCATGGGAGAAGCGGAGTACCATCACCCGGCACAAACCGGGGACGGTGCGGATGAATCACGCAGCGGGAGTCGCCCACAACGGCGATCTGGTTGTGCTCTGTTCCGGCTGGACCAATCACAAGCAACCTGAACGACCCAAGCAGGCCCCGTTTCGCGATGACATTATGCGCAACTGGGTATTGCGTTCCCAGGATGGGGGACGCACCTGGGAGCAGCGGGATGTCTTTCCAGCTGCCGAGCCCGGCTGGTCGGAATTTATTCCCTTTGGTGATATCTGGGCGGGCAGTGATGGTGCTCTGCACGTTTCCTGCTATCAGGGAAAGTTCAAAGATCCCACCCAGTCCACTCGTACCAGTGGCTGGCGTTCCTGGCATTTTCGCAGTGAAGACGACGGCTGGACCTGGCAGCCGGTGTCCATTATCGGTGACCGACACAATGAGACGGACCTGTTTCCGTTGGGCGAAAACAAGTGGCTGGCCGCAGCCCGTGTGGACAAGATGGAGTTGATTCGCAGTGACGATAATGGAGCGACATGGCAGAAACCGCTGCCGGTGACCGAACGCAACGAGATCAACGGGCACCTGCTGCGACTAAAGGACGGGCGATTACTGCTCAGTTACGGTGTCCGGGTAAACGGCAAGCGTGGTGTCTGTGCCAAACTCAGCAGCGATGACGGTCAGACCTGGAGCAGTCCCCTGCGCCTGGCCCATACTGCCGATGGTGGGGACTGTGGCTATCCCTCCAGCGTTCAGAAAGCGAACGGCGACATTGTGACCGCCTGGTATTCGAACAATTCGCCCCTGCATCAAGGTTATCATCTGGGAGTGACGGTCTGGAAAGCACCTGCGGCAGTAACCAAGTAACCAGAATTATGGATAGTGAATGTAACCAGTTTCGCTCAAGGACACTAAAAAAGCCGCCTGCTGAAATCCGTTCGTGGAAACAGCAGGCGGCGAATACGTCTCAACAATGGTTCGAAGAAGGTTACTTCTTCAGACTCACGCGAACCAGTTCCTTATCGTTGCGGGCGAACAGCGACTGATTTGCAAACGCGGGATGGCTCCAGACGACGGGACGACCGAAGGCCTCATTCGTCGGCTCCAGCACGTGGAAGCGGCTGATTTCCTTGTATCCGCTGGGCGACAGGTCAGCGAGCACCAGGTCTCCCTTCTCGGTAAATAGAAAGAAATGATCGTCGTGTTTGACGATGAAGGCGGTCGCGTGACGGTCCCGACGACCAGCCTGAGTCACTTCCTTGGAGGCCCACAGGCGTTTGCCATCTTTAAGGCTGACTGCGACAAAGTCGCCCGACTGAATGTCACTGCCGTAGATTGTGTCTCCCACAATGAACGGTGTGCTGTTGCAGCAGAAGAGTGCTTCGCGGGTTTTACCCTTCCAGGCAATTTCAGGTTTGGCTTTTCCCTTCAGTTCGATCCATGCCGCTTCGTCGCCAATTCCGGAGACATACAGAAAATCTTCCTGTTTCCGGGGAACCGTCACCGACATGTTGTATTGCGGCTTGAGAGGGAGTGACCAGTAGACCTGACCCGTTTCAGGATTGAGCGAATTCAGTGACTTCGGATGCCAGATCAACAGTTGTTTGACACCTTCGTGTGTAATCATGGTTGGAGGACAGTAACCGATATCGTCGTTGTCCAGAGCCCGCCAGAGTTCTTTGCCGGTGTTTTTATCAAACGCCACTGCAACCGAACCCGGACCACCAACCAGGCAGTAAACCGCTTCGCCATCTACAAGCGGGCTGGCAGCATGTCCCCAGAACGGTGTTTTAGACTGATATTCCTTTTTGAAATCTTTGCTCCAGATAAACTTTCCAGTAGCGGCGTCCAGGCAGGTGAGATTTCCTTCTGCTCCGAGAGCATAGACTTTGCCGTCTGCCACGGTAGGAGTACAACGGGGGCCAGCTGCATAGGAAATATCGTAGGGGCAACTGTAGTCATATTCCCAGATCGTTTTGCCATTCTCAGCAGAAACGCAGAGCACGCGTTCCTTACCTTCAATCTTGGAAGTCCCCCCGGGGTTGTTGACCACTTCGCCTGAATCTTTGACATAGTCCAGCACGTAGACTTTGTCGTCGACGACAGCAGGACCGCTGTAGCCCAGGCCGACAGGCACACGCCATTCGACTTTCAGTCCTGATTGTGGAAACGATTCAACGATATCCTCTGCATCCCAGACGCTGGAGCGGTCCGGCCCCAGCCATTGAGACCAGTCTTCCGCGGAAGCGAGCGCGGTGCTGAATAGGACGAGGGCGGCACAGGAGAAAAATCGCAAAAGCATGTGTGAGTGTTCCTTATTGTTGGCGGCAGCAGAAGAGAGACCATCGTAAAGACATCAAGTCCCAACGTGTTGAAATTCCATATCCCGATTATACCTGTCTGCACGCTGCAGATCATCCTGGTGCGCGTTTGAGTCTCAATTCCAGCAGACTTCGGTGAAATGGACAGTTTTGAAATCAGAGACCTCCGATTCAGATCGCGACTTTAACTGTGTTTAATTCAACAGAGAGATGCAAGTTTAAGGCGAGATATTCCAGCGGGTTAAGCAGTATAAGAAACTGATCAATGCCCGTATCTTCTATCGCTGACTCCTCTATCAAAAATTAGAAATAGTGAACAGTGTCTGCGGTCCTAAGTAGTTGGCAAGTGTGGTCTTAACTACATATTAAGAAACCATTAATAAACAATGCAGTAATTAATGTTAAGTAAGTTATTGGAAATTAATGTTTTACGAAGATTTCGGTTTAAATATTTTGATTATTCGAAATTATTTGTTTAAATAAAAACACTACTGTTCAACTAATAGTGTTCTATTGGATGTGATGTACATGGTCGGTAAGGATTGCCTGGTGTTAGAGCCTTTCAGCTTTCATTTCTTAATTCAAAAATTCGATTGCTTTTCTTAACTCACCAGATGTGGTGTGGTTCTATTTTTCCTTTTTCTATTCCTTGGTGCGGGAGGCGTTATGTTGATGACAAACGAGCGGAAATACCAAAAGGGCTTTACTCTGATTGAACTTCTGGTGGTGATCGCGATTATTGCAATCTTGATCGCCCTGTTACTGCCGGCGGTGCAGTCAGCGCGTGAAGCAGCGCGCCGCAGTACCTGTAAAAACAATCTGAAACAGATTGGACTGGCGCTGCACAATTATCATGAGACACATGGCGTCTTTCCTCCAGGATCCATTGTCACTCTGACCAATGGGGGAAGTGGTAACACGGTCCGCTGGCGGGACTGGATGGAGGCCGGAAGCATGTCTCCCGTGAGCTATCACGGTACGAGCTGGATGTTGCAGATCCTGCCCTTTGTCGATCAGGCTAATGTCTATAACAAGTGGAATTTCAACACCAACGTGATGGGCAACCGTGCGGTTGCGGAAACAGACATCCCAATTTTTTACTGTCCGACCCGCCGCAGTAAGGTTCGCAAAGTTGATCAGAAACTGCAACTGGATGAAACACCCGGTTCCACCACGATCACCAACCCATTCCAGAAGGGGGGGAACGACTACGGCGGGTGTAAAGGTTCTGGCAACGGCTTCGGTGACGGTTTCAGTGGGACTGGTCATGAATCGCTGGGGGTCGGAGCCAGCAGTGAATGGATGGGAACATTCTCGGGCGGACACCTGGGCATTTTCTATCCCAACAGCGATACCCAGATACGCGACGTGAAGGACGGGACTACTAATACCCTGATGACAGGTGAAATGCAGCGTCTGCGCGGAAACGACGCTTCGCTGAGTCTGGACGGCTGGGCCGCGGGGGGAGTTGCGAATATCTTCGACACCGATACGGCAGGCAGCAGTTCAGAGAACGGCAGCGGTAATAATCGAGGAATCAATGGCGGCCAGTACGAGGCGCCTGGCAGCGATCATGTAGGGGGCGCTCATTTCGGCATGGCCGATGGCTCCGTCCGGTTTATCAGTGAGAACATTGATAATACCACCTTTAACCGGATTGGTACGGCCGACGGGAATAAAGTTGCCGGTGAGTTCTAAACCGTTTAGCTGTCGTTAATGACGTAGCCTGATGGAGGCAGGCACAGCACTCCCTCGCGGAGCTGTGTCTGCCTGCAGTCTCAATAATACAGCCTGAAAAGGATAGCGAAATATGCAGAAAATGAAAATGATCTGGTCGGCCGGTTTGTGTCTGGGAATGATGCTGTTATGCACCGCGTGTGGCGGCAGTGATTCGCCGGACCTGGGAAATGTGACAGGTACCATTACCATGGACGGAGCGCCGCTGGCGGATGCTTATGTCACGTTCATGCCAGATACCGTCCGCGCATCATCCGGTAAAACCGACAGTGCCGGCAAATATGAGCTGGTCTATATTCGTGATGAAAAAGGCGCAGCCCTGGGGGACCATAAGGTAGTCGTCAGCAAACTGGTCAATGAAAAAGAGACCATCCCTCCGAATTACAGTGACGAAACGGAACTGACTGCTCAGGTGAAATCCGGAGAGAATGAAATCAATTTTGATCTCTCATCAAAATGATATGCGAGGAGACTTCTACTCAACAGCGATAATCCAACGACTCAAATATTCTTTTTAGATAAAGCAATTGCATTCTGCTCATATTCATTTCTTTTTTATCTAAAGGGCCCTGTAATGCGCTATCGAAGATCGGGCTTTACGCTCATTGAACTGCTGGTGGTCATCGCGATCATTGCTATCTTAATCTCACTTCTACTTCCTGCTGTCCAGCAGGCGCGTGAGGCCGCTCGCCGCAGTACCTGTAAAAATAACATGAAGCAGCTGGCGCTCGCGCTCCACAATTATCACGAAACACATGGACTGTTTCCGCCGGGAGCAATCGCCACAACGACGACCTCCAGTGCTTACAATGTCTGGGGGGATGCGGGCAAAACTCCTGGAACCGGTTTACATGGGACAAGCTGGATGGTCCAGATTCTCCCATATGTAGACCAGGCTCCGCTCTACAATAAATGGAACTTCAATACCAACGTGATGGGGAATCGCAGTCTGGCAGAGAACGACATTTCTTTGTTCTATTGCCCCACGCGTCGCAGTAAGGTTCGCAAGGTTGACGACAGAATTATGCTTGGTGAAAATCCGGTAGCGGGTTCGACGTTGCCTTCGAATCGGTTTGTCAAAGGGGGCTCCGATTACGGAACCTGTATCGGCGGTGGAAATGGCTGGGCCGATGGTGATTACTTTCACCTGACGCACCGTACCGATTCACTGATCGGCACGTTCGGAGGAGGCAGCGGTGCCTTTCTGGGTATGTTCTCCGTGAATAGTGATACCGCGATTCGCGACGTCGACGATGGCACTTCTAATACCATCATGGCCGGAGAATTGCAGAAGCTGCACAGTTCCAGTGCTCCCAAATCGAGCCAGGACTGCTGGGCCGCTGGTGGTGTGGCCACCATGTTCGATACCGGGATTTCCGGGGGAACTGCAGGCGGCTTTAACAATGGTTTCTATCAGTCAGCCGGTTCCGATCATGAAGGGGGCGCCCATTTTGGTTTCGCGGATGGCTCAGTCCATTTTCTCAGCGAAAACATGAGCTCCCGCGTCTACCTGGAACTCGGAACCGCGGACGGCAGGGAATCGACAAACTTTAGCCCCTGAGTAGGATGATTTAGATTACATGCGGGAGAGTGGAATCAGCACGCTTCCACTCTCTCCGGGATTCCAATTTGTTTTCTACTCGGACAGCTCCCTGCTATATCAAAGGAATTCAATTCGTCATCAGCCAGACGACGATTGACAATACGTCCTGATTCTTGAATGGTTTCGTCAGATAGGCATCAACGCCTGCTGGAGAATGTGAATCTATCAGTGGGGACAGACTGTGATCCCCAGTCAGAATGATGCGTCTGGTCTCCGGGGAGTGTCCGCTGACCCAACTCAATAGCTCCGTTCCCTTCATCTCCCCCATGTTTTCATCCGAAATGATCAGATCTATCGGTGACTCTTCCAGAATTTGAATCGCCTCTTTTGCGGAATGACAGCTCCAGATCTGAGTCCCCGTTTGTTCCAGTGGACGCAGCGCTCCCCGGATGGACTTTAGGATCAGAGGATCATCATCAACGAGTAGAATCAGCCAGTTCATCGCACACGACTTTACTCAGAAACGGGAAACATATCACTCAACCATTGACGCAGAATTACATTTAAAAACAGGTTGTCTTTTGAAAAGATAGAATGTATTTTCCCGCCACAATTTCTTTAATTTCAATTTGAGTGCAATCCCTCTGGAACGTTGATGCTGTCAGCTGATTGGTCTCCGATTCTTGATTTCTTCAGGTGTAAACCGCCCTGAGTATCCATTAAAATTCGTGGCCTGGTTGACTGTACAAGCGGAAGAGTGAAGTTAGAATGGTCGGACATTTTTCTGATTCCCTTAAGTCTCCATGATTTCTGTGATTACAGCTGCTTGACTCATGATTGACAGCGAGAGAGGACGCAAGATGCCCACCAGGACACAGCAGCAACCCCAGGGGTGCCTGACCGTTTTGCTCAAATTGATCGGTATTGACCTCGGTAAGGGACAGCAAAAACATCCCTACCGGTTACGCGATGATTTTCTATCTGCCGCAGAGCTCTCTTTTTTTCGAGTTCTGCAGCAGTCGGTCAAAGAAGATCTGGTGATCTGCCCGAAAGTCAGACTGGCCGATCTGTTCATGGTCCCTCAAGCCGAGGGCAGTCAGGCCTGGCGAAATAAAATCGATCGCAAACACGTTGACTTTCTACTCTGTGAGCCCGCCACGATGCGACCGCGTCTGGGGATCGAACTGGACGATTCCAGTCACGCAAAACAGAAAAGGCAGGAACGTGATCAACTGGTAGAGGCGGTCTTTGAGGCTGCGCAGTTACCATTATTACGAGTGCCTGCGACGCGAACCTACAGCGTGCTGGAAATAACAGAGCAGATTCATCTGAATCTGGCACAAGGTGAAAACAGTCCGCTAGTAGAACCACAGTTTCATCAGGGAGTTCCCATCTGTCCCAAATGTGGTATCAAAATGGTTGAGCGAACTGCGTCCAAAGGGACACGCCGGGGGACTCGCTTCTGGGGCTGTCAAAATTATCCACAGTGCCGCGAGACTGTACCCGTCTGATAAACAGCAGTAGATTGCAGGATCAGACGAGTTCGCGGATGGGAGTCTGCTGATCGATCAGGTACTGAGGACGTCCGTTGTTATCTTCGATTGTCGTGGACGCGACATCGATGCCCAGATTGTGATACAGCGTCGCGAAGACTTCCTGCATATGCACGGGGCGATCAACGGCTTCCTCACCCAGTCGGTTAGTCGAACCGATCACCTGGCCTGTCTGCATGCCTCCGCCTGCCATCAGGGCGGCGTGCACGCGGGGCCAGTGATCACGGCCAGCGTTTTTGTTGATCTTGGGCGTGCGACCAAATTCGCCCCAGACCAAAACGGTCACATCTTTATCCATGCCGCGATCATGCAGATCCTGAACCAGGGCCGCGACTCCCTGGTCGAGCAGGGGAACGACCTTGCGGGCATGACCAAAGTTATTACCGTGCCAGTCAAAGTGAGCGAAGCTGCAGGTGACACAGCGTGCGCCTGCTTCCACTGCCCGTCGGGCCAGCAGAAAGCGGGACATGATTGCCTGGTATCCCATATCCAGTTTGTAGCTGAGTACCTTGGGGTCATCTTTTCCATAACGGGCGCGGACTTTGGGATCTTCGCGTTCCAGATCCAGTGCTTCAACCAGACGTGAGGAAGAGAGGACATCCAGTGCCTGCTGCGTATAGCCATCGTAGGTGCCGTCGGTCAGACCGGTTTCGGAGGTCCTGCGAAAACGGTCCAGGTCTTCCAGCAGTCGCGTTCGTTCGGAGAGTCGTCCTTTGTTGATTGAATTCAACGTCATGTTCTCCATCACGCGTCCATCGGGACGGAATGGAGCATGTGTCAGTCCCAGATAGCCGGGACCTTTGATGTTCCAGGGATCGTGGGCCATCGTATGTGACAAATCAATGTAGGGAGGAACCGTCGGATGTACGGGGCCTGCCACACGGGAGAGAGCCGATCCCAGAGAGGGCCAGCCTCCCTGAGGTTGAGAACTGCGGAAGTGATGACCGGTGCAGCACTCGAACGAATCGTGGCGACCTTCTGCGCCGACCAGCGAGCGGATGATCGAAAACTTATCCATCATACCGGCGACGCGGGGCATCAGTTCGCTGATCTGTATCCCGGGGACGTTGGTGTCGATCGGTTTGAATTCACCGCGGACTTCATCCGGTGCGTCTGGTTTCAGGTCGAACATATCCTGATGCGGCGGACCACCGGCGAGGAAGATCATGATGACGGCTTTGTGTGAAGAACGCTTCCCCGACTGTTCCTGCGCTTTCAGAATCTGGGGCAGGGACATTCCCCCCATTGCCAGGCCACCAATCTGCATGAAAGAGCGGCGGGGCATGCGGTCACATAAACGAATTGACTGATCTTCTAGCCTGAGCATCAATGCTCCCTTTCAGTGAATCCAAACCATCTACTAACTAACGCTTGCACCTGTAACAGGTTACCTCTCATATAAGCGTAAACCAATGCAAGACGTTTGAATAGAAGAATCGGCTGAAAACAAAAGAAAATTAAGAAATTCGCCGGTTCGTACCCGTATTCTAATGGAGAAACGGGAAGAGCCCCAAAGATGCCCCTTTGTGACAGCAATACCTGCGTACTTAGCGACTTTAAAAGCGTTTTTTAAAGTCGATCCGGCCCTCTTCTACATCACCACAGAGGGAGAGGCGGTAGTTCCGATCATTCTCGATCAACGAGATTCCGCCGGCGGTATTGCCATGACTGCTGATCCAGCCCTTTCCTTCCAGCGCATTCAAATAACGGGTGACCCGGTTGGGAGAGGGAATGGCGAATTCAGAAGCGATTTGCTGGACCGAGGGAGAGATTCCGGTCCGGTCAATTTCACGAGTTATATAGTCCAGAATATTCTGCTCACGATCGGTGAGATACTGGTTCATTGATTTCTCCTTGCGCATCACATGCGCAGCTGAGGGCGCAGAAAGAGCCCACAATCATCCTTGAGAATCAGACCCGGATTCCTATACAGGTCTTGAAGAAGAAAAACGCAATGATTCAAAAAGTGACTTCCTTCAGCGAGTCACACGCGGCCACCACCAGGTGAATGGGGAGGGAATCAACACGGGCAAAGCATATAAGGCTTATCGTCGATCGTCAATCAAAATTTGAGGCAAGTTCAGTTTATTCATCGTCGATCAGCCAAATCTGCTGGTATTCAGGGTCGAAAAATTTTTGACCGCAGAGACGGTGCTTCAGGATACGAAAACATAAATACAAACGTTGATGATTTTGTTGCAATTGGACTTTAACTGCCTGTTACATTAAATTATATTGATGTGATATAAGGTACACCGGAATATCAGCTTGCGCTTGTCGAGTCAATCTCTTGGATTCAGGAGAGTTACCATGCCTGCCCACAGTCCCACCCGCCATCCTCTGATCTCTCGTCGAACCGCACTCGAAGTCGGTTCGGTGAGTCTGCTGGGGATGGGAATCAATCACCTGGATGCACTCCGGGCACAAGCAGCCGGCGGAACGAAACACCGTACTGCAAAGTCCTGTATCTTCATCTTCCTCTCCGGCGGTCTCTCACAGCACGAGAGCTTTGATATGAAGCCGAATGCCAGCGCGGAGATCCGCGGTGAGTTCGATCCAATCGCCACCCGCACTCCGGGCGTGCAGGTTTCCGAACATCTGCCGATGCTCGCGCAGCGCAGTCACCTCTGGTCCGTCTGTCGTACGTTGTCGCATGGGACGAACGAACATTCGATGGGTCACCATATCATGCTCACCGGTCGATCGGATATCCCCACTGGATTCAATCCCGGGCGTCCTATGACCACCGATCATCCTTCGATTGCCGCCATCGCTGGGGATGTACTCCGTTCGCGAACCAATCTCCCCCCTGCCATCGTATTGCCGGATAAAATCGTGCATCGCAGCGGTCGCGTCATTCCCGGACAGTTCGCCGGACGCATGGGGTCCAATCGTGATCCCTGGATCATCGAAGCTTCTCCCTTCCACGCGCAGTCCTACGGTGCTTTTCCGGATTACGCATTCGACCATCAGCAGCGAGGCGGTACAGACAAGCGGGTCTTCAAGACTCCGCACCTCAAACTCTCCCAGGGGATGACGCACAGCCGGATGAGTAATCGCATTCAACTGCTGAAGGAACTCGGAGCACAGCGGCAGATGCTGGACAATGCAGGGCAGGTCGAAAGTTTCGACCGCTACCGCGCCGCAGCGATCTCTCTGCTGAATGACGACAAAGTGCATTATGCGATGGATGTCACCAGTGCAGACGATAAGATTCAGGAACGCTACGGCAAAAACTCGTTTGGCTGGTCTCTGCTCATGGCGCGACGCCTGGTCGAGACGGGCGTGAATCTGGTGCAGGTCAATCTGGGTAACAACGAATCCTGGGATACGCACGGAAACATCTTCCCGCATCTCAAGGATAAGCTTCTGCCTCCCACCGACCGTGCCGTTTCCGCTCTGCTGGATGATCTGCACGAAAGTGGACAGCTTAAAGACACCCTCGTTGTCATGTGCAGTGAATTCGGTCGCACCCCTAAGATTTCTCAACTGGCCAAAGTCTATGCCAATCCGGGCCGGGATCACTGGGGAGCGACCCAGTCTATTCTGCTGGCGGGAGGCGGAGTCAAAGGGGGCCGCGTTGTCGGGAAGACCGACAAGATCGGCGGCTTCCCCATCGATCAGCCGCAGAAACCGGAAAACTTTGCTGCGACCATCTACAAAGCACTGGGCCTGCCCCAGACCGCTTTCTGGCAGGACGATGTCGACCGTCCGCACTACATCTACGAAGGCGAACCTATTCCGGGGCTCACCTGATACGTATGGAAAGCAGGCAGGTTAAACGCTTCGCAGGGCCGGAACAATCTCGGTTCGTGAAGCATACCAGGCCGGGACAACCCCCGCGCCCATTCCCGTGACCAGTGCGAGCAGCAGGCCGATGCCCGCCAGCCGGAATGAGGGAATGAACGCGACGGTCACTGCTTCCGCACCCACCGAAAGGCTGCTGAGTTTGAGAGTGATCAAAGCGATCCCGACTCCCAGAATTCCGCCCGCCAGGCTCAAGAGCGTACTTTCCGCCAGCACCACGCCGAAGACCTTACTGCCTGAAAAACCGAGTGTGCGGAGTACCGCATGTTCCTGAATCCGATCTTCGACCGACATCAGCGTGGTCGTCGCCACAAGTGCCAGTACCAGTCCCACACAAGCCAGACCCAGGTAGTGTGCCATCTCGATTAACTGTGACAGATCCCCCAGGCTCTTCGCCTGGAACACCCCTTTAGAACGGGTATTGGTTTCCACAGGACCGGCCCGGTAGAGGTCATCGATGCGGGTACTGACCGCTTCGAGATCTGCATCTGGTTGCAGAATGACTTCCAGTTGTGTCACGGTCCCCACCAGGTTCGCTCCCTGTCGCCGCTGCAGGAATTCCAGGTGACTGTAGATGTAATTTTCTTCAGCCGGGTTGTTTGAGCGATAGATGCCCGCCACATCTACCGAGAGATCGCCGATGGAAAATTTATCACCCACTTCAATTCCTCGTCGCGCCGCGACCGCCTGACCCACAATAGCGGCATCCTGATGAGTCTCGAATTCGTTCCAGTCTCCCTGGATGAATTCAAAGTCCCGTGCGGTGCGCAGTTTGTGTGGGGGGACGCCGTAAAAAACGACCACATCCAGGCTGGCCCGGCAGTTGTTGGTGAAGACCTGAATTGGAATGACGTCTTCGACTCCGTTAAATTGTAGAATCTGCTGATCGTAATCCTGAGGCAGGTGACTCGTGGCAGGGCAGAACTTATTGGCCTGGAATACGATCAATGAGCCATTTGCTTCCTGCCGTGATCTGAGATCGCGCATACCTTCCTGGATGGACTGGATGAAGCAGAACACGAACAGAGCCACCGCGGAGCCGGCCACCGTCAGCATGGTCCGGGAACGATGCCCCCACAATGATTTCACGACATATCCCAATAGTTTCATGGGGTCTCCTCGATACTCACGCCTGATCCGGCCAGCGCCGTCTCTGGCTCGTTGTTTCGCTGTACCAGTTTGCCGTGATCCAGATAGAACTGTCGGTCTGCGATGGTCGCTGCTTCCGCATCGTGAGTGACCATCAGCATGGTGATATCCAGTTCCCGGTTCAGACGTTTGAGCAGATTCAGAATCTGTTCTGAGGACTCGGGATCCAGGTCCCCCGTTGGTTCGTCAGCCACGACAATCAGGGGATGTTTGACGATTGCCCGGGCAATCCCGACCCGCTGTTCCTGTCCACCTGACATCTGTCGCGGATAATGATCGGCCCGGTCCAGCAGGTCGACGGCTTCCAGTGCGACTTCCACCCGTTTGCGTCGCTCGTTCCGCGAGAGCGGAAGCAGCAAAAGTGGGAGTTCGACATTCTCGTAAGCGGTCAAAACGGGAACCAGGTTATGTGTCTGGAAAATGTAACCCAGGTGGGCGGCTCTCCAGTGAGCAAGGCGGCTTCGCGATAATGACGTAATCTCAACCCCATCCACGATGATCGTACCCGAGTCGGGGCGATCGATGCTGGCAATCAGATTCAGCAGCGTCGATTTCCCGGTGCCGCTCGATCCCATCAGCGAAAGAAATTCGCCCTGTTCAATGTCGAGGGAGACCTGGTCCAGTGGGGTGATGGTCTCGCCCCCCTTGTGATACTGTTTGGTCAGATTGTGAATTTCAACCAGTGGCATTTTCAGTTTCCTTCATGATTGGTTTCGCCGGTGATAGTAATTCGCTCGTGTGGCTGCAGTTCGGATGTCGGGGAAGCAATCAGTCGACTCGATACATTCAGCCCCTGTGTGACCTCCAGTAGAGGGCCGTTTGCATGCGGGCTGGTTTCAATGACCTGCTGGCGGGCGATTTGGCGACTTTGATCTGCAATCCAGACACAGGACTGACCGGCGGCGTTCTGTTGTACCATCTTTCTGGGGACGTAAATTCGGGATTCCCGGTCCTGGTCTTTCTCTGTCTGCTCATGTTTCGGAGCGAGGAAGGTTACATCCACCAGCATCTCAGGCTTCAGCAGCGGCGTCGGTTCATCAATTTTGACTTTGACCTGCAGCGTATTTTTCTGAATATCTGCTTCCGAACTGATAAACAGGACGCTACCACGCACTGGTTCGCTGAGTGCCGGGTTGTCGATCTGAACCGGTTGATTCAACGAAACCTTGGGAATATCTTCAAAACGCACATCGACACGAATCTGCAGCCATTCCGGACGATACATGGTGACGACCGTACTGCCATCGAATTTAGTCATCTGAGTCAGCATGTTTCCGACACTGGATCCGGGATGCGCTACAAGCTGATACACGCGTCCCGCGACTGGGGCGCGGATCGTCATACGCTCCAAAGCAAGTCGTGCCTGGTCGACGGCCACCTGGGACTGTTCCAGACGTGCGGCGGCTGCAGCCACCTGCGCCTGGGCTTCATCCCGGGCTTTCTGTTCCGCTGTGAGCAGTGTCAACTCTGTCTGCAGTGCCTGGCACCGCGCCTGCAGGGCCTTTTGTTCTGAAATCAGGGATTCCTTACGGCCCATCAACTCTTCATACGCCGCAGTCGTCGATTCAACCTCGGTCTTCGATTCGTCAATACTTCGCTGTGTGACTGCACCGCGGGCTGATTTCTTACGCTCAAAATCCAGCCGCGCGAATTCCAGATCTGCTTTGGCTCTACGGGTCATGAAAGGCAGATTCTTTAGCTGTGTCTGAATCTTTGCCAGTTCCGCCTGCGCCGAACTGAGTACCGCTTCCAGATGCACGGGTTGTGACAGACGCACCTCAGCAGCTTTCAGCGTGGCGCGGGCCTGCTGCAGTTCTGCTTCCCGCAGCTTTTCCGTGGCAATCGTGTTCTTCAATGCCAACTCGGCGTCCACTTTTACCAGTCGTGCGATCGGTTCCCCCTGTTTGACTTTCTGATCCTCGACAACCAGTAACTCTTCCACTACACCGGGAGCCAGTGCAGCGACCCGAATGGGGGTCGGCCGCGGTTCCACCCAGCCAGCCGCCTGGAACAGAGGCGTGCCGGCGCTGCGGACCTGGGCCTGCGAGACGATCACCGGCATCACCGTTACTGGTTGGGGAGGAAAGATCAAATCACGGGAGGCGTAGGCGATCAGCGCAGCAAATCCGATCAGCAGGGTGCCGGGCAGCAGATAGCGCGTGAGTAACCGGAATCGCGTGTGCCCCCGCAATTGAGGGGGGGCACTGCGATCCAGGGCCAGTTGGGATAAATCAACCTGAGACATGATTTACTTCCGTACAAAAACCTGGTTAGCGAAGACGGTCAGATTGCCGGAGTCGTCCCGTTTGGCTTTCCCTTTGACGACAACCGTCTGCAGTTCTTTCAGATTCAACAGCTTGCGGGCATCTTCCTTGATCAGCGTGCCGTCTGCATCGACGACTTTGACCAGGGCAGTCGCACCGGGCAGCTTGTCGGTTTCACAACAGTAGTCCCAGGGTTTCTCACAACCATCGCCGGGAATATCACTGCAGGCTTTCAGTGAATTATCTACGATGGAAAACGCGGCCCGGCCGTCAATCCAGGGATTTTCGCTCCCGCCAATCCGTCCTACCACGACAACCTCTTCTTCATCCTGGGATGACTCGCGGGCTGCAATCACTTCTTTCGCGCCTGCCGGCTCACTGGTTAAAATAATTTCTGAGGCAGCAGCCGTCGGTTCTGTAGCAGACTCGGCTGCGGAGTTCGCATCAGAAGATGCAGTTGGTTCGGTGGAAGACTGGCCACAGCCCACTGCAGTAAAACAGACAGCGGAGAGGAACAGGCCGGAAAACATCAAATGTTTCATTGAATTCAATCCTTTAAAAATGAGTATTCAACAGGTTAAAAGCATTACTAAACAGATTTGAGACCATCGACGATCGGCAGTCGCAGTGCCCGCAGGGCCGGTGGGATCGCGCCCAGCAGGCCCAGCAGAATTCCGACTCCCGAACCGATCAACAGTGAGACCGTATCGATCTGCAGCGAGAATGCGCCCATTGTAAAACGGACGGCGACCCCATTGATCAGCAGTACCGCGATCAAGGCTGCGATCAGACTGGCAGCCGTCGAGAGCAGGATGCCCTCCTGGATCAGGCTGATCACAATCGCCCGGCGGACAAAGCCGAGTGTCTGCAACATCGATAATTCACTGGTGCGGCCAACGACCGCACCGTACAACGTATTTAAACCGGCGAACACACCGGCGCCGGAGACCAGAAACACAATCAGCCAGGCCAGCATCCGAATCGGACCATAATCTTTTTTAAGCCCCTGATAGTAGGAGACTTCGCGGACCGATTGCAATTCGAGGTCAAGGCGTTCTTTGCAGAACAGATCCAGATCAGGGTAAACATCGGGTGAGTCCAGGGTGACCGCAACCAGACTCAGGTCCTGGCGTTTCATTGCCTGCTGCAGCTCATCGAGACGACACCAGATCTCCGATTCAAATGCAGACCCACCTGCGGAGAAGATACCGCTGATTTTCCAGCTGCGCCCCTCCAGTTCGATTGCCTGCCCGGTCGCCAGCTGTTCGGGGGAGAGTCCCAGCTTGGTAGCGACCAGTTGGCCAATCAGGACTTCTCCCGGTTCGGGCCAGCGACCCGATTCCAGTTCGACTTTACGACGAACCAGGAGTATCGCCGGCGTCACACCGCGCACCAGCCCCATCGCAGTTCGCTCCTGTTCGGGCAGGGTGATCTGTGTTCCCAGATACAATTCGGGAGACGCGTATTTTCGGCCGTGAAATTCTTTAATGCCACCCACACTGGCGGCAACGAGTTCACTCGTCCGCATCGGAATCGATGAGTATTCCAGATTCTCCCCCATGCCCAACGAAAACAGAATAGCCACATCCGGATCACCGCTGGCGGACAGGCTGTGTTCCAGCCCCCGGATGAAACCGACTACGATAAACACCAGTACGATCACGGTCGTCAGACCGGTCAGCGTGAGCAGGGTACGCAGGGGGCGACGGAACAGATTCCGTACGCCATATTCCCAGGGGATTAATGAAAAACGGAGCATGAATGATTCTTTTGAAGTATCTGCAGCGCGGCACAACAAATCGAGTCAGCGCGCAGCAGGACATACGTGAAGCAAGTGGAATTAACGCAGGTAGTGCTGATTCAGGAGCAGATCAGCAGAGAAACGACATCTGCGCACAGCGCAGCGCACGACCGGCGGGTGGGGGCGGCGCGGAAGAAAGCGGTCGGGAAACCGAGTGAATGTCGGAGAGAAGGGATTCGGTCTCTGAAAGGACAGGCGCGATCCAGAGGGGAGTCAGCAATGTCAGATCCAGTTGATCGGCTTTATCATGGATCGCTCCGAAACAGAAGCACTGGCAACATTCATCAGAGGCATGCTCTGGGGAGAGTGGTGTTTCTGAAGTCGGGGGCTGGCAGTGACTGCAGCAGCCAGTGCTGACGGCGTCTGTAGATTCTGCGCCGGCTGGCATGCAATTTAACGGGCAGGCCAGAATCATCAGGGAGCACAGAAATGAAAACAGCTTCTCAGTCACAAATAACCTTCTTCTTACTAGTTCCTTCTCATCCTAGTCGTTCCCAAGTCTCAAGACAACATCATTTCGCCTGCCGCATCTGAAATTCGGGGAAGCGTTCTTTGTCGCGCTCGCGGACTCGTATCCAGTGATCGGTAAAGGAGAGGTTGTCGTGAACTTCCACTGCCGGCATATGACATTGCAGGCACTGACTTTGCATCGACTCTTTGGAACACACCGGTGCATGATCCTTGAGATCGCTGTGACAGTTCAGGCAGATCTGGCGGTAATATTCCGGATCGCGGCTGGCCTGTTGATGCGGATTGTGACAGGTGGTACAGTCAAAGCGGGCCGTATTGCCGTCCGCCAGTTTGACGTCGGTCTGCTTCAGGAAGCAGGGGCTCTGCGACATTCCCACGGGGGCAAAACGATAGAGCAGATCATTCGCAGGATGGATTTCATCCGCCTCCAGTTGATCGAAGCGGCGATGGCACTCTCCACAGCGATTGATCGACTCCAGAGGGGTCAGTGAACTCCATTTGGTCAGCTTGAGATCTTTATCCCCACGTTCGACGGCTTTGATGTGTTCTTCGCCATTCAAGTGGCAGCGGACACATGAGACCCCCGGAATGATCACGTCCGATTTGATTTCACCTGGCGAATCCCCCAGCCAGGCCGCGTGACAGCCAAAGCAGTTCTGAGTTTTAGCATGGTCGCTGACTTCTCCCAGCGCGTTGATGCCGGTCTGCTCATGGGCCAGTTCCTGCAGACCGAGTGTGATTCCCAGTTTGCTGGAGGGATACCAGGAGACGATGTGCTGCAGCAGTTCTGACTCTCCCTTTTCATTCGGAAACAGCGAAACCGGTGTCATCGCATGCATGCCGGAACCGAAGACCCAGTCGATCCGGACGGGTGCCGGATAACTGTCGCAGTCGACCCACAGCGCATCATCTTCTTTGAAGAACCGGTAAGTATGCCCGTTCTCTTTGAGGGTGACTTCCCGGTCAACAAATTTTTCAAGTACGCCTGGATCGGTGGCTTTGCGGAGGGTCCGCAGATGAGGGGCGCCTTCGAACTGCTGACAGAATTTGTCGTGACATTCACAGCAGGAACGCGACGGGACCGGCTGATGCACCGAACGGACATGCGGAACGAACTCCGTTTTCTGCTGTGATCCGTACAGAAACAGGCCTGCACCTGACAGGCAGGCCAGTAACAGGATCGACAGGGGGATGAGAAACGGGTACTTCTGGATCATTGCAGGGCATCTAACATGTTCTGACTGGGGACGACCAGTCGGTCCTGGGGATGCTGTTCAATTAACTGACGAAAGGTCGACGCGGCATTCGCGGGATCACCGGATTCCAACTGAATCTGGGCTTTTGCATACAGGCTCTCACTGTCATCAGCAGTCAAAGCGGCAATGGCTTCGGAACAGTCGCCGTGAATGTATTCGTTAATCGCCCGCGCGAGAGTTTCTGAAACCGCTGCGGGTGGACTGTGGTCGCCCTGGAATCCCGGGCCTGCCTGGGCAAGAGGGAATGCGTCTGTCGGGCTGGTCTGTTGATAGGCCTGCAGGCGTAACTGGCTGGGCGCACCCGTGTCGAGCTGTTCCTGATAAGCCAGTTCCTTCTGGCAGAGTTCGAACTCCCGTTTGACTTCAGGCGAGTCGTAATGCTGCAACAGTGGATGCAGCACACGCAATGCGGCTGTATAGAGCTGCATCGCACGAAACGTTCGCGCCTGCAGCAGCGCCGGTTCCAGATTGGGAGAACCAGTCAGCATGCCCCACCAGTCTGAGCAATCCGGCGTGCCACTCGGATCGGGCAGGGAATAGGTCCACTGCTGGCGATTCAGAAACTCTTTGACGGGGAGTAGCTTGATGATCTGCGGCGTACTGAGTTGTTCGCCCGACCAGCCATAAGGAATGACTGCAGCGTCGACCGACATTGGCTGCCAGCGACTGTCGAACAAGGCACGAATTGTCCGGACCTGACCATTGGGAACCAGCAGCAACTGGCAGTTCCGATCCTTGAGGCGGACCCACCAGCCACCCCAGCCACCACTCATGCGTGGCTTCTGCAACATCCAGCCGTCAGAAAGTTCCGCGTTCAGGGAGAGTTCCTCGAATAAGCGTCCCTGTTTCAGCGCCTGTCTGTGAGTGAGGTAGGGGCGAACTTTATGATCCGCCTTGATCCAGCACAACATGCCTGCAGAAGTGATGTCCATGCAGTGGGCCGTTCCCTCATATTCGAGTGGTCCGATCGCCTGGTTTAACAGCGTGATATCCAGCTCGGGAGCGAGGCCCCAGCCCAGTCGCTGTGACTGACCGGGCAGCGTCCCGGCTGCTGCTTTCCCACTGAGCAGAAGCAGGCCCAGTCCCAGTAGCAGGCGTCCCAGAGCGGGTGAAAGCAGATCTTTGGTTTTGAGTAGTTGAATTGGATAGGGATGTGCCACCAGGCTGCGTCCCAGCAGCAGGGCAATACCTATTGCACAGGGGGGAACTGCATCGGCATTCAGCCAGGCTGGAACCGCGAAGATCAGGAATGCAAAACTTTCCAGCCAGCCGGTGGAGTAAAAAATGAGGTAACACACGGTGACCAGAGTCAGGATACCCAGCCCGGCTGTTTCGACTGTCAGTCCCTGTGCGAACGTCGGCTGCCAGACCGTTGTGGCCAGCAGGTCCCGGGCGTAGAACAGGCCGGGGAGGAGTTGAGTCAGTGAATCGGAGAGCGTAAACCAGCCACGCGGGGTGAGCATCAGTGCTAATACGGATGATGCAACGAGCAGACCGGCCTGCTTGCGGGTGACGGTGGGCTCGGTCTGGATGCCGGTCAACCAGGGGACGATCGCGACCACAGCGATTCCCAACAGGCAGAGCGGCGCGAGATTGGCCCATACTACCAGGGAGATCAGCACGAGGACCGCATTCTGTTTCGTCGGGGACTGGCTCCAGCGGACCGTGGCGATCCAGGTCAGAAAAAGAAACCAGCAGTCCCAGAGGCGAGGCGTCGGTTGCCAGGCAGTATTCGCGGCCAGCAACGTGACCAGTGCCAATGCAAACGCGGCCCACTGCAGTTGAGGCTCAAACCGTCGCATGAGGAGATAGAGTAACAGAAAGGTGCCGTAGAACTTGAGTAGCATCAGTCCCGAAAAGCCGGCGATCAGCCAGCTCATAAAGAAAGGGAACCCGCCCAGCCAGTCTGCTTCCGCTGTCGGATTGCCTGCCGCCAGGATTGGCCCCGGAACTGCCAGCTCGGCCAGCACTGTCTGACCCCGGCTCAACTGCCACCAGACATCCGGCGCAGCAATTGGCGTCAGTACGAAACTGGCGGTGACAATCAGCAGAAACAGGCGGCGCAGTCTCCGATCTGTTGTCGACAGGTCAGGTTCAGTCATGGGTTGAGCCACTGGAACGGAAATGTGATAAAGTCAATTACATCAGACGATTAGGACGTGAACTCCCTTTGATTATATAGTCCCGCGCGGGCTGTGAATATGCAGGAACCCCCCATCGGGCGGAGATTCCGTAATTCGAGCGGTCTGTCTCTTCTCATACGCGTCAGATCGTCGATTCGCGATAAAAAACGAATCATTCCCAATAGAAAAGCCCGATCGCAGGTTCGACCGGGCTTTCGAAGATAACTGATAGCTCGTTTCAGACAGGTTTATTTTGCCAGCTGACTGACTTCACCTGCATTGAGGGCCCGATCGAAAACCGCGATTTCATCCAGGCGGCCTTCCCAGTTGGAGTCATTATCCGTCCGTCCGCCGAAGAACAGCTGTTCCAGCAGCACGCCTGATGCCCCCGGTTTCGATTCGAGTTCGATTTCCGGTTTGCCATTCAGGTAGACAGTCAACTTGTCACCATCGCGAACGAGAGCCACGTGATTCCACGTCCAGCGTTCGACGGCGGTTTTACCAGCGTGCAGTTTGCGGTCCGTACCGTTCATATAGACCAGCTTGCCGGGATGCTGTTTGCCTCCCAGTCCGAGGTGATCGCCATAGGCGGCCAGTCCGTGGTTCGGTCCCTGTGAGAACATCCAGCCGCTGATGTCGCGGGCGTCGAGGGGAATTCCGTTCCAGATCCAGAGCGAGACGGTAAACTGATCGCCCAGGTCATTCACGCGGGTCTGCAGACGGTTGCCAGCGAAGTGAACGGCCCGGTTGGTTTCGGTTCCCGTGCAGAACGATTTCGAACGGGCTCCTTCGAGGAAGTAAGCGATGGCCGGTTCGTAAATGCCGTCCCGCTGATTGCCGGAGAGATCGCGGGCCCGGGGACCATTGAACTCGTCCAGTCGCCAATAGGCAGACGGCTTGAAGCCCAGGATCGTTTCCACTGCAGGACCACGGCTCTGTTCATAGAAGCGGCGGGGCTGATTGGAAACTTTCTCGAGCAGTTCAATATCCGATTCCACGATACGAGGTTCGGCCAGGACTTCGAGGCCTGCGGAACGGGCGGCCCAGGTATTGTATCCGCCGAGCAGATGTTGTTCGGGAGGCGGAATGTAACCGTCGCCCCCGTTGGCCAGTTCAATGACCATGGTCTGTGGCAGCGGACTTTGTGCTTTGACTTTCAGCCCGGAAAGGGCATAGGTTTCATTGGGAGTGGTCGCGATCGCGATGTCACCAATGCGGAGGGCCTGCGTGACGACCTCGGTTGACTGGCTTTCGTGCAGCATGATCTGTTCGCGAGCGTAGATCTCTTCCTGCGTTTCGGGCAGCTTATCGCCCATTTTCTCGACAATCCGCTGAGACCATTCGAGCAGCTGTTTATCGGGAACCCGGTAGTTCAACTGCATCCGATTCTCAGCCATTTCAACGTCGGCGTCTTTGCGATACGTAATGTTTTTGTAGACTCCCATGGTCAGTTTAACGAGTTCGCTGGAATATTCGTTGATATCATCGGTGAATGACCACTGATCTTGCGGCTTGGTATAGTCGCGGCGGTAAATGTCACCACTGCAGCCGTGCGACATGATCGCTACGAACTCGGGAGCATCCTTGGGGAGTTTCTTACCGATTTCTTCCTGCAGGCCGTTACAGTAGAGACCAAAGTAGTCGGCGCTCAGTGAAGGGGCACCGAAGTAGTGCATCGAAAAGTTCGCCAGTAGCGCGATCGGGCGACCGTCTTTCGACTGAAACGAGATCAGGGACAGATCAGGATCTTCGGGACCGGATTCGCCGATGACATCATCCCAGTTCCGACCTGCATGCATGGTGGCCCGCACGGTCGGGTTGCCGAACGGGTCGTTGCTGATGCGATCGGGACGCTTGATCCAGCGACGCAGGGCGGTGAACTTGGCGGCGTTCCCGACACCCCAGCCAATCTGAGCCGGTTCCAGTTTTGCTTCGGCTGCAACGATGGCATCGACCAGCTTACCGCGGAGGAAAGGCGTGTATTCCGGATCGGCACTGGTTCCCAGGCAGCCCATGCTGGAAGGCACCGAGTGTGCGTGAGTGGCGGAGATCAACATATGGTCGGCCGGGATCTTGGTTTTCTGTGCGGCCAGTTTTTTGACTTCATCCAGAAAGGGACGCGTCATCATGCAACTGTCAACAACGACGATTGCCAGGCGGTCTTCGCCATCGGCGACGACGATCGCCCGGGCATTGACTTTGGTGTAAACCTTATCGACGCTGCGGCTCTTCATACTGCCATTAACGAGGACGGGGAGTTTCACCGGGGTGACATCCATGATGGTGGCGCCGACCTGCAGTTCCGCGTAGGAACGTTCCGGGATCAGCAAAGCAAGGCAGGCGAGCAGGAGGGGGGCGAGAGTCGGTTTCATGTGAGGATCCTTTGTAATGACAGCCAACTGCGGGTTTGAAGTTTCATTACCGTAGACTTCGAGTATATCCGCTGGATTTACAGAACGAAATGGAGATACTTAGAGTTCTTAATTAAAATGGCAGGTTAAAAAAAACAGCCTGCAACAGTGCATTAATGGCTGTTGCAGGCTGGTTTTGGTCTGAAGCTGCTTACTTACTCTTCAACTCAAAGTTGGCTTTATTCTCACCCGGTTCATTGACCTGGGCGATCAGTCCACTGGTGGTGCGCTTCGTGTATTTCGCGGGAATCTTTACGGTCGATTTTTCCTGCGGCTTCTCTGCGAGAGCCATCGCGTTTTCTTCTTCGACGACAGGCGGACTGATGGTGACTTCGTATGCAGAGCCGACATCTGCCTGGGGAAACGAGACCGAATAATTTCCGTTCTCATCCAGATTGGCGTACGCACTTTCGCCGGATTTGGAAGAAGTGAACTGGATGCTTGCCTGTTGCAACGGTGCTCCATCGAGGGTCACGGTTCCTGAGATCTCCACTGAGGGACGGACATTCGGATCTCCCGAACACCCCTGAGCCAGCAGCACAGCGACCAGCAGGCAACTGAAAAGTGATAGACGATACATTATGAAAATCCTGAATCAAATGTGACGTACGTGACTGGTATCACATACGTCACTCAAATCTATGGGAAAAGAAAATAGAACCAGACGTCGTGGCTTACCACTCGCCGATGGTCTGGCCGTCATCGCGGACACAGAGTTTCTGGATCAGTAGCAGGTCTGCGTTGTCGCTCAGGAAACGGGTTGCTCCGTCGCAGAGCAGCACATGCACACCGCCGGTGTGGTAGGAGGTCAGGGGGGTGTTCCAGTCCCATTGGGCATTGGCTTCCGCACCCGTCGATTTCGGATTGGGACTGTGGAAGACCGACGTCACTCCGGTACCGAAACGGTGCTGTCCGGCTCCGCTGGCAATCCACTGAGTGACAGTGCCGGCATAACTGGTGCCTGCCCAGCCTGAAGTGTAATCGGAACGCTTCAGAACCGGGTTGCTGGCTGAGATCCGCGACTGTTCGGCAATGATGATCGTGTTCGACGATCCATCGGTCACGTCCCGCATGCCTTTGCACTCGTTGATCAGCAGACAGCCCGTGTTCGTGGCGAAACTGTTATACTGAGTTTCATAAGAGACATTCGTGCGACCTGCGGGGTCAGGGTATGCACCCATGATGCCGACATACTGATGCGATTGGGAACCCTGCTGCGGTTCGCCATTGGCATAGCTGATGGCCGGGTCTGAACTGGAAGGGCACATGTAAATGGGAGTAATGACTTTGTCTTTGAAGAGCAGTGTGTCGCCGTTGTAAGAGCCGCCTCCGCCTTCCCAGAAATCAACGTCGCTGGTGGGGCTGTTCTTGGCGAGTTCGTAAATATTCGCCTGGTCCATGTAAGGCAGCAGAGCGAAACGCCAGTTGTGGGGGCCATCATTGGGGGCACGGGACCCGATGGGGAACTTGAGATAGACGTCGTGATAATTGTGGAGCGCGAGACCCATTTGTTTCAGATTGTTTTTGCACTGACTGCGGCGGGCAGCTTCGCGGGCCTGTTGCACGGCGGGCAGGAGCAGCGCGATCAGAATCGCGATAATCGCAATCACAACCAGCAGCTCGATGAGCGTAAAACCAGATTTGCGCGTGACACGCGGCGGGTAATTCAACATTGGTAACCTTTTGGAAATATAACTGGGAAGGAATAAAAGGTGGGAAAGCAGAGGCATGCTCAGTGGAATAGCATTTTAAATCGCAAGGGGGAGACTGCACAAGTAAATTATGTTAAGAAAATGCAATCTGAGTACATCTTACCTTGATGTAAGGAATTGCAGAGGAACTCCTTACGCAATATGAGGATTTTATGACCCCGAAGTGCGAAGATCTTCTGAGTCTGTGTAGCAGGAGCGGAGGAAATGCGGATTACAGACGACAAGAAATACCAGATCGTCTTTGCCAATATTGGTGATTCTCTGATCAGTGTCAGGGGGGATCCGCACGACATCGCCAGGATACACTTCCGTGGGGGCGTAGTCGCCCACTTCGACCAGTCCGGTACCCGAGAGCATGATGTAGCGCTCGAAGGTCCCCTTGAGGCGATGGAACCGGGTTCGCTTGCCAGGCTCGACGCGGGCACGGGCCAGGGAGACTTCAGGATCCACATCCGGGCTAGACATCTCCAGGATATAGCACCCTTCCTCAAAGTAGTATTCGTCTTGTTCCTGGGGGCGGGTGATGTGGTCCATGCGTGTATCCTTTCATGTGCATTGATTGTCGTCAGCAAATTGCCTGAAGCCAAATCATAAAGACCAATCACGTTGAATGAAAGTATCGGGGCCGGTTTACAACAGGTTGTACCGAGACTGAGTTAAAAAAAGTGAGCACCAGCCTGGGGAGACTGGTGCTCACTCGAGTTTGTTGATTATTGCTCTGCGGATGTGATCAGGTCAGTTCAGAAATGATACCGTCGCCGCAGAAGTCGGGTTTACCGAAGGTCTCGATGTGATGACCCATGCCGTGGGCCAGCGACATCAGCAGACGGTTATGGGGAATGTTCTTGAACTGTAATGAACGTCCCATTTTGAAATCAAGTCCTTTACCGACGAGTACCAGCGGCACATCGTTCAGCGTATGGGAGTTCCCTTTACCCAGTTCGTTGGTCCAGACGACCGTGGTGTTATCGAGCAGGGTTCCTTCGCCATTGGGCTCGGGAGTTGAGTCGAGTTTTTCAACCAGGTAAGCAAGCTGTTCGCAGAACCATTTGTTGATCTTGGTCAGCTTTTCCTGAGAATCTTCATCGCTGTCTGGTTTATGGGAGAGCGAGTGGTGACCATCGTCGATTCCCAGCCACTTCATCCGTGCCTGACCGACCGAATTCGTATACTGCAGCGTAGCGACGCGTGCCATATCGTTGGCCAGACTGTTGACCATCAGGTCGATCTGCATTTTACTGGTGACCGGCATGTGGTCGTTATCGTTCTTGATACCCACTTCCTGCACCGGAACTTTGACGGCCAGTTTCTGTTCTGCACTGGCTTTGAGTTCCTGTTCCATCTGGCGGACGTAGCTTTCGTGCTCTTCGAGCAACTGCTTGTCGGAACTGCTCAGCTGAGACCGAACCTTTTTCAGGTCTTCGCGGACGTCGTCCAGAATGCTGGCCAGACTCTTACGATCTTTCATCTGACCGTAGATCTTTTCAAACATCAGGTAGGGATCGTCAATTGGCGCGACCGGTTTGTTGGGACCTGCATAAACCATACGGGTCCAGGGGTCGGCACGATGCGGAACGTTCACACCAAATTCCAGCGAACCGAAACGGGTGCGGGTCTCTTTATTGCTCTGCAGGAACCGTTTGAGTTCCTGGTCAATCGACAGTCCGCTGGCCCAGCCAGCCGGAGTGTGTGATCCCCCCTGGATGTTACCGGGGAGTAATTCGATTCCGGTCAACAGACAGCTCATACCACGCATGTGACTGTCGCCGTCTCCCCGGACGCGGTCTGCGACCCCTTTAATCACCAGCATCTGGTCCTGGTACTTCTTCAGGGGCTGCATGATTTCCTTGAGTTCGAATTTATCGCCGGTCTCATCGGGCCAGTAAGTTTTGGGAACAATGCCGTTGGGGCTGAACATTACGATCATACGCTTTTTGCGAATGCCAGCATCGGCGGCAAAACCGAGGCTGGGCAGATGCGAAACCAGCGGCAGGACTGCAGAAGAGAGTCCGAGTTTTTTGAGGAACTGGCGGCGGGATTGATATCTCATTGGTAGGCTCTTTCTCAGGATTGAGGCTGGTGCAGGGCAGCAACCTTCATGATTTCTACGAGCAGTTGTTGAATATTATATCCGGATTTTTCGAATCGGGTGGTCAAATCGTCACGGATTTTTTCGCCATAGGCATTAATCGGCTGTTTGACAGCCTGATGGAACAGCTGGTCTACAAAGGCGGCATGGGCGTTCTGATCCTGCGAGATATACTCTGCCAGATCGCGGGCACCATTAAACTTGACGGTATCACCGGTGAGTAAAACCAGCTCTGCAGAGGCGTTAATGTCTTTTTTGACTTCCTGTTTTCTGTATCGACCAATGGCGTCAAAGTGCTCCAGACTGAATCCGAGCGGGTTAATGATGCTATGGCACGACATACAGGCGGACGGTTTCGTGATCTGGGCGACCTTTTCGCGGGTCGTCATTCCCGCATGAAAATCGCCATCTTTAAATTCTGTTGCCTGTGGTGGCGGCTTCAGGGAACGTCCCAGCAGACGACGCGTGACGAACACGCCACGGTGAATCGGTGAGCTCAAGTTGTGATAAGCGAAGTTGGCCATCAGGTACGGGTGCGTCAGGACGCCGGCTCTTTTGTCTTTATCGAGAGAGACCTTCTGGAATGATTCTCCTTCCGGCATCTCAACCTGGTACACTTTGGCCAGTCGCGAATTCATGTAAACGTAATCGGCCAGCAGCAACTGACGATAGTCGGACGATCCGTTCCAGACGACGTCGTCGATGAACATATCCAGCGAAGTCCGCAGATCGGCGACCACGTGATCGTTGAATTCGGGGAAGAGGGCTTTGTCTTTCGCCAGCTCTTCTTTTTCATCCAGCTGTAACCAGTGATGGAAAAAGTAGCGCAGCTTGGCCTGGGCCCGTGTATCATTCAGCATGCGTTCGGCCTGCTGGGCAATCTGTTCCGGCTTGTTGAGGCGTCCCGCCTTGGCGGCATCATACAACTGGCGATCCGGCATGGAATCCCACAAGCCGTACGAGAGGCGGGATGCGATTGTGAAATCGTCCGGCTGTGCGAATTCGCGGTCGGTATACAGGAAGCGGGGTGACTTCAGAATCAGCAGGACGGATCGCTTGGCTGCCAACTCTGTTTTCAGCTCAGGCTGAAAGTGCTGATCAACAAAGAACGTTTTCTGTTCTGCTGTCAAAGGCCGGCGAAAAGCGAGCTCGGCAAAGCGATGACAGAACTTCTGGACTTTATCCCGGCGGTCTTTAGCCTCGGGTTTGGTTCCGGCCAGACGATCCAGGTGCTTGATCACCCCCGTCATGATTTCAAGAGCCGCAGACGTCGTTGCGTCATCCCAGGACTTGGAGACCGCTACCCCGCGTTCATACCCGGAAACACTGTCATCCGGTGGGAACTCGGTCGAAACAATAAAGGTTCCCGGAACCTGTTGCGGGACGAGGTGCCGTTGTGGAATCACTTCCTGAGCCTTATGCGGCGGTTTCCACTCCAGGCTGATGGAAGAAGACTTATCTTTGTATTTGAAAACGTGCAGGCGGAGCGTATAAGGGCGACCACCCAGCAGGCGGATCGTCGCTTTATGTTCCTTGGCCCGTCCCTGAGAGCTGACCCATTCATCAATGATCGGTTCCTGCTCATTGACCCAGAGCCGTGCCCCGTTCTCGGTTTTGATGATGAATTCGTAGTCGCCGGTCTCTTCCACGTAGACCGAACCCTCCCATTTCATGGAGAACTCTTCGGCGTTCTTGATTTTCTCGTGGGGGGCCTTATCTCCAAACTGGAAGCTGACAACGGGGTCGATTCGTTTTTCAACGCGTTTGTCCCCTTTGAAATTCCGAGTAGAAAAATACTCAGCCCGCAGACCGTTCTCTTTATTCGTGACACGCGCATTTCCGAGGAAATGCGACATCAGATCGGCGGTCGTATAGAGATACTGGCGGACCGTCATGTGCGAGAGCTGAATCCGGGAGGCCTGGCTCTGGTCCTGCTCATCCGGGGAAAAGAAGCGGTCAAACACATACTGAGCGACCTGCTTCGCATCTTCACCCTCACAGAGCTCCGGATCTTCTTCCGGCATGGTCTCTTCAATAAGCATGGTCAGTTCAGCCAGGCTCTTCTGCCCCTGAAACGGATTGGCTTTTTCCGTGACACCTTGGCCATTCTTTGCATGGCATTCGATGCACAACTTTTGATAAATCTGCGCACCGGTCACCGTTTTCTTGTCGGCGGCATCAGCAGAACTCAAGAACATACCACAGATCAACAACGTGATCGCGGATACGGGAAAGCGTCGGTATTGAGGGATGATCATCATACCAGGCATCACATATTAAGGCAGGAAAAGCAGGAGGGAGTTCGCATTTTCAAAGGTGGCGAAAACACGTACCGGTAACCTACATCATCGGTTAGTGGATTACCTTATCCTTATTATATTCGCTCCCCAGGCATTCGTCAAGGATTGGGAATTGCTCCAAATCGTTTGAATTACTGAGGTTAGTTAAGGAAGAGCTCTGTTTTGCCGCTGAAATCGCCACGGGTGACGTTCTGGCTGTCTCCCGTGGTCAGTCTTATATTTTCCGATAGAAACTCATGCGCAGCAGATGTTCATTTCAGGACCGGAGCCGTCTGTGCTTTGGTAGTGACTCCGGGCGGGAGTTCCATGATCTGAATGTTGCGGAACTGGATTTCGGCTCCCTCGGATTCCAGGCAGAGGTAGCCTTTTTTGATCGAGGCATTGCGGACGCCGTTCACGAATTTGCCGTTTACAGACAACTTAACGGTTCCGTCCACACAGACCACGTCGTACACGTTCCATTGCCCTTTGCCTTTGCAGCGGTTTTCAATCGACTTGCTACGGGTTCCGCGGGGATTGTCGGGAGTGGTGATCAGACCATTGGCGCCGAACAGTTCGCCGTGTACGTAAGCGATGGGGGGCAGGGTGCCGTCTTTCATTTTGTGTTGATTGACCCAGTCGAGTTCGAGCATCTGGATTTCCATCCCTTTGGGCAGGCGTCGACCTTCGGGAACAGTCCCTTCACTCCAGGCGAAGACACCCGAATTACCGCCGGCTTCCATGTGTCGCCATTCGATATGCAGGAGAAAATTCTCGTACTGTTTATCGGTTCGCATTACGCCAATCGGATGTCCCGTGCAGACGAGCATGCCATCTTTGACATACCAGGTATCTTTGTCGGTATTCACATTCACCCAGCCGGTCAGGTCTTTTCCGTTGAACAGCGGCTTATATTGAGGCAGGTCTGCTGCCTGAATCACGTTGGTCAGTAAGCACAAAGCCAGGAAAGATCCAAAGAGGGTCGCACGTTGTTTCTGCATGATGAGGTCTCCTGTGGGGAACCGCTGATTTCAGGTAGGCGTATGTGAGTCGAGGGCACATTTCAGATTTGATCATACCGCTCGCCGAATCGCGATACAAGCAGATTGCGGCGGTGACAGCAGTCTGAGTCGTCTTACGAATCTCACCCCAGTTCGGAAAGACGCTCTCCCTCGTCAAGCAGATATTGAGGGCGCCCATGCGGATCGTTAATCGTGATGGCGTGAGGATCGATGCCCAGATTGTGATACAGCGTAGTGAAGATGTCCTTGTAAGACACTGGACGATCTGTGACAGCGCTGGCAGTGCGATCGGTTGCGCCAATGACCTGGCCGGTACGCATGCCACCCCCGGCGAGAATTGCGGGACCGACGCGCGGCCAGTGATCGCGGCCCCCGTTTTTGGAGTTGATTCGCGGCGTTCGACCAAACTCACCCCAGGCGATAATTGTGACATCGTCCAGCATGCCTCTTTCTTTCAGGTCTGATACCAGGGTGGCGAGGCCATGGTCGACAATTGGGAGCAGCTGCCGCATGCGGGAAAAATTACTGGAATGTGTGTCGAAATCACTGATCGAGATGCTCACGCATCGTACGCCGGCTTCAATCATCCGCCGGGCGAGTAGAAATTTGCGTGTCGCCCCCGGACCCTCACTGGTGTAAAACTTTTGATTTTCAGATGCAACACCCAGACTGTACTTCTCCAATACGGCTGGGTCTTCCTGTTCCAGGTCCAGTGCATCCGCCAGTCGTCCTGAAGTCAGAATGCTGACGGCCTGTTGTGAAAAACGATCCATGGCGTCCATCATTCCACTCGCATCCACTTTGCGGCGGATGGTGTCCAGTTCGGAGAGCAACGTTGTCCGGTTTTCCAGGCGTTCCAGCGAGAGGCTGGGATTGAGTTTGAGACTGACCTGATGCTCTTCACCCAGCCGTTTGAGCTCGTTCTGCATCCCTTTTTCCAGCTGTCGTTCAAACAGGTCTGAGATATCAGGTCGAAAGGGCTGATACGAGGGGCCCAGGAATCCGGGGCGTGCGCTGTTCCTCACCTGTCCGCGTCCCTGCATGAGATCAACGAACAGTGGTGCTCGGTCGCGGGGGGAACCTTTGAGGTTTGAGACAACAGATCCCAGCGCGGGACGTCCGCCGACGGACTGCATGTCTTTTTTGCGGAATCCGGACTGGCACTGGAAGGCATCGTGTGCCCCGGCGGAACCGACCAGAGAACGCACGAACGCAAACTGATCCGCCTGAGCTGCCATCCGGGGTAGCAGTTCACAGAGCTGAATCCCGGGCACGCTGGTAGAGATCGGCTGAAATTCGCCTCGGATTTCAACGGGGGCTTCGGGTTTCAGGTCGATGGTGTCCATGTGCGGAGGACCACCGTCCAGATGCACATTGATGATCGCTTTGCGAGAGTGCTGAATCCCCGCCTGTGCTTCCAGTCGCAGTAAATCCGACAGTGTCAGTCCTGCCAGACCGAGTGTGCCGAGTTTCAGAAAATCGCGGCGTGTAGTCTGTGAATGTTGCTGACTCTGTGCGCTCAGAAATTTCAGCATGAATATCCCTTTTCCCTCGAGAGGTCATTCATCGACGCGAAATCGCTTCCCTGTGGTTCATGACGCGCCTGGTACAAATCAAAGTATGTTTATACCAGATTGGGGGGGAAGGACTCAAGCAGGATTCTCGAACGGGAGAACATTCCAACGATTAGAGAAAGTTGGAGAAATCACCGAATGTGAGATTCGGGCGAGCTGAAATACACCAGAGCGAAAACAAGCGGCGTTTGAGGGGCTTCAAAACAGGCTCCACTCTGCGTTAAACCACGCGTCTAATCGGGCCAGTTACGATTGTCTGTAGCTGAATGCCCTGTGAAATGTGGTTTTAAAAACTGAAGGGAGTCTGCCCTTTATTGTATATCGCAGAAAGGGGCAAAACGTTAACAACGAATTTCAAAAATAATCAAATTCGTTAGAAACAAAACTTTTTATAGTAATGAACCAAACTTGTTTCTGATCTTCATCAATTCTTAATAGATTTCTCTACAATATAAAATATTGCCGTAGATGAATTACTCGATAACATTTCCAGCAAGAAGATCTTACAGTTTTCCACGATGGAATTCTGAATTCTTAAGATAAGAAAACATACTGCAGAAAGAAAAGACGCACTTGCACGATGGATGCGACACAAACGACCTCACTCCAAACTGAAACTGCGCGAAGCCGTGCTGAGCTGGCTCGAAACTGGGTTAAAGTTCAACCTTCTTTGATGGCTTTCGTTGTAGCATCGACTCCCCAGTTTAGTGATGCAGAAGATCTGCTGCAGGAAGTCGCAGCAGAAATAGCAATTCGTTACGACGAGTATGATAACACGCGGCCCTTTCTTCCCTGGGCCTTGTGGATTGCCAAAATAAAAATTGCCGACTTCTATCGCGGTAAGCGTAAAGACCGGGTGCTGTTCATGGGGGAAGCAATGGACGCCCTGGCAGACGCCTGTTCCCGGGTACAACAGCTGATGACCGAAGAACGGGATCTGCTGGAGTACTGTCTGGATCAGCTGACAGAACGTTCGCGGCGACTGCTGGGCCTGCGGTATGCCGAAGATTTAAAACCGAAACAGATTGCCGGAGAACTGGGCACCTCAACCGGTTCCGTGCGTGTGACTCTCTCCCGCATTCGCACGACGTTAATGGAATGTGTTCAAAAGCGGGCGGCCGGTGAAGCGAATGTCGGATCTTAGCGAATACAAACAGAGTACGGCGCTCGAGAATATCGACGCCTATCTGGATGGAGAAGAGCTTTCTGAAGAAGAAGCTCACAAGCTTGAACAGTGGATCAAGACCGACAGTGAAAATGCTGATCAGGCCTTCCGCCGCGTGTTTCTGCACTCCTATCTGCGTCAGCGTTTCCAGACACGGGCCATAGGCGAACGACAGGCAAGGGAACTGGAATCTCGTAAGCAGGAACCGCTGATCCTGCCATCTGAGTCGGAAATTGAAATCAAACCCGAACCTCAGCCGCAAACGAAGACCGCCCCCCTGAAACCTCGGCGGCATCCGCTGCTGACCTGGCGCTGGTTTCTGCTGATTGGGATTGGACTCGTGTCGACGTTCAATCTGGCTGTCCTGTTCATCAAAGACTTCCAGATCCCTTACGACGAAGAGAAAGCCTTCGAGCAGCCCATCAATTTCGATTCTGATTACATGAAGAAGACCTTCCTGATGGCGCGAGTGGCAGCACAGCCCTTCCTCTATGAAGGCTTCGATTATTCGAAAAAAGAACTGTTGGACAAAGAGGCCGAAGGCGTTAATGGGCTCGACGGTGGTGTCGGCTGGGCAGGGCCCTGGATCGATGAAGGTCCCGTCTACGCTTCGATCGTACACGATACGAAAAAGAAAAACCTGGGCAAGAACGACATGCGACTGTTCGGCACGCTCGGTTTTTCTGACCAGTACGGGAATATGCTGCTCACTAAAGGGGGGCAGTATCGGACTGGCCAGGTTTCTCAGTCCGTCTCAGTGCGACACATCGATCTGCAGCAGGTGCCGCATGCACTCTCTGATGACAAAGGCTTTGGCGCTGATGGTGAAATTCTCTGGTTCAGTTTCATGGCCCAGTCGTACGACAATGAAGGCGACGGACGTTATGCCTACATCGATCTGGGTAACGAAGAGTCGAGCCTGCGGATCGGAAAGCTGTCCTCTGCCATTCGTGGCAACTGGGCTGCCGCCGGACAGGTCAATGGTACCGAGATCAATACTGCTTCCAGTGAAGTACTCTCGGGACAGGCCGTTCTGATTGTAGGTCGCATTCTGTTTCGTCCCGGCGCAGAAGAGGTTGATCTCTGGTTGAACCCCGTGCTGAATAAGATTCCCGAACTGGACGAAGTCGATCTACGGCTGATGGCCCCCGATCTCCGCATCGAACGGGTCAAGATCGTCAGTCGCTATTCGACGGACTTCGACGAGATCCGCGTCGGCGTATCTTTTGTCGATGTGATTCCCGCCAGTGAACATGACGACAACGAATAAGTCATGTCTTGTCTCGGGATCAGAGTTGTGGCTGCCTGCGGGGAATCGTAGAATAAATCTGTAATCATTCAGATTGACTGCGCAACTTAGTCCTCATGCCATGGGTGTCCATCGATGAAATTCCCCCGCACGTTACCTCTGCTCTGTCTCTTATTTCTGCTGGCACACAGTTCTCCAGCTTCTGCAGCCGAGCAGAAGATGAATGTGCTGTTTATCATCTCCGACGACCTGACTGCGACGGCACTCTCCTGTTACGGGAATCAGGTCTGCCAGACACCGAACATCGATCGCATCGCTGCTAAAGGAACACGCTTCACCCACGCGTACTGTCAGGCGACCTACTGCGGCCCCTCGCGGGCGTCTTTCATGTCCGGCTATTATCCCCATGCGACCAAAGCCTTCGGGTATGTCAGTCCGCGATCCTACATTGGCGAGAAACCAACGTGGGCACAACTCTTCAAGAACAACGGCTACTACTCCACGCGAGTCAGCAAGATTTACCACATGGGGGTCCCCGGTGACATTGAAAAGGGGAATGACGGCACCGACGATCCGGCTTCCTGGACCGAACGTTTTAACAGCCAGGGGCCCGAGTGGGCTGCTCCCGGGGATGGAGAGACACTCGAGAATAACCCGGATGGCAAAAAGCCGGCCGTGGGCGGTAATACTTTCGTGGTTGTGGAAGCGGACGGAGATGACCTCGTGCATTCCGACGGAAAGACCGCCCGCAAGGCTGTCGAACTGATTCAGCAGCACAAAGACGAACCGTTTTTCCTCGGGGTCGGCTTTGTTCGCCCCCACGTCCCCTTTGTCGCGCCCCGGACGTACTTCCCGCCTTACAAGCCTTACAGCAAACATGTCCTGCCGGAAAAAGTCCCCGGTGACTGGGATGACATTCCCAAACTGGGGATCAATTATAAAACCAGCAAAGGCATGCAGATGGATATCCGGCGACAGAAAAAGGCGGTCGGCGGTTACCTCGCCTCAGTTGCCTACATGGATCGTCAGGTCGGGAAAGTCCTCGATGCCCTGGAGCAGGCAGGGATTGCAGACCGGACCATTGTGATCTTCACCAGCGATCACGGTTACCATCTGGGAGAACACGATTTCTGGGCGAAGGTCAGCCTGCATGAAGAGTCTGCTGCCGTACCATTGATTATCAGCGTCCCCGGTAAATCAACCGCCGTCTGTAATTCACTCGCCGAACTGCTCGACCTCTATCCTACGATCAGCAGCTTATGTGGTCTGCAGGTACCTGCAGGCATTCAGGGCAAAAATCTGGCTCCGCTTCTGGATGACCCCACACTGAGTGTCCGCGAAGCTGCCTTCAGTGTTGATCCACGCAATAAAGGCAATCGCGGCTTTCTGCTCCGCGATGATCGCTGGGCTTATATTCAATACCGGGAAGACGCTTCGGGAGGCATCGAGCTGTTCGATATGGAAAACGATCCCAAACAGTACACGAACCTGGCCGAAAAACCGGGTTATGAAAAGGTGGTGGCCCAGTTCAAACAACGGATGACTGAGAAGCTCAAGGCAGTCCGCACGAATGATCTGGGACACAGTTACGACTGAACCGGCGGGACAGAGTCGCTCACTCGATGGGGATCTGTTGCGTCTCACCTGTAGCAGAGGCCTGATAGGCTGCGTATATCGTTCTCAGAACCTGTAGACTGTCGTGGCTGTCGAGAGGAGGCGGTTCCTTGTCGAGCACAGAGCGGATCGCCGAATGCACGAAAGGCGTGTAACCTCGTGGCTGCACCGATTCTTCAAATTTATGAATCGTTCCCGGCTTGTCCGAGTTGAGATGCCACTGCAGGTAACGACCCGTAGAATAATCCATCTCCAGCCAGCCCTTGGAACCCCAGATCTTGATCAGCGACTGTTTCCCACGATTCGTGTAATAGCCCGACGACAACGTGCCCAGAAAACCTTTATGGAACTTCAGGCTTAACGCCACCGAGTCTTCGACGTCAATCGGCTGACCTCCGATGTTGGTGACAAACCCGTTCACGGCACTGATTCTGGTATCGGTCAGGTACATCCCCAGGTCGAGCCAGTGAATGCCCAGCCAGATCAGATGCCCACCGCCAGCCCGATCTTTCTGGGCGAACCAGCCTTGATGATAGCTTTTGCTCGTGAGCCGCGTCTGGTCGGCAATGTAGTTGAGTTCAATCGCATAGATCTTGCCGAACACTCCTTTGCGAATCATGCGGCGGGCCGCTTTGACTTCCGGATTACTTCGATTGGCGAGTGCGAGCATCAGGTTGAGATGCTTGCTGTCTGCTTTCTGAACCAGCGCTTCGAACTGTTCGATACTCGTGCAGGCCGGCTTTTCTGCGAATACGTGGCAGCCATGTTCCAGCGCCATATCGATCGCCGTAGGAGCCTTGATGGCTTCCAGCGTGACCAGCGCCATGTCCGGTTTCTCTTTTTCAAACAGCTGGCTGGGGTTGTCATACACTCTCGTCAGTTTGTCCCCCAGCTTCTCTTTGGCCAGGGCCGTGTGTTTGTGTCCTTCGTCGGAGAGGACGATTTCCTTGATGTCCTCTGAGGAAGCCAGCGCCGGGAAATAAGCGCCCAGGTGAGGCGACGTCTCACTGATGATGAGCGCGACTGTTGCTTTATCTGCCATGTCTCTGCTTTCTTCTGATGTGCGTTGCTGTGATCTCTAATGCATCATACCTGCGGCAGTTCGTAGCCGTCACGATAATTTTTTGTCAAATACTGATTGGCGTCTTTGTCTTCCGGGAAGGTCTCCGTTTCCGGATCGAAGACCAGACGGCGTCCGGTGCGGTATGCGATATTCCCCAGGTGGCTGAGCATCGCTGAATAGTGACCTTCCTCAATCTCTGCCAGCAGTTCCTGCGACTTGCGGTTTTTGACGCAGTCAAGGAAGTTCTGGTAATGAGCTCCCGTGTCCTGCCATTTCTGTTCGAAAGCCGGGCCGCGTTCATGCTTGTAGAAGATCCGATACCCGGAACGATCAACCATCATGAACCCTTTGTCGCCGTAAATGATGTTATCGTTATCGTGGCGATGAGCCTGCATCCGGTAGGGGGTGAAGTCGCGCTGCTCATAGACGTAGAGCAGATCGTCATACTCCCAGGTAACCACCATCGTGTCGGGAGTTTCCTGGGCATCCCCTTTGGAACCCAGCTTCGCACCACTGCAGGAAACCGCATTCGGTGCCTTGAGATTCAACGCCCAGCGACCAATGTCGATCTGATGCACTCCGTCATTGCCAATGTCCCCGGTGCCGAAATCCCAGTTCCAGTGCCAGGACGTATGAAAACAATTGCGATTGAAGGGCCGCTTCTGGGCCGGACCCAGCCACAGATCATAATTCACACCTTCAGGAACCGCTTCATCGGGACGTGGCGGATACAGGGCCCGACGCTGATTGTTGATCGCCTTGATCATCATGACCTTCCCGATGGCACCGTCCTGGATTTGCTTCCACGCTTTCTGATAGACGGGAGTCGCCCGTAGATTCGTTCCGTGCTGCACCACACGCTTGTATTTACGGGCGGCATTGACCAGTTGGCGACCCTCGTGAATGTTGTGCGAACAGGGCTTTTCGACATACACGTCTTTGCCGGCCTGGCAGGCCATGATCGCCGCGGGAGTGTGCCAGTGGTCGGGAGTCGCAATCACGATGGCATCGATCTCCTCTCCGTCCAGCAGGCTGCGGAAGTCTTCCACCTGGCGCGGTCGCTTTGCGCCGGCCTTTTCAGCCTGCTCTGCCATCTGGCCACTCCGATTCTGATCGGGATCACAGACCGCGACCAGATTGCTCTCGGGGAGTTTCGCAAACCAGCTTCCCAACCCACGTCCGCGACCGCCACATCCCACCAGGGCGACATTCACCTTTTCATTCGCGGAGACCGCAGCCTGACTCAGAGAGGCCAGGCTCATCGAAGCCAGGGAAGCACCCATGAATGTGCGACGATTGACGTGAGTCATAACGAATCTCCTCAGACGGGGTTTTGATTTCGAGTACGGACGCAAATCGCAGGTCTTCATCCTACCATGCAGGAGAATGATGTATCAAGCGGGGTTGATGTAAAAGGGGCTGGCTGATGTTAATACTCATCGTAGTATTTCGGGGAGAGATAAATCTCACTCTTCCAGGGAGACTCGGTTGTTGTCTGCAGTGTGTATTTTCGATCGGAGGGTAACAAATCCAGAGCCCGGTGGAAGGCGTTCATCACGCATGCTTCAGACCGAAAGATTTGATTCAATTCCTGTTCTGCTTTGAGATACGGGTCCTCTTGATCGTCGTCATCTTCATCATCTAGATCACTTTCATAGCAGATGGTGTCTGTGAGTGTATCGATCAGGTGAGACGCTTCTGAATGTTCATGGACAATCACCAGACGATCAAGAGTCTCTTCCCACTCCTTGCCCGACATGTTCGTGTTGTTGAGATAGTCTTTCCGAATCTGGTCGGTAATGAAATTGTCAATCTGCTGCTTCCAGGGGCGTTTGGCCAGTTCAATCTCTTCTTCGCTCGGTTCAGGCTCACCGTTCTTTGCAGAGATGCGAATGACTTCCTCGGTGGTCACGCCTCCCCGTTCCATTCGCCAGTCCATTTCCCTGGCCCAGAAGGATTCAAAATTGTCTTCGAATTTCTGGCCCGTCAGATCGACAGTCGTCTCTCCCTGCAATTCTTCTAAGAGACGTGCATGCATCTCTCGGACCTGCTCTGGTTCTGAGAGGTCCAGATGATCCAGTCGAATCAGCCTTGAAAACTGGGGATGATCCAGACCTTTATCCTCAGCATTCGAGACCGTGATGTGAGTGCCGTCGGATAAATCGGCAACCAGGTCCAGACAAAGTCGATCCACCTGTTTGATTTCATATAATGCCGCAAGCGAAGAAGACTGGCTGTTTCTGAAACCCTGGATCTCAATCTGCAAGGGGGCATACGCTTCAAACAGCCCATCCGGTTCATAGCCCAGCTCTATCAGCGTCTCGGTAATCAAATCTGCCTTGTCGCCGTCAGACCAGTCAGCCTCCTGCATCGGTTCCAGATCGATCCGTAACGGCGGTGCCATGCCGCCCATCTGAGCCATCGCACTCGCGAATTCATCCGCAAATCGGGCAGCGAAACTGCGAAACTTCCATTTCAGCCAGAACCAGGCCAGCAGAATCAGCAGCACAAACCCTAACACAACCCCCAACGCCACATACACGATCATCATCATGGGATTTCCGATCTGCCGGGGAGCACTGTGAGCAGTTTCCCCACCGGCTGCGAATAATGAACTATATCAGCTGTGCCTGTCGAATACGGATCTGTTCACCAAGTTAGCAAACCGGAATTCGGGTGCAAGTAAATTTCGATTTCCGTCTCTCGTTTTCCTTGAGTTAAATTATTTCTTCATCAACCGGTTCGGCTTCTTCCACAGAATCTTCGAAACGTAAACACTGTTATCAGCGCCGTACTTGTTGTCGACGGGCATGACATAATCGGGGCCGAAGCGTTGCATCCATTCGGTAACAATCACCCAGGTCTCATTTTCATTCACATCCACCACACCGAAGTTACCCAGGCGGGCGCCCCGTTCGGGAACCAGAATACACTCTGAGTCGCGAACGACAGCCAGCTTCTCCGGATTAACGCGTCCGATGAACAACGGAGCCCGATGTCGTATCACATGGTCGTTGTTCGCGCCGCGTCGCGTGTAGACCAGGTACAGACCACCAGAGTGCGTCACCCAGTGCGCCTGCGTGTTATAACTGCCCAGGTCAGTACCATCTTCAAACGTCCATTTTCGCGGAGGCTCGAAATGCAGTCCGTCCTTACTGCGGGTGACATAGGCGGCATCATCATTGCGGAGCGTCAGGTAAAACCAGTCTCCAAATTTCGTAATCGAAGGTTCCGCATAGCCCCGTTTGACGTCAATGGAGAGTTCGTTTCCATGTTCAACGTATTTTAGTGTCTTGCCATCAAAGCGACAGCGGAGCACCATCACGTCGGAACGCTTCTTCTCTGGTCGTTTGTAATAGACCGGCAGCAGGATATCCCCATTGGGGAGATCATATCGCTGAACCGAACCGGCACCGCTGCTGGCAAACTCTGGGCCCTCCGGAAGTTTGAGGGACTGCCAGTCCGACCAGACATTCTTGACAGGATCATACGTCGCATATGAAGACACGCGGATATTTTTCTTGTGATCAATGCGGTTATTGTAATAACGGACCGTGTGACCGATGCCCAGCAATGTGTTTGATTTGGCATGCCACTGCGGCCAGAAGTCAGAGACGACGACCTCGCCTCCATCGGCCAGATCGTGTCGCCCCAGGTTCTTCTGTTCGAACGGACCTTCCCAGGTTTGACCCAGATTATCGGTTCGCATGGAATTCAACGCATAGAAGACATCGCTTCCGGTCAGCAGCAGCTTCTGCATGGTCATCACAACGATCGGAAGTTTATGCGGGTTCCCCGGTGCGTCAACGGGAATCGCACCGGCTCGCGCATGCACCCAGCAGGTCTTCCCATCATACCCTTTGGTGGCTCTGCTCAGCTGAATCTGAAAGTCCGGCGAATCCTGCTCGGGAAGTTTCGGATCTCCCGCCTGAATCGTTGAGACAGCACAGCAGAGCATCAGCAGCCAGAGAGCAGGGGAGAAGATTCGCATGGTGTTATCCTGGTTTGAAAGTATGTGGCAGAACCTGATCATCAGTGATGGTCGTTTCATGATAACCGGCGGGGTGTCAGACAGCAAACTTCAGATTCTGCAGACTTTACTTGCGGTCTGCCTCAGACGGTTTACAATGAATGACTGATTTCTTGCCCGTCGGTTCAGCTGAATCGATTCCGTCTCTCCGACATTCATACCCGAAGAAAGCATCCTGATGTCTCGAACTCTGCTGGTCTGTCTGACGCTGTTGTTATGTCCGTCTGCGATTCTCTCCGCCGCTGATCTGCCCCAGTTTCAAGCCAGCGACTGGCCCTGGTGGCGTGGCCTGCACCGCAATGGCGTTGCCAGCGCCAGCCAGAATCCACCAGTGAAATGGAGCGCCACGGAAAACGTAATCTGGAAATCAGCCGTCCCCGGCAGAGGCTATGGTTCACCTACCGTCTATAACAATCAGGTCTTCCTCGCCTCGGCTGATACCGAACAGGAAACGCAATTCGTCCTCTGCTATGATCGCCAGACTGGCAAAAAACTCTGGAAGACGGACGTCTTCAAAGGGGGCCTCAGTACCAAGGGAAATAAGAAATCAACACACGCCTCCTCGACCGTCGCCTGTGACGGCGAACGGGTCTTCATTAACTTCATCAACAACGGCGCCGCTTACACCACGGCACTCTCTCTGGACGGCAAACAGCTCTGGCAGACGAAGATCACCGATTACATCATCCACCAGGGCTACGGTTCCTCTCCCGCGATTTACGGACCGCTGGTAATTGTCTCCGCCGACAACAAAGGCGGCGGTGCCATTGCCGGCCTGAACCGTACCGATGGTAAAATCGTCTGGAAAAATGAACGCCCCAAAACACCGAACTACCCTTCGCCGATCATCCTGAATGTCGCCGGTAAAGAGCAACTGCTGATGACCGGCTGCAACCTCGTCACCGGCATGAATCCACTGACCGGGAAGATCCTCTGGGAAATAGACGGGGCGACCACCGAATGTGTCACCTCAACTGTTTCCAACGGCGAACTCATTCTCACCAGCGGCGGTTACCCCAAAAATCACATGTCCGCCGTCAAAGCCGATGGCTCCGGCGAAGTCGTCTGGGAGAACAGCACTCGTGTCTACGTTCCCTCCATGCTCGTGAAAGACGATTATATCTATTCTGTAACCGACAACGGCGTCGCGATCTGCTGGGATATCAAAACCGGCAAAGAACGCTGGAAAGGCCGTCTGGGCGGAACATTCAGTTCCTCACCCGTGCTGGTTGGCACGCGAATCTATGTTACCAACGAAGCCGGCGAGACCTATATCTTCCGTGCCAACCCCGATAAGTTCGTCATGATCTCCGAAAATAAACTCGGCACCGAAGTCTTCGCGACTCCCACCATCGTCGACAGTCGCATCTTCATGCGGGTGACTGAAGAAGTTGATGGGAAACGACAGGAAATGCTCTACTGCCTCGGCAGTAAGTAAGCAACTCATGATCCCCGTCACCGGTGCTGAGTGACGGGGAAGTCGTGTTATGTTAGTCGGATGTCTCCTCGTAAAACCAGGCCAGCGGAATCGAACGGAAGCGGGACGAAATCTTGCGGTTGGGATCGCTGACGTAATAGCTCATGATCGCCCGTCCCTGGTAAAAGATCAGGCTGATGTACGAGTAACCGTGGTCGGTTTCTGTCTCCAGATTCCGTTTGATTTTCCAGGAATGCCCCTCATTATCGCTGATGGCAACAGTCAGCGGCGATCGCGTTCCTCCATGGCTCTTCGCCTTTGGATCGTAGTTGTCGTTCCAGATCAGCATTAAATCGCCCGTTGAAGGCACACGTCGCAGTGTCGCCGGTGCTTCGGGAGCACGAACGCCCCAGGAAGCAGGCGTGCTCCACGTGTTACCTCCGTCACCAGACACGCTCGAGCCGATATGCCCGAACTGCGTGCGGAAAATCATGAGAACCCTGCCGTCCTTCAGCTCAAATACTTCCGGCTCCATCGCTCCGCGTCGGGCGTAATCAACTTTCCCTTTCGACTGTCGCCAGGTTTTACCCTGGTCATCTGAGATGAAACAGGTGCAGACGAAATGATTCTCTTTATGTACGTCGGCTGTCGAAGCCACGGGGGCCAGCCAGCGTCCAGTGGAGAGAATCGTAATCCGGTCATTGTTCATCACGTGATATCCGGGGGGAGTCGTAATCTCAGTCGGCGGGCCAAACGTCTTCCCGTTGTCATTGGAAATCTTAAGGTACGCTTTCAGATCCGACAGCGTATTCTTTTTCAGGTAGAACAGACCAATCGGTCGCTGTTCATGCTCGGGGCCCGCCAGGTAACGTAGCGTGGCGGACATAACATTCTTCTTTCCCGTATTTTCCTGCAGGACGCGTGGTTTGCTCCAGGTGCGTCCCCCGTCGGTCGACTTTTTCGCAATGATCCGGGCCGTCGCGAAATCGGAGCCGCTGCCGATAAACTGTGTCGTTGCGAAGAGCAGCGAACCATCGTTTAAAGGCAGGATCGATCCTTCACTATAACGGGGATACTCTTTCGACGCTTCATACACGTCGGTGACGATGATCTCGTCTTTCGGTGGCTCAGCTTTCGCCAGCACGATCAGTGCCTGGGCTGCCCGCACGCGTGCATCCAGAGTCTCATCATCCAGCTGTTTAATCAGCTTGTCTTTGAGGTTACTGGCACCCGCTTCGCCCGCGAAGATGGCCGAGTACGTCTTCACCGCGGCATCCTCACTGGAGAGGTTCCGCTTGACCGCTGCCAGCCCTTCGGCATCACCCAGCATTGCCAGGGCACATTCAAAATAGCAGCGGGTAAACGCATCGTCGGTCCGCTTCAGGTTGGCTTTGAGAGCCGGGATATCCTGCTTGTCTCCCACCCGGGCAATGATCCAGGCAGCGATACTCGCCAGTTTGACATCGGGATCTTCCAGATATTTGCGAACGACCTTATACCCCTCGGGATTTCCCCAGCGACAGAGCAGGGCGGCGGCCATCATCGCTTTCTTCGGATCCTCGGATTTCATGGCTTCTCGAATCAGCGTCCCGTCACCCAGTTCGTTGACTTTGTAAAGCGACTCGCAGGCATGCACGTGTCCGTAAGGATTCTTACCTGCCAGGATCTGAAACATGATGGCCGCTTTCGAACGGTCTCCCGCACGCACCAGTTCCCGGGCCAGACCGCAGCGATGCTGGTCGTCTTTGTCGGTCTTCAGTTTCGGCTCCACAATCTTGCGGACCTCCGCTCCCTTCCCGGCGAGAGTCAGCGCCTCGGCAGCGTGCATTGAAGGCCAGAACTCATCACTCTGAATCGCTTCACGCAGTACGGCCAGGCATTTCTTTTCCGTTTCCGGACTGAGCTTGATTTTCGGTTGCGGAGAGCCGGCGTCCGCCAGCGCGAAGGAACCGAGAGTGAAAACAAGCGTCAACAGCAGGAGGGTACGTTTCATCATGGTGTGATTTCTAATTCGAGGAGAGAGATAACGTGCGCTTACTGTAAGTAGGAGTTTTTGATTAACAGACTATCCAAGGTGTTTCAGTTTACTGATCCGGCCCGTGGCCACCCATTCTGCGACAAAGATGTTGCCTTCCTGATCAAAACAGGCATCATGCGGATGCACGAAGCGACCCGCCTGCCATTTTTCGGGAGTCTCCCGCATCCGTGGCTTGGCACTCTTCATCGCTTTGGCCCAGTCCGGATCCTGTCCCAGGTGTGTGATCACCTTGTTCTTACCGTCCAGCAATGTAATGCGCGACGCCAGGTCAGGAACCAGCAGCAGATCTTTATAAGTATCGAGATTCGCAGGCAGAATGAAGCCGGTCATCGTTTCCAGGTGCTTGCCATCCAGCGTGAACCATTGCAGACGAGCATTCGCCCGATCCGCAACGACCACGGAAGCCTCGCGGCCCGGCCGATCGTCGATCCAAAGACCGTGGGGCAGATTGAACTTTCCGTCCTCTTTCCCCTGTCCCCCAAATGCGGACAGCCATTTATCGTCTTTACTGAAGCGATGAATCTGGTACGCCCCGTAACCGTCGGCCAGGAAGAAGCCCCCGTCCGGATGGAAGGCAAAGTTGGTCGGCAGGAATCGGTCCCGGCCCCAGACCTTCTCAGGACGCGTTGCTTCCCCGGAAGCATAAAACCCCGACACCATCGGTGCGTATTTCTGCCAGACCGTTTCTCCTTTGAGATCGAGCTTGGCAAAAGTTTTCAGATGTTGATACCCGGTCACGTACAGAAACTGTTCCTTCCCCTCCTGGCGGACTTCCAGTCCATGCCCGCCCCCCTGGAACTGGTTGCCGAAGGCACGCACAAATTTCCCCTTGGGGTCAAACACGAAGATGGAAGGATGATCTTTCTGGTCCGCCCGTCCTTCATGGATCACGTAGACGAAGCCGTCCTTATCGATGGCCACGTTATGTGTGGTCTGCCAGGTGAATTTCGAAGGGAGCCTGGCCCAGTCGTGGGTCACCTCATATTGGTAATCGCCCGTACCAAGTACGATCCGCGAATCCGTTTTGGAATCGGCGTGAATCGCTGGGGCTCCGAACAAAGCAGCCGTTGTTCCGGCTGCGGTGGTTTTAAGAAAGTCGCGACGCGTCTGATTTGAAGCTGACATTTACTGGTTCCCGTGCTGCTCTGGAAAGAAAGGAATTCGGCAATGGGGTTTATTAAATGTACCCGGTGGTAGAACCCAGATCAATTCGGAACCCGTCGGTTCCCGCATTTCTTGTGAAGGCTTCCTGACACTCTGAATCTCTGGTTGAGTCTGCTTTCGTCGATCCTTACAATAAAACCTGAATCCGATCGATTTATCTCCTTTAACAGAAGTAATGCCGCCATGGTCCATCCGCGCTCCCTTCGTTATCTCACCGTCTGTCTGTCGCTGCTGGCACTCTTCCTTGCTACCGGCGCTGTTGAGGCCGCCAAACGACCGAACATCATTCTGATCATGTGCGACGACATGGGCTTTTCGGATATCGGCTGTTACGGAGGCGAAGTCGATACGCCTCATCTGAACCAGCTCGCCCGGGAAGGCATGCGGTTCACCCAGTTCTATAACAATGCCAAATGCACGACGACCCGCGCCTCGATACTGACCGGCCTGTATCCCCGCTTCGGTAAAGGGGGACATCTCAGACAGAACATGGTCACGCTGGGGGAAGCGATGAAAGTCGCCGGCTACCAGACCGGCTTGAGCGGCAAATGGCACCTGATGAAGACCAAAGGTTACGCCAAGAGCAAAGTCCCGGGAGGCTGGCTCGACCGCTACGACAAAACAACGCATCCCTATTTCCGTGGCTTCGACTCGTATTACGGCGTGCTCGATGGCTGCTGTAACTTTTTCGACCCGACCATCTCCGATCCCCCGTATAAAAGAGCAGGGATCCGCAGTTTCGGTCATGACGACAAAGCTGTCACCGAGTTCAAAGACGGCTATTACACCACCGATGCCTTCACCGACCACACCCTGGGGATGATCCGCAGCTACAGCCAGAATGAGCAACCGTTCTTTATTCACCTCTGTTACACCGCGCCCCACTACCCTCTGCACGCCAAACCGGAAGACATCCGGAAGTACGTCGGTAAATTCAAAATGGGCTGGAACCAGCTGCGTAAGAACCGCTGGGAACGTCTGCAGGAACTCGGCATCGCCGGCGAGAACTGGTCGCTCTCCGAGGGTGACAGTCGCAGCTATGACTGGGAGACCGCGAACCAGGATTTCGAAGATCTGCGTATGGCCGTCTATGCCGCGATGATCGACTGCATGGATCAGAACATCGGCCGCATCAGAGAGACACTGAAAGAAACCGGACAACTCGACAATACACTGATCGTGTTTCTTTCCGATAACGGCGGCTGCAGTGAAGAACCGGGAGGACGCGATCCCAACGTCCGCCGCCCCGGTCCGAAAGACGATTACGTCGCCGTCGGTCCCGCCTGGGGCTGGGCTCAGAATTCCCCCTTCCGCAGATACAAGTCCTGGGTTCACGAAGGGGGCATCTCCACTCCCTGTATCGCCTGGTGGCCCGGCAAGGTTCCCGCGAACAGCATCAATCGCAGCCCCGCGCATATCATCGATCTTCTGCCCACCTTTCTGGAAATCGCGCAGACCGAGTACCCCCAGTCTTACCAGGGTCACGAACTGCTCCCCCTGGAAGGCACCAGCATGCTCAGCCTGCTCGCAGGTGAGCATAAAACGCTGCACGATTCGCTGGCCTGGTACTGGTCCGGCAACCGGGCACTCAGACAGGGACCCTGGAAGCTGGTCTGGGATAAAGGCGTCAAGCAATGGGAGCTCTACGACATCAGTGCCGACCGCTGCGAAACCAACAACCTCGCGGATCAGCACCCCGAACGCGTCCAGCAGATGGCACAAGACTGGTTCACCTGGGCCAACAAAGTGGAGTTGAACGCCAAGAGTAAATCGAAATAGGGAATTCAATAATCCTAAAACACAGTAAGTCATCAAGCGCTCTTTCTCCTGAGCGGAATGGCACTAGCCACCGGTACTTGAGCAAGACTTCGCTGTTGCGAACAGGAACAGACCCCATTCCACGATCCACCGGGTGGTCCCGGATAAAATCCGGGATTGCCGCAGGCAACAGGAGGTTTCAGTGCAAACAGACAATCCACATTCAACTTTCCAACTCCTTTCATCAATCACCACCTCCATTGGGTAACCCCGAATGTAATTCGGGGCGAGCAACGCGAGCAGGAAACTGACAGAGCAACAATCCGAACTGCCTCAGAAAACTCTCAACCCCATACTGAACTTCCCCCACCAACAACTGAATAAACTCACCTTGATCGGCTCCTGCTTCCCCGTATCCTGTTCCCAATCTGGCTCGCGCGCGCGAGACGGGAAAGCGACACCAGCAAACAAAACGCACCAGTGCCCCACATCCACCTGAAAAACCATCGATTTTCACTTCCTGTTCACGGAAACATCCCGCAGCTGTTACTTGAATCCACGTTTGACACAGGGCACATCAGGACAGAAACCGGCCATACCAGGACAAATTTCCGGTCACTCCAGGACAAAATCCGGCCACATTGGGACAAAATTCTGTCTTGACTCCCCGACGCCGTTCAGCAAAATCAAAGCCATCAATCAAAATCGCGGGCACCAAATCCATCACGAGCTCCTCAACTGTCTGGAGATAAAAAGAGTTGTAGGGGAGGACCCATGTGTCCTCCCGCCAGTTGAAACGCCAGCCACTAAAACAGCCTGTGGTCTGTATCAATTACAGAGCTATCTGCAGCACCGATCAGCAGCCGTCCAAAATCCAGAAAATCATACAGATCGGCACACCCAGAGCCAGGGCAAGAATAACCAGCGCATATTCCCCCACCAGTAAAAGAAAAACATCAGGGTGGCCTCGAATGAAATTCGAGGTTGTCAAAGACAACAAGAGGTCTCAGAGCAAGCGTGCGCTGGACGAGAGACAAACCTCACCTGCTGAGCTCAAATCCATTCAACTGCGATCACCAACCTCAAGGCAGATCATCATAAGTCAGCGTCGCCAAACCGATCTGCTGCGCATGTGCCAGAATCGCCTCCAGCACCCGTGGTTGCAGATGATGCCCGGGCCCCTTGTCACTGATGTTGTGCGCGTAAAAGACAACAATCTCACCCCGCTGCTGCGCATGATCCATCGCGTCTTTGATCTCCAGCAGGTAATCGGGCCGCTTCTCCGTTCCCGCGTAATCGATGCCCGTACCGATCAGACATCCGCGGTCGGCAATCTGATCAACCGGCACATTAATCGATTTCAGATCCCGCATCCGCTGCCCCGCAGGTAACCCGGTCCCGCCCCGCAAATGACGAAACGTTTTCAGCAGAGCCTGGTCAATCTCGGCATTCCGCGAACTGCTTGGATAAGCAAAGCAGGTCGGCGGAAAGCCGGCGTCGGTCATCCGTTTCACCGCCGGATCAATTTCATCTTCGAGATATCGCTCCATTCCATGCGCACGCACATAGTCGACCGCCTTGCGATGCCTGGCCCCGTGACAGCCAATCGCATGTCCAGCCGCTTTGAGCTGTTTCAACGCATCAATCTGTTGCGGCGTTAAAGTATGAAAGTGATCGACAAAGAAGGTCACCTGCGCATTGTACTTCTGGAACAACGGAATCTGTTTGACCCACTGATTCATATTCCGGTCGTCAAACGTGAGGACCACTCCTGCGGCAGGGAGTTCTGGGGCAGCCACTCTGCGATCGAACTCCTCGGGAGGCACTTCAATCACCCCCAGATCATTATTGCCAGGCTTAATCTGCAGCGTCTTTCCGCCACGCCTGGGCTTTCCCTCATGGACAATATAGCCCCCCTCTTCGTGCCAGAACTGGAACTTCCATTTACCAACCGGAATGTTTTTGATCTCGAAGGCACCAGTTTCATCGGTGATGGCAAAGTAAGGGTGATCCTGTATCAGGACGTAAGCCTTTTCCCAGGGGTGAATATCACAAGTGACTAACGTCGGCAACGGTTCTGCTGTGTCGAATTCAAGGGGCTTTTTCAAGCCGAGTGGGGAAGCTATAAAGGATGTCGGCGTATTCCTGAAGTAAAAAAAATGAGTGTTGTGGGCGATCGGATCCTGATTTTCTACAGAGACGTTCTGAAGTCGATACCAGACACCGGTTGCATGTGGATGAAACGTGCAGGACTTTACAGATAAATCAACCGTACTCGGCAGTTTTCGATACATGGGATGCACCAGCGCCTGGTCGAAGTCTGTCTTCTGCAGATAAACGAACACGTTTTTCAAGCCTCCCTGCTTACCGACTAGAAACGAATCGTCCAGGTGCACCGCCTTGTCCCGGCAACACACTTCACGATCCTTGGTGATCTCCAACTGGGCCGGTTTGACAGGTTTGCCAGTATAGATGATCTTCCCGGCCAACGTTCCCCACTCGGCCGCCTGTACCTGCGTGGCCGAACCGATGGAGCAGACGAACCATAAACAGGCCATTAAATTCAGGTAGATAGTAGTTCGCATGGCTGGTGACTTTTCGCTCATTCTGGAAAAACTCTGGTTAAGAGACACGCTTGTTTGATCAGCGTTTACCGGACTCAAGCATCTCGGGAGAAACCTTGATCTCTCCCAGGTCATTCTCGCCCGGCTTAATCTGGATCTTGATCCGACCCTTCTGCCATTCCTCTCGAGCTGCCAGATATCCAGCCTGCTCGTGCCAGACGCGAAACTCCCATTCCCCGACAGGCAGATTCTTAATCTGAAATGCCCCCGTTTCATCGGAGATAGACACGTACGGATGGTCTAAAACCAGCAGGTAACCGGTTTCAAAGGGGTGAATATCACATTTGATTTGGATGGGAAGTAGTTCCGGGTATTCAAACGGAATGGTTTCTTTACGCCCCGGACCAATGGCAGAGAGATCCGGACGCTGATTTTTGAGTGGAAATAATTGCGTTACGTGCACGCGGGGTGATTGATTGGAGATTACCAGCTTCTGATGTGGTTGCCACAGGGCGGTAGCATGCGGTTCGAAACGCTGGTTTCGATGTTCAATCACCACCAGATTCGGCAGTTTTCGAAAGTCAGGGTGAATCCGTTCCGGTTTGAAATTCCCTTCCTTTAAATACACAAAGATATTCTTGATGCCTCCCTGTGGTCCGACGACCAGTGACGGAGGCTCCGGGAACGGGGTCTTTTGTTGTTTCAGAGGAGGGCCGGTATAGACAAACTTGCCTGATAGACTTCCCCACTCGGCTGCCTGCACTGACGGACTCTGTTGAGTAACCAGACCCAGGAACAGCAGGCACCAGACGAAATCTCGGAGAACACGCAGCATGTTTCGGAACTTTCTCTGAGGGAACATGACTTCCCGGAAGGCAACGACTGTCATTTCACTTCCATATTAACGGATCGATACACTGCTGGGAAACACAATTCTGATTTGCATCGGCGGTCCCACAGGTTACACTGGCAGATAGCAACATTTCTATTAATCAGTCGAACAAATCTTAATCGCGTAAGAGCGCAACGCATGCAGGATATCACACACATCTTACAGGCCCTGGAAGCAGGAGACCTGGCAGCCACCGATCAATTGCTGCCTGTCGTCTATGCCGAACTCCAGCGACTGGCGCGACAGAAGCTCGCGCACGAAGCACCCGGACAGACCCTGACCGCAACCGCGCTGGTCCATGAAGCCTACCTGCGTCTGGTCGGACAGTCCGCGGAACAGGAGTGGGATCACCGGGGCCATTTCTTCGCAGCGGCAGCCGAGTCGATGCGGCGGATATTAATCGAAAATGCGCGACGCAAAAAACGACTTAAGCACGGCGGCGACCACGAGCGTGTCGATCTCCCCGAAATCTCGGCTCCGGCCCTCGAACAACCCGATGATCTGCTGGCCCTCGATGAAGCGCTGACGCTCTTCGCCGAAGAGGACCCCCAGAAAGCAGAGCTCGTGAAGCTCCGTTATTTCGCCGGTCTCAGTGAACAGGAAGCGGCGGATGTGCTGGGCATCTCCCGGGCGACCGCGGCCCGGCACTGGGCTTATTCGCGTGCCTGGCTCTATCACCAGATGCGGGGCGATACCGATCAACTCGTTTAACTACAGCAGCTTAGGGCAATCTAAGTCGGCCCGCTTTCATTAAATCTGCAGAATAATGCGTTTTATTGACCGTGAGGATGAGGCGCCAGGCACCGTGCTGTCGCATGTAATGATAGAAGGGGACTGGCGTGGTTCCCGGGACATAACGTTTAACAGAAAACAGTCTCATGTCTGATCCTGCTGCTGACAATCCGGAACCGGAGCCCACGCGCGAGAATGTGAACCCGCAGTCGGTTGAGGGCCTCTTCCTGGCGGCACTCGAAAAGAAGACCCCGGCAGAACGGGCACAGTTTCTGGATGAAACCTGCGGTGCAGATCTCGAACAGCGTCGTCGTGTGGAAGCATTGCTCCTGGCCTACGACGACGCGGGCAGCTTCCTGGAAAAGTCCCCCGTCGGTTCCGGCACAGCAGAGCCTTTGTCACTCGATTTTCTTACCCCTTCCGACGACCCGAGTCTGTTAGGGACCCTGGGAGACTACCAGGTTCAGGAAGTCATCGGGCAGGGGGGGATGGGCATCGTCTTTCGGGCCCTGGATCCCAAGCTCAATCGGATCGTCGCCATCAAGGTGATGTCCCCCCTCCTGGCCGTTAATCCCAATGCCCGCAAACGCTTCCTGCGGGAAGCGCAGGCCGCCGCTGCAGTCAGCCATCCGCACATCGTCACCATTCATGCCGTCGACGAAGCGACGCTCCCCTACCTGGTGATGGAATACGTGGTGGGGCAGTCACTGCAGGAGAAACTCGATAAAGTCGGCTCACTCAAAGTCACCGAAATACTCCGCATTGGCAATCAGATCACCGAGGGGCTCGCTGCCGCTCACAAGCAGGGATTGATTCACCGCGATATCAAGCCTGCCAATATCCTCCTGGAAAATGGTGTCGAACGGGTCAAGATTACCGATTTCGGTCTGGCTCGTGCCGTCGATGATGTCACGATCACGAGGACGGGTGAAGTCTCAGGCACTCCGCAGTACATGTCCCCCGAGCAGGCCTCGGGAGACCGCGTCGATCAACGCAGCGATCTCTTCAGCCTGGGCGCGGTCATGTATGCCATGTGTACCGGCCGCTCCCCCTTCCGGGCCAGTAACCTGGCCGCCGTCGTCCGCCGCGTCTGCGATGACACACCCCGACCGATTCAGGAAGTCAACGAAGACATCCCCGAGTGGTTGATCGAAATCATCGAATGCCTGCTGGAAAAACAGCCCGAACATCGCATTCAGACCGCAGCCGAAATCGCCGAACTGCTGGGAACGCACCTCGCCCGCCTGCAGCACCCGGGATACACACCGGAGGCACGTCCTCCCCGCGCTGCACGACCCGCGCCACGACAAAAGATTGAAGTCCCGCAGGCACCACAACCCGTCGAAACTGTCGCGGACCTGGAACCGGAGCTCAGGCATAAGACTCCCGGCAATCTGGTCGGGGGGATGCTGCTGGCAGTCGGCGTCGGAATCTTCCTGGCCTTTTCGTTGATGAGAACCGGTCCACAACTTGAGGAAGTCCATTTGCTGGACAAAGTCGTCAAGGTTTCGGGCACGTTGGTGGCGATCATGGTGTTCTCGACAATCATCTATCTGGTGCGGGGAACTGAAGGACGGCGACTCCCGGCGACGACCTGGTTTCTCTGTCTCGCCTCGCTGAATCTGACGCTCTTCCTGTCATTTGTGATCACTCTGATGGTCCGCATGAAGGTCCCCCTGCTGAACGTGGAACCCGATATGTACCAGGTTCTGCTGGCTTCGCTGATCGCGCTGCTCGGCGTCAGCGGATTCGCCGTCTATCAACTCTGGCGTTTTTACCAGTCACTGGAGCCCGGCCAGTTCAATGCGATGCAGCAACGCGATGCCTGGCTGTTTACCATCATGGGGATCGGAATCTGGGTGCTGCTGGTGCTCTGGAACTGGGCTGAAGCGACGGGAATCATACCTGCGATGCTGTCGATCTCCAAGGATTGGCAGATGGTTCCGGTAATTGTACTCGCTCTGCTGGGCGGACTCTGTCTCAGCGTCGGTTTCTGGCTCGATCAGAACCTCAAAAAACGACTGGGGCTAACCGCTGAGGACGCGCTGGAAATCCCTGAAACGGTCATGGCCCCACAGGGAAAACGCGGGTCGCAGTTCGACCGGATTGTGGTCGGTGTCGGTGCCGTCCTGCTGATCCTGCCCCTGTTGATCTGGCTCTTTGGCATCTCTACCGGACTGCATTTTACCTACAGTGTGGCGGAGATGGTTCTGGTCTCATCCCTGTTTTTTGTCCCCGTCGGGCTGCTGGTCATGATCTGTGGGGCACAGAATCTGGTCGAACCCGACTCACGTTCGGAAAAGGTGCTGGATGGACTGTTTCTGCTGGCCTGTCTGTTTGCCGGTCCGGTTGGAATTTTACTCTACATTGCCCGCTATCTGAAACGGCGCGATGCACGTGCGGCAGGAACACTCGAGCAACAACCTGCCCCCGAAGGTGACCCGTTTGTCCAGGAGCAGCGGCGCTCCAACAAGCGGGTCATCATCGGCGTGCTGGTCGGCATCCTCCTGCAGTTAAGCTCGATTCTGGTGGTACAGATCTGGCGGCACCTGAATCCGACCGAGCAGGGCTTTATATTGAGCTGGGGGCTGAATCTGGTTGTGGTCTCGGCGATGCTCATCGCTGCTTACTTTATTCGTCGCAAAGGGGCTGCTGCAGCGAATCGAAATCCGTGGGTCTTCATGGAATGGGTGACGATCCTGGTGGCCTGCCTGATGTTACTCAGTCTCTTACTGCCGACGCTGAGGAATCCGGCTAATGAGAAGGTCATTCTACAATACAGTGGGACAACTCCCATCAGCAAGGTAGTTGTGGAAGCCGACCGCTACTATCAGGTTCAATCCTGGCCCTATGAACTGATCGTGGAACCGGGCGTGCAATATATTAAAGTCAGTTTCACCGCCTCGGGACAACTCGTCAAATTCACGAAAAAGATCGACAAACAGCCGGGAGAACCCTTACTGGTTGATCTGACAAGCCAGATTGTCGCGATGACGCGCAATTTACAAAAACCGACACCAGCAGAACTCCGCGGCCCGGGAGCCATTCTCATCAGCGGACAGACACCGTTTCTTCGCGCTGGTATCTTTACCATATATTCACCGGACGCGGCAAGTATGGAGATGGGCGGTGGGGATATGTCGGGCATGGGTATGTCTGGTGAGTTCAGATCTCCAGGGCCTCTCGGCTTTGCCGAACGGTTCTTCACCCTGGAGCCCATGACACATGAAGTGCCCGCCGGCAAATATACGATCCGGGTCGCTAGCACGCTGGCGGGCTGGGAAGGGGAATACAGTACACCCCAGTACGATCTTAAAGAAGTCGAAGTCAAACCGGGCGAAATCGTCTCGGTCACAATCAAGCCGGATTACAGGAAACTGGCCGAAAACCACCCCGACTGGTCCCGAGGAGGGCTCTTCAAGTTTCACTGGGCGAAAACGAACCGCTACAGTCTCAAGATCTATACGCTCTCTCTACCCCAGGCCCTGGTCGTGCAGCAACTGTTACAGGCCTACGCAGACGGGAAACCGGATGTCGCTGAATCGGCTCTGCTGAAGGTCGCCGCGGAGAACAATAAGGCGGAACCGCCCAAGACGCTGGCAGCGATTTTCAACAACGGGCAGCACCCCGCCTGGAAATCGCTGATCATCCCCGGCAAGACCACAGGGACCTGGCGGCTGACAGAACAGCAACTGAACCAGCCTGTTCAGTCGATGGGTGGCGGTGGCTTGGGGGACGGATTCGGTAGCAGAGTCACAAACCCGTTCGGTGGAGGCACATTCGAAAACAATCGCACTCAGTCTCAGCAGCACTCTTTTCCCGAACAGAAACAGGGAACGCAGAACCCATTCAGTCAACAACCAGTCCAGGCGACAAAACCTCGTCCCGCGAGAACACCCTACAAATCGGTTGTCCTCTTCGGCAAAGACCCGGGTATGAGTATCGATCTGGCCCCACTCAAGAACGATTCCGGCACGCGGATCATGAAACGCGTGCAACGCGGCGCGAGTACCTTCGAAGTGACGCCAGGTGAGTACGCTGTCACGGTTAGCACGCAACTCGTCGGCTGGGCCACCAATGGACGATCCGCACGCTATGTTGACTCAGAATTGAATCTGAAAGCTGATCAATCGGTCGAGAAAACGCTGCACTACGACTTCAAAAAGCTGGCCGCGAATCATCGCGACTGGGCCGCTGACGAGCACTTCTACTTCCACTGGCCGAATCCCAAGCAGGGCGTCGGTATGGAATTCGACTTTTCAGCACAGCAGGCAAAAGTGGTTCAGGAACTGTTGCAAGCATTCGCAGACGGCAAGCCCGATGTTCCGGAAACAACGCTCCTTAAGATCTTCGGAAATGTCATCGAGTTGGATAAGTCGTCCAACAGCCAGCTAAAGTCACTGGAAGAGATTTTCTCCGATATCAAGCAGCCTGACTGGAAACAACTGATCGTGCCGGGACAATCAGAGAAAACCTGGCGGCTCGTTGACCCCGAATTCCAGCAGCGACAACAGGCTAAGTCACAAACTACTGAAAAAAGCAGCGAGCCTGTGGGAGGGGGAGTAAAATGAAAGATCTGCTCACAACCGTCTCATCGATCTTCGTGATTCTGTTCAGCCTGTCGGTGCTGTTTCTGGCGGAACCCACCGCTGCCAGAACCGCCCTTTCTACAGAGCAGTCGAATGAGATATCAGATCAGCCTCCCGGAAAACAGTCCCTGCTGTTTACGCGCGTGCAAGGGGCCAAAATTAAAAACGGCGTCTTGATCTTTATGACGCTCGAAGAGGCAGGCTTGGAAGATCATTACTTCCCCTTGCGAGGTAAAAATGTGGTGCTTAGTCAGACACCGTATAGACAATTTCCTGCCAAATCCATCCAGTTCACGGAAGAGAGCGAGAACTGCCTGCGGATCAATATTTGTCCGTCGATTCAGATCAACCTGCTCGAAGAACTCACTGCCCTCTAGTCGGCTTCCGACAGTTCCGCTCACTTAAACGGCATCAGTTCCGTTTCGTCTTGAATGTCGAGAAAGAATTCATCGGTATCCTCCAGGGAGAGCCCCGGGTCGAATTCGAAGTTGAGTTCCCAGTCGGGCAGCAGCCGGATACCGGGAGCGAGTGTGTCCTGCATCACTCCATCTTCTGAGTGTTCGTAACCCAGCAGATGCCCCAGTTCGTGGAAGAGTACAGTCTGCAGATCGAAGCGGCCGTCCGCATCACTGCCGGGCAACGCGATGAGACTCAGATCGCTGTCGTAAACGAAGTTAAAATCAGCAGCAGGGCTGCCTTCCAGATACCAGCCATATCCCGCTGCATCCACATCAATATAGATTGTGCCACCAGCGATCTGGCCCAGCGCGTCTCCTTTCAGATCGACCACTTGCACAGTCGTGGCTTCCAGCATGACATTCTGCTCTACAGAGAGACTGCCACTGACCTGATCGACAATCCGAGAGAAGGAAGCCGTCGCGACCGTTTGTGTCAGTGGTGTCGCCGTCTGTTGTGGTGCACTCGACGTGTCAGCCACCAGCAGCTGATTCCAGGCATCCGGGAAGTTGGAGGGGTAGGTGACAATGGAATGATTGGCTTTAGACTTCCCATAATTGGAAGCAAACAGCAGCAGATCCCGGAAGTGCACCCGGTCATCCTGATTCAAGTCTGCAAACCAGGCATAGTCCGAATCAGACTGGCTGGGAGTCGAATTATACACACTGGCAAACAGAATCAGATCCCGGAAATTAATGGCGTCGTCGTTATTGAGGTCATACGGGTTGGCGTAGATCTGGACAGCGGGGATCGCTTCAGTCGGCGTGACAAAGGGGGCGGCATTGGATAGCTGAACTTCGACGGAATTCGCCTGCAGTTCCAAATCTTCAGCAGGCAATATCTTTGTACTCAGATCGAGATCAATCTGATCCTGCGCCTGGGGAGTGAAGCGAATCCGGGCAAACAGCGTTCGCCGGTTAACCTGCAGTCCAGCCGTTGATGTTTCCGCATGCAGGTCGGTGATCGTTCCTGTTGAATCATCAATATCACCAGTCTGGTTTGTAGAGAACCGAGGCCCGTATTCGATTTCCATCGCGGAGGCAACGGCCGAATTGTAAGACAGATCGACATCGACAGAGATGCTCCCCTGGCTGGTCTGATCGTTGGTCTGGACCCAGATTTCAATCCACCATGTGGCCCACTCACTGACCCACGCCTCATGTTCGGGTAACTGGATGATCGAACCGTCCGGCTGTGTCGGGGTCGGGGAGGAGACCAGTCTCAGATTCACCTCTGCAGAGGCACTGTCATCATCGAGGATCGTAACTACGGCCCGGTCATCAGCCAGAATCACATTATGTCCATTAGCCTGCAGGCCCGACAGGATCACTAAAAATGTTTCGTCAATTTCCAGCAGACCAGAATCGACAATTGGAATGCTGATTGTCTGCGTCTGTGTTCCCGGCGTAAATGTCAGCGAACCTGATCTGTGAGCATAGTCCGATGGCGACTGGGCTGTCTGACTGGCGGTTGCATAGTTGATGACCACCGATGCATCGACGGGGGCATCCAGCGAGACGGTCACCTGCACATTCGCGGCGGACTCATCCACCGAAATATCGTCGATCGTGATATTTGACTGGTCGTCATCCGTTACTGTCACCTCTGCCTGGTTACGACTGAGCGCGATATTTGCACCGCCGGCCTGCAGATTCGTGAACTGAACCAGGAACGATTCTGTCAGTTCCACCAGATCCGTGTCGATCAGAGGGATGCTGACCGCCTGTGAGACTTCACCCGGCTGAAACGTGACCGTACCTGCTGTAGGCTGGTAGTCCGCGTTCGCCAGGGCACTCTGGTCCAGCGTGTTGAAATCAAGAGATACTGCCGCTTCGACTGGTTGGTCCAGTGTCAGTGAAACTAATGCGACTCCCGCCGATTCATCGACGGTCACATCACTCATCGTCAGATTGGCTTCGTCATTGTCCTCAATGGTTACTTCGCCAGAATCATTGGCAAAAGTGAGTTGCGCCCCGTTCGCCTGAATATTCGAAAGCTGAACGTAGAAGGACTCTAGACCTTCAACAATCTGGTCGTTGGTAATGGTGATCGTAAGACTCTTGGCCGTCTGTCCCTGAGTGAATGTCAGCCTGCCCGATTTGGCCAGGTAGTCAGAATCGCTGACAGCGGATTGATCTACGGTGCTGTAATCGACTGAGATGTTCGCGTACACGGTATCCGTCAGGTAGATGTAGAGTCGGGCGACTCCAGCTGCTTCATCGACAGTGATATCGGTAATTGAAAACTGGGCCTGGTCATCATCAACGATGGAAACGTCTGCCTGGGAACGGCCGATGATCACCACATCGCTCTGAATGTTGAGGCCGGACAAATTCACGTGAAAGTCTTCGATTTCTTCTACTTTGTCATTATCAATCAGGGCAACCGTGATTGTTTTGCTCTGTTCCCCAGGAGCAAAGATCAGTGTTCCGGACTGACTCTGGTAGTCGAGTGAGTTTTTGGCTTTCCCGTCGGCCAGTGAATAGTTCACCCGAACTTCAAAGCTTACCGGTTGATCCAGCGTGACTACGACTTCAGCCGTCCCGTCCGCCTCATTGACGGTCAGGTCACTCACAATCAACTGTGCCTGTTCGTTATCCTGAATCGTAACCTCTCCCTGATGATCACCTATCACAACATCTGCACTTCCGGCCTGGATGTTGGAGAGGTTGACCAGAAAGCGTTCATCGAGTTCGATCGGGGCGGAATTGATAAGATCGATGGTAATACTCTGCGACTGCACACCGGGCAGGAACGTCAGAGTGCCTGTTTGAGCCTGGTAGTCTTCGGGAGAGAGCGCCGAGTCGTCAGCCGTTGCATAATCGATGGTGACCGTCGATGTGACGGGGTGACTCAATGAAACGGTCAAGACAGCAGTGCCATCGGCTTCACTTACAATGATGTCGTCGATCGTAAACTGAGCCTGGTCATCATCCCGAATGGTGACTTCTGCCTGGGCATCAGCCAAGATCACATCATATCCATTGTTCTGTAGCTGGCTCAGATTGATCAGGAACTGCTCATCCGGTTCAACGAGATTTGTGTCGATCAGGGGGATGCTGATGATCCTGGTCTGCAGGCCGGCGGAAAAAGCGATCGTGCCGGACTGGCCTTCGTAATCTTCGCCTGCAATGGCTGTCTGGTCTGCTGTTTCAAAATGAACACTGATCTCACCTGCAACGGGTTGATCCAGGGAAACGGTCACTTCCGCAGTCCCTTCAGATTCATTGATGGATATGTCGTCAATAGTCAATTGCGCCTGGTCATCGTCGGAGATCGTCACGACCGCCTGGGCATCTGTCAGGCTGACATTCCAGCCATTGGTCTGCAGGTTGCTCAGATTGACGAGGAAAGACTCTTCCAGTTCCACCAGGTCAGAGTCAACGATCGGGATCGAGATCGTCTGAGTCAGTACTCCGGGAGCAAATGTCAAAGTCCCCGTCTGTGAAGCATAATCATCGTTGGTCACTGCAGACTGATCAGCCGTCGTATAATCAATCGAGATTGTGTCACCCGCTGCCTGATCCAGCGAAACGGTTAACAGAACTGAGCCCGCGTCCTCGTCGACAGTCACATCATCGATCGTCAGGCTGGCCTGATCATCATCATGAATGGTCACTTCCGCCTGGCTGTCTCCCAGAATGACGTTCGCGGTGCCCGACTGAAGATTTGACAGTGTGACCAGAAATGTTTCATCGATTTCCAGCAGATCAGAATCAACGATGTCGATTGTAATCGTCTGGGAAAGTTCGCCAGGCAGGAATGTTAAAATACCTGATGTCGACTGATAGTCATCTGGGGAAACAGCAGTCAGGTTCGAAGTCGTGAAATCAACGGTGACCGTGACAGGTAAGGGGGTGTCCAGGGTGACAGTCAGGACCGCAGTCCCATCTCCTTCATTGACGTCGATATCCGCGATCGAAAAACGGGCCTGTTCGTCATCCTCGATGGTCACCTCAGCCTGAGCATCAGCCAGAACCACGTTAAATCCATGATTCTGCAGATCGCTCAGTATGATACTGAAACTTTCGTCTAATTCCAGATCTTCGTTATTCACCAGTGGAATACTGATAATCCTGGTCTGCTGACCGGCAGTGAAGGTGAGCGTTCCGGACTGCGATTCAAAATCTTCAGTATCCAGGGCTGACTGCCCGGCTGTTGTGTAGTCGACACTGATCTCACTCGCGACAGGCTTGTCCAGCGAAACAGTAACCTCTGCAGTCCCGTCGGCTTCATTGACGGTAATGTCATCAATGGTCACTAGCGCCTGGTCATCGTCGGAGATCGTCACTTCAGCCTGGCTGTCGGCAAGAATCACATCGCGTCCGTTAGCCTGCAGGTTACTCAAATTCACGAAGAAGGATTTTTCCAGTTCCACCAGATCTGAATTCACAATCGGGATTGAGATGGTCCGGGTAAGTGCAAAAGGACTGAAAGTCAAAGTACCGGTCTGAGGCGTGTAATCATCTCCGGCAATAGCAGACAGATCTGCTGTCGCATACTCTACCGAGATAGTGGTGTCGACTGGGTGATCGAGGGAAACGGTCAGCTCCACGGTGCCCGTATCTTCATCGACGGTAACATCATCAACCGTCATACTGGCCTGGTCGTCGTTAAGAATGGTGACCTGAGCCCGATCTCGGGCAAAAGTGACGTTTCCTCCCCCGGCCTGGATATTCGAGAGCAGTACCAGAAACTGTTCATCCCGCTCGACGAGGTCTGAATCAACGATAGAGAAGGTGATGGTTTGGGTCAGTTCACCAGGTGAAAAGCTCAGCGTGCCTGTATGGTCCAGATAGTCAGCGGGTTTTGTTGCTGTCTGATTGATGGGCCTGAAATCTACGGTGACCGTATTTGCAGATGCCTGGCTCAAAGTGACAATTAAATTAACTGTCCCCGCTGATTCGTCGACCGAGACGTCGTCGATGGAGATAGTCGCTTCGTCGTCATCCTCGATAGTCACCTCTGCCTGACCCTGACTGATGATGACATCAGAACCCTCGGCGACCAGGTCTGTGAGATTGACCAGAAATATTTCGTTACCTTCCACTATGGCATTATCAGTAATTGGAACCTGAATTGTTTTGCTCAATTCTCCAGCTTCGAATGTGATAGTGCCTGTAGTAGAAGCGTAATCAGCTGGAGAGTCTGCCGTCTGATCAGCGGTGGAATACATTACGCTGACCCGTCCGATTGCGGGCTTGTCCAGGGAAACTGTGATACTTGATGTGCCGGTAGATTCGTTGACGGTGGTGTTTTCAATCCCCAGTTCTGCATGGTCATCCTCTTCGATCCAGCCAAAGACGCTGTTGCTACCGAGAATGGTGGCGTCTGATGGGTTTGACAGTCTGACAACAAATTTTTCGTCACCTTCAAATATGTCGTCACCATAGACTGTGATCTCTATGGTCTGAGTCTGACGAATTGCATTCGGATCGGCTGTGAATGTAATTGTCCCTGATTGAAATTCATAATCGTGATCTGCAAGGGTGGCACTAAAGTCTACTGTTTCAAAGTCAATGGTAGACTCAAAGTCTAAATCACCAGAAGACTGACCAACGCGTTCCACCTCGAAGGTGAAAATCGTCTCTCCCTGATCTCCCTCTTTCTGGCTGGTGGGAATGATATTGATCTGGGGAGCAAAAGTCCGGAAGACATAGACCTTCCCGACATTGTTGCCGGCTTCATCGTTCTGAGGCGCACCGACAATAATCTGGTCACCGGAAAAAGCGACTGCGTGCCCAAAATAATCCTGCTCGGCTCCATCAAGAGCTGAAATAGTCTGGGACTCAACCCAGTCTCCACTGATTAGCTGGTAGAGAAAAACAGCGCCCGAATCGGTTGTCTGTCCATCGCTCAGCAGTGAGCCGATAGCAAGGGTTGTTCCTGAAATACGAATGGAAAATGCGGACCGGTCAAGTTGATTTCCCACAGGGGGAGTCAGCTTCTGCTGAAATTCCCAGGTGCCTGCATTGTTTTTGAAGAGATAGACAGATCCTTTAAACTCATCATCTGCAGCTGAAACTGCGCCTAAGAAATTTCCGTCCACATGAATATCATAGCCAAACCAGTCATCATATTCGCCATCGGGAGGGCCTATGATTTGTTGTTCAGTCCAGGCTCCGTCCTGGTTATGAAAGATATAGATGGCACCGGTACCCGATGGGGAATCGTCTACAGCTGCCCGCAGACCGGTGATGTAGATGGCGTCGTTTTTGATCAGCACATCGTGCCCAAACGCATCCTGATCACTATGATTAGACGCGGTCAGCTTTTGGGTTTGTGTCCAGTCTGTGCCGGATCGATCAAAAACATAAGCGGCTCCGGTATGATCATCAAAGGCTGAGATGAAGTAGTTATGGTAACGCGCGCCAACGACGATCGTAGAATCTTCAATGGACACGGAAATACCAAACTGGTCGCCTTCTCTGCCATCCGTGGCTGTCAGCTTTTCTTCCAGGCTCCATACGTTGTCAACGAGTCTGTAGACATAAGCCGAACCACTGTCGTCCCCCTGGTCGTCGTCGAGGAGACTGCCAATCACGATCGTGTCGCCATCAATGGCAATGCTCGTCCCGAACTGGTCACCAGCTTCAGCATCAAACGCCGTCAAAGTGGAATGATAGTCCCACGTATCGTCTGACTCATTATCTGGCGTTCCCTGTCTGTTTCGAATGTAGACATAAGCAGCTCCGCCATCCGTCGCAGCAATATCACTATGAATCGCCCCGACGACCATATAGTCACCACTGACTTCGATCGCATTACCGAAGTGATCATCGTCTGTCCGTATCTCCGTAGGTAAGGCGGAGAACGTTTGGACAAATTCAGGGAAATCATCGTTTAAGATGGTGGCATTCCCAATTGATTTAATGAATGTAGAATTTTCAGAATTGTGAGTAAGAATAATCTGAAAAAATTCGTCGTCCTCAATAGTGTGATCACCATTGATTTCTACTGAAATTATTTGAACTTGAAGTGTTTGTTGAGGATCTGCATGAAAATAAATCGATCCCGTCTGAGCTTCATAATCCAAAGATGAAACTGAAGCAGTGCCATCCACTATCTTAAATTCAACGGTTTCATTCTTGTTCAGATCACCGGGTAAAACTCCAGTTCGAGTAATCGTAAAGGTCGCTGCCGTGGTACCTTTATCTCCTTCCGTGATTTGGACATCATTGATGGAGATAGTGTTGATGCGTGGTGGGCCATACACATAAACCGAGCCACTGTTGTAGCCATGTGATGTATCATCATATGGAGCTCCAACTACAAATGTTGTTCCATCATGAGCTATGCTCCAGCCAAAATGATCCTGGCTCATCCCGTCATCGGCGATTAGTTTTGAATCAAAACTGTTTTCCCAGCCTGACTCGTTTCTTTTAAATACATACACTGAGCCACTGTCGTCTCCGCGTGTATCATCACCATATGTTCCCACAAGCAATGTATCATTGTGAATAGAAACTGAATGTCCAAATGCATCAAACAGCATACCATCCGGTGCATATATTTTCGTGAGTTCTGAATCATCCCAGTTTTCACTTAATCTTGTGTAAATATAAGCTGAGCCAACATTATTTCCTTTTTCATCATCGCCAGGAATCCCTATCGCTACGGAATCACCACTGATTGAAACCGAGTATCCGTAATTACTCTGATTCGATCCGGAAAATGGAGTAAACTCGGTTTCCCAAGCATCTGACCAGCCAGATTCACCCTTTCGGTAGATATATACTGCTCCACTTTGGGACGATATATCACTCCTTGCCCAGGCGCTGACGATTATAGAATCACCATTGATATCGACTTCATGTCCAAAATAATCACCCGACTTACCATTTGATGCGAAAAGTTTCGTTTCGACGGCATTTGACCAATTATTATTTTCGCTTGTAAAAACATAAATTGCCCCCGTAACGTTTTGATTACCAGAACTCCTTCGAGAACCGACCACAAGCGTGTTCTCTTCAATTGCCACGGAATAGCCGAACTCGTAATTGTAAGCCAAGTCAGATCCAGTTATCCTGCTTTCAGTTCTGCTGAGCCAGTCGTCCCCATCTTTAGTAAAAACGTAAACTGCTCCGCTGTTGTAGCCTAGTTCGGTGCTGCCAAATGCACCAACAGCAATATTAACTCCATTGATATCTACCGATGAACCAAAAAATCTTGCATCTTGACCTAAGGTAGCAAAAAGAGTTGTGTGGTAAATCCAGGTATCATCAGCATGAGTCTCAGGCGTACCATTAGTATTTCGTTCATAGATATATACAGCGCCCGAGTGATTGGGGGAGTACTGATTTAACGGGGCTCCAATAACTAGAAAATTACCTTCGATTGCTACATTATCCCCAGTGGTGTCATTGGCGTGATTCAAAATATTATCGGTTAGGATGCTAATTCTTTGTCCTGAAGTATTCCAACCATCACCCCCTGCGGTAAAGAGATACGCTGCACCACTATCAATTCCATTAATATCTCCGGCTGGAACTCCTACCAGGATTGTATTTCCGTCAAACGAGACTGTTGCACCAAATAATTGATTTAATTCAATTTCAGGGGGGGAGATTTCAGTTACAGTTGCATCATTCCAGCCTGTTTCAGTACGTTCAAATATATAGATTGAACCTTGATGTAACTGATCATGAATTTTATTCTCATCACCTACAACTAATATATTATCGTGAATAGATACAGAAGAGCCAAAGTGATCGTCAGTATGTGGATCAGGTGATGTAAGTATTGTTTCCTGATAATTATGCCAGTCAGTTCCTTTTACATAGAGGTGGACTGCACCGCTATTATGAATGCCACTTAAAGAAGATAATTCTTCACCTACTACGACTGTATTACCATAGATAGAAACAGTTGTTCCGAACGTTCCCGAACTTCCGGATAGTTTTACTTCTTCTGCTGAGTTCCAATTGTTATTGACATTGGAAAAGATGTATGCGGCAGAAACGTAACTTTTCGTTCCCACAACTATGGTATTATCACTGATGGAAACTGTTTGCCCAAAATATAATTTTTCCACAGCGTCACTTGCAGTCAGTTTTGTTACATTAGCATTCTCCCATCCTCCGCCAGAATTCGTAAAGACGTATGCTGCTCCACTGTTAAATGCCTGGCTATCATCAAAACTAGCTCCTACGACAACTGTGTTTCCTTCAATCGCGACGGAAGTGCCGAAAGACGAACCTGTTGGCTTATCTGCTTCTGGAGAAAGAATTCTGGTTTCTGGAATGTTCTTCCAGCCAGAATCATCTCTTGTGTAAATAAACACAGCACCGCTGTTATATGTAGGTGTATCAACTGAATATGCACCTACTACAATAGTGTTTCCATCTATCGCTACTGAAGTACCGAAAGCATCTGCCTGCAAGAGTGTTTCGCTGGAAAGAGTAGTTTCAAATACCCAGGTATCATCCGTAGCATTGTTTGTGGTACCGTGATCATCTTTTTTGTATACATAGGCTAAACCGGCGGAAGCGGCGTGGAAATCATTACCGGGAGCACCAACTACCAGGTAGTTTTCATCAACAGCAACAGCAGTGCCAAATTGTTCTTCAAGATTGGTATCAGAATCTAGAGGGGGCAGTAGATGGTTTTGAATGCTGTATCCGGTCAGCAGCGTGCGGTCTTCCAGCTCTTCGATCGCAATCGGGCGTCGGCTCAGGGCCGGCTGATACCGATGACGGGAGCGAGAACGCTGATTACGGGGACGACGTGAGCGTACAGTTCGGTATCGTGAAGTCAGGGACTTCAACCAGTTAGTCAACAGCATGCGAGGCAGGGCTTTCTGGCTATCTGTTGCGATCAAACGTACGTGGCCCGCACGTTGAGGCGTTGAGTTTAAGCGTAAGTGTTGGGTAAATCAGATAATGAGCGGGTTGATATACAGGAATGAATTATCTGTATGCGTGAATATATCAGTTTCGGAGAGAGGTATCCAGAACTTTCAGCTTCTCTACTTTAAAATTTAATGTCATTCAGAAATGCTTTTAAATACAGACCAGCAAAGAGAATAAGGTACTTCAAAGTTGCTCAGAAGATCGGCAGGCTCTGACCGTCTCGATGCTGGATTGCCAGACTGAGCGTTTGTGGCGAAATACTGGTCGGAATCGTTCGCAGTGCACCATCGCCCATGATGCACAGGAATCCCCCATTAGTGGCCTGTCCCAGTGCGATGATCGGATTGCCAGGATTGAAGGGCAGGTCGATCGGTTGTGTCCAGGGAACCGCTTTGTCCGGGCCTGCTTTGACCGCCAGGATCACGTTGGAAACACCATCGGTGAAACTTCGCATGCGTAAACCCTGACCGCCGCTGAACGGGGTGTCCTTGCCTGAGAAGGTCATCACAGACGTGAAGCCCGGCTGCAGGGTATTTTCTGTCCGGTAGACATCCGGCATTTTGGTAATCAAGGCCTTGTTATGCGGACTGTCCCAGGGCTCATCCAGCTTGAACTGCTGATACAACTCCGTCTGTCCCAGAAACGGGAGCAGATGCACCCGCCAGCTCAAATTCGGTTTGCCATCCGTCAGGTGCGCATCGGCGTACGGGAATCGCGTGAAAGAATCGTGATAGTGATGAAAGGCCAGCCCGATCTTTTTCATGCGGTCTGCCTCTGACGCCTGGACCTGTTGCGAATTCCCTCCATTCATTTGAGAGTTGATCACGTCGTCCGCTTTGTCGGCGATACGCTTCATGATCTTGCCTCCCGGGGCACCCCAGGTCAGCAGAAAATAACCACCACCTCCCAGCAGCAGGACCACGGCACCGATCGCGATCAGCGGCCCCGGTTTGACTTTGGAAGCCGTCTGTTTCTTCTGCTTCGATTTCGCCGACTTCGCGGGGCTTTTCTTCCGTCGTCGTGTCGGTGGCGAATAATCCATTTCCTCTTCTTCATCGAACGCTTCCAGAAAATCATCACCCGCGGGAACCGGGATTTTCATCACCGCTTCGCACTCTTTGCATTTGATTTTCTTACCGGCTTTATCGTCGCCGACTTTATATTTCTTACCGCACTGCCTGCATTCAAAACTGATGGTCATGGTTGTCTGGGTGTCTTATAAAAAACTACGTGGGTTGGGTGGTGATATATTACCGTTCGTCGTTGAAAGTTATTCTTTCTGTCCCGGTTTGACTTCGATAGCATCCCAATCAATCCGCGTGAAGTCCTGCGGACCGATCATCTCTTTCCATTGCGCGTCTTCCAGATCCTTTTTAACGAGTGAGATGGATCCATCCCCCTTAAGAATCGCAACCTGTGAAGCAGTTTCTCCCAGTTCGGCGATTGGCTGCGCCGGATTCAGACCACCCGGTTTCGTCCACTCGATAGCTTTGTCGGGACCTGCTTCAACGACCATCATTGTATAGGAGAGGCCATCCTTTGTATCTCTCATACGGGCCGGCTGACCCAGGGGAAACAATGTGGTCATTTTCTCCTCTCCCTCACCATCTTTCTCCCGTTTCCCTTCAAATACACGAAAGCGGGTTTTGTTTGAGTTGACGGGTGTGTCCGGCGATTTATAGACATCAGGCATGTTCTTCGCCAGCGGCGCATTATTTGGACTGTCCCACGCTTCATCCAGTTTGAACTGTTCATACAATGGTTTCTGGTCCAAATAGGGCAGGAGATGCACCCGCCAACTGACTTTTAAACGACCATTCTCGTCATAAAATTCAGGATATTTCTCCTGAGTCGGCAGGAAATACTGTGTTTGATCGTGCAGGTTATGCAGTGCCAGACCAATCTGCTTGAGCTGATTGCCAGCAGCCTTGTAACGTGCGGCGGTCATCGGTTCACCCGCTTTGGTCAGCATCTCCGGGGCGATCTTTGGCTCTTCCGGTTGAGCGGCCGTCTCTGCCGGTGCACCAGTCTCGGTGGCAGCTTCTTCCGTTGTGGAATTCGCAGCAGGCTGTTTCTGGCATCCGCTGGGAACTGTGACTGTTACCATCAGCAACACCAGCAGCAGAATTCGATTATGAATATACATTCTCTTCTCCATGGTTCTGTCAGGGAGGTTTACTTGAAAGTGAAAACAGGTGAAAAACAGTGCCTGTTTCCAATCTTATTCAGGTTTGTATGAGGGCAGATCAACTGTGATCACATTACCGTCTGCCGGCTGAATCAGATTCGCCAGCGTTTTCGCGGGGATGTTCACAGGAATCCCCCTTGTCGAGCCATCCATCATCACAGCGGGGATCACAGGCGTGGTTAACGTACCGAGGGCTTTGATCGGGGCAGCAGGATCAAAGGGCAGGTCTTCCGGTTTCGTCCAGGGTACCGTTTTATCCTCAGCAGCGATCACGAAGAAGATCGTATTGGAAGTCCCGTCAGTGATATCTCTGATGCGTGAGCCCGGCCCTCCCGGAAACGGCGTCTTTTCTCCGGAAAAGGTCATCACACGTGTCTCGCCCGGCTTACCTGCGGAACCAAACTGATAGATCGCCGGCATTTTCGCCACTAAGGCTTTGTTGTGGGGGCTGTCCCAGGGCTCATCCAGTTTGAACTGTTGATACAGTGCCTCCTGTCCCATGAAAGGCAGCAGATACACTCGCCAACTCAGGTTGGGTTTGCCGTCGACCAGGTGTTCATCCGCGGGCGGAAACCGATTGTATTTATCGACATAGTCGTAAAACGCCATGACGATCCCGCGAAGCTGTTGCAGGACCTTGATCTGATCTGGCTTCAGAGTGGTATGGATAATGGTGTATTCTCGATCGTCAATCACGTTGCCATCATTCGGGTTTATCAGGTCTTTCCACTTGCTTTCATCGATATCCCGCTTGTAACAGCGGGTTGAACCATCGGCCAGCAAGACCGGAATGCCTCGACCGGCGGCTCCGAATTCAGCCTTGGGATGTTCATCTTTCAGTCCACCGGGTTGAGTCCATAGAACCGCTTTGTCCGGTCCCGCTTCAACGACCATGACTGTGTTTGATGTTCCGTCCAGAATGTTACGAATCTGGACCGGTTTCCCTAGTGGAAATATGGTAGACGGCGCCTCTCTTCCTCTGTTATTTTTTCCCCATTGTCCTTCAAAGACACGGAAGCGGGTCTTGTCTGAACCGATCGGGGTATCAGGAGAGCGGTAAACCTCAGGCATCTTCTTTGCCAGCGGCGCATTGGCTGGACTATCCCAGGCTTCATCCAGTTTGAATTGATCGTACAGCGGCTTCTGGCTCAGAAAGGGCAGAATGTGGACCCGCCAGCTGACTTTCAACTGACCATTCTCATCGAAATATTCAGGATGTTCTTCTTGTGATGGTAAAAAAGACCGGTTTTTATCATGCGAGTAATGCAGGGCCAGGCCGATGGCTTTCAGCCGCGCTTTTACCTCCTGATAACGTTCGGCCGTCATCGGTTCCCCCGGTTTCGTCACCATTTTGGGATCGATCGTCTTTTCTTCCGCAGTGGCAGCATCTTTCGAGGATGACTGTTCGGTAGACGAAGCTGAAGAGTCGTCTTTTTCCGCCTGGGAGTCGCTGGGCTGAGGCTTTTGACAACCTGCAGAAACCAGCAGCAGGAACAGGCAGAGAGAGAATGTGGACAGACAGCGATTCCAGTTTCCCGGAACAGCAGGGAGTAAGCGAGTAGCAGACATGTAGGCAAACTTTCAGCTGAGTCAAATCGGATCAGACCCCGCGCGCATGGGGGCGCTGATGAAGCGAAGTTTGTGCCTGCCTTCGTTCTGTGAGCGTGTGTCTTTCGACATCAGAGAGAAGTCATTTAAGTCTATCTTGCAGTATGGGTTCAGGCAAGTTAAATGCTGACAAAGAATCACACAGACAAGCGATCTGAAGGAGCAAACAAATTCTGTACACACTTTCGCCAGGATCCGATTTTGTCTCCCAAAGAATCGGCGATTTCAGATGCATTCTCTCCCCAGGAGAGCTATGATCGAAGCCCGACAACCTGAAATTTCTCCTGATGATAATAGAAACTCACACCATGCAATCTCCCGAAACATCCCGCCGCTCGTTTCTGAAAACATCTCTCGCTCTGACCGGAACTTTTCCACTGGTCGCTGGACTGGCCTACGCGGAATCAAAATCGTCCGACAAACCCCTGATGGCCTATGTCGGCACCTTCAGTTCTCCGCTTCAGGATGTGCTCGATACCCAGGTCGACCTGCCGCCTGGCAACGGACGCGGTATTCATCTCTTCCAGGTCGATAGCAAAACGGGAGCGATGACCCCTGCTGGCATTCAGCGGATGGGAACCAGCCCCAGTTGCCTGGCTGTCAACGCGGAAGGCACACGCCTCTATTCGACCAATGAAACCGATCGGGTTGGCCAGGAGAAACATGGTTCCGTCTCCGCCTTCAAGGTCAACCGGAAAGACGGCTCGCTTACACAACTCAACAAGGTTAACTCGGGGGGAGACGGACCAACCTATGTCAGCATTCATCCGTCGGGACGCTATCTGCTGATTGCGAATTATTTCGGCGGTTCGATTTCCGTACTCCCCATTCTGAAAGACGGCTCACTCGGCGAAGCCACCGATGTTAAAAATGATGCCGGCAAAATCGGTCCCACCACAGCCACGAATGCCCCCGAAGGCAGCTTCGCCTTCAGCGGTCACGATCATACGCACGCTCACATGATTCAGGCCGATCCTTCCGGTCGCTTCGTGTTTCATGTCGATCTGGGCTTGGACAAGATCTACATCTGGAAATTCGATGAAAAAACGGGCAAGCTCACGCCGAATGATCAGCCTGCGATTTCTCTGCCTCCCGGCGACGGACCCCGGCACTTCCACTTCCATCCCAACGGACGCTGGTTCTATTCAATCCAGGAAGAAGGTTCGACGCTGGTACTCTTCGATTTCGATCCAAAGGCTGGCACACTGACCGCTCGGCAGACCATCTCGACACTGCCGGAAGGTTTCAAAGGCAGCAACTTCTGTTCGGAAATTCTGGTCTCGGAAGACGGTAAGTACGTCTATGCCGGCAACCGTCTGCACGACAGCATCGGCATCTTTTCCGTCGGCACAAACGGCGAACTGACCTGGGTGGCTGATGAATGGACTCGCGGTAATTATCCCCGCAGCTTCAGCTTCGACCCGACCGGCGAATTTCTCTACTGCTGTAACCAGCGGGCCGACAGCGTGGCCGTGTTCAAAGTCGATAAAGCAACAGGCAAGCTGCACTTCACAGGCCACTACGCCGCCGTCGGTAACCCCTCGCACGTCGTCTTTCTGGACCTGGCAAAGCAACCCTGATACAGGAGTTAATTTGATCCAGACTGGATTGCTGAGTTCGTAAGCGAGAGATGAGGAACGATTCATGGCCGCTGACAGTGACTCGGACAAACCACCTCAAGGCATCAATCGCCGGCGTCTGGTTCTGGATCTGATTGGCCTGCCTCTCTTCTTCGCTCTATTTATGTTCCTGCCTGCGGGTACATGGACGTGGCCCAAGGGCTGGCTGTTCATTCTCTTTCTACTGGTGGTCGTCTCAGCAGGATTCGTAGTTCTTCAGCGTGTGAATCCGGAAGTCATTGTCGCGAGAAGTCACTTCCACAAAGGAACGAAACACTGGGACAAAATCCTGCTTGGCTTCTACTTTCCGTCGATGCTGGCCATCGTCCCTGTAGCGGCCATGGACGAGAGCCGATTCCACTGGTTTCCGGTTCCATGGTGGATCTGCATTATTGGCTACGCCTTCCTGCTGGCGGGGATGGCAATCGTCACCTGGGCCGAAGCCGTGAACAAGTTCTTTGAAGTCACCGTGCGGATTCAAACAGACCGCGGGCATGCAGTGATCGACACCGGTCCCTATGCCATCATGCGTCATCCCGGCTATGTCGGGGGAATCCTCACCGCCCTTGGCATGGCACTCTCGCTGGGTTCTGTGTGGGCCTTGATTCCAGCTGGAATCGCCTCGCTGGTGTTGATTGTGCGAACGCACTGGGAAGACCAGACCCTGCAGGCTGAATTGAACGGGTACCGGGAATACGCGATGCGTGTGCGCTATAAGCTGATCCCAGGCATCTGGTAACGAAAAAAAAATCAACACTGGAAACGGACCGACAGTCTCAGAAGGTCCTGTGTACTTCCGCAGAAGTTCCGGGGCTCAGGTACCCTCAAACACAAAAACCCGACGGGAAAGGTGTAACACCATTTCCTGTCGGGTTTTCATAGTACCGGAGGCGGGACTTGAACCCGCACGGGGTTTACCCCCACTGGATTTTGAATCCAGCGCGTCTGCCGATTCCGCCACTCCGGCTTGAGAATAAGAGTATATAGTATAACGCTTTATGGAATTCAATGGAAACAGCTAAAAAACTCGGATCCCATTGACCGACTCAGAATGGCCCGTTGCCTGAGAAAGGCCTCGAATCAGGCCGCTTCGATGGCTGCTGCCGAGAGTGGGAATTTCAGCGTGAAAGCAGTCCCTTTACCGACGGCACTCTCAACACGGATGCGTCCGTTATGGGCCTCCATGACCTCTTTGGCCAGTGACAGGCCCAGACCAGTGCCTCCCTGGCCGTTCTCGTCTGCTTCTTTGGTCGTGTAAAACTGTTCAAAGATATGGTGCAGCTGCTCGGGGGGAATACCAGAACCGCTGTCGCGCACGATCACCTCTGCCAGGTTCGATTCCGCATTCACACGGACCGCCAGGTCGAGTCTGCCGCCGCCGGGCATCGCCTGACGGGCATTCACGATCAGATTGACAAGCACCTGCTGGATCTGGTTCGGATTCAACGTGACTTCCGGCTGAGCATCGAAATGGGTATGCAGATTGACGCGGTTCATCGTCAGGTCTTTTTCCACCAGGGCGATCACGCTCTTGACCAGTACGACCAGGTCGACCGGTTCCTGGCGACTCTCATTACCGCGGGCATACGAGAGCATGCCGGTGGTGATCTTGGCGGCCCGCTGACCGGCGGAGAGAATCTTGGTAAACGCTTTGTCCCGGCGTTCTTCCTCTTTGTGACGCAGGCCCAGCTTCGCGTAATTGATCACGGTCGTGAGAATATTGTTGAATTCATGCGTGATCGATGAAGCCAGGGCACCCACGGAGCTCATCTTCTGTGCCTGAATGAGCTGCTTCTGGTAATCCTGGACTTGAGCTTCCAGCTCTTTGACACGGGCTTCAAGATTTTCGACGGTTTGCTGAGTCATGAACCTGACACATCCTTGTGAGGCGAGTGAGTTGTAATTTCGAACACCCATTTGATTCAAGCGGCACTTGAAGCAGGAGAGTGTTTCAGCTGCGCTATCTACCTATGAATATCGGCTGCCGCAAATCGGCAATCCAGATCCTGAGCAGCCACCTGTTACAGTCGCCCAAGAATGAACCCTCTAGGTCCAGTTATATAAACAGGCCGGGGCAGGGGGAATAGGGGCTATGGGTTTGGTTCGGCCATCAATGGGCCCCAATATGTAGGCATGAAAGCCACAAAACTATAAAGAAGGAGGCTCAGAACGGATTGCCAAACGACACCTTCGCATTAGCAATAGACGCGAGTAACCTGCTGCAAAATAGAGGATTACGAAGCGATCTTGCTACTGAATCCTGCTGGCAGCCTCGGTACCGCAGCTGGAACAGACCTGCCAGAGCTCCGTATCCGCAGTAGTTTAGAAAACCGTGGTTCTTAGCGCAACAGATTCACACATTCAGTCGGAAAAGATTCTGCAATATCGCCAGGCTGTGTAAATGTCCGGTGTTGACGTTCCGCAGCAGCCTATGTCAGGCAATCTGATTTAAGCGGCAGCCCGCTCTTCGGCGGGACCCTGATCCTGTTGATCGTCTGCCTGACTCTGGCGTTGAGCACACTGAATCCGGTAGGCGATCTCTTTGGCAATTGCCTGATTGAAGTTCAGCTGGAACTGCTGATACGAGAACTGGGCTGCACAGCACCAGCCGATCACGGACTGGCAACGCTGCGGACGGAGCTCCAGCTCGCGCATGGCTGAGATCAGTGAGGCGGCACTCTGTTCGGCGAAGTGGATTCCACTTCCCAGTCCATGCTGCTCAAAGCAGATGACAGACTGGGCTGCTTCACAGCCTCCAAAGATCACCACTGGGGCACCACAGCTCTGTGCTTCCTGGGCAGACAGATCGAAGTCAACATCCCGTGGGCAGATCACTGCTTTGCAGAGCCTATACTGATCTCGCAGAGTCTGATCATCAACGGCACCGATGATTTCCACCTGGGGTTCATTGTGAACCGCAGCGGGGACCTGTTCTGCAGGAATCCCGATGATCGACAGACTCTGTTTGAGAGCCACACAGGCATCGACGGCCAGTTGTTCCTGCGCAGTCCAGGGACCGTCGACAACGAGCAGATAGAACTCACTCCGTCTTTCATAACCGGAACTGAAAAAATCAGTATCAACGGGGGGACGTACAAATGAGGTAAAACGATCCCGGTTCTGATTCAAAAGCGTTTTGGTCGGTACAACGAACTCCACTTCGGTCAGTGAGTTGACCAGCTGGTGATCGATGGGCTGCTGATTGCTGGCGATCGGTTCCAGGTAGCACATATGCAACTGGTGATCCTGGCATTTGATCGAGGCGGCTGCTTCGAGGCTCGTGCTGATGATCAGATTTGCCCGGGAAACATCCACTTCCTTATCCGGGGAAAAACCGGTTCCGAAGCGGGCAATTGTGGAGGAATGAGGCCAGGTCTGATTCAGTGCTTCCCAGATACTATATTCGATGCGCGTATGAGATACGCCTGTGTGCACTAAGATCACACTCATGTTGTTTCCTCCTTGAAACGATGATGAGTCTGAATCAAATCCTGTTGTTATTCTGCCAGCAGCGACTTCACCGCAGAATACGCTTGAGGGAAGCTCAAAGAAGGGGGTGATGTATTTGGTAACTCAAGTCAGACAACAGAGAAAGGACTCAATTTTAGTACCGCGGTTGTCAGCCGCAGAACCGATAGAAAAACAGGGGAAGACAAGCCCGTTGAGAATCACGGACCGTCTGGGCGCTGATATTGACAAATCTCGAAAATCTGGTCAATCCGAATCTGACAGGATTCTATAATGAAACGGGTGTCTGCCCCACTTTTTATCAGACCGAAACAGCCGTTTCCTGATGGGAAATAGGGTGAATCGCTTCAAAATCAGGCGTTGTGTTTCCCTGTTCCGCCTGGTGAATCAGCGCTGCCATTTCCCACGCGGTCACGTAATAATATTTCCACTCCGGATGCCGGGCGGCTTCGCGGCGCAATTCTGCATGAAACGCCTCCGTTTCTGGTCCCAGCAGAGTCTCCAGATTACCAGGTTTGGCGCCATGGGTGTGCAGCTTGATAAAGGTCCAGTCGGGCCGGCCTGCCACATGCACATCTGCCGCCAGCCAGTGCCGGAAACGTGAGATTGTTGCCGGACGCCCACCGTGCAGGTCCGAGTTCTCAATCCCGGGCATGAATCCCCATTTCCGTTGATTCCAGTCGAGTCCCAAAGGCCCCTGGATCATCAGCAGGCTGTCACGCTTGGGAGTCTGACCAACCTGCGCGAGCGTTCCTGCATCGTGTGATTTACACTTGCCAGGCTGGTTCTTCGCATAATAGATGCTGTTGATGATACGTGTCTGGGTGTCACTGGGAGCCGAAGGCATCGTCAGATCGGCGTAGCAGCCTGTCTCCAGCAGCACATCGATTTCATTGTCGACCCCACACCAGCGACCATCCGGACGCGAGTTGCACAGGGCCCAGTTTCCATGAATGAAACTGTAGAGAATTTCTCCCGTTTCGGGATCCTTGCGCAGCAGGCCATGTCGTTCGTAGAGGGTCTTGCGAAAATCGTTCATTTTCTGACGCAGCCCCTCGGCCGTGTCGTTGTCGTGATGCAGGTGGATCTCCACATCGCCGAATCCCTGTTTACAGAGTCGTGCCAGGCGATCCAGGTACTCGGGCTGATACTGATCCTGTGGAAAGAAGAACGTATGCTGAGGCACCTGTCCGCGCGAATCACTGAAACGCGAGAAGCGGGCCGGATATTCTTCACACCAGCGGTCCACGCGCGCGATCGCTTCCGCTTTCTGGGGATTTCCCCATTCCGGTTCATAGTGATCGCAAACCGCGATGAAGATATGCCGGGGCTGTTCCGGAGTAAATTTGACCGGCCGATCCTGCTTCTTCTGAAACAGATAAGCGGGCAGCCAGTACTGCATGTTCCGGGCACGAATCGCCAGAGAAACGCAGCCGACGCACGCCATCACCAGCAGGCTGAGCATTGCGATACAGGCAAACAGAAATGTATTCATGACAGATATCTTTATGAATGATGAGAGGGAATATGATTCTCAATGGTTTCTGGATCGATGTCGCTCTGCTGTTCCAGCGGAAACGCTTCATCGACAGGCACCACGCGGGTGGCACTGCGTTCGGTTCGTTCCCAGGTGCCGGTCTGTCGCGTGAAGAGCCAGCGGAACAGGCCGATTCCCAGTGCCAGGTTCATCTGCACGAACATACCCGGAACCCGACAGAGTTTACGGAGCACGCCCCCTCGACTCGCGAGTTTCATACCCACAAAGGCAGACAGATAAAACAGTCCCTGGCCCAGTAATGTGACCTGGTAGAGTGTCTGATTCAACAGGCACAGATTCGCCAGCAACGCCACGGTCATGAAGACCGGACAGAACCAGCGCAACAGTTTGTGTGACCAGAAGGCAAAAGCGATGTATCCATATCGAGGACTCAGCAGCCCCTTCAGGTGCCGTAAGCTCTGAAAACCGCCGGTACCGATGCGGACACGACGTTTGAATTCTGCCTGTACCGAAGTGGCAGATTCCTCGGTTGCGAAGGCACTGCCGTCATAGATCAGACGTTGCCCCATCAGATGGACCCGCATCCCAATCAGGAAATCATCGATGATCGTTTCCGGTGGAATCGGCATGTAGATCGACTTGCGTAAGGCATACAGTGCACCGTTCACACCCAGTACGGCTCCGAGGTTGGTTTCACACTGTTTCAGGAAGTTTTCATATTTCCAATACAGGCCGTCCACATTTTTTCCCGTCTCCGAATCTTCGAGAATCAACTGCCCGCAGACACCGCCGATGGTTTCATCGGCAAAGTGTCGTACCAGTTGTTTGAGGCACTGTGGATCCATGTGCGTGTTGGCGTCAGAGAAGACCAGGATTTCACCACGGGCCGCCGGTACACAGTCATTTAAAACCGATGACTTGCCCCGCCGTTCTTCGAATTGCAGCAGACGCACGCAGTCATCGTCATACATAGTGACCAGTTCGCCGGTCAGGTCTTCATTCCCGTCGCAGCCGATCAGAATCTCAAGTTTGTCGGCAGGATAGTCCAGCAGGGCGAGGTTATTCAAACGATCGAGAATGACATTCTCTTCCCGATAGGCGGCGATGATAATCGACACAAAGGGGAGTTCCCCCATCGCTGCCATTTCGCCCTGATTGCTTGTGAATTCTTCGGCACGTCGGGAATGACGCCGTGAAAGCAGCCAGATAAGCAGTGGATAGCCGACATAGGCGTAGGCGATCAACGCGACAGATCCCCAGAAGAGGCTGATGAAGAGTGTGGATGTCATGGTGCCACCTTTGGCTGATGTTGTTTGTAGGGGAGTTCGGCCTGATTGATTTCTGGTCTGCTGACAGGTTCCGACTCCTGATGAACCTTAATCACTTTTGCAGGAATCCCGCCGACGGTGGTGTGCGCTGCGACGTCTTTCACAACAACCGCATTCGCCCCGATCTTCGAGTGCGAGCCAATTTCCACCGCACCAATCACCTTGGCTCCCGCACCGATAAAGATGTCCGATCCCAGTCGAGGAGATGTGTTACGTTCCGCACCGATGGTTACCTGGTGTTCCAGTTTGATGTCATCGCCGGCCTTGACGGAACCGTTAATCACGATTCCCTGGCTATGGATGATCACCAGGCGGCGACCGAAATCCGCACCGCGTCCAATGATGCACTGGCAGAAGATCGCATTGCATTTGTTGAAAATCATGGCCAGCGGCGCCAGCTTCCAGGCACTCGCCCACTGCATCAGGCGGTACCAGAGCATCGCCATCGTGCCGTCGGTCAGGCACGTTTTCAGCAGGCTCCGCGCAGTCACACTGCCGTAGCACCATTCTGATTTTGCTTTCAGATCTTCCCAGAATTTCATGTTCAGCCCATTTCGATTCGAATTAATCAGATCCGGTGATGGACCAGTTGGTTTAACAGTTCCGCCAGTTGTCCTGCCTGGTGTTCCCGCTGGAACTGATCCCGTTTTTCCGGATGAGGCATCGGTGAGACCGTTTGGCCACTCAGACGATTGACCAGCCAGTGCGCAAGTTTGTCCGTCTCGCTGGCACGGAAATTCCCCTCTGGCCAGAAGTCCTGCAGAATGCCCGCCGTTTCTCCCGCGGGAGTGATCGACAGGATTTCCCGCTGAATTGCCAGGTATTCAAACAGCTTGGCCGGTGCCACACGGTCGGCGCCTTCCACATCGCTGAGCAGCAGGCAGAGTGCATCCGCGGCTGCCATCTTTTTCAAGGCTTCGTGGTGGGCACAGTAGTCTTCGCAAATCAGCGTGCAGTCCGTCTGGTTCAGACGATCCAGGATTTCCCGCTGTTCGGGAGTCTTTCTCCCAATCACCTGCAGTTCCAGGTGCTTCAGGATCGCAGGTTGTGACTGATGTACGGCTTCAATCGCCCGCACCAGTGGTTCAATCGTGGTCAGATTCCAGAGCGTTCCCGTATAGACAATCCGAAACTTTCTACCACTCTCTGGTGAATAGGTCGATGTCGGCTCATGCGGCGTGTCAAAGTCATCCGGATCGTAGCCGTTATAGATACACTGGCCGACAGGTGAGGCACCAAACTGCTCCGCCCGGTCCAGCAGACGCTGCGTACTGGCCTGCGTGGTAGCCACAATCGCGTCTGAGTGACGCATGACTTTTTTCTGCAGACGGGTCTGAATCAGATCCGAGATCCGGTCCCGCTGATGGTTCTCCAGGTACTTGCTGCTCAGGTCCCACTCGTCACGGAAATCCGAAATCAGTGGCAGGTGGAATATTTTTTTGAGTTTGCTGGCCAGGATCAGGTTCGAATAGGGCGGGGCGGTTGCCAGGATGGCATCGTGGGGGACCCGCTTCAGCAGCCGCTTACCGGCCTTGAGTGCATTCGGATACCAGAGAATCTGCGCGTCGGGCTGCAGCAGCATTCCCGCACCCGCTTTGACCACCTTTTTACAGGATGACTTGAGCGAACCTGACAGGCTCACTTTTTGCGCCTCTTCCTGCTTCTGGGCCATATTCTTCTTGAGTGTGTAGTCCGGTTCCCAGGTCCGTGCCTTTTCCAGGTGTGTGTTCTCAGGAATATCGACCAGCAGGCTGTTATCGAACACCGGTACCGAAGGATTGGCAGCCATCAGCACGCTCACATCCCAGCCGAACTGCTTCAGGTATTTCACAAACTTGACGGGACGCTGTACGCCGGCACCGCCGACCGGGGGGAAATGATAGCTCACCAGCAGCAGTCGCTTACGTGACTCCTGTGGACGTGGCTGTTCTCCCGAATCGGACAGATCGACAGGTTGAGAGAGGATGGTAGACATAAATCAGAAATTCCTTTGTATACACTCAGGCAGAAGCCCGTTGTTTGACTGGCGCTGGTTTTGTACCGGAAGCAAGCCAGTGGCTGACTCCCAGAGAGCGAATATCATATTGTGTGTGTTCCGAAAGCTGACGTACCGCTTCAATCGCGTAGGGGTGATTGTCGTGCATCAGGCAGAAATTACCTGCCTGCGGTTCAAAGCGTTCGCACCACTGGTTGATTTGTGAGTTTTCAATCATCTGGTAATCCCGCGGATCGGTGTCCCAGAGCACGATGGTTTTGTGACGCCGCCAGAGCCCCAGCATTTTGCCCGCGGTCAGTTTTCCTTTGGGGGGCCGGACCAGGCGCGGAATGCTGCCGGTGATATCCCTCAGAATCCGATCTGTCTGATCGATCTCTGCCAGGAACTGTCTGGCTGTCGTTTGCGCAGGCTCGCTGTGAGTCAGTGTGTGATTGCCGATTTCGTGCCCCTCCTGAACCATCCGCTGGATGATTTCGGGGTGACGCTGTGCCTGGGCGCCGATCACGAAAAAAGTCGCCTGTTGCTGATACTGCAGGAGCAGATCCAGCAGGCGGGGTGTGTACTCCGGATGCGGACCATCATCGAAGGTCAACGCCAGCGGTACGGGAGCCTGCGAGTGTAAACCCGTGTGCGACTCGGGAGACAGTTGTGGATGGGGAGACGTACCTTGAACCAGAAACAGTCGTCGTGGGACGACTGCAGTCAGCGAACGCTTAATCAACTGGCGAATCTGGTTCATGTTCGAATTTCAAACTGGTTGTCTGAGTTTTCTGTTTTTACGACGGTAGGACGATCGCGATTTCTGCTGTTCTGTTAAGCCGGCTGAATACCGCGTACTGCAGTCAGACAAAATCTGACTGAGCTGCACAGCGGACTCCTGCCAGGTCAAAGGTTCGAAAACCCGTTGCTCCGGAATCGCAGGCACCGCCAGCATGCCCGACAGGGCGTCTGCCAGCAGCTGTGGATTGTTCGAAGTCACCAGTCGATCCTGGAGGGGATCGGCGATCTCCGGAATCCCGCCCACGCGACTGGCTACGAAACGGCTTCCGCAGGAAATCGCTTCCAGCAGCACATTGGGAACCCCTTCTGAAAGGCTGGGCAGGGCAACGACATCAGCGGCCCGATACCAGTCTGCCAGTCGGGACTGTGGTTGTGATCCCTGCAACTGGAAATACTTGTCTAATCCGTACTCTGTTACTTTCTGGCTCAAACGGGAATGTAATGAGCCGTTACCTAAAACATAGCATGTAAATGGAGGCCCCTGCTTACTTATTTTCTTACATGCTTCCAGCAGAACCGTATGTCCTTTCACGGGTTCCAGTCGCCCCACACTGATGATGACTTTGCGATCCGGATCGAGCCCCAGCCGCTCGCGGGCCGCCCGTTGATCACCGGGGCAGAAGCGACTGCGGTCCACGCCCCGATAGACGGTATGAATCTTCTCAGGATGAATCTGCAGCTTTTTCACCGCGGCTTCGATGTCCTGGCTCACCGTGATCACAGCATCCGACTGTTGCAGGACTGATTGAATTGCCCGCCGACGATGTCGATTCCGGGTCAACAGCAAGACATCGCTACCCCCCGTCATGACGACCGCGGGAATGCCGTGCTCGCGGGCTGCCCTGACGGCGACTTCTCCATCCGGATGCAGCCAGTACGACAGAATCACGTCCGGCTGGAACCGGGCAATTGCCCGATTTAAAGTCGGTCGGATCGACCAGTACAGAAACTGACCGTAATGCTGGTGCAGCATTTTGGGTGGATAATAGAACCGCGGATATTCAACGCGCATTCCGTTAGCCGCTTCAAAAGGCAGCCAGTCGGGATCGAGTCGAGTCCGCTGGCTGACCCGGGAAGAACACTCATCCACCCAGGCGACCGGTGAGATCACATGGGTTTGGTGAAGTTCTCCCAGGGACTGCAGCATCGCAGCGTTAAACGTCCCTTTTCCCGGGTGCTGGGAATTCGGAAACACATTAGATAGGAACAGGATTTTCATAGGTCGTCCATCTTTCGATAGTCAATGCGCTACTGCTGGTCCAGCTTACCTGCTGCCCAGTTTTCCATATCGCACCAGTTGTCGCAGACCGGTATAGATACCGGAGGTTTTCAACAGGTTTCGGGCTGTCTGATCGATCCAGCGGGAAGTGTTCAGATAGCAGAGCAGGCTTTTGTTTTTTAACGTATTCGGCAGCAGCATCACGGCACCACTGTGTGTGATCTCAGAGCTGTAGCGCTGCTTGTATTGCGCATCGCCTTCGCCGAAATCATAAGTGCGTGGCGAGTCGTACTCGGTCAGATCTTCCAGGATCAGTAGTAACAGCGTTTCACCCGGTGAAGCGCTGGCGTAATCCAGGTCAAACCCGAATTCGAGATCGTTGAAGATTCCCTGAAACTGACTGCCGATTTTGAATGCCACGGGGCGATCCCCGTCCATCAGCAGATAAGAACGCAGGGCACCGTGCAACGCGTAGAACATCAACTCGCTGACTTCCTGGTCATTGTTTTTGACACGCAGCCCCAGTCGCTGACTCTGCCAGGAGTTTTTCGAAACCTGGTGAGCCGCACTCAGAAAGTCGGCGATCTGGTCTGGTTCAGTAATCCGCACCAGCTTGAGATGGCTGTTGTCCCGGATCATTTTGCGATGCTTACGACGTGATTTAGACCGGAACTGATTCCAGTAATCAGCAGCATTTTCCGGGAACCGGATCAGGCTGCGCGGCTGGTATCCCGTATGGGAATAGGTCAGGCAGCGTCCCTCTAGCCGATCCAGACAGGCTTTCACAGGCGAGTTGAGATGGACATCTTCCAGAAACAGAAATGTCGCATGTTGCTGCTGAAAGAATTTTAAAGTGGTTTCCAGCAGGAATTCGAGAAACGCGGAATCATCCTGGTATGCCTGCTGCAGTAGAAACCCGTTTCCCTTTAAATAATAACCTGGCAACAGTCGTGCCGGCCCTATACCACGCAGCGTCTTCGTGCTGAGGTTTTTCGGACAACAGATACCTGCGGCCACCAGCGTGCCCTGGTGACGGCAAAACATCACGTAACTGGGGCGATCCGGAAACGATTTCTGTAACTGCGATTGCAGGTACAGCAGATAATCCGGGTGATGGTTTAATAGTGCGTGTGGATCCTGTTCAAACAGTGCCAGCCAGTCCTGGTAGAACTGGGACATCGGTTGCAGGTCTTCCATCTGCACGGCATAGAAACTGATTTGCAGATCGTCAAACGGCGCGGTTTTTTCTATTTCCGGGTCGAGTGACAGATCGTGGTGAGTACAGGTTAAATTCATATTCATGGCGGGTTCACTTAACTTGTAGATTCAAAATCTGTTGATACAGGATTTCGTAGTCTTTAATCATTGAACGCACATTGAAGTGCTGTTCGACACGTTCGCGGGCCGACTGGCCCATGGTCAGCCATTTCTGAGGCTGAGTACACATTTGACAGATGGCTTCCGCAAGTAGCGACGCATTCGCCGCGGGGACCAGCAGACCGGTTTCCGGTTGCTGCACAATCTCCGGATTTCCACCGACGGCCGTCGCCACAATCGGTAATCCGACCGACATGGCTTCCAGCAGCGTCAGTGAAATTCCTTCTGTCAGAGAAGAGGAAACGTAAAAGCCGGCTTGAGTCAGCAGGTCAGGGACGTCATTCCGCTCTCCCAGGAAACGCACATGGGATTCCAGGTTGAGATCAGTTGTGATTTGTTCCAGTTTCGCGCGTTCGGGACCATCTCCCACGATCATCAGCTCGAATTCAGGAATCGAATCAACGACCAGCCGCACCGCTTGCAGCATCGTCGCAAGATCCTTTTCAGGCGACAGACGCGAGACAGTAATCGCCCGCATCTCTGCCGCTGGGCCGGAAAAGGCAAACCGATCCACGTCAATTCCGTTCCAGATGCGGGTCACTTTCCGTTCGTTCAACCAGCCCACAGAGCGACAGCGGTCTCCCGTATCATCCGAGACCGGAATCACGCGATCAGCCAGGCGGCTGGCCAGCGCAAACTGCAGCCGCTCGTTAAAGGTCTCTCCAAAGCGGCGGCCATGACGCGTCTGGATGATCGCGGGGATCCCGGCGAGACGTCCGGCCAGTGTGCCGTAAAAATGTGGGTACGCATTGTGCGTGTGCAGCAGGTCGTAGTTCTTCTCCAGGAAGAATTCTTTCAACTGACGGATGCATCCCAGCTTACCCGAAGCAGTCAAGGGAAAGGGAATGACGGGGCAACCCAGTTTCTGGATCTCTTCCGCAGGAGCTCCCATCTCTCCCAACGCGACAAATTCGAGTTCGAACTTCTCTGCATTATGGAATCGGGCAAAATCAACCAGCAAACGTTCCAGTCCGCCCGTGCACAGCGTCAGACTCAGATGACAGATCCGGAGCCGCGCTGCCGATTTCTGAGCCGCTGCATTCGTTTCGTTACTGGAAGTGATTTCGATGGTACTCATGTTATTTTCATTCATAAGAGATTGATTCCGACTGAACTTGATATCGATAAGTTCATTCCTCGTCGGTGTTCGATTTCTGAATCAGCTGCATGGTCTGTTTGATTTTCCGCAGGGTATTCAACGCGGTGAATTTCCAGCGGGGACGCTTCACCTGTGCCCACGTGAGGTAGCTGTGATGTGTGCTCATCTTCTGCTTATGGTGACTGTTACCGGCCAGGAAATCATAGGCATCGAAGCCACGACGGAAGCACTCCTCGATACACAGATAGTCCGCGATCACACCCGGGCTCAGTTTACCCTGGTATTCAGCAGAACCACCCTGATAGCACAGCACGCGGTTGCGGTCGATCAGGACCTGCACGCAACCGATGATGTCGTTGCCGAGCTTGACGCGGAACAACCCCATCTGTCCGCTGGGAACCAGCTTCTGAATCAGCGCTTTATGAAAGTCGGTAAATCGCTGGCTGGCATAGGAACCGGGTTCCCCCTCTTTCTGCCAGCGTACCTGGTGTAACTCGACCAGGTCTGCAAAGATGTCTTCTGCTTCGGCAACGCTCTCTGCCCATTGTCCGTTGAGGTCGCCGTATGATTTCATGTTCTTCCGCAGATTCTTACGGGTGGAGTAACCAAAGCCGGAAATGACTTCCCGTTCTTCCTCCCGGATCAATTTCAGGTCGAAATAGCGACTTTCGATTTTACGGAAACCCTCTTCGGAAACGGGCAGGTTCCAGGCTTCCAGCTCATCGCTCGCAAATCCGTCAAAGTGAATCGCATCCCAGGTTTTGTTTCTCTCGAGCAGTCCCATCAACCCCTGCATGAAGTCGGACTGTATTTCAGTGGGAACGAGCAGGGCATTGTATTCCACACACGCACTGTCGGACGCCGGTTCCCCCGCCGTTCCCAGGTGTAGCGTATTGACTGAGAGCGGACCGTCGAATTGCGCGACCCCTTCGGTCACGAGGCAAACCCCGCAGGGGACATTGTCTTTCGTCGCCACAACGAAAGAGTAGGGGATGAGGTCGCCGAAGTATTCGATCCAGGTTGACGTCCAGACGTGTGAACACATCAGGGGAACCTCAGAGAATTGTGCTTCTACTGTTTTCCAGACTTCCAGACAGGCTGCACGCTGGCTGCTGTCATACTGAGCCAGTGACAGCGTCTGTGCCGTCTCCAGTGTCGTAGAAGCATTAATAAGCGTATCAATCGTCTGGTGAGAACAGTCGAGTAAAGTCATTCAATTACCTGTCAGGGTTAATAGTGATAAAATAATTCAAATCCGTGTTTTCAGGACGTGGTTCGTTTGAGTAAAGGACTGCCTTTCTCAAACAGCAGCCAGGTTCCCGCCAGGAAGGCTCCCCCTCCACAGGCAATACAGACCAGGACTACCCACGAATTCCGTATCTCAAAGAAATGCGGCAGACAGTAGGAATACGCCAGCAGAGCCATCAGCGGGGCGATGGTCGGTCCAATCGCATAACGCAGCAGTCGACTCCGGGAGATGTCCAGTTTTTTCAACGCATACGGGAGCAGGATGCCGAGTTCCGCAAACAGAATCGGAATCGCGGTTCCCAGTGCCACGCCGACAAGTCCCAGATACTGGATCAAAATCAGCGATAAAATCAGGTTGGCCAGTGCTTCTCCCATGTAAATCAGGGACGGGACTTTCACATTTCCCATGCCGTACAGCACCGAGCGGAAGATTGAGATCGGCAGTGCCACGATCCGGGCGCCCAGCAGAATTGTCAGCAGCAGATGACTCTCCGGATATCCGGGTCCCACCCAGGTGTTGATCAATGTCTGTCCGAAAAAGCCTGCGCCGATGAAAAAGCCGGTCACCAGCAGAAAGGATAGGGAGACGCCGTTCAGAACCAGCTTCTGTAAGGCACCGTGGTCTTCGTTGGCATTTAGCTCTCCTGCCCGAGGCATGAAGACCTTGCCGATCTGGGCAATGGGCATATTGATAAATTGTGTCAGTCGTAACGCGATGTAATACGGGACGATCATGGCTGGACTGAAGAAGATCCCGATCACTATGGAATCGGTGGCCTCGATCAGGGTCCAGGCGATGGCATCGATGAAGGCAAAACCGCTGAAGGAACCACATTCCCGGAGGATCGACCAGTCCATATACTTTGTGCTGATGCGGAACTGTTTCAACTGCCGAAACGCAAACAGGCACTGCCCGATGTTTTCAAACAGGGTGACCGCGAGGAACACTGAGGCGATAATCAGCAGTCCCTGTTCGGCTCGCAGGAAGGCCACGGTCAGAACCAGCCGCAGAATCCCACTGGTCAGGTTGACTCCGCGTTCAATGTCAAACCGCTGAATCCCCATCAGCACGCCACCAAACACACTGCCCGCCAGGCCAACAAATACGTTCAGGCCCAGAATCAGGATGACGAGTCGGACTTCGGAGATTGGCACCGATCCCCATTCACTTAGGTGAGGGGCCAGCCAGGCAATGATGCCGGCTGCCGTCAAAGCCAGAAAACCCATTCCAAGATAAATCGCGAAAATCACATTCGCTACCTGGTTCAGGTGTTTCCAGTCTTCCTTGGCGTGATAATGCGCCACATACCGGCTGATCGTCTGACCGAAGCCCAGGTAGAGCAGGCCCGAATAGCCGGCGATCGCATTGATGAATATCCAGCTCCCGTACTGCTGGTCGCCCAGAATATGCAGTACGTAAGGCATAAGGAATACGCCGATCAACAGGCTCACCCCATGGTTGAGCCAGTTGGCACAGAGATTCCATTTAACTGATCGACGCTGATTCATGTTTGTTCTTTCGAAGATCCGTACTGACGACAGGTCAGCCGGCGAAAATTCGTACAAAAATGGCAATCGAGATCAGCATTCCCACGCTGATGCCAATCAGCCAGAGCTGATGTTGTTTGTTCCAGTAAACGATGGGAGTGGGTCGCGCCAGACTGGCTCCCGCCAGGTTCAGATAAGCCGCAGAGACTCCTACAATCATGTAGGTGGGAACGACGTAACAGCGGGAGAGTGACATCATCCCGCCACACCAGGCTGCCAGAATCGCACAGGCGTAAGGCAGGTAACGTTCCAGTTCCCGATCACGCATGATTGGTTTTCCCCGGGACGCGATCTGGAATCGCACCAGACGATACAGCCCCAGGCCAGCAAAAAAGAAACAGCCAATGAACAGGGTACCGCCAAACAGCCCCAGTTCCGTAAACGCGTGCACGTAAGAATTATGAGCCGCGAGCCCCGCCATATCGGAGTATTCACCCTGGCCGATTCCGAAAAACAGATTCGCTGACTTCAGGGCAGAGATCCCCTCGCGCCAGAGCAAAATCCGGTCGTGTCCGGTACCGGAGTTCAAGTCAATATTACCCTGTCGCCCTGCGAGCACTGTCAGACCGGCAACACCCACGACTGCGCAGACAATCGCGGCTTTCTTACCATATTTCGGTAATACAAAGACCATACCTGCGATGCCCAGAGTCAACAGGCCGCCGCGTGAGCGGGTATCCAGCAGGCCGATCATCAGGATGATCATGCTCACGATCCACAGGAACCGAAACGGGCTCTTGGCTGGATCGTTGAAAAAGTAGAGGCACAGCATACCGGTGGCGACAATCAGTACGGACAGGTCGTTGGGATCCTGGAAGATACCCGTACCCCGCATTCGGAAGACGCGAATGACTTCACCCGCATCTGAGACGCCGTCACGGTCGCTGACGTGTTTGATGAATTCAAAGTCGATGATCCCGGCATAGTCAATCACACAGAGCAGAATCATCACCGATGACGAAATCGCCACCGTCTTCAGCAGTCCTTTCAGACGCTTCGGTGAATCGATAATGGAGATGAGCAGAATGTAATAAATCAGTGTTTTCAGAAATGCGATCGTCGATGTCCGTACCCCGTAGAGGTACATATGCGATAGATGCGACATCGCAACAGCAACCAGCACCCCAATTACGCACAGCGTTATCGGCTGACGTTTCAGGTTCGGAAACTGCACCACACGCTTAATCTGATCCAGTGACAGAAAGAAGGATGACAGGATCAGCACCTCATAGATCGGCAGTCCCTTCAGAGCCGGAACCAGCTCCGCGGGTCTCAAAAACAGATTAATGTTGACCAACAGAAATAGGATATAAGCATTGTGGGGAGCCGAATTTCCCCCGATGATTGATTGAGGAAGCGGGCGACGACGTCGTGGAGAGGCCGCGTTTTGAGCGCGCATGCTCTGCGTATCGGGCATTCTCGTACTGGGAGCGGCCCGCTCGGCAGGAGGACTGGATGAATTTCCTTGATTAATCATCGAACTCGATTCAGTTGGAAATCCGCGTTTCCGTATGTCCGGAACGGTACAGAGTTTCACGCTCTCTAATCCGGATATTTTGACATTGCGCACTTACTGAAAAGATAGATCAGGAACCGGCTGCATGTGGCGAGAATTCAACGTTTCCCTCGCTTTCCGGGCTGTAATAATTGCTACAACCGTCAAGGGCCGAGAAAGTTCGTAGTGAGATGAATCGGGATCACTGCAAAAGCAGCACGTTTGATCAATTGAATCATTTCGAGGTTCCCGTTATCTTCTCTGTCCTCGTGTATACGTTTTACTGATAATTCCTCTGAAAATACGACCTGGTAGAGTAATGGCGACCCTGATTGATATATCCAATGTGACCAAGAGTTACGGTGCTCAGGAACTGCTGAAAGAAGCTTCTGTTTCACTGGCCGACGATCAGAAAGTCGGTTTCATCGGACGCAACGGTGCCGGCAAATCGACCCTGTTACGGATTCTCCTCGAAGAAGAATCTGTCGACAGCGGGCAGATCGCACGGCATCCCAATCTCCGCGTCGGCTATCTGAGGCAGCACGATCCCTTTCAGGAGGGGGAAAGTGCACTCGACTTTCTGATGCGCGACAGTGGTCAGCCCGAATGGAAATGTGGCGCCGTCGCCGGCCAGTTTGAGTTGAAAGGCCGGTTCCTCAACGGTCCCGTCAAGGAGCTCTCCGGTGGTTGGCAGACCCGCGTCAAGCTGGCAGCCCTGTTGCTGCACGAACCTAACTTCCTCATGCTGGACGAACCGACCAACTTCCTCGACCTGCGTACTCAGCTGCTGCTTGAAGACTTTCTGAAAGATTACCGCGGTGCTGTGCTGGTCGTCTCCCACGATCGTTCGTTTCTGAAAGCCGTCTGCTCTCAGACCCTTGAACTCAAACGGGGTAAACTCACCCTCTTCAACGGCGATGTCGATCAGTATCTTGAAAACCAGGACATCCTTCGCGAACGGGACGAGCGAACCAACGCCACCGTGCTGGCCAAACGTCGTCAGCTGGAAACCTTCATTGCCAAGAACAAAGCGGGCGCCAACACCGCCTCACAGGCCCGCAGCAAACAGAAACAGCTGGAACGCCTGACACTCACCGAGATCGAAAGCGCTGAATCGACGGTGCATATCGTGATTCCGCAGACCGAGAAACGGCAGGGAGTCGCGCTGGCCTGCGAACAGCTGGCGATCGGTTATCCCGATCTGCAGGTAGCCGATGACATTACTCTTGAAATCGAGCACGGCGCTCGGGCCGCCATTGTGGGGGACAACGGGCAGGGGAAAACCACCTTCCTGCGTACCATCTCCGGTTCACTGTCTCCCAAAGACGGGGAACTCCGCTGGGGTTATCACTGTAATGTCGCCTGTTACGCGCAGCACGTTTATACATCGTTGCCCGATAAAATGACGATTCGCGAGTACCTCGAACACGAGTCTGCTCCCGGCACTACCGCACAGCAGATTTTGAATGTCGCGGGAAGCTTCCTCTTCAAAGAACAGGCTCTGGATAAGAACATCAAGGTCTTGAGCGGGGGCGAGCGGGCACGGTTGTGCCTGGCGGGAATCCTGCTCGGCAACTACTCGATTCTGATTCTCGACGAACCGGGCAACCACCTGGATGTCGAGACGGTCGAAGCACTGGGAGACGCTCTGGTAGGCTTCCAGGGAACCGTGATCTTCACCAGCCACGATCGGCATTTTATGGGCAAAGTCGCCACCGATGTGATCGAAGTCGCCAACGGCTCCGTCAAGAGTTACGAAGGGGACTACGACGCCTATCTCTACCGGGTTAAGAAAGAGGTCGCTGACGGGCACCGCGAGGCGAATCAACAGTCGGTCGCAAAGCAGGAGCAGCAGAGCAAACAGGACGCTCCCCGGGAAAAAGGCTACGGAGGGAAAATCAAGGAAGCCCGCAAAGAGCTCTCCGCCATCGAACGTAAAATTGCGCAGCTGGATGAGAAAAAGAACAGCATCAACGAAAAGTTCCTGAAAGCCACCAGTCCAGGTCAGGCGCAGGAACTCCATGAGGAAATGCAGCCCCTCGTCGATGAGATCGGCGAACTGGAAGTCCGCTGGATGGAACTCTACGAGTTTCTGGAGCAGTAAGTACTGTCTGGTACGGCCCGGGTTAAAGCGATATTCGCAGCGTTACGCAGCTCAATACTCTTTGACCCGGATGTTTTTATACTCCACGTGACTGCCATGGCCCAACAGGCCGATATGACCGCGTTTTCGTTTGAGACCGGGGTGCTTTTCGAGCACCTTGGGGTCTTTGATGTCCGCCAGGTCGGTCTGCAGCACGGGCATGTCATTGACAATCACGGTGATTTTCGAACCGCGACAGATAATTTCCTCGTGGTTCCATTCTCCGGCCGGTTTCAAAGCACCTTTCTTCGCCGGGATCACATCATACACTGAACCATGATATTGGGTTGGCTTCAACTTCTTCGGGTAGCCTTTGTTATCCAGTACCTGGATTTCGATCCCTTCATAGGCGGGCCTTTGATCGACGAGGGGACAGCGGATGGCAATTCCGTTGTTGGCCCCTTCGGTGAGTTTGAAATCGAACTTCAGACTGAAGTCGCCGAATTCTTTCTCGGTAAACAGGAAGCCCCCTCCATCAGAGGGACAGATCAGCTTGCCGTCGGCAACGTGATATCCTTTGCGGTTGGCCCGCTTTAAGGTCCAGCCGGTCAGATCCTTGCCGTTGAACAGAGGCATGTATTCTGCCTCCTGTTCCTCTGCAGGCGATTCACACGAGATCGGCAGCGTATACTGTTTGAGCCACAAATCATCGGACTCCTCCAGATATTTCAGCAGCTTTTCCGAGAGCGCTCTGCGGATATCCTGATTTTCGGGCTGACAGGCCACGTTGATGACCTCGTCCGGATCCTGCTTCAGATCGTACAGTTCAACTTCGTCACGGAACAGGAATTTGTGTACGGTCCGCTGCCCGAGTGTCGGTTCCTGCAAACGCAGTGTTTCATTCCAGGTGGCCCGCGAAAGGGTGTCGATGGGCAGGGGATACTTTGATCGCCATTCCAGGTTCCAGATCAGCTTATAGTCGCGGGTGCGAATTGTCCGCATTGGATAATACATGGTCACTTCATGAAAGTTATGAGCCAGGATGACATCGTCCCAGCCGGGAGTGTGCTGCTGACCGACCGTTGGCAGCATGCTCCGTCCCTGCAACTTGTAGCGAGGCCCTTTGGTCTGCGTCCAGTCCAGCACCGTCGGAGTGACATCGAGCAGCGAGACCATCGCGTCTGAGACGACTCCCTGTTTCTCAGTCGGCAGTCCCGGTTCGCGGATAATCATCGGCACATGTACGCCCGGATCGTAATGGTTAGCCATCGCCCCGGGCTCAGAGGAACCGTGATCGCTGGTGAAAATGACCAGCGTATCGTCCGCGTGCCCCGCTTCTTCCAGTGCCTTGAGAATACGACCAATGCCGGCGTCCATATAACTGATCTGCTGGTAATAGCCGGCCAGTCCTTCTCGTACTTCAGGTCGATCTGGCAGATATCGGGGCACCTGGATCTGCGCAGGATCGTATTCTTCTACCGGCATTCCGGGTTCGGGGGCTCTCACACCCCATTCCGGTTGTGTGCGGGAAGTCGGATGCGGATCGTGAAAACCCAGCACCAGGAAGAACGGTTCATCACTTTCCTGCTGGATAAACTCGGTAGCCAGGTCGGACATCGCCTTGACCGCGTAACTGCCAACTTTAGGTTGAAAATCGATTGTGGTATCTTCCGGCCAGAGATGGTATTTGCCGATCATCCCCGTCCGATACTTGTTTTTGTGTAGCAGCGCGAAAACGGTCTCGACATGCGGTCTCAGTCGAAAATTATGCGCACCATGTGGATGACCGTACTGCCCGTTCGCATAAGTCTGTAACCCGGTATAAAACACACCGCGACAGGGACCGCAGGAAGCAGTGGTCGCGAATGCATACTGGTAACGCGTCCCTTCCCGGGCCAGTTGATCGATATGAGGTGTCTTGATTACCTTGTTGCCGTAGCAGCCACAGTCTTCCTGGTTCTGATTGTCAGAAAACAGGATCAGTACATTTTGCCGCGCTTTCGCAAAAGACTCCGCGGGTACGAACAACAGACCGGATAATACGACCAGATAAAACAGACACCTCATCGGTAAAACCTCATGTTGTCGAGTCGTTGATTGAAATAAAAGACCGTTGAAAACTTATTTCTTCTTGGGTCTTTCGCCCGTTGCCTGATTGATGAGCACCCGCTGACGGACTTTACCGGAAACCGGCTTACCAGCCAGGACGTCTTCCTCGGTAAAGGTAGTCATCAGGATATTCTTATCGCCGGTTCGGGAGTAATCGTAGATGATGTAGATCGTACCATCTTTGCTCTGCACACCGTCTGGATAGGAGACTCCCGGCCGTTCATCCAGCAGCAGGCCTCCCTCCCAGGTTTTGCCATCATCCTTTGAAATGTAGGCGGTCAGATCACGTCGCGTCTTGCGGTCCGCAGGATTGTGACGGACCAGCAATAGATTGCCGGAATTCAGGCGACGAATAAAGAAGCGGGCGTTGATATGCGGAATGGTCGACGCTTTCCCGGCAGACCAGGTCTTACCTCCGTCCGTGGAAATTGATTCGCCAATGCCGTAACGCGTACGTACCAGGGTCCACAGGCTGCCGTCCTTGCGTTCGACAATCATATGTTCGTCAAAAGTACGCTCGGGAACATCGGTCTGTCCCAGCAGTTCAAACGTTTTGCCTTGATCCCGGGAGATAATAATGTTACCGCCCCGTTCCTCAGGTAAATCGAAGCGGTGCTCAATCGCCTCTTTAGCCGGTTGTTTCCAGACGGCCACGGGCAGCAGCCAGTCGCCGTTCGACAGGACCGTGGGCTTATTCATCATGATCCCGTTGCAGATACGACGGGGTTTACTCCAAGTCGGATTCTCCTTGTCGGCTTCATCGGTCGTAATTGCCCAGACACCACTGCGTCCGTCCCACCAGCGGTAAGACTGCGCCCAGAACAGCCACAGCTTTCCCGAGGGATCCCGCCATAACGCGGGGTCATAAGCACGCACGGGGCCAGGCGGATCGATGACCAGTTTAGGCCCCGACCAGGTTTTGCCATCATCACCACTGGTTACCAGAATGACGTAGTTCAGTTCACCCTCCGTAATACCACCGGAATACCAGAGGGCCCACAGACGACCGTCTTTGGACCGTTCCAGTCCCGGGATTCCCTGGAACATCCGCGTGTCATCCGCGTATTCCGGACCGGGGTTCGTATTGATTGGCGGAGCAACCAGGGCGGGATCAGATTGATCATCCGGTTCGGCACTGAAGCCATTGACTGGAGTGAGAACAGAGCAGGTGATCAGAAAAGCGAAGCAGGCGGTAAACAGAGAGCGCAAGATGAGACCTCATTAGCTGGTAGAACGTCATGTCGGATCAATGGTTTTAAGGCAAACCGGGACTGAAGCCATGCTAGCAGATCAACGCACCCGTGGCGAGTATTCAGATCAACAAACGGCGATGTGAATCCGGTTTTCGGGCAAGGGTGAAATGTGTTCTGAAACCTCTGATCGGGAACCGGAACTGGACAGACTGTCCAACCTGACCTAGAGTATGGTTGCAGAGTCTGTGCTTCCGACAGACTGCTCCCCATTCATCTCGCTTCATTAGACGCTTAAGGGATTCCATGGATTTAACGGAACTGATCATCCTGCTGGTAGTTTCAGGACTGTGTGGCAGTATCGCCCGGGCGCTGGCCGGCTCGACGCGCGGGGGCTGTCTGGTGTCGATTGCGCTGGGATTTATCGGCGCTCTGATCGGCAGTAAACTCGCCATGGCTCTCGAACTGCCCGAAATTCTTTCGATTCCGCTGGGGGGGCGAAACTACCCTGTGGTCTGGTCCATTATCGGGGCGTCCCTGTTTGTATCCGTCCTCAGCCTGCTCTCCGGTCGCAAACGTCTTTAATCTTCCGAAACAGACAGGTCGTTTATCCCCCGGTTCTCATCAATCCCGCTCCGCGCCGGCATTGCAGATTCCGGAAGCTGAACTTAACATGTCCGTGTGCAAGCGATTCCCGACCATGTGAGTCGGGTTTTTTTATATCCATGTGAGCGGAAGTGCTGAGTAATGTCACTGTTGAGCTTGAGTGAAGTCTCCTTTACCTGGAGTGGTCCGCCACTGCTGGATGGCATCAGTCTCGAAATCAATGCGGGAGAGCGCATCGGGCTGCTGGGGCGTAACGGGGCCGGTAAATCCACGCTGATGAAAATCATCGCGGGCGAACTGGATCAGGACCACGGAGACATCAAACGCGATAAAGACCTCCGCGTGGCACGACTCGTTCAGGAAGTCCCCGCAGGGGGCGCACACCAGATCCATGAATTCGTCGCGGAAGCGGCGGCCCCCTTCTTTGAGCATGACTGGGAAGTCGATCATGCCGTCGATCAGATTCTCGCTCGCATGGGACTGGTCGGCGATGAAATCTTCGAATCCCTCTCCTCGGGTATGAAACGCCGGGTATTACTGGCGCGGGCAATTGTGCAGGCGCCGGACATCCTGCTACTCGACGAACCGACCAACCATCTGGATATTCCTGCAATCAAATGGCTGGAACAGTTCCTGCAATCCTACGAGGGAACACTGCTGTTCGTCACCCACGACCGGGTCTTCCTGCAGGCCCTGGCGACGCGAATCATCGAAATTGACCGCGGTCACATGTATGACTGGACCTGCGACTACGATACCTTCCTTAAACGTAAAGAAGCGTTTCTCGAAGCGGAAGAAAAACAGAACGCATTATTCGATAAGAAGCTGGCAGAAGAAGAGGTCTGGATCCGCCAGGGCATCAAGGCCCGTCGTACCCGCAACGAAGGGCGCGTCCGAGCCTTAAAGAAAATGCGGGAAGAACGCAAGCAGCGCCGCACCCAGGTGGGGAACGTCAATCTGCAGGTCGCCAGTGCCGACCGCTCGGGACAAATGGTGATCGAAGCCAAAGACGTCTCCTTCTCGTATGGTGACGAACCGGTCATTCGCAACTTTACGACACTCATCTCTCGGGGAGACAAAATCGGAATCATCGGCCGCAACGGTGCTGGCAAGACCACGCTGCTGAAATTGATGCTGGGAGACTTACAGCCGGACAGTGGCACGATTCGGGTGGGAACCAATCTGGAAGTCCTGTACTTCGACCAACTCCGCGAGCAGATCGAAGAAGAGAAGACGGTGATCGAAAACGTTGGTGAAGGTCAGGAGACGCTCACCATCGATGGCAAGCCCCGCAATATTTACGGTTACCTGCAGGATTTTCTCTTCACGCCGGAACGAGCCCGCCGACCGGCCCGTTTCCTCTCCGGGGGAGAGCGCAACCGATTATTACTCGCCAAGCTCTTCAAACGCCCGGCCAACCTGTTCGTGCTGGACGAACCGACCAACGATCTGGATGCCGAAACCCTGGAACTGCTGGAAGAACTGATCTGCAATCATCCGGCAACGTTGCTGCTCGTCAGCCACGACCGGGCCTTTCTGAATAATGTGGTCACCGCCACACTCGTCGTTGATGAAGACGGAAGCGTCAAAGAATACGCAGGTGGTTACGATGATTATCTCAGACAGTCCGAAAACAGCAAAGCCGTCGAAGAGAAGAAGCCAGAGTCAAAACCCCAATCAGTAGCCAGCCCGGAAAATCCCAAGCCGAAAGCCAAACTGAGTTATAAAGAAGAACGGGAACTGGAACAGATTCCTCAACAGATCGAAGAACTGGAACAGGAACAGACCGAACTGCAGTTGGCGATGTCAGATCCTGACTTTTTCAAACAGAGTAGCGATATCATCACGGATGCTTCAAATCGTCTGCAAACGATTCAGAGTGAACTGGAACGTCTGCTCGAACGCTGGGAAGAACTGGAATCGCGCGTTCAATAAACGTGGATTCAAACCACGAAGGAGATACCATGCGTCTGTTTGAAGGAACTCCCTTTGACCGACCTCCCCGCTGCGAAAAATGCGATCAGCTGGAAGAGGAGTGCATCTGCCCGCCCGAACCACCGTTTCGGATTCCTCCCGAGCAGCAGACTGCGCGGCTGTCGATCGAAAAACGCAAAAAAGGGAAACGCGTCACCGTGATCCGTGGGTTGCCCGCGGAAGGCAATGATCTCCCTGAACTCTTGAAACAGATCAAAGACCGCTGTGGCGCAGGCGGCGCACTCAAGGACGAAGATCTGGAAATTCAGGGAGAACAACTGGACCGGGTCCGCGAGACTCTCCAGCAGATGGGCTTCAAAGTCAAAGGCTGAAGCCCCCGCAGTTTAAATATCCGGTGCCGATTCGTAAGGGATTTCGACCGGATAGAAATCCTGCTTTCTGCGCTGATGATTCAGTTTGGCAAAGTCGTGCGTGTGAATCGCGCGGGCTTCCACGTTGAAGATCGAGCCGGCGAATGGTTCAAAACTGGCTCGGAAGTGCGCCGATGATTTGACTGAGATGTAATTCATCGATTCACAATCAATTCCCAGCGTCTTGGAGAACGCCGGCCCGAAAGGCTGTTCGCGGGCAGTCACCACCACCACGTTGACGCCATCCTGCTGAATCCAGGCAGAGGGACCCATGTTCCCCGTCAGTCCTGCATACATCGGACCATCGTACTTGAACTCGCCCTGAGACAGCGCTTTGACGGTGGCTTTCATCTTCACCGGAGGTCCCTGAATCGGATCAGACTTGCCGCCGACCTCAGTTTCAATCGTGTCCCCCACGCCAGCTTCTTGTGCCAGCGCCACGACCTCGGGATCGACGATATACAGAATTAAAGCCTTGTCCAGTTTCATGTCCAGAAAGGTCTGCAGGATCTCAGTCGAATCGCCGGCGGTACCACCACCAGTATTGTCGGCGTGGTCGGCCAGGATGATCGGGAACTTGCCGATTTCCTGTCCCTCTTTGATCGCATCGGTGACCGAGAAGGGCAGTTTGTACCAGCGGCGTCGCCGTTCCCAGATCCAGCCACTCAGTTCGTCCGCCGTTTTGTCTGCCAGTTCCTGATCGTTGTCAGCCACGACGATGATGGACGGGCCGACTTCAGGGATGTCGGCCCAGGGGAATCCTGTCGAGACGGTAACGCCCAGAATACCGGGGCGGGTTTCGATTTCATGCGCGTAATCCATGACCTCTCTCATCGGCATGTGTGCGGTTACCTGGCAGGCGGTGCTCCAGAACAATGGAATCTGTCGGAGTGTCATCACCGGTTTGACCTCACCGTTGATAATCCGCACGATGAGATCTGCTGCTTCCTGTCCCCGCTCATTCATGTCGATATGCGGATAGGTGTCGTAACCCAGGATGGCGGTTGCCTGTTCCACGCGGAGCGGAGAATGGTTGCCGTGCATGTCTGGAGTCACCAGGATCGGCCGGTCGTCTCCGAGGTACTCGCGTACTTTCGAAATGAAGTGACCGTCGCCATCCTCAATGCCATCGATCACCATCGCCCCGTGCAGGTCGAGCAGCACACCGTCGACCGGGCCCCCTTCGTCTTCAGCCGCTTTCAGTCGTTCCAGGAACTCAGCGAGCAGGTCGTCATAAGTCTTCCGTTCAATGAGACCGCTGGGAAAAGCAAACGTCCATAGCAGCGGAATCAGTTCGAAACCGTGTCGTTTGGCTGCATCAATGAAGCCGCCAATACAGACATTTGCGCCGGGAAACGTCTCCATGATCTCCTGACCACGAAACAGACCACGGTCATTGATGAAATCATTCAGCGTGGTGGGAAGATCAGAGTAGGTGCTGGTTTCATGAAGCACACCGCCGGTTGCGATTCGCATGAGGAAGACTCCTGGGAGGTTATTGGGATGGATGAGCACCAGAGGTACAGATCGGATCTGTGTTATTTAACATAGTTAAAGATTTCAGAAAAAGAAAGCGAATCCACGCTCTGGTTTCCTCTTTTCAGAATGTCTGATTTTCATTATGTAGTGAGTCTGCCAGTCAGACCTCTCCTCCAGAAACTCTCGAACATTGAGCCGATAACATGAAGATTGCAATCGCAGGCGGTGGAATCGCGGGGACTGCAGCGGCAGCTCTGCTCGCCCAACAGGGGCATACTGTGACGCTCTTTGAACAGGCGGTTCACTGTGGTCCTGTGGGAGCGGGGATCATGATCCAGCCTGTGGGGCAATGGGTTCTCCAGCAGTTGGGCCTCTATGAACAGATCGCCGCGGAGTCCGCTCGACTTAATGCGATTGAAGCCGTCCGGGAATCAGGCAAGCGTCTGATTCGTCTGGAATACCAGCGACTGCATCCCGATCTGTTTGGGCTGGGAGTGCATCGGGGACGACTGTTTACCGCGCTGTTGAATCTCGCTCAACAGGCGGGCACTGAAATTCACGAAGGATCCCGGGTGATCGGTTATCAGAATGGATCAGCTGGATTGACCCTGCAACTGGAACAGGGAGAGTGTGAAGAACAGTTCGATTTTCTGATCGCCGTCGATGGTTCGCGCTCTCAGTTGCGCTCGGTCAGCGGGATTCCGCAACGGGGCGTCGAATACGAGTACGGGGCGCTCTGGGCCACGGGAAAATGCACCGCGGTCCGCGATCATCTGTTACAACTGGTCTCCGGGACTCATCGGCTGGCCGGTCTGTTACCCATCGGGCAGGATGAATGCAGTTTTTTCTGGGGACTGACGGCAGACCAGTTCAGCCACTACCAGCAGCAGGGATTCGACCAGTGGAAGCAGGAAGTGCTGGCCCTCTGTCCGCTGGCAGAAGAACTGTTGAGTCAGACTACCGGCTTTCAGGATTACACCTTTACCACTTACCGCAGCATCTCACTTCGTAACTGGCACGCTGACCGTGTCATTTTCATGGGAGACGCCGCTCATCCCACCAGCCCGCATCTGGGGCAGGGGGCCAATCTGGCACTGGAAGATGTCTGGGTCTTTGCCGAATGCCTGCAGCAGCAGGGTGACTTTCAGTCTGCCTGTCACCTCTATGAATCGAGCCGACGCAGCAAGCTTCGTTTCTATCAGCGGATTACGGGCTGGCTCTCACCATTCTTTCAGTCACCCGGCGTACTCCGCGGCTGGGGCCGGGATCTCAGTTTACCCGTCATGAGTCAGACTCCAGTCTTGCGCGAACAGATGCTCAAAACACTCTGTGGCTTCAAGACCGGCTGGTTACACAGTTCTCAGCCTGGTAAGTAGTCGTCGGTCACCGCGGACCCCGTTTGAGAAACAGGTGAATCAAAAAACCGAGCCCCAGTCCAGTCGCCACCATGATCCAGAACGGGTAGGGAGTCAGGTACTGTTCGTAGCCGTGACGAAAGTTGGAACCGAAAATCGTGCTGAGTGTGGCGATCGGGAAGAAATAAGCAATGAGCAGATTCAGTCGGTGCGACGAAAGTTCGATGCGTGCAGAAACTTTAGCCTGCTCTTCTGCCTGTTTCGCCACGATATATTCCAGCGCATTTTTCGCATCGGTAATCAACAGCTCGGCGGTTCGTTCCAGTCGATAGGCGTTATCGCGATAGTCGATCAGCAGTTTGTCTTTCGGAATCGCCTCGCGCGCCATCTGCAGGGCCTGCGTTGCATGAGCCAGGGCCCGATACAGAGGTCCCAGGTGATTCAGCACTTCGAGGTAATCGAGCGAGCTGGTCGCCTGGTCTACTTTTTCGTCATAGTCTTCCAACAGCGTTTCATACTCTTCGAAGTGGGCATTCAACGCGTCGGGGCCGCTTTTGAACTCAGAGGCGTGCCAGGTGGCATCCGGTTCGCGCCAGAAGAAACGGCCTTTACGATAACTGTCTTCCGGCTCAGGAGGTGCATGCAGGATGATCAACAGGTGTCCTTCTGCAACCATGGTTCTCTGTCGCCCGACCTGTTTTCCCAGTCGATCTTGAAATTCAGCCGGGACATTCCACGTCGCCGGTAATACTGAAGAATCCTGCATCTTGGTTCTCAATCTCTTTTTAAGTCAAATGAGAATTGCATTTAGAGTGTCTAAGTGAGTAGTATGCCTGTTACTACGGGCCGCGTATATATGGAAATGATCCGGATTCTGAGATACTTCAAGACGAATGACAGGTCTTGGTAGCGATTAAAGGGAGCACTGTGAACGATTCACCCGTCCGATTTTCAATTCTCAAATCTTTAATCTTAATGTGTCCCCTTGTGCTGCTGCTTAGTGGCTGTAATCAGCCGCCTCCACCACCGCAGATGAAACCGCCTGCCGTCACAGTTGCAGAACCGGTTGTCAAACAAGTGGTCTTCAATGAAGATTTCACTGGAACACTGGCTTCCGTCGCCTCGGTAGATATTCGCGCCCGCGTCGCGGGTTTCCTGGAAAAGATCGACTTCCAGCCATCAGACGATGTCAAAAAAGGGCAGTTGCTGTTTGTAATTCAGCAGGACGAGTACCAGGCGGCTCTGGATAAAGCCAACGCTCAGATGGAAGCGGCCAAGGCACAACTGGTCGATGCTCAGGCAACCTTGGATCGCTATACTGAACTGTTAAAGAAACAGGCGGTCACACCCCAGGATGTCAACGATGCCACCGCAGCCCGTGATAAAGCCAAGGCAGCTGTCATGGGAGCGCAGGCGGATATCGAACAGGCTCAGATTAATATGGGCTATACCACAATCAAATCTCCCATTGATGGCAAGATCAGCCGTAACCTGGTCGATGTCGGCAACCTGGTCGGCTCCGGAGAAAACACACTGCTCACGAGTATCGTGACGATGGATCCAATCTATGTCTATTTTGATGCCAGTGAGCGTCTCTGGCTGCAGGCTTTAAAGAAAAAAAGATCACCCACTGATAAAAACCCCTTGAAGGTACATGTGGGGCTCTCAGACGAAGAGGGCTATCCACACATCGGTACTATCGACTTTGCGAATAATAAAATCGATCCAGGCACCGGTACTATTCAGGTGCGGGCGGTACTGGAGAATAAAGAGGGGTTTCTTTATCCGGGTCTGTATGTTCGCGTCCGCGTCTATGGTGATCCGATTCCCGGAGCAGTACTGGTGCAGGACGTCTCGATCGGGACCGACCTCGCAGGGAAATACCTGCTGATCGTGGGGAAAGATAACATCGTCGAGAAACGACAGGTGGAAATCGGTCAGCTCGATAACGGCATGCGGGTGATTCTGAAAGGGATCAAGCCGGGAGAGAAATATATCGCAGAAGGCATTCAGCGCGCCCGTCCCGGGAAACCGGTGACGATAACCAATAATCAGCCTGCAGGAAACCAGCAGAACGCCGGTGGTCAGCAGCAGAATAAACAGGCAGCACCGCAGCAGGCAAAACCCGCCGCGGAACCGAAGAAAACCGGTAATGCGCAGGGCAAACCTGCCGCTGCAACTGACAACAAGCAGAACTGAGCCGCACCAGGGCCATTTAGTTTGATTCTCTGATTTGTCTGACTGAATATTTATTACGAAACGGACGACGATGTTTTCCCGGTTTTTTATCTATCATCCGATTTTTGCCAGCGTGATCTCGATCGTCATCGCCATTGTCGGTGCCATCTCGCTCCCGCTGTTACCCGTGGAACTCTTTCCGGATATCACACCTCCCACGGTTGCCGTCACCGCCACCTATCGTGGTGCGGATGCCGACGTGGTCGCCGATACCGTCGCCACCCCGATCGAAGAGCAGGTCAACGGTGTGGAAAATATGCTCTACATGTCTTCCAGCAGTACCAGCGACGGGAATATGACATTAACCGTCACATTTGATGTCGGCACCGATCTCGACATGGCCAACGTACTCGTGCAGAACCGCGTCGCGATCGCCAATCCCTCACTTCCCGAAGATGTAAAACGGGAAGGGGTTACCACCAAGAAAAAATCGACCAACATGACGCTGGTAATTGCCCTCAATTCGCCGGACGAAACCTTTGATGAACTCTACCTGAGCAACTACGCCTCTATTAATATCAACGACGAGCTGAAACGAATTGATGGGGTCAGTGACGTCAATGTGGTGAATGCCAAGGATTTCGGAATGCGGATCTGGTTGAACCCAAATCAGCTCGATACCCGTAATATCACCACGACTGACGTGGTCGATGCACTTCGACAGCAGAACGTGCAGGTGGCCGCTGGTTCAATTGGTCAGGAACCCAATCCCGATAACCAGGACTTCCAACTGACTGTGACAACCCTCGGTCGATTAACCGATCCCAAACAGTTTGCTGACATTATCATCAAAACCGGCGAAGAAGGGCAGATCACCCAGATCAAGGATGTGGCTCGCGTCGAACTGGGGGCTCAAGACTACTCCGGTTATTCCCAATTAGATGGCAAACCGGCCGCTTTGATCGCAATCTACCAGTTACCCGGTGCGAATGCACTCGATGTTGCCGAGAAGTCACGTAAGGTATTGGAACGTCTCAAAAAAGACTTTCCCAAAGGGCTGGAATATTCCGTCCCTTATGACTCCACCGAGTTTGTAACTGCCTCGATTGACGAAGTGGTCACAACCTTGTTCATGGCACTTTTGCTGGTGTTTATCACCATTTTTGTCTTCCTGCAGGATTTCCGCGCCACATTGATTCCTGCGGTGACCATCCCCGTATCACTCCTGGGGACCATGGCGGTTATGCTGGCCATGGGCTATACGATTAACACGCTCTCCCTGTTCGGAATCGTGCTGGTCATCGGGATTGTCGTCGACGATGCCATCGTGGTGGTTGAAAACGTGACCCGTATTCTCGATACGGAAAAGTGTTCTCCCAAGGAAGCGACCGCAAAAGCAATGATGGAAATCACCGGTCCGGTGGTTGCGACTACCCTCGTGCTGCTGGCGGTCTTCGTACCCACCATGGTTCTGCCAGGGATCACCGGTCGCCTGTATCGTCAGTTCGCATTGACGATTTCCATCGCTACCCTGTTTTCCTCCGTCTGTGCGTTGACGCTCAGTCCCGCGATGTGCGGTATCATGTTGCGTCAGACGAAAGAGCGACAGGGACTCTTCTTCCGTGGTTTCAACTGGTGCTTTGACCGGTCACTGAATGTCTACATGAGAATCGTCAAAACCTGTGTCCGACGCGCGTTTATTATGCTCATCCCGATGCTGGTCATTTTTGGCGCAACCGGAGTCGGTTTCATGTCCGTGCCGGGCGGCTTCCTGCCCAACGAAGACCAGGGTTATATTTTCGTGAATACGCAGTTGCCCGATGGTGCCGCTCTGAACCGGACCCGCGTTGTACAGAACCGGATTAATAAACTGGCTGCGGATCTCCCCTCCGCAACACACGTGATTACCATGGGAGGCTTCTCGATGTTGAATAACTCGAACGCCTCCAACTATTCTACAACCATCATTGCGCTGGAGAACTGGGACAAAAGACAGTCTCCCGATCTGCACGTCTTTGCCCTGGTGCCGCGCTTACAGAAGGAACTGGCCCAGATTCAGGAATCGATCTGCTTCGCCTTTATTCCACCGGCGATTCAGGGACTGGGTAATGCGGGGGGATTCCAGATTCAGATACAGGACCGCAGCGCTGCCGGAATGGATGTCCTCCAGATGGCCACAACCGATCTCATGGACCGTGGGAACTCAGATCCGATACTGCGGGGCTTAAATACCAGTTTCAGTGCCACTGTGCCTCAGATCTATCTGGACATCGACCGCGAAAAAGCCATCAAGATGGGCATCCCTCTGAATTCCATTTTCGATACTCTGCAGGCGGAACTGGGGTCAACCTATGTCAACGACTTCAACCTTTTCAACCGGACTTTCAAGGTCATGGTTCAGGCGGATGAAGACTACCGCAGTAAAGTGGCGGACATCACGCGGCTCAAAGTCCGCGATCGACGTGGCAGCATGGTTCCCCTGCATACCCTGGTCAAAGTCAATAACAGTGCCGGACCGCAGGAAGTAGATCACTACAATCTCTATCCGACCTCTGCGATCACCGGTAACCCGGCACCAGGGTACAGTTCCGGTCAGGCAATTCAGCGAATGGAATTACTCTGTAATGAAGTTCTTCCCGAGGGCTTCGGGTATGAGTGGACCGGGATTGCCTATCAGCAGATTGAAGCCGGGAACATGGCTCCGTTCATATTTGCGATGGCTCTGGTCTTTGTGTATCTGTTTCTCTGTGCCCAGTATGAAAGCTGGTCGATTCCACTATCCGTGATTCTGTCGGTTCCTCTGGGAATTTTCGGTGCGATTTTCGCGACCATGTTACGTGGGATGGACAACAATATCTACACCCAGGTCGGCTTCGTGCTTCTCATTGCACTCGCCAGTAAAAACGCGATTCTGATCGTCGAATTCGCGAAATTGCAGCGTGAAGCTGGGAATTCGATTCGCGATGCAGCTATTGAAGCCTGTAATCTCCGTTTCCGGCCGATTCTGATGACCGCGTTCTCCGCGATTCTGGGGGCGATTCCTCTGGCGATCGCATCGGGAGCCGGAGCCGCGAGTCGACAGGCATTGGGTACCGCGGTGGTCGCAGGTCTTACCGCTGCTACATTATTCGGCGTGGTGATGGTGCCTGTCATGTATGTGGTGATCCAGATCGTGAGTGAATGGATGACCGACAGCAAACCGGATTCCAAGATCATCTCCGAGTCAACTCCCCCTGCGAAATAAACACCGCGTGGAGAAAAGACGAGATGTAATCTCTCGGGTTGCTTTACTGGAACCCGCGCTGCCGACTGGCTTCGTAGAGCAGTATCCCTGCAGAGACTGCGACATTGAGCGACTCGGTCTGTCCCTGTTGCGGAATGCGGATGAGATGCGAACAGGCGGCAAGCAGATCCGGATGCAGTCCCGTTCCCTCATTCCCTACGATCAGAGCCGTGGGGTGTGTGAAGGAATAGTCGACGAGCGTCTCCTCCGCCTGCATCGCTGTTCCCAGCACGTTGATTTTTTCTGACTTCAACTGCTGACAGAATGCGACCAGATTCGGCACTTGTGCCAGTGGAACATGATTTACCGCCCCAGCCGAGGTGCGACAGACGAGGCTGGTCACATCGCATTGCTCCTGCTCACCAAGAAATATCGCATCCGTTCCCAGAATCTCGGCCGAACGGATGATCGCTCCAAAATTATACGGGTCCTGAACCCGATCCAGAATCAGGTAGAGCGGTGTGCCTGTCGTCTGCTGTCGAATCTGTTCCGGGTCTGCATACGGGAAGGGGGCCATCTTGGCGATCATTCCCTGGTGGTCACCGGCTCTGCATTTTTGTGTCAGTGTTTTGTCTGACGTAATCACAACCGGCACGGAATGCTTTGTAGCGCAGGCTTCGAGTTCCTCAAGCTCTTCGGCAGGCAGTCTGTCAGAGAGGAACAATTCCCAGATCGTCCAGAAGCCGGCAGACAGTGTTTCCCGAACTGCATTTCTTCCCCAGATCCAGCATTTCTGGTGGTTTCCCAGCAGAGGCTTATTTTTCTTTACTTTAGAATGCTTTCCGACCATAGGAATTCTTTGTAAGTTTGTTTATTCTATATTTCAGCATATCGCAGTGAATAACGAATATTGCTGCGATTTGACAGAAACTATTATCCTGCAACAGGAATCAGTTTGCAGTGGGGCCACACCGCACGCATCTTAGCGGAATGCATGAACTCTCTCCACTCTGAATCACATCACTGTCATTCGAACATGAAAAGAGATAGAGGCGATCATTTTGTCCGGAAATCCAATTATTTATAAATCGTACGAATGGGAACGACTGCGAATCGCATCCCGTTTCAATGCCAGTTTGATGGATCATCTGCGCCCGTATGTCAAACCGGGGATTACAACGGACGAAATCAATCAGGTGGTTCACGAATACACGGTATCCAACGGTCATACACCTGCCACCTTAGGCTATCATGGCTTTCCCAAGAGCTGCTGCATCAGTATCAATGAAGTCGTCTGCCATGGGATTCCCGATGACACCGAGCTGAAAGAAGGCGACATCGTCAACGTGGATATCACCAGTATCGTGGACGGCTGGTATGGCGATCAGTCGGAAACCTTCCTGGTCGGCGAAGTCTCCGAAGAAGCCCGTAAGCTCGTTCAAGCGACTTATGAATCCCTGTTTCTGGCGATCAATACGATCAAACCCGGTTCCAGTGTCATCGAGATCGGCGAAGTCATTTACGATTTTGCGACGGAACTCGGTTACGGAGTCGTCCGGCAGTACCAGGGACATGGCATCGGACGTGATTTCCATACCGACCCCGGCATTCCCCATTACCCAGTCTCAGGCTCAGAACGCGATCTGCTGCTGCCTGGAATGTGTTTCACCATTGAACCGATGTTGAACGCCGGTACCTGGAAAACCGTTGAAGACCGCAGCGACGGCTGGACTGTTCGTACCAAGGACGGCAAGCTCTCAGCTCAGTTCGAACATACGATTCTGATGACCGATACCGGCCCGGAAATTCTGACGCTGACCAAAGAAGGTCCCCAACCAGGGCACCGTTTCTAAACGCACCGCTGTCACAGCAGACGGTAGCCGTTCCAGACATTCACAGTCTCTGCGTATGCTCCTGCTGCGCGGTATCTGAACAGAGTATCGCTTCTAAATCCCGCGAATTTTATTTCAGTTCTGATGCGCCACAGGAGACGTACGCTTGCAACCTGAGGAAACTGCAGGGTATGGTAATAATTACTTAAGATTGTTACTGATATGCTCGCGTGACCCTTTGCACACAATCAGGTATGGAGTTGAGATGCTGCGATCCTTCCTGCTGCCGCTGTTGTTCCTGTTGATATCCACCGCAGGCTTTGCCGAAGACAGAAAACTGGACTGGGTGAAGGTCACCGAAAAAGCGGACTGGCAACCCCGTGACTCACAAGGGGAGCTGGTTTATAAAGATCAGCTCTGGATTTTTGGAGGCTGGTTCAATTCCTACGAAGCACCTCCCCGAGATGTCTGGAAATCTTCCGACGGCAAGAAATGGTCTCTGGTTACAAAGCAGGCCCCCTGGATTCACAGCGACCTGCCGATGACGGTCGTCTTCAAAGACAAGATGTGGCTCATGGGAGGCTGGTATAATGGTCGGCTACCCGGTCACTCCGCCGGGAATCAGGTCTGGTCAACCGAAGATGGAAAAGACTGGGATCTGGTCACCAAGAAAGCGAACTGGACTCCTCGACTGGCAGCTGCTCTTGTCACCTTCAAAGACAAGATGTGGCTGCTCGGCGGATCCGAGAACTATTATTTCGGCGATGAGAAAAGCCTCAAAAACGATGTCTGGTATTCCGACGACGGGAAAGAATGGAAGCTGGCCACGGAACACGCCGGCTGGACTCCCCGGGCCTATCACCAGGCCGCTGTATTGAACGATAGAATTTATGTGTTTGGTGGCGGCAATTACACCCCCGAATATCATGCGAATAATGACGTCTGGAGTTCCGCAGACGGAGTTCACTGGCGACAGGAGACGGCACATGCACCCTGGCATGAGCGGCTCTGGTTCTCTTCGGTTGTCTATCGAGATCGTATCTGGGTGATCGGCGGCTGGTCGAACAATCCCTCAACCAATAAGCAGGACGTCTGGTATTCTCAGGATGGCAAAGACTGGACCGAGTTGAAATCGGACGTCGTCTGGAAAGAGCGACACGAGCATTCGGCTTTCGTCTTCCAAGACAAAATCTGGCTGGCCGGCGGCCATGCGCAGCCACTCAGCAGTCAGGTCTGGTCGCTTTTTGTTCCACCCAACTGGTTCGACCAGCAGAAGCAGAGTGCTTCCCCCTCGAGTGATTTTCCCAAAACGCTCGCCAAACTGAAAGCAGGCAAGCCGACGAAGGTTGTCTGTTTCGGCGACAGCGTGACCGGCGTCTATTATCACACTGGCAGTCGGCGGGCTTATACTGACATGCTGGGCATTGCCCTGCAGAAAGCGGTTCCGGGTTCTCAGCTGGAAATGATCAATGCAGGCATTAGCGGACACACCACTGTCAATGCGTTGTCGCGCATCGAACGGGACGTGCTCAAGCATCAGCCTGACCTGGTCACGGTCATGTTTGGTCTGAACGACATGACGCGGGTTCCGCTGGAAGATTATGAGAAAAACCTGCACTCGATTGTGAAACAGTGTCGTGAGGCGGGTGCGGAAGTCCTGCTCTGTACTCCCAATGCCGTGATTACCACCACCAGTCGTCCCGCAGAAAAACTGGTCAAATATTGTGATGTCGTCCGCAAAGTGGGAACAGAGTTGGGTGTGCCTGTCTGTGATACCTATCAGCAACTCTCTGCACTGCGGAAACAGGATCCGCTCGCCTGGCGAATGCAGATGAGTGATGAGATTCATCCCAACATGGCGGGCCACAAAAAAATGGCAGAGCTGTTAGCGGCATCCGTTACGGGAAACACGGTCTCACTGGATGATGTGAAACCGCTGGAGATCGCGATTCCACGTACCAGAAGTCTCATCAAGGACAACCGGCCGATCAAAGTCATTGCCCAGCCCCCTCTGGATCAATTGATTAAGTCAGTGCTACCGGAAATCGCTCCTGAAGCCAAACTGGAAGTGACTACCTGGGATACGTCCGGAAAAACGCTCAAGCAAATCGAAGCTGATGCAAAACAGCTCATCCGTCCAGCCAAACCAGATCTGGTTCTGCTGGCGATTCCTCGCGATGCACAGGCCAAATCACAGGAAGAGTTCATCCGCAGTATGATGTGGACCATGAATTACTCACTCAATTTCGGTACGGGAGGCTGGGACTGTGTCGTTTTCCATCCGGACGTGTTCGATGCAGAACATCCGGTCACAGAAAACGACAAACTCACCCGCCAACTGGTATTGGGGCAGGACCTGACCCTCGTCGAACGTTCTCACGGAGAAAACGTTTCCGCAGCAGAACTGCTGAAGCAGTGGTTGAAGTCTCAGCTCGACTGATTTTCTGAAGATGTGACAACTTGAAACCAGGATGAATGATATGCAGGAACTGTCACTGGGGAATCTGAATTATGAATTCAGCCGCGAACGGGAACCGCGACTCCGAATCAGCAGCGGCGAGACGATTCGTGTCGAAACCGAAGACGCGCTCTCTGGCCAGATACGAAAGCCTGGAGACTGCCGTGATAAAAGCAAGGTCCCCTATAGCAATCCGGTAACCGGCCCCATTTATGTGGAGCAGGCCGAACCCGGAGATACCCTCGCGATCCGCATCGAGAAGATCGAATCGCGCGACGGTCAATGTGCGACCTACACCGGTAATCCCAAGCAGCTCTGTCAGTGGCTTGGAACTGATGTCCCGGATGGCGCGCATGTCTGCCCAATTCGCGACGGGCTGGTTTACTGGAGTGATGACATCGCGATCCCTTATCAGCCCATGCTGGGGTGTATCGGCACAACTCCCGCTTATGGCATGCCCAGTACAATGCCCGCTGGTCCGCATGGCGGGAACATGGATATTCGCGAAGTCACGGAAGGCAACACACTCTTCTTGCCGGTCTTTGTTGAGGGCGCATATCTGTACCTGGGCGACGCTCATGCTGCGATGGGGCAGGGGGAACTCTCTGCAACAGGACTGGAGATGGCCGCTCACACGACACTGACGATTGAACTCATCAAAGGCAAAACAATCGCCGGTCCCCGTATTGAAACGCCCGATGAACTGATTACCGTTGCCAGCGGGACCCCCATGGAACGTGCGACGGCTGAAGCGTTCGCGCAATTGATTCTCTGGATGGAATCAGAGCATGGCTGGAATCGCTGGCGGGCCTATGACCTGTTGACACACGTGGGAGAAATTTCCTTGGGATACTATGAGGGAGGCGGACTGGCGGTCAAAGTCCCGAAAAAGTATGTGACTCATCCTTCCTGAACCTGACCCAGTCTCAACGTGATCAGAAGCGACTCAGACGACTGTTTTCCTTTTATGTGACGGAACCGGATTCATGCTCATTGGATATGTCAGCGACGAAAATTACAGCGCGTTGTTTGATGTCGCGGTAGAATTTCAGTCCGACGGTCAGTTTTTCAGCACGCGTTCTACCGCTTCCGGCGCCGTGATCGCCGATTTGCAAGAGGGGGAGTACACAGTGATCCTCCAGCACACTGATCATTGTCCGAAGCGCGTGCAGATGCAGGTTCAGGCGGGACAGGTCTACCAGTTTCGCCTGCTCTCGAAAAAACTGTATGGCTTTGCCTGGCCCCGCTGTGTGACTGCCGGGGAAGCCTCCGAGTTCCGTGTGCATTCGACCTCCGAGTATCAGGTCGAGCTCTGGCGCTATGGGAAAGAAAAAGAATACATCCGCCGCATTGGCACCTTTGACGATCATGCGCCTCTGGCCAACCTGCAGGTCACCCCCGACGGGGATTACTCACAAACCGGTGTCAACTGGAACGACATCGGCTATCGCGGAGCCGTGCAGCGCCAGTCGGTCACGTCACCGGAAAAATCCGGCCTGTATATGTTTCATATCCGTAATCAGTCAGGGGATCATTTTACGTTTCCCTGGGTGGTGGCCCCGGAAACGCCGCAGTCTGACATCGCGATTCTGGCCAGTGATCTGACCTGGAATGCTTATAACAACTTCGGGGGGCGCAGCAACTATCTGAATCCGGACGGACTGCCGGAAACTCCCACCGTGAACAGTCGACAGGAATTGAGACGTTACCTGAAGCCTTCGTTTGGCGTCTATTGTGTCGAAGAATATCCTCCTCTGTCGCTGGAACGACCGCAACCCTACCTGCACATCGATCTGGATGAGCAGCTGCGGGACCCCATTTACAGCCGCATGGGGTGCGGCATGCTGCACTCCGAATGGCGTCTTCTGGGCTGGATGGAAGAACAGGAACTGCCTTACGACTATTACAGTGAAACACAGTTCCACCTGGGAACGCTGCCCCTGGACCAGTACAAAGTCCTTATCCTGAGCTCACACCCTGAGTACTGGTCGAAGCAGATGTACGACCGTTTGAAGTCCTGGGTGTTCGAGTCCGGCGGTCGTCTGATTTACCTGGGAGGGAACGGTCTGAACTGCGAAGTGGAGTTCCTGGATGACGAACGCATTGTCTATCACAATTCCGACTGCACAAGCTGGTGCGGCGTCGCCATGGATCCTCCCATTCCCGAATCGGAGTCGACCTATGAAAGCCGTTATCACGCGAGACAGGAATCGGAAGCGAACCTGCTGGGGGTCGTCTTCTCTTTTGCCGGGATCATGACTGGGGCGCCCTACAAAGTCATAGACGCCGATCACTGGTCCCTGGCAGGCACGGGGCTCAAGGCCGAAGACTTGTTTGGCACAGAGAGTCAGCATATGCGCATACCCGGCGGCGCTTCGGGACATGAAACCGATAAAATCTCTCCCAGTTCGCCGCCACAAGTACACCTCATTGCGCAGGGAACCAACCCGGATAACGGGGGAGCCGACATGATTCATTATCAGACCGACTCGGGAGGGGAAGTCTTCTCTGTCGGTTCGATCTGCTGGATTACCTCGATGCTCGTCGACAACGATATTTCTCGAGTCACGCGGAATGTGATCGATCAGTTTACAAAATCAGAATGAGACGTTGATCGGAGCTGTGTTAACACGGTTGCGTCGATTAGAATACGTTTAACAACCTTTTAGAAAATGTTTCAGGATTAACTCTGTTATGAACCGGACAGCCCGTCGTATGAATATGCATGTCGCCAGTTTGGCAGTCACGCTGACTGCTCTTCTTTTCTCTAGCGCTCTACAGGCGGGGCAGCCGGCCGGGAAGAACGAGAAGCAGTCAGCCCGGAATGTGGAATGGGTTCAGCAGGCTGGAGGTCTCAAACACGACAAGATCCGCGGGATCACCGTCGACGCAGCCGGGAACTGTTATGTGACCGGAGAATTTACTGAAACCGCCGAGTTCGGCGATCAGAAAGTCACCAGCAAGGGAAGCATGGATTTCGTGCTCGCCAAATACAGCCCGGAAGGGAAACTGCTCTGGATCCAGACCGCCGGGGGCACCCTGATTGATCGCGGTTACGCCGTAGCAGTCGACAAGGCTGGCAATGCATTTGTGACCGGTCATTTCCAGAGCCCGGAATTTCAGATTGGCGATCAGGTCCTCTATAACCGAGGAGACTATGATTATTTCATTGCCAAATATGATCCGGACGGAAAACTTGTCTGGGCGCAGAGTGAAGGCGGCGCGGGCTATGATTACGGACATGGAATCGCAGTGACTCCCGCTGGTGACTGCTGTGTCGCCGGTTCATTCGCTGGTGATGTCAAAATCGGTGATGTCACTGCTCCGAACAAAAAAGGCCGTTCCCTGTTCGTTGCAAAATATGACAATAACGGAAATCTGCTCTGGGCACAGTTGGCTGGAAATGGTCGCGGTCAGAGCGGCCATCAGATCGGCGTAGACCGGGTCGGCAACTGCTATGTCTGTGGCTACATTACCGGACAGGTTGAACTGGCGGGAGAGCAGGTAGGGACAGATACTGCGGTACAGGACATCTTCCTGGCCAAACTCTCTCCCAATGGCAAGCTGGTCTGGTCAGTGAATTCCGGGGGACAGGCGAACGGACTGAGCACCGGCGTGGCGGTGGACAGTCGCGGAAACTGCTACATTACCGGGATGTTCAAGAATGAAGCCCGCTTTGGTGACACCGTCATGAAGAGCAGGGGCACGCACGATATTTTCGTCGCCCGCATCAATGCAGACGGAACGACTGCGTGGGCCTGTACCGGAGGCGGAGAAAAAATCGACTACGGACTGGGAATTGCCGTCGATCAGCACGACAACTGTTACGCGACCGGTGAATTCAGCGATGAAGTCCACTTCCAGGGGCAGCATTTCAAGAAACTCGGCGGCCGTGATCTGTACATTGCCCGCTTTGCCCCCAATGGAAATCTGGACTGGCTGGAAATTCTGGGAGGCGAGAAAAGCGATTTGAGCTATGCGATCGCAGTCGACAAAAACGATAACTGCTACGTCTCCGGTGCGTTTTCACCAGCGACCCGCTATCAGAAACACGAACTGACCAGTCGGGGCAGCAATGACATTTTCCTGATCAAATTGAGTCAATAATATGAGCCTACGAATTCTGTTGAGTCTTGGTCTGCTGGTCACCTGTTGTTCCACTCTGCAGGCACAGCAGGTAATCAAACAGAAGTCTAAAGCAGATTTGCAGAAAGCGGGAGCGCCCCTGGCCGCTGCACGGCGGCAGGCCATTCATGCGCTCCCCTTTCAGCGCCCCTTGACTGATGCCAGGCTCAAGCAATGGCTGCAGATCACCTCCCGCTGCACGATGGCCGAGTTTGAACTCTTTCTCGCGCCGCTTACACCTCAGGAACAGAAGCTGCTGCAGGTGATCGAATCTAAGCCGGCACCCATTGTTAACCGGCTCCATTTTGAGAATCTGCGGGACATTTTAAAACAGAAGGCACTGGTTTCCCTGCGCGTGGAGCAGCAGCGGGAACACAATCGTTTATCACACACGACACCAGCCGTTGAGAATCTTCTGTATGGCGCCTTTGATGCGGTTTTCGCCAGTATCGGGCCACCCCATGGTTCTCCCCGCTATGGGGATGTGATTATCCGACTCAAGGATTCTGTACGGGAGAATGGCTGGGCAACTCCCTTCAGTGGGATGCATTTCATGTACTCCATCCGCCACAAAGACGCCCGTAAAATGCAAGACCTGCTCGCTGCCGGAGACAAGCTGCCCACGTCGCCCTGGAATCCTTTAAGTCTGGGATTTGATGACCGTCTGCATTTTGCCAACTATGTCGTGACCGAGCAGTATTGGAACCGGGCTCTCGCTTATCAGGCGATACTCGTCCAGCGGAACCTGGATGATTCTCCCGCCAGTCAGAAGGTCCGGGAACGGTTTGCGCAGATGTTGACCGAAAAAGATCCGCAGAAGTTCTGGAGCCTGTTTATCCCGCCGCGCGTCAAAGAGGCATCGACAGAGATGAAAGCGGAAGAGATTCCCTTCGGTTACCTGGAAGGGAAATTTGACGATCAGCTTTCGATCCGCTTTTTTGAATCGATCGAAGTTCCGGCTGACAAACTGGACGAAGTTCGCAGCTGGCCGGAAGCGCAGCCTTACCTCTCTCTGATCAAAGCTAAACCCGAGGGAACTCCCTGACATCTCCAAATCAAGCGATATTGAGACTTCAAAACCGCGATCTTACGCGCCCTTTCTTCCGTTCTGTAATGCCTGAATTTTGTGCAGATTGCTGTTCTGATGGTCTGATAGTGGGGTGAACTATGCTCGGGGCGTCAGCGGCGTTTTCCCTGTACACTGCTCGAATCCTCAATATTTCAGGCATTTCAGCGGCCGGTGATCCCATCGTTCAAAATTTCATCGAGAATTGGCGTCATTTTTGCATTTTCCATAAGAGATGTTCTTCGGAAGAGGAGTGTCAGGATCAGCTGTACTGATTTGAGATTTATTTTCCACAAGTCGGTCCTGCAGAATTTCCTCTTCCTTTATGCATTTATTTATTTTTATGGAAAGTGTTAAACGATGGATTTATCAAAACAGAATCGACTCAGAACGCGCGGTTTTACGCTGATTGAGTTGCTGGTCGTGATTGCCATTATCGCAATCCTCATCGCATTGTTGCTGCCTGCAGTCCAGCAGGCACGGGAAGCAGCCCGCCGCAGTTCCTGCAAAAACAATCTCAAGCAGATGGGACTGGCGTTACACAACTATCATGACGCCCACAGTGTCTTTCCTCCCGCTGCAATTGCCCCGGGCAGCTGCTACTGTGAGCGGGTGCTGGGTTTGTCTGCTGGAACGTCTCCCAAACTGTTGAACCACACGTTCTACCAGTTGCTGTTACCCTATCTCGACCTGGCGCCGTTGTACAATAAATACAACTTCTCGCTTTCCTCATCGGATCATGTAGCACGCTCTGATGGCAGCTATTGTGGTTCTGTCGGACCCACGTTTGCCGGTTCGGGACAGTTAACTGTCGCTCCGAATAATTACCCGGTCTTTCTTTGTCCGTCCGATCCGGATCAAACCAGCTACGGCAGCTATCAGAAAACCAGCTACGGCCGTGCCGGATACACGACTGAGTACAGTCTCGTTACCACATATGGAACTGATTCGAACCGGTTAAAAGGGACGCTCGGCTTCAACGGCTCAGCCAGAATCGGTGACATCAAGGATGGGACGAGTAACACCATGGTGCTCATTGAGTCACCACTGTTGCTGACCAGTTCCTCCTACGGTCCTTTCTGGAATTCCTATCGGCACACCAATGTGATTCTGCCTTATTCCTATGGGATCAATAAGAACCATCCCGGCTACGATAAACCGTATGCCTGGGGAGCCGGCAGTCACCATGTCGGGGGATGTCACATGCTGATGAACGATGGCAGTGTGCGTTTCCTGAGTGAGAATGTGGATCGAATTACCGTGATTCAGGCACTCGTCTCCATCAAAGGGGGCGAGGTCATGCCGGAATTCTAAACGGTAGTCAGTGTACGCGATTCTGAAATCATTCACAGTCGGAAGCATCAGTCAACTGGCTGATGCTTCCGGCGTTTACCCCTTTGCATAAGAGAGAACCATGTTTACCAACGCGCTACGAGTTCAGATAGTTCCACTGGTCTGCGGATTGCTGCTGATCTTGAATGCAGGATGTTCCGGCAATTCCGCTCAGAAACCCGAACTGGCAGAAGTAACAGGAACGGTGACCCTGGATGGAAAACCACTGTCCGATGCCATCATCGATTTCTTTCCTCAGTCAACTGCTGACAAGAGTCAGTCGCGTGCCTCATCCGCCGCTACGGATACAGAAGGAAAATATACCCTGCGGTATGACAACAACACGAGCGGCGCCATCCCCGGCGAGCATCTTGTCCGCATCAGCAAGCCCGATGGAGGAGCCGAGGTCGCCGGTCCCGAAACCTTACCCGCCCGGTACAACGAGCAGACAACTATGCAGGTCACAGTCTCTAAAACCGCACCAAATCAGATCGATTTCGACTTGAAAAGTAAGTAAATTAAGTGCCGACCTGAAACCAGTGTGTTCATAATAACACTTTTGTTTCTGAGTCGGCTTTTTCAGGCCTTGACAAACCTGTCGACAGTCGACACTCTGTAATCCAGCTGAAGGTTTTCATGTCGGGGGGAACACATTCCCCGATCGAGGTTTGCTTTCGTAAAACGCCAGGGAGTGTCGTATGCGTTCGGGATCTGGATATCACGCTGGTTGCTGTTTTCTACTCATCTGTGTGTGGGCTTGTGCCTGTAGCCAGACTCTCTCAGCACAGACTCCAGACCCATTTGCTCCCCTGCAGGCAACTTTCGCGAAACAGCAGCAGGCTGTGCTCAAAAAGTACTGTTTGAACTGTCACAATACAGCCGAGAAACAGGGCGAACTCGATCTGGAACAGTTCCGCAGTGTGTCTGATCTCCGCCGGAATGTGACTCCCTGGCAACGGGTTGTGGAGATGCTCCGTGATGGGGAGATGCCTCCCGAGGATGCAAAGCCGCAACCGACGCAGGCGGAACTCGCATCCTTGCAAAAGTGGGTGCAGGCAGTTCTCGATGCGGAAGCCCGGGCAAATGCGGGAGATCCCGGACCCGTTGTCTTACGCAGGCTGAATAACGCCGAGTACACGTATACGATCCAGGACCTGACCGGAGTCCCTCTGGAACCGGCGCAGGAGTTTCCCGTCGACAGTGCTGCCGGCGAAGGTTTCACAAACGTGGGAAATTCGCTGGTGATGTCTCCTGCTTTGATCCAGAAATACTTCGCTGCCGCTAAGAAAATATCCAGTCATGCAGTCCTGCTGCCGGATGGTATCGAGTTCTCTTCGAATACCACCCGCAGGGACTGGACGAACGAAAAACTGGCTGCGATTCGCGAATTCTATGCACGTTATACAGAAAGCAAAGGTGCGACCGCGGTCAACCTGCAGGGGATCCAGTTCGAAACCAATGGCGGAGGACGACTTCCCCTCGAAGAATATCTGCAGGCTACACTCAAAGAAAAAGAGGCGCTCCAGTCGGGGCAGAAAAGCCTGGCGTCCGTCGCACGTAAATACGAATTGAACGAGAAATATCTGACCCTGCTCTGGCAGTCCTTGACTGATAAAACTCCCTCCGTAGTACTTGACCAGATCCGTGTCTTCTGGAATCGTGCGGAACCGACGGATGCCCCTCAACTGGTAGAGCTGATTCAACAGTGGCAGTCAGCACTCTGGCGGTTCACGACAGTCGGGCACATCGGCAAACGGGGCGGCCCCGAGGCCTGGCAGGTTCCGGTGCAACCAGTCACCACGCAACAGGAACTGCGTTTGAAGTTACCCGAGGTGAAAGCCGGAGAGTCGGTTACACTCTATCTGGCAACCAGTACAGCCGGCGATGGAAATCAGGGAGACTTCGCGCTCTGGCAGAATCCGCGTTTGATCATTCCCGGACAGCCGGAATTACCCTTGAAAGAAGTCCGTCAGTATCTCGCGTATCTGACCGCTTACCGGGAGCGTCTGCTGGATCATACGGCAGCCTGTCTGAATGCAGCGCTGGAAGTAGAAACGGCAACAGCAGCGGTCAATCTGGAAAAACTGGCACAGAAGCACGACATCGAACCCGTAATTCTGCATGCCTGGCTTGCCTGCCTGGGCCTGGATGGCGGACAGCCGACTATCGAGGGATACATTACCAGGCAGACTGAGCAAATTCAGAACTATGACTTCGTCAAAGGCTGGGTAGGCGAGCAAGCCTTGAGTGTTGTGGCGAATGCATCCGATCAGGGTGTGCGAATTCCCGGCGAAATGCTGCCACACCATGTCGCCGTACATCCCACACCCCAGCGGCGGGTGATCATTGGCTGGAAAAGTCCCATGACCGGCACGGTCAATGTCAAAGGTGCTGTCAGGCGGGCACATATCGGTTGTGGAAATGGAGTCGACTGGCGACTGGAATTGTGGCGCGGCAATACGAGACAGATGCTGGCTTCTGGGAACGCCACCACCCGGGAAACGTCTCCCGTGGAGATCAAAGAACCGCTTAAGGTACGAACCGGCGATATGCTGCTGCTTGGCATCGGTCCGCGGGACGGAAATCACTCCTGCGACCTGACAGACGTTGATCTGACAATCACTCCTGGGACAGCAGGAGCATCAGCATGGAATCTGGCTCGTGAGATTTCATCCGATATTCTGGCTGGTAACCCGCACGCGGATCAGCAGGGCAATCCCAATGTCTGGCACTTCTTCAGTGAGCCGGATCAGTCTGTCTCTCGCATTGCTGTTCCTTCAGGCTCGATACTGGCCCGCTGGCAGACCGAAGCTGACGTTGAAACACGCAAGCAGCTGGCAGCAGAATTACAGCGTCTACTCACAGCTGGGCCAGACCAACTCCCCGAAAACGCTCCGGATCGAAAACTGTATCAGCAGCTAACATCACTGCGCAGCCCCGCTTTTGAAGCACTCAGACAACAATATCGGCCTGATCGGCAACCGGTCACAGAACTGACTGAGGAACAAGCCTATGGTCTGGACCCACAACTGTTTGGCAAACATCCGGCAGGCACGTCCGTAGATCCGTCTACACTCTGTGTGCAGGCACCTGCTGTGGTTGAAGTCCGCTTACCATCCGAACTGGTTGTAGGAGCTGAATTCGCAGCCACTGGAAAGTTACATGCCGACACCAGTCAACAGGGGACCGTACAACTTAAAGATTCCACGGAAAAACCAGAGTCGCTGACTGAGCTACACGCCGGCGCATTTCGGAGTGGGGGGAAGAAATCGACCTGGTCCGATAGTGAAAAGCCAGTGATCCCGATTTCGCCGGTACTGGTCAGTGAAAACAGTCAGGTCAAAGAACGTGTCCTGGCACAGTTCGCTGAGTTCCGCAATCTGTTTCCTGCCGCCTTGTGTTACACGCGCATTGTTCCCGTTGATGAAGTCGTCACTCTGACGCTTTACTATCGGGAAGACGAACATCTGCAGCGGCTGATGCTGAATCCAGATCAGACTGCAGAACTGAATCGACTGTGGGACGAACTGCATTATATCAGTCGCTCACCCTTGCGACAGGTGGATGCCTACGAGCAGCTCTGGCAGTTCGCGACGCAGGACGCCGATCCAAGTGCCTTTACTCCCATGCGGGAGGGCATCATGCTACAGGCAGAAGTATTCCGCACCCGACTTCAGACAACTGAGCCCCTGCATATTAAAGCGGTCCTGAAATTTGCAGACCGCGCCTGGCGGCGTCCTCTCAGCTCAGCAGAACAGACCGAATTGAAAACGCTCTATACACAACTCCGGCTGCAGAAGCTGTCTCACACCGAAGCGATCCAGATGCTGCTGGCGCGAGTGCTGGTCTCTCCAGTCTTCCTCTACCGGACGGAAGCCGCTCCCTCTGGAAGCCAACCCGCCCCCGTCTCTGATCATGAGCTTGCCTCCCGTTTGAGTTATTTTCTCTGGTCGTCGCTGCCTGATCAGGAACTCCGTGAACTGGCGGCTCAAGACAAGCTTCGTGATCCAGCCGTTCTGAAGCAGCAGGTAACGCGAATGCTTCAAGACCCCCGAATCAGACGCATGGCGATTGAATTCGGCTGCCAGTGGCTACACGTGCGCAACTTCGATCAGTTTGATGAGAAGAGTCAGCGACATTTCCCGGAGTTCACAGAACTTCGCAGTGATATGTACGAAGAGGTGATTCGATTCTTTACCGATCTTTTACAGCAGGATCGTTCCCTCCTGGCCATCCTGGATGCGGACTATGTCTGGGCGAATCAGCGGCTGGCCGAATTTTATGGTCTACAGGGAGTGGCAGGCGCAGACTGGCAGCGGGTAGAGGGAGTTCAGCAACAGTCCCGGGGGGGCATCCTCGCGATGGCGGCGACACTCTCGAAGCAGTCCGGCGCGTCACGAACGAGTCCGATCTTGAGAGGAAACTGGGTTTCGGAATTTCTACTGGGTGAGAAACTTCCCCGTCCTCCCAAAGACGTACCGGTTCTGCCGGAAGAAGTTCCTGCAAACCTGACCGAGCGACAACTGATTGAACAGCACAGTGCCGATCCTGCCTGTGCGAAATGTCACAAGCGCATTGATGGCTTCGGATTCACTCTGGAACAATTCGACGGCATTGGGCGTCTGCGGAATCAAGATGCGAAAGGACATCCGATCGACGATGCTTCGGTTTTACCCGATGGAACCGCAGTGACAGGAATCGCCGGTCTGCGTAATTATCTGCTCAACGAGCGGCGAGATGATTTCCTGCGGGCCTTTAATCGGCGTCTGCTGGGCTATGCCCTGGGACGCTCGGTGCAGTTGTCTGATGAACCCCTGCTGGATCAGATGACGACTCAACTCGAACAGGATGACTACCGGATCACGACTGCGATTCAGGCCATTGTTCTCAGTCCGCAGTTCCGCATGATTCGCAGTGCGGAGCAACAGAGTGTCAGCAGCGTGACAGCGGACTGATTCAATAGAATCTGTTAAACTAAAAGATGAATAGAACTGATACCGAATTCTGAATATTAAGGAGTTATCAGATGGGCGCTTTTATGACAACCCGACGGACCATGCTGCGAGGGCTCGGCGTAACCATGGCATTGCCCTGGCTGGAATCGCTGCGGGTCTGGGGAGCAGAAGCGGGCAAGAACGCAGTTCAAGGAGAAGCTCCGATTCGGTTTGCAGCGCTGTTTTCCGGCAATGGTTTTCACCGCGAACACTGGTGGGCCAAGGGGAGCGGCAAAACAATGGAACTGGGTAAGGTCCTTGAACCGCTACTGCCACACCGGGAAAAAATGCTGTTTATTCAGGGACTGTATAACGAGGAAGCGCTGAAAGGAAATATTCACAGTTCCCAGACGGGAAATATTCTCACGGGGGCGCCGCTCGAAGCAGGGGGCGGCATTCGCAGCGGAATCAGCATCGATCAGATGCTGGCGAAACAGTACGGTCAGACGACAAAAGTCCCCAGCCTGGTCCTGGGCTGCGAAAAGTCGAATCCGTCAGTCCACAAGAACTATTCGATGCTTTACAGCAGTCATATCTCCTGGAGTTCTCCAACAACGCCGACGCCCCTGGAAGTCTACCCGGCGCTGGCCTTTGATCGACTGTTCCGCAAAGATGCGAGTCAGAGTGATCAGAGTGTCCTCGATGCCGTCCTGAGTGATGCTCGTGATTTGCGACGGGGGATTAGCCGCAGCGATAAACAGAAGCTGGATGAATATCTTAATTCGGTGCGTGAAGTAGAACAGCGGATCGATCGGGCAGGGCAGCGAGGGGAATTACAGGGCTGGCGTCCCACGCTTGATAAACCGAATGTTCCCCGGCCAGCGGATGGCATTCCCCAGGACATCGCCGAGCATATGCGACTGATGTGCGATATCCTGGTACTGGCGTTTCAGACCGATGCGACTCGCTTCTGTACCCTGAAACTGAACAACGATCATTCGTCTTTACGCTTTCCCAATCTGGGCGTGGATTACATGATCCACCACCTGCTGTCACATCAGGAATCGAATGACTGGCTCAAGGTCAATCAGTTCTTTCTCGAGCAGGTAGCCTATATTGCAACCAAGCTGGATGCGATCCAGGAAGGGGAACGAACCGCACTGGATAATACCATGCTGATGTATTGCAGCAGTATGCTCACCGGCAGTCATGATGCAACCAAACTGCCCGTCGTAATACTGGGCCGCGGAGGAGGCAAGCTGGAAACCGGACGGGTGCTGAATTATCTCGATCAACCTAATCGAAAAATGTGCAGCCTCTATCTGTCGTTAATGGACCGTTTCGGGTTGCACCTGGATCAGTTCGGCGATGCAACAGAACGCCTGGCAGGTCTCTAGACAGGAATAAATAATGAGTATTGATCAATTTTCGAAAGGTGGCGCTGCTCAGCCAAAACTGAAACGGCAGACCCTGACACAGGCAGTCGAGTCCCGCTTGCGCAGTGAAATCATCCAAGGCGTGTACGAACCCGGGACAATGCTTAGTGAACCCGTGCTTTCGTCTGAACTCGGAGTCAGCCGATCTCCGGTCCGTGAAGCACTGTTGATCCTGGAGCGGGATGGTATCGTGGAATTCGATGAACGCGGGCGTACCCGGGTCGCTACCATGACCGCCGCTGACTTCGAAGATCTGTACCTGCTCCGTCTCGCAGTGGAGCCAATGGTCGCTGTGCATGCGGCTGCCCAGGCAACTTCAGCTGACTATGCTGCACTCGAAGCGAATATGAAGGCAATGCAGAATACAAAAACGCTGGCAGAGATCAGCCTGTTGGATATGGAATTTCATGACCTGCTGGTGGCCTCCAGCAGACGTTCCCGGCTGATAGCCACCTGGCGCTCATTGCGCCCTTCATTGGAACTCTGGCTCGCCGCTTTACATCGTCGTCATGAACAGATCACCGGCCGCGTCAAGGAAATCACAATCGACAGCCATCAGGAACTGATCGACACGCTCCGCAGCGGTGATGGAGCCTCGATTGAAAAACTGATGCGCGGGCATATCGAAGGCTGGTATCAGTGGCTGCCGGAAATGAATGAGCTGTGCTGATGCTGTCTGATTATTCCGCTTCAAGAGATACAGAGCAGGCTGCGACTGTAAAGATTCTTTAACAAACCACGCGCCTCCGCTAACTCGTTGAGACAGAAGTGGTGGTAATGTGTGCATAATGACTGGTGACAGGAAGTGGAAACCAGCAAATTTCCGGGTAACGCGTCCCATTCTGATTTTAGACAGGAAATGCTTACCTCTCAGGACTTTAATTGCTTTGAATAATGACTCTTGGCAGTGCCAATTTTCCTCGTCCAACCGTGGAGTAAACATCTGGGATAGAGAAAGTGCGCAAAATACAGCAGAACCCAATTTTCCGGTATGAAAATAGGTAGAGTAGGCTGGTAGACTGACTGGAAAGACTGTCATCCACTCTCAAAAAAGTACCTGCGTGAAATGAATCAGGAAAATCTGTCGCCCACATCGCGTTCTTGGAAAATGCCGATCCTGCTGCTGATCATCTTTGCTGTGTTAGGCACGGCACGTCTGAATCAGTTCTATTTTTATAACCCGGACAGTAGTGATTATGTACTGATGGCGCGGGGGTTTGTTGATTTCCAGGAATATCGACAGTTTGATCGACCAGGGGAGCCTTACTTCACTTTGCGTCCGCCAGGCATGTCGGTTCTGTTGATGCCTGCTGCAATCATTGCCCCCTACGATGTAATCGCCGCAAAAGTGACGGTATTGAGTACCGCCCTCGTCATGATCTGGCTCTTCTATACACTGGCCTGGCGACTGATAACCAGTACAGATCCCGAGTCTGCGGAGTCATTGTCGCCACTGCGCTGGTCGGTTCTGCTGGTCAGCCTGGTCCTGATGACCAATCCCTATGTTCTCGTTTATGCCACAATCGTGATGAGCGAGATCCCCTTTATGGCATGCACGCTGGCAGTACTCTACCTGTTTTCTGCCGAGGAAGAGAAATGGTCTCTCGGAAAACTGGTTTGTCTGACCGGATTGCTGGTTTTTATTCCCTTTCTCAGAACCATCGGAGTCGCCATGATTCTGGCCGTGGGACTCTGGTGTCTCTTTAGTCGGAAACGCTGGATCTGTCTGATCCCGGTGGGACTCGCGGTCGGAACGACCGCATTCTGGATGTTCCGCAACAGCCAGTTCAAAACAATGAGTTACAGTTCCATCGCGCTCCAGGAAATGAAGACTGCGGGAGTGGTCGGCACAGTAATCAGCATGCTGAATCGGCTGCTCGTACACATCGACGGATTATGTCAGAAAATCTTCCCCGGTCTGCCGGGAACCGTGCCTGAATATAGTGGAGTCCTTTCCGGAGAGTATCATGCACTCCCCGGTTCTCCCTTGATCTATTCGCTGGGGAGCGTAGTGATACTTGTCATCTCGCTGGCAGGCATGCTGCGCTGCTGGAAACGCGGTGGTGCAGTCTGCTTCCTCTACTTGTGTCTTTCGCTGGGAGTGCTTTCTGTCTGGCCCTGGATGCAGACACGTTTTTCACTCCCCTGGTTGCCCATGATTCTGGTCTTCATTCCTGCAGGCCTGTTTTATATCAAAGAGTCTTCACTGAGTCATCGTGCTGGGTTGCTGAAAACACTCGCTGTGGGAGGTGTCGCGGGAGTCGCTGCTCTGCTGTTCTCACAAACCTGGGTTGATGCCAATCTGATTACAACAAATCATCTCATGAAGACGGAGAGTGAAGAGGAACTTTCTAACGAGGACCTCATCATGTTTGCCAGCGACTTCGTCAAGGCGGGCGAATGGTTGAATCAGAATACCGCACCTCATGCGCGTGTGTTAACACGGCGGGCAGAAGTCTCCACAGCCAGCCATCGTTATCAGAGACTGTTTTATTTCGAACCGTCCAATATCGAACAGCTGCATAAAGCCATTCAGTCCATGGGACAATGCTACCTGGTCACTTATGGCAAACATACGAATGATATGTTTCCCCGATATCTGCTGGATGATGATCTGATTTATCGCTTCACTCCGGTTTACGAGGAAGAGGGAATCGTGGTTATTGAAGTGACGCCGAACTATGAAGGGACAGTCCGGGATCAGTACTGGCGGGAAGATGAGGCTATGGAACTGGCACGAAAACGGCTGGCTCGAAACCCGCGCCGTATATCGGTCTGTATGACATATCTCAATCAACTGCTCAAAGCGGAAGAGTATGATCAAATTATCGCATTCATAGGCGATCTCGAACAGGCCGGGATACAGGATGCCCGCTTCATGAGTATGCTGGGCTGGTCATACCTTGGTAAACGCCAGTACGACCAGGCGCTGGAAGAATTTGCCCGCGCCACGCGAACTCCGGGACAGAAATTGATCCGGGGCAACCTGAATGACGGAATTAAGCTGGCTCTCAAGCGACGGAAAGCGGCTGAGGAGAATCAGGGGAAATCACAACATGAAAAACCGGGCAGCTATCTGAAACTGACTGACAACATGTGGCAGCTGGTCATGTTCGACAAAGCGGAAAAATTTGCGCACAAAGTGCTAGATTCAAAACAGTCTACAACCGCTGAATTGGATCAGGGTCACGTCTGGCTGGCTCGGCTGGCACTGATTCAGGGGAATTCGGAACAGGCGCTTCAGGAATTAAACCAGGTGCAGGATGCGGACAATGAAGCTGCTCAGGCTCTACGACAGCGCCTGGACCTGGAGAAAATGATTACCTCTGCCTGGGCCAGTGAATCTGATTCCTCTAAGGTACCTGATTCCAGTCAGATTCTGAAACTGGCCAAACTATACGAGGAGCAGGGGGTTCCGGGCAAGGCACTCAAACTATTGCAGCAGGCTCATGATCGCAATGACTCTGATACACAGATCTTGAGAGAGGTGGCCCGCCTGCAGTTGTTCTACAGTCTGCTCGATGAGGCAGAGACCAGTTACCTGAGTCTGCAGAAGACATCGCCCGATGATCAGGAGATCCAAAAGGCGTTGCAACAAATCGCCCGGTTCAGGGAAACGCCTCGTTACTAACTGCTGTTTTCACAGTATTATTCCTGCCCGCCCGGGGATGCTCAGTTTCTCTGGTGTGATCTCAAGCTCCGGCAGCCAGTTCTGGCGTTTCGAGTATTCTCCCTCTGCGCCATACAGGCTCTGAAAACTTTACGGGGGCTGCAGATCGATTTGATGAAAATCTGTAGAGAAAGAATCAGAACTTCTGGCAGATTCGAAATGAATATGCGAACATGGAATCAGGTGACAAAGCAAGGCTAAGTGTTCTCTGATGGGAGTTTCTGTGGGGCCGCAGGAATTCATTCCGTGGTTGAACCGTCTGCAATCGCAGAGTTTCTCAGGCGAAACAACACGGCGCTTTGTCCCGAGATCGTCATGGTAAGACCGGGAAATTCAATTTTGCATTCTGAATTTCTGATTGAGAAGCCCCGTTTATGGAGAAAAATAATGCGTCGAGTACTACCGCTTCTTTTACTGCTGTGTTCAGCGGGTCAGTTTTTGCATGCGGACGATGCAAAACCAGATGAGGAAGGCCTGATTCGCACTGCGATTTCCTCTTACAAAACAGCTTTTGACAAGGGAGATGCCAAAGCTGTTGCCAGCCACTGGACACCCGAAGGGGAATTCACTCCACCGGGAGGCGAAACAATCAAGGGACAGGCCGCGCTGGAGAAAAGTTTCACAGAGTATTTTAAGGATTCGCCTGGCGCTAAAATCGAACTGGAAAGTGTCGATATTCGGCTGATCTCACCAGGTGTTGCCGTTGAGAACGGTGTGGCTGAAGTCATTCTGCCGGAACAGGAGCCCAGCGTCACTGAATACTCGGCCGTGCATGTGAAAACGCCCGCTGGCTGGAAGCTGGATAGTGTAACAGAAACAGAGGCCATAGTGCCTCAATCACACTACGAACAGCTGAAATCACTGGAATGGATGATCGGAACCTGGGTTGATGAAGGCGATGATGGTTCCGTCGAAACCGTCTGCAAATGGACCAAAAATAAAAACTTCATGACGCGTTCTTTCAAGGTGCATATCCAGGATCGCGTTGCTCTGGAAGGGACGCAGATCATCGGCTGGGATCCGGATAAACAGACCATCCGTTCCTGGTTATTCGACTCAGAAGGTGGATTTGGTGTCGGGATCTGGACCCAAACTGAGAATCGCTGGACTGTACGCACATTGCAGGTTCTGGCGAATGGCGAGAAGGCCACTGGAGTTAACGTCATCACCAAAATCGATGACAACAGTTTTACTTTTCGTTCTCTGGGACGCGAGGTGGATGGCGAACTCCTGCCGGGAGTCGACGAAATCACCATTGTCCGCAAGTAATCTGAGTGGTTTCGTAATTCATCGCTAATTATCAGCTTTAATATAAGGTGGGAAAAATGAGAACTCCCCAAATTGCATTCTTTGTAGCGCTTTTATCTGTATCGTTACTGACGCACGATGCCTACTCCCGCGGCGGTCGCGGTGGAGGAGGAGGCGGTGCTCGCGGCGGGGGTGGAGCCCGTGGTGGTGGAGGAGGATTTAACCGGGGCGGAGGTGGGGGAATTTCCCGGCCCAGCCCCTCAATGAGTCGGCCTTCGCGTCCCAATGTGTCACGACCCAGCGGGGGTAACCGTCCCAATTTGGGCAACCGCCCCAGCGGTGGTGGCGGAAATCGACCGAATCTGGGGAATCGTCCAGGCGGCGGGAACCGGCCTGATCTGGGGAACCGCCCCGGAGGAGGTAATCGGCCGAGTGGTGGAAACCGTCCCAACCTCGGCAATCGTCCAGGAGGGGGAAACCGCCCCGACTTCAGTAACCGTCCCACCCAGGGACAGTTGCAGGACTTTTTGAACCTGCCGGGTAACGGAGGTGGTAACCGTCCTGGCGGAGGAAATCGACCTGAAATCATTAATCGCCCAGGTAGCGGCAATCGGCCCGATGTTGTGAACCGTCCGGGCAGTGGAAATCGACCGGGGGGAGGAAACGGACCGGAGATCATCAATCGACCTGGTAGTGGCAATCGTCCTGATGTTGTGAATCGTCCGGGCGATGGAAATCGCCCTGGAGCTGGCAACCGACCTGGTGCAGGCAACCGTCCCGGAAATCGCCCCGGCGACCGTCCCATCAATAACCGTGGTCCCGGTAAGCGGGATATTTCGATCAATCAGATCAACAATAACCGCGTTCGCGTGGGTAACAACGTTCGAAATAACTGGAATAACAGACATGTGAACGCCTTCAATCGCGACTGGTGGACTCAGCGTCCCGGCTGGAATACTCCTGCTTGGCGTTATCAGCGTGGTTGGGGACGTTACCCGGCCGGATACTGGTGGCGCCCTGTAACCGCTGTCGCTATGACCTCCTGGTTCGTAGGCTGGTGGAACACTCCCTCCTATTATGAGTATGGATCAAACATCTATTACGAGGACAACTCCGTGTATTATGGTGACCAGCCGGTTGCCACTGCGGACGAATATTATCAGCAGGCATTGTCTCTGGCTGATTCCGCTCCTCAGGATTCGCAACAGAATGCAGAAGAGACGGACTGGATGCCGCTGGGAGTCTATGCCATTACGAATGCTGACTCCGAGGAGACCAATATGGTTCTGCAGTTGGCGGTGGACAAGGAAGGCGTGATCGCGGGAACGTTCTACAACGACATCTCTGATGTGACGCATCCGGTTGAAGGCATGGTTGACAAAGACAACCAACGCGCTTCCTGGCATTTTTCTGATGGCAGTAATCCGGGGCTGGTCATGGAGACCGGCGTTTATAATCTGACACAGGATCAGACCAACGTGCTCGTTCACTTCAATGAAGAGAAGACACAGACCTGGTTACTGGTGCGTCTGCCGGAACCAAAAGGAGACGATACTCAGACCAACTGAGTAAAGTCTCTATCAAGATGAAATAGTTGATAGTCGTTCGCCCCCTGAAATCTACGGATTTCAGGGGGCTTTTTTATTTACCATCAGGTCGTCCCGATCCGTACATACTGCACCAGGTTCACTAGACCGACGCGCTTGTGCATATCAGGACGAATTGTCTCTGGCAGATCTGATAGATTGTATCCTGAATTCATGTTGAAATAGGATGAATGCGCATATATCGACTGTATCAATAAAAATGAAAAATAGGTTATTTAGGACTAGTTAGGGTAGTAATGTATCCTGTGATTGGATATGGGTAGAGTATTAATACGTGTATACATGTGCTAAATGTTCATACTGGGTAGTTTCTGTAACTGACTAATTTTGTGTCACTTAAAGGAATGCCCAAACAGGGATCCGCGGGCCAGATTGAATCCCGGCTGAATTCGCATCCCAATTTAACTTACTAAGATCTCACTGACTGAGGAGTTGACAGGATGCTGCTTACGAACTGGCTGGGTAATCTTACGTCCCGTATTTTGAAACGCCTGGTTTATCGCTCACGTGAACGGCGTTCCCTCCGTCGACGCTGGAATGCGGTTGTCACAAACAGAATTTCGACAGCAGAAGCGCTGGAAGACCGCACATTGCTCACCTCCCTGTTTCAGGGGGAGTTGCTACCCGACGCTGCAACAAATCCGGGGCACCTGGATTTGACCGGCCAGGCAGTCGCCGTTGATGGTGACTGGATGGTGGTGGGAGCGCCTGAAGCAGATACGTCACAAGGTGTCGATAGCGGGGCGGTTTATATATATGTTCGCAATGATGCCAATACGCCTGGCAACGAAACCGATGATACATGGGATTTTCATTCGACTCTCCTTACTCCCAGTTTGTCCAATCCCGAGTACGATAACTTCGGTACCGCAGTCGACATCGACGGGGACTTAATCATCGTAGGATCCCCTTTTGCTACAGATGGAGACAGTCCCAGCTCGGCATATATTTTTACACGCATGGATTCTGGTACCTTCAATGATTTGACAGACGATGTGTGGAGTTATACGACAACTCTGTCCAGGTCTGAGGATATGGAGCCTCTGGGACAGGAAGGGTTTGGAAACGCTGTCGCCATTAAAGGCAACACTGCAGTCCTGGGAGTCCATTCTGATCGAAGTTTTGGATACCCCCTGGGAGCCACTTATGTTTTTTCAACTGACGATTCCTGGAGCTCTCATTCTGTTAATACACTGCGTGCTTCCGATGGAACGGGTGATGACTGGTTCGGTAACTCTGTCTCTGTGACTGAGGATGGCAATACAATCATCGTCGGTTCTTATAGAGATGATTCAAGTACGGGTGCTGTTTATTTCTATAGTCGAGATCGTATGGGTACGCCTCAAGTTTCAGATGACAGCTGGAGTGAAACTCAGAAAGTCTCTGCAAATGTAGCGGGTTCTCAATTCGGCTGGGCGGTAGATATCGACGGAAATACTGCAATCGTTGGAGCTAATTATCGTCCGGATCCAGTCAATGCAGGGTCAGCATACATCCTGGAAGCAGACGAGTTCAATAATTGGGGGATTGTTGCCGAATTGCGAGCCGCTGATGCGGCCCAATATGAACAGTACGGATATTCGGTTTCCATCAGCGGAAATCTGGCTGTCGTAGGAAATGTTTTTGATGATGATCTCATATCCAATGCGGGGTCGGCTTACATCTATAATGGGGCCGGAGGGTGGACGTCAGCGCCCGTGCAGAAAATTTATCCCTCGGACCCGACTCTCCACACTAATTTTGGAAGAAGCGTTTCCATCAGTGGTGACACCATCGTGGTCGGTGCCAACGCACACGAGCATGATTATGGCGGAACGACGGGTATCGTAAAAACGGGTTCTGCTTATGCGTTTGGTCCGTCATCGCCCCTTTCTCCAACCGTCTTTGTAGATGATAATTTCAGTAATCCTGTTGTCGGACAGGATCCTGATGGACCTGGAGGTGCGATTGAATTTGGTTACGATGCCTTCGCGCGGATTCAGGATGCGATCGACAAGGTTGCCGATGGAGGGACCATCTTCATCGCCCCGGGTACCTATCTCGGAAACGCTAATGCGACTTCATCCCGAACCGACAAAGATGTCACAATCGCTATCGGAGTCAGCGCAGCCCAGGTTGTCATGAACGGTGATCTGAGTCTCGATTTTGGCGACACACTCGATTTCCAGATCGCAGGCAATACTGCCGGTGCGAGTTACGACCAGTTCGTCGTGAATGACAGCGTTTCGATCAATAACAGTTTTCTGAAACTACAGGACTTTTATAACCCCCTCGAAGGCGATCAGTTCATCCTGATTCAGAACGACGGGATCGATCCCATCGAAGGGGAATTTTTCCTGGACGGTACACTCACCAGACTTACCGAGGGTTATGAGTTCACCGACTTCATGGGAGTCGCCGGCCAGAGTGCCTATCTGACCTATAAAGGGGGCGACGGGAATGATCTGGCGATTGTTGTCGAGGACTCGACACCTCAGACTTCGCTCCCCGTCAACGGCACCGCTGATCAATATACGCTAAAACTGGTCGGTGAGCATGTCATGCTCTCTGATGATACAACGGGCGACATACTTTACAACGTGCCTTTGAGCGCGCTCGGAGGCCCCCTCATCATTGATGGCGAACCAGGTCAGGATGACACACTGACGATTGACCTGACCGGTATCGATGATTCCACACCTCTACAGGTGGTCTTCAATGGTGGCACCGGCGGAAACGATGCGCTTAATCTGACGGGCGGCGATCTGGTAACCATGAATTACTATTTCGACAACGTCAGTGACGGCAGAATCGCATTGAATACTCCGATGAACGAATTCCTGACCTATACCGGTCTCGAACCCATCACATCGACGGTAGACAGCGAAAATGTCGTTCTCTACTACGGTAATTCCAGTGAAACCATCAGCATCACCGATGCCGGCGGCGGGATGACCACGGTTGATTCTACCGCGGGAGAAATGCTGACTTTCATTGATCCGACCGATGTTCTGCTCATCAATGCGGGTGGTGGTGACGACATCATCAACCTCGATTCACTGGCAGCCAACTACAGTGGTGAGCTGCGCATCGTCGGTGGTGATGATGAAGATACTCTGAATGTGAACACTGAAGTGAGCCTGGCCGCCGATCGATTCTTACTCTTCACTGCGGAAGACATCTTTCTGAACGGCGGCAGCATTACCACCAATGGTAATGTCTGGCAGACCTTTCATGGTGATGTTACCCTCGGCGCTGACACGACCATCAATAACATCGGCGGAAGCTCTGTTTACTTTGACTTCACCGTCAGTGGCAATTATTCCCTGGATGTCACGACCGCTGGTTTCATCGCCTTTTATAACTCTGTTACTGTCGACTCACTCATCGCCAATGCAGGAACCGTCATCGCTCAGCTTAGTGGATCCATTAATACGGGGGCCAATGATGTTGAGTTGACCGCAGGTGAAAGCATCGCAATTACGAATATCACGACTTCGGGCGAGGTCCGCATCACGGCAGTCACAGGCGAGATCGCAGATTATTCAGCAGACGAGTCCAGCAACATCAACGCCGACCGTGCAGTCCTCCGCGCCGGAACGAAAATCGGTGGGGATGCTGATAATACACTGGAAACCAGTGTCAACACCCTGGCCGCATCCGTTGCGAATGGAAATATTGAAATTGTCAACACTGGCGCCCTTGAGATCGGCACCGTCGATTCCTTAGACGGAGTCACCGCTAACAACGGCAACGTTATCATTACCACCGCCAGCCCGTTGACAGTCAATCAGACCATCAGTGGCGATTCGGTCACACTGACTACTGTCGACAGCGCAGCTACTGGCGACAACCTGACGATCAACGCCGACATAACCAGTACAGTCAGCGACATTACGCTCAACTCAGGCGACGACTTCACCCTGTCCGCCCTGGCAACACTGACCTCCAGCACCACGATCAACATCAATGTCGACCCCAGCGCCGGAGATCCGGATACCGCTGGCAGCACGGTTGACCTGCTCGGAGACGTTTCCGCCACAGCAACCACCATCACCGGCGGCGCTGATGCAGACACGTTCAACATCACCCCCAGCATGAACTCCCCCATCAGTGTCGTTGGAGGCAATCCATTCATGTCCCCTGGTGACACGTTGACCTACCTTACTCCCACGGGTGAAACAACAAGCTTCACTCCCATCGATTCTGATGGAGGAACCATCAGCGTCACAGGAAGCACTGCTGATGTCACCTTCGATGAAATCGAAAACATGACGATGAGTGGGGCATCGAGTTTGATTGTGAATGGAACGTTTAACAGTGATACTTTGCGAATCACAGCAACAAATCATAATTCTGGAAGTTACCAGCTTAATGATGGCCCTGTTGTTCAATTTTCGAATATTACAGAATTTACATTCAACGGTCTGCAAGGCCTGGATCTGCTGGAAATAAATAATCCCACAGGAGGTGTCTTCGATCCAGTCGACGGCGTGACATACAATGCCAATACCGGGACCATTCATATTCTGGGGGGAGCAGCGACGACAGTCGAACACCGAATGTCCAGCAGTACGAACGGCAGTCTGTTTTACGATGGGGAAAGTACCGCTACGATCAATTATAACGGGGTCGGCTCCGTCTTTGCGGTAAACGATCAGGTTTCAGTGACAGATCGAATTCTCACTTACAACACGGGCGACGAAGATTTCATTATTTCTGACGGTGAATTTGCATTATCGACCACTGTAGATTCAGACGGCGGTCCTTCTGTTTCATTCTCATCACCGACCGGTTCACTGACCATCAACACGATGGTGGGCGACGATACTCTGACATTCACTGACCTGTCGCTAGATTTTGATGCTGATCTGAATATCAACGGGGGAACCGTTGAATTCATTCGAGACCTGGATTTCAATTCGGGTGATTTGAATCTGGATGTTGACAGTGTGGAAATTTCTGCAGCCTTGTCTACGACAGGCAATGTCAACATCCAGGCGACATACGAAATTCAGATGCTCGCATCTTCCTTTGTTGGCAGCATCGATGCGGGAGCAGGTGACATTAACCTGACCGGGGGCTGGATCCAGCTGAGAAGCTTGAGCACAACAGGAAATGTCTCACTCACAGCAAATACGACTGCCATTTATGATTCCAACGGCGGTTCCGTTAACATTACCGCCGACCAGGTCGTATTACGCAGTGTTACCGGGTCGGAAGGTCTTGAGATCAATGCCAACAAACTGGCAGCATCTGCTGATTCCGGCAACTTGAGTTTCGTCAATTCAGGCGACCTCATCATCGGAACCGTCGATGGACTCTCAGGCCTCACCGCCAGCGAAGGTCTTGTCAATGTAATAACAAATGGTGCCCTGACAGTTAACGATGCTGTATATGCTATTGACGCAGTCGATCTGATGACTGGTGACACATCCAACTCGGGCGAAGACCTGACGATTAATGCCGATGTCACCAGCTATTCCGCTATTGTCACTCTCTCCGCTGCTGATATTCTGACAATTGCCACCGGAAGTACCGTCAGTGGCGGCGAAGTGCAAATGTTGATCGATGCTGGCTTACCAGGATCCAACGACACTGCCGGGGGAACGGCCAATATAAATGGTACTCTACTTGGTACTACCCTGGAATTGCGCGGTGGAAACCACGATGACACGGTCATCATTGACAGCAATGGCGGAACGAATAATGACGGCGGTACTCTCGATGCCTTCGACTTCCCCTTCACGTTCTATGGGTTTTTAGGATTCGACTCCTTCATCCTGGATGACTCAGGGGATACCACCGGCGATATTATTGAGATCCAGGATCTGGCTCCTGGTTCAGGTCTGATCAGAGGAATGGCATCGCCGGGCATCGACATTACTTACGATTCCGGCGTGGATCAGGTGACCCTGGCAACTGGTAGCGGCGCCGATGATATTACTCTCACTCCCAACACTGTCACCGCCTTCAATATCCTCGGCGGCAACCCGACGATGGCTCCCGGCGACACACTGACGTATGTTACTCCCGCAGGGGAAGTCGCACTCTTAACCCCCAATGGCCCGGACGGGGGTACGATCACGATCGTAGACGACTTGGTTGGCTATGAGGATGTAGTCTTCGATGAAATTGAAACCACACTCGTTACCGAGAATCTGACCATCGAGGGAACCGTCGGCGATGATGAATTGATTATTACCGCGACCAGTGCCAATTCCGGCACCTATCAGTTGAATGGTGGTGCGATCATCGCATTCAACAATCTGACCGATCTGACCTTTAATGGTCTCGACGGTGATGATCGCCTGGTGATTAACAATCCCACAGGCGGCCTGTTCAATCCCGTAGATGGCGTGATTTACAACGGCGGTACCGGCGGAGAAACGAACGGTGATACTCTCGAGATACGGGGGGGGACGGCAGGGACCGTCGAACATCGCTTTGTGAATGATAATGAAGGAGCCATTCATTACGACGATCAGTTTAATGCGACGATTGTCTATACCGGCCTGGAACCAATCATTGATACCATTGAGGCTACCGGACGTGAGTTTCACTACTCCGACTCTTCAGAAACAATTACCCTCACCGATGCAGGAGGTGGTCAATCCACCATTGATTCAACAGCTGGTGAGCTGGTGACCTTCGTTAATCCAACCAGCTTCTTAAATCTCTTCTCTGGTGGCGGGAGTGATATTATTAATATCGATTCTCTGGGCATTGTCCCGCCTGCACCGATCGCGTTTGAGATCGATGCAGGTGCGGGAAATGATACCATCAACGTCGGTTCGAATATCGCCGAAGGCCCCTTTGCAATCACAGGTTCGCTGACACTTAAAGGGGGGGAGGGAGACGATACTATTAATCTCGATTCCCTGGCAGCAGATCTGAATTTGGACCTGGGAATTAACGGCCAGGATGGTGCCAACGATATTTTGAATCTCAATTCAGCATTATCAACCACTTCAACCTCCTCTGTGTCCTTTAACACAGAAACCATTAACTTAAACGCCGGCAGCATCACCAGCGCCGGCAGCCAGTACTACTCCGGCAATGTGGTCTTAGGGGCCAATACGACAATCGACGCCGGTGACCAGCTCTTCCTGGAAGGAACCGTAAGCGGTGCCTTTACTCTGGATGCCTCTGCTGTCGGTTTGATTGCTTTCTTTGAGAACATCACTACGAGTGGTCTGACGGCTAATTCCAGTGGTTTTCTCAACATGGAACCAGATGTGGAAATCAATGCAAGGGCAGGAGATATTTCCTTAACCGCAGACGCACCGATCGGTCTTGCTTCACTCACAACAACCGGAAACGTTGATATTACTTCAGTCAATGGCAGCATCTATGATATTAACGGCGATGCCAACAACATCACTGCGAACAACGCAGCACTCCGCGCGCAAGGAAATATTTACGAGAACTCGGACTATCTGAATACCCAGGTCAATACTCTGGCGGCCGTTTCTAATACGGGTGATATTCTCATTGAAAATACCGGTAATCTGCAAATCGGTTCCTTTGACGGACTCCTGGGGCTGACTGCAGTTCAGGGAGCCGTAACAATCAAGAACACGGGAGCGATTTCAGTCACCGAAGATATCATTGCACGAGAAGAAGTATCACTGGATACGGGCGACATTGCAGGGACCGACGAAGATGTGTCAATTACAAACGGTGCAAGGGTGCGGTCGACCAACAGTAGCATCTACCTGTTCGCCGGCGATGACTTCCTGCTGGATGAGACATCCTTCATCCTGGCCTCGACAACGCTTGTAATCCACATGGATACCTATGGAGCAGAAGATCCGGAAGCCGAAGGAGGCAATATGAGTCTTCTGGGAACCGTTGCCAGCAGCTCAGAAGTCAACATCTATGCTGGTTCAGGGTCAGACACGTTTAATGTCACTCCCAGCATGGGAACCAATATCAGAATCACAGCTGGATTTCCCATATCTCCCGCTTCTCCCGGCGATACCTTCAACTATATCACTCCCGCCGGACAAAGAGCTTCGCTTTTGCCATTTGGAGATGATGCTGGTGTCATCACTCCAACAGGCGGCTATGCTTCCATCTATTTTGACGAGATGGAGACCGTCTCCCTGGAAGGAGATATTCGTGTCGTGGGCGGTTCTTTTGGTGAACAGCTCCTGTTGAACGCGACGAGTGCAGATGCAGGCTCGTTCCAGATGATTCGCAATGCAGTCCCATCTGTCATTGTGAACATGGACAATGTGACCTCGTTCACATTTGAAGCTGGTGGCGGAGACGACCTGCTGCAGATCACCAATCCAACCGGCAGCCTGTTCGCCCCCGTAAATGGGATCACCTTCAACGGCGGCTCAGGAGACGAAACAAACGGCGACAAACTGGAAATCCTGAGCGGCTCGGCAACGACTGTCGAACACAGCTTTACCAACGACAGTGATGGAACTGTTTTCTACAACGGCGCAGGAACAGCCACGATCACTTATACCGGTCTCGAACCGATCATCGACACCATTGTCGCTGCAGACCGAGTCTTTACTTACGCCGGTTCAGATGAAACGATCACACTTTCCAACTCCGGCACCTCCGGTCAGACACTAATTGATTCTACACTGGGCGAATCCGTCAGCTTCGCGAATCCCACTGGTTCCGTCACGATCAACAGCAATACAGGTTCTGACATCGTTGAAATTTACGGAGTCGATGCCGCCTTCAATGCTGACCTCATCATCAATGGTGGCTATGCTCAGTTGAAAGGGACAACTGACATTGGCGCTGGTAACCTGGACTTGGATGTAGATCTGGCGAACCTCGCAGCTGCCTTCATGACCACGGGTAACGTCGAAATCAATACCGTCGGATTCCTGGATATGGAAATCACCGGAAGCATCGATGCCGGTGCGGGCAATATTGATCTGACAGGTAACTCGGTCTATCTGGCTGAGATCACGACAACAGGTGATGTGACAGTCACCGCAACCCTGGCCAGTATTTTTGATGTCAACGATTTAGCCAATAATATCACAGCTAACCACGTCGCTTTGCGTAGTGCTGACGCGATCGGCTCACACATATCACCGGGTAACGAACGCATTGATCTGCAGGTCAATACCCTGGCCGCCTCAGCAGCCGGAGATATTGCAGTCCTGAATAATGGGGCTCTGGTAGTCGGTAGTTTTGATGATTTGACCGGGGTTACATCGACCGGCGGCCTGGTTTCAGTCGCTGCGACAGGACAATTGGTGGTAAATGAGAATGTGACCGCTTTCAGTACAGTTTACATCTCAGCTCTCGATGACGTCAGCACAGGCAACGATCTAACCGTGAATGCCGATGTAACCAGCAATACAGACACCGCCCGGCTCTCTGCGGGAGATGTTCTCACACTGTCTTCCGGAACGACTGTGGACGCTGGCTTAAACATTTTTCTCTACATTGATGCTGGGGCCGCAGGAGCACTGGATGCAGAAGGCGGAATCGCCAACCTGAATGGCGTTCTCACATCTGTCAGCGACATCCGACTCTACGGCGGAGTCAGCGATGATACCGCCATCATTGATGATAATGGAGGAACCACAAACGATGGTGGTACCGTAGACAATATCCAGAGTCAGTTCACGTTCTATGGAATCGGCGGCACCGATTCCTTTATTCTGGACGATTCTGGAGATACCACCGGTGACACCATCGCAATCACCGAAACAGGTTCAGGATCAGGTGCCATTACTGGAGCGGGAATCGCGGACATCCTGTTTACTTCGGGGATGGATCAACTCACCGTGACGACGGGAACCGCCGCCGATGACATCACCGTCAGCCCCAACCTGGATACCGCGATCAACATTTTCGGCGGTAACCCTGCCTCTACTCCCGGTGATACCCTGACCTATCTCACGCCTGCAGGACAAACCACGGCCCTGACTCCCAGCGGCGCTGACGGGGGAACCATTTCTGCGACCGGTGGATATGAAAATGTCGTCTTCCACGAAATCGAAACCCTGACGATGGATTCCAGTGCCAATCTGATTGTTCATGGCACCGCCGGCGATGACGTGCTGACCATTACCGCCACCAATTCGAATTCGGGAAGCTACCAGTTGAATGGCGGACCGATCGTCAACTTCGCAAATATCACCGACTTTATATTTAACAGTCTGGACGGCGATGACAGACTGGTCATCAACAATCCAGCCGGGGGATTGTTTGATCCCTTCAACGGACTCACCTTCAATGGAGGAACCGGCGGTGAAACGCTGGGGGATACCCTGGAAATTCTAGGCGGAACTGCCAGCACAGTCGAACATCGATTTGTGAATAACAGTGACGGAAGCATCTTCTATGATGGTGAAGCAACAGCCACGATCACTTACACAGGCCTCGAGCCGATCATCGACACCATTATCGCTGCAGATCGAGTCTTCACCTTTACCGCAGGAACAGAGACGATTACGGTCAATGACGCAGGTCCGGCTGGTCAGACTCAGATTGATTCTACTTTCGGTGAATCTGTCAGCTTCGTGAATCCCACGGGATCATTGACCATCAATAGTAATCTCGGAGCTGATAGAATCGAAATCAACGGGCTGGATGCGGCCTTTGATGCTGACCTCACTGTGAATGTTGGGGTCATCGAAGTCAATGGCGCCATCGATATTGGCTCCGGTGAGTTGCTCTTTGATGCGGGTATCGTGTTTATCGATGACGCCATCACAACGACCGGTAATGTTACGATCGACACAAACTCGTCACTCATTATGTATTCGACCGGGAGTATCGATGCAGGTGCCAGCTCTATTGACTTGACTGGCAGCCTGGTTCGAATTGGACAGATCAGTACAACCGGTGATGTCAGCATCACCTCCACCAGCAGCGGTATTTTTGATAGCAATGGACTCGCCAATAACATTACCGCGAATAATGTCGTGTTACGCAGTGCATCGGGAATCGGCTCTACCGGATCAATGGGCGCTGACCGCATTGATTTGCAGGTGAATACAATCGCTGCCACCGCAGACTATCACATTGCGATCATTAACACTGGATCGTTAAATATCGGTACGGTGGATGGATTATCCGGTCTCAAATCCAACACAGGCATCGTTTCAGTTCACTCTTCTGAATTCTTAAATGTGAACGAAACAATTGAGGCCGAGGAAGCGGTATTCTTAACAGTCGACGATAGCGCCGCAGCAGCGAATGACCTCACAATCAATGCGGATATCACCAGCCACGCTGCGAACATCAATCTGACTGCGGGAGACATCTTAAATATCACAAACGGGGTCACACTGAATGCAGCGACCAGTATGTATTTCTACATTGACACGGGAACGAACCCTTCCGGCTTAGTCGATCCCGAAGGGGGCATTGCCTACTTAACTGGAACTTTGATCGCACCAGACGGAATCCAGATCCTGGGAGGCTCTCACGATGACCTGATCATTATCGACAGCAATGGCGGTACCGCAAATGACGGCGGTACCGTAGATAATATCCAGAATGCATTTACCATTCTCGGATCCAGTGGTTCAGACTCACTCATCCTGGATGATTCAGGAGATACCACTGGGGATACGATCGCCATCACAACGGCAACAACTCCAGTACCTGCTGGCGCCGGTTCGATTACAGGAGTCGGCCTGGCAGATTTCGACTATACGACACTGGAAAATATCACCCTCACAACTGGAACTGCTGCCGACGATATCACAGTCACTCCCAGCACAGATACTTCGATTAATGTCGTTGGTGGTGATCCGGCAATGTCTCCTGGCGATACATTGACCTACCTCACCCCTGTTGGTGAGAACGCTTCCCTTTCCCCCGACGGTGCTGATGGTGGAACAATCTCCGCCACAGGTGGCTATCAGAGTGTCACATTCGACGAAATCGAAAGTCTGACACTCGCCGACAATCCGGTCTTGAACCTGGTTGGTACCTCAGGTCATGACACACTGATCATCACTGCGACCAATTCTAACTCCGGAACTTACCAGCTCAACGGCGGTCCAATCGTCAGTTTCGCCAATATCACCGACTTTACTTTCGACGGGCTGGCCAGCGATGACCGTCTGGTGATCAACAATCCCACCGGTGGAGTTTTTGATCCTGTTAACGGCATTATCTTCAACGGCGGCGACGGTAATGAGACCAATGGTGACTCCCTCGAAATTCTGGGCGGAGTGACTGAGAGAATCGAACATGAATTCGTGAATGACAGTGACGGCAGCATCTACTTCGACAGTGAAATGACTGCCACCATTGTCTACACCGGACTGGAACCGATCATTGACACGATAGAAGCAGAAGTTCGAATCTTCCAATACTCCGATTCCGCAGAAACGGTCACGGTCACTGATGCCGGAAGCGGTCTGACAACTATTGATTCGACTGCCGGGGAAATGGTTACATTTATTGCCCCCACTGAAGCATTTGCAATCTTTACCGGCGACGGAGACGACACCGTCAACATCGATTCGCTTGCTGCGGATTATGGCGCCGAGTTAGTCATCTATGGTGAAGGTGGAGCCAACGATACTTTGAACGTGAACTCGGCCCTGTCGATTGGCGAGTCACACCGAATTGTTTTTGCCGTCGAAGCAGTCAATTTAAACGGAGGCAGTATCACGTCAGGGGGTAGTCAGTCTTATTCTGGTGATGTGACCCTCGGAACAAACACGATCATTAATGCTGGATCGGACCTGTCTTTTTTCCGTAGTATAACTGGTGCATACACACTGGACCTGCAGTCAGATACCGCTATTGTCTTCCGGGATACGGTCTCAACGGGCGCTCTGACCGCCAATGCCGACGGTTCAATCGTCATGCTTGATAATGCTTCCATCAACGCAGGGGCTGGCAATATTTCCTTGATCGCTGGACTCGCCGTCGCCCTGATGGATATCACGACTACCGGTGATGTGGTAATCACGGCGATGACGGGCCACATCATTGACGATAATGGGTCGGCAGTGAACATTACGGCAAACAGTGCAGCGCTTCGTGCTTTTGAAGACATCGGCTTTGATGGACCCGATCTGGAAACGCAGGTCAACCTCTTAGCTGCCAGTTCCACGACGGGCGACATTCGCATCATCAACACCGGTGACCTGGAAATTGGCTCTTATGATGGCCTCCTTGGATTGTCAGCAACAAATGGTGTCGTCTCGGTTGAGAGTTCCGGAGCGATTTCCGTCACCGAAGATGTGACCGCGAATTCAATTGACTTTGATGTCGCAATCGTCAATCTTGATGCCGATCTGAATTCCTCAACAATTACCGGAAATGCGACAAACGTAAATGTACTCGGATCGACGGGTGGTGCAGAAATTCAGGATGCCGTCGATCTCTCGGCTGCCGGCGGTACCGTCCAGATCGCAGCAGGCACATATACACCGAGCTCAACCATCACGCTTACCAACGCCCTTACCATTCAAGGCGCACAAGCCGGCGTCGACCCACGTCCCGGCACCGGTTCGCTGCGTGATGAAACCGATGACACCACCGAGACTATCATTGATGGCGGTGGATCACTGAGCCGCATTTTCCTGATTGATGCTGACGATGTCACTCTGGATGGTCTGGTCATCACCAACGGTACAGGCGATCTTGTTCGCAGCAGCAACCCCGTCGATAATATCACGGTTCAATACAACATCATTCATAATTCAACCGGCGACGAAGGCGTACAACTGGCCAACGCCAGTAACTCCACCATCCAATACAACTACATCTTTGATATCGAAGGCGATGGTGCCAACTTCGACACCGCCAGCAACGGCAGTGTCCGGTTCAATGAAATGCGTAACATCCGCAGCACAAACGCCTCTATTTTCGTGGATGATTCAGAGGCCATCATCATCGAAGGAAACTACCTGGATCTGGGTCACCTGAATAACAATGACGGAATCAAAGTCAACGACTTCTCCGGGACCTATAACACTCAGACCTCGTACATCATCAACAACACTGTGATCGATTCCCTGCAGGATGGTATCACCATCGGCCGGTCGAACATTGTGGTCAGCGGCAATGAAGTCACCGGCAGCAGCAGTAATAATGGTGCCATTTATGTCAGTGAAACCGTCGACAATGTCGAGATCACGAACAACTTGATTCACGACAACCTCGCTGCGGTCTCCGGCACCGATACCAACTACGCAATCCGAATCGGCAAAGCCCCTTCCGACTTCCCCACCAACGTCATCGTGCGTGATAACAGTATTGTGAATAACGACGGTCTGATATTCTTCGCGCAGAATTCTCAAGCAAACCTCGACGCACTGCGTAACTGGTGGGGCTCGACTGATGCCGCGATCATTGCAGCCGGCATTGTCGGCGTGATGGATGGAGGCGGAAACACTAACGGTTCGATCGACTTCTCAACCATTCTCACGAGTGGCATCGATATAGACGGCGTTGCTCCCGGATTCCAACCGGATACTTCCAGTTTGAGCGTACACACCTTCGGCGGCGAACCGGCAAACGGTTCTCGCATTCAGAACGCGATTGACATGCTCGACGATTGGGGAACCCTCTTCATTCAAAGCGGGATCTACACAGGAAACGTAGACACGACTTCGACGGGAATCGACAAGAGTGTGACCCTGGCCCCAGGAAACAGTCCCGGCCAGGTCACCATCAACGGCAATCTGACATTGAATGCCGATGATGTTCTGGAACTCGAAATCAACGGCACTACTGCCGGAACCGGTTTCGATCAAATGATCATCAACGGCACTCTGAATCTGGGAAGCGCCAGTCTGAACCTGATCGATGGTTTTGATCCCGTCGAAGGCAATCAGTTTCTGCTGCTTGCCAATGATGGATCCGATCCCGTCGTCGGCACTTTCGCTGGACTGGCTGAAGGTTATGAATTCACAGACTTTCTCGGCGTAATCGGCCAAAGCGCCTTCCTGACTTACCTGGGCGGAGACGGCAATGACGTGGCGATTATCGTCGAAGATTCGACACCACAAATCACTCTGCCCGTCAATAGTCAGCCAAATAACTATCGACTCGAGCTGGCAGGCTCTCACCTGATCCTGACTGACGTCGATTCAGGAGAAGTGATCTACAACGTCCCCACGAGTGCCGTGGGAGGCCCGCTCACCATCAATGGTGAAATCAATCAGGATGACACCTTGATTGTTGACATGACTGGCATCGACGAAAACACTCCTCTGCAAATCATCTTCAACGGTGGTGCAGGTGGAAATGACACCCTCGCGTTCGAAGGGGGCAGCCTGTCGTCCATGGAATACTACTTCACGAATGCCTCTGATGGCAGCGTCCAGTTAAACGGTTCGGGAACGAACTTCCTGACCTACACGGGACTGGAACCAATCACCTCGACTGTGAATGCGACGAACGTGACACTCAACTATGGTGCAGACAGTGAAACCATCACGGTGACCGATGCCGGCGGCGGACAGACGACTGTCAACTCGACATCGGGTGAAGTATTGACCTTCTTCAATCCCACCGGAACTCTGACAATCAACGCCGGGGATGGTGATGACCTGATTATTGTCAACTCTTTGGATACTGCCTTTACTGCCGATATCATCATCAATGGTGAACTCGATGACGATACTGTCACTCTAGCCACAGGCTCTGTCACTCTGGGAAGTGGAAACTTCACGGTCAACACGGAGGACATCAAAGTCAATGGCGCTGTTACAACCACGGGGAATGTGGATTTCAATTCAGATAACACTGTCACGTTTACATCCGCAGGCAGTATCAATGCTACATCCGGCACTATCGACATTGTAGCGAGTAGTGATATCCAACTGGGTCAAATTACAACAACCGGCGATGTTACAGTCACTTCGACATCAGGAAACATTGCTGATAACAACTCGGTTCTTAATAATATTACGGCCGACAAAGCAACTCTCACTACAGGTCTGGGTAGCATTGGTTTGTTCACACTCGAAACGATGGTGACAACACTCGAAGTCAGCTCAGGAGGATCTATCGATCTGGATAACACCGGAGATTTAACGATCGGTGAATCTGGTGGTCTGACTGGCCTGAATGCAGCCGGAAATATACGAATTACTTCCACCGGAACACTGGATGTTACAGAAGACGTTATTACTACGGGTGGGTGGATTTTACTGGCGACCTTCGACTCAGCCACGAACCAGGATCTCACGATTCAATCAGGGGTCACGATACAAAATACTGGATCCTACATACGCCTGATTGTTGGTGATGACCTGAAAGTTGAAACCGGAGCCGCCTTATTTTCTGCTGCTCATATTGAAATTCAGATCGATCAAGGTGGTGCAGATCCTGGCACCGGATCGACTGCAAGCCTGTTTGGAACACTCAATGCAGTGAACGACATCATTGTTGCAGGCGGTAATGATAATAATACCGTTATCATCGATGGTAATGGCGGCTTAAACAACAATGGTGGAACCGTAGACGGAATTAATGCCGCCTCGTTTGTGTTCAATGGTGCCGGAGGCATGAATGAATTGATTCTCGATGATTCCGGGGATCTGACAGGCGATACAATTGAAGTGACTCACACTGGTGTTGGAATTGGCAACGTGACGGGGGCCGGAGTAACTGACTTTAACTTCAATTCTCCAAATCTTGATATTATTCTGGCATCAGGAAGCGCCGATGATAATTTCAGTGTCGAACTGGGAGCATCCGCTCCTGATGTCATCATCAGCTCCGCGGGTGGAAATGATAATCTGACTGTCCTGGGCCGGGCTGGGGGTGATGATTTTCTCGGGGTAACTCCCATCGCTTCAGAAGAGGTTCTGATCACTGATATCAACACCAGCAATCAAATTTCCTTTGACGGTCTTTCAGGAAGTCTGCTCATTGATGGCAGGGGATCATCCAGTTCCGATCACATAATTGTCCATGGGACATCGGGTGCTGATAATACAACCATTGACACGATTGGTGGAATCCTGACAACAACCATTGATCCCAGTCTGATCTCGGTTGGTGTGCAGAATATCGATTATCTTGATGTCAGAACCGGTAGTGGTGCTGATCAGATTCAGGTTAGCCCTCATTCAGATATCGCAATAGATATTTATGGGGATGCCCCTTCCATACTGCCCGGGGATGTCTTGAACTATACAGCTCCTGCCGGAGAAACTTCAACACTGAACCCCATTGACGCTTCCAGCGGTTCGATTACCACGACAGGTGGATTTGCCAATATAACATATGATGGAATTGAAACTCAAAATGAGCTCACTGCCTCGCCAGACCTCACTGTAGACGGAACTGCAGACGATGATATTCTGACGATCAATGCGACTGGTGCTGACTCAGGAACTTACCAGCTTAATAGTGGTCCCGTGATTGTTTTCTCCGGTATTACTGGCTTTACGTTCAATGGATTGGACGGCGATGACCGGCTCGTCATCAATAACCCCGTGGGTGGCGTCTTCGATCCTGTAGATGGAATCATTTTCAATGGTGGTACGGGTGGAGAAATCTTCGGCGACAGCCTGGAAATCGTGGGCGGAACCGCAACCTCTGTCGAACATCGTTTTGTGAATGAAAATGATGGCAGCATCTTCTTCGATGGCGAAGGAACCGCCACAATCACATATACTGGTCTGGAACCGATCATTGACAACATTGATGCAGTGAATCGAATCTTTAATTTTACCGGTGCTGCTGAAACCATCACACTTACAGATGACGGTGACCTCGGCGATGGAGAATCGATGATTAATTCCACACTCGGCGAATCGGTTATCTTTACGCATCCCACCGCATCGCTGACCATTAACACGAACGCCACTGGTGGAATTGATGCACTCAATATCGAAGGTCTGGATAGCACATTTGATGCGGACCTGACCATCATCGCCAAATTTGATGACACAACTACATTCCAGACCAACGCCACCGACATTGGCTCAGGCGATCTGACCATAGACAGGGGGAGCGTGATCTTTGACCAGAATGTCACGACGACCGGAAACGCGGTAATCGATGCGACCGGCGGTTCAATCATCGATGGTGGATCGAGTGCCGCCGATGCTTTGACAGCAGACACGCTCGTTTTATCTTCCTCATCTGGCATCGGAACTGCCGGTGATGCTCTGGACATCAGTGTTAATAATCTGGAAGCAATTACATCCGGAACCATCTGGATCAATAGCACTAATGTCAATCCGCTGACAATTGGGGGCATCGGCCCCATGGTCGGTGTTGAAGCACTCTTCGGAATCAGCCTAGTCGTTACTGGCCAGTTATTGATTGATGAGAATTTTCAGACTTTCGGCGACGTGTTGATCGAATCTGCCGATTCGATCACGATGGCAGGTGCTACACGGGTCAGATCAGAAAATGGAGCCGTCGAAATGACCGCCAGCGGAGATATCCTGCTCAGCCGGGTTGTCGCTGGTGGAACGGTTGATGTCCAGTCAACAGCAGGCGCCATCTTGGACAGCAATGGTGCAGATACGAACGTAATCGCGGACGGAGGAGCTCGTCTCCGCGGTAGCACAGGAGTCGGTACCGATTTAGATTCACTCGAGACAACGCTTGGCACCATTGTCGGAGAAAGTGCCACAGGCGGCTTCTACATTGATAATACGGGAAATCTCTCAATCGGCGGCGGTACCTTTACCGGCGGGATTCAAACAGATGGCGAAATCCTCGTAGAAAGCACAGGAAACATCAATGTCAACACCATCGTCCAGACCAACGGCAGTGAGATTAGCCTGTTTGCTGATAATGATTTGATTCTCAATGCTGCTGCAGTGGTTGACACCACTTTGTCAGCAGATGTGACGCTGCTCGCTGACAGTGACCTCAGCTCAGGTGGTAGCTTCACCCAGGCTGACGGTGCGGGGCTGGTGAACGCTCAGGGGGGCACGCTTTATGTGAGTGCCACTGATAACGTTCTGATTTCCGATCTGCAAAGTGCCGGCGGTACGGTTGAAATCCATTCATTCACAGGCGACATCAGAGACAACTCAGTCGCCGAAGACGCTCTGGTCTCCGCAGGACAACTTCTGCTCAGAGCAGAAACCGGCATCGGAACATCTACCGGTGATGAAGATATTGATACAGCCGTAAGTACGCTTGCAGCGATTGCCTTTAATGGGGATATCGTCATCAATAACACAGGAGCACTGAGCATTGGCAACATCCTACCACTTAACGGTTTAACGGCAAGTAACGGTAACGTAACGGTAACTGCTTCCAGCCCTTTGACTGTAAACAGTGACGTCACCGCAGCAGGAACCGTCACATTGACAGCAACCGATTCTGCCGGAGCAGGTGATAACCTGTCACTCAGCCTCGGCGTCACTGTTGAATCCACCGGCGCGGATGTCATCCTCAACTCCGGCGATGACTTCCTGTTGGATCTCTTTGCTTCTGTCATCGCAGACACAACCATTACAATTAACGTTGATCCGATTACTGATGGGGCCGGAGCTACCGTTGATCTGCTGGGCAATGTCAATGCGACGCAGACCACCATCAACGGTGGAGACGACAGCGATATCTTTAACATTCTGCCGACCGTTGATTCACCGATCACCGTGAATGGCGGTGATCCGACTCTGCCTGGTCCCGGCGATGTGCTCAACCTCGATTTCAGTGGCCTGGCCGCTGCCCCGGCTTTGACATTAGGTGGAGATCCGGGTTCAGGACAGTTCAGCTTCCTGGCTCCCGATACCGAACAGGCTGTGAACTACACCAGCATTGAAGACGTCAACACCAACGGCAGTGGTGCCTATCACCTGGTGCTGGACATGTTCTTCTCCGGCTTCGAAGATGCTTCGGACGACACGATCGACGTTGGTCTGGATGCTGGCGGCACGAACCTGCTGATCGACATCAATGGCAGCAACTTCTTCACCGGTAACGATGCGGATATTCTCTCCTTCACCGTACTGGGCTCGGCTGACAACGATACGTTGAACATCAACGAAACCGCCGGCGGCCTGCCATTCTTCGCGACAGCCGCTCCCGCAGGTATCCCCGGTTCTAACGGGGCACACCTGAACCTGGCTGCGGAAACGTTCCTGGAAGATGAATTCGCTCCCACGACTTACGATGTGAACGATATCACGATTCACTACGACGGTAAGAACGGAACCGACGCGATCAATGTGAACTTCCTCACTGATCACAATGCCGGTTACTTCTCGGATACGATTGACGGCCTGGGAAGCGGTAATATCACTGGTTCTGCCGTCGGTGACACCGACATCGACCTGGGACTCTCCTTCGGTAACGTCGAAGGGGTCGGGTTCTCCGGTGCGGCGAACGGCGGCCTGCGAGTCGACGCTTCTTCCACACCGGCGACCACCGGATTGAACATCAACGACGACAGCACTCCCGCTGACGGCGTCTCCCAGATCACCGGTAACGGTGGCTTCACCGCACTGGTGTTCGACGGCTTTAATGAACTGCAGGTTGTCTCGGGAACCGGTGCGGAACTGATTGACCTGATCGCTCTGGACTCGGCAACGACGCTGACCAGCGTCGAACTGGATGCCGACGACGTGTTTGCGGCTGACGATGTGTCCAACGATACGATCCGTGTCCGCAGCACACCCGCGGGTGTCACCAGCGTCAGCCTGCTGGGCGGCCTGGGCGACGATCTGTTCCAGATCTTCGATGCCGGAAGCACGGTGGACAACATCTTCGCAGCCCTGGATGTGGATGGGGAAGGCGGAAACGACACGCTGAACATCGTCGATAGCGGCGACGCCACCGGTGACACGTTCGAAATCACCTCGACGACCATCGAGGGAATCTCCAGCTCTACCGGCACCGATGTGACGTTTGCCAACATCGACGATCTGAACGTCACCGGCACCGACGGCGACGACACGATCAACGTCAACCTGGGACTGCAGGAAGATCTGAACACCGTCACGATCAATGGTGCAGGCGGTGATGACGACTTCAACCTGCAGAACAGCACCCCGGTCGGCGTGAATACACTCCTCAACGGGCAGGCCGGCAACGATGAATTCATCTTCGACAGCAACTATGTGCTGCGGGGCTTCATCAATGGGGGTGGGGACGTCGATACCATCGACTACACCACGTACTCGAACGCCGTGCACGTGCAGCTGGCCGGCCTGGGCAGCCTGGACGGATTCCAGGGCTATGAGCTCAACGGCAGCATCCTGGGTACCGGCGGTGGCGGAACCGGCTTCGATAACATCAACGATCTGGTCGGTTCAGCCAACAGCGACACGCTGGAAGGTCCCAACCTGAATAACTACTGGGGCGTGACTTCGACCGATGAAGGTTTCATTATCGCCGAACGCAACAACCTGGCCAGCGGCCGACCGACGATCGCCGGCGATGCGATTGCGACTCCACCGGAAGAGCGGCTGGACTTCACCGACTTCCAGAACCTGATCGGGGGCACCCAGGACGACCGCTTCGACCTCAGCGACGGAGCCGGTCTGACCGGCACCCTCGACGGGGACACCGGTAACGACAGCCTGGATTACCGGGACTACACCACGGGCGTGACCGTCGACCTGTTCGCCGGCACTGCCACGAATATCGGCGGCGGCCTGGTAGCCGGCACCGGTGGCGGCGATGACGACAACAGCATCGAAAACGTCTTCGGCGGTGATGGCAACGACAATATCACCGGCGACAACGATCACAACATCCTGGGTGACGGCCTGGGCAGCGACAACCTGGACGGCGGCGGTTACGGCGTCGGCAGCGGTAACGGCGGCAACGATGTGTTCCTGATGGAACCGGGGGCCGGCGGCAGTGCCGACGTGATCACCGACATCCACGGCAACGACACGATCGACTTCCGCTTCGCGAGCCAGGGCATCGTCTTCGATGTGGATATCATCAACACCCCGCAGGACGTCTTCGGGGGGAACACGGTTGAACTGCGTCAGCTGCAGCCCGAACAGCCGGACACGAACCCCAGCTTCATGGAAAACGTGGTCGGCAGTGAGTTCGATGACTACATCTTCATCGATCCGCTCTCCCAGGACGGCAACTTCCCGATCGACGGACCACCGGTCCTGCGTTCGGCCGACGGACGGGGGGGATATGACATCCTGGACTTCGACGCCAAGGGACAGGCCGTGATTGACACCGGTTACTCCCTGACAGCCGACGGTGTGGGCACGGTGCAGTACCTCAACTTCGAAGAAGTGACCCCGTTCGAAGACAATCCAGCCACGATCGTCGACAACGGCGACCTGGGCTTCTCGCTGAGCGGGGACTGGCCTTACCATCCGGCGGGCACCGCAGCGATCACCACGGGCGTTGGCTATGAAGACGACATTCACACCGTGCAGTCGCAGCTGGTGGATCCGGCACACTACGGTGATGCCGCCGCCTTCTGGGAATTCTACGGTCTGACTCCGGGCGTGTACCGCGTTTCAGTCACCTGGCCGGCTTCCGAGAATCCGTTTGTGATTCCGCAGATGGCCAGCGATGCACCGTTTACCGTGTTCGACGGATCCCGCAACGACATTGCCACCACGGCGGTTGACTTGGGCACCTTCGATCTGAATCAGCAGGTCGCTCCCGACGACTTCCTGGCCGACGGTGCTCTCTGGGAAGACCTGGGAACGTTCACCATTAACAGCCGGACGCTGACCGTGATGCTGACCAACCTGGCCAACGGCCTGATCACCGCTGATGCGGTTCGCATCGAGCGGGTCTCTGCCGGTCCGGAAGTCCAGCTGACCGACGTGACCGATGCCCCGGCCCCGCCGAGCATCCTGGTTGACGGTCATCCGGGCGGCATCGACTTCGGGACCACCGAACTGTTGACCGACCTGACGCGGACCTTCGAGATCACCAACAGCGGTTCCGCTGCTCTGGACATCAGCAACATTGTGATTCCTGCCGGATTCACGACCACGCTGACCGCACAGAGTGTGGCCGCCGGCGATACGATCAGCTTCGAGATCACGATGGACTCCAACTCCTTCGGCGACCGTTCGGGCCTGTTCTCGTTCGACACCAACGACGTGGATGAAGCGACCTTCAACCTGCTGCTGCACGGTCAGGTCTCTAACGTGGTCATCATCGACAACGGCGATGCCGACTTCTCGGCCACCGCCGGCTTCGAACTGTATGACTCGGGCGTGAACCGGGGCAGTGCCGGCTTTGAAGGGGACATCGCGGGTGCGATTCCCAACCAGCCGGGCTTCATTCCGCCTCCGGCCGGGACCGACACCGCAACCTGGACCTTCACCGGTCTGGCCAACGGTTTCTACCGGGTCTCCACGACCTGGTCGGCTCTGTACAACCGGGTGACCGATGCTCCTTACACCGTAACCAGCGGTGGAAACACCTTCAGCCTTGACGTGAACCAGACTCTGATTCCGTCCAGCTTCGCTGATAACGGGGCCGCCTGGTTCGATCTGAATACCTTCTTTGAAGTGGTTGACGGCACGCTGACAGTGACCCTGACCAACGATGCCAGCAGCACCCCGCGGGATACCTTCGACCTGGCCAACGGCGTGATCGCCGATGCGGTCCGGATCGAATACCTGCCGACTCCTGACCTGGAAGTCACCGTGGACGGTAATGTCGTCGACGATGACACGGGCGTGGTTGACTTCGGTACAACGATCCCCGGCATTCCGGTTTCCAAAACCTTTACCGTGACGAACCTCTCCGCGGATCCGGTTGATGTGACCGGCCTGATCGAGTTCCCGCCCGGGTTCAGCATTGATCCTGCTTCCCCGTTCGGAACAGATACCGTGCCTGTGAACATTCCCGGCGGTGGATCGGTGACCTTCACCATCCAGTTCGATGGCGGGACCACCGGTTCGACCTTCGGTCAGATCTCGTTTACTACGGGTGACGCGGATGAGAACCCTTACAACTTCACCGTAACGGGAGCCGCCGGGCCGGCAACCGTCGGTATCAACGATGGCGACTTCACCAGCACCGGCACCTGGAATGAGCACATTCCGGGCGTTGTGGGTGATCCGGAGTTCCTGTATACGGGAGTGCCTTACGTGGGCGGCAGTGGTGCCAACACAGCCAGCTGGGAGTTCGATGTGGAACCTGGCCGGTACCAGATCGTGGCCCACTGGTACGTCCATCCGGACGTGAGCCCTTACGGACGGGCTGCCGCGACCAACGCTCCCTACACGATCTTCTCGGATGCGACCCCGGTCGACACGTTCCGGGTCAGTCATCAGACCAGTTCGGACGACTTCCTGGATGACGGCACCTGGTGGGAATACATTGGCGATCCAGTCGTCATCGACGGCAACACGCTGACCGTGATGCTGAGCGACGATGCGGACGGCATTGTCTACGCCGATGAAATCCGGATCATCCGGGTAGTTGATCCAGTGATCAAGGTCGAAGTGGACGGCGGAACCCTGGAAGACAGCGGTGCCGTGGACTTCGAAGACACGATCACCGGTGCTCCCGTGGTCAAGACCTTCACCGTAACGAACTTCGGCGAACGGAACATGGCCCTGGGCGGCATCAACGTTCCGACCGGGTTCAGCCTGGTCTCCGGGTTCGGGAATACAAACCTGGCCCCCGGTGCTTCGACGACCTTCACCCTGCAGATGGACGCCAGCGTGGGCGGCAGCTTCAGCGGGATGGTGAGCTTCGGCGGCGATCTGGCAGTCGAGAATCCCTTCAACTTCACGGTCAGCGGTTCGGCTGCGGACTCGATGATCATCGACAACGGTGACTCCGGTTACAGCACCAGTGGTGCTGCCTGGAACCGTGAAGTGCGTACCTTTGGTGATGACACGCAATACTTCCAGCGGGACCAGGATGTACTGCTGGGCGGCGATCTGCCGGGCGTCAATACGGCGACCTGGACGTTCGATAATCTGGGCGCCGGTACTTACCAGGTGGCTACGCACTGGCTGAACCACAGCGGATACGCGTCCAATGCCCAGATCACGATCGCGGGCATCGAAGGGGGACCGATCACGGTCACTCTGGACCAGCGGTTCTACCCGCAGGGCTTCAGTGCTGACGGCTCGATCTGGCAGGAACTGGGTAACTTCCAGGTGGCTGCCGGCAACACGCTGACGGTGACCATCTCGGACGATGGTGCAAACGGCAACCTGGCTGCCGACGCGATGCGGCTGGAACTGCTGACTCCCGGATCGACGGCTCCGGAAATCGATGTTGCCGCCGGGGCCACGGCCCTGACCAGTGGCGTGAGCGGCATCGATCTGGGCACCGCCTTCTTCGGCGAAACCCTGTCGCAGACCTTCACGATTACTAATACGGGGACCAACACGCTGAACCTGGGAGCCATTACTCTGCCAGGATCGGGCGAGTACACCGTCTCGTCTCCGCTGGGGACAACGACTCTGTTCGCCGGTCAGTCGACGACCTTCGAGATCTCGTTCAACAGCACCGGAGCCGCCGGTGTGGTTGCTGGTCTGGTCGAAATCGCCACGAACGACAGCGATGAGAACCCGTTCACGTTCAACATCACCGCCGAAATGACGGACGTGGTGCTGATCGACAATGGTGACGTGGGTTACAGCAGCACCGGCAGCTGGAACACGCTGTACTACGATGCCCGCTACTTCGAAAGTGATGCTCAGAGACTGAACCTGGGTCAGAGCGGAACGGCGACCTGGGACTTCACGAACCTGACCGCCGGAACCTATACCGTCTCCGCGACCTGGCTGAATGACCCGTTACGGGCCACGAACGCCGAGTACAATGTTGCCGGCGTGGGCCCCGTGGTGGTCGACCAGCAAGTCGCACCGAATGACTTTGCCGCCGACGGCTTCAACTGGGAAATCCTGACGGCCGCGGTTGTGGTGGCTCCCGGTGGTTCGATCACCGTGACCCTGAGCGACAACGGTCCGGCTGATGGTGCGATCAACGCTGATGCGATCCGCATCCAGCGGGTCGGACCGCTGATGGCGGCCGCCGGTGTGAGCAGCACAGCGGCTCCGTCGATCACCCAGTCTGACCTGGACTCGGTCGTAGATGCGGCCCTGGGCTACTGGGAAACAGCAGGGCTGAGCGACGCACAGCTGGAACTGCTGGGTTCGGTGAACTTCGTACTGACCGACCTGCCGGATGCAATGCTCGGTGGTGCTTCGGGTACAACGGTTCTGATCGACGTCAACGCCGCCGGTTACGGCTGGTTCGTCGATGGGACGCCGCTGGACAGCAGCGAGTTCACACTGCTGGACGGCAGCCTGCTGGCCGGTTCCGGCAGCGACGCCTTCGGTCAGATGGATCTGCTGACAGTCGTAATGCACGAGCTGGGTCACACACTGGGTCTGGAAGACCTGGACTCAGACGGTACCCTGATGAGCGAGTCGCTGGACGTCTCCGAACGTCGCCTGCCGAGTGCAGACGAACTCGACGACTTCTTCAGCGGCATCGCCGGCGGAGACAACCCGCTGCTGGACTAATTAAACCAGTCCAGTTACAAACAGTCCCGACAGGCCCCCGGAAACCCAAGGTTTCCGGGGGCTGTTTTTAATGGGAGTAAAGTCTGATAGAAGATGCCGTAAACAGAGGTACTATTTTTGACTGGGTACACTAAAACAGCCACCTGAGTTCCTACCCAGATGGCTGTTCTGAAATATCAATTGTTCTTATGAACTATTTCAGTTCTTTGATTTTGATGTTTTTCCAACTGACTTGCTTGCCGACTTTTTCAGGATGGTTACCAACACCATGTACCTGCAGGGCGATAAAGCCTTCAGAAGTGAGACCATCTTTGAGATCTGCAGCAGGGACGCCGTTGATCCAGGTTTTGATAGAATCTCCTTTGCAGACGATGCGGTAGTGATTCCATTCATTCTGCTTGAAGGCTTTCTGTGCTGCCTTGTTATCAGCCAGGTTATTTAACCAGCCACGACGTGCTTCGTCATAAATTCCGCCTGACCAGGCGCGATCGGAGGGATCGATTTCTACCTGATAGCCGTGTACACGACCGGCGGGAATTTTTTTCTTCTTCTCTTTGCCGTCTTCACCTTTGTAGACGATAGTTCTGTCATCGTCATGGACATTGCTGCGAATCTGGATTCCCGAGTTCAGCAGCGGATCCACTTTGAAATCGACTTCGAGTTCAAAGTCACCATAATTTCTATCGGTACACAGAAAACTATTGGGGGTTTTAGGGACCGAAGTGCCGACGATCGTGCCATCGACGACTTCATATTTGGCCGTCCCACCTTTTTGGACCCAGCCGTCAAGAGTTTTACCATCAAACAGTGGTTTGAAGCCCTTGTCTTCAGCATAGGTTGTGATATTCATCAGGAGTGCGAGGCAAAACGCTGTGAGTGTCAGTTGAACTTTCATAGTTTATCCATCAGGTAAAGTGTTTTAAAAATAGCCAGAAAACGGTTGTCAGGCAGCATTATGACTGGGAGAACGGGATGATTCCAGTCATAAAACAGAGTTTCCTTCCGCGTCCGAGTCAATCGGCGTCGATAGATCAGACTCTGTTAATCGATGCGGTTTAGAATCAGCAGACGAAAGTCCATCACCTGCTTGCCGGGGATCTCAAGCGCCCGCAGGGTCAACTCATCAGTCCCTTTCGGAAGCTGGATGTTCCCCAGGACCAGTGGCTGAAAATCCTTGACCAGGGACTCTGATCGTTGCGCCCGGTCCTGTTCTGCACCAACGAGAGGAGGATCGTGCGCTTCAGTTATCTTGCCTGTCAGGTGACTGTCTTTGAAACTCAGTTCGACGGTCGAACCGATATCAGCTGTAGGGCAGGTATAATAGAGTATCGCCTCGTAGGTGCCTGCCTGAACCACTTCTGCATCCCAGGTGATGCTGTCTTGTGGGCTGGTCCAGTTATAGAAGAAGCTGCAGTTGGGATGCCGGGACGAACGTTTGATCTCACCGTGAGAAATGGCATCACGGGCAGGCAGTTGAGTCGATTTCGCGCCGCCGTAACCAATCAGGAAAGGGCGGCTATCTTTGGGGTAGCCCTGGGGCCAGACTGACTTTTTCCAGTCTTTGACTGCCTGTTTGAGCTTCTGAGTAACTTCAGGCCGTTCACCGGCGATATCTTTCCGCTGGCCGGGATCCTGAGTCATGTCATAGAGTTGTCCTTTCTCAGAGAGCCGATACTGATCGGTACGAACACTGACTCGCTGACGCAGGCTGGAGAAGATCATCCGGTTCGGCCAGGAATTGGCGTCCCCCATGATCAATGGTTTGAGGCTCACGCCGTCAATCGGCTTTGGTTCGGGACGTTTAATCCCAGCCAGATCGGTCAAGGTCGGCAGAAGATCAATCGCACCTGCAACCTGGTTCACCTGACGTCCTGCGGGGATATGTCCGGTCCAGCGGATCACAAACGGAGAGCGCACACCGCCTTCATCAAGTGAACCTTTCTTGCCTTTCATGTCCCCGTTCCAGCGAAAACCGTTGGGGCCATTATCGGAGAAGTAGAGCACGATGGTCTCATCTTCGATTCCGAGTTGATTCAGTTTCTTCAAGACACGTCCGACGTTCCAGTCCACGTTTTCACACATGGCCAGCGCAGCGCGGAGATGATCTGACTGCTCTTTCTCCGGGTCGCGATGATGCATCTTCAGCTTTTTATCTGAGAAACGATCCCAGTATTCGTCAGGGACCTGCATAGGGGAGTGAGGAGTACAGTAAGGCAGATAGGTAAAGAACGGCTTGTCGCGTTTCACCTGCTGATCGATGAACGCAATCGCTTTGCTGGTGAGGTCATCGGTAATGTATCCCTCACCTTTCACAAACGTACCATTGTGATCGAGCATGGGGCTGAAGTAGTGTCCCCAGTGTCCTGAAGTGAATCCGTAATACTCATCAAAGCCTTTGGCATTGGGATGATTCGGATATTGAGTGCCGTTATGCCATTTGCCAAAAGCGCCGGTCGCATAGCCGGCTGCCTTGAACGCCTGGGCCACCGTAAATTCATCGGAATTGAAGCGTTCTTCCCCTTTGGACACCCCGGTCGTTCCGGTGCGGGCATGGTAACGCCCGGTGAGAAAGGCGGCTCGTGTGGGAGCACAGACGGCGCCTACATAAAAGTGATTAAACCGCACCCCCTCTTTTACCAGCGAATCAATATTCGGAGTATGCAGATTTGTGTTGCCATTATGGCTGACATCTCCCCAGCCCTGGTCATCTGCCAGGAAGACAACAATATTAGGATGTTTCTGATCGTTTGCCAGAAGGTTACCGGTCAGCAGGCAGACCAGTAAACCGAGTGTAAGAATTGGTTTCATATTAGTTGCTCTTGAATAAGGAACGCTGAAGCAAGTCTATGTGGTTGGAATTCATAGTAGCGGATTTGATCCGGCAGTTCACGTATCTGGAGAAGGAAAACTGACAACAGGCTTTTTGATAAGAAGGTTTTTTAATTGCTTTCCCGAAGCCAAATGTGCCATCATGAAGAAGCATGAACTGCGCTCAGCCTGAACCGGTCACTGATAAGAGAGGCGATGGGAAGAAATACTCAGCCTCTGTAGTGGAGTGAAAATATCACTGATGGATTCTTCAGCAGACAGCTTCTCCCTGAATGATTCCAGGCCAACCCGGGTGCGTTATCTGGTACTGGCTGGTTTAAGCAGTGGTTTTCTACTGGCCTATCTGCCACGCGCGGGACTGGCTCCTCTGGCGACTACGATTCAGCAGGATCTCAGTCTGGATGATCTGCAGATGGGACGCGTGCTGGCTGCTTTTTATGCTGGTTATTTCCTGTTTCAGATTCCGGGAGGCATACTGGGACAAAAGCTGGGAAATCGGCTGGCGTTACCTTTGCTCCAGTTGACAGCAGGCATTGCGAATCTGTTAACGGCCCTGGCAGCTTCATTCGGACTGATCTGGTTTTCACGTCTGTTACTGGGACTGGCACAGGCCGGTATGGTTCCCTGTTCGGCACAAGTGATTAAGAACTGGATTCCCGAAGCGAAACGCGGAACAGCCAGTTCTCTGATGGGCAGTTTTATGTCCGTGGGGAGTATCATCGCCACAGGGGTGACTGCCGCATTGGTCGACCCGTTGGGCTGGCGTCTGCCCCTGGTATTGTTCAGTCTGTTCTCTGTCTGTTGGATGTTACTCTTTTTCCTGTTGTTCCGCGATCGTCCCCAGGACCACCCAAAGACGAATCATGCTGAAGTGGAACTGATTAACGCAGCGGACAGGAATACCGTCTCAGAAAATAAGGCAACAAGCTCGCCGCCGATTCGTCAGTTATTCATACGAATGGTCTCTAATGCGAGTCTCTGGCTGTTCTGTCTGCAGTCCGTCTTCCGGGCGTTTGGATACGCATTTTTCATTACCTGGTTTCCCGCTTACCTGCAGCAGTCCAGTGGCGCATCTGTGCAGAAAGCAGGACTGCTGGCGATGCTGCCACTGACAAGTATCGTGTTGGGGACCCTGGCGGGAGGCCGTCTGATCGATCTGATTTATCAATGGACGGGCAATAAATACTTCAGCCGTTCGCTGCTCAGTGCCGGATCCGCGCTGATCTGTGCAGTCTGTATTCTACTGGCCAGTCAGGTCCCTGCTGAAGATGCCGTCTACCTGATTTCCTGTGGAACGTTTCTTTCCGGCATGGGGAATCCGGCGATTTGGGTAACATCGATGGATCTGGGAGGCAGACATACATCGGTCATTATCGCGATTGTGAATATGGCAGGCGTCGTGGGCGGTTATCTCTCACCCATCGCCGTGGGCGCCTTATTCACCTATATCAAAGAAATGCCGGTACCGGAGTGGAATCTGGTACTTTACCTCTTTGCTGGAATCTATCTGGGCGCAACCTTGAGCTGGGCATTGATCAATCCCCGTAATTCCCTGTCTGAAAACTGAGGGCTGAGTTTCAGAGATAGTGAACGTTGTTTAAGAAGGTGACGTCCCCTCAGGAAATTCCTGCTCAACTGTCGCCTTTGCCTGCTTGTCCGGTTAAACTAAGGGGACCACTTATTTCATTCCGGTAGATTATCTCCCCGTAAAATTTCTGAAACTGAGCCCGGTTTGTCTGCAACACGATCAAACCTCACATGCTCCCTGTGACTCTGGCGCGAGTCTGGAAATGAACCTCATGATTGGGAAATTCAAAAGTTTACTTCTGCTGACTGCTCTGCTTTTACTCTCCTTGGGAAAATCGGAAGCAGCAGAGCGACCAAACATTGTTTTTTTCTTCGCCGATGATCAAACCACCAGCACGGTTGGCTGTTATGGTAATCAGGTAATCCAGACGCCCAACATCGATGAACTCGCTAAACGGGGCACTCGTTTTGAAAAAGCATACGTGAGCCAGGCAATCTGCTGGGTCAGTCGGACCACAATTCTGACCGGATTAACGGGACGCAGTTACGGAACTCCCGCTAATCCGGAACAGGCACGACCCGACGCGGTACAGACGCTGTATACAGATCTGCTCAGAGAGCAGGGGTATCGAACCGGTTTCTATGGGAAATGGCATGCGAAGATGCCGAAAGATTTCAAGCGGGAAGCGCACTTCGATGAGTTCGAAGCGATCAGCCGCAATCCATACTACAAGAAGCAACCGGATGGCAGCCTGCGGCATGAGACCGAATTAATCGTTGATCGCGGAATCGATTTCGTCAAATCGCAGCCCAAGGGGAAACCATTCGCCTTAAACCTGTGGTTCAATGCCTGTCACGCAGAAGACAGCGACCGACGTCCCGGAATTGGACACTTTCCCTGGCCGCGGACTGTCGATGGTATGTATGAAGACATTGAAATCGCGCCACCTCGTCTGGGAGATCCTGAGATCTTCAATGCACAACCGAATTTCCTGCAGACCACGATCAATCGGGAACGTTATTTCTGGCGCTGGAATACGCCTCAGAAATATCAGACAAACATGCGGGCTTACTACCGCATGGTCAGCGGTATCGACGGAGCAATCGGTCGGTTCCTGAAAGCACTGGAAGAAGCCGGGCTCGCTGATAACACAATCATCGTGTATTCGGCTGATAACGGCTACTACATGGCCAATCGCGGTTTTGCCGGAAAGTGGTCACACTATGAGAATGCACTCCAGGTACCACTGATTGTCATGGATCCCCGTGTTCCGAAAGAAGAACAGGGCAAAGTGACTGACGCACTGGCGCTGAATCTTGACCTGCCTGCAACGTTTCTGGACTGGGCTGGCGTGGACGTTCCGAAACGGTACCAGGGACAGAGTCTCCAGCCCGTCGTGAAGGGAGCGAAACCAGCCGACTGGCGGACTGAAACATTCCATGAACACTTCGCAGTACGCAATCGCATTCCGGCCTTCGAAGGAATTCGTGACGGAAACCTGAAATACGTGCGTTACTTTGATCATGATAACTACGAGTATTTGCACGATCTGGAGTCAGATCCAGATGAACTGGTCAACCTGGTGGGAAATCCCAGGTATGCAGAGCAGCTTCAGGCGCTCAGAGATCGCACGACAGAGCGAGTTAAAGAACTGGGAGGCCCTTTGGATCCACTGCGCGGTGGATTCCGAGATTCCACGGTTCCGTATCCGGTCGCTTCTGCAGCCGTTGGCGCCCGCGCGGACAACGATGGTTTTGTCAGTGTCTTCGACGGCAAAACCCTACGGCACTGGACCGGCGATCCACAATACTGGTCTGTTGAAGCAGGGGCTCTGACGGGGAAAACGGATGGTTCTCTGAAGATGAATCGTTTCATTACCTGGAAAGATTCCACAATTCGTAACTTTGACTTACGAGTCAAAGTGAAAGTGACAGAAGGGGGCAACAGCGGGATTCAGTATAGGGGAACCTCTCGCCCCGATCTCGGACTGGATATCGTAACCGGCTATCAATGTGATGTGGTGGCCAATAATCCGAATTACAATGGTATGCTGTATGAGGAGAAGGGACGTCGAATTCTCTCGCACACCGGTGAGAAAGTCATCATCGCATCCGATGGTCAGCCCTGGGTGGTTGGTAAGATGCCCGTCAAAACATTCGCCCCTGACGAATGGCATGATTTCCGGGTGCTGGTGCGTGGCAATCATCATGAACACTGGATTGACGGTCACAAGACTGCGGACCTGATCGACCTCGATCCCAAAGGTCGGGCACTGGAAGGTGTGCTGGCCGTTCAGGTACACGTTGGACCGAAGATGAAAATTCAATACAAGGATTTCAAAATCAAGCATCTGCCAGACGATCTGCCTTTAGAACAGGCTGAGGATCATCCGATTTCTGCAGATGCTTACGGTGTTCGTCCCCAGGGACGCCTGCCCAAAAACTGGAAGCCGCCGATTTACGGCAAACAGTAATCGGCCGCCGGCTGGTGCTGAAAGTACGCTCGCTACAGTTTGACAACTGATTTCACCTTAGACAGTGACGGAGTTCAAAATGCGGATTTCACTTCTGCTGGCTGGCGTTCTGTGGTGTTTCACTTTCGTGCTGGATACGGTAACTGCTGCGGAACAGTATCTGGTCAGGGAGGGACGGGCAGAAGCAGAAATCGTGATTGATCCTGCGGCCCAGCGCAGCACGCGACTGGCTGCCCGGGAACTTCAGCAGTACCTTAAAAAGATTTCAGGAGCAAAACTGGAAATCGTCACTGAGACGACGGCTACTGTGCCAGTCAAAGTTTTGATCGGGGCGAGTAAAGAAGCAGAAAAGCGGGGAGTCACGACTGCCGGACTGAAAGCAGGAGCCTACCGGATTGTAGCCGGCGACAACTGGCTTGCTATGCTCGGCGACGATACTAATTTCGTACCGATCGAACCTTGGCCCCGTAATCATCGCGATCTGGCCAGTGGTAAAGTACAGGCGGCCTGGAATGCGATTACCGGTGAGCACTGGGGCTACCCCCATTCTCAGCTTTACAAGCATTACACGGGTTCAACGGGTCTGTTTGGAACACCGAACGAGCAACTGGTCGACAAAACAGGCCAGGTCAATGTGTGGGGCTTTGACGAAAGGGGTTCCTTCAACGCGGTCTGCGGATATTTACGGGGACTGGGTGTGCGCTGGTATCTACCGGGGGAACTGGGAGAAGTCATTCCCCGGCAGAATACGATTCCATTACCGGTAATCGATGAAACGGTACAACCCGATTTTTCGCTGCGGACGATTAATTTCCGTCTCGGAGTGTATGGTCGCGATGCTGCCATGTGGGCCATGCGGCTGGGGGTAAGACAACCCTACGGTCGGCAGGCCGCCCATGGTCTTGATCATATGACGCACAATACAGAGACACTCGAAAAGCATCCTGAATGGTTTGCCCTTTATGGTGGAAAACGTGATACCCAATCGGGGAAACGCCTGAATCAGCTGTGCTACTCGAATGAGGAACTGTTTCAGCAGACCGTGCGCTATGTGCGAGCCCAGTTTGATCATTTCGATATGGATGTCGTGTCGGTGATGCCCCCCGATGGTTATACCGCGATCTGTCAATGTGAGCATTGTGCAGGTAAGGATACTCCCGAACGAGGTTACCGCGGCGCGTTTTCCGATTATGTCTGGGAGTTTGTGAATCGAGTGGCTAAAGAGGTTCGTAAAACGCACCCGGACCACAAAATCTCGAACTGTGCCTATGGAACTTATACGCAACCTCCTGAAAAGATCGACCGTCTCGAACCCAACGTGCAGGTGATTATTGTGGGGGGAAGAAGACCGACGTCTGCAGACCGGGAAGAACTCCGCCAGTTGCGTGACGCCTGGGTGAAAAAAACAGCAAACCCGATCATTATCTTCGAAAACTATCCCTTTACCGGACGTGGCTTCTATCTGCCGGCCTTTATTCCTCACGTACTGGGCGAGAGCATCAACGAGACTAAAGGGATCTCGAAGGGAGAAGACATCTGGCTCACGATGGATTTCGGCGAGAATGCGATTGGCTATAACCACTTTCTGATTTACTTCACCGCGCGGATGTACTGGGGGGGGAAAGACCAGAATGTGGATGCCCTGTTCAACGAGTACTGTGACCTGTTTTACGGACCCGCTGCTCAGGAGATGCGCACCTTCTTTCTTTACTGTGAAGAACACTGGCGCGAGATGGAGAAAGAGGCTGAGAAGGCCAGTCGCGCACTGGAACTGTTTTCTGTCGCGAAAGCGAAAGTGCAAAGTGACTCCGTTTATGGTCGGCGAATGGCACTCATCGACAATTTCCTCAACGGACTGCGGAATAAAAGTGTTCAACTGGCACAGAAACGGGGACCGGTTCCAGTTTTAAGGCTGGTGGGTGATCCCCGAGGTGAAATTGTAATCGATGGGCAACTCGATGACCCCCTCTGGGAAAACTGTCCCACCGCCTCGACGGGGAGTCTGCGTGAACTGCAGACCGGACGCTTGCCCGTTTATGGCACATCAATCAAATCACGCTGGGTAGGCCGTGATCTCTATTTTGCGATCCGTTGTGAGGAAGCACCGGGCGAACGGCCTCGCAGCACCTCAACAAAAAATGAAGATCAGGCAATCTGGTTTGGTGATGCGATCGAAATTCTGCTCAGCACAGAGTCGCATAGTTATTATCAACTGGCCATCAATCCAGCCGGGGCGCTGATTGATCTGGATCGAGGGGCCGATAAAAAGGACTGGTTCCGCTGGGATTCACAGGCTGAGGTCGCTACCCAGATTAAAGACGGCTACTGGACTGCTGAAGTGCGGATTCCCGTTGTCCAGGATGAAAACGATCCTCTGCATCAGGTAATCGGACATCGTCCTACAGTGAGCCTTCCCTGGCACATTAATGTCTGTCGTCAACGAATTCGTGACAATGGTTCTGAATACTCGGCATTCGCGCCCACAGGATCTTCCGGTTTTCATCAGCCGATGAAATTCGCCTACTTTTATCGAGGACTGTCTCACCAGTTCGAAGCCGATCCGAGCGTGACAGATTACCTGATTACGAGCAAAAAAGCAGAAACACTGATGCGGCGCCGCAAGTATCAGTCTGCTCAAGATCTGTTCCTGTCCCTGGCTGCAGAAAAACAGATCACGGACCTGCAGAAGTCCGTGGCACTCCAGCAGGCGGTGGAATGTGCCCGTCACCTGAAACAGGAATCACAAGCGGAATCGCTGGCTGAAAAAATTCCACTCGATACCGTGGCGAAGACAGTGCGTATGCAGAACCTGCTGGCACAGCGAAACTATACTGAGTTGATTCAGCAGTTCCAATCAGAGGATTTTCAGACCTGGCCATTCAGTCAAGTCGGAGAAGCCGCTCTGGCGCGGGGAATGGCCCGTTTACGAATGAAGCAGGGAGAGGCTGCTGAGACCGATCTGACACTGGCGTTGAATTATACCCCGGATCCACGCATCCAATCTCAGATCCTCCTGTTGCTGGGAGAAAACAGAGAACACAATCTGGCGGATGAAGCTGGGGCTCTGAAGGCGTATCGTCAGAACTACGAGGGCGCAGGACGAGTAGGTTCAGCAGATCAGTTCCGCTCAATTGAGGGAGCGGCCCGGATTCTCACGAAACAGGGGAAATACGACGACGCATTACAGGCGCTGGAAAAAGCCGAGATCGATCAACTCAAAGGTTTCTGGCGTCATGAAATGCAACTCGCGAAGGGGCACACGCTGGCTGCTGCGGGTAAAAAGCAGGCCGCGCAGCAGATTTACCAGAGTGTGTTGCAGGACAAGACCTCATCTTCAGGACACCGTCAGCAGGCTGAGGAACAACTCAAACAACTGGGGGCACCCTGATTCTAAAGTGATTAATGGGTCGGCTTCAAAGGTCCCTGCATCTTCTCAAGCGTGTCTTGTAAGGAAGCATAGTTGCGTTTTGCTTTTCCTGATAACGCATCTGTTTTCAGGGGAGACTTCTCCAGTGGGTCCTGTTTGAGATCGAAGAAGCGTCCGTCATCGTAGAGTTTCCAGTTCAGAGAACGGACACACCGTTTACCCCGGTGTTCAATAAAGATCCAATCGCGACGATCTTTTCCGGAAGCACCCTCGAGAACTTCAGCAAAACTGACTCCATCCCGGGGAACGCCATCATCCTTGAGGCCGGCGACATCCGCGACCGTTGGCAGGTAATCGGTCAGGTCAACCATGGTGTTAACTTCCTGGCCTGCTTTAATGTGTCCCGGCCAGTTTGCGATCAGGGGAACCCGGGTTCCTGTATCATCCAGTTTACCCTTGCCGCCCGGGACGATTGTGTTGTTTTGTACCGAAACCACTTTAGGACGCACCATCTTCCCCTGTTCATTGACGTACAGGTAGCTCGCGGCGGGGGTCCCGTTATCGGTGGTGAAGAGGATCAGGGTATTATCGCGGACTCCCATTTCATCCAGGGAAGCCACTAGGCGACCGACCATGTCATCCATGGATGTCATCATCTCAGCAAAAGTCAGCCAGTGCCCGTCATGTGCGTAAGCGACATGCTTTCCTTTCAGGTCATCAGTTACATCATGACAGAGGGCCATCGGGTAATAGGCGAAAAACGGCTTCCCCTCTTTATGGCTCTCTTTCATGAAGTCAATCAGAAAATCGGTGTAAATATCCGGCCCATATTTGCCCTCGGTGTTTTTCAGCAACTTGCCATTCTGGTAAATCAGTGGATCATGATAGCGGCCTCCTTCATGCCAGCCAAACAGACACCACTTATCAAAGCCGACGCGACTGGGGTGATCCAGATCGTTTTTCATGAAACACAGCTGCCATTTTCCAGCAACAGCAGTCGCATAGCCGGCCTGCTGCATGCGATCGCCAATGCAGATCCCCTCGGCAGCGTCTGGAAAGTCTCCCCATTTCGAGCCAGCTTTACCAAACCGGAACGGATATCGGCCTGTCATCAGGCAGACGCGAGAGGGGTGACAGACGGGCATTGAGTATGCCTGGGTAAATTTAAGACCTCCCTGGGCCAGCTTATCAATGTGGGGAGTCGGATAGCTCTGTCCCCCGTAACAGCCGATGGCGTCACTGCCCACATCATCTGCCATAATCAGCAGAATGTTGGGTTGGGACTCAGCAGCAGACAGGACAGCCGGGGAAATGAACAGCAGCGCGAACGCCAGTGTATAAACAAACTTCAGGGCAGGCATGGGGAAACTCCTCAGGGGGTAGTAGATATCAATGCTTTCAGATCGGGTAAATCATAATAACGCAATCCAGCATGAACCGCGTTGTGGATGTGCTGGTGTGCATCCGGTGTCTTCATTAACGATCTCCAGGACGGAATTCCGCCCCTGGCAGTTAATTCAGAAATCAGCGCTGGCTCAAGAGCGGCAGCATGAAGTCCCGCCGGGGTAAGTTCTCCCCCGGTAACGAGACGCAGCGACTCCGCCTGTTGTTGGGTTTTCAACCACCGGGCACAGACCAGCATATCTTCTGTCCGCAGACTCAACCAGGAACGTCCCAGCATGTAAGCGATGTAATAATCGGCTCCGAAGAACCGCCAGTTGCGGGTTGTGGTTTCGCCTGTGTCACGAACTTCGACGATGAGTACCGGATGCCCCTGGCGATGCAGTTGCCGCGCTTCTATGACTGCGCTGTTCATTCCCGCTGCGGGAGCCAGCAGGACAGGCGGGGCGGATCCTCCGGGCCAGTACAACGCAGGGAGGACAATTCCGGGTTCAGGGTGGATGATCAGTCGCAGAGGTTCATCATGGTTCGAGCCAGGCTGAAACTGCTGTGATTTCGCAGGTCTGCCATTTGAACCGATGAGTTCGACTCGCGGCTCTGGCAGTTGCGTCAATTTTCGAATTCCAGTTACCTGGCGGACCAGGTCGCGCGTCAGGGGAGGCCGCTTCAGGGCCAGTCGCCGTTCTTCAGCCTGATTTACTTCGAGCAGCGAACGGGCCAGAGGCAGTTGTTGTACCTGGCCGCTGGGTGTGACCTGCAATTCCCGATCTGTGTAGATCTTGACGGGGGCCTCCTCGAATACGTTAATCTGACGTCCATGCAACCAGCGTGCAAAGAAACGGGCGGCTCCTTCTCTGAGTCGTTGGCTGAAACCATGTTTTTCATTGGCTTCGATCAGTGAAATCCGTTCCGGATATCCGAGCAGGGTGTAGGCCCGCTTAGCCTGTCTGAAAGCATCCCAGGTGCCTTCAATCGGCACAAAATCACGCGTCGCAGCCAAAATGAGCGTTGGTTTCGGGGCTCGACTGAGGATAAAATCCGGGTGATCAAAACCTTCGCGGATTTGCGCATAGAGATTCTGCTCGGCATCACCAGGGCCGGGGCTCTCATTTTTCTCACGATGGGTGGTCATGAAACAACCAGGCGCAGCAGCCTGGATGCGTTCATCATAGGCCATCAGAAAACTGGTGAGGTTACCTCCCCCCGAATTTCCGGTGCAGCCAATACGTTGCGCGTCGACATCGGGGCGACTGCAGAGATAATCGAGAGCACGGACCGCGTCCCAGACCATGTAACCGCCGAGGCTGCGTCCCAGCAGAATCGGCGCGACTCCCAGTTCCTGGTGTTCATGACTGGCGCGATGTGCTGGTTCGCCATCAGAATCGATGATCTGTTTACGTTCACCCTGACCGATGGGATCAAAGCAGAGCACTACGAATCCCTGTTTGACCAGTAACTGGTTCGCTTTCTGGTAAGATTCGTATGCTTTCCCGTTTTCACTATGTCCCAGAGGATGCAGAATCGCCGGGAAAGGGCCGGGACCTTCAGGACGATACAGATTCGCGGTCACATAAAAACCGGGCTGGCTCTCAAAGTAGAGTTTTTCGATCGTGAATCCATCGGCTTCGATCGTGTCGGTAACCATGGGATTCAGAGGAGTCCGTGGCGGCATCTCTCCCAGACACATACGTAATGTCTTTCGCCGTTTCTGCTGATATGCGGCGAAGCGTTCTGGAGAGCTTAGTGCCTGCTCGAATTCTGCTCGGCGTTGATCAAGTGCCTGATGGCTCTGTTCACGCAACCAGCTGCGCATCATCTGCTGTGTTTTGTCAGTATTAAAATGGGGAGGCAATACGCGATAGGGTTTCTGGGCCAGGCCTTCGTTACCAATGACGCTCAGGATAATGACCAGGCTGAGAATAAATGACTTCACGGAAGTTTCCGTTCTGGCAGGTGGGATGCTGGGGTAAGATGGATATAGCTTCATCCTAACAGCTCACTTTCACTCAAGTCCAGTGTGATTGATGTCCCGCTGTAAGAGGACCCGATATTGAAATCGCTATTGAGAGTCAGTTCTATATTTGTGATATGCGTAGCATGAAGGCTATAATTCACTTTCTATCAAAAGAGTATCCAGTCTGATTCAATCCATTCTATTGACTGTTTAACATCATCAAAGTGCCACATCAGGGGAGTTAACAGATGCGCTTATCTGGAATTACCTGTCTTATCCTGGTACAGCTGTTTGTATCAGCTGTCTCAGCAGAAACGCCTCGACCGGATATGGTCATCTTTCTCTCAGACGATCATACCTGGCGTGATTCCTCGGTCTATGGCTCTCCCGATATCAAAACTCCCAATATGGATCGCCTGGCGGCCCGGGGGATGACGTTCAACAACGCGTTTGTGGCTTCTCCCAGTTGTGCCCCCAGTCGCGCCGCGTTGCTCACAGGATTGTATCCTGCCAATAACGGAGCGGAACCGAATCACTCCCGGCCGCGGCCTGAAATCAAGAAGTTGCCCGCGTACCTGCAGGAACTGGGATACGAGGTCGTCTCATTCGGCAAGGTCGGCCATTATAAACAGACGCCTGAATACGGGTTCGATATCGCCCGTCATTTTCGCTATCACGAAGACGTCGCCATTCACAAGGCCATTGAATGGCTCCAGCAGCGCGACAGTAATCGGCCACTCTGCCTGTTTGTCGGTACGAACTGGCCTCACGTTCCCTGGCCGGAAGAGATTGGCGACATCGATCCCGCAGCATTGCAGGTACCTCCCCATCATGTGGATACGCCGGTCACGCGAGAGTGGCGGGCGAAATACATGGCCGCCATTCAGACTATGGATCGCGAACTGGGGCAAGTCTATGACGTGGCTCGACAGAAGCTGGGAGAGGATGTCTTCTTTCTGCATACCAGCGATCATGGCGCACAGTGGCCGTTTGGAAAATGGAATCTGTATGACGAAGGGATTCGTACCCCGCTGATTGTGAGCTGGCCGGGACAGATCAAACCTGGAGTTCGTACAGACGCGATGGCATCGTGGATTGATATTCTACCGACACTGATCGATGTCGCCGGAGGCACGCCTCCTGACTCCATTGACGGCCGCAGCTTGCTCCCCGTCCTGAAAGGGGAAACAAGCAAACATCGCGAGGTTATCTTCACCACGCATTCGGGGGACGGCGATAACAACGTCTACCCGATGCGGGCTGCTCGAACGCTGGATGGCTGGAAGTACATCCGTAATCTGCATCCCGAGTTCCGGTTTACCAGTCACGTGACGAATGCACGTGCTAAAAACGGTTACTGGGACAGTTGGGTTCAAAAAGCAATTACCAATCCCCAGGCACGACAGAAAGTACGACGTTATCTCGAACGACCGGATGAAGAATTGTACCAGGTCAATACTGATCCCTATGAGCAGCAGAACCGGGTCAATGAACCTGAACAGGCGGAACGTCTGCGCATGCTGCGACAACAGGTCGATGACTGGCTGGCGGAAACGGGAGACCAGAAAAATGTCTACGGCAGACCACAGCGGATTGCAGCTCAAGAGAAACCGAATGTGATCATGGTCTTCATTGACGACATGGGCTGGTCGGATCTCTCCTGTTTTCAGGGAACTGCTGTCAAAACAGAAAATATTGATCGACTGGCAGACGAGGGAATCCGCTTTACGAATTTCTATGTGAATTCACCCATCTGCTCACCGTCGCGGGTCGCTTTGACCACCGGACAATATCCTCAGCGCTGGCGAATCAATTCTTATCTGGCGCAACGCAAAAAGAACCGGGAACGCGGGCTGGCGCAATGGCTGGATCCCAAGGCACCTGTGCTGGCACGGGAACTGAAGCATGCGGGGTATGCAACAGGGCACTTTGGAAAATGGCACATGGGCGGCCAGCGGGATGTGGGAGAAGCGCCTTTGATCACCCGCTACGGTTTTGATCAGAGCCTGACGAACTTCGAAGGCCTCGGCCCACGTGTTTTGCCTCTGAAGGACGCCTATGATGGAAAGCCTCCCCAGAAACATGATCTCGGTTCCGCCAACCTCGGACACGGTCCCATTCGCTGGGAAGATCGTTCCGTCGTAACGGCCGCTTTTGTAAAAGACGCTCTGAACTTTATCGATCAGGCTGAAGCGACAGGCCAGCCTTTCTATCTGAATCTCTGGCCCGATGATGTGCATTCTCCGTTCTTTCCGCCCGAAGTCATGCGCGATGCGACGGACGGAAGTAAACGGGCCCTCTATTACGCGGTTCTCAAAGCCATGGATCAACAGTTGGGGGCATTGTTTGATCGCATTCGAAATGACGCGAAACTGAAAAACAATACGTTGATTCTGATCGCGTCCGACAATGGTCCGGAGACCGGTGCTGGTCTTGCCAATCCATTGCGGGGAGCTAAGACCTGGCTGTATGAAGGCGGTGTGCGTTCGCCGCTAATCGTCTGGGGGCCGTCGCTCATCAATCCGAAAGCTGCTGGCACAACAAACAATACGTCCGTACTCAGCGCCCTGGATTTAAACCGTTCGCTGTATTCACTGACGGGAACGGAACTCCCACAGAGAGTTCAACTTGATGGTGAGGATCTGGCTGACACATTGCTGGGAAAAGCAAAACAGAGCAGGCAGGCACCGCTGTTCTGGAGGCGCCCTCCCGATCGGCCGGGAACCAGGGAAGAACCGAATCCGGATCTGGCCGCTCGTGCGGGAAAATGGAAGTTTTACATGAACTACGATCAGACAGGCATTCAGCTCTACGATCTCGAACAGGATGTCTCTGAAACCCGAAACCAGGCGGCACAACATCCGGATTTGGTTAAACGCTTGCAGCAGGCGGTCATCGAATGGAATTCTGGTCTTCCTGCAGACGCCGGAGATCCCAACTGGCGGCCGAAAAAGAAACCTGCCAAGACAGGAAAGGCAAAGGCTGCTAACTGATTCATGAGTCTTATTATTCTCTCCAGAATGCCTGTATTGAGTGATGATCTCACACTTGGAGTGGATCTGCTGAAAAAAGTTAGGATTCATAAGAAAAGATTGAATTGATCGAATTCATCGGCTAGAATCAGACTACCGATCAAGATATGTTCATGCGTCGGTCCCTGCTCGCATCATCCTACCCAAATAGCGTGACCCTATGAGATTACGTTCCTTCCACACAATGGTAGCGTGTCTGGTGTTGGTTCTGTCAGGAATCACATCGACTGTGTCTGCCCAGACTCCACTGCATCAGCAGATCGATCAGCTCATTGCTGAAGGAAAGCAGCAGTTCGAACAACAGGCTGCTCCTCTGGCCGATGATGCCACGTTCCTGAGGCGGGTGACCCTGGACCTGTCAGGGACCATTCCCACGGCCGATGAAGTTCGAACTTTTGTGGCAGATTCGTCTCCGGACAAACGCAGCCAGCGGATCAACCAGTTACTTGCCTCACCAGAACACGCCCGAAGGTTACAGTATCTGTTCGACACGATGCTGATGGAGCGTCGACCGGGCAAATATGTGAAGACAGCCGAGTGGGAAGAATACCTGCGTCAGTCTTTTCTGGAGAACCGTCCCTGGGATGAACTGGTTCATGAAATTCTGACTGTCGACGGAACAGATAAGACAACACGACCCGCGGCCCGTTTTCTGTTGGATCGGGAATTAAAATCCGAAGTCGTGACGCGCGATCTGGGCCGCATCTTTCTGGGACGCGATCTGCAATGTGCCCAGTGCCATGATCATCCCAATGTGAATGATTACCTGCAGCGACACTACCATGGTCTCGATGCCTTCCTGAGCCGCAGTTATCTCTTTAAGGATCCCAAGACCAAGCAGGCCTCGATCGGTGAAAAAGCCGAAGGCCAGGTCTCCTTTACATCCGTGTTTACCAAAGAAGAGGGGATGACCGCCCCCCGGGTACTGGATCTTCCCGAAATTCCGGATCCGGCGGACGCGAAAAAAGCCTATAAAGTCAAACCTGCGAAAAATGTACGTTCGGTCCCGGTTTACAGTCGACGTTTGCAACTGGCGGATGCACTGACCAGTCAGCATAACGAAGCGTTCCGGAAGAACATTGTGAACCGTCTCTGGGCAATGATGATGGGCCAGGGCCTGGTCGAGCCACTGGATATGTGGCACTCGGACAATCCCCCCACCCATCCGAAAATCGTATCGCTTCTGAGTGAAGAGCTAGCGAATCATGAGTTTAATCTGCGGTACGTGATTCGTGAGCTGGCACTGACCCAGACCTACCAGCGCAGCAGTCATGTTTCAGCTGAAACTGAGATCCCCGAGCGATCAGCTTACCAGATGGGCCTGCTCAAACCATTGACCCCCGAACAACTCGCCTGGTCCATGATGCAGGCCACCGGAGTGACCTCGGCGACCTTGGAACGTCTGCAGGCGAAACAACGCAAAGTCGATGAGAAACAGAATACCAAAAAAGCTGATGCCCCTCTCTGGCAGGAAGAGGCATTACACGACGCCTTGAAGGGGAACGTGGCTGCCTTTGTCCGGACATTTGGGATTGTCGGCGCACAGACCACACGTTTCGACGCCTCGGCTGATCAGGCCCTGTTTCTGTTAAACGGTAACACGATCCAGGCCTGGCTCGCTCCCTCTGGTAATCAATTGACGGCCCGTCTGAAGAAGCTGGATCAGCCGACCGCTATCGCAGAGGAGTTGTATCTTTCCGTATTTTCACGGTTCCCCACCGAAACAGAAATCAAACAGGTGGCCCTGTTTCTGGAAGGCGACCCGAAGCCTGCCGACCAGGATCTGCAACAACTTATCTGGGCGGCACTCTCTTCTGACGAGTTTCGTTTCAATCATTAAACCCATCACCTGAGTTTCTCACTGAGAGGCAAAAGGACATAGTATGAAACGCAATCAAGGATGCCATTCTCTGGATCACCAGATTGCCCGGCGACAGTTCCTGGCGGGGGCCGCTGGTGGAGCAGTCTGCCTGGGGCTCTCGGATCTGTCTGCACACGCAGAGACGGTGAAGAGCCAGCATAAACGGATTCTGCAGGTGTATCTCCAGGGGGGCGTCAGCCAATTGGAATCCTGGGATCCGAAACCGGGAACTGAATTTGGTGGACCGTTTCGTGCGATTCCGACCTCAGTTCCAGGCATGCATATTTCTGAGTTGCTGCCTCATACTGCTCAGAGAATGCATCTGCTCTCAATCGTTCGCAGCATTAATATTAAGACGAACGACCATTCGCAGGGACGCCTGTTTATGGAGAAAGGGAGACGGGCTGGCGAGTATCCCTATATCGGTTCGATCGCCTCAAAGTATCTGGCTCCTGCAAACAGCGAACTACCGGGCTATATTCATATCTCGACAAGAGGACTCAGCGACGCGACGGCAGCATTTCTCGGAGCGCAGCATGCCCAGTTGAAATTTGAAGGGGTCAAACCGCCTCAGAACCTGGGATTACCCAAAAACCTGAATGCGACCGCAAACACACGCCGCCTGCAACTCCGGCAGCAGTTCAACCAGCAGTTTCGACAGGGACGCCGTAAGGCACAGACAGAAACCTTCGATGCTTCGTTTCAGCAGGCCTCCAAATTGATGGCCCGTAAGTCGTTCTTCGAGAAAACACCTGACGCTAAAGACCTCGAACGCTACGGCAAACATGATTTCGGTCGGAACTGCCTTTTGGCGAGAAAGCTTCTGGAGAATAATGCTACCTGCGTTAAAGTGACCCATCACGGGTACGATTCTCATGCCGAGAATTTTAATTTCCATCTTGAGCAGCTCGGGGAATTCGACAAAACATTTTCCATGCTGCTCGATGATCTGCATGAGCGAGGCATGCTGGAGAGTACGCTGGTGATGGTCTATTCCGAATTCGGCCGAACCCCGAAAATCAATGTCCGCTACGGACGCGATCACTGGGGAACTGCGTGGTCGATCGCCTTGGGAGGTTGTGGTGTTCAGCCGGGAGCCATTATTGGTAAGACCAACGAAAAAGGGACTGCCGTCGCAGATCGAGAAGTCGACGCCGGTCACCTGTTTCATACCTATCTGCAGGCACTGGGCATTGATTCGACCCGCGACCATGAGATCGGCGGACGTTCAATTCCCATCGGTGATCCTACCACACAACCCATTAAGGAGTTGTTAGCATGAAGCCGCAACAGACCACCGAACCACTTGTTGCCACCAAACCCGTCATTGACTACAACGCCGTCGATCCGGTGTTGACGCACCAGACAGCTGAGTTCAAACATAAATTCCCTCTGACTTCCTGCAAGGTCGATCCCACCGGAACACATCTGGTGGCGGGAGCTGAAGAACTGGAAATTCAGGTTTGGAACTTAAAGACCAAAGCACAGAGAACACTCAAAGGACATACCAGTTGGGTGCGCTGTTTTGATTTTTCCCGAGATGGAAAAACTCTCTACTCGGCCTGTTGGGGAGGAGAGATTAAAGCCTGGAATCTGGCGGATGCAGAACCCAAACCTACCTTGAGCATACAGGCACATCAGGGCTCGGCTCGCTGGGTTCGGATATCGCCCGACCAGACGAAACTGGCGACCTGTGGCAATGATCTGCTCGTGAAAGTCTGGAACGTCAGTGATGGCAAATTACTGCATTCCTTTAATGGACACGAACGACACGTCTATGCGGTCGATTTCCATCCGGATGGTCAACAGCTGGCCTCTCAGGATCTGATGGGCACCATTCACGTCTGGGATTTACAGACCGGTAAGAAGGTACGCAGCATCGATGCCGGCGTCATGACCGGTTACGACAACAAATTTGCCGCAGATATGGGCGGCGCCCGCGATTTCAAGTTTAGTACCGATGGCAGCGAACTGGCCAGTGCAGGGATTACAAAAGTCGTGAACTCCTTTGCTGGAGTCCAGGATCCCATCATCGTGTTGTTCGACTGGAAGTCTGGAAAAGCCAAAGCACAACTCAAGCCAGATAAAACATTCCAGGGAATCGCCTGGGGGGTTCGTTTCCATCCGGAGAACTTCCTGATTGGCGCTGGAGCCAACAGGAGCGGTAAAGGCGAACTCTGGTTCAGAAAGCCGGGTGAAGAAGAGTTCTTCCACACCATGAAGCTTTCAACGGCAGCCCGGGGGCTGGACCTGTTTCAGGATGGCAGGCACCTGGCTGTTGCCCACTCAGATGGGGCGGCACGCGTTTATCGCATGACCGAAAAACAACCTGCCTAGAATACCAGTGCATTGTGGCGGATCATCCTTCTCGAAGACCGTCTGTAGCTACACATGCGATTGCTGAATGAAAATATCTTGAGATAGACCACTCTGACTCTCAACAAAGGACGATCATGAATCGACTGAACCTGTCTGCTTTCCTGGTACTGGCCCTGCAGGTCAGTCTGATGTTGAATTCGAGTCAATTGGTACTTCAAGCGGAGGATGTACCACCTTGGGCAGTTCTGAAAGCGGCTCCCGATCAAAGTCCCTTACCGGGCACGCAGCAGTTAACCGATCAGAGTGATCTGAGTTCAAAAATGATACAGGGCATCGATCAGTTTCTGTTAACACAAATCGCTTTGGCCGCAGAGAATCGAGCTCAAAACTGGAATCGCGATTTAAGTTCACCCGCCGCATACGAAAAGTCCATCGTCCCTCAGAAGCAGGAACTGGCTAGTATTCTGGGACTGTCAGATCCGCTGGTTCCAGGACGTTTTGCTTATCTGGAGTCTGCTCCTCAAAAAATTACAAATGACTTTGCTGTTTATGAGGTGACCTGGCCGGTTCTCGATGATCTGCAAGGGGCCGGGTTACTGCTGGTTCCCTCGGGGAAGATCCGCGGAGACATTATTGCGGTACCTGAAGCGTCTCAGACACCGGAAGACCTGATTTACTCAAAACAGCCTGGAGGCAGCTACGCTCAGCAACTGGCTCGCTCTGGATTCCGCGTGCTGATTCCGACTTTAATCAATCGTGAACTCAACAAATGGAATCTGAGTCAGCGGGAATGGCTGCATCGGGCTGCGTTCGAACTGGGACGAACCCTGGCGGGTTATGAAGTTCAGAAAATCCAGGCCGGCGTGAAACTGCTCCAGCAGACCAGCGGGGATTCCTCTCGTCCAGTGGGAATTATCGGCTGGGGAGAAGGAGGGCGACTGGCTCTCTACGCAGCTGCGTTGGACTCCGAAATTGATGTCGCTGCCGTCTGTGGTTATTTTGGTCCCCGGGAAAATCTCTGGCAGGAGCCAGCGGACCGCAATGTATTCGGTTTACTCAATTCGCTGGGCGATGCAGAGATTGCCAGTCTGGTGGCACCTCGCTCCTTGATTATCGAGAATGGAACTTTTCCTGAATACGGTTATCGCACGACCGCAGAGGGGAATCTGGAGGTCATAGACGATCACTATCCCAAACTGAAGGGAAAACCAGGCAAACTACTTGTCCCAAACAAACAAGAGGTCCGGGATGAATTCGCATGTGCCCGTCAGTTTGTGGCTGATTTGAAAACAGGAACTCCCTGTCTCACATTGATTGAAGCGAATGAGGCTGTTGGTGACAAAACGCTGCAGGCATTGATTTCCAGCCTGGATGATGATGCGACACTCTCTACTGAAGTGAAACCAGTCGAGTTGAAAACGCGCTCGTACGCGGCACAGCGACATGCCGGGCAACTGGCAGAAATCGAGAGACACAATCAGCGGCTGCTGCAACTGGCTTATGAGTCACGTATCGAATTCATGAAGAATCTCAAGACTGGCTCTTTAGATGAATTTAAGAAAACGGTCGAACCATATCGTGATATTTTCAAGAAAGATGTCGTGGGCGAATTTGCTCTAAAGCTGCTGCCCGCCAACGCCCGGACTCGCAAGTATCAGGAAGGACCGCAGACCGTCAGCTATCAGGTCGAAATGGATGTGTTTCCTGATGTGACCGCATATGGAATTCTCACACTTCCCAAAGATCTCAAGCTGGATGGTTCTGAGAAACGTCCAGTCGTCGTTACCCAGCATGGTCTGGAAGGACGCCCCCGGCACACGGTGGGGGAAGAAAAATATGCCGCTTATAAATCCTTCTCAACCCACCTGGCGGAACGGGGCTTTATTACGTTCGCTCCCCAGAACCCGTATATCCTGTTCGATCGATTTCGGACCCTGCAGTTCAAGGCGCAGTCGATTGGTCGGACTCTGTTCTCCATTGCGGTTCCGCAGCATCAGCAGATTACAGACTGGCTGAAAACACAGCCCTTCGTCGACGGCAACCGAATCGGCTTTTATGGGATTTCCTATGGTGGAAAATCTGCCATGCGGATACCGCCACTCGTTGAAAATTATGCACTTTCGATCTGTTCAGCTGATTTTGGAGAATGGGTCTGGAAGAATGCAGCCACCGATCAACGGTCCCTGCGGTACAGCTATGTCAACAAAGGGGAATATGAAATCTTCGAATGGAATCTGGGGGGGACCTTCAACTATGCGGAAATGGCAGCCTTGATCTGTCCTCGGCCCTTCATGGTTGAACGCGGCCACTTTGACGGCGTCGAACCAGATGACCGGGTCGCCCAGGAATTCGCCAAGGTACGCTTCTTGTATCAGGCCCAATTGGGGATCGGTGATCGAACCACCATTGAATGGATCAAAGGTCCACATGCGATCCACGAACAGGGTGCCTATGATTTCCTGCACCAGCAGCTCAACTGGCCAGCGCCCGGAAAGTCTGAGTAAATCTATCAGGTCTGCGAATTACTCATTCTTATCGCTGGTTGTCGTTTGATTGAGCAGGTCCTCGACATGCAGCAGGACGGCTGCATCAGCCTTAACCGCAGCGGAATCAAGCAGCGCTTTTCGTTGAGCCGGAGAGAAGGAACCGTCCTCTTTTTGAGATTTTGCAATCAGTCTTTGGGCCGTCTCGCGTGGTGCGCTGTATCTTCCATCACCGTCCACATCCAGGAAAATGGGATTAGTGATTGCCTGAGAAGCCTTGCCATAAGTTGTCCAGCCGGGCAGGGTAATGCCATCTCCCAATACAAACGCAACGACATAAGCGTCATGAGGAGGGAGTTCCAGTGAAAAGGTCAGCGTCTGATCAGTAGGCTGGTTTGATTTCGCCTTGATGGTCTGGTGAGCAACCTGTTTTCCATTCACATAGATCATTGCTTCGCGCGGCTGAACCCATGATGGGGAAGCGACTCGTAACGTTGCGGTCAGCTTTGAACCTGTTTTTTTATCAGCGTGGATGGCATTCACAGGTACCAGGTCTCCCATCTGATACAGTCCTTGCAGTTTGAGGTCTGCAAAGATTCCTGCTGATGCAACGGCCCGACCCTGTGTGAAAGCATCATACACCTCTCGGGGAACGATCTCAGAGACTTTGTCAGTTGTACTTTTCAGGTATGTCCGAGCCTGTCCTACCGGATCATTCACGGTGTGGGAATCAGTGGCGCCGACAGCGGTCAGTCTGGAACCACGGTTCAGCAGTGACATCCAGTCTTCCAGGGCGTAGAAAAAATCGGGGATTTTATTTGCAGGCTGAACAACTTCATAACCGTTGAAGTTGAATTCAGGTCCCTCACCCCGGTTCCCCGTGCGTCGATTGAAACGAAACCGACCGAATGGACCATCCGGAATACTGGGCCAGTAGGGGTGGTTCAGGATAATGACCTCGGCTCCTTTGAGACGCATGTCGGCAATCAGCTCACTCCAGCTATCATTCTCCAGAAACAGGGGATTACGTCCCTTTACGCCACCGGGGACGGCCTTGTCCGGATCGAAGGGAAATGCCGTAAAATGTCCATTGCGGGTTGTGACTTCATCACCCGAAATCGCATGGAAGTGTGACTGTGTTCCCGTCGATTTCTGAAACGGACGGTAGTCCGAAATATGATTGTGATCGGTGGCTACAGCGACTTCGATTCCTTCGCCGGCGATTGTGATCATGCGTTCTTCGAATGTGGCATTACCGTGACCGCTGCCGGGTAAGGTATGGATATGGCTGTCACAGGCAATAAATCCAGTGGTGTCTACTTCACGTGAAATGACAATAGTATGTGACTGGGGCTGATCGTAATTTACGACGATCGACTGTTCATCGTATCCCCATTCCATCCCTCGCGTGGCGTACAGCGTATACTTTCCCGGGGGTAACTCAAATGTATCCCCGGTGCCCAGCGTATATAGAATCCCGGGACGGACAGCGGTCCTCGGCTGACTGGCATTATAGAGGTGGGACAGTTCACCTGATGCATTCACAATTGTCAGTCGTGCGGGGACAGGCTGACCTTCCGGTGTCTGGACCTTTACGGTCACGGCCCCCAACTGCAACGCCTGCTTCAGAGGTCGAGGATCTAAAACGATATTACGTAGAACGGCAGGTTGTCCTCGACCAGTAATTGCCAGGGTGTTTTCACCTGTTTTGAGAACTTCTGCAGGAATCTTAAAACCGACCCGCTGAAAACCGTCTGACTGTTTATCAGCCCCAACCTGGCGGGTGTTTGCTTCAAGACGCCCCAGGTCCTGGTCATTGATGAAGACGTTCCAGTATCTACCGGAGCTTTGTTTCTGTAGCTTCAGGTCGAACAGCAAAGTAAATTCGGTTTGATTGGCGTTAGCAGAGAAAGCTGTCTCATAAGCCTTTTTCCCTTCAACCTGATGCGACTTAGCATCAATGACAAGAGGCGGTTCAGCGGAGAGGAGTTCGCAGGTAAAAATGGCTGTGATGCAGGCGGTTAATAGAATGAATGCTTTATGACGGGACAGGTCCATGGAGAGGAAATCCTAATGAGTGAGCGAGTTAACAGGTGGGCGGGAGAATCAGAAGTATTCACAACAGACATCATCTGCAATGAGAAGTGTGCCTGTCTGTAATCAAATTATAAACGACCGGTTCCAGAACATCGCAGTGACCATGTGTGAAATTTCTGTGAACAGACTGAATTTCTCTGATGAATGTCATCGTCGAGTAAAACAGCCTCAATCAGTTACTTCAGATTTCTCTATGACTCGAATTCCAGGCAACAAAAAAATATTGTCAAAAGCGGTGGATTTCCGCGACGGGTTTACGTTTATTTCTTAGAGACTCTGAAAGGACGACTCGAGGTCTTGAGCCGTCCGGTTGATCAACTATTTTGTAGGGCGGGCCTTCGTCAATACAAAAATCAACCAAGCGCCTGGTGACTGGTGTAGCGCCGTTCGTTCGAACTGTGCGCCAGTGGCCTCGCGCCTCAGGAGATCCCATCATGCTCTTTCGCAAAACCAATCATCAACGCAAGGCTTCTCGTAAATCTTCTCATGCCGCAGTCGTCGAGAACCTTGAAACCCGTCAACTTTTGTCCGCGGCGAATTCACTCATTACAGAGCCAGTCAATCATCAAAATTCGATGTCAGATACAACTCCCGAATATGCGTCGATCGACGGAACGGGAAATAATATCGACAACCCGGAACTGGGCAGTACCGGGACGCTGCTGATCCGACTGGCTGAAGCCGCTTACAGTGATGGCCTGTCAACTCCCGCGGGAGAAGACAGGCCGAGCGCTCGGGAAATCAGTAATGCGATCGCAGCGGCAGACTCATCACAGACAAATTCCCGCTATCTGACCGATCTGTTCTGGGTTTGGGGACAGTTTGTTGATCACGATATCACTCTGACTGAAGCCGCTCATGATGAATATGGTGACCCGTTGGAATCATTTCCAATCGAGGTTCCGACAGGTGATCCCTACTTTGATCCGGACGGCTCTGGAGATGATGTGATCAGTCTGAATCGGAGTGCCTTTGAAGAGGACGAAAACGGCGTACGTCAGCAGATCAATCAGATTACAGCTTTTATTGACGGGTCCATGATCTACGGGTCCGACGCAGAACGGGCCGACCAGTTGAGAACTTTCAGTGGGGGACAGCTGAAAACCAGCGATGGAGATCTATTGCCTTACGGAGATGATGGATTCTTTCTGGCAGGTGATATTCGGGCTAATGAAAACGTGGCCCTGACGTCAATGCATACTCTCTGGGTACGTGAACACAATCGAGTCGCAAGTGAACTGTCGCTGGAAAATCCCGACCTGACCGATGAAGAACTTTATCAGCAGGCGCGACAGATTGTAATCGGTGAATTGCAGGCGATCACGTTTAATGAGTATCTACCTGCGTTATTCGGAGAAGATGCTATCAGTAAATACATGGGATACGATTCCGGTGTTGATCCCAGTATCGCGAACGAGTTTTCCAATGCCGCCTATCGTTACGGTCACACAATGCTGTCGTCTGAACTACTCCGGTTGGATGCAAATGGAGATGTTGCTGCCGAAGGTAATATCTCGCTGGTCAATGCCTTCTTTAACCCGGGAGAACTGGAAGCCAATGGGATTGATTCCCTGTTACGAGGCGCCTCAGTCAACCTGGCACAGGAAATTGACAATCAACTGGTGGATGATGTGCGAAACTTTTTGTTTGGGCCTCCCGGATCCGGTGGTTTTGATCTGGCATCGTTAAATATTCAGCGTGGGCGAGACCACGGGCTGGCTGACTATAACGCGACCAGGGTTGCTTTGGGCCTGGAAGCAGTGCAGAGTTTCTCAGATATCAGTTCAGATCCAGAAGTGGCAGCAAAACTGGAGGCCCTGTACGGTACGGTTGATAATATCGATCTCTGGGTAGGGGGACTGGCTGAAGATCATCTACCGGGCTCGAGTATGGGGGAGACGTTCACCTCTATCATCGTCGATCAGTTCCAGAGACTGCGGGACGGCGATCGTTTCTGGTATCAGAATATCTTTTCTGGTGATGTATTGAAAGAAATACATGATACGACACTCGCCGATGTAATCGAACGCAATTCAGGGGTATCCGGTCTGCAGGAAAACGTATTCTTTGCACCGTCTGTGCTTCAGATCGACCTTGCAGATCTCGGGAGTAATGATGTTACCATTCGCGAACGAAACGGAAATCTGGAAGTGGTTGACAACAGAACCAGAACCGTGATCAGCAGTCAGTCACTGGAAGGGATTGAGCGTTTAATGTTGACCGGCAGTCATCACGAACCACAGCAAATCACCATTGCCAATCTGAGCAGTGCCATCTTGCCGGGGGGAATGGTTGTAGAATCAGGCAGAAGCCATTCCGATACTTTAGTCTTGAATGGGACAAATCAGAGTGATTCGATTGTGGTGAATGCAAGTTCTGTAGAAATTTCCGGCCTTCAGATTGAGTATACAGGACTGGAGCGGATTGTGCTTAAGGGGATGGACGCGAATGATACGATCGCGGTTGCCGGTGGGTTAGAAGTAGATGTCAACATTCTTGATCACCAGGATCGCGATCGACATCATAAGAGGAGAGGAGAGCAGGATCATCTCATGGCAAAGCGAGACAATCACCATCCCAGACAGGAGCCCGTTCGAAAGGTAAGGGGGGATGCAAGGGAGCCCGGTAATCTTGTGCTTGATCAAGTATTTGCTTCCAACGAGCTGGACCAGATTCTGGACCAGCCACCCAAAAGACGTAGACGTTAATCGATAATGAGCGCTGGTTAAAATGGGATTCAATATATCCGGATCCAGGATCTGGCTCCCCAATTCGGGGCTGGATCCGGAATATTGTTTCTTCTAGTTGTAATATCCTGACTAAGATAAATACACCAGCCTCATTTTTTATTCATATGACGATATCGGAGTCTCCTCAGTCACTTGAAATGGATTGGGATAGGTCGACCAGACTTCGGGACCATCACCCCATTCAGAGTCTTGGAGCAGGCAACGATCCAGGACTTTACGAATCAAGGTCTCATCCATGTCTCGGCCAATAAAGACCAGTTCCTGACGACGATCCCCGTACTGTCCATCATATCGCGACAGAATCTCCCTCTTCTGGTTTTGATCAATGTTCCACTCCTCAGACTTTGTGGCGGCCCACCAGTAACCAGCGGGATCAAATCGCATGGAGATACCGGCGTGTGACCAGAGATTGGCAATATTATGCTGCGAAGCGAGCCAGGCAAAGCCTTTACTGCGGAGAACATGCTCCAGCCAGGAATCGTCTCTGTCCAGTGCCCGCCAGAGACGTTCCGGATGAAAGGGGCGACGGGCCTGGTAAGTGAAACTCTGCACTCCATACTCGTCGACTTCTGAATGAATCTCACCCCGCGGTGTTTCGAGCCAGCCTGTATGCGCAGATGCCGAATCCATATCAAACAGGCCTGTTCCGAGCACTTGTTTTAAATCGACCTTTCCGAATGAGGATTCGAGAATTTGAGCCTTGGGATTCAGGTGCTGAATGACAGCATGCAGTTGTTCGAGTTCCTGTCTGCTGACAAGGTCTGCTTTATTGATCAGAATGATATTCGCAAATTCGACCTGATCGATGAGCAGGTCCACAATGTTCCGTCGATCGTCTTCGCTCAGTCCCAGCTCCCGGTCAACCAGATCTTCGTGGGACTGATAATCACGCTGAAAATTAGCGGCATCAATGACGGTTACAAGAGTATCCAGCTGCGCGAAATCCGAGAGGCTTCTGCCCTCTTCATCTGCAAACGTGAAGGTCTCGGCGACTGGCATCGGTTCTGAAATGCCCGTCGATTCAATCAGTAGATAATCGAACCGCTGTTCCTGTGCCAGGCGACTGACTTCCACCATCAGATCTTCTCTAAGGGTGCAGCAGATGCAGCCATTGGACATTTCCACCAGCTTTTCTTCCGTACGGCTCAGAGCCTGATTACCCTCTTTCACCAATGCGGCGTCGATATTGATCTCACTCATGTCGTTGACGATCACAGCCACTTTCAGCCCGGCCCGATTGGCCAGAACGTGATTGAGCAGTGTGGTTTTTCCCGCTCCCAGGAAACCGGAGAGCACGGTCACGGGCAGTTTGCGAGGAACGTTTTCGGAACTCTGAATCATGGGTAAACTCCATTCTGTAAAATGTGATTCGTATTATTGATTCCCGTGCTGTCAGAGACCTGACAGAGAGGAAGGATTTCAAGCAGCGATCAATCAGTGACTTCGTGACGAAGCCTGGTGTGCGCATGCTGAGGGTAGTGATGCGGGACTGGAGACGACGAACTTAGTTCATGTCCCTGAGATAAGCGTCCACCATGCGGCGATGTGTATGTTGTATATCAGCGACCAGACGACGTATCTCTTCATGTTCTTCATCCTCAATCTCGTGGGCCAGCAGTTCCAGCTTTTCCCGCAGCAATTGAGCCTTCCAGTGATGGTATTCACTGAGATTCAGGTTTCGTAAATAGACGCCGACTTCCAGTTTGCGGGTCCAGTCATCATAGATATCAATCCAGTATTTCGAGTGGGAGACATTTCCGGAGAGGGCGCCGGAAAGCGCTTCCGTCTTGGCAATCGTCATCTCTTCGCACACCACATCCGGTGAGGGGTAATAAGAAAAACAGCCCACACCACTGGCAACGATCAGGCCGACCAGAATCAAAATCCCCAGGACGGGACCGGGAAGCACAATGTCATATTTTCCGGACTTCACGGGTTCCACTTTTTTCAGCCAGTCTTCGATTCGTCCACGGCGATCCACTAACCTCAGAAGAAAACCGATCAGGATCACGCCCCCTAGAATGCCTGCCGAATAGATTTCATAGGGATCAATGACATGCCCCAGCTTCTGTTTCGCTTTTTGATAGAAGCTGGTCGTATCCGGACTGAACGGCTGGCAATAAATGTCGAACGCATGCGTGTGATCTGCCGGTTCAATATTGGTCGGAAAGAGCGGTTTCTCCACTCCATAGGCCAGTCCGACGATGACCAGCAGCAGCAGGGCAAACCAGACCATCGTTTTTTTCCAGTTGTAATTGCGAACAATCCAGGCCACCAGGCCCAGATTTACACCCGCACCGAGTACCAGCAGAATGAAGGCGGCACCGACCGAGTTGGCATGCTGAAACATTGATCCCAACTGAGACATTGCCAGCATGGGAGTCGCATAGACGGGAATCGCCACACCGGTCATCAGCAGGGGGGCGTATGAATTATCGTAGTTGACTGACCTCTGCAGACTGGCTTGTGGCAGAAATGCTCCCAGTAGAGCGACCCCAGAGAGGCCGATCAGGATATATACCAGGCTGGCCCCTGATGCTTCTTTCGCTGCACTGTAACCGACAGATAAGACGCGTTTGATTCCGTAGGGGATTGCCTGGTCATCGGCTGGTTGTTCTGTTTTCTCAGGGAACAGCCGATCCCAGATGGTTCCCACCAGGGTGACGATGACCAGCGAAAACAGTGCGAAAGTCAGGATCGTGACCGGCTCGGAAAGGGTCAGACCGTAGAGCAGCGAAAGCGGGTTAAACAGCGGGGCGGACATGGCAAAGGCAATAATCGTGCCTCCTGCCAGTCCTGCCTTCTTTAACTCTCGGGCAACGGGGATGACGCCCAGCGAACAGACCGGAAGCAGCATCCCGATCACCCAGGCCCGGAACAGAGAGGATCGGGTGCCTTCACCAAACAGCCTTCTGGTTTCTACGGAACCAAAGAATCGCTGAAAGATAGCAGCAATAAACAAGCCTGCCAAAATGAAGGGAGCGGCTTCCAGCAGGCACTGTACGAAGCGGAGTGCGAAGCCCCAGAGATAGTATTGAATCATGACGAAGTTCCGAATCAGAAAGGGAAGTCAGAAAAAATGAGCCCTGCGTCGGTTAACTTTGAAACTTCTTTGTTTCTGAGCGTCCCGTATACTGTTTTAATTTGTCGACCAGGAGAAAGTAGCGGCCGACCAGAGTGGCGTCGACCTGGGAGAAATCCGTCTGTTGAAAGACCGATTTAATCTCAGTGGAAAGCTGTTTGACTTCATTCCAGTCTTTGTGTTTCAATTCGCTGTCCGCTGCCAGTTCGGGGATCCAGTCAATGATTTCCTCCAGTTGCTGTTTTTCTTCCGGTTTTAGCTCGGTCGGGCTCTGATTCAGCAGAGTTCTCATCCGGGTGTCCAGTTCTCTCACAGTCTCGGTATAAGTTTTAGGCTTATGGTCCGGAATATGATGTTCCAGATGATCTTCTTCCGCAGTTGATTCCCCAGTCTGAGTACATCCGGCCTGAAATGTACCGAGGAGACTACTCAGACACAGTATGGTAATAACCGGAAATCGACTTTTGAAAAGAGACTGATGTTGCATTGGTCTGCCTGTGATTACGAAAGAGAAGAAACCTTTGACTAATGAATTCAGTTAACGGACGGCAATGTATATTCGGGCAGCTTCACCGATTTGAGTATCTCCTCAATCAGTGCCCGGTTTTCAGACTGATTTACGCCCAGGCGAACACTGAGCACGGGCAGGGCCGTTTCCAGCAGATCGTCAGGGATGACATAATTTCTCTGCTGGAGAAAAGCGTGTGCCTGAGCAACCCGCTGCCAGGTCAGTAAACCGCGCGGACTCAATCCCAGACTGACCTGTGCGTGTTTACGGGTCACATTTCCGATCTGAACCAGATAGCGTTGTACTGACTCTGCTACGGGAATCGCCACAAGCTTGCGTTGCATTTCCAGTAGTTCCTGTTCGCCAAAGACTGGTTCCAGTTCAGCAACAACATCGGCATTCTGATCGATGGCCGCAGCCAGCATGCGGATTTCATCGTTTTCTTCCGGATACCCGATCGTTAACTTCATCGCAAACCGGTCGAGCTGCGCTTCCGGCAGGGGGTAAGTACCATGCTGATCGATCGGGTTCTGTGTGGCGATTACAAAATAATCCTGTGATAACTGGTAGCGAACCGCATCCACGGTCACCTGCCGCTCTGCCATCGCTTCCAGTAGCGCACTCTGTGTGCGGGGAGTCGCTCGATTGATCTCATCTGCCAGCATGATGTCGGAAAAGACGGGGCCCTGGCGAAATTCAAATTCATGTGTCTTCTGATTGAAAATATTGAAGCCGGTAATATCACTGGGCAGTAAGTCAGGCGTGCACTGCACTCTGGCAAACCGGCCCCCAATCAGTGTGGCGAGTGCTTTGGCCAGCATCGTCTTGCCCAGACCGGGGTGATCTTCCAGCAGCAGATGACCGCGGGAAAGCAGGCAGATGATCACATTGTCGATGACATCCGCTTTCCCCTTGAGCACCTGATTCAGTTTGTCTCTCAGTTGATCGACTCTGGAATATTCCTGTTGTAAATCCATCCGGATATTTTTTTCTAATAATGATGCCATGCGTGCCTGCTTATAAAAATGAATAAATGCGTCTGTCAGGGCGTCCGTTTAACCCAGCGGGCTTCGTTAATGATTCGATTGCAACAGTCGCTGATCCGTTCCCCACCAGGGATCTGAGTATGGTCAGCAGTGCTGGGAGCAAAAGCGGCCCAGTTCACATAGTAAGCCAGTTCCGCCAGACAGTTTGCGTTGACCGATAAGTGTTCTGCTTGCTGCCTGAACCACTGGTTGAGAGACATTGTCAGTGGTCGCTTCTGTCCCTGGCCTCTGATGCGTAATTCGAGCAGCCAGAGGGTTCTGAAAATCAACCGGCGGGTATCGCGGGGGCGATAGAGTCTGAGCCAGCCCGTGATCAGGCAGGCACTGATCTGATACCGGAAGAGGCAGGCGCCGATGATGCTTCCGAGTGCGCTGCAACAGAAAACGAAGTGATTACCAATCCAGTAGGTAGCGACCAGAATCGCTTCGACCGTTCTCTCGTATAAAGACAGGGGGGGGCCCAGCACCGCATAACCGGCTGTGGGCTCGATGGTACACCAGTCGTCAGGCCCCGGTCCGACTTTCACCTCTACCCAGAAATGGACATCGTCTGCACAGACCGGAGTGTGGTCCGATTTCAAATCATAGTCGTCCGGGCTGGCGTAGAAGCCACTGACCAGCCTGGTCGAGTATCCCAGGGAGCGCAACATCAGGGCGGCGGATGAGGCAATCAGGTAATCAGGGCCCACCTTGCTTTCGAACAGGAATTCATCCAGGGGCAACTGTTGTTTTCCATCAAAAGCGACTGAGCGATCTTGCTCGAAATGTTCGCGGTGATACTGCTCAATCTTCTTAATTCGATCCCAGTCATTATCCATGTCAGCGACCAGCTGATTTGCCAGTCCGCGAATTTTGGGAATCAGCGGTACTTCAGGTAGCGCGATGTAATGCTTCTGCTGATGTGACAGGGCAGCGAAGCGGGCATCGCGATACTGAATCTGTTTTTGATCCGGAAAATGACTGATCAAATGCATGGGGACCAGACGGGGTAGCTCTTTGCGTTCGAGTTTCACAATGCTGTCCTGATACCAGCCAAACAGGTCAATGCGATCAACCAGGTCGATATGGATCTCGCGCAGGTGCAGGGGAGCCGGCAGCTGATTCGATTTCAGATGGTTATTGGTAATCACGTGCAGTTCGTTCCTGCACTCCTGGGACAGCGTATGGGCTTTACCATTCACAACGATCCAGGGTTTTTCAAAGCGCTCTTTGAGAGTAATGCTCTTCTTAAAGTCTGTTTTTAATGGTTCGCTGAACCAGTTCACTCCGTCGAAAATATCGTACGTCTCCATGCGCAGGTGCAGGGGAGTCCTGCCCGACACATGCAGTAACGCATCGGATGAAATACCAGCTGACGATTTTTCAACTGCTGGTTTCTGATTTCTTGCAGTCGAAAAATGACGATTGATATTCTCGGCATCAGGCAGCTCTTTTTCCTCAATTTTCTGATCCTGCATTTTCAACCCGATTGCCCGATCAATGTTCTTCGAGATTTCCCCTGGTTCGTCATACGTATCAGACATGATGTCGTAGAGGCTCGGGTCATCCGATGACATGAAAGGGGCGTTTTCGATGGGAGCAAAGCTGCGAATATCGTACTTGCCGGCCACCAGCAACTCGCCATCACCGAGTCCATCTCGTGCATGAAGATCGCCTCGGCTGTCACCACCGGAACTGGGGATGATTCCCTTGAACGCATGGACTATCGGGTTCTCACCGGAAAACGAGACGATCAGAAAGAGCAACACTGCCATTGCGGACAGCAGCAGATATTTACTCAGATTCTGTTTTTTGACTGCCGGTAACAGGGCAATTCTCAGGCTGTTCCAGTGGGAATAAAACAGCCAGAAAAAGCCGAGTACTAGTTCCAGACCTGCGAGTGCAATCATGTCCGGGCCGGAATAAGTTGTGGTGGCACAGATCATCAGAAAGATCGATCCCCAGGTGGCAAAACGCTGATATTTTCCCCAGCAACCGGCTGCAGCCATCACCAGCATGGTATTCTTGACCGCAAACATCAGGATCAATTCAAACGGTCTGCCAGTACCGAAAGAGATACGCTGGACAGGCTCCCAGGCCAGACTGAGCAACATGACGGCCAGCAGGATCAGATTCACCGTCGATTCTGTACCTCCCCGTTTTTTGAGCGCGAGGAAGTACCTGGCCCCTAGAAAAGCCACAGCCACTTCGATGAGCGTGTTGACCACGATCCAGGTGCGGGAATATCTGCCATGAGAGTCAGAAATACAGAGCGCTAATGCCCCCGTCAGGACCATCGCGATGCTGACGTAATGCAGGATCCGGCTCTCCACAGATTTGGTTCGTTCAGCCTGCATAGCACGCTTTCTTCCAACTGTCGGTAAATACTTTTTGGCGACTCTCTTCCGGGCTGTCCAGGTGTAACCAGGGTTCGCATTCGCACCTCGGTTCTTTCCCCGATTGACGGGCAGGGGCATCCTGAACGACGATCATCCGTGAACGAAGACGGTTCGCTCCCTGATTGACCCGTTGCGCGAAGCCACTGCTGTTCGTAACAATGAATTCAGGCAGGGGAGAAGCAGCGTGCTTTCGTACGGAATACTCGAGTCCCCCGTTGGGGATGGAAGCCAGTTCATCGAGCAGTTTCTGCAGGTCTCTCTGATTTCCATCGCAGCGAAACAACTGGTCGCCCACGAGGCATTCCACTGAAGCATGCTGATTTAACAGTGAGTGACAGATACTGGCTGTGATGCGAATCACCGCTTCCAGGGAATCGTCATTACCATGCCGGTAATGCGCTCTCTGGAGATCAGGAATCACACGCAGAGCACAAACCGCCGCTGCCTGGCGTTCGGTGACAATCATCTGGCCCTGTCTGGCGGATTGCGACCAGTGCACGCGCCGCAGGGAGTCGCCCAGTCGGAAAGCGCGGGTGCCAATCACATCACCGTAATCACCCGCACGATGCGAAGCAAAGCGGTCTTCGCTGGAAGTGACCTCTCTCAACTCAGGCATAAAGGCCAGCTTGGAGATCTCCGGCCAGACGATCAATACGGAATCGACGGCTAGAGGAATCTTCTTCTTATATAACCCGAACGGGAAGGCAGTCTCCAGGAAAGCAGTGCTGGTTGAATAAATACCTCGTTTCCGGGGACTGAAATCCCAGATATACTCACTGGTTTTCCAGCCGGGAATGCAGTCGATGGCAACTTCACACAGGTGGTCATCATGTTCTGAGAAGGGATGTCGCAGGTAAACACCCCAGGCGGGCCAGGGCCAGCTGTTTTTGACGACCAGTCTGGCACCGACAGATTCCCCACAGCGGGTACGAACTTTATTAAAGGAGAGTTCTGCAGAAAGTCCCTGCACACTGACCCAGGGCCACAAGACGCCGACCAGAATGATCATTGCCAGGGCAGCCGCGATATACAGAATCGCCGTATTGACCAGCAGCCCGCAAATGAAGGCGGTCAGAATGCTGATCGCCAGGCACCAGGACGGGTTTCTGACCCAGTCGACCCATTGATTGAGCTGGGGGCAGAAATCGTAATGGAGCATCGTGTTGACGGTGTCTAACCACGAATAAGCAGTCTCTGACTGCTTATGAACATTCAGTTTATCTGGTTCATGCATAGTTCACCTCATATGCCCGGAGAAATGATATTGATGATTATTTAAAGGGACTTCCCTGTCCCTGTGATAAGTGAAACGATCCGGCCTGATATTCCACACAAGTCCAGACGGTCTGATTTATCTGGTGTTTAATCCAGTAAAAACGCCTTTTTCTCTGCGTACCATGATAGACTTCCGGGGGGCCCTGCAGTTCCGGGCTACCAACCATACTTGGGTTAGCTTTGAAATAGTGTGCCAGGAGGTCACCATCTGACTTGCCAATCGAAGTCTCTCTTTGCCAATGCCCCCCATTAATTTCCAGAACCGCAGGCGGGTCGACAATTGTGGGGCTCTTCTGGTCTGTTTCCTCACCGGAACAGGCGGTCCACAGAGCTGGGGCTGTCAGCAAAAGCACTGCAAGGTGTCGTCGAACAAGAAAATGAGAGTTAACAGGCATGGGAGAGTTCACAGCATTCATCGGGGAGTTAAAACATCGTTTCTAAACAGACTGTCTGGGGAGCAAGGATATGCGAACGGTCAAAATTCACCCAGGACCTGACCATCAGCGCGACTGAACAGGTTACGCAGCGTCTCCAGATGGATGTTCTCCCCCAGAAACCGCACGCTTCCGTCACAGAGCAGGACATTGGCACCACCAACATGCAGGCTGCGGGCTCCTGAAACGACCTCCCCATGATGAACCACATCAGGTGATTGTGAATTAGGGGAGTAGTATCCGTGGACAAGCGTGGTGTAGCCAAGCCCCCGAATCCACATCCCGGCACGGCCTCCATCGTAGGCCGAAGCAGCTTGGGAAACGAGAGCATCGGAATTCACACTACAGGCTCCCCCGCCAGAGACGCGTTTCATCTGCCGATTCGGATCCAGGAGTGTTCCTGTGTCAGGTCCTCTGGCCCCAAACAGAGTTTCCGCCATGAAGATCGTATTCGTGGTTCCATCAGTAATATCGCGCAGTCGCGTCGAGGAACCACGCCAGAAGAGGCCATCATTGGCTGTTGTGCAATACTCCAGGTTGAGCCCGGTACCCCCATTGACAAGGTAGTTTGATCCAGCCCAGACAGCTCCATTTGAATCGGTGTAGAATACATTTCCCGCATCACTGGGGCACATAAAGATCGGAATTGTCTGTTTAACGACATCCACCAGACCCGGGTTGAGAGTGGCAGCCCAGGGAGGACCTGATAACAGTGGCTCACTGAAATCGATCAGGTTGTGCAGATTAGCCTGATCGATGTAAGGCAGCAACTGAGCTGAAGGGGAGTAGCCATACAGCGAGTCGGCGGCCATCAATGGGAGACGCGAATGTGTGGAATAGTAATTATGGAGCGCCAAACCAAGTTGTTTCAAATTATTTTTGCACTGAGTTCGTCTGGCTGCTTCACGTGCCATCTGGACTGCAGGCAGCAGCAGGGCAATGAGAATGGCGATGATGGCAATCACCACCAGTAATTCGATCAGTGTGAAACCACGATGTTTGCGTTTCATGTTCTATACTCCAACGGATTTTGAAAAAGAGGAATCGAATCCGGCGTTAGGCGGCGGCTTGCCTGAATCTGTGACTGTTTACGCACAATACAATTAATATACGTAATAATGCAAATGCAAAACAATTGCAATAATGCGTTTTTTATAAAAATGCCTTAGACATTAATACGCGCAGAGGAAATGTGGGCTGGAAAGCTATGAAGGGAGGGCGTACAAAGAGCGTTGTATCCGAGAGAAGCCTCCCCTCGGATACATATCAGGAACTGATGAATCTGTCGTTGTTGTAATTGAGCAGACTATTGATTCATGAGATCTGTCGTTTTTCTCTACGCAGAATACTGGAACCCAGGACGAAACAGATCACTCCAAAACAAACGAGGATCATCAGTGCCGGGCTCTGTTCGGGAATTACATCCGCTTCCGTGGACTCTTGCTGAACTTCACTCATTTCAATCCCTTCGACTTCGGGCAATGACAGTGTCGGCTGGAGAGCCGCTGACAATGCGAGCTGATAGTCAGAGAGGGTAGTGGGACTGGTTTCGTTGCCTGGGGCATTTAACTGCTGATTCAAAAAATCATGAAATGCCTGATTGCCACACGTTTCGTAAGAACAGGCAGCACCATGTTCGGCTACCAGTTCGGTATGCACTGCAGCCAGTTTCTGCAGGGTTTCTTTGTTGGGAGTCCAGTATCCTTTACGGGCTGTTTCCAACATCACCGCAGTCATGTCCTGCAGTGCATACGGGTTTTTCTCTTCAAAGTATTCGCGCATCTTCAGGTTATGTTTGTCTTCAATATAAACCTGAAACGTTTCGTCCCACATATCCTGGCTGATAGCCGCTGGCTGCATGACATTCCAGCCATACATATTGCGTACATTTTCAGTAAGTGAAGCAGCAGCGGAAGGACCCTCACGCTGCATGCTCTGAATAAAGCGAGGATTCCACAAGGCGGTACGGGCTTCTTCGCGGATAGCGCCAATGGATGTGGTGACTTTTGCACGACCAGGTTGTCTCAAGTCGCTGAAGTAGCCTGTAGGATCAGTCCCCGTTGTATCGCGAACAGCCAGGGTAATCCCCCCCATAAATTCATAAACGTGATCGAGTGAAAGTGGCCCCCACGTATTCGATGAGCGGGGATGTACGACCGCTTCGACTCCCTGCATTTGTGCTTCCAGCAGTCCCGGCAGAACTGTGCCCCAGCGGTCTCCGTCCCGATAGACTCCCGACATGTTCTGAATGTAGCGTTTCGCGACCTGACTTTCAGACTCCCAGGTATCTCCCCGTTCGACCATGCCCATGATCTGGGTACCATAACTGCTGTTAGAGGCGGAGCCAAAGATTCGGGCCGTAGCAAAATCCCGGGCATCTTTAGCTGATACGCCACCTTTTTTCAGGGCCTGCTCTGTCTGTTCAGTTCCTTCGCGTACGAAGTTCGGGAATTTTTCCTGTTCCAGATTACTGGCAATCTGAACGGCATCATCAATCAGTTTTATCCGGGAAGCGGCAGCGTCGCGAAATTGACCTGACGTCTGGACCAGCACATCGACGCGTGGCCTTTGGAGTTCGTCTGAAGGAATGACTTCGACATCGTAGACGACACCACGCGAATTCCAGACAGGACGCATCCCCATGAGATACAGAATCTGAGCGATTGCGGTGCCTTTGCCTCGAATAAATTCACCTCCCCAAAGTGAGATCGCAACCTGACGGGGATAATTTCCAGCGTGTGAGGCTTGATGCGCTGCCAGCATCTCATCTGTCAGTCTGACACCAACCCGCCAGGCTTCCGGCGTGGGTGTCTGTTCTGCATTGATCGAATACAGATTCCGTCCGGTGGGAATGGCATCAGAATTGACCAGCGGGTCTCCGCCACTGGATGGGGCGATAAAACTGGCATTGAGAGCAGCGGTAATCTGCTCCAGTTCGCGTTCCGGAGAGATTTGCAGATTCCGGACATTCAGTTGGGAGGCTTCGATGAGCTCGATCAGTTTCTGTTGCTGCAGAGGCGACTTGACAATCATCGCTTTGAACTCGTCCACAGAGTTCCAGAGTCGTTTTGTTTCAGGCTCCTCCCGGGGTTTTCTTGCGGCTACGGGAGAGTCTGTTGTGAGCTTCACTCTTGGAGCGAGTTGTTGATCGTCGGTGGACTGAGCATCAGCGCTTACGAAGATCAGTTGTGCAGCAGAGAATGAACGCGAACTTTGATCATCTGCTGGTGAGTCGTTTAATGGGGGCTGTTTAGAATCAACTGGCTCTGCGCCTGCTGGTTGAGTCCCTTGTTTCTGCTGTGGATCTCTCGGATGAGATGGGGTACTGCTTTTTCCGGGGGATGTCTGTTGTTTGTGTTTTGCTTTGCTTTTCTGAGTGGCCCCGGAGAGTCCATCTGGTTTCTGTCCCGCGGTGGGAGACGTTCTCTGTTTTTCGGCTGCAACTGCTGCTTTGATTTTCGCCTGTTCGTCTGCACTGAAGAGTAAATCTGTTTTCAGTTTGTCTGTGAGTACTTCGGAGACGAATTGTCGGGCCAGATCCTGTCGATATTCCATGGAGTCATCGTTCACCGGTTTCCCCAATGCCGTTAGTAACTGGTCGACGCCTTGTTCCCCGAGCATCGCGGTCGCCGTCTGCTCAATCTGTTTCTCTCCCAGGTTACGTCCGATGACATGGAGCCCGTCGGTGATGCTCTGATCTTTCAACTGGTGAATATAGTTGTGGACTTCAGTCAGTTCTGCTTCGGTTAATAATCGATTGGTCAGTTCTTCACCATTCAGACCCAGATCTTCTGCCAGGTTGAGTTCATTCACCAGTTCCGTGACCGAACGGAGTGTCTCTTCGCGCAACAGCGGATCTTCTACCTGTTCCCAGTCATGAATTTTATCGTGCAGCAGAGAGAGATCGCCGTAGAGTCCCGCCTCCATGAAAGGGGGCGTCAGATGGGAGACAATTACAGCATTGGAACGCCGCTTGGCAACCAGGGCTTCGCCGACGTTATTGATCACATAGGGATAAATATGGGGGACATCGCCGATAAGAATATGCGGCCAGCAGTCTCGGCTCAGGCAGTTTGATTTCCCATACGTAAATTCGAGGGAGCCATGCGTGCCAAAGTGCATGATCGCATCGGCCTGGAATCCATAACGAGCCCAAAGGTAGGCACCAAGATAAAAGTGTGGGGCAGCCTGGTCTGTCCCATGGATTGAGCTGATCTCGTCTTCCGTCTCGCCGCCTCCACCTACGGTTGGCTGGGGCATAATCACGATATTCCCCAACTGAATGCGGCTGATGACCAGATGGGGTTGGCCATCAACGCTGGTGACCATTTTTTCGCCGGGTAATTCTCCCCAGAGCTTGATGGTCTCCTGTTGCCGCTTCGGAGAGAGTGCCTTTTGGAACCAATCCGCATAGCGGGTGGCTGGAACCAGTTCCGGATCAGCTTCTTTGAGAAAAGTCTCGAAGGCACCCAGGGCCCACTGACCGAGTGTTTTGCCTCTCGCCTGGATGAGTGCGAACAAAGCGTCGGGTGATTCCGGGAGGGGACCGCCGAGGTCATAACCTTCAGATTGTAGACGCTGTAATGTGTTCCAGAGCGCAGGAGCGACTTCCAGTCCGCCGGCAGACAGTGCTGCCATGCCTGGAGACTTGTAATAGACAATGACAATCCGTTTCTCTGAATTTGGTTTTTTTCGTAACTTAAGCCAGTTCAGAAGCAGATTAACGCGATTTTCGATCTGATCGTCCATGGGAGCCCGAACATTGAGCCCGCGTGCATTAGGTTCCATGGAGGAGACGACGATCGGTTCGATGATGCCATCCAGCTCTGGGGCCGTGATCGACTGACCCATGAAGCCTCCTTCCATTCCGCGTTCGTCGTTGAGCCAGCGTTCACGGTTCGAGAGTAACGGAAGCGCGCTGACGATCGGGCAGTTCAGCTCGCGGAGCAGTTGGTCTCCCTGTCCCCCATACGAGAAGCGACCGTGTGGGAAAGTCAGTATCAGATCGGGTTGGACAGCCTGCAGAAGAGGGAATGCTTCCGTACGACCAAAAATGGGATAGACCTTCGCACCGCCTGCTTCCAACTTTCGAATGATGACATCCACGGGTTCCCGGTTCATTTTGTCCTGTGGATCCATGAAACCCGCTAACAGAGCCACTCGAGGTGCTTCAGTATCTCTGGCTGATACTCTGGACGAAGCAAACGCTTCATAGTCTGCCAGTGACTCAAAGATTTTTCCGTCCAGGTGGAAAAATCCATACTGAGGAACTTCAATCAGCGCGGGGACTTCGACTTCCCGGCCCCCCAGGTGATGGGCTGCATAATGAGCCATGCCGATGAGGTTGTCTTCTCCGCCATGCTTTAAATAGTCGGCTATATGCTGACAATGTGTTTCCGGCAGACTGTTCTGCTGGTTAGACAGGGCATTGGTTGCGGTTCGGATATAAAAGTGCGTTCCCGCTGCACGGGCACGTGCGATTCGTGCTACCTGTTCGGGGGTGAGATTCAGACCCTGCCCGCGAATGAAAACCAGATTGTAATTCTGAAGGTTGGCAGTATCGATGCCTGCATCGGGATAACGGTGCAGCGAATAGGGAGTCTGCTGCAAAGCGTTTTCCCAGTTTGCCCAGTCGGTGTCGGAAAAACCGATAGTGGCAATCCGAAAGGGGCGGAGATATTCATAGTACGCCCAGAGTCCGCCTGAAAAACAAAGGGCCAACAGTACAACAGAGGTTAAATATTTCTTGAACATCGTTAATCTTCAACCATATGGAATGTCAGTAGAAACTACGGGGTACCAGTCGGCTCACCCTCTGCAGGCACATAGATCACACGCCCGTCTGGTAACTGGTACGCCTGTCCCAGCAGTTGACCTTTGCCCGCTCCCTTCGATTGGGAGGCCTCATACTGTTTAATTTCCTGCCCCTCTTTGACGATGATTTCCATCTCGGGTGTGCCAGGGTCTGTGATGATGGTGTAATCCTTATCCTTGAGCAGGGCGGGGACCTGCAGATAGGAAATCAGCGAGACCATCAGGGCAACCGCGAAAACCATGGCGACATCAAAGAGGTTGGCCAGGGCTGTCAACGGGTCATCCTCTGTGTCGTCTGACAACCGGGAAGATGTTCCTGTTCGCAGGGTACGAAACTGCTGCAGTCGGTTCCCCTGCTGTGACTGATTTGTGGAGACGAGATGACTCTGTTCAGACATGGATCCGGTCTCCTGCATCTCGAGTCCGAGTGTTGATCGGCTTTTCTTCCTGTTGCTGTTGATGTTCAGATGGCTCTGACAGCCCGCAGAGTCGTTCTGCAGCGAAATTGAGTAAAGAGAGATCAGCCTGGTACCAGTGTTTGTGGATCGTAACCAGGTAACCAGCGAGCATACCGACGAATAGACCCAGTACGGTGGTGGAGAAGGCAATGACCAGGTTATTGCTCATCGTCTGAATATCGCCGACTGCCAGGCCAACCAGGGCTGGCCCGAGTGGAATCAAGGTGCCCATCAGACCCAGGCTGGGGCCGAGTTTCACCATTCCCCGAAGCAGGTCTACTTTCCGTTGCCAGTGCATTTCAGCTTGGGAAATACTGTAAGCGATCCGCGGTAGATCATCGCCTGCATTACGAATCTGTTGCAACGTCCTGAGAAATTCTTCATTACCTGAGGTTTCTGGCCATTCTGCCTGGTTTTGTTGGATGGCCAGCTCGACGGTCTGACGCTGCTCGCGATGCTGATTGCGACTCAGAAATTCCTGTAGAGTCCGCCCGCATTGGGTCAGGACTCTGACCAGCGAATATAACAGCAGCAGCATGACCGGGATCAGCAGAGCATTGGACAAGATATAAAATACATGTGTGATTTGATTCATGGTATTAAAACTTTGGATGTGTTGAGTGAAAAACTAGGATGATTTACCGTCTGACGGAGCTTGAAACTGACGCGTCTGCTGGTTTCGTTCCAGCAGGAAGCCAACTGCAACTAAAGCCATGGTAATCAGCACCGCCAGTCCGGATTCCTGAATTAACTGTCGGAACGTTTGAGTCGTCTGGACAGCAGGCAGGGATTGGCCGAGAGTGGTGAGTAATCCTGCGAGAATGCAAGTTGTCAGACAGCAGACAAGGTGAAAGCGTAATACGAAGATCTGTTTCAACCAGGCTCCCAACAAGCAGAGCAGAGACATGCTCAATGCCAGAAATACGCCAACGCCGATACCTGCCAGTTCAGGCCGGGCACCTGCTTGAGAGGACAGCCATTGCAATTCCAGCAGGAGTGCAAAGACGATTACAGCAGGTGAGGGAATACAGCTGAGAAACCCCAGGGCTGTTCGCCAGCGCTCGGGACAGGAACTGGAAACGGAGTGAAGAGCGGCCACCAGGCAGCTTGCTGTCAGGAATAGCTGTCCCCCACAGAGCAGGAGCAGCGAATCACGGGACAGCAGGGCGGTTTTAATATCGAAGAGTGTTCTGGAATCGGCAATCGGATTCAGCAGAAAGCCTGTGAGTCCCACCAGCCCTACAGTAAAAGGAACCAGGTACCACTGACGTGAGACAACCAGACCTGCAGACTGGCTGCCCCAGGCGACGATATACAGTACAAGCAGCAGGGCCATCTCGGAACTGTTTCCCGCAGACGGCACGATCTGGTTCAGGTAATCCATGTAGAATCTCACTTCAAGTACTGTTTGTGTCTGATGGGTGAGAATCGAATATAATCACACTTAGATGCAAATGCAATGCTATTGCATAAAAGAAATGTGTGTATTAAGATGATGTTGAGAGCTGGCTATGATTCGACCGGCTCAGGGTTCTGTGTGAGATCGTCCCAGGCAGGTGATGCTCCAGACGTCTACAGGCTCAGAGTCGGGAGTGGGTGAATGGGAGCAGTGATGCGCCCTTGCCTGGCGGAAAAGGGGCTGATGCAGAAATCGAGACCAGAAATGGGGACTGTCGTAGGGGAGACAGGAATTCGAACCCGTTAGAGGGGTTAGGGCAGTTCGCTCACCTTACGTCTCAGACGCATTGTTTCAGGGTAGTCGTACGTCAGTAGCAGTGCTCCCTCAGCGGCATATTTCTCGAATAAATTTGAGATCAGATAGTCTTCGCCGGGCCAGGGGTAGGCAAAGACAACATCAAAATCTTCGAGGCTACATTGGAGCTCATCGTATCCATCTTCCGCATCTGTGATGAGCCAGGAATAAGCGGCGTTGTTGTCGACATACGCCTCCTCAGCAAGGAATTCGGCGCCCGAGGGGATAAAACTACCCAAAGCGAACTCTACCGGGAGATCAAAATCATCTGCCAGTCTGCGGGATGCTTCAACCAGGGCCTGGTCAACTTCAATGCCACAGGCGGTAAACTCAAGCATCGAAGCTAAGGACGCCACCACTCCGAAACCGCTTCCCCATTCGCACATCAAATTTCCGGAGGCAAGATTCTCATCGATGATGGCTTGCAGAGCGTGATAGACCGTTTTGAAATCACTGGGGACAAAGCCAGTGGTGCGGCGTGAGCTATTCTCAAGAAACTGGTTAACTCGTAAATCGGCTTCACGAAGAAAAATATCAATCTCTTCGGGCAAGGACAAACCGTGATCTGAAATTTCAATATCCACTAATGACACAGCAAATAATCCAGTAGAGACGTGGGCTCAGTCCGTTCTCCAACATCGCATTTTCGGAGGTCGTCAGGTAATTACTCACCAGGAACTAATAATTGAATGTGACTCTAGTCACGATCGTTCCCGGTTTGCAGAACAACTCGTATTGCCGTAAGCAAAGCATGCCGAAATCCGTGGGCAGACAGGCGAGTATCTTATAGAACTGAGGTTTCATAGAAGAGCGGCTTTCTTTACGTTTCAAGGTAGCCGCCTGACAGGCAAAAGCGTGTATCTGTCTGTTCTATTTCGAGTTTTCGTAATCCGGGTTAACCTTGGATCCAGCAGGACCTTCAAGATGAAGGCCCTGTTTGCTCCTGTTCGTGTTGCTGAGATTAAAAACGAAGTTGTTCTCAGTTTCCTCAGATTGGTCTCACGTTCTCGGCACACGGTCCTTTGGGACCACGTCCTTCAGTGTATGACACTCGCTGTCCGGTCTGGAGCTGGTCGAATGGTATTCCTTCGAGATTCGATGAGTGGAAGAACAGGTCTTTGCCAGTTCCAGTATCGATAAATCCAAAGCCCTTCTGCATTACCACTTTGATCGTGCCTTCAGCCATATTAAGTCCTGTTCCTCAAAAAGAGTTTCTATGCGGAGCTGCCTGACACTACACTGGAGAGACCAATTCGCCGCGTAGACGAATCGTAACTGAAGGGAAGTTGCAAGGTCAACAGGCAGGGACAGTGTTTGTTTTTAGTTCTAAGATTAAAACAGAGCGTTTTAAGAGAGAATTCGGAGGATGCATTCTTAGCGTTTTCAAGAAACAGACACTTATGCAGGACTGAAATACTAAATCAGAAAAGAATGAATCAGCAGCACAGACTCATGACATGTCCCGAGTTCTACGGTATATCACTCACCCGTAGACTGCTCGTTGTCGAGTTTTTTCGCCTGCTTATGTCCTTCATCGGATTGCCCGAGTTTCCAATAGCTCGACAGATATAAGTGACTGTTGGGAAGCTGATGCTCTTCCTTGAAGAAATGCCTGAGTTGCCGCATACTGTTGAATTCGCAGGCGGACCAGACGGCTGGTTGGCCTGCCTGCCAGGGCAAGGCTTTGACCTTTGAAATCAGAAAACCTCCCTCAGGATCCGGCTGGGGATTGACTTCCCAGTGGAATTTCAGACCAGCTGGTGCTTTCAGGGTCTGGATCTCAGTTTCGCTGGGAATCTCGATGACGACATGTCCGCTGGCATCGTCAGGCAACTGCTCAAGGTTGACGCTGATCGCTGGTAACGCGGCCATGTCACCGACCAGTAGAAACCAGTCAGCGTCATGATTGATCAATTTTTTGGGACCGGGATCGCCGACCTGAATCCGGTCTCCCGGTTGCGCCTGTTTCGCCCAGGAGGATGCGGGCCCCAGGGGATCATGCAGCACAAAGTCGAGGTCGATTTCCATCGGCCTTTGTTGTCTGATGGTGTAGGATCGCTTTTGAGAAGGCTTATCACCTGCTTGCGGAAACATCAGTTTCACGTAAGCACTTTCCTGATTGCTGGGGTAATCAGCCATCGCAGCGCCCCCTAAAGTGATTCGCAACATATGCTCGGTGATTCTGCTTGTGCGAATGACTTCTAATTCTCTGACGGGCCGATTAGCCATGGGGTTTATCTCTCGTTATCTGGGAAAGCTCAATGACGCAGATTCAATCATAGCGCATACAGTCTCGGGATACAAATTGAGGACATGCAGATAAAGGATGCCGGTCACTGGGGGGCGTTTTGGGGGGGCGCTTTTAAACAGCCCGGAGCGGTTTGATAATGGGATTCAATCTACAACAAATAAGACCACTTACTGAAACAGAACCTGTTTCGATAAGTGGTCTTTTGTGTTTGACTTAAGAGTCGGGATGACAAGATTTGAACTTGCGACCTCTGCGTCCCGAACATGCGTACCGAAAAATAAGTGATTTCATATCAATGGGTTGCGAATGCACCTGATCCGTTATTACAATGAAAACCACAGAATAACGGACCATTTAACGGACCAGAGGGGATTACCAGATGGCTCGGCAACCAAAATTGAACTGGGAGAGTGCCCGCGGAAAGTGGAAGATCGAATATCGGGGTAAGAAATATCGCTTCGATGGAGGCTTGGGAAAAAGTGATCGCGAAGCCAAGAGACATGCTGAGTCTGAGTGGAAGCGTCTCAAAGCTGAGCTTGATCACGAGGCCATCAGAAATAAGCCTCACAGGCTAGAATACGAGGCTGTGATAGCAGAATGGAACACGGTCCTGTCCTGGTCCGTAGATCACGGTGATGAGGTTACTGCAGTACTCGCCAGAGATAAGCTTCAAGATCTCACTGAACGACTGGACAATCGCGTCCCTCCAGCACTCTGTTGGGCAGATCGTTTTTTCGCAGGACCTGCACCAGTCGAGATGGATGAGCACCTCAAAGCGGAATATGTGAAACAGGGACTTGAACCAGTGCGAATGGTCGAAGGGCCAGTTCCTTTCGAGCAGACTCTCTGGCAGGACCGCATCGAAGCTCAGAACAAAAGGACTTCTCAAACCGGTGTTGATGATACTTTCACGTCAAATGTAGAAACGTTCCTGAGTGAGAAACGAACTGAAGTATCCGCAGGTCAACTGACTGCCGCACGTGCTGATTCTTTACGCGTTCACTTAGACATCGTCATGCAGTTTACTGGACGAACTACTTCAGTATGTAAAGTTGATGCTGCGACACTTTCTGGATTTCGTAATCATTTGCTTCAACAAATTGCTGCAGACAAGTTCTCGAATAGCTACGCGCATGACATTCTTTCCAGCTTTAAGTCGTTCCTGCGTTGGCTGGCGAACAATACTGATAAATTAGAACATCTGCCGAAAAATATTGATGACAAAAAAATGCGGATCGCCAAGAAAAAAGGGCAGACCAAAGTACTGGAGATTGCGAAGGTTCAAGAGATACTGAAGCAGGCAACAAAACGCACAAAGCTCTATCTGTTGCTGGGACTCAATTGTGCTATGACGCAGCAGGATATGTCTGATCTCCATCCGGATGAGGTGGACTGGACTGCTGGTATTATTACCAGGAAACGCAGTAAGACGAATAAGTATGACTCAGTCCCTACAGTCAGCTATCCATTGTGGGAGCCAACTTTTGAGCTGCTAAAAAAGGAAAAGAGCTCTGATAAAGAGCGAGTACTGCTGACCAACACTGGGAAAGCATTAAAGACTGAGTTCCTTGATGCAAGTAATAAAATTCAGAAGACAGATGCTGTCAGATCGTCAATTCGACGCTTAGCCAAGAATGCCGAGATCGACTTCACCCTCAAAATGCTCAAGAAAACATCGGCCTCCCTGATCAGGAATAACCGCCACTACCAGGGACTGGAGTCACTGTTCCTGGATCACGCACCCCTTAGTATGGCTGATCGGCACTACACCACGGTCCCTCAGGATCTGCTGAATGAGGCTGTATTGTGGTTGGGGGACGAGCTGGGTGTAAAAGACGTTTTTAAGGCACTGGAGCAGCCTGATGGATAGAGCTTTTAAATAGTGTTATTTAAATTCTTCAAAATGGTTACTTGTGGCAATACATGTCTCCTCAGGCAATTTATCGGACAGAAATTTAGACTCTACAATAATAGGTAGACCTTCCGGGAAAGTCTAACTCTGAATCTGAGAAGAACCGTCTTTACCGGATGACATTGTAGTCGGGACGGGACTTCTGTAGCCGTTGGATCTGCTCCTCTGAAACCTGACAGCTGGTGAGGTTGACTGACTTCAGTTGGGGGAGTTGGATCAGGCCTCGCTAAGTTTGGCTTCCAGTCGGCGTCGGAGAATGCTCAGACAGACCGGCAGATCCTGCTCTTCCAGGGGACGGGGCAGTAAGATAAATAAAATTGGCCTCTTATTGATTTTGGTAAGTGGCCATTGATTGGATGCGGCGGGAAAGTAGTTTTGTGGATGACGTGTCTCCGTAAGTTTCATTATGGAAGGGTGTTGTGTGAATCACGGTTTTTTGGGTTTTCTCAAAAATTGTAAAAATCAGACACATCAGACATGGGGGCTTAGTGGGGGTGAGATGCCTCTAACCCGTATTCTGATGTATGTGAAGGTCTTGGATAGAGCTAGAGGAGGCTACGAAACTGTCCGGAGCCTCACGATATATCGGCTTCATTCGCTCGTTTTTCTCGGTGAGCAGGGTCGGCAAAGGCGCGATCAGACCACTTGCCGCATGGGTGGCCGATTTCAGGTCCGGCAGGCGTGGCATTCCAACTCTCCACTTGCAGAAAATGGTGGTTTGGGAGGCTTGGGGGGGCAAAACGATACCTTGATATGGGAGCAATCTTGGAAGGTAAAACTGCAGTGACTGAATTAATGCTGTTGTAATTCAGAGGCAATTTGCTCTTCCGAATAATTCATGTAGCAGTTTCTCAAGTCCTTCACCTATTCTCCGATGTAAACGAAAGAGCGAACTTAAGGCCTCTTTCCGCAGAAAGCCAATCGCCGAGCGGTCCTTCATTGGGAGTTCTGCGCTTCGAGAGAAAAAATGCTTCGGTTTGGACATCCCGATGTTGTGGTTCTTCACCGATTGGTATAAATGCTTGTGATGTTGACCGTTCGATTGCCCGGCTAACTTCGCTGTCCGACAATTTGTGGTTATTAATCAGCAGTTCTGCAACAGCACGCACTGCAATTTGATAGTCTTCGTCATTCAACAGACGGATGCACTCTTGATACGCTAAATTGGTAATGTTCTGTCGATGCGATGCCAGATGGGGATTGAGAGTGAACATCTCCTCTTGATGTTCTCGATCTTTCTGGGCGTGCATTTCTGCTTGTGACTGATTGATTCCGTTAAGCATCACATTGGTTGCTTTTGCAATTTCCAATGCAGCAAACTGCCTAATAATGGCTTGGATAGATGAAAGTGATCTCGCGTCAAGGTATGCGTAGGCGAGCTTTACGGCATCAGTGTCCTGTACGAAATGAGCCTTTTCTCCTATTAGGCCATCCGTAATTGGCTGCAACTCTACGAAATGGAAGGGATAGCGAAAGTGGTATGCTGCGACTGCGTGTGCCGCTTCGTGATATGAGGCCGTGTGCATGAGCCAATGGTTCAAATGAGAGTGGCCTTGTGGTGGTATGGTAGGTCCATAGGGATTCTCCATAATTGCTCTCCCGCACGACTCTAATATTGTAGTTAAACGTCCAGTGCCAGTTGGCCGGTGATCCTTGCCGAAGAAGTGAGCCTACTTTATTAAACAAATTCTTTGCTGATTTCAAACGGAACAACTTTGTCATGTCGTGAATGCAGTACGCCCCTTTTGAATTGACAGAATTTCTAGGCTTTGAAGCAGGTGCATATCTATGGGCCGTCTATCCCGTTACTACACGGTTGTTGCTGTTACTTGACTTAGCAGGGGCAATAGCAACATGGAAGCCAACAGCTCGCCGGCCGATAGATTCTTGCACCACACCTCGTTAATTATAACCGAGATCAGAGACGACCACCAGTCCCCAGGGCTGGCACTCCGTCGGAGGAACACGCTGCCAGATCAAGACGCATGGATGACTTTGATTTGCCGTTTGAAGTCCAGGATATATTTCCTGAACGTTCTTTGATCGAGATGAGAAAAGGTTGAAAAGTCCGGGCATCGACGGTCTCGTGCATTCAGCAGCGAATGTTAATTAAATGTAGAAGACGTTGGTTTATTTATTCATCCGCACTCAGATGAAAGTCAAAATTAAACTTAATCTATGATATTGGGGCCACGTTCAGTGAATTTAGATCTAAAAGATCTAGTAACTGCTGACGGATTTCTTGCCAGTTCGTGTCAAGATTGAGGGGTATGATACGAATCAGATTTCCCTGGATTTCGTAACGCAGTGAAAGTGATTGACCCACAGTAGGGTACCAGACTATCACGAACATGAAAGTTCATCAGACTTCGAGTGCGTTCCAACTGATCTGGTGTGATGTCTGTCCGATCTTTTAGCACATTACGAATCCACTCATCATGAATCTGATCAGTCCATCTTGCGCGGAAAAGATCGGTCAAAGCAAGTCTCATGAGTAAATCACGTAATGGCGCTGGATATAATACGCAAGCATCGTACAGTGCTGTGAATGTTGCCATCGTCCATGACCAATCAAGTATTAGTAGCCCATGTCTAGCTCTTGTGTCTGTTCCGCCAATTCGTCCAGAATTTCATGCCGTTTTTTGTCAATTTCGTGTTTGTACTCCATGAGGTCGCTAAATAATACGCGACGGTGAGTACCTACTTTACGAAAAGGAATCACACCTGATTCCAGTTCCCGAATCAGAAATGGCCTTGAAACATTAAGCAAGTCTGCTGCCTGCTGTGTTGTCAATTCAGCATGGATGGGAATGAGCGTTACTGCATTACCCTCAGCCATTGCTGAAAGTAGATCTACAAGTAGCCGAACAGCACCGGCTGGTAACTCAATTTGCTCATCTGTTTCAGCAATACGTACTTTTAGATTCTTATTAACGAACGGTGTAAGACGCCTGCTTGAGGCTTTCGCTAGACCTACTTCACTCACTGATGGGATAATGGGTTCATTTAGTGTTTGCATTGACATATTTCATTTCTCCTTGTCGTTAGAGAATTATATCGTGCAAACGAAATAAACGTAACTAGTGAAATATTCGAAATAATAGTCTGATTTATGATTGAAAAGATGTAAGTTCATATATCAATAAGGGATACAGAATTGTTGAGTTGCCGCTAAATTGGTTGAATCTTGGATTGGCTAACTTTAAATCAGGAGTAAACTCACCACTAAAATCTTGAATTGCAATCGACATGCATTCTTTTGTTCTGTAAACCTCGATAACGCAATGGTTGATAGTGGAAACGCCTGGCTGAAATCTGCCACGAAGAATCAGAAAAGGAAAACACGGCATGAAACTAGACGGCCAAATTGTAGGCAATGCAGGATTGTACTTCACGTGTTACCAATTATCCCTCCTCGGTTGGAATGTGATGCCGACAGCCAGAAACGCAAGAGGCATCGATGTCGTGGCGTATAGCGGAGACGGCAAGAAATACATTGGTGTGCAGGTGAAGGCACTCAGCAAGCGTGCTCCCGTGCCCCTTGGGAAAACGCTCGATAAAGTAATGGGCGACTTTTGGGTAATCGTCAACAAGGTTTCAATTGATCCGACAGCGTTCATACTTACGCCCGACAAAGTTCGGCAACTTGCACATCGTGGGGAAAAGGAAGGGCGTGTTTCTTTCTGGCTCCAACCTAACGCATACGACGTAGACGAATTTCGCGGGGCGTGGTCCAGAATCGGACGTGGTGACTCGGGGTCTTGAGCCATTCCACCGATGTCATCTCCAGACCGCTTGTCGGGTCATCAAGGCTCTGGGCCAGACCGGCCATCTGGGGGACCGGTAGGCCAGGATTCTCTTTTCCCCGGTAGAACATGCTGGCAATACCCGGGCCAGTGACGAAGAGGTAGATCGGATTGTGGAACTGACCGAGGAATGAATTGCTGGACTGTCAACATACCGGGGAAGACCAGGGACTTCTGGGGTAGCCATAAGGGGGCAACTCAGGAAGGATTACTGACTACGTCGAAGAAAAAGAGAACCATATTGGAATATTCAACGTGTATTCGGACGCTTTCGGAATGAACACGAACTCCAAAAGTTGATGAATACTTATTAGAGCCCACCGTCTCAAAACGCTTTGACCAAAAGCCCCTCCGCCTGCAAATGGCGGAAATGCTTTACCAGCCGTTCTGCCAACCACTCGCTTTTGATATTCAGTCCCACTTCGATATTTCGCTGCTGGCCGGCTTCTGTGAAGTTAGCAGATGAAACGAAGACATGTTCCAGATCGACAACAACACATTTTGCATGCAGAGAAGAGCGGACTGGTGCGTCATCCGCCACAGAACGCGGGTCGTAATACACATTAGGCAGGCGGGAACTATCAGGCCATTGTGTTTGCTTAAACCGCTGTTTGAACTGAGATACAATTATCTCAGAGGACGTTTCGTCACGATCTGGCCTGGGGATGTTCAGGAAAAAATTGACGTCCAGATCAGGATGTTCCTCCATTCGTTTCGCCAGTGCCTCAAACACCCGTTGCCCCTGATATACTGCATACCCCACTACCAGAACGGACTTCCTGGCATGTGCAAATAGTTCACGAACAACAACAGAGGTATCCCGATTTGTAATTCCGGGCGCTTCTGGTCCGGAAGTAACCAGATCGATCGGCGGTTCGTCCGAACGGCCATTTCTTCGATCCTGTTCGACCAGTTCCAGAATAGTCGCTATTTGAGCTGCGGAAAACCCGAGACTGTCATAATAAACCAGTCCTTCCAGCACCTCACTGCTTAAACCCGCCGGTAGAATACGCATCAACTGCAGGCTCGTATAAGGGGCCGCCACACGACCAGAACGCAGATAAGCAGCCAGCGTCTCAAGGTCCGTGTTACCGAGCTTAATAAAGGCATTATTCATTCAGCAGCCATCTTGAAAAATTCGGTTCCCAGGTTGTCCACTGTCGGTACGACTAAGGCACGATCCAGAAACTCATTGTGCTGTTCACACGAAGTTTCTGAAATCAACAGACACCCATGGCAGGCCGCGCCGTGGAGAAAGCGTCGTTCATGCATATTGGCAGGCTCATGCTGGGCACACACGGGATCATTAGAGCAGAGCTCTCCCATTTCAAGTGCATTTCGAACATGCTCGTGGATTCTCCTGCCCACTTGAACCAGGCCTCCCAGGGTTCCTTCCGCATCAGAGGTTCCTGTATAAAGCAGGATTCCATAACCCACATCGGGAATCGTATAGATGCGTTCTCTAATGGAACTGGCTGGATAACCACACTCCAGCGAAACCGCCGTCACCAGCATATGAGAAAATGAATGGAATAATACATAGGGAAGTAAACCTCCCGTCTCAACAAATTTCTTTGTCGCGCCATGATGCTCTGCTTTCCAGGCATCGTAACCGGCCAGCAGACGAGTCCCTCTCGCGATCACATCCTCACGGGCCACCCATTTTTCAACCGCGTCTGAACTGAATTGGATAAATACGCCTTCTCCCCGGTTTTCAACAGCTGGTAACCAGGTAATCTCTCGAGCCAGGGCTGCCCTGCGGACTCCTATTTCCAGCTCTCCATCAATATCAGGCGATACAGCTTCAAATCGGGTAAATCCAACCTGAGCCATAACCTCTCGCAGTCGATGAACCAACACGACGCGTTCCACGCTGTTCATCCATGGTTGACCCCAGACTTCGCGTGGTAAAGTTCTGGCAAAGAAATTACCGTCCGGTTTGTCATCCCCCAATTCGTCTTTACTGGCAATCAGCGTTTCCATCTCAGCCTGCTTGACTGATTTGGGAATCTGAGGCGTCTCTCCCCTGATCACCTTAACCTCTGCAAAGACTTCCTCATCCCGAAAATCTTCCAACAACGCATGGACCTTCGACTTTTTTCGCTCGTATTTGAGCATCTCTGTATCTTCGACTTCACCAATAAAGTCCCAGGCCGACTTGACAGCTTCATGCAGATTCTCATTGCGATCAGGCAATGAAATCACACTCATCAGCTGGGAAAAATAGGCATTACTTGCCTGGCGAATCAGCAAACGGTTCAGTTCATTACACTGTTCCCACGCGTAAGGTCCCAACCAGGGACGGGCACCATCACAGTGTCCGAGTGCCCCTGCCGAAAACCCAACGGCTTCAGCCAGTGGCCTGCGACTCCCACATTCACAGCGCACATAGACTTCTGCGATGTCCCCACTCGTTCCGACTTCCTCGATCCATAGAGGACGACGACAATCAGTTTCGTGAAAGTGAGAGAAGGTGTACCAGTCAATATCGCCGATATGTCCACTTCGACATGCTCTTACGAAACGGACCGGAACCACACTGCGTTTTTTTCTGTTATCATCGACAAATTTCCCCTTCGTCAACATGCGACGAGGAACCAGCATCCTGGCTCTGACAGCCCCCTGGCTGGCCTCTCGGTCAACATCTTGTGTAATGAACCATTCCGGAAACTGCCAGGCTGTGATCCCGGTCTGGGGCGCTGTAGGGTCTTCCGAATCTGGGGGAGGGGTGAAAAGTCGCAAAATTTGCAGAGGTGGATCAAACAATTCTTTCAACTTGTCTGTCAGCCGGGGTTCAATGATCTCTTCGCCCCCCGAGGACCAGGCATCCAGGCCACTGATCAGCACCGAATGATCAGGCAAATCCATCATCGCTCCGGGGCCAAAGGACGTGATCAGTTGGCTCTGACGTACTTGGCCAGGTGCTTTCTTCTGCTGGCGTCGACTCATGTATCTTTCTCCTCTTCATCAATATCGACACCATCAATGGTCTTTAACCACAGGTTCACACTGGGCTCGACGTCACGCATGGAACGATTAGCCCGAAACTTTTTATGGCGCGCTGGTAACGTTTTCAATTCAGTATTTAAAAACTCATAGAGCAGTCTCTGCGCTCCCCCGGTTTCGGTCTGGTACTGCAATGCTCCTCCCACATCATGAAGCTCTTTGGCGATCGTATACCACGCATCAAGTAAACCATTACACTGCTTATGTACTTTTAGCTTTAACTGTTTTGCATCCTCTGATGATCTTTTATCGTGTGTCTCCAGGGCACGTTCAGCCAGCAAATCCACAGCAGAGTCTAATCGGGCCCGTTCATTGAGAATTTCGAGGGCACCGCGCGGTGGAGTCATTACTGAATTCCCCAGACGTGCCAGCGCAATCAAGGTCCCCGCCAGTCCCCTGTCCAGCGCACGAGGAGAGAAGGGGGTCACACTGGTCGCCTCAACGCTACGATAAAACGTATTATGGAATGCAGTGAATCGTTCGTAATGCGAACGGTCTCGAGGTCGGTGGATATTGAGAATGGTCACCACCAGACCAGGCCGATCAGCATCACGTCCCACACGACTGGTCGCCTGGATATATTCCGCACTTGTTTTCGGCTGCCCGAAACAGACCATCAGTCCAAGTCGAGTAATATCCAACCCGACGGAAATCATGTTCGTTGCGATGGCCACATCGACATGATCCTTTTCTTTAAACAGCTGGGACAGTCTGCGTTTCGCCTCTGATACCTTATCTGTTGAAACGCGACTGGTCAGTTCGACTGGCTCATAAGCGATGGTTCTATCAAGGAACAAACCTTCTGTTTCCCCAATCCGTTTCCGCGAACCACGTCCCGTCAACTGCGTTCTGACATCATCTTCAATCAACCTCCGTGCCCCTCCCAGCTCACGCAAACTGTTAAAGTAACCTAACAGTGTCATATAGGGATCTGCGGGATTCTCAGTGTTCTTCTTACCACCGGCTTCAGCGTACGCTTTCTGAGCCGCCCCCAGCAAAGCCATATAGACTCGCAGGAGAATCACCTTGGGACTCCGCCCCTGAGCGGCGACCCCCACATATTTTCGTGCATTGCTTTCCTCCGTCGAATGGGTTTCTGCGAAAAAGGAATCGCGAATATCCGGCCCCGGCGGAGGAAACACATCCACATCACGTCGATTAAACAAAGCGCGGATCTGGCTCTGAGCACGGCGGACCGTGGCTGTCGAAGCGATGATCTTGGGATGAACCGTTTTGCCATCGATATCGATTGCCGATAATTCATCCAGAGCAGTCTCATAAAGCCCTACCACGGTTCCCAGGGGCCCTGAGATCAGATGCAACTCGTCCTGGATCACCAGATCCGGCGGAGGAAGACGATCGACAGGCAGGGGCACACCCTCCGTAGGATGACAGGGACCATAAAAACCGGCTGAATCAGCCCGGTCGACGCGTCCGAAGAAGCCTCCCACTTCTCCGGTCCAGGGCATGGCAGCAAATTTGTCCACGGTAGCGATCATGAAGCAGGGCAGACGTCGGTAAATTGGCTCATCTACAGACAGGATCGGCAGACTGTTCCCCTGCGAAAAGTCACAGCGGCGATTGGCACAGGTAACGCGCAAATCGGTTGGTTCGTCTGCATAGGGCAGCAGTTGAAATGAAGTCGCTTTGAACTTCGTACCGCACCAGGGGCACTCTTCCAGGGGAATCGGAGACGGCTTTTTGTCGTTGTTCTGGAACGCGATTGTTTTCCTGCGCGCTGAATGGGGATCGGTATCTCCTTTAGAGCCCATCCGGTTGGGTGTTGCTGCTTTCCCGACCCACAAACCGATCTCAAAGGGCCACTCGCCCAGCTTTTCTACATCCTGTTGACGCTCCAGTTCCAATGCGCAGATCAACGCTGCTGCGCGTCCCAGCTGATCGAGCGTCAGCAGACGCAGCGTATAACGCATCAGCACACTCAATCCTGCGGATGAAAGCCCCGGATTCCGAAGCCGCCTCAAGACGAGCGTGAACGCTGCCAGCCCCAGGTAAGCTTCGGTCTTTCCACCACCAGTTGGGAAGAACAGCAAATCAACCAGTTCGCGGTCGTCACTGGTAGGATCGGCAATCCCGCGGAGGTTCATCAGAATAAACGCCAGCTGAAAAGGACGCCATTCAGGAGTGATCTCTTCCGGCTTTTTATTCCACTGTAAAGCCAGTCGACGACGCCCCTGGGCTGCCATGGCTTTATTCGCGATGCGAAACGCTTCCAGGCATTGCGGATCTGCCAGGAGGTCAATTCCCGATTGAATTCGATCCGCCGCCAGATTCGCACGATGGAGCAGTTCTTGGGCCGTTTCCCTGCGGCGCGTCGACAACCTGTCGAGGGATGTTCCCTGATTCTTGATCCATTCCTTATAGGAAGTAACGAACTGCCCCAGTTGGTCCTGGGCATCCGCGGCATCGCGCAACACGGAGAGCAACCCCATATCGAGGGTCACCCCCTCTTTTTTGGCCGGCGCGACGCGTTCAACTTCCGCCGTGGGCAGCCAGGTGGTTTTGACCTTCCTGCACTCGCCCTGTTCGACCATCGATTCGGTGGAAACGCTGTGTCCCACAGAAAACTCAAACGCATCGCGATATTGCAGATCAGCCACGCGCTCGTCCCAGTCATCACTTTCCAGGCTGTGCAGATTCGGTCGGGCGACGAAAGAAACTTCGCTTTGCAGCCCCAGATCCACCTGGAAGATGAAACCCTCATCGCGAATCTCATCAGGAGCAGGTTTACGGCGATTGACCACAAATACAGACAGACTTCGCGTCCCGTCGGGAAGCCCGCCTTCAAACCCCGTATCGGGAACACGTCTGACAGACCAGACCAGCTCGACACCACGGCTGTTGGGAACCGCAACTTTTCCATTCCCGGGCGTACTGTCGCCAACATTGAGAGAGACATGCTCTTCCCGTGGAATCCGTCTCCACTCGTGAGGCCCGGTATACCCTTCATCCTGCTCAACTCGTGTGTACTCGCCATAACGCACCAGAGTTTCGAGGTTCTCAACCTGTGGGGGAATCAATACACTCATTCCCATACTGCTGGGGAGAAATGAGAGCCGCGCAGCGGTTTTCTCCGGTGTGCTATCATCATCCAGCCCGGCCGGTTCTGCCGCCTGGTCAAGATCATCATTGCTGGTGGGATCGCACCGCTGCTTTTCATCCGCTTCTGTGGGGACCAGAAAGCCGGTCAGATACCAGCGGGAAGGGGACTGCGGCAGCATTTCCTGCGGATCACCCAATCCTTCTGTTGGCCCGATGAGGTCCAGTTGCAATGCGTCAACGAGTTCAGCTCGAACTTCGATAGGTGAAGATTCGGTTTCCATCAACGCCCCTTATTTTTTGAATTAACGTTTTGTAATCTTCGGTCCCACATAGACAACATAAAGAGTTGTTTTGTATGCAATCGGCCAAGAGAAATGGATTCTTATTTGTGGAGTTTTGACTTTTCCATGCCAGGTACAAAATAAGACTTCTCCCGCTTTCTCTGGATGGGGAAAAGTAAGATCGTTTTTAAAATCGATTTTTTCATCTCTACCAGAATCGGAAAACCAGGCTTTCTCGCCGGTGAAATGCTGTTCATAAAGGAAGTCTCCTTCCTTAGTTCGATTTCCATTTTTATCAAAACATTCACACATTCGATTCAGGACCTGCAACCGGATCATGATTTGTTCAGCAACTCCTTGTGCATAAGGATGACCACGAAAAGGAGTGAATGCCTCTTTAGCAAAATGAAGCTTATCACATCTAATTTTGGCATATTGCTCCAAAGAGTCCCAATCGTAGAATGTAGCTGGTAATTCCTCTAGAGTTTTAGATACAGTATCTATCGAGGTATGATTTGGAATTTCAATATCGTGAGTTTCTTCATAATTCTTTAGCCATTTTACTCTTACATATTCTTCAACCCATTCCGACGGATTCATACTTACCAATTCACAATCAGATCCATGTATTCGGCGGTAAGCGGCTTCTCCAACAGCAGAATTTGCAACGTCTCTATCTTCACGTGCTTCAAGCCACTCATCCTCTTTGTGTAATCGCTCATCAATCCAAAAGGGACCAATATGGGTAAGCCATTGCATTAAAGCTCGCCTTTTATCAATATGCATCGATTGAATAGACTGCTGCATCACACAATCTCTAGTCACTTGTGCAAAAGACATTGATTTGTTGCAAAATAATTCTCGACCATATTTCCGAATGGAATTTCGAATTTTCATAACAGTTTCAATAGAGTTGAAAAACTCAGATTTCGAGTTGAACTGCCCATGAATGGACAAGTCATTCATAAGAAAATCCATTTCATTCTCCCCATCCGGCAAAATAATTTAGATCTTTATCATATTGATCGAAAAAGCCTGATGGCCACTGGTCTATGTTTCCTGAAGCATCAATTGTTGGACTCGTGAATTGTTGCTGTCCATCTTTCCTTGAATTAAAAAAATGGAGTGATACCTTCTCATCACTCAGCTTTTGCCCCTTAACAGCACGTCGAATACCATTCAAGACGTGATCACTGTGCGACTCTACAATTACTTGTATCCCCGCAGCAGCCACCTCTGACAAAAACTCACCCATCATTGCTTGTCCAGCTGGGTGGAGATGTACTTCCGGATTTTCAATCAAAAGTAAATCACCTTCTTTTGCAGAAAGTGCAGCAACAATGATCGGTAGCACTTGAGTTAGCCCGAACCCCACATTCATTGGACGATGAAAACCGGTTTCACCAGAATTCGTTATTCCCAAAGTGACCATATTTGCCTCTGGAACCGGCTGCACTTTAAGAGATGTACCTGGAAAAAAAAGCTCCATCCGAGCTTCCACCTGATGTAGCAGGGTATGAGTGAAAGAATCAAGAACCAATGCTGACAACACCTGTTTTTCTCGTCTTTGATATAGTAACCCAACAGTATTTTCGCCTCGCGAACCTACAAATTGTGTTGCAGTTGGATCTTGTAAACGATAGCTATCACGCGGTCCTACACGTTCAGCGGTAAGATACGTAAGCTCTTTGAGTCTATTTGCGAGGTTTTCTGCAGTCTTCAATGGTGCTGGAAAAAGGAATCGTAATTTATCAGGAGATTGAACAAAATCCCCATTCACACCAACCGAACCTACTGCAGCCGACATTGCTTGTTTGTCTTCTTCTTCTTCGTAGGAAAAAGCCCATTTGACGTAACAATTTTCATCGGAAAGTGCAATCTTAAATTCACGACGACCATGTACTTTGTCTACCACATCGTGAACAGTTCCGAGTTGTAACTCTGGACCATTCAATTGCAAACGGGTAGACCATTCATGATTGAGAATGGTCTGGTGCAGGAGAACCATTGATTGCAGAATACTTGATTTACCTGACGCATTGGTGCCGGACAGCAAAGTTAGTGGTGCAAGCGGCAATTTTAGTACTTCAAAACATTTAAAACATTCTAATTCAATTTGTGTAATCACCAAGCGCCTCCTTGAATAACATTTCTACCAATGCAAATCTCCTTTTCACTTTTATAGTACTGTTTGGGCTATAAGTAATCGCGTCGTTGAACTTATCATTTGAAAGGAGTGGGTAGAAATCTTTGTGAATTATGTCAGCCTTGTTATCAACCTGCTTCAATGAATAACGTGCTAACGTTGTGGACATCACATCCCATAGAGAAGCATTAATGACACTTCGACTTTCAGAGCCCAAAGTATGCTTTCGGAATGCATGACGCCCAAACAAAGACAAGTTATTACGCATGCTGAGTCTAAATTTAATTGAGAGTTCTTTTAATTCTTCATCTGACATTTCATTCATCTGTTGCAGCGCACGTGCAAGAAATCCATCCATATCGCTCTTGTTATAGTTATCATATCCGAGTAGGTGAAAAGCACAAAACCTGTTGATAAACTCGCGGTCTCGCATTTTCTTTGAATCTAAACTGTTACCTGTAGCTTCCAGAAAGAGTTCGGTTTTTGCTTCTTCTTTTAACCAAACTGTCGCTGGACCGTTGTAAAGGCAATTTCGCATCTGCTGACGAGTGAGAGGAACTCCTCCATTTACTCTTTCAAATATTTGAAACTTCGCATGATCTGGAACATCTGCATCTAGAATATATAGAATCAACTGGCTATCTTCGATTCGATTCTGAAGTTTGTTTGACAGGTCCTTGAATCGCTTACCATCCAATAATTCTTGCTCTGGAAGCTTGAGAGGAAACTCGTTATCCAAAAAACTCTTAAAGGTTGATAATCGTTGGAGTCCATCAACGACAATAACCTTACCTTCCAAGTTCTCTGCTAGATAGAATACTGGAAGCGGAATACGCATTATGACCGACTCGATCAGCTTACTTTGTTTTACCTTGTCCCAAATGAAATCGCGTTGAAAATCAGGATTCATAATATAACCTCCTGCTTCAATTCTTCGCATAACTTCAAATGTTGATCGTGTCTCGTTTCGAATTAATAGAGTATCAATCGGAAAGTCACCGAGGTCACTATCTTCGTCTAAACCTTCTAGTTCGCCAATGTCGGGTGGGGCTAGCGAGTCATCCTGTTTTTTATCAATATTATTCTCTAAATTACTCATTGCTATACCATGCTCTTTCAATATTGAGTGGTTACCCCATTTGAAACCAGAATACGATACGAAGTGTTGAACTGCAGAATACGATATTCTCAATTAGTGCTATTTTTACCTTAAGATATCCTCGTTGTCGATATGCTGGTAAAACTTCATCTTTTATAAGCTCAACTTCATAATTAAGCAGCAGCTAGTCTTTCGAGAGTAATTTACTACCACCCAGCAGTTAGAATGTAATTCCAAGCAGCTTACCATCCTCGCTTCTGGCATCTAAAGTAAGTCGAACATACGGTCCATTTTCATCGGCCAAGGCTTGGGGGGGAGCAGAAGTGGTGGTGATAATATACTGGAACGAAATATGGTCTGGGTTTGTGAATTTTGCTTCGAGCTCGTGCACGATCTCGAAGAGCCTCTGAAACAAAGGACCTTCCATATCACCTTCTCGGGGGCTGTCGTGCATGAGGAAGCGAGGGTGCTGGCCGATTCCATAGATGCTTCCGGCGAGGCAGGCAATATCAAAGGACAGGACGGATGTCATGACGGAAAGAGCTGCACCACCGGGAGCTAATTTCCTGTTGGGAACAGGATGAAGACCGTTTCCATCGATTCGAACTGTACTTTCATCTTCAACACCAAATATTTCCTGAAGGATTCCTTGGTAAACATCAGAAAGCTGACGGACCTCATTTCGATGCTTTTGGCGGATGGCTTCCTGTTTTTTTAAAGATCCTTCAATTTCGCGTTCCGCTTTGAGTGCATCCTTCGTGCTTCGTTCGACTGATATAGCAAGTGCCTGAATTTTAATTGAATCATCCTCAAGGCCTTTTAAAAGTCCTATCTTTTCATCGATGCCGGAAATTTCAGTAGCCAGGCGGCTACGTTCTTCCTTAAGTTGCTTATTTACCACTTCGAGTGATTTCTGAAGTGTTTTCTTTTCGTTTTGAGAAAAAGCACACGTTTTTTGTTGTTCATCAATCTGGTTTCTGAGATCGGCCACATGTTCCGCTGCTCCAGGATCATGCGCCATCGTTTCAGCCTGCTTTTTCATCCAGCATTCTGGTTCTGCCTTACACAACCTATAGGGATGTAGGGGATCGCGCTCGATTTCCTCGATCTGTTTTTCGATATACTGAACCATATTCTTACAAGTCCGAACAGTAGCTTCAGTGTCAGCGATCTGATCTTGTACGGTATGCTGTTCTGATTCCAACTCCTTTATGCGTGATTCAGCAAGACGCTCTGTTCTTAGTCTCTCCAATGACGCAATTTTTTCTTTGACAATATCAACAGGATCTACCGAATTCATGGTCTTCTGAATTCCAGTAACTTCAATATCTGCTTTCAGCTCCAGCTTGTCACGTAGAGCCGGCCAAAGAGTATCCATTCTTTTCTGTTCTCGGTCATGAGTCTGCTTTTGCCCCTTGCAGTTATTCAAGAGTTCGTGGTGGTTTACCCGTTGTTCAATCTCATCTGTATTCATCAATCCCATCACCCATTGCATGATCAGGCTGTTATCTTCCAGATTGAGGCTGGGACCGGAATTTGCGTCTTCATGACGCCATTCATTGGCTTTCCGATATCCACATTGATAATCCCGGGAAAGCCATGCCAGCACGTCCAGCCATTTTGCCTCTCGTCCACGGGGAAGAATGAATTTTGGAAGATCTGAGAGAACAGCATCGCTTACCTTCTGAACAAACTGGCGATGAGAATATTCTTTTAGTTGTGAATCCACAACCTGTTGCCAGTCATCACTGTCTGCAGCGAATGATTCTTTTGCATCCGCTTCTTTCATTGGCCGAACCACGATCCAATCAGCGCCAGCAATCGACCAGTGCCCCACAACCCAGGCAGTTTTCAACACAGCAGCGATATTATTTTGAGTCTCTTCTGTTCCGAATTGGTTTTCGCCCAAGGTATAGCGGATCAACCTCATCATCAGAGTTTTACCAACACTGTGGCCGGCGACTGGTCCTCCCTGGACTTGCATATGATGAGTCTGGATGATGTTCAATCCACGACGAAATTTGATATCTCGGATGATAGAATCTGAATTGAGCGTGGATAATATGACAAGCCGTTTCAACCACAGTGTTGGCTCACTGCGGTCTGTGGCTGGTTGCATCTGTTCCCGCTCAAACTGAAATAAAGTCGAATTCGGCATGGATTGCATCCTCAATGTGAGTGACGTTACCTTTCTCAGCCTCACGCCTGAAAAACTCTTTAACAGCATTTACTCGGCCTATGTCTTCTTCCGAGACACCTTTCATTGCCGGACTTTTTGAACCGATTTTGATGAATTGCTGAAAGTCAGTCTTCCAGATTTCCACATAGTTCTGGATTTGCATCTCTGTCAGAATCTGGTTTAAGCCAATATCACTTTTAACCTGTTTGCGTCGTTTGTTGGTTTTATGGTCAAGCAACGAGTTTCGGAGATTGTCGTCCAGCATCAGAATCATTGCCGCATTCAGAGCATAGCGTGTGAATGGCTTCTCTCCCCATGCTCGCAGGATGAGTAAAACATATCGATATTGCCGCTCTGTTTCCTGCTGGAAAAGATCTGTCGATGTTGTTTTCTTTTTGCGTGTAGATGGAGTTTTCGGTTTGGGTTTCTTTTTCTCGGCGGTGCCGACGCCGGCGAGGAGTTCTTCCTGGTGGCGTTGTTCGTTGAGTTCCAACAGGCGGGCGAGAACTTCGTCGCGGAATTCGTCGGGCCAGCGCAGCCGCCACGGCTTTTTCTTCTTCGACTTCTTACTTTTACTAACCCCTGACAACTGAGAACTAACCTCTACCTCGTCCTCTTCTTCCACGTAGTCCAGCAGAAATTCACACGTGGCTGAGGCCGCCAGATCATCCCAGCCATACGCCCGCAGCACCGCACGGTCCATCTCGTCATGAAGACGACGAAGCTCAATGATGCCCTCATCACGCTCGTCAGGAGAATGAAAACGGTTGTAAGTCTTCGTCAGACCTTCATCGTTGTTTACCATGATAGATTTTCGATGAGTAAAATAGTTTTCTCCGACTGAAGACAGGGGGCCAAGGTCCGGACGGGCGTAATTGTCAAAACAGTCGCTAGGGTTGTAGCGAAGCCGATCTTCCAGAGAAGACGCAAAAAATCTCGCCCACGTTTCATGGGTTCGCGACTGCAAAACCGAGAACAATCCGTAGCAGTCTCTTGCAAACACAACGAGTTGTTCAGAAAAGACTGTCGAGGTTGGCAAGAATGTAAAGCCCATATGCTGCGTCACTCGTGCCATCACGATCGCGCGGTCTAAGTTGGAAATCGCTTTGTGCATCTCGGGGCGGTCGTTTGCAAAACGCCACCAATTCTTTTTGTGGGATTTGTCGATTGAGCTGGATCCGAGTTTGTCACGACCAGGTTTTACTGTTTCCTCAAGCAGTCCAAGCAAATCCGGCCAAGCGTTTGCTTGCTCCTTCGTTAACGAACCAAAGTTTATGACGTAGCGATGGTGCAAGTGTGCGGGATCGTCATTAACCTCTTCTCCACCGATATAAGGGAAAATGCGTTCACGGTTCTTTTCATCATTTTCAAGTAAGCGGTGCATGACTTCGATGGGGCTGGCATCCGAGTCAGACTTGGAATCGTCAAACGTGAAGCCCTGACCTCGAAGGAAGCATCCAACAAACGCGATGTCCAGATTGCTGTTGAGTGTTTTCGGGTTGTCGTCGCTTCCGGTAGGCACAAGAAACGCAGTTATCTTCGGAACATCTTTTTCATTGAGGATGCACTGCAGTTGAGGAGTGCCTTTTACAACATGGATGATGTTAACCATTACCGCTGCATCTCCGGGCCACTTGTAACGTGTCTTGGCACAGTAGATGGTACCAGAGTGTGTACGTATCCAATATAGCGCAGTCGTGCGCGTGTCGCCTTGGGCAATTGTATTTGTCGCAATAAGGCCGAAGGTTCCGTCGCTTCGCAGTTGGTCAAAACAGCGACGAAAGAAGTGTGCAACTATGTCAGAATTGGCATTCGACTTTTCGTTGGAGTTAACAAGCCAATCTCGAAACACCGCTCCCAACACGGTCTTTATTTTCTTTCCGCCAATGAACGGCGGATTCCCCACAAATGCATCAAAACCGGGATTCACCCGCGAAAACACTTCCGGAAATTCAATTTCCCAGTGAAAGGGGGAGAGTGGGTGTTCGCCGCGTCGTAGCTCTGCTGCCGCGGCGGCGACCGGCGGGCGTTTGTTGATGTCGTGGCCGCTTTCGTACCAGTCGGAGACCTGCGCGAACAGTTCGTCGCAGCGGGTTTCGCGGTCCTTCTTTTTCTTGCCCGCAAAAAAGGCGCTTACACAGGCATCGCCAGTCAGGCGGACGACGTTCAGCGCCTCTTCCGCCAGCGCCATCCGGTCTTCCTGGTCGCGATAGGGGGCGTCTTCGCGGGCATTCAGAATTTTGGCCCGCTCGGCGGTCGCCCGGTCAAGCCGTTTCTGGATCAGGCCTTCGCCGAACTGCTTCTGTAATTTCGGTTCCCAGTGGAAGCCGATGATCTGTTCGCGGGTCAGGCCGACCAGAGAATCGCCGGCCCGCAGGCAGTGGTCCAGGAAAGTGAAGGGATGATCCTTGGCCAGCGTCACCAGCCAGAGCGACAGTTTGGCCAGGTCGACGGCCATCACGTTTTTATCCACGCCGTACAGACACCGCTGGGCCACCAGGCGGCGGGCATACAGCAGTTCGTCTTCATCAGGGGGAATGTCGGTCGGCAGCAGATCGTGGGCGTACCAGGCCTTGACCAGTTCATCCCCCAGCTGACGGCAGGTCTCCACCAGAAACGCACCACTCCCCATCGCCGGATCACAGACTTTCAGCTCCAGGATCTGGGAAGGGTGAGGCGTGCCGACGGCGCGGGCCGCCTGCACCAGTTCAATCGCTTTCTCCGACTGTCGCACACGCTCTTCCAGTTGACCTTTCGTAAAGCGTTTCTTATCGGCCCGCGTCGGCTCATAAACTTCCGGCAGTTCCGCATTCGGTTCGCACAGCTGTTTCAGAATCGGTTCCAGCGTAGTGCGGACAATCGGTTCGGTCAGCGAGCGGGGCGTGTAATGCGAACCGCTGCGGCGGCGTTCATCGGAGGGCTGCAGCACAATCGCCTCGGCAGGGACCACACGCGGCGTCACCTTTTTGGCAATCTTCTTATCGAGGGCCAGCAGCAATTCATCGATCGAGGCAGCAGCCTTGAGGGCTTTAGCATCCGCAGCCCCCAGCTTCTGATCGGCCTGGTCTTTGAGCCATTTCGCCCGGTCTTTGCCCGGGGTCTCCAGCAGGGCTTCCAGGTCGATCGTCGCCGGCGCACCATGCGTTTTGACCGGTTTAATGGCAATCGATTTTCCGGTCGCGACTTCCAGGTTAAAGCCCATCACCGTTTCATACACGCTGCCGATCTGTTCCACGTCCAGCGTCCGGTAACTGAGCCGTTCCCCGTCCAGAATCAGCAGGTTCTGCAGCACGTTGAAGACGACGCCGTCGGAAATTCTTGGGATAGTCGTTAGTTGCTGGTTTTTAGTTGTTAGTGATCTGCCTTCTAAGAAGGGGTAGCGGTCCGGGTCGAAGAGGTAGCCTTTGCGAGGGGGGAGTTTGAAATCGTGGTGCTGTCCCCCTTCGTAGATCAGGCGGAACAGGGTGAGCAGTTGCGACCAGGCGCCGTGCCGCTGGTTCATCGAATCGGGGAAGCGGCCGGCGTCCTCGCGCAGCCGATCGAACAGGCCACTCACCGAATAATAATTGGAATACAGCGGATCGCTGGAGAGCAGATCCCGATCTTCCGCATACAAAACAAACACCAGCCGCAGCAGGACGGTCAGCAGTCCCGCGTAGACGTGGTTCGGGTCCTCTTCCAGGATGTCATGGAGCAGTTCCCCCTTGCGGGCATCGTTGGCAGCCTGAAAACCCCGCATCAGTTCATACAGCGCCGCCAGCACCTGTTCCGCCAGCTTGGTCGACACCGTATTCTGATACTTGCGGCTGTTTTCCAGAATGGCCGGCAGACGCTGGTTCTCCCCCAGCGTAAACAGCCGCTCGCTGCAGAGCAGCATATACAAGGCGGCAAACATTGGTCGGCCCGCGACCTGGATCATTTCATCGACATTAAACGTGGCATACCCGCTGGTCTCCCCGCGTGGTGCATAGACCAGACGCAACTGACGCCCGTTGGAGAGCAGGCCGATGGGAACCTGCGTCTCACGGAGCAGCCGCTCAAATTTCGCCTGCGGGGCCGCGTGCCAGTGCCGACTGCTGTCCGCTTCCCCCGGATCATCCAGGTCGGTTCCCGTGGGCAGTTCCGAGATCAGCATCATCCACGGATTTTCATCTTCCGCGGGTTTGAATTTCGGAACGGCGCGCGTGGGCCGGAGAGTCTCATGATATTGCGGCAGGACCACTTCCAGAGCCGCCATCGTGCCCGTCAGTTCCCCGCGGGCAGGGATCTCCTGCAGGTCTTCTGCTTCCCACTCGAGTACTTTCTGTGTGAATTCCGACAGATCGCGAATTTCGGGAATGATCTCACCCGCATCTTCGCGGGGCAGGCAGTTCAGAAACTGCGCATGCCGGCCCATGACGTTCTGGTTGATATAACACTGCGCTTCCAGTAGCGCCGGCACAGAGACCACCAGCCCCACCGGCTGGACATAGCCAAGCCATTCAATGTGAGCGTATTCTTCAGGGGATTTAGACATTGATTCCCCCTGTTTCTTGAGTAGATTCCATGACTATCTCAGGAAACTCTTCTCGAAGGCCTTCTAATATTTCTTTGCCAAGTTCAGAAGGGTTTTCGGAAATATTAGCAAGGTCAATTTCTGCAATTACCCATTCACGGTAGTTTTGTTTATTGCTGAATCCGATTTCACGAGCCACAACATCTTCGAGTCCTTTATTGTTAAATATTCTTAGCAGACCACTATAGTCTTTTGCATCGATAACTTTTTTGTATTCGTGGTATGCTTCGTCATAAAATTTAATAGCATCAATGCTGACTTTAAAATCTGTGACTGAAGCTTCAAATCCTTCACGATCAGTAATATTTTTGGATGAAAATTTAGAAAACGCGTGACGAATTTCCTGGCTAGCCTTTTCTTTGACCTGATGATTAAGCTGTTGCGATAATCGCACGAAAGCAGCATCAACAACAGATCTCATAACTTCTGCATCATCAACCTTTCTAAAATGTCTTGCAGCACACTTAATCACGATCGGTAAACAGATTCCATTTTCAGCTTCTGCGACTGAAGTTACGTAAACCCAATCTTTTAACAAGCCAGCGATATCTTCTTCAGCACGAAAGTCTCGATCAATAATCCCGAATACTTCTTGTGAATGAAAACCTTCTGCTCTACGTAATGCACGAGTGGATTCAATTACTTTCGTACAACCTTCTCGTGCAATCACATGAAAATCAGGATAGATTCTCCTATAGAGTTGAGTATCGATACTAGATCTGGTTCCTTCCACAAAAAGCACGGGCTTACGACTCCCGAGAATTTCAAGCATCATCTCTCGTGGAAAGCCATCAACATCTGAAACCGCCTCCCAGTCCCATTCTTTCCCATCGAATTCTTTAACCCAGATGATCGAAGAATTTACTCGTGATGCGGCAAACTCCAAATCATGGGTCACATACACAATAGAACAATCAGACCTCTCAGCTTCTATTGCGTCCCATAATTTAGACTGTATAGCTTTATGAAGATGCAACTCCGGCTCATCAATAATTATGATGCAGTTTTCTGGAGCACACATCGCCTGAGCTATCAGATAGAATGCAACTCTTTCACCATCACTCATATCTAGTCCATGATATGAATCATCCTTATTAGTTGCCTGAAGCCGATTATCGGCAACATTTAAATGCCGATGGGGCATTATTGTATGCCAGATTTTCAAAACTCGATCTAATTGCGATTCTGGATACTCATCGGGACGTTGGCCAGCTTTATATTGTTGTTTAAATATGGCACTTTGAAGGTATTCATTCGCTATCAACAAGCTAAGTAAATGATCAAAATCATCCAGCAAATGTGATGCAGGTCGGTTCTTCCAGCGTCTATTTCTGCGTTGCTGTTTTGCGATATTTAATCGATCTGCTTCACTTGCTGAAGTGTTATCGCCATAGTATCCGTAACGATACAATGATTCTGCGGCACTGGCAGAACGGACATCGATTTCATCCTTAAATACTAATGATCTTTGAGCACTTATTCGGTGTACGTTTTCATGGTTTTCTTCAATTTGAATTCCCAGTCTACTTTTCCCTGATCCATTGGCGCCGACAATCACTAAAGAGTCGAACTCCAGTTCTTCCGTAGCATCCTTCCTGGGTATTGATATTTTTGCCATCACTTCATCCCGTCACCGGCCAGAGATAAACCAATCCCACCGGTTCAACGCGACGGGCTTTGACCGTGTAGAGTTCCTGGATTCGCGCAGGTTCGGTCTTCAGTTCTTCTTTTATTTCTTCCAGACGTTTACCCCAATAACGCTTGTTGGCATTCAGCTGCTGGATTTCATCTTCTTCATCGCCGAAATCCAGCTGCATCTGCTTGGGGTTCAGTTTGGAGATACGTTTGATTGTTGAGTCGATGTGCTTCTGTTGGGTCTGCAGAATTTCCCGCATGGCTTTTGCTTCCGCTTCTCCACGGGAGGCCAGTTTCTGTTCTGCTTCCGCAGCATATTCAGCACCACGCGTTTCCAAGTGGGGCAGGAGATCGTGAATATCGCCAGCCGCGGCCTGTTGCAGTTGGCTGATGATTTCCTGCGTCAGCTGCATGCCCCCGGCTTTCAACAGTGAATCATCCAGCAGAGAAAGGGTCTTCGTTTCCGTGTCTTTCCCATAAGGAGTCAGGGGTTTTTTGCGTATTTCCGGATCAGTCCAGCGGGCGGTAACGGGAATCAGCTCTTCATGCAGGCGGGCTGCTCCCATGCCGTACAGGCACAAACGCCCCAGCAGAATCACGCGTGGAATCGAGTCTTTCGCCTGCGCGAAACAGGCACGTGAGAGGTCATGCAGGACAAAACCCTGGGCCGTGAAGCGACCGAGCAGCCGTTGAACGACGCGCTGTTCGAGATGCATATGGACATAATCATCTCCTACCAGGCCCGGATCTTCGAAAACGACGGGCCTGATAGGGGAAGAATGCCGCCAGTCCCAGAGCTTCTGATCCCTTTTGCGGGGGACACGCAGGGTGTCCATCGTCTCTGCCCAGGTCGGATCCGCGCCGGATCTTTCATCAATGGCAGGAAACTCAAAACAGGCAAGTCCATTTTCGTCCTGAGTCTGCTGTAAGCCCTCTACATCCAGCAGTTGCAGGGAACTGGTAATTGCTGCCTGAAAATGCTCTTCACTCAGTCCAATACTCTTGCGAGATTTTTCCAGCAGTGTCCTTAAATGGTCGATCTGTTCGCGCAGGTCCTGTTGACGCTGACGAGCTGACTCCAAATCCTGCTCGATCGCCGAACGTCGGGAGTCATCCAGGTCGGCAGATTCGATTTCACTTTCAAGCGAGTCCAGAAATTCATGCCTGATCCCCTGAGTCAACGTTTTCGCCAGATTCGAGTCGATTACCTGGGAGAGGCTTCCCAATTCTTCCTTAATCGTTTCCGTCTTGCGAACCAACACCTGCAAAATGCGATCTTCCGGACGTTGCTGATAGACAAAATAATGACAGAAGACTTCCGGGCTGGATTGCAATTTGCGGTCAATACGTCCATTCCGTTGCTCCATACGACTGGGGTTCCAGGGAACGTCGAAATGGAACAGATTGTGACAGTAGGCCTGCAGGTTGAGGCCTTCACGGGCGGCATCGGTGGCAATCAGGATGCGAACCGGATGCTTGCGCGGGTCCGTATTAAACGCCTTTTTGATCTCTTCTCGCTTTTGAGGGGGAGTAGGACCGTGAAAGATCTGGATTCGCTGCTCAGCCCGATCGCTCCCATTAATTGCTGCTTCCAGGCGGCTAACCAGGTACCGCTTGGTATCATCGTATTCTGTAAAGATCAGAGCACGCGTTTCATTCCATTCGGCCCCGGGCCTCCCCAGTTCCGGACACATATTCTCTCGAACCCACTCGATCAGCTTCTCAGTACGGGCATCTGACTTTCCACGGGACTGCTCCGCGACTTCAGTCATTTCATCCAAAAGTTTCTGTTCATGCTCAAACAGGTCTTTTGCCGACATGTCTTCCAGCGGCCCCATCGTGGCAGAGGAAACAGCTTCAAACTGGGCATCTTCCTCAGCCTGGAGCAGGTCTTCTTCGAGAGTGGCCCGATCATCATCGGAATCTACAATTCCCGTTAGCAGGTCCAATGTTCTGAGGTCATGCTCATCCGCAGCCGAATCTTCCTGAAGTTTCTCCCACTGCCGTTTGACGGTTTTCCGATGAACTTTCAAGGTGCGAGCAAATGCTTCGATCGAGGAGAGCAGACGTTGCTGCAGGCCGGTGATTAATAATCCTGAAGCCGCCTGCTTGCGTTTTGTTTCATTTTTCAGCCGTTCCTCGCGTGTTTGACGGTATTCCTGGAGTAAGCGTGAAAGTCGCAGTTCCGGCGCATCAGCCAAGAGGCCGTCGATACTGATCTGTACGACATTCCTTTTCGGAAAACCACCCTGAATTTCGCGGATGTCTTCCTTAATACGACGTACAATTACTTCATCTCGATGTTTTGCCGTGACAGGAACTCCTCGACAGAATCGCTGGGGGTCGAGAATTTCCAACAGCGCAGAGAAACTGTTGGAGTGCCCGTTATGAGGCGTCGCCGAAAGGAAAAGACGATGCTCAAACCGAGGAGCCAGGTCGCGGACGGCACGGGTAATCTGGGAGTCAATCGCATATTTAGCACCACTGGAAGGAGCGGCATGATGCGCTTCATCCAGGATAAACAGTGATCCACTTCGGAATGTTCCCAAATGATCGCGTAGCGGGCCGGCATAAGTCTCATCAATCAGTAACCGATGCGAGACCAGAAATCGCGTGTGTGTCCCCCAGGGATTGACGCTGAAGCCCCGTTCGCGCCGGACTCGTTTCATGTACTCTTTATCAAGAATTTCAAAAGTCAGACCGAAGCGGGCCTCCAGTTCTTCCTTCCATTGCAGGAGCATGGAAGGGGGGCAGGATACGAAGATTTCTTTGACCTTCTTGCGCAACAGCATCTCGCGGGCGATCAGCCCGGCTTCGATCGTTTTCCCCAGACCGACATCATCAGCAATAAACAGATTGACGCGGGGCAGCAGCAGTGCTTTGCGGAGGGGCTCCAGCTGATATGCGTCGAGCCGAATTCCAGCCCGGAAAGGGGATTGAAACAGCTTCGGATCAGTGGAAGTCACGCAGTTCCACTTCAACGTATTCAGATAGGCGGAGAAGAGTCTGGTATCGTCAAAGCCTTTCGAAGCGACTTCTTCCCAAGCCTCCCCCGTTAGAATTTCGGGATCCAGTTCTTTCTCCCAAAGAACTTCGAGAGGCTGCCCCTGGTTATCATCATCGACACAAGAAAGGCGAACCAGAGTACTATCAGCGACGCGTTTGGGTTTGACTATTTCCTCGACCAGGTAAGTTCGCTGCCTGACGCGAGCGATCTGACCAGGGGTTAACTTCTCAGCTACTTGGCCCATAAGTTGTTGCTCTAACTGCAATTGTTGTTGAGTCTTCAGCCGTGTTCTCAAATTTACACTGAAATACAATCGTGCACAGCCAAAGAATCAAACTACCAACAGTCAAAGCAGATTTCAATCTGCAGCTCTAAAACGGCAAATATTTCTAGATCAATACCCAATTTCAGTTCCTGACAGGCCGAATCTGTTACGAACTATCTTTTTGAGTTTGTCACCCTTGCTCCCCAGAGCGAAACACCCAAGACCTAAATTATGGCCCAAAACGTGGCATAATAAATAGGATTATATGCAGCGTGTTAGCATTCAGGTGGAGCGGTTTTCCGGGGTACTCAACACGCGGCATATGATCTATTGGACTGAACCGCAGGGGCGTTTTCGACTATGGGGATTGAAGCCCGCCTAGTAGGACACTCCCGCAACAGCCAATCAAGCGATGGCTGACGACACTGATCGACTGGGAGTGGTTTTGATGATAATCCTGCAGTCTGAGTCTCCCTCAAACACCATCCATCAGCTCTGCCAGACTGATGTCGAGTGTCTCTGCGATCCGCTCGATATTCCTTAGGGAAAGATTCCGTTCTCCCCGTTCAATCCCGCCGACGTAGGTCCGGTCCAGCTCGCAGGCATACGCAAACTTCTCCTGCGAGTAACCTTGCTCTCTGCGCAGTTCACGGACCCGCTGTCCAAATCTTACCAGAATATCTTTTCGTTTTGCCATCCAAATATTTAACACTTGACAGCGACGATATAACCACGGACTATAAGTATCATTTAGTGTGCACGTATGGGCAGTCAGAAAGCAAGGGCGATGATATTTGTTACTGAAAGAGGAGAAATCAATGTTGGGATCACCAGGTAGAATAAGAGGGGCCGTGAAAAGAAACATTTGGGACTATCATATAACTGCGTCTGTATGCGTGCTGTTTCTTGCACTCACGCTTTCGGGCTGTGGTAATGATACTACGGTAAGTGGACTTCCGAGGTACTCGACACCGTCCAGTAAACCCTTGCCTGCAGAATATCAAGTGCTTGCAAAGCATCTGGGAATGGTGCTGAAGTCAGATCCAGCTCAACTTCAGAAAAAACGTGAGACATCAGAAGTCATGGCGGAGTTACAGTCTGCCTTATTGGACTTACGTGAGATCAAATCGAACGATAACGAAATCATGTATGTTTCAGATCAGGTTCGAGACGCCGTCACCGTTATCTTAGAGCGTTTAGACAACTTAAATTCCCTGCCAAAGCCTTCCGATGAGGGAACACTGTTTGTTGGTTCATTTATTGATGGATTCTTTGGTAATTTTGCAGGAGGCTATCACCGTGGCCTTGATGCAGAGGCAAAGCAGAATGCTTTGAATTCAGAAATGCAGCCGCTGCTTGCCGCTATTGACAGGATTGATGCAGCACAAAAAATGCTTCCCAAAATTGCAGAAAAGTATTCGGCTACTTTAGGTGACTCAACCGGGCTAATCTACGTCGATTTTAACGAATCCTGGGGAGATTCTGGCCCTGATGACTGGCTTTTTCTTAAGAATCTTGGGGAAACACTGGAAGATTGTACCATTTTGGTGGAACTGACTGGCGCGAACGGAGAGGTACGAAAAAACGTACATTTTCTAAAAACATGGCCTGAGTCTGCCTCTATGTGGGGGAGGTATCAAAACGGAGAGAAAATCCTGGGAAGAACTGTGGATAGAACCACAGTGACATACGTGAAAGAAATGAGGGTTACGATTTATTCACCGCAGTTCGCAACTCGGATTTATTATAAGTACAAAGGAGACGAAAAAGATAAAGACGTTGCCTATCGCTGTGAAAAGCTGACGTTCCAGGGCGAATACCAGCCTTACGAAGCTGGAGTCATTTGGGATACTCAGCGTGGGGCTCGATTTACCATGAATGGATTATCATTTCTTCCCAAGTGTCGTGTTAATCTCACGTTTCGAAAGGAAGATCAGGAAAAAATATGGTACTGGGATTATGATTCCTGGACGAAAGGGGAAACCAAGAAATGTTACACACCAGCGGAAGGACTGGGTTTTGATCCAGACAGTATTGACTTTGAAGTATCTTTTCCCCATACGAATTACAAACACAAAGAAACCCTGAAAGTCGTTCAGGGATCTAACAGGCTGGTGAAAATTCAAGAATGACACTCCCGTAACCATGCTGATTGTCCACTCTGGCCGGGGGCTTGGATTCTTCTAAGTTGCATAAAACGCCTCGCATTCATTTCGTAATGCAAGGCGTTTTTTTACGCCTGCAGTAAGACACAGGATTCCTGTAGATGGATTCAAAAAATGAGGCAATACCCAAGCGGATACAGGGAGTCATAGGACTTTTCGTATCTCGTTTATCAATCATCCCCAGAAAGGAGAACCGTGCATTGGCTTATGTTGGATTAACTTTTGTTTCTGTCGCTTTGCTGTTGGCGATTGCGGCATTCCTGAAGGAACGCCGACTGCGTTTGGCGTTGCAGAACATTTTAAACCGTTTACTTTTTCGATGGAGGCCACATGGAGAATCTGACAAAGAAATTGCTGATCCTGATCGGACCGCTGTTGCTGATGACCGGTTGTCAGGAGCATCCCGATCAGCGAATCACGCAGATGGCACTGCAGCAAGCAAGGGATCAGGCCGAACAGAGCCGGCAGATGCTTGAACTGCAAGAGGAAGTGGCTACTGGTGCTCGCCAGTTAGTGACCGCTGATGCTCAGTCGCGACAGGAGATCGTGGCAATGCAACATGAAATCCAGATCGAGCGTTCCAACATGGACCAGCGGTGGGATCAACTTGAGCAGGAACGCAAATCCCTGGCCAGCCAGCGATTCTTTGACTCTGCGATCGCTGAGGCGATTTCCAGACTCGGCATGATCCTGATCTGCCTGTTACCCCTTGTTGTCTGCTGGCAGTTGCTTCGCCAAACCGTAGAACCGGCGACGGAGAACGAAGTCGCCGAACTCTTACTGGATGACCTTGTTTCTTCTAGTCCGTTGATCATTCATCCCAAATCATTGATGCCAGAGAACACTGAGAACCAAGAACTGTCTTCAGATGCTCCTGCTCAGAATAAACTCGGTACTCTGAACTCTTAAAACAGAAAGCAGAAATTCAATATGTCTCACATTGTCCAAATCCAAACGGAGGTACGTGACCCGGTTGCCATTTCTGCAGCGTGTGAACGTCTCAAGCTGCCACCGCCGGTGCAGGGGACATTCAAACTCTTTAGCAGTCAGGCGACCGGACTGGGGATAGAACTGCCGCAGTGGCGGTATCCTGTCGTCTGTGACATTGCCAGTGGCAAGCTGCAATATGACAACTTCGAGGGACGTTGGGGGGATCAGAGCTACCTGAATCAGTTTCTACAGTCGTATGCCGTTGAAAAAACTCGGATTGAAGCACGCCGTAAGGGGCACACCGTGACCGAGCAGGCCCAGGCAGATGGTTCCATCAGGCTCACGGTTCAGGTAAGAGGTGCTGTATGACTCGAATCATTGAGATCACCGTCGCCCCAGATGGCCAGACCCGCGTGGAAACCAGAGGCTTTTCCGGAGCAGGGTGCCGCGAAGCCAGCCGGTTTCTTGAATCAGCGCTCGGGAAGCGAACAGAGGAGCAGCTGACTGCAGAATACCACCAACAGGCAGGCCAACATCAAACCAATCAGCAACGCTCCTGAGTGAATTCAGATCTTAATAGCGTTATTTAAAATGGAAGGGGAATAATTTGAAACTACGAAACCGACTGACAGAATATATCCGGGCCTGCTTTACGGGAATCTGGATTGAATCTTACGAACACCAGGAAGTCCTGACCGAAATTGCAGCGCTCTGTCGTGACGAACAGTGGCAACTGGCGACCTGGGATATCGATGCGGGATTGAAGATCCCCGGTCAGCCTGATCCAGAAGCATCCGGTTCTGATCCTCTGGCGGCGATCCGTGCAGTCAATGCGCTGGCGACACCTGACGGAACTGCGATTATCGTTCTACAGAATTTCCATCGGTTCATGCAATCGGCAGAAGTCGTCCAGGCCTTGTTGCGTCAGATCAATGCCGGAAAGCAAAACCGCTCAATTGTAATGGTGCTGGCCCCAGTCGTTCAGATTCCGACCGAACTGGAAAAAATGTTTGTTGTGGTTGAACATGAGTTACCCGATCGGGGACAGCTGGAAGAAATCGCCCGGGGGATCGCCACCGAGGCAGGGGAGATGCCTGAGGGAAATGCACTCCAGCTGGTTCTTGATGCCTCAGCCGGCCTGACCCGGATGGAGGCTGAGAACGCCTTCAGCCTGAGCCTCGTGCGACAGGGACGTATCACTGCTGACGCCGTCTGGGAACTCAAGACTCAGGCCCTGAAAAAGAGTGGTCTGTTGTCACTGTACCGGGGTGAGGACGATTTCAGCCATCTGGGAGGCCTCACAGCCCTCAAAACGTTCTGTAGGCGGGCTTTGCAGCAACCGAGCTGCGATGATCCCAGGAAGCGTCCACGGGGCGTTCTGTTGCTGTCTCCGCCCGGCTGCGGTAAATCCCATTTTTGTAAGGCTCTGGGGCAGGAGGTAGGGCGTCCTGTACTAAACCTGGATGTGGGGAACCTCCTCGGTTCGCTGGTAGGGCAGTCGGAGGCGCGGACACGGCAGGCGTTAAGCGTGATCGAGGCGATGGCTCCCTGTGTGGCGATGATCGACGAGGTCGAGAAGGCGTTTTCCGGTCTGAACGGTAATGGCGACTCCGGTGTTTCCTCCCGTATGTTCGGGACCTTTTTGTCCTGGCTGGCCGATCATCAGTCTGATGTGTTCGTAGTTTGTACGGCGAATGACGTTTCCAAACTACCGCCGGAATTCGGACGCAGCGAACGGTTTGACGGAATCTTCTTTCTGGATCTACCAGGACTGGAACAGAAAAATCAGATCTGGGAACAGTACATTCGGTTATTCGGGCTCAATCCGGAGCAGGAACGTCCCGAAGATACGGACTGGACTGGTGCTGAGATCCGCAGTTGCTGCCGGCTGGCGGGCCTGCTCGATGTGACATTGCTGGAAGCACGGCTCTACGTGGTTCCCATCGCAGTGACTGCGGCTGAGTCTGTCGAGCAGTTGCGAACGTGGGCCAACGATCGTTGTCTGGATGCTGACCGGCCCGGCATCTTCCATTGGGAATCTCCCAGGAGAACATCCCGTCGAAGTATTAAACACCTTTCTTCAATCAACTGACGCCCCCGTCCCAGGAAGGAGCACCATGCTCACCCGACAGGATATACTCCTTATCATTGCCGCACTGCAGTTCTGGGCCGAGGAGATGGATCCCGAGGATACTCATCTGCTGAAAATTTACTCTGGCGATGCGAACGTTGATCGGATCTGGACGTCCGATGATATTCAACGGCTACGGACACAGCTAAACTCAGCAAATCTGAAGTATGCTGTCACCAATGTCGGGGGAACCGAATTTCTGACACCAGAGCTGTTTTCAACCCCTGAATCTGCCGAACAGGCTCACTTCAGTGAAACCGGTCAGATCGGAACTCTGATTCTTCCTGAAATCAAAACCAGAGACTGATTAAGTCGCTTTGTCCAATTTTCTGACACTGATGAGCCGCAGAATGTTCCCCTAAGCCATTTCTCCGGTATCGTCTGACATCGTCGTGGCCGGTCCGGTCTCATAGTATGTTTCGCTAATCAGACCGACAAAATCGGTCACAAATAATTCACATAAATTTACGCTGCAACGCTGCCTGCTCAATTGAGATCTGGCAGCGTTTTTCATTTCCACCAGCCACAAAGGAGTCCTCATGAGTCATTCCATGCTTGAAGAACCACAGACCGAACCAACGCACAACACGGCTTCCATGCGATTGCAGAGCACGATGGCGGCTGCCCGGCTCAGTTTCACCTGGCTGGGCGTACGTAAGTCTCTGACAGCCCCGCAGAAGAGCCAGGCTGCGGATTCATTTGGTGCTGAAGGAAAGTTTCTGTCCGCTGGCAAAAAACTTCTGGATACCTCGCATCCGGCCTTCAAAGCCGTAACAGCAGTACGCGGACGTGCGGTGGCCTACTGGAAAGGAGTTTCACTTCCCTATCCGGAACCCGGCATCCGCTTGATTAAACAATCTGACATCCATGAATTTGATCAGCGTATGTCCGGTTTTCGAGAGGAACTGAACGAAGCGGTAACCAATTTGAACCGACACTTTGATGAACTGCGGTCCGCTGCCCGCAACCGACTGGGAGAGTTATTCAATCCGGCCGACTATCCGCATTCGTTGATCGGCATGTTTGACATTGAACATGATTATCCTGCGGTGGAACCACCACGTTATCTGCAACAGCTGAGCCCTGAACTCTACGAACAGGAGTGTCACAGGATGCAGTTGCGTTTTGATGAAGCGGTTCAACTCGCAGAACAGGCGTTCTTGGATGAGCTCACGAAACTGGTCGACCATTTGACTGATCGGCTGAGTGGGCAGTCTGATGGTAATCCCAAGGTATTCCGGGACACAGCCATTACCAACCTCACCGATTTCTTTGCGCGCTTTCGAAAATTGAATGTCCGTTCCAACGAACAGCTGGATGACCTGGTAGATCAGGCACAGCAGGTTGTGGGGGGCATCCATCCGCAACAGTTACGGGAGAATGGTACTTTGCGACAGCAGGTCGCCACGCGACTGGCGCGAGTCCAGTCCTCGCTGGATGGTCTGCTCATTGATCGCCCGCGTCGGAATATCCTGCGAAGCCCTCAGGAGGAGTAACCATGGAATTGATCATCAATCAGGCGGGATTGGTCCGTTGCATCTATACCGAAACGATTGACCTGACTCAACTAGGGGCACTGGTGATCAATCGTGGATCTTATGTTGAACCGGCAGCGGACGGGCAATGGACGGCCGACCTGTCTCCGGTTAACGGTCCCCTGTTGGGGCCGTTCTCGCGTCGTTCTGGTGCGTTGGCAGCAGAACACGACTGGCTTAATCAACACTGGTTGTTTTCCAGCCCGTGATGTAATTCTACCTCGTCTGGTGCGGGGTGGTTGTGTATTTCTCACGACCATCCTGTGCGGGTGGTCGTTCTTTTTTCCAAGGAGTTAACGATGACCCAACAAGACCTGGACAATGCTGTGGCCTCAGTCACCGGTGAAGACATTCATGCGATCCGAAATCGGGGCTTCAGTCTGGCAGATCCACTGAATGTGAACTTTGATCCGGAGCCGGATAATCAATCACCTCAGATCATGGATTGGGATGCCTGGGAGCTGGAGTCGAATGTCTCTCTGTTTTCACAGCCGTTCGGCAGATTCCCGGGACTGGCCTGAAGGAACAGACATCAAATATCACACTCATTTCCAGGGAATCATGATGATTCGACAGAACCAGCGTTCTTTCACAGCGGGACAGATTACGGCAACGTCTGATGTCCTGCAACAAATTCCTGAATATGAAGTACAGCGGGCTCTGGCCCGGCACCTGTCCGGAGACTGGGGAGACTGCTGCCTCGAAGACTGCGGTGCCAATGAAGCAGCCCTGCAGACGGGGGGCCGCCTGTTTTCTGTCTACCATACGGCAGGCGGTATCAAATTCTGGATTATCACCGAGGCAGATCGTTCGGCGACCACTGTGTTGTTGCCGGAAAATTACTGAAACTCAACCACAACAGCAAAGTGGTGTTCTTGAACAAGGAAATACATATGCAGATCTTATTCATCAACAACGACGGCTCAGGTTTTGCAGATCAGATTCAGATCGCAGAAGGCATGACAGTGGAAGCCCTGTTTCAGCAGCGGGTTTCACACGGCCGTCCCCAGGACTACCTGATCCGCGTCAACCGTCAGCCGACCACCGCCGACTATATCTTGCAGGAGGGCGATCGCGTTTCGATCACACCTGTGAAGATCGAGGGGGCGACATCTCGACAGATTATAAATGTTTATTATCTACCATCATCTCTTCAATACGGGCCCCCATGGGAGCCCGACAACGTCTTAACAGCCATATGCTCATCACCGCTCTGACAAGTAGTGAGGAGATTCGTCCGACCTCTCGCTGACCCCGGAATGAGTGGCAGAGACGTTGAGTTTTATCAGTAATTACTTTCACGGAGGTCACTTGCCAGAGCAGGTGACCTCGTTTCTTTCAAGGAGATGCCAGATCATGAACGGATTACACTCGCGGCGGCTTTGGATCAGGGCTGCTGCCAGGGTTCGGGAGCAGTATCAGTCGCAGGCGACTGCTTTCCCAATTGTTAAATCGCCGCCAGTAGATCACTGGACGCGGATTATGCGTCTCTCGCGGTTGCTGACGAAAGCCCAGCAACATCATTATCCAGCCGCCTTCGAGCGTTGCCTGGAGCAATACAAAGACAATGTCTCCCGTTTAATTCATGAATTAAATATGTACCACCGAGAGCTTGTCGCCCTCAAGCGACCAAAGGGACTCCCATCCCTGAGTGAGTTGACTGCGGAACTCTGTGCATTGCCAGATGAATTCGATGAAACCCGTATCGAGTGGTCAGAACAGGAAATCGTGGTCCGAACGCCGGAAGTGGTTCTGAGTCAAGTCAACCTCGGTGAATTTGAAATCCGGCTCCGTTGGAGCGAGATCGGTGCCCCCCAGCCCTATCGGGTCATCTCGCTCTCTCAAACCGGCTCGGATGACATCCATCATCCCCATGTCCAAGGAGACATGCTTTGCGAAGGCGAGGGGAAAATCCTCCTCAGCTATACCTTGGCAGAGGGGCGTCTGGGGGATTTCTTCCTGCTGGTGCAGCAGATCCTGCGGACCTATAACCCGGCATCAGCGTATGTTCCTCTGGAAAACTGGTGGAATTCATCCTGCGCTGACTGTGACGATTCGATGTCCGAGGAAGAGAGTCGTCCCTGTTCCATCTGTGAACACCAGATCTGTGAATACTGCCGTCGTAACTGTACTACTTGCGGCGATCACCTCTGTTCCAGTTGTGCTGACACCTGTGAGACCTGCCATAACACGTTCTGTCGCGATTGTCTTTCTGAATGTGACTCTTGCAGTGATTGCTTTTGTCGTTCCTGCCTGTCTGATCAAACCTGTTCATCCTGTCTTGAAGAATCTATGGAGAATGAAGATGCCACACCCGAGAACCCAGCCCCTGACACGACGCCTGTTGCAGCGTTCCCGGCGGAAACGTCCGAAGCAGCGCAAAACACGTCCGCTACGGTTCAGTCCGTATGCCTGGGCCAAGTTGATCTACCTGCGTGACCGGGGACCGACCGAAGTGGGTGGTTTTGGAATTACCGAACCGGACGATCCGAAATTCGTCCAAGACATCGTACTGGTCGAGCAAACCTGCACCGACATCACGGTCGCCTTTGACGATACTGCCGTCGCCGATTTCTTTGACGACCAGATTGATGCAGGACGGCACCCTGAACAGTTTGGGCGGGTCTGGATACACACGCACCCTGGTAATTCCGCTCGCCCCAGTCAGGTGGATGTGGAAACATTCGCCCGTGTCTTTGGGAACTGTGACTGGGCGGTGATGTTCATACTCGCCCGTAATGGAGCCACTTACGCAGAGTTAAAGCACTCCGGCAGATCGAAGGCGGAGAAACTGTCTGTCGGCGTTGATTTCAAACCGCAGTTTGCTGCCAGCAATCACAGTGCCTGGGAGGATGAGTACCGTCAGAGTGTTCACGAGGCACTGCTGTCCCCACTCTGGGGCCTGTCCGAATGGTTTGAGGATGAAATTGCCTGTTCGGAGCAGTGGCCCGTTTTTCCTATCTGAGCAATCCCGTTTACATTCATACTTCGAGTTAGAACCAGGAGAACACATGAATCTTGTATCTGATCGTTTTGTCCGCCAGTCAGACCTGGTGCCGATGGAGAAACTCAAACGATTGCCTGTCACGGTAATAGGAGTAGGGGCTATTGGGCGACAGGTGGCTCTGCAGCTGGCAAGCCTGGGAGCACAGCGGTTGCAGCTGATCGACTTCGACCAGGTTGAGCCGACCAACATCACCACCCAGGGCTATCAGGCACCGGACCTGGGGCAGTACAAAGTGGAAGCCACAACGCGGGCATTACGGGATATAGATGCCAGTCTGGAAGTAGAGCAGACAATCGATCGTTTCCGTCCAGGGAGGGAGACAGGAGAAGCAGTATTTATTTGTGTGGATTCGATCAGTAGTCGAACCGCAATCTGGCGATCGTTGCGACATCAGTGTGCGTTCTGGTGCGACGGACGGATACGGGGGGAGGTGTTGCGAATCCTGACGGCCGTTGATTCGAAGTCACGGGAACACTATGACTCCACTTTGTTTTCCCAGGGAGAAGCACAAACTGGTGCCTGCACTTCCCGTAGCACCATCTATACGGCCAGTATCGCCGCCGGAATGATGCTGCACCAGTTCACCCGCTGGCTGCGAAATATTTCTACTGATGACGATATGACGCTCAACCTGTTGGCTGGAGAGACAATATTAGACGGATGAATTAGCATTGTGGCCATTGGCAATGCATGAATCACAAAGGTGAAAACAGGCAGGCCACCCTCTCAGGTGGCCTGCCTGCATTTTTTTATCTATCAGTTTACCGTCTAAAATAGTGGGAAGGTTAATCATCGCTGAATTTTGCGATGGAAGGATAACTGGGTGCTCTGTACCAGAACCATTCTTAAATCTTCAAGCCGGTTATTGATATCGCAACTCAAAAATTCCGGTTAAGAAATGGTATTGTAGATTTTCGTGAAATAGCAGCAGCCTGCCCGAGTGGATATACTCTCGGAGAGGAATTCGGTATGTCCAAAAACGCTAATTCATCGTCATCCAATACCTGATTCCTTATATTCACCTTGGGGTTGAGAATATTTAAATGGGCGATTTACTCTACATGCTGTTTATATTGATCGTGCTCATGGTACGTCTCGTACTGGTGCCGCTCATTTGCGCAGTGTCCTTTCTAGTCGCGATTTTAGTGAAAATGCTCTACTTCGTCTGGACTCGTGGTCGGACTAAGATTGTATTCTTATGGATTCCGCAATGGCGAAGACGTCAATTCCAGGAAGTCTTTGATGCTTCCATGAAGGCAGTGGATCAAGGCAAGCAAGCAGCGGAGCTATTACCTGAGGTGTTCGCTAGTGACTCTCGTTCTTGGTGGGCTATCCTTCGACGCAACCGATACCGCTGTCCTGAAACTGGCGAGCCACTGTGTCCGACGACCAAGAACCCAAATTTCTGGCTCCAATTCATGTTGCTGGTACGCGGCGCGTCGTGGATGGTATTTGACCAAGACTACTTTCCTGAAGGGAGTCGGGCGGTCCTTAAGATTACCGATCGCGATGAACTAGGAAAACAAGGTATTGTTTCGATCGGCGAGTTGTGTGGAGTTAGGTGCGAACTTCGCGAATCCAACGCCGCAGGGTTACTTGTTCCTACCATGAATGTTGGTGATTCTGTGTTGGTCGAAGTAGTGGAGTTTCGAGGACGTACCTGCGTCGTTTCGCTGGTCGACCGTTCTTGTTCGCCATTAATCGACAGGGTGACGACTCAAACATCTAGACGTGAATTCATGGTGATTGCGTCCCCATGGATCTACATGGAGCTGGGATTGGTTGAGGCATTTGGAACTCAAGTACTTCGAGTTGAAGAAATTCGTTTGCCCAGCCTGTCATACATGCCACGGGCACAACAAAAACTTCACCGCCTGGTCATCCGAAATGGTAGGCAGCACGACGCGAAAGACTTCATGTTAATCGGCCTGGACTCACCAGCGGCGCCAACCTGTGGCCCGGTGCCAGATGGCTATCCAACCTATCCAGAGTGGCAGTCACCGCGAGAATTTACAGTCTTGGCAGCAATTTCATCTTTGTTCGCAACTTTCCGTGTTCTTTGGAGAAATAGAAAAACCCACCAAAAGTTGTTCAAACAACTTCGTGAGCAAGAAGCCGCAGTCGAAGGGGGGAATTTGGTTCGGTTTGCAACCTTAGAAGATTATAACAAGAACTATCCACAATATTTTTGGTCGTTTAAGCATAACGAAACAAGATTACAGCACACTGGAGCATCATCAGGTTCGGTCACCCATCTTCAGGCCAGCCAGAAAAAGTTTGTTAACAAAAACGAGGAGTATTACCGCTGGCTCAATACCTGGTCCAAAAAAGAGCCGACGCAGTTCCAAAATCTGGCTAAGGTTTGGTGGCGCAAACGTACTAAGCCACAAAAAACAAAACTACTTTTTAATCGTTTTCGATCCTATCTTCTTGGGCATCTGACGTCCGCGCAGCTAGATCACCACTTCGGGCAATTGGATGATTACCTTGCTATTCAAGAGTTGGTCACACAGGAAACAGCCGAGGAAGAAAAGTTACTCAACCTCGCTGTTGAAAACACAGGGTATGATGGAGTAGTTGTTGCAAAGTGCACAGGGAAGCGTGACTGGGAAGCAGGCGATTCGGTCGTACTTTATAACTCAGTGCAGGTTTCTGTAGCTGGCGCGGTCGTAGCTCAAGCAGACCAGCGAAAGCTTTGGATGAACCTCGTGTGGGGAGATGCACGACAAGCAAAACATCTTATGAGGACATCGGACGACATTTCGGTACGCACTCAGAGGGAAGCGTTGACCCAGGTTCGCACTGACGCATCTATTAATAACTACGTGAGTGGTAACCTGCAATCCTGTGGCGGATGGCTGAATTTTCTTGGAAGTTTCCGTAAGAAGCCGCTCACTCTGCACAATAAGCATATCGAAAATAATGCATCTGCTTTAACTGCGTTGCAGCGAAGTATGAGTGAGTCTAGCCGCGTTGCTATGGTCCAGGGGCCACCTGGCACTGGCAAGACGACGTTCATCGTCGAACTTGTTCTACAACTTATATTGAAAGAGCACAAAAAAGTACTACTCGTTTCGCAAGGGAATCTTGCAGTAGACGAAGCGCTGGAACGAATCTCAATCGCCACAGATCGAGTCTTAGCCGTTCGTATTGGCAACTTTAGCAAGATCTCAGATTCGGTCAAAAAACTCCATTATGACTCGCGAGATATGGAATCTAAGGTCAGACTGAGGCAGCGACTGGCTGCAAAAGGGATATCCACAATCCTTCGCCCCTGGGATTATGGTGGATTATTTGGCTTGGTCAAGAACGAAATGATGGCACGGGAAGCAGCGGCTGCCGAGCAAAAAGAATGGGACAGCCTTGCTTCGCATGTCGACTTGGTTTGTGCTACTTGTGTCGGAATCGGCACTGGTCGGGCAATGCCTTTCGGCGACCTTACCTACGACGTTGTTATCTTAGACGAAGCGAGTCGTGCAACACAAACTGAAGCAATGATCCCACTTAGGCTCGGCAGACGCTGGGTCTTGGTAGGAGATCATAAGCAGTTGCCGCCGACAATGTTCCCCGACTTGAAAGAGCACCTGATGAAAGCTGGTGTGAATCCCCTACATGGATCAATCAGCCTGTTTGAATTGTTACAGGGAGTTGAAATCAAAGAACCCAATTTTGAAAATATATTTAAGGTTCATTCAAGTAATCGAGCCATTCTGTCTACTCAGTATCGGATGCACCCTACGATCGCGCGTCTAGTGAGTGACGTGTTTTACGACGATCCAGAGCTCATCCAGTCCGGCGGCGACGCACTCCATCGCGGATTACCCTTCGCTCCTTTCGATTCACCTATTTGCGTGGTTGACACTCGAGACTGGCCACGTCAGAGAAAGCCCAAACTGATGGAGATACCATTAAACCAAGAAATCCGTGGCGAGCAGAGAAAAACAAGTCGCAGTCTCTGCAATCCACTTGAGGTCGCGTTGGTAGTCGAAATACTTCAGCGGCTTGCCGAAGCGTCCAAGCAAGCCAATCACAAAATTCTAGAGCGTCAAAAAGAAAAGGGGCAAAAAAAATCAGTTAAAATCTCCTTCGCGATCATTACTCCCTATAGCAATCAAGTATTTCAGATTCGGGAGGCAATCGGTCACATTCGTGATTGGGGGCTTCTGCATCTTGAATCCGACTCTGTTGCGACGGTTGATTCATACCAAGGAAAGGAGCGGGACATTGTTATCTTCTCCTGTGTGCGAACGTCAAGAAGTGGAAAAGCAAATCTAACATTCCTAGAAGATCTACGTAGATTGAACGTTGCATTCTCACGAGCAAGGCATAAGCTGATCTTGATTGGTGATAGTGCTACTTTGCAGAATGCGGATCGCAGTATCATGAACAAAAATGGGAAGAAGGTCTTCGAGCGATTCCTTGACACAACATTCAACGACGGAAACATTCAACATGTATGGTCAGAACCTGCTGAAATGGATAAAGCGTATGGCCGTGACCAACATAACACGAGTTAATGCGTGCAGCCCTGTGCTGTCCTCATATTGGTTTGAGCTTGGTGGCGACCTTGAAACTATTAACTCTATGCCCTATCTTGCTGCGGTCTGTAAATCCTGAGATCCGGCTGAAGGTGTTCGCCGGGCAGCATTTTCTTGATCTGGCAATACTGTTTGATTGCTGATGTGTATCTGCGTTGTGCGGATTCAAGACGTTTTAACATCAACGTGCTCTGGCCAGCCGTTCTGTTAGTGGCGTCAGCGTCGACGCTCATCAGATAATGCATCTCCAGCCAGGTCGCTCGAATCACGTCTGCCAACATCTTCCCCAAGATATGATCAGAGTCCCCCAGGATTTCCTGTTTGAGTGCAGCCAGTTTTTTCTGCAGTGATTCCTTGACCAGGGAGTCACCGTTCGCAATCAGTGTAATCCACGCTTTCTCGGCGATCTTCGCGACGTCTCCTACTTCATCCCAGATCTGAGGTTGCTGATCGAGAAACTTCCGTAACAACCTGAGGGCGTCCAGGTTCCCGGCATTCGCCTTGTTGATAACCGACTCCAGGGCTTTTTTCTCAAGCTCACCGGGGGTTCTTGTTGGTTCCGTCATACTGCTCTCCGTTTTCTCCATTCATGCCCTTTGTGGAGGTAGTAGCCAGCATTGATAAGAATCGCCTTGTGCAGCAGCGTGACAAGTGATGCCAGCTCAGCAGTGTCTAGAGTTGCCCGCTCAGACTGGAACAGTATGGCCTCCCAGTGCTGCCGGTCACGCTGCTGCTGCAATCGACGTGCACGATCCTGTTGTTCTGCTTCTGCCCCTTTTCGCCCCCGGCCCACATAGATTTTCGTCGGTTTACCGTTTACACGTTCGCTTCTGTAAAAGTATGCGATCCCGCTCTCCTTAACGTCCCAGCTCATCGTAGTTCTCCATGGTGGTGTCAACGATTTTTTCTGTTCTCGGAACCTTATGATCAAGTGGGCTAAATCGGGTTCGGTGCCCCCAACTCCAGTGATCGCAGCCGCTCCTGAATCTTGCGGATTTCTCTGACTGGAGAACGTGAGGCTGTACTGTACTCTTTCCGTTCAGGTGGCTGGCTTTTAATCTTGCCTTTTAAATACTGATAAACGTACTTGATGCGGTCTTTTTTGTATTCCTGTAAAGCACTACTTTTTTCTTCTTGAGTCTGGAGCAGATTAATCAGCTGGGAATAGTACGCAAACTCATACTCCCATTTGCTTTCGGGCTGAAAGTTCGGGAAAATACATTCTGCTATCACTGCCTGCAGTCTCAGGTCTACACTGGAAGTGGGGCGTAAATAAACACTCAGAGTGGGCTCATCATCTGGCCTGAGTTCATCGTAGTAAGACTGGATCACATGATTTAATCCCAACGATTCTCCCATCAGACCAAACCAGTTCCACATCTGCCGCAGGTTGTGGTCTTGATAACCGTAATAATGTGGCTTACCGACGGCATACCTGAGTTTCCAGTCAGAAGCTTTAGGGAAATCACGCACGCAGAAAAATAGATCGGCATAAACCTGAACCAGTTCCGGCGTGTATTTACAGAGCTCTGCAATTTCGGCATCTGTCTGCCCGACCAGAATCCTCGCTTCCAGTGCTGCACGCCTCAACCCGTCTTCCAGAAAGATCTGTCTGGAAGTATGCATCTCGGGGAATTGGGACGAATCCCCGGTTCTGAGGTAGGTTAATGCATCCCGGGTTACCTGGTCATCAGGTATTTCGTCGAGGGCCGGTTTATTAAAAAGCTGTTCTGCAACTTCCCACCTCCAGCAGGGAGGGGTAAACGGATCCATTTTTACAGTGGCGTTAGTTCTAATCATCTTAGATTCCTTTCTAAGGTTAAGGTCGAATTCACGAATTACTTTTTCGACTTGAATACGATCAAGTCAGATTATATGTCACAGGGAATCTGCTAACCAGATGTTGTCACGTATCAGGCACCTGTCTGCCCCTCCAAGGTGGGTAGACAGGTGCGGGTATTTGAATATGTTCTGGATGTCCTATGGTATTCAGACACGCTCCTGGCCGACGAGGACGGCTTATGAGGCTGATCGCCTGAAACAGGGACGAGGTGACCAGGAAAGGCTTATCTACAGCGGCACTGACACGATCCTTCGGGTTCTGATGTGCTTGCCGTTATACCGGCCATGGTATTCCTGCAGACGCCCTTCCTGGTCACTCAGTTCCGCTTATGCGGATTTCTGACCTCGTCCGACATGTTCTTTGTTTACCCTGGTTGAGGTAATGCTACTTCTATTTGCCGATCTTCTGGTCACGCTTCATACATTTCTCCTGGCTTATGCACTACAAATTTTGGGATTCCCCAGTTATGACCTGGAAAACAGGGCGGCATAGGGGGACTCATGGCTTAGGTACTGGCAGTCTTCTGTAAGTCCAGCATTCGAAGAATATTCTCTATCTCTTCAGTCGGAGATTCTTTAATAGGCAGATTGCAATCCCAGACGGCGGTTATCACTTTCAGACCTGAAGTCAGGACACCATAAGCAACTTTGATCTTGTTATGATAGTTTTGGGATGGGGGTGTCTGCAGTTCTTCAGATATGGGCAACTCCTGAATGAACTGATAGTATCGCAGAAAAACATGATCCCACTGATACAGTGGCGGGAAGTATGGTGTCACACAGTCCGCGATCATGGCCTGTAAGTCAGAATGAACGTAGGAACCGGGATGGAGATAGATGGACAAGCCCGTGTCATCAGTATGTTCGAGTTCTTCGTAGTAGGCCCAGATGACTTGGTCGAGTACCTCAGGTACTCCATGAAGGGCAAACCAGGCCCAGAGCTGTCTGAGATGGTGATCCTTAAAACCTGTAAAGTGAGGCGGCCCCACCGTGTGCTTAAGCAGCCAGTCGGAGGGCGTGGTCCGATGTCGCACACTGAAGAATAGTTTTTCATAAATATCAACAATTTCCTGCGTGAGATCGCAGTGGACGGCGATCTCTGCATCAGATTGTCCTACCAGAATGCGTGCTTCCATCTCAGCACGGCAAAGACCGTCTTCCTGAAAGATCTGGCAGGCTTCATAAATTTCTGGGTACTGGGCTTCGTCCTGGGACTTTAGATAGTCAACAGCATCCTGAGTGATCTGATCTTCCAGGATCTGATCCGCAAGCGAGGATTCGCTGATTTCGCAAGCCGTATTCCAGCGCCAACACGGCGGTGCGAACATGTTCAATTGAGGGGGTTCATTCGTAAGCGACATTTTTTTCTCCTTGTTAATGTCTACTACAAATTGGTCAGGCACTTTTGACTTGGTAAAGTGCAAACCCACATTGTATGACAGGTGAGCAAGACCAGATAGATGACCTCTTTGAGGGGGAGCGTTTTAGAACCTTGTTTATGCGACAAAAATGGCCGCATATAGGTTGAAAATTATTTTTAGTTTTTTTTGTAACCTTCTTCTCAAGTAGTGAATTCGAAAATAATGTTTTCAAGTATTCAGTAAAAGGACCAGATCTATGAAACTAAAACGCTACACAGAGGAACAAAACAACTTCGAAATCCGCAGCATGAGTCAGGTACTGGGGAGCAGAGATCGTCTGGAAGATGGGAATCACAGAGGATACTTTTTCCGCTCTAAGAAGATGTATGCCGGCCTGGGCATCGCTGATGTCTACAGGCTGAAACAGTTGGAAAAGGAAAGCTGAAAGCTCAAATAACTGGTAGCTGACCTGAACCTGGATAAGTGCATGGTCCAAGACGTTCTCAAAAAAATATTAAGTCCGCTCGTTATCGTGTTCTGGTGTCAGAACTTCAGGTTAGCGTCAAAAGTGGCATTTATTAGAATCCGTTTGAAGTCTGTTTTTGGATTCAAAAAGCGTTATTTAGATTCAGATAGCCCAAGCCGTGTTATACGACGTGGGCTATCTGCGAATCAGATGTTGTCAGTTTGAAGAGGCCGTCATACTACCCGGATGAAGGGACGGATAGCAGTGATTTCCCGAGCCTTGTAAAACACTCAACTTATCCGATCCCACCACCCGACATGTCATCGAAATCGAAAGAGTAAGTATTAAATTCTTAAAAGTGCTTTAACTTATTCGCTTTGTACGAGAGAACGGCTCCCTTCAAGGTCAGGAGCGAACAGGTTACAGTAAGTATCCAAAGCCAATTCTCGAAAGCCTTCGGGAATGTGCGAGCCCCATACGGCATCGTATTCATCTCTTAGTGGCACGTACTCAAGCACAGCATTCACAAAATAGTCTTGTGTCATGTATGAGAGTCTTTCCATTTGAGATAAAAGGCAGTAACAAAACAGGGGGGACAGTTCATCTTCCTCAGTAACTAGAATGTAACTGACTGCGCTCTCTAAAGTGCATGTGCTAAATCCCATCTTACAATTTATTTCAGTTCTGGCCTTCTGAATTTGAGATCGCAAATTTATGACCATCGTGTTTTCAAGCTTATCAGCTTGTTTGTTATGATATTTCTCATATCTTTGAAACGCCTTTTGGCCAAGTAGCTCCCTTGGGCTAGGAGACCTGTATAGTTTCTCTGATGAATAAAACTGTGAATCGATGAACAATCCCATTGGAATGATTTGAGACGTCAGGGCCCGCGCTAATTCATACCAAATCTGATCATCGCCTTGTCCAGTGGTAAGATTTCTGCGTATCCAATACTGAAATCGCAATTTTTCAGCGAATTGTTTCCAAAGGTTCTGAGGGGATGGGAATGTTTGTTGATTAGTCATTTAGGTCCAGTCCTTTAAAATGTGATAACAAGTGTCAGTCTTTATGAAGTAACAGTTCAATCTTCCTTGTGTATGAACGCTTATCAAACCTCCTTTCTTGAGCCACACAACGGCTCGTTTGACCTGATCGTGAGTTAATCCCGTCTTCAAGGCCATGTCTTTCTGCTTGACGCAAATCCAGCGCCGATGCTGTTTCCGGAGAATCTCAGCAGATGCTGCTGCCAGATCTTCCGATATGCTGGGACTCTGGCTCGATAACTCGTTCAAAAACAGCATTATCCTGAGTGCAGACGGATCGCTAACGATTTGCATAAGCTGAATCGGGGAGAATGGAGGCGTCCGATCAGTTTTCTCCTCAATGCCCGATTGCCATCCGGAGTCATGTAAATACCTCAGAACAGACGCATAGCGTTCAATACATCTTGGCTGGCCATTTACATTCCACCGAACCTGACAATCACTATTCGATCTATTCAGCAGGAAATCTGCATTGTGCATGATCAATCCCCCCCTGATGCGATCGTAGGGGAAAATCATCCCGACTGGTCGTCCTCTGTTTTCAGGTGAAGCATCAAGCAGGCATTCTTCATATTTCTCAGCAACTATCATTTTCTGAGGCTTGGTCAACACTTTGCCCGGTCTACAGGAAGTGTGATTTATTAACTTGTATAGATTCTCATAATTTAAATGGATCGGCATATTCCAGAAGGTGGATCTGAACCCCTCGAAAGTAAGCCGTTGCATTGGACAGTCTGAGGCAAATCCAGACTTACGAACTCGCGATGTACTATCTTCTAAGCCAAGCACCTCAAGGGTGAGGGAAACCATACGGGTTTCTCTTTTGATCGCGTCTCGCTCATTATCATCTAAACCAAACATACATCTCTCCTGTCGAAATTGATTCTCGACCAATTCGCCAAATGGCGGTTTGGTCTCCGTATCCTGGTGATCGGGGTAAACACCAGGAGAAAGCAGATCTTATATTTGTTCTTCTTTCTCCCGATCAAATAATGGGATCCCGGCACATTGACGGCGAAGCCGAGATGTGCCCTGTTTCTGAGTAAGTTTTTGTAGGAACTCTTATGTAAGGTAACTCTTAGTTATGTTTCCGCCATTTGGCGGGTTACCTGCTGACCAACCAGACAGAGAGCGGTTTCCAAGTTGCCATTTGGCAGGTTGGTGAAAGCAATAGGTGCTGCAGGCACACCTTTTGACTAAATCAATCATTTCTCTTCTTCCCTTACTTTTTGATATTTGCTGGCGATCTTTTCCCAGTTGACCCAGATATGACGCTTTCGGAAGCCGCCGAACATTTTTGTCTTCCAGTCGATTAGCCCAGAAGTCTTCAACCGCTTGAGTGATTTCTCAATCTCGTCCTCTGTTCGACAGAGTTGTTCGCCGAGCTCTTTTGATGACAACGCATTCCATGTGAAATAAAGATCCTTGTCCGGTATCGGTCGTTTGCCTGACTTTCTCATCCAGTAGAGAATCTGTGCCAGTGTCAGAGCGTCGGCAGCATTTCCGGTTATGGACAACACCTCTTTGGGGACGAAAGTGCCACGATCCACATCTTCTGGATCGCGCTGATTAAGGAACTTTTTACGAGCCTCCTCATTCAATGTGTTCTGAGGGGTTTCCCCTTTGTGGAGGGATTTGGACGCACTTCCGTACTTGTCATCATCATCGTTCCTGCAAAGATCATTGAAGGTTTGAATCGATGTTCGAGGGGATAACTTTCGAGAGGTGCGCTGCTTTTTTGCGGTAACATTCGACTTTCCGTGGTCCGGGTTTTGAGTTAACATAGTCCTTGCTTTCTACGAGCGTCGGCACTTGGTTTTGCAGGCTTGTGTCGACGTTTATTTTTTATAAATACGATTGCTTCATCTTCGCCTTCAGAGCTGTTCTATTACACGATGATGAATGTAAATAATGCTTTTTAGATTCTCCCAGATCCGAGAATCTTTTCCCATGATGACTCATCCACTCAATTTTCCTTTGACTGGCGGCAACAAAGTCGAAGCGGTTTTGGCATCGGCGATCACGATTTGTCTCGCATAAGCTGCCATGCTCCTCCGATTCAGAGCCGCGGCAACTCTGATTAGATCGTGTTGGTCTTGTGAAACATAGAACTTGACCAACTGTTTGGAATTCTCTGCATTACTCATTTGAACTTTCCTCTGGCGTGTTCGAATGTGGTCTTGAAGCCCCCTTGGCTCCAACAGACCTTCAGCATGACTTTCAAAACCATAATCGCGAAGATCAATATGGCATCGTCAACGAGTATTCGGCTGTATGACCTACTCTAGTAAGGGGTTAGGTGAAATGAAAAAATATTTTTATGGATTAAAATAAAATTTCTAACATCCCTGTCTCTCTCGATTAATCAGGTTGCTGCTGCTACGCATCGATGCAGTCGAATCCTGCACTTTCATAATAGACCTATGTGTGCACGCTGCCTGGGATACTGAAAGACAAATCAGGGGGGAATGGGGTTGGATGGCTATAGCGAAGACTGAGATGAATTCCCGGCTGACTATTCAGTACTGAGTTGATCGATCAGTTCATCCAGCTGCTGGCGGTTCTCTTTGGTATGTTTTTTGATCGTGGGAGTTTTTAGCAGAGTCTTGATGTCCGTTCTCGAACACCCTTGATACTTTGACATGATCCAGGCGAATTCCACGGTGTAGTCAGCAGTCATTTTCAATAGTGACCGGCGAGCTTCTGTGATCTCGCCAGTCTCGGCAGGTATCCATTTCCCGCCGTACTTCGCCAGCAGATGAATTAGTTTAAGCTTGTTGCGTGCAGTCTCTGTATCATATTTCCTGCCATGATCGTCCCTGGAGCTGTATCTCATGAACATGCACGAGTCCAGTGAAATCAGCAAGGATTGGATAGCAGAACAGCCTCCATTGTCCTGCTCGTTCGGATTCATTCCCTGTTTGAGCAGATCATGGATCAGGTCGTAGCCTTCGTCTCTGTCGGCGTATTTCAAAATTTCGTAGACCGCTGGATGATCGGGGCTTATCTTGACCTGTTTTAAGGAGAATACTTTGTAGTTTCCCCAGAGTGCTGCAAAGCCGAGGGCGGATAGTCCACCATCTTCGGGATCGATTTCTCTGCCAGGCTCAGATTCACCGGGGGTAAACGGGTCAGCGCCTGCCCACAACAGTAGTGAGACCCACTTCAGGTTTCCTTCCTGGCAGTGATGGCGCAATGCCACATTAGCCTGTTCCGGAAAGCTGGGAAAACGCTCCCGGTATTTTTTGAATATCCGAAGTGCGGTCCGGGTTCGATTACACAATGCAGTCGCCAGTGGCATGCCTGTTTCCACGTCGGCACCGTTATCGATGAAATACTCCATGATTTCAGGTTGCCATGACTCAAAGACTTCATCCATGTCGATCTTGGACGCCTGAAATCCGTGATCTGCGATCAGCTTTACCAGGTCCAGCCTTTGTTTTGAGATCGCCAGCCTCATGGGACAGTAGCCATATTCAGTGCCGATCGAGGCCCCCCCTTCCAGCAGCACTTCTACCAGACTGTGAAAACCACGCTCTATCGCGTACCGTAGCGGGGTATGTTTTTGATTACCTCCATTGGCAGGGGCTGGGGGATCGACTGGCCTGTTCTCAATGATCCATTCCTGGACCTGGAACACCTTGCCCTCTCTGCAGAGTTGGACCAGGGGTTCAATTTCTTCACGTGACTGTGCCAGACGGTACCGAGTCGGTGTTAGAACCACGATCGAGGCTCCTCCGGGATATCGAGGTCGAGGATCGAAGACGGAGACTCTTTGAGTGGGTCCAGGCGGTCAGCCTGATCTTCGGCCCAGGACAGCCATTGCTCCAGTTCAGGAGATAAAGTAATAGCCCCTGAACTGGATTTGTTCGATTCACGTATGAAGTCCAGGTACTGCCGAATCTCACGACTGGTTTTCCAGGATCTGGCTTCCTGAACCAGGCTATTTACCCGTTCCTGTTCCTCAGCCTGTTGTTGTCGCAGCTCCGCTCGCTGTTGTTTTTCTAACGCACGTTGTTCGGCGGCTCGTTTGTATTCTCTTTCACGTTCTTCATCCTCGAGTCTGACTTCTCGCTTGCGAGCGGCAAATTTGACTAAGCCGCTGACGACTTTGTTTAAGCAGTCTTCGACCCTTTGTTTTTTGGCATCTCTCCATTGCTTGCGATAACTACTTATTCGATACGAATTCGGTTCATCGATATAGATAGATAATTCCCCTGTGGCGATCTCGTGCGTCACGTAGTTTTTATAGGCAAATTGGTAAGCACCTGTGAGGTCATGTTCTTCAGGTAGTTCCTTCGTGACTTTGATACGTTCCTTGATCCCAAAAGCAACAGATTCCCCGAAGATGGAAACAGTGGGGCCCTCAGAGACGGTCAGGTCTCTCAGCTCCAGTGCTTTAATGACTGCATCCATCACTAAAAACGCACGGTGAAGGCAGTTTCGAGTGACGCTGATGTTCAAGGATGGATTTTGATCAGGAACCAGGATTCCAGCATCACCTGCTTGAGCTCCGATAAATTCTTCCTTCGTTGTGGTAATCAGCTTATGGGCACCTCTTAAACTGCTGGCAACTTCAATTTTCTTCTCAGGCTTTTCTTCTTCCGTTTCACTTTTTTGAATCTGCCCGCTCAATCCTGATTTTTCGTAGCGTTCTGGTTCTACATAGGAAACGATGATTTGGTCGTCATTATCGCCTGGAGGGAGTGGTGTTTGTGCTGGAGCTTTGCCCACTTCTTTCTTGGCCCAGTAACCACGTGGGGGGCGGGGGATATCATGGCGTTTACAAAGCTTTGCCAGCCCGACGTCAGAAAGTCCGAATTCTGTTGCCAGGCGAGACGCTGGGACGGACCAGACTTTTTCGTATAGTTGCTGCCGGGAGAGCTCTCTGTCTGACATAATACTAACACCGTTACAATTATTACTGAAAAGGTGTTGTCTATTTTGCCAACTGTGCAGCAACAGTCAAATACTTTCTGCGGTGTGGGCAGTCCTTAACAGCCCAGCCACCTGTGAGGCTCTCTGAGGTAATATTGGGTAACTTCAGGTTACTCGGGATTTTTCAGCGTCCGCGTATCGGGCCAATTTCAAAAGTGATTATCAAACTAGTCATAACTCACATTTGGGAGAAAACACATCATCTTCTGCTATGAGAATTAGTTATTTTCCGCAGCGTTTTAAGGCCCACGTGGCATGTTGCCTGGTATAACGCTCTAATTGGTCTGTCACCGTTTCCTGGTCAGGTTCCGGTTGGGCAGCCAGCTCTCGCAATCGGTCGATCGCATCTGCCTGGCCCAGCAATCCAAGTCCGATGGCAGCAGAATCCCGCACGTTTTGTGATGGATCATGCAGCAGGCCTTGCAGTGGTGCCTGGAAGGCTGTACTCTCGGAAAACCCGGCCAGTCGACAGGCCAGTGCAATCGCAGCCGGAACATCGTCCTGCTTGCCGCTGAGAATCTGCTGCAGCCCATCCCGGTAGTTTTTCATTTCTCTGTGAAGCCTCTGGCTGTGTCCGTCCCGCCGGAATTGTCGTTCGATTTCTCTCACGTGTTTAAAGTAAATGCCCTGCAGACCAATCTCCCTGATTTCTGCATATCGACTTGCAAGTAAATCCTCTGGTGGGAAATCCTGGAAATGGAAGCCAGTAAACATTCCCCATGTACTCCCCACGGGCGCACTGGTTACGACCGAGCGGTGGCCCAGCAGGAGCGACGTGCCTGTCTGGCGGTCGGAATTCTGCAAAAGAATCCGAGACTGCTGGGAGCTGACGGGAGTTTGGTATGTGCGGAATGAATCTGAACTGGTACCTGAAGCTACCACGGTCCCATCGCGTAGCAGTACGCCGGTGATGCGGACCGTCTGTCCCGTGTAATAGGTTGTGCTCAGGATCTCTGGTGTGATGACTGCCCGTTGTTGCTGATCGCGGTGAATAGAAAATGACCTCACCCGCGTTTCCGATGATGCCGATCCTCCCAGGGCCCCGCGTCTGTCTGGTGAAGCAGCATCGAAGACGGGCGGGGGCACAAGGCTCGTCTGATCAAGTTGAAAGGGAACGACTGCGACCTCACGCTGTTCCCTTTTGACCAGGGTCTCAGCGCACGTCAGTGGCTCAGCTGTTTCCCCGGAAAACCTTGTCAACGTCCAGTAGCGGGCAATTCCCAGTGACGGATACGACCGCAGGCTGCAGCGCATTAACTGCGTGTTGTCTGGTGCCGATTCCACACGAACATCCCCCAGGGTGGTCCATGAGGGGTGAGTCCAGGGCTTCGTATAAGTGGCGATGGAGGCGGAAAGCTGGTCTCCCGTCTGAATTGGCGCTCGTGCTGTCAGTTCGTCCCAGGGGAACCAGGGGAGTTTTCTGGTCGAATCGGGGGCTTGAGATTGCACCACCTGCTGAGGGACCTGACCGTCGATCAAAATATCGCTGACAAAGACGTCAGACTGATTGTCCTGGTTTGCTTCCCGATCAAACAGCCATAGTTTTCCGTCGAGCACCTGAAAACGCAGGTCCAACCCGGAATCTGCGATCTTACAGAGGATCCGCAGGGGGACAAACTGTCCCGGAGCGGCTTCCACGTAGTCCCGGAACTGAATTTCCATGCCAGCAGACCGTTCCACCAGGGGAAAGCCGGTTTCAGCGTCGACGACCAGGACCAGGTCTCTGCCCGTTGTTTTGAAATACCCTCCTTGATAGGAAGCACGGCCGGATTGATAAGCGAGACCTGAACCAAACCTGTGTTCAAATTGAGGGCCGTTCAAGCCCAGTACCTTCACCGGGCGACCGTTCCAGTTCGCAGAAAACTGGATTGGTATTTTCCAGCGCTCAGGATGACTGCGGAGACTGTCCAGTGCCAGTGTCAATGCAATGCCACGTCCGATCATCGGGTTGTCACTGGGGAGTTCCCGCGGTCCTTGTTCGTTTTTGTAACAAAACTGGTATGTGGCCTTGGGGAGCGGCGTCTCTTGAGAATGTAGCCAGAGTTTCTGTTGATCCAGAATTGGCTTCAATACCTGATCGGCAGGGCGGTTGCTGGCAATCACGGCTGATTCGGGAACCGTCGCTGAATACAAGGGGAGCTTATCTTCGTCATACAGCACCAGCATTAAATTGGTGTCACTGTCGAGCGTGTTGTGGTTCAGAGACGGAAAACTGAGTTCCACAGTCGGGGCCGTCACAGCCCCCGTCCATTCGCCCGGTTTGCTGAGCGACTTGTTCACCGGCATCCATTTGAGCGACACCGGCCGGAATTGACTCTGTTCTGAATCCGGTGTTCCTTGGAACGTATACGTCGCACCCAGTTCGAAGGGGGTCAGCCCTCGCAGCGCCACCTTGTTTTTGGATTCCGTCCTGGCTGTCATCTCCTGATGTCGCTTGCGTGCCTGTTGCACCGCAGCCTGCAACGCTTTGGACCCGGCGTTGATTTTCAAATCAACGATTTCTTCTTTCTGCGCGGGCTTCCCCGGAAAATGGGAAGTGCCGCTGGTTAAGATCCAGAGCCCCTCCGGTGTGACTTGAAAACGCTGGTCGACGTGAAAACCTTCTTCGGGAAAGTTGATCTTAATCTGCCGGGGGGCCTGCTGACCTGTATCTGTGGTGATCCAGTCTGTCAGATCGATTTCTGCAACCACATTTTCATCAATAAAGGCGACTTCGCGAACGATGCGGTTCCGGTCATCGATGGTCAACAGAGACCGGGTCGCAGCCACGTCATGCATGTAAGCCCAGGAGGTTGTCTCAAACATGGCACCCGCATTAAGCTTCGCCCGTCGGCGAGCATAAGGGACCGGCCGGACATCGATCAAACGGTGCTTGTCGTCCTGTTGATAATCGGCAACGATATAATCATTCGGGTTCCGCCCCCAGTCGATCGCCGTGAAATTCAAACGGGTACCGGAGAGATGCCTCAGCATATCACGTCGCACCAGTTCCCGGGCGGAGAGCTTGTTGAAACGTTGTTCTTGCATGATCTCTTCAGCCGAGCGATACCGCGGATAGGCCTGCGCGTTCGCAGCCATAAAGGATGAACCGTCGGGAAGTTTAATCACCGTCCAGCCAGTTCCATAAACATCAGAACGATCCTCACGGTTGACAACTTCTACCTGGAATGTTCCTGCCTGATCCCATTGAAATCGTTCATCGAGTCGTTCGGGGGACATCCGATGCATGAACTCGATGGACTGGACCCCGCCCAGTTCCGGGTTCTGCCAGAGACGGTTGGCTTTGAGGACGACTTCCGGATTGAATTCAGCGACTCTCCGGGAAGCGGCTTTCTGCTCCGTCAGCATTTTCCGAAGTTCAAGGGGCAGGGCAGGCCAGTCTTTCGAAACAGTGCTTTCCGACTCCTGGACAGCTGCATGCTGATCCGTTTTCTCATCTTTCAGAATCAGCCGGTGAGGTAACCACGTCGCAGACCGCGATTTTTTGAAAACCCGCTGTAACGAAGTTCCATTGATACGAGCAGCCCAGATTTCGGCTTTCCTGTTGTGATCACTGCCGGGCAGAGGATCATGCGTGAGTTGAGTCCAGGAAATCCATTCTCCATTGTCTGACCAGATGGGATGCACGCCTCCGGTGACGAACAGATATCTCAGATCGCGGTCAGACTGGTTGATCCCGGGGGGACTGACATAGTTCATTTCACGGGTTTGCGTGTCCCAGATGCCAATCCGACCGTCGGCGGGGATGCCCCCCACCCAGGAACTCCCTCTGGTAAATTGAGTGGAGACAGCAATATACCGACCGTCAGGCGACCAGGCAGCGCCTGCACCTTGGGCCCCGGTTTCATCAATGTCTCCTGTCTGCACATCAACCACAAGCAGTGGAAAGCGAATACTCTTGCCGGAAGAATTACCAATGGCCAGCTTTTTCGAATCCGGAGACCAGGCAGCCCTGGTATTCAGTCGATTCTCGATCAGGCAACGGGTTCTCCTGGTCGATCTGTCAAAACAGAACAACCCGTATTTGGTCTTACCATTCGGGCCGGTAGATCTGCCTGTAAAGGCAATCTGTAGACCATCAGGCGAAAGAACTGCATAAGAGTTGTAACTGGGCCGACACTCCGGCGGTAAAGCGGTGTGGGGTGCCCCGCGCAATTCCGGGGTGACTGGTGGGACAGTTTTCGCTGATGAGTTGGAGTCCGCAGCAGAAGATTGTCGGGAGGGCTCGTCCGGATTTGTTTGCGCGGTTTGAGGTGGGGGCGTCTGGCTGACCGTTCTGCCCACCAGCAGCAGCGGACTGCTCAGCGCCGCCAGGACCAGGATCAGCGAAGTCCTGGCAAAGGCTGAGTGGGAGCGCAGACGCCGGGATTCGATCAGTCGCAAGCGGGATTTCAGTTGCCGAATGGAACCCGTACCGCCGGTTGCCAACTGGGTCTGAAACTGTGCCTGAGCCACAAATCCAGCCGTTTCTACAATGGCGCGGGTATATTCCTCAGCACTCTCAGGCCAGAGTGTGAGTACCTGGGCATCGCAGGCCGTCTCCTCGGCGGCGCGGAGACGGGAACGGGTCAACCAGACCAGCGGACACCACCACCAGATCACGGTCGCAGCCAGTTCCAGCCAGCGGATGAGATAATCACGTCTGCGGAGATGGGAAAACTCATGGGCCAGCAGCAGGTTGCGGGTTGTTGATTCCTGCAGAACCGAAAGCTCTGCAGGTAAAACGACCTGGACTCGCCAGATTCCCGACCAGACCAGGGGCGGGACCGTGGCTTGCAGCATCCGGACGGTCGGCACCTTTCGCAGACCGGTGCGGGCGGCAATCGCTTCCACAGCAGACTGAATTTCCGGAGTGACAGGCTCTGAAAGGGGGAGCAGTTTCGTAAAAGCCCGAATGGAGAGCAGGGCTCTGAGCAGCACGATCAGAGAACCAACTGCCCAGAGGACGCATAAACTCCAGGCAATGGGAGACGCATTCCAGAGAGCAGCATCCCGGGGATGCACAGTAGTCGCGCCTGCAGCAGGTTGAGTCTGACCAGGCATAGCGGCAGAGGAACGTAGCGCGGGGGGCTGTGCAGTAGATAACTTCGCCTGCTGTTTCACAAGCGGAGGTTTACTCTCCGGTTTACTGGCCGATGCAACTGTGTCAGCGGAAGCTACCTGTGTATTCGCGGCTCCAGGATCAGGAAAACGCTCAGCATCCTCCAGCTGTCGGATTTCAGCCTCTCCAGGTTTGATGTCGGTTGGATAGTCAGCGGGACTGGTATTCGCGATGGAAATGTTCGGGATAGCTGACTGAGACGGTGTCATGCTCGCAGAGGGAAATCCGGGAACCCCCAGCGGCAGAAAGGGGGGGATGACCAGCCTGAGCAGGACGACCATCCAGAGTGCATGTTCGATCGCAGGCCAGCGTTGCCGAGTCATGCGGCTGAATAATTCTGCGATCAGGCACAGAACGGCAGCGACTGTCAAAATGCTCAGAATAACCTGGGTAGCTGACTCGAACCACATCTGATAACTCCTTGATACAAACTTCCTGTGTCCAGGTACGCTGCAAGGCGGAATTAGTCGTTGGGGGACTGACGGGGGGCCACCTGATCCAGCAGATCGCGCAGTTCCTCCTGCTCGGAAGCGGTCCAGCGACGCATCTGGATCAAGCCGGTCAGCATTGGAATGATGGATCCGCCACACAAAGTATCTGACAGTCCCCGCAGGCGTTCCTGAATCAAAGTTTCTCGGTCAATGGCGGCTGTGAAGACATGCACGCGTTGACTCCGGTCGCGTTGCACGCAGTTCCGCTTTTCGAGTCGCTCCAGTAATTTCTGGACTGTGTAATATTGCGAAGTCGAGCCGTCCGGATAGATTTCATCACAAACTTCGCGCGTCGTCGCCTCACCACGATCCCACAGAACCTGTAAGACCAGCAGCTCGGTATCCGTCACATGATATTGCTTCGGTCGCATTCCACTCCTCCTGATATCCAAGAAGACGAACTGTCTTTGAGTGGATTTGAACAACCTGGAAATAAAAAGTCAAGATGTCTTTGTTCGCTTTCAAGAGATCGCTGTGCCTTGCGAATTGCGTTTTCCACAGGGAATGAATCACGGCGAGTTGAACATTATGTCAGGAATGCTGTTGACAGTTACAACATGTAACACTAAAGAGTATGTGTTACATGTTGTAGCACAAGGAGTCCCGCATGTCGTCCAAAGAAAAGCCCCCACTCAGCGACCTGGAAAACAAGGTCATGTCGATTGTCTGGAATCTCCAGGAAGCGACCGCCGATCAGGTTCGCCAGCAACTCGAAGCCAGCCAGTCTCTGAAAGACTCGACCGTACGCACGATTCTGCGTCGCCTCGAAACAAAAGGGTATGTCAGCCATCGCGTCGAGGGCCGTACTTATATCTACGCACCCCGGGAGCGTTCGCAAAACGTTGCGGCCGACGCGGTGCGATCGATTATTGAACGCTTTTGCGGCGGGTCGATCGAGGCCCTGCTGGTCGGCATGGTCGATCGGGAAGTCATTTCTCCGGAGAAACTGGAAGAACTGGCAGCCAAGATCGCGCAACAGGAGAAGCAAACCAGGCCCACGGATCCGGGAAAGTCGGACCGAACTTGAGGAGCACAGGCTATGATTTCATCGAACTTCATCGAATCTGCGTGGTGGCTTTCAGGGTTGCTGTTGACTCTCTCCATCAAGGTCTTACTGCTGGCTGCCTTCGTCTGGGCCGGGCTGGCTATCGCTCGCGTGCAAAGTGCGACCTGGCGTCATCGCGCCTGGTTGTTCTGCCTGGTCGCCATGCTGGGGATGCCTGTGCTCTCTTTTCTGGCGCCGGCCATTCCCGTTTCCAGACTCCCGTTGCTGGCCTGGATGGAGTCGTGGGAATCATCTTTTTCTCAACTGTCTGAGCCGGCAACAGCTCCCGTCACAACGGCACCAGTTGTTTCAGCACCAGTCGTACCTGCATCGGTCGAAAAGCAGCCAGCATCGGTGCCGCAGTCAGTCCCGTTATCTGACCTGGAGCCTAAACGGGCAACTCCGGTCCCCCTGCAGTCGTCCGTCGGTCCACGTGCAGCAGGTCAGGCAGACATGATACAAACTCCGGCAGTCGAACCTCCAGGCAGTACTCAGCCGCCTTCATCGTTGTTGTCGGGAGGCGATCTGCTGGTGGTGACCCTCGCTCTGATCTACCTCGCAGGCAGTCTGGTACTGGCGCTCCGCCTGGCCTGTTCGGTCTGGTATTGTCAACGACTGGTGCGACGCAGTCAGCCGGTGAAATTGCCGGCCGAGGTGCAGGGCCTGGTGAGCAGTGCGCGGGTGGTTCAGTCAGCCGCAGTGAACGTTCCCCTCTGTCAGGGAATCGTCAACTCAACCATTATTCTCCCGGAAGACTGGGAAACGTGGGAGCGATCGCTGTTGGCCATGGTGCTCTCCCATGAAGCAGAGCACATTCGACGACGCGACCCGCTCGTTTCATTCCTGGCAGCCTTGGGGACGATCTTTTACTGGTTCCATCCGGTCTCCTGGAGACTGCAGCGAACCCTGTCCGACCTGGCGGAGCATGCGTGCGACGATGCCGTGATTGGCAACGCCGGCGAACGCACTGATTACGCACGCATTCTGCTGGAAATGTCCAGCCGTGTCACACCCAGCGGTCGGCGTTATCAGCAACTGGGCGTCAGCATGACCCGCAAGCCCGAAATAGAGGATCGCATTGAGCGCGTGATTGATACAGCACGGCCGCTTTCAGAGCGAATCGGGCTCAAAGCGTCAACGCTGTTATTGGTTTTCATCGCGACAGTTGCTCTGGTCACAGCGGGGCTGACCATCGCTACGACAGCCCAGGCGCGCGCCGCAGAGAAAACGCCTCCCCAGGAAGCCAGACAGCAGTTGACAGGCATCGTTCTGACGCCAGCCGGCCAGCCGGTAAAGAATGCGGAAGTCCGTTTGAGAACCTACAACAAATCAAAGAGCAGGTACGACCATCGCACAACCCGCACCGATGACCATGGTAAATTTCATTTCGATCATGTATTGCCGGGAAATAACCGCATCGCCGCCTACTGGAAAAACATGGCCTCCCGCCAGCAACGTTATCAAGGCCTCAAGGTCAAGCCAGGGGATGAGGTTGAGCTCAAGTTGGCACCTGCCAACACCCTCGAAGTGCAGGTTCTGAAAGAAGCGGATGGGCGCCCCGTTCCCGAGGCGCGCGTGCATTTTCCCTGGCACGATATGCAGAGTGACTACGCTACCAATGCGGCAGACACGGCGGTGATTCACGGCTTAACTCCTGAAGAATGGACGTTTGAAGTCCTGGCCAAAGGTTACGAGAAAAATACGCAGACGATTAATCTGTCAGGTGAAGAGACGACCCGAGTCACAGTGAAACTGAAGCCGGGGTTTACCTTGTATGGAACGGTCCGCGACGAAGCCGGCAAGCCGGTTCCAGGTGCGGGCATCGACGCGCGGGTACCCGGTGACAGTTCAAATCGTTCCGGCGGGTACATGAAGACCGACGCTAAAGGGCGATACCGCTTTGAAACGCTTCCACTGCAATCTCTGGATCTGTCAGTCCGCAAGGATGGCTATGAGATGATCTCACCCCGGGTAAATGCAATTCCGCGCCCCATGGGAGAACGCAAGTTCGACATCACGCTGCCCAAACGCAAGACGGGAGGCGCCATTCGCGGGACGATTACGGATGCCCAGGGCCATCCCATCGCTGGTGCCAGACTCTCTAATATGGGGCGCTCGTCAACTCAAACGAGGGAAACAACTTCCAATGCCCAGGGAAAGTATCAGTTGGAGGACCTCTGTGACTTGTTCGGCCGCTATGAGATCGTTGTGCAGGCGGACGGCTTTGCTCCTCAACAACTCCTGGTTACACCGGGGGCTCCCCCATCACCAGCCACGTATCACGTCACCATGCAACCAGGGCGAACCATAGCCGGCAAAGTCGTCGATTCCGATGGGAAGCCCCTCAAGGGAGTCTGGATCTCTTACGAAGGTCCGGATGGCCATGAACTCAATATGCGGCGTTCTACCAAAACGAATGCACAAGGGGAGTTCACGTTCGATTCGCTCACGCAGTTGGCGCCGCTGACATTCGTCTTATCAGGCTATTCCACGATCACAAACCGGGATTTCCCGGCGGAAGAGAACAAGCCAGTCGTGGTGACGATGAAATCAGAAGGCATTCTGCGCGGCAAAGTCGTCGATGATAGTACCGGCAAGCCAGTCACTGACTACAAAGTGCAGATCACTTTTTCACCCATACGTAAGCCGAACGACCCCCAGGGGATCCTCAGCGGAGCACGCGTGATGAATGGAGAACGGATCGTCAATGCCAGGGGGGAATTCGAACTGCGGAAATTCGTGCAGGGCATGCCGCTGCAGGTGACGATTCGGGCCGATGGCTATCAGAAAGAAGTCCACGTCCGCGTTCTGGCACGTGCAGCATCTGGCGCCCCGATGGAAGAGTACCGCCTGACGCCTCTCGACCCCGCGATGCTGCACACATTCGCGGGGAAAGTGGTGACCGCTGATGGAAAGCCGGTTCCCGGAGTTCAGCTGCGTCTGATCGCTGCGAGTATGCGGCGAACGGGAGGGCGGAATGAATTTCCCTTCAACTGGGCCATGGTCCAGAACGGGAATCTCAAGTCTGTTGCCCAAGTCGCGCAGTTCCTGTCTGCGACAACCAATGCCGAGGGGCAGTTTGAATTCAAGAATGTGAATTCCAGCCCCGATATCGAACTGGCCTATTGGGGGGGCGGCGTGGCCCAGGGGCGTCTTCCCGGGTTGGAACGCTTCGATAAAAAACAACGGACGACGATTGTGATCAAGACGCAGGCGACGGGATCACTCCGGGGAAAAGTCAATCGTCAGCGGTTCAAGACCATCTCTCACATCACGTTGAGCGGCGAAGATACTTTTTATAATGCCACTCTTTCCGCCGACGGAACAACCTATGAAATCAAGGATGTATCCCCGGGTACCTACCAGATTCAGATCTACGCCCCGGAACAGGAACGCCTAATCGGCGACAGGACTTCTCGGGGCAGCGATGTCGTCTTCCGCCTGCCTGTGAAGATCAGTGCGGGTGAAGAACAGACAGCAAACCTGGGAATGGAAATACCGCCTCCCATACAAGAGATGCCTGCGGCCAAATCCGAGGAGCCCAAACCAACGGCTCCGCCTCTGGGCGATCAGGCCATTCCACAAGACAAAGTTCGCCTGGCGGGGCAGGTCATGACACCAGCCGGCAAAGGCATTCCCGGGGCCCGACTCTGGCTGCCCACCAGCTTACGTAAAAGCATTATCGAGACCCGAGCCGATGATCAGGGACGCTTTTCGATTCTTGTTCCACGTAAAGTAATAGCAGAGGATAAAATACATTTCGTTGGAACACTCTGGGGTTTTGCCCCAGGACATCAGATTGGTACTGCGAATGTATATCGGCAACTTCGCGAGCTTTCTCGCGATCCGGTCGCCCTGATTCTGGGACCAGCTACAAACACCGCATTTGAAGTCAGAGACATCTACGGAAAACCAATTGCAGGAGTTCGTGTTGATCCCTGGAGTTATAAAATCATCACCTTGGGCGCATCCAATACAGTCCCAGAGCCGATCAGGCAATTGATTGGTGGCGTGACAGACGTGCAGGGAAACGTCAAGCTGCCGACCTGCAATCGTGAGTTACTGTATTCTCTGCTTTCAACAGGAGAAGGGTATGGTGAACAACAGAACCGTCTGCCCAGCTTGGAACAAGCCCCGGGCATCGTGCCCATCGTCCTCAAACCGACAGGGCGTGTCCTGGGAACATTATCGGCGGAAACTCCGGTCGATTTCTCTGGCTGCATAGTCTATGTAGATTCGGAGAGCCGGGGCATTAACAGTAGTAAAGGAACAGCTTACATGGAAACTGACGCCAGTGGCCAGTTCTCCATTCCCGAATTGGCGGAGGGCCGTTATCGGATCTATGCTCGTTTTCCGGATGACAACATGAAATTGCGGGCGGTCATCCCCGATGTAATCGAAGTTGTTGCCGGGAAAACAACACGGGCGACGATCCCCTTCAAACCGACGATTACCGCCCGGGGAATCATTCAGACAATGGAAGAGAAAACGCCCATCTCCGGGGCTTGGATTTCTGTCAGACAAGGGGGCCGACTCAATTCTCAAAACGCTTTTTCTGACAAAGAAGGCGTCTACACTGCAGAATTGATTCCGGGAGAAGAGGTCGGGGTGCAATTAATCAGTAAGCCGCGTGAATACGCCGACTGGATCCAACTGGGGAGGATCTTGATTTCAGACCAGGTCCCCGCCGCCGCCAAAGAATTCCAACTGCCGACGATCGAACTGGCGCCGACCTTTCCTCTGGCTGGGAAGCTGATCGATGCCTATGATCGTCCGGTCGGCGGGGCCACGATCCTGGCAGGGACGCGAGGCAAGAGCTATTCACGCGCGACATCCGATGCGGAAGGCAAATTCACACTGCAATTTCCCAAAGACTTTAGGCCGGAAGAATATAGCATCGTCTTAAAGGAACGCTCCCCCGGTAGTGTTACTGCCAAGGTTGTCAGCGAGTCCCCTTTAGTATTGCAACTGCCCTAGAGGCTTACTGAAATCTGGATCTGAACGTGACGAATCGCTGAGAAAATCAACATGCTAAGTTGTCTTCAAACAATCCACTGGTTCGTATTTCTGACCGAGGACAGTTTCAGCCGGCACGTTCAGCCAGTTCTCCAGCATTGTTGCGTAATCGTGAACGTAGTCTTGAGCCCAACCATGATCGGCGAGCCGATCCGAGGCGTCAAACACAAGAAAAGTGGCAGCTCAGTTGTCCAAAGAACGGACCGTCCAACGACACGACCGGTAAAGACGCAACCTACCTGTTTTGCTCCGTTTGCGAGTGATCCCCCCTGCTTCCAGTCAACTTCATTGGGATGGAGTTCGGCTAAGCAATCAGTAATTCCGCTTAATAGAACCCAACATCATGAAATTCATTTGCTCAGATTGCTACTCAAACAAATCGATCAGTTGGGCATCACCTGGATTACGCCTGTCTGGAATCCCCCACACTATCGCGTGGCACCGGAGACGGTTGCCATCTGACCGTCAGAGAGGCTCTCTGTCTGGATTTGTGGGTGAAAGATAGGGATAACTCTCGTATGGAGTTTTGAGGCCAAGAAAAGCGATTCTGAGAGGCCTGGAGCGTTGTAATTTTACACAAAAAATTACAGAATAACGGACCACTTAACGGACCAAGTTGATTTGGTGAATAACGGACCAATGTGCATTTTTGTAAGTGGTTTCTGTTTAATGACTTAATAGTCGGGATGACAAGATTTGAACTTGCGACCTCTGCGTCCCGAACGCAGCGCTCTACCAGGCTGAGCCACATCCCGTGGGAGTCTTATTCTATCATGACGCCATGTCCGGTCAACGCAGTCGGATGCAAAGTCTCGCGACTTTTTGACCGAAATCACGAAAATCAATAGGGTTGGACAATGGGAGCTGCACCGGCTGTGGCTGGCTCTGTCGGGTAGTGAGCTGGATCAACGTTGATTGGCTCAGGTGCGGTTGCGACACCGTAGGGGACAGGTTGGCCAACAGCTCCGGGAGCCACCAGCATGGGCTGTGAGGCAAGGCTGCCGGTGGAGTAGGCATTCGTATGACTGATCTGCGGTGAGTTCATCATCGCCACTGTCCCGCTGGAGGCACCGCCGGTATAGGTGGGAAGAGGGTGTGTGTAGCTTGCCTGCGCGGTGCGTGTCTGGTAACGGAACATGCTGCCATTACCCAGGGGGCCATGTTCCCATCCCTTGGCAACAATCCGGTCCTGTGGGCTGGCGGGGGCATATGGTTTTTTCAATGAAGAGATCCGTGACTGAACCTGTGGCTGATACCATTCAGACTGCAGGGACTGCTCGTACATCGCGAGAGCTTCTTCGTTACGGCCACTCTGCTGATAGACCTGTCCCATGTGAGCTAAAACTTTGGGATGGTTGGGGTCAATGTTTGCAGCAGCTTTCAGAGACTGTTCTGCTCCTGTCATGTCACCATTCTGTTGCAGCAGCCAGGCCATTTCCAGGTGAGACTCTGCAATGTAAGGCTGAGTGTCCCGCCATGCGGTAATATGCTGAGCGGCTTCCTGTTGACGTCCCTGGCTGATCATCAGTTCCGCCAGACCGTGATGTGAAGGCTGGTGAGTCGGATCAACTCGCAGGGCGTTGCGGTAAGTCTGTTCCGCACCAGCCAGATCGCCTTCTTTCTCCATGACGACTGCCAGGTTATGGACGTAGTCGGGATTTGTAGGATTATTTGCGATTGCCCGGGTAAAGGCTGCATGAGCCTGAGCATAATCCCCACGTTGATAGTAACCATTTCCCATCTCGTTACTGGCCACGCCATGCATGGTATTACAGCCGGATAACGTCAGTGTTCCCAGTGAAAATAAGATTGCCAGATTGCAGAGAACCGAAAATCTGTTTCGAGTTGAGTGCATCGTGCACAGCTCCATCGTTTGTAAGTATGGACTCAGAACTCATTTCTAAGTGTCATACTGTCGGAAAATGGTTTAGTTCGGGGGGGATAGATTTAGTTGACGATTTGAAACGCATCGGGATATGACTGGGAGAGAGGTGGGCGAAAGATAACAGTCGTTAAAAAATCGAGCAAGAGGAGTTCGTTGATTTTTTCTCGTTTTTTGATGTGATATCGGGAATTAATTGCGAAGCTAAGTCCAGAATTAATCTTATGATAGAACCAGATCCGAATCAGGGCGGACTCGGATCTGGTTTGGTATTTTGATCTCAGTTGATGGGATTAAATGACTTCTCAGGTGGATTCACAGGGGCAGCCTGAGGTTCTACCAGCGAGCCATGTTTTTCAATGTGGGAGAACCAGCGCCGGGCTGTTGACCGTCGTTGTGTGGGGGTCGCAATGTCAGAGTAGTCGATGGGACGGTCTGTCAATTCGTGAATATAATTGAAAGCCTGTTCCCGGACAGCAACATGTGGATGTTCCAGCCATTCTACCAGTCTGCCTGAGATGAAGCGATCCTGGGCATCTTGTTTCTGGAAGCCCCAGAGCAGGCGTTCCATCGTTTCTGCCATCTCGGGAGAAAACTGTTTCTGAAGCGCCGCTTTGAGCAACTCTCCGTTTTGCGGATCACGCAAGAGCCAGTTTCGAATCCCATTAACGGCTTCCATTCGGGACTCGTGATGGTCAACTTCATTCAGTACCTTCACCAGTTCCTGGTAACGGTTGGTTAACGCCAGAGATTTGGTTGCCAGGTCGGATATGTTGGGTTTCAGGTCCTTGGTGATGGCGGGCATGGTAAGCGATACCAGCTGGTCGTCTTTCAGCTCTTTAGCGAAAGCCGCGATTTGACGACGGGCCAGGTAGGAGCTGTCTTTGTAGTTAGGTTCGACCCAATGCGGAACCCGCAGGGGCTTATCACCATCAGAAGGATTGATACGTCCGGCCTTGCGGTCTTTGGCGGAGAGTGACATCCAGTGGCCAGCATCGATGGTGTGCACCTTGCCGGATCCATCTGAGAAGCGGATCATCCCCGAATAGGCATACAGGATCCCTGTGTAGTTGTCAGGGCCGGGTTTCTGGTCGGGATGCGTAGGTTGTACGGGATCGATTTCAATGCCACACACGCTGTCGCGTGTGACCAGTTCGATACGCCACAGCTCATCATTGACTTTGATCGACAGAGTTGGTCCAGCTGCGTCCCGGGCATCATTCAGGCCACGGGAGGCTTCGATTCTCAGACGGCCTTCCTGGATCTTGAACCCCATCTCGGCGGCTTTGTTTTTACCTTGATAAGTTACCTCTGTTCCGGGCAGTAGAACCACTTTACACAGGGCTTCGGGAATATTAATCCGCGCGGTGAACGGTGCGGGTGAGGCGACTGCGGAACCAGCCTGGATCGGCATTACCTTTGAGAGGATTAACCAGTCATTTTTGTCAGCCAGTTCACGTTTCTGATCGACTTGGGCCAGGAAGAATCCATCTTCTGATTCAATTTGTGCAGCCGGTGCTTTCTGAGCGGCATCCGCCATTTCAATTTTCGCTGGTGCTGCAGGAGCGGCATTTTCAGGAGTTTTACTGTTCATGGCCACGGTATTCTCTGCTGGTTTTGCAGGTGCAGCCGGTGGTGTTGTCGGAGTTTCAGCAGGTGTTGTCGTTACGGGAGTGGTCGGCAGGAGGTTCTCCACGGGGGGCTTAGCGGGAACTGCAGTTGGAGCAGCTGTTTCTGCATCAGCGGGCGGTGGTGCATCAAATGCGGGGGGCTTGGTATTCATTGCCACGGTGTCACCGGCAGGCTCCGGTTTGGGGGGAACCGGTGTCGTTTTAGCTGGCTGTTTTTCAGGAGTCATCGCTGCGACGTCAGTTCCTGGCTCTGCTGGCGCGGACGCCGATTTTTCTGGTGTCGGCTCCTGAGGTTTAGATAAATCAACTTCTTCGTTGTCAACCTGATTGCCAGCCACTTGCGGCGTAGCATCAGTCCGTGTGAAGAATGACGGGAAAAAGGTCGGATCGTTGAAGAACAGTCCAGCCCAGACGACTGCGGTGAGCAGAATCAGAACGTAAGGAGTAAAACGCTTCCAGAGCGGTTTGGTTTTCAGGTAGTCTGGAATCCGCGAGGAAAAGGGCTCCGGTTCTCGAGCGGGAATAGACTGTTGTGGAGGCGGAGTACTGGTTCTGTCGGGGGCCGTTGCTGCAACTGGCTGAGGTGCGGCCGGAGGTTCGGCAACAGCCGTCTGAGCCAAAGGGGCCGCTTCTGTCTGGTCGCTGCGCAGGGCTGGCCCCAGGGCGTAAATCCGCTCTCTGGTATCAGGGTTAACGGTGGCCGGTTCTCCCAGAACCAGGGTCAGGATCTGATGGGAAGCGGCGACTTCCACCAGATTGACATCCGAGTTCAGGCAGATCTTTTCCACATCGGCCACACTTTCCGGGGGGAGCGTGTTGTCGAGATACTCTGAGACCGTGTTCGGGTCGAGGTTAGACCCGGGGCCTTCGACTTCCGGAGCAGTCAGGCGGCGTCTGCGTAACACATCTTTGATTCGTTCTACCAGCGAGGAGGCGTAACTGCTCTCCTCCAGTTTTTTGCCGATTTCTTTGATCTGGGCCGGCTCTAAAACATCATCCAGATAAGCGATCAGAGTTCTGAGTGTTAAACGCATGCTGCACCATTGTTGAGCTGAAAGAAGTTAATAATTTAAAGAGAACTCGGGGTTCTCTATCATTATTAGTGGTGCAGGCGTCGAGATTTCGTACAAAAATAGTCAGAAAAAAGTCTTAGAAGTCACAAAAACTGCTGATCGCAGGGTTTGAGGACGCCTCAATTGGCCTGAGGCGAAGCGACTTCGGGCCTGAGAACGGTTTTCTGATCGGGGCCCTGGATAATAAGGGGCACATAGAGTTCCGGGAAATCGGTGTCGTTGGTTTTAATCACAACCAGGCCGTCATGTTTTCCCGGCGGCACAAGATCTTCTACGATCACATCCACTTTTTGCTGTCGGAGACCATCGTTGTTTTCCAGTGCACCGAGTTCCACCTTGGCATATTTGGATGTGCTTTTGACGCTGGTGATTTCAAAATCTTTACCGCCACGATAATCGGAGACTGTCACGGGGTGGACAGTGCGTCCGGGGGTGAACTGGTAGATCACCAGTGCTTTCGGTTTAACAACCAGTCTGCGGATGGGGAGTTCCACTTTGAATGTCAGGCGGGCCACGCGTTCCATCGTATCTTCGTATTTGAAGTCGACGAAGAGCTCCTTCTGTCCGGGAGATTCGCCCGCCGTTTCCATTTTCAGGATGAACTCGCCTGATTCATGAGGTTCATAGACCCGTTTCTCCAGATGAGGTTGCAGACAGCCACAGCTGGGGATGAGTTCTTTGACGGTGACGGTCTGATCGCTCAGATTTTTGAAGCGAAATCGGGCACCGACGACACGTTCGGTCTCTTTGATCATTCCTCGGTCGACAAGAAATGTTTCAAATGCCAAGGCAGGGCGAGGAGCTCCTGCCATCGATTTCTGCACGGTAGAACCATTCCAGTAAGCAATACTGGAAAGGACGAATGGTAAAGTAGCCAGAGTAAGTAAGCTGCGTCTGGTCCATTTTGACTGTAAGATTCGATTGAGCATGGCATCCGTGCCTGTCTGAATGATTACCGGAAAAGATCTATACCAAATCTGCGGTATCTTTATCAAATTCCGGCAGTTAGGACAAGCCCGGGTTCGAAAGCCGCTCTCTCGACTTAAGTTTCGACTTGTGTAGAAACATTCGATTCTGAATTGCCTGATTTAAGACCGCTCATCAACAGCAGTCCCAATACCATGATCCCTGCTCCCGCCCAGTAGGGAGCGGTGATGCTGCCGGCAACCAGTCCATTACTGGTCCCCTTGAACAGAATGATCCCGGCTAGCGGTCCCAGGATTCGTGCGAGAGCTGAGATACTCTGGCCGACTCCTAGAATTCCTCCCTGTTCATCCTCTGAAGTATTCAGCGAAAGCAGAGACTGCAGGGAAGGGGTGGTGGCGGAAAAGCCGATCACTGAGATGGGGAGAACCGCGTAGAGCAGAGGGTAGGAACCGGAATTTCCGGCGACTCCGATTAATAACAGCCCAATCACCATTAAGACGATTCCGATGAGCCCCATGCGAAATTCTCCCAGCTTGGGGATCAGCCGTCGCACAAGAATGCCCTGGCTGAGCGTCAGGATCAGACCAATGTAAGCAAAGATGAAGAAGTTGCTGCGGGCAGCGAATCCGAGTTCCTGCGTGAGCAGTGAGAGGGTGGATTCGAACTGGGCAAAGGCGAAGGTGGTTAAAAAGATGGTCAACAGGATCAGGCCGATCCGTGGTTTTGAGAGCGCATGCCTGAAGCTGGCGATATCAAACCAGTGGTGGCGACGAGTAAGTGACTCTGTCGTTTTCTGCTGGAGTGATTCCGGTAATTTGAAAATGGACAGCAGGGCAGCGATGCCAGAGAGCACGCTGGCCACATAGCCGGGAGCAGCGCTGGGAGTCGCTCCCGCTTCTGCAGAAACAAAAGCAGCACCGATGAGTGGACCGAACGTAAATCCGATACCGAAGGCGGCACCGATCAGGGCCATGCCTTTACCGCGCTCTTTGGGACCGGTAATGTCGGCGATGTATGCTTGTGCTGTCGGAATCGTGGCTCCGGCGATGCCGGCTCCGATCCGTGTAATAAACAGCCAGGTTAATGCGCCGATCCCCAGAAATGTTCCTGTATTACCCAGTGAGGTCGCGAAACCAAACAGGCCGTAGAAGAAGGTGGAGCCCACGAGTCCCAGAATCAAAATCGGCCGGCGTCCTACACGGTCGGACAGGCGTCCCCAGATCGGAGCGAACAGAAACTGCATGGCGGAAAAGGATGCCATTAACAGTCCGAGCGTGGTACCGCCTGCTTCAAAATGCTCTCCATATCGCGGGAGCAGGGGGAGTACGATTCCAAAACCGAGCAGATCAATAAAAACAGTTACGAAGATGAGAAACAGGCCTGCCTTGCGTCCTTCCGACACGTGGATCCCCTTTGAAGCAGAAGTCAGTACGGTTTAAAAAGAAACAATGCCGAGGATAGGACTCCTCGGCATTGTTGAATCATTGTCGAATTCGAGTTGGAATTCAATAGACCGCACTCAGGCAGTTTTATCTGCAAAGTCGGCTTCCGGTGTGGCCGGGTTATCGGGATCGAACCATTCCGGTTTGAACTCGATGCGGACTTTGTGCTTCATGGCCAGGTTGGCTGTGAGTGCCATAATCGCATCTGCCATCGCGACCGTACCGTTACACTTCAGGCCGCCTTCGAGAGGACCTTTGTGGTTGTCGGTACGAATACAGTGGCAGAAGTGTTCCATCTCTTCTGTATAACCGCGGCTGATCTTGTCACCCATGGCTTTGGTCGTATCTGAAGCGGCAGCGGAAGGTGCTGTCGTTTCGTATGCATCCAGAACCGGGCCACTTCCATCGCTGGACTTGATGACCCACAAACGCTGATCAGGACCACCGCCACCGGTAGAAGGACTGGCTTCTTTGAAGAGCAGGGCTTCTTTTTCGGTTTTCATGATCAGGGTTCCCCGGCTACCGAGGACGGTTTCACCGTAAGGTTCCCAGCGGTTGGTGTTGATCGAGGAGTAAGTCACGATGCAGATGTCACGCGGATTCGTTTCCGGATCGTAGTGAGGACCTGGGAATTCGAAGGTCACGTAGACGTGATCGTCGATCTCGCGATCATCTTCCTGTTTGTCCTTGGATCCGATGCCTTTGACACCGTAGAAGTTTTTCCCGCCGTAACCCTGAACGGCCAGCGGATGAACTTTACCCAGGAAGATACTGCAAGCGTCCAATTGGTGACTACCTAGCTCTGCCATCAGACCGCCACCGGTTTTGTTGTACAGACGCCAGTTGATGAGCTCGTCCATATTGTCGTAGCCGTATTCCTGGACTACTTTCTCCAGGGCTGCTTTGTCCTCTTTGGGGACACCTTTCCGCCAGCTGTCACGACCGGGGAAGCTGTTGTTGCGGTGCCATTGAGCGCGGATGTGACGAATATCACCCAGCAGACCGGTTTTGACCAGCTGGTTGGCGTTATCGTACAGAACGCTGTAATGACGCTGGTGACCTACAGCCAGCAGCAGGTTTTTCTCGCGGGCTTTTTTGATAAGCTCTTTACACTCGGTGATGTTGTGAGCCATCAGTTTTTCTGAGAGCACATGCAGTCCTGCATCCAGGGCTGCCATGGCGATCGGAGCATGCTGGCTCAGGGGAACAGCGATGACGACTGCTTCCAGACCCAGTTGGTCCTTGGCGGCGATCAGTTTTTTATGGTCATCAAACTGTTTGATCTTGGCTGCTTTTTCATCACCCAGTTTGTTGATCAGGCCGACGCGGTGTTCGTTGCCGTGACCGTGCATTGCTTTCTTGCGGTTGGAAGGCCGCAAATCGGCAATCGCCACGATCTCCATGTATTCGGGCGGGTGCTGTGTGATAAGCACGCTGCCTTCATCACCGGTGCCGATAAAACCAACTTTTACCGGCTTACCTTTGAGCTTCTCATAGCCGAAGTAGGCGGCTCCCAAGCCAGTTGTCGCTGCAGCAGCGGTCGTGATGAAATCACGTCGAGTAAACGAAACTGCTTCGTTGAAGTTGTCTTTACCGATCTGTTCCTGTTCAGGTGTCAAATTCATATTGGTTCTCCCTGGTACGCAACGCGTAAGTGTTACCTTATTGGAGGAAATTTAAGGTTTAGTGGTTATTATAGGTGGGAAATAAGGCGTTTGTAAGCTGTACCTTTACTTATTACGTTACTTGGTCCTGATTTAACTGGCTTTATTCGCTGTTTTTTTCCGTTTCTGGAAAAATCGGTAAAACAGTCCATCAATGCCAAACCAGGTACCGGTCGGCAGTGCAGCGATCGCCAGGAGTGCGAGGACTTCGATCAGGTTCTTGTTGACGATGAAGCTGTGTTCCGGACCTGGTGCTTCAGGAACTCCCGGCCAGGGAGGCATTACCAGATAGAAGGAAAGCAGCATGCCGGCTGCAGCGATGGCTGCGACGCGGGTTCCCAGGCCAATCAGCAACAGGATTCCCAGAACCGTCAAGCTGGCGATGGTCATCATGTTGACCCGGTGGATCTGTGTGTTTTCCGGTGGAACCGGTCCGGCTGCGAGTTGCTCGGCTGTCAGAAGCTCCCGGGCTTCCGACTCCATTTCGTCTTCCATGGCGCGAATCGGGTTGACCAGTTCGCCTTTCATCTGCTGGATTTCAGACCAGATTTTGTTGAGATGATCGACTTTGTAATCCTGGTCCGCCTTGGCCAGTTTCTGTTCGTAGCGATCCAGGGCGATCTTGTACTGTTCGATCTTACCGATCCGTTTTCCGTCGATCGTTCCTTCCTGCTCGACATCAATCTCCCCTGCCAGTTCGGGATTCCCCCGCAGCGAAGCCTGCATTTTTTCGATGTAGCTCAGACGTGAGGAGCGAGCATAGGCCTTATCAACAGCGTCGTAGAATTCGCGATCGAGTTCGGTACCGCCAGTCAGTTTACCATCGGCTCCTTTTTTGACGGGCACCATCGACTGCAATCGCTGTTTTTCGCGAGGTGTGATGTGCTTTTCACCATCGATGAGCAGCAACTGACGTTCAGGATCGTAGCTGACCACGCTTCCAAGGCTGCCGTCGATTTTGACTTCAGGCGGTAAGGCACTCAGTTTAGCAGCAAAATATTTATTGCCATGGATCATCTGGTGTAGACGGGACTTCTGTTCGTCGGTCAGGTTCGGGTAGTGGTTCAGGAAACGTTGTTCCCAGGCAGTCCACTTGGCTTTGACTTTGTCTGCATCCAGCCAGTTCAGGTCATTGGGGTCGCCTGTCATATCCCGGAACTGATCGCGGAAAGGGCCTTTGGCATTATTCAGATAGCCCGCAGCGGTCCAGGGCCTGGTCGAACTGAGCGTTTCAATTTTCCACATGCCTTCGTACAACAGCTGCCAGCCGATGGAAAGGCGTAAGACAACGATGAACAGGATGGCAATCCCTGTAATTTTCTTTAAATCTTGCACTCGTCAATCCTCTTGATTTTAGGGGATTTCTATGGGTTTGGCTTGTGATTCCGTAATGGTGGTCGCGACGCTGTGTGATCAGCAGAGACAATCTGTGCTGAATTCTGACAGGCGGACGACGCTGAAGACGACAGGACATTGGCTGTCTTGTCTGAGATCAGCATTCATCAGAACAGGGCAGGCAGGCCTCTCTGGTGAAGAGAAAACAATTGCCGGAAATCAGTCTGTTCTGTTGAAGATTCCCTTATAGCGACAAACAGTTATGACAACAATTGGTCGCGGTCCAGGAACAGAAACTCATTGGGGATTCCACGAATCACCGGAGAGAGTTTTCTGCCATGCGCAGGCGGGGGAATTAAGATCGTACCGATTTCTGTATGATTATCGCAATACTCCAGAGCCTTTTCGATGCCGATTACGTAAAAAGCGGTGGAAAGTGCGTCTGCCAGGGCTGCATCAGGGGCAATAACCGTTACAGACAGTAATTCTGAGACCGGCCAGCCTGTTCTGGGGTCGAGAATATGCCCGTAACGCTTCCCTTGATGCCGAAAATGCTGCACGGAAGAACCGCTGGTCGACATCGAGCAGTCCTTGAGCAGAATTGTTCCCAGTCGCTGGCTGGTAAACAGCGGGTTTTTAATACCGATTGGCCAGCCTGGCAGTTGATTGTGTGTGCCCCTGGCCAGAATACTGCTGAAGCCGCCGTAGAAGAGCCAGTCTTCCAGTTCCTGGTCGAGCAGAAACCGTCCGGCCTGGTCCAGGGCATAGCCTTTGCCGATGCCTCCCAGGTTGAGTTCATTTTGGGGCGAACGATAACGGATGGTGTGGGCCAGGTTGTCAAATTCGAACTGATCGATGCCGGTGTGGGACAGGCAGTCTGAAATCTCTTTTTCAGTAGGAATCCGCCCCTGCAGGCGGCATTCCCGCCAGAGGGCAATCAAAGGACCGGAGGAGGGATCAAAGCCACCCTTCGTATCAACGCAGATTTCGCGTGAGCGGTCCAGAATTTCAAACAGTCGCGGATCCATGGAGACGGCACCGTTCGCGGCCTGAGCATTGACGCGCGACATCTCACTTGTGGGCTTGTAGACTGTCATCAGATGTTCGAGCTCATGGATCAGGTCCAGAGCATCGGAGGCGTGCATCACCTGTTGACTGGGGCCAGGATTCATGACAACCGCAAACTCAGTTGCCATGGCCCGTGTGCTCAGGCGGATTGTCGAGCCACCGGAGGGGGCCGCAAAATCTTCCGTCGCATCATTCAGGTAATCAGCAATATCATTACCGACCCGCTCCGCAGCCTGTTTCAGGACGCGGCCGGTCAGAAAGTCTCGCCGATTACTTGTCGATTTTTTTTCAGACATGGGGACATCTTGGGTATGTCAAGTCGTGCGCTTGCCTGACAGACACCGAAACCTCCGCCCGTTCTGAAACAGGCGGAGATCTGAACGCGTTGACTCAGGCAAACGAAGTAAAGTAAGGCACATCAGCGGCCCGGTCTTTGATTTCGTCAGTACTCTTGAGCAGCTGTGCCAGGAAGTCATAGGTACCTGTGGTCAAGGCAGAGCGTGCGTTGTCAGGCAGCGTACAATCGAACTCCTGATCTCCACAGCAAACCTTCATTGCCAGCAGGTCGACAGTGATTTCCTGGTCGGGATTGGCCTTCACAGCCTGATCCAGTTGTTCCAGCGCTTTACGCGAAGCACAGACGGCGGGCACACCCAGTGAGGTGCAGTTTCCGAAGAAAATTTCTGCATATGATTCAGCGATAATCGCCTGGATTCCCCAGCGGATCAATGACTGAGGGGCGTGTTCACGCGAAGAACCACAGCCGAAATTTCGTCCGCCGATCAGGATGGACGCGTTCTGGTATTGGGGTTTATCGAACGGATGTTCGGGGTCCTGCAGGCGATCGTCTTCGAATGCATGTTCTCCCAGACCTTCAAAGGTCACGCACCGCAGAAAACGGGCGGGAATGATGCGGTCTGTATCGATGTCATCCAGCAGCAGTGGGATACCTGTTCCGGTTACTGATTCAATTTTAGTCATGATTCGGTCTTCAAATATATCTTAAATGGAATTGGCTGTTCGTAAGGTTGGACGGTCCTGTGAGCGTGACAGATTACGCGGTAGCGGCACCTGACAGTTCGCGGACATCGGTGACGCAGCCACTGACGGCAGCAGCGGCAACCATGGTCGGGCTCATCAGCAGGGTCCGGCCTGTGGGGCTCCCCTGTCGTCCTTTGAAATTACGGTTGCTGGAAGAAGCACACAGCTGGTTGCCCACCAGTTTGTCCGGGTTCATGGCCAGACACATGGAGCAACCGGCTTCGCGCCATTCAAAGCCGGCTTCGATGAAGATTTTATCCAGTCCTTCTTCGATGGCCTGTTTACGAACCAGCTGAGAGCCGGGAACAACGAGGGCTTTAACGTGTTCAGCCACATGTCGTCCTTCGACGACTTTCGCTGCTTCACGCAGGTCGGAAATTCGCGAGTTGGTACATGAGCCGATGAAAGCGACGTCGATCTTCTGGCCTTTGATCGGCTGGTTCTCTTCGAGTTCCATGTAACGATAGGCTTCTTTGATCAGTGTCTGCTCGTCTGCAGGATAGCTGGAGACAGCGGGCAGCGACTCGGAAACGCCGACGGATTGGGCGGGGGTGATACCCCAGGTCACGGTAGGTTCGATATCAGCTGCATTGAATTCGACAAGATCGTCAAACTCGGCATCCGGACCAGAGGCCAGGCTGAGCCACCATTCGGCTGCTTTTTCGAAGGCTTCTCCCTGAGGAGCATGCGGACGTCCCCGGAGGTAATCGACAGTAGTCTGGTCGGGATTGATGTATCCACAGCGGGCACCACCCTCGATGCTCATGTTGCAGACCGTCATCCGCTCTTCCATCGTCATTCGGTCGAAGACATCGCCGGCATATTCGTAAGCGTATCCAACGCCACCTTGAACGCCCAGTTTGCGAATGATGTAAAGGGTTACATCCTTTGCGGTTACGCCTGGTCCAAGTTCGCCGTTCACTTTTACCTGACGGACTTTAGGGCGTCCCAGTGCCATGGTCTGGGTGGCCAGCACATGGGCAACCTGGCTGGTTCCGATTCCCAGTGCGATTGAACCAAAAGCACCGTGAGTACTCGTATGGCTGTCACCACAGACGATTGTCATGCCGGGTTGTGTCAGTCCCTGTTCTGGTCCAACGACGTGCACGATTCCCTGACGGTCATCGGAGACATCCAGCAGCGTGACACCGAATTCGGCACAGTTCTTCTCAATCGCGGACATCATCTGTTCTGCCAGATTGTCTTCGAAAGGGCGTGCCTGATTCTCAGTGGGGACGATGTGGTCGACTGTGGCAATGGTCCGTTCGGGGAACAGAACTTTAAGACCGCGGTCGCGTAACATTTCAAAAGCTTGAGGACTGGTCACTTCGTGAATCAGGTGCAGGCCGATCAGCAGTTGATCCTGACCGGATTCCAGAGTTTTGACAGCGTGTAAATCCCAGACTTTGTTAAACAGGTTTTGTGTGTTACTCATTTTCGTTTTCTTCGTTCCAACTTGGATAGTTCTCTGACAGAATCGTTTGACCAGGTCTTGCCGGTGATGAATTGTGGTCACACTCTAAAAAGACGTGACACGCTAGCAGGCTGGACGGTTCTTGTGTACTGGTGGCCAGTTAAGGCGGGAGCAGTCTTTCGCAATCACGAACCATACACGATCTGGTGCCTGATTATAAGGTTTCCGGGATCAACAAATCCAAAAAAACAGCTGCAGCCCCATCAGGGGCAGATAATCGGCTGACTCAGAGTCCACTGCCTGATGACATTATTGCAGAATGTTGCGGCTTGTGTATAACATTGTAGGAAATCTGTGGACCAAAAGGGGTAAGAATTTTAAAAAGGTGGGCTGGAACCGTTGTGTATTGTTCAGTCAGTTTTTAAACTCCACGGCTTGATGCAAGTTATTGCCTCATCATAACTTCATGAATACCAACAGCGAAATCGACAGTCTCCGCGTGTCTTAACCTGCGGATATTGCTTGGCTTACGTTGCGTGTTGGCGCTCAGCTTCCATTGAGAACGAGCGGATTTGAGGCACTGTTTTTATCGCTTTTCCAGGCGATAAATGCACCCACGATTAACATTTAACGGTCTGGTTATCTAAAGTGTTTGAAGGATTAACTGCCAATCTGAAAGATGCACTCACCGGTCTTGCCAAGGGTGGAAAGCTCACCGAAGGCAATATCAGGGACGGGTTGCGCCAAGTCAGACAGGCGTTGCTGGAAGCAGACGTTAATTATGAAATAGCCACCAGCTTTATTGATCGGGTGACCGAGCAGGCAGTTGGTGAGAAAGTTCTGAAAGCCGTTCGCCCTGATGAGCAGATCATCGGGATCGTACATCAGGAACTGATCAACCTGATGGGCCCGGTCGAACCCGGTTTTGATTTCAAAAAGTCAGGCATCACCGTCATTATGATGTGTGGTCTGCAGGGGAGTGGTAAGACCACAACCTGTGGTAAGCTGGCCCGCCTGCTGAAAGAGCAGGGACGCAAGCCAATGCTCGTCGCTGCCGACTTGCAGCGTCCTGCGGCGATTGAACAGTTAAAAGTCATTGCCGGTCAGGTAGAAGTGCCGGTTCATGCAGAGGCTCCGGACGGAAACAACGCCGTCAAAGTCTGTCAGAATGGTCTCAGCCAGGCGAAGAAACTCGGGAATGTCGATACGGTCATTCTCGACACCGCCGGTCGTCTGCACATCGACGAAGACCTGATGAAAGAGCTGGAGCAGATCGAACGTAAGCTCCAGCCCGACCAGGTCATTTTCGCTTGCGACGCGATGACAGGTCAGGACGCTGTCAACAGTGCCAAAGCGTTCAACGAAGCACTGGAACTGGATGGCGTCATTCTGACCAAACTGGATGGTGACACCCGTGGTGGTGCCGCTCTGAGTGTGAAGGAAGTCACCGGAGTTCCCATCAAGTTTATCGGTGTCGGAGAAGCCCTTGATCGCCTGGAAACATTCCATCCAGACCGGATGGCAGGACGGATTCTGGGTATGGGCGATGTCGTCTCCCTGGTGGAGAAGGCGCAGCAGCAGTTTAATGAAGAAGAGGCAGCCGACCTCCAGAACCGGATGGCACAGGGTAAATTTACCCTGACTGATTTCCAGAAGCAGATGGCGACCATCCGCAAAATGGGGCCCATGCGGGAAATCATGAAAATGATTCCCGGAGTGGGGGGACTGCTGGATACAAATCCGGATGTCGACCCTGGTGCAGAAATGAAGCGGATTGATGCGATCATCGGTTCGATGACTCCCGCAGAACGGGAAAATCCAGAACTGATCGATCATAGCCGTCGCCGCCGGATTGCCATGGGAAGTGGCTCCGATCCATCGGACATCAGTCGTCTGGTCAAGGATTTCAACAATATGGCCGGCATGATGCAGAAAATGGCCGGCATGGGCATGCGTGACAAGATGAAAGCGATGCGCGAGCTCTCTTCCGGGGGCATGATGGACCCCATGGGAGGCATGACAAAGAAAAAAGAACGCAGCAAGCGTGGTGGTGATATCAGCAAGCTGCGTGAGAAACGAAAAAAAGACAAGAAAGCCAAAAAGAAGCAGCGAAAAAAGAATCGCTGATTCAGAGGCGATCTCAATTGAATTCAATTTTTGTATCTTCCAAAGTTTAGAGTTAGTATCCTAAAGGAGAAATTTGTGGCAGTTCGAATTCGTATGAAAAGAATGGGCCGGACACATCGCCCGTTCTATCGTATTTGTGTAATGGATTCACGCAAACAACGTGACGGTGAAGCGATCGAAGAAATTGGTACCTATGACACTTCCGTCGCTGACAAAGCACAGCGCGTCTCGATCGACATGGAACGTGTTGATTACTGGATGTCAGTTGGTGCGAAACCTTCCGAAAACGTGGCAACACTGATCAAGAAGGTCAAGAAAAACAAATTCGGTTCCGCTGCGGCACCGGCTCCCATGCAGGCTCCCAAAGAACCTCCTGCTCCTGAACCGGAAGCAGAAGCTGGCGAATCAGCAGAAACAGCTGAAGCACCTGCAGAAGAGACCGCTACTGAAGAAACCCCGACAGAAGAGTAAGGTCTGCGTCAGCCCTGACGTTTTGCTCTGTGAGTGAGCATTATGCGATTTGATATTCTGACTTTGTTTCCCGAACTGTTTGACAGCTATCTTGAGCAGGGGTTGCTCAAGCGGGCGATTCAAAATCAACTGGTCGAGATTCAGCGTTGGAATTTCAGGGACTGGGCAACAGACAAGCATGCCTCGGTAGATGATCGCCCTTACGGCGGTGGACCAGGGATGCTGATAGGCTGTGACACGGTCTATCAATGCGTAGAGCATGTTCAACAGGTGGTTCCAGAACCAGGTAAGCTGATCATGTTGACCCCCCAGGGGAAAACACTGAATCAGAAGCTGGCCCAGGAGTTATCTCAAGAACGACAGCTCACCTTATTGTGTGGAAGATACGAGGGGTTCGACGAACGAATCCGCATTGGTCTGGAGCCAATGGAAATTTCGGCAGGCGACTTCATCACCAATGGAGGGGAAGTCCCGGCCATGTTGATTATCGAGACTGTGATCCGGCTGATACCCGGAGTACTCGGAGACGAGAGCAGTGCCAAGTATGATTCCTTTTCGGAATCGGGACTGCTCGAATATCCGCAGTACACACGGCCTCAAAACTTTCGTGGAATGGAAGTTCCGGAAGTATTATTAAGTGGAAATCATCAGGAGATTGCGCGCTGGCGGCATGAGCAGAGTCTGCAGCGAACTCGCGAGCGACGAAATGATCTTCTCACTGAGTCGGAATCAAATTCAACCTGATTTTTTAATGTAAACAGCACGTTCCCAGAGGCTCATTCAGAGTCAGTCAGGCGTGCCAAGAGGACTTGAAGTCATGCAGGAATTATTGAAAAAAGTAGAAGAATCAAGCCTTCGTGAAGAGCCGCTTGAGTTCGAAATCGGCGATACCGTCGACGTGCATACCCGTATCAAGGAAGGTAACAAGGAACGCATCCAGGTTTTTACTGGTGTTGTGATTGCCCGTCGCGGCAGCGGAACCCGTGAAAACTTCACCGTTCGTCGCATCGTAGCCGGTGAAGGTGTAGAGCGAATTTTCCCTGTGCACTCTCCCAAAATCGCCAAGCTGGATGTCAAACGGCACGGTCGCGTTCGTCGTGCCAAACTGTACTACCTCCGCGATCGCGTTGGTAAAGCAACCCGTCTGACCGAGCGTCGCGCCAAAAGAGACGGCGAGTAATCGATCGAAACAGAAACAGCAGCACTGTCACTGCAGCAGTGCTGCTGTTAGACGTTCTGGTGCGCACTTACGATTGAGCCTGCCCCTTGTTGAAGAGGCTGCTTATGGCTGGAAACTGGTTTGGCAGATTTCTGGGTGATCGGGGTGAGCGTGCCGCCGTCCGTTATCTGAAACAACACCGTTATCAGATTCTTGCTCGCCAGTATCGCACTGAACTCGGCGAAATCGACATTATCGCCCTCGATCAGGAAACGGTCGTCTTTGTCGAAGTCAAAACCAGGAAATCAACCGCGAAAGGTCAGCCCTTCGAGTCTGTGACAGGACAGAAGCAGAAACAGCTGACCCGACTGGCAGGCGTCTTTCTTAAAAAACATGGTCTGCTGAAGCACCCCGCACGGTTCGATGTGATCTCCATTCTCTGGCAGACAGAACAGAAGCAGCCTGAAATTCAGCATTTTCAAAATGCCTTCCCTCCTGCGGGGGACTTCCAGTTCTTTATCTGAGTCACCTCGATTGTAAATCGGGGACAATCCTTCTAAAGTACGCGGAATGAATTACTAAATGTTCTTTCCTGAAGGAGTCGACTATGTCCGCTGAGCAGAAAGCTGCTGAACTGGGGCTGAATTTTGAGCCCATTGAACCTGGGTATCTCAATCTTTGTATTCGTACCGGTAACCTGTTGATGACTTCAGGTCATGTGAGTGATCAGAAGGGACGTCTGGGTGAAAACGTAAGCCTCGAAGAAGGGATTGCTGCGGCCCGCGATTGTGCCGTCAAAATTCTGCGGTCAGTTCGGGATGAGCACGGAACACTCGATGGGCTGCGGGTCATCAAGCTGCTGGGCTGCGTCAACTCGACTCCTGATTTTACCGATCAGCACCTGGTGATTAATGGTGCTTCTGATCTGTTCCACGAACTTTACGGCAAGACCGGCGATGGTTACCACGCCCGCAGTGCACTCGGTTTTGCAGCGCTGCCTACAGGTGTGGCTGTTGAAGTAGAAGCGATTTTTGAAATTATCGATGCATAATAGTCGGCCTGGCTGCTGAAGTGTCAAACTCTGGCAGTCAGGCTGAAAGTACCGTTCAGGGCGGCTTTTCTGTGAATTCGCTTGACAAATTTGTCTGGGAAGTGTGTAATACACCTTGATTGGTATCTACCAGAAACCAGGTATGATTGAAGGGGACCTCAATTATATTATTAGTTCTGGCTGGATTTCACTCAAAACTGTGAAAAGGATTTCCAACCTGAAACGGGAGTTTTACCTCTCATTCCACCTTGCTTTTACAGCACCTTCCTTGAGTTCTGCGGGCGCAGTCCGGAATTAAGTCTCACCTTTTTGCCAACTGGCCTGCTAACCGGTTATAGCGATATAACTTGTTAAATCTGACTACTTTAAGGGATATTAAGCAGGGTTTGAGATCACTCTCAGATTTTGGGTTGCCTTTTTCCGATAATATAACAGGAGAAGGAACTCGAGATAAGCTGCAGTGGTAATTCTCCACTTGCTTGACACAGAATGTGTTAAGTCGAGAGTTACGTAGATCTTATAACTATAGGCTGAAACAGTTCGCAAAAGGGACTGGAGCTGTTTCTCTGTAGGAAATTAAGGGTCAGGCTAAGATGGCTGGGTCAAATCAAACGCGCGTGGTCATTTCCGGAATTGGAGTTGTATCTCCAATTGGTATCGGTATAGACAGTTTTTGGCGCAATATAAGTTCAGGTGTTTCGGGGATTGATCGTCTGCAATCAATCCCGATCGAGAATCTTCCGTCCAAACTGGCTGCAGAGGTCAAAGACTTCAATCCGGACGAACACCTCTACAACAAAAAATTCATCAAAGTTATGTCACGCGACATTCAGCTTGGGGTGTCTGCTGCTTCCGATGCTGTGAAAAACGCAGGTATCAAGCGGGGAACCGTCGATCCTGAGCGTTTTGGTGTATCCTTTGGTGCCGGTCACATTCCGACGACTCCCGATGAACTGGTCGAAGCCGTCAACCGCTGTGCCGCCGATGATTCCTTCGAAATCACCCGCTGGGGTGAAGACGTTCTGGGACAGATCACTCCACTGTGGATGCTGCGACAGCTCCCTAACATGCCAGCCTGCCATATTTCGATTGAGCATAACGCCCAGGGACCAAATAACACGATTACCAGCCAGGACTCTTCTGCCTTACTGGCTCTGGCTGAAGCAATGCGTTGGATCAAGCGTGGTGCAGTCGACTGCATGGTTGTCGGAGCCTGTACCTCCAACATCAACCCCGTCGATCTGTCCCGCAAAAACCTCATCGACCTGCTGTCACGCGATGAAGATCCCAAACGTGCCTGTCGTCCATTCGATCGTGATCGCAACGGTACTATTCTCGGTGAAGGTGCTGCAGCTTTCGTGGTCGAAAACTACGATCACGCCGTTCGCCGTGGTGCGGAAATTTATGCGGAAGTGATCGGACTCGGTGCCGGCTGTGATGGCAGCTCCGACGAACAGAACGATACCGGCCTGATGCGGGCTGTTGAATCGGCTGTGCGTCAGGCAGGAATCAGACCTTCCGAACTGGGTCACATCAATGCCCATGGTAAGAGCACGAAAATCGACGATCAGGTCGAAGCACGTGCTTATCACCGTCTGTTCGGCGATGATGCGGTCAAGATCCCGATTACAGCACTGAAGAGCTACTTCGGTCACTTCGATGCCGGCTCTGGAGCTGTTGAACTCGCAGCCAGTATTCTGTCGCTGCGGCATGGTGCGACTCCAGCCACGTTGAACTACGAAACGCCGGATCCATTGTGCAACCTGGATATCGTGCACGGTGAAGTGCGGCCGCTAATTACACCAACGACGATGTCGGTCAGCCGTACATCCTTTGGTCAGAGTGCTGCCGCGATTCTGCGGGCCATCTAAGCCAGTCGCTTCTGCTAAGAATCACTCTCACTGCGTGAATTCTGCGCGCAGTCCCACATCCCTCTTGAGAAGCAGAGCAAAAAACATCAGAATGAAAGGGTAGGGCAGACCTGTCTTTAGTGTCTGTCGATGAACAACCTTTGTTCCTGATCCAATTACGCTCGCTAGAACCTCAGGAGATCACGTCATGGCCACAGACGCTTTAGATACCGTAGCAGCTACTCCCCAGATTCGTAGAACTCAGTTACTGATTGATGGTGAATGGCGTGATGCGGTCAGCGGGAAAACCTTTGCGACAGTCAATCCAGCCACAGAAGAAATCATCGCAGAAGTAGCGGAAGGGGATGCTGCTGACATCGATCTGGCCGTTAAAGCTGCCAGGGCTGCTTTTGAAACTGGACCGTGGTCGAAGATGGATGCCCGGGATCGCGGGCGGCTGATGTACCGTCTGGCCGACCTGATTGAAGAAAACATTGAAGAGCTGTCTGCACTGGAGTCTCTGGATAACGGCAAACCGATTCGTGACAGTCGTGCTGCAGACCTGCCACTGGTGATTGACTGCCTGCGGTACTATGCCGGCTGGGCCGACAAGATCGAAGGCGCGACTATTCCAATTCGCGGCAACCATTTCTGCTACACCCGACGGGAACCCATTGGTGTCGCCGGTCAGATCATTCCCTGGAACTTTCCCTTGCTGATGGTTGCCTGGAAATGGGCTCCTGCACTCGCTGCCGGTTGCACAATCGTCATGAAACCTGCAGAACAGACGCCGCTTTCCTGTCTGCGGCTGGCGGAGTTGGCGATGGAAGCCGGTTATCCACCCGGGGTCATCAATGTGGTACCTGGTTACGGTCCCACCGCAGGGGCCGCTTTAGTCAAGCATCCGGATGTCGACAAGATTGCCTTCACAGGGGAAGATGCGACCGCGAAAATCATCATGGCTGATGCCGCCCAGACCCTCAAACGTTTGACATTTGAACTGGGCGGGAAAAGTCCGAATGTCGTATTCGCCGACAGCGATCTGGACGCTGCTGTCGCGGGGGCTGAGTTTGGTTTGTTCTTCAACCAGGGGCAGTGCTGTTGTGCCGGCAGTCGACTGTTTGTTGAAGAAGCTGTTCATGAAGAATTCGTGGCCAAGATTGTCGAGAGAGCCTCGGCCCGTAAGCTGGGAGATCCTCTCAATCCCGAAACCACTCAGGGCCCACAGGTCGATCAGGCACAGATGGAGAAGATTCTCAGCTACATCCAGAAAGGGACTGAAGCCGGGGCAAAATGCGTAACCGGTGGATCCCGTTTTGGTGAGAAAGGTTACTTCGTAGAGCCGACGGTCTTCGATCAGGTGACCGATGATATGCCGATCGCCACCGATGAAATTTTCGGACCGGTAATGAGCATTCTTCCGTTCAAAAACCTGGATGAAGTCATCACGCGTGCCAACAATACCCAGTTTGGGCTGGCGGCAGCGGTCTGGACCAGTGACGTGAAAAAAGCACACCTCATGGCTCAGAGAATTAAGGCCGGAACCGTCTGGGTGAACTGTTATGATGTGTTTGATGCCGCCGCTCCCTTTGGTGGATTCAAACGGAGTGGCATCGGGCGTGAGTTGGGGGCGGCCGGGCTCGCCAACTATACAGAATTGAAGACGGTGACCATGAATCTGGACTGATCGTCTCACCAGGCCCGGACGGCTTCTCGATGAATAAGAGGTGAAATAGCGTTAGCTCGAACTTGATATCTGATAATAGTTTACTATCATTTTTTTAAGGCCGGAGAGCCGGGTTCAGGATCGACCGCTCACCCTGATCTGCTATAATCGGCCCGTAATCAATTTCATCACCTCTAGAACAGGACGTTCGAATGGGCTCATGGCATATCATCTTTACTCTGGGAATCTTTCTAGCAGCTGGTTTGCTGGCAGGTACCCTGGGGGAGCTCTTTCGCCTGCCCAAGGTGACCGCCTATCTGTTGATCGGAGTGATCCTGGGGCCAGCGATTCTGGATTTGATTCCCCATGAACACCTGGAAGAGCTCAAGCCGCTGACGGACCTGGCCATGGCACTGGTTCTGTTCGGGTTGGGGAATCACTTCACTCTCTCCCGTCTGCGTCGTCTGTTTAAACGAGTCTTACCGCTTTCGATCGGAGAGGTCCTCGGTACTTTTTTCATTGTATTCGTGGGGCTGCTGCTGGTAGGGGAATCTCCCGGAGCGGCAATTCTGCTCGGAGCGCTTGCGATTGCTACTGCACCAGCGACGACGATTCTCGTATTGAAAGAAATGCAGTCTGAGGGACCAATCTCAGAATACACCGGAATCCTGGTGGCCCTCAACAACCTGATTTCCATCATCGCTTTCGAAGTCATTTTTGTAGCAGTCTTCTTTCTGCAGGGGGACAGTGCACATGCCTCTGTACTGCCCCAACTGGGGCACCTGCTGCTTGATATTTTCGGGTCCGTATTCATCGGCGTTTTCGGCGGCCTGATGATCAGCTACGGCAGCTCCATCATCAAAGGCAGCCGTCGTCTGATCATGTTTGTCGGTCTGATTGCACTGGCACTCGGCTTATGTCGCACAACAGGCGTACCGTATATGCTGACGTTTCTGGCGATGGGTTTCACAGTCGCGAACTCGCTGGCTGAAGAAGATGTCCCGAAAGTTGAAGCCGAGTTGTACCCGTTGACCGGTTTCCTCTGTGTGCTGTTTTTTATCATTCACGGAGCGGAACTCAAACCACAGCAGTTTATTGAAGCCGGGTTGATCGGGGGCAGCTACATCGTGCTGCGTCTGGTCGGAAAATACATCGGTATTTTTATACCGGCCCGGATGAGGGGAGAAGAACCCGAAGTCTCACTCTGGCTGGGGACAGCCCTGTTTGCCCAGGCGGGGGCTGCGATCGCACTATCGGCAATCGCCGTCAGCCGGGATCCCGTGCTGGGCGGTCACTTGCAGACCATCATTCTGGGATCGGTGGTCTTCTTCGAAATTGTCGGTCCCATCATGATTCGCCAGTCTGTCCTGCGGGCAGGGGAAGTCCCGCTGATCCATGCGATTCATCATACCGCCGGTGATCCGATCAGCGAATTCCAGTCAATGATCCGCCGCTTCCTGGTCTCCTTCGGCCTGTTGTCTGAGATCGATCAGCCTCCCGATCAGATTCTGGTCGAACAGCTTTATCGGAAAAACGTCAAGGGTATTGCCCAGACGGCGACGTTTAACGAAGTGATTTCGTTTATCGAACACAGCCACGACAATACATTCCCCGTGATTGGTCCAAATGAAGAGGTCGTGGGGGTCATTCGCTATCAGGACCTGAGTAATACCCTGTTTGATCCCAAGATTGGTTCCCTGGTCCGCGCGGCTGACCTGGCGAATAATCTGGAAACCGTTGTTTATCCCGACGATTCCCTGGCACGGGTCTGGAGCAAATTTCGTGAAGGTTCCTACGATTGTCTGCCGGTCGTTTCACGCGAACAGCCGCATCGTATGCTGGGGGTCATCAGACGCTGGGAAATTCTGAAATACTACATCAAGGGGCACCGGTCGGCCCAGAATCAGGATGGTAAATAGATCGCTTTCATCAGGCTGTCGTTCAACCGTTGCGATTTGGGGGAAAACCACTAAACTTGCAGATGCTGGCGGAAGAACCAGTCATTTTTTACTACCATCAAAGTATTTACATAGAGGATTCGTGTCGTGAGTCGAGTTGCCCTGATCACTGGAATTAATGGCCAGGATGGATATTACCTTTCCCGGTTCCTGGAAAGTAAAGACTATGAAGTCCATGGAATCACATCCTGCAGTAAGCCGGGGATCGGTGAACCCCCTCATAATTGCTATTACTGTGATTTCGCAGAAGGCTCGAATCTGAATGAAATTCTGGATCGGGTCAAACCCGACGAAGTCTATCACCTGGCCGCCCAGAGTCACGTCCGTCTCTCGTTTGACATTCCTGTTTACACCGCGGAAGTCACAGGTGTCGGCACTCTGCGTCTGCTGGATGCGATCCGGTATTATGAACAGCAGAAGGGCAAGCAGGTCCGTTTCTACCAGGCATCTTCCAGCGAGATGTTCGGTAAGGTCGTTGAGACTCCTCAGAGCGAGACCACGCCGTTCCATCCCCGCAGCCCGTACGCCTGTGCCAAGGTCTTTTCCTACTGGTTGACGATTAACTATCGCGAATCGTACAACATGTTTGCCTGTAACGGCATCCTGTTTAATCACGAATCGCCGCGACGGGGGGAAGCCTTTGTAACCCGCAAGATTACCAAGGCGATCGCACGTATCAAACTCGGGATGCAGGACAAACTTTATCTGGGAAATATCGACGCGAAGCGGGACTGGGGTTTCGCCGGCGATTATGTCGAAGCGATGTGGCTCATTCTCCAGCAGGAGAAACCTGATGACTTTGTGATCGGAACCGGCGAAACGCATTCGGTTCGTGAATTTCTGGAAGCCGCCTTCGGTTCTGTCGGACTCGACTGGCGAAAATATGTTGAAATCGATCCGCAGTTTTATCGGCCCGCAGAAGTCGAACTGCTCTGTGCGGACCCCACCAAAGCCCGTGAAAAGCTTAAATGGGAACCCAAAGTCACCTTTGAAGAACTCGCACGCCTGATGGTCGAAGCCGACCTCAAACAGGCGGAACAGGAAAAACTGCTCAAAGAGTCTGATTCCTGACCTGCCTGCGCTTCCCCTGATTCATTGCGGATATTTCCATGAGCGTTCAAAAAGAAATCGAAGAGCTGCGTCAGCAGCTCGAGCATCATAACCGGCTGTATTACATTCAGGCGAAGCCGGAAATATCCGACCGCGAATTCGATAAGATGATGAAGCGGCTGGAGCAGCTTGAGGAAGCGCATCCGGAGTTTGATTCCCCCGACAGCCCCACTAAAAAAGTGGGTGGGGCACCGATAGAGGGGTTTCAGACGATTGCGCATCGTCTGCCGATGCTCTCGATCGATAACATCTTTGAACTGGATGGCCTCAAGGATTTCGAAACCCGCATCTGCAAACTGCTCGGAGAAGAGCAGGTCGAACTGACGGCCGAGTATAAAATTGACGGTGTCGCAGTCTCCCTGGTCTATGAAAACGGGCACCTCGTACAGGGTGTGACCCGCGGTGATGGCCAGTCTGGGGATGACATCACCCACAACGTCCGCACCATCGGTGGAGTTCCTCTGCGCCTGAATGCGAAAAAGCCTCCCGCACTGCTGGAAATCCGGGGAGAAGCTTATATCAGCAATTCTGATTTCCAGGTGCTCAACGTTGAAATGCAGGAGCAGGGGAAAGAGCCGTTTGCCAACCCGCGCAACACGACAGCAGGCGGCTTGAAACTGCTGGACCCGAAACTGTGTGCAAAACGTAAAATCCGTTTCTTTGCGCACGGCATCGGAGCGGTTGAAGGTGTCGATTTTCAGACGCACGTCAAATATCTCGACGCGATTCAAGAAATGGGTATTCCGGCGACACCCAACGTTAAGGCTTTTCCCAACCTGGAAAAGACTATGGAACACGCCCAGACCATGATGGATGACCTGCACTCGCTCGATTTTGAGGTTGACGGGATTGTACTCAAGGTCAATCGCTTTGATCAACGCGATCAGCTGGGCAATACATCCAAGAGCCCGCGGTGGGTTGTGGCGTATAAATGGGAACGGTATGAAGCAGTCACCCGGGCGGAGTCAATTGTCTTTCAGGTGGGTAAAACCGGAACGGTGACTCCGGTAGCTAACCTGGAACCGGTTCAGATCGCCGGGACCACAGTTTCCCGGGCCAGCCTGCACAATCGCGATGAAATGCAGCGGCTGGGGATTCAAATTGGTGACTGGGTCGTCGTGGAAAAAGCCGGCAAAATCATTCCACACGTAGTGCGTGTGGAAGAGCACCGCCGGGACGGTTCGCAACAGGAACTTGAATTTCCTACGCATTGCCCTGAATGTAATACGGAACTGGTTCAGGATGAAGGGGGCGTTTACATTCGCTGTCCTAATCCGGAATGCCCCGCTACCGTGCGTGAGACTCTCCGCTATTACGCTTCGCGCCAGGCGATGGACATCGAAGGCATGGGCATCAAGATGATCGAGCAGTTGCTGGAATCCGGATTGCTCAAGGGACTGGCCGACATCTATCGTCTTGACGAACATTACGAAGATCTGATTAACCTCGAACGCCAGGGAGAAAAGTCGATCGATAATCTGCTGGCAGGCATCGAAAGTTCCAAGCAGCAGCCACTCTGGCGGTTATTGACAGGGCTTAACATCAGGCATGTGGGGGCCAGTAATGCCCGGATTCTCGAACGGGAATTCGGAACCATCGACGAGATTGCGAAACAGAGCGAGGACGACCTGGCGGATGTGAATGAGATTGGTCCCGTGATCGCTGGTTCTGTGTATAACTTCTTCCACTCCGATTTCGGTCAAAAGCTGATTGCAGATCTTAAGGAAGAGGGGCTGAATATGGGGACTCCGGTTTCCAAACAGGAAAAGCCTGCTGGTGCCCTCGAAGGTAAGACTGTGGTTGTCACCGGCACTCTATCGCGATTTACCCGTGATCAAGCTAAGGAGTTCATCGAGAAACACGGAGGCAAGGCCTCGGGATCGGTATCTTCGAAAACTGATTACCTGGTAGCGGGGGAGAATGCCGGCAGTAAGCTGACGAAAGCACAGTCGTTGGAAGTACCCGTTCTTTCGGAAGATGAATTTCTGGCGCTGCTGGGAGAGGACTAAGATGTCAGACTGAAGGAATGACGGTCTGCATCAGGTTCATCTGAGACAATCGATCCAGTCTTTGCGTTAGATTGAATTCATCAGCATAAAGTGACTCCAGGTCCCAGAGATCCATCAGCACCCGCCCCTGACGTAATTGCAGGCATTCTTCCAGCACACTTTCAACTGAAGAAAGTTGAGGAATAGAAAACTCGCCTGTGGACTGCAGATGCTCAAGCATGCCGTTCCCCGGTCGAGTGGGAATGATGGCACAACAACTGACGCCGAGTGAAAACGCATATTCGACAGAGCGAATTGTCCATTCAACACCCTCCGCTTCCTCCAGAAACGGAGGTTTCAGCAGAATGAACGCGCGGACTTCAATAGCGTGCTCTCTCAGGAAAGAAACAGCCCGGGCATAGTCGTCTAATGTCATGCGTTTGTTGAGAGCCGGCAGTACTTCGGGATGAATCGTCTCCAGTCCCAGCGCGATTTCCAGTTGACCGGGGATCTGTTGTTGGAACTCCGGGCAGGCCTGATTGCAGAGCAGGGGATGATTCTCGACGATTACACGTTCATAGGGCTGGATCAGTTCCGCGATTTCAGGCAGGTCCTCAGGGGGAATCGCCTTAGCATCGAAGAAATTGCCACTGTTGTAAAGCTTGATCTGGCTGGCAGGGGGCAGCTGTTTCAGGGCGTAGCGGATCTGCTCAGGAATGGCGCCCGGGGAAACGCGATCATCTGTCGTATTCTTCCAGAGGTCGCACATCAGACAGCGAAAAGGGCATTCACGGTTCGTCAGGAAGATCGTCGAAATCTCCACCGGATGACCTGCGACTGACGCCTCTCGTTCATTCAGGAATGCATAGGGTCGGGACTGCGAGACTTCGTTTTTTGGACTCCGGGCCTGCAGGATCTCCTGATCGTGTAATTGTCGAACAGGCAAACTCATGATATGCGGCGGCTATCCTCAGAATCAGGAAGGCTGCTGGAACAGCGAGAGCAGTGTCTCACGATAAACGGTCTCTGATTCAGCAAAGACATTTTCGTAAGAGTCGCCGTTCAGGCTCCCTTCCTGAAAACGCCGTTTGGGATAAACGGGCATAGAGAGTCCCGTGATCTGTTTAATTCCCCGGCAGACGATATCACCCTTGAGAGCATACAGTTTGCGGGGATCCCAGTCGGTCAGTTCGATAAAGGGAATCCCCTCGGCGACTTCGATGACGTTCGGCAGTGCATAGGGACTGAAACCCTGGAAGCCCAGTGAGCGGGCAGGGGCATAAGTGCGGACGTGACCGCGACTCTGTCCGCCCGAATAGGTCAATGAGTGTTTGACGGCTTCCACTCCCCAGCCTTCCTGGTAGAGCATCAGATTGTTCAGCACGCTGCGAATCGTCAGCTCCGGATTCGCTTCGATCGGATAGTCCTTCAGGTTTTCATCACCGCCATCGCCGTCGATGAGGTGTTTCCAATGGGGATACTGCTCGCGAATCTTTTTGCACAGGGCATGCGTCATCATCGCCGCCTGCACGTCCAGCTCTTTATAGTCTTCGACGACTTTGATTGTTTCTTTATAGTCCAGCGCATCGACAGGGACCTGCATGATTTCCAGGAACAGACTCAAATTCAGCTGGTCCAGAAATTCAAAAGCCTGTCTGCAGTCGCTGCCTTCACCATCGACAGAGAGCGAGAACGCTTTCAGGCGGGACGGAGATTCCCCCCGCGTAATCAACGCGTGATACAGCAGCAGGAAGATCGCACCGCTGTCAATTCCTCCCGAAAACATAACTGCGATTGGCTCCTGCTGAGGAATGGTGTCCAGCCAGCGATGTATTTCCTGAGAGACAGCGCTGATATACGCTTTGCCGATATCATCCAGCTTATTCGACAGTCGGTTTCGCTCGGGAGTAAAGTAGCGTGTTGCCTGTGGATTCGGGTCCGGACAGCCGATCAACTGTAATTCGATCAGATAGTGAGCGGGAACCATCCTCGTGTAGGAGGGATGGAACTGGTTGTCGAGGCCTTCACTCTTGAGGAATTCGTAGATCTCATCAATACGTTCGGCGATTACCAGACAGGGACCTTCCGCCCGTTTCGCCAGGAAGAAACGCATGGGTCTGCCGATGGAGCGTGCCATGCGAACACGTGTTCCCTCCTTATGGACCAGGGCAAACTGCCCATCGATCTCCCTGATCTGTTCAGGAGAACCACTGCCCACACGTTGCGTGGCTTCTTCGAAGGTCACATTGAAAAGCAGGTTTGCCTCTGGAGCCAGTAAGTTGACAAGTCGCTCCACGTACTCGTGATGAATCATTAAATCTAATCCTGAGATTTAACAGGGCCCGGAAATGAGTGAGACTGCTCCCGTCTGCTGCCTGAATTTTATGATTCCACTAGACAAATGAAAACTCACTCCCGGGTAAACCATATTAATTTCGTGAAATTCACATGAGGGTCTGGCGTGACACTTTGACGCATCTCTGGGACCGTGCTGATAGAGTTAGTTGATTCATCCCTAAGCCATTCTGGGGTTGTGGATTGCGCACGTGTCTGGTACTTTTTGAAAAACACATAGGAGAGGTTTTATGAGTACTGGCCGCATGAGCAAATCTGTTTCTCGACGGACTTTCCTGAAGTCCAGCGCTCTGGGTATCTCTGCCGGCTGGGTATCGGGACGGGGGATCAATGCGGGTGCGGGCTTGAAACTGAATCCGGGGCAGAAATCGGTGGTGATGATCTACCTTCCCGGTGGCCCAACCCAGTTTGAAACGTTTGATCCCAAGCCCGAGTCTCCTGTTGAGATCAGGGGCTCCTTTCTCCCGACCCAGACCAAAATACCGGGAGTTCAGTTCTGTGAACTACTGCCTCGCCTGTCCTCAATTGCTGATCGTTTTTCTGTGGTCCGGACTCTGGTTGGCATGGAAAACCGGCATGAATCGTTTCAGTGCTACACCGGTCGAGCGGGGGGAAGAACAGAAGATGGAGAGCCTGCAGGCGGCTGGCCAGCCTTTGGTTCGGTGATCTCGCAACTGCTGGGCCCCGGCGCAAACGGGATGATTCCCTATGTCGATGCGGCACCGAAAATGAGTTATGGACCGTATAACAATAACGGGAGTCATCTGCAGGGGAATCCTTCCTGGCCTGGTTTCACCGGCTTCAAACACATTCCGTTTACGCTGGAAGGGGAAGTGAAATCAGACCTGGTGCTGCATGGGATCGACCTGACACGGTTGAACCAGCGGAAATCCCTGTTGCAGTCTGTGAAGCGCAGTCAGCAGCAGATCGACGGCGAAGGCTTGGATAACTTTCAGAATCAGGCTTTTGAAATGTTGACCTCAGGTCGCTTTGCCGAAGCCATGGATCTGGAGCGGGAACCACAGTCAGTCCGCGAGCGTTACGGTGCCCTGCAGAAAACCGATCCCAGCTTTGGTGGCGCACCACAGAGTCCACAGCATCTGTTACTGGCGCGTCGACTGGTCGAGGCCGGTGTCCGCTGTGTGACCGTCGCTTTTGGCGCCTGGGACTGGCACGCCAACCGCGAGGGTTCTATTGAATACCTGTCGAAGAAATACCTGCCGCTGTTCGATCAGTCACTGGCGGTCTTCCTGCAGGACCTGGATGAACGTGGTTTGCTGGAAGAGACGACGGTCATCGTCTGGGGAGAATTCGGGCGGACTCCCCGTATTAACGCCAAAGGGGGCCGCGACCACTGGCCCGGGACACAGTCCGTTCTCATGGCAGGAGGTGGAATTCAGGGAGGCCGCATCATCGGACAAACTGATCGGGTGGGAGGTGTTCCCGCAGACCGTCCGGTGCACGTCCAGGAGATCTTTGCGACCCTCTATCGGAATATGGGCGTTGATCTGGCGACGGCCCAAATTACCGATCTCTCGGGGCGCCCCCGTTATCTGGTTGACGACAATCGATTTCCGATTCAGGAACTGTATTGATCACAGATGCTACTGAGTTCTGTATACGATCCAGTCGTCCTGTTTCCCTCTCTGGTCTGGATCTAACAGGATATCTAAGTATTCTATTTTAAGTCACTTAGCGAATCCTGGTGATCACTCAAGATCATAAGCACTGTGAATCTGAACCGTTGACCTTTCAGTAATTTAGAATATACTGGTTTCCTGACTGAGGTTCATGATCTCGCGCCCAAATCAATTATCACCCGCCCTCAGTGCGCTCAAAAGAAGATCAGCGATTTTTCGACATTTCTTCATTTTACCAGAAGCAAATTCAATATGTTAAATAGCGATGTATCCTGGGATAAACCACCCAGGTCTCTCAAAGTCGGTACGCAGGATTCCAGCGAACAGTTTCGGCAGGCATTGGGCCTCGATCACGAGGGCAACGCCACCTGCAATGAGGACCGCGATGAAATTCTCCGCTATCTGAATCTGCAACTCATCGCCAACGGTTATCCTGCTGCCCTGACAGACGCAGATCGCAATTTTGCGGATATTGCGCAGGGACTGCTGGAAAATCATCGACAGAAAAATCGCCTGCTGGTCAATCAACGCTGTCCGGTCGATCAGCGCATTGAGAACTTTCTGCAATCACATTTCAGCAATGTACCCGAAGGGGCAGAGCTGAAGCTGCCGGCCCGGACGCTGATTCTGGATCGTTTCGGTCTCGCGCGGGAATTGTCGCTTCCCATTGAGGGTGATGAATACCATAGCGATCTGGTGCAGTCTTACCGGGTCAAGAACGGAGTGCTGCATAATCCCAAGCATGACCGCCGCACAACGGTCGGGACGTTTCATGTGACCGAAGGGGGCTTACCGGTGCCCGGTGATAAACGCTCCGTTCCGCGGGAAACATTCGTCAAAATGTTCCAGCATGCCATGAATCCCCCGGACGATCTGAAACTGTTCCCGTTTACTTCCGAGCAGGCAGAGCCGGCTTCGGGCTGGGCATCGCTGCTGCTGCGTCCGATTGTCTGCCCTGAGGTCAAAGGTGTCACCCCGGAAAAACGGATGGAAGTCCGGTTCTTTGCACCCGGGACACTGGTCAGCAATCTGGATTTCGTGGAATCAATCTTCGGAAATGCCGGCGATCCGTTCGTCCCCATCAACGACTCCGGACTGGACGTGATGCACTGGACCGGACATACCGGCGCTGTGATTCTCGCGCCGCATTTGATTACACTCACCAAGAAGGAACTCGGTCTGCCTCACTGGGACGAAGCCACTGAGCGTCAGCAGCGCGACAGTATGTGCTGGAAAAAAGAAGACGAATTCTACAATGACGGCATGGCGTTTAAACTGACCTGCCGTACCGAAGAGGGCGTGATCGTAACTCTGATTGCAGACAACTATTTTGGTTACTGCAAGAAAGAGGTTAAAACACAGATCAGCTACTCGGCCAATCTGTTCGGTAACGCTGAGGAAGAACACGCGGGTGGAACCATGGCGTATCCCAGCTACAACCTGGGTGAAGGCTTCCAGGTTAACAGCGTACGCTACAATGGACGCACCTTTGACGATGTGATCCAGGATTACGGCGATCATATTGAAGGACAACCTGAGGGATACGGCATTGACAGTGTCTATCCGGAACTGGTTTATATCCCGGAAGATGCCTATGCCAGTCTGCCGGAACAGTGCATTCGCTGGACCCGCGGGGGGAGAGAGCATTCCATTCCGCTGTTACCCGGCCAGGTCTATATGGCGCCTTCCGGCTACCATCTGCGGATGGAGAAGCACCCTGCGGCTCCCTCCTGGAGAATTGTGGGAACCACCGGGGAAGGGATCTTCTGTCACAAACCGTGTACGGTGTCCGGTGGCGGTAAAAGTGAAATCAGTAAATCGATTCAGGACTACATGCTCTATGGCCCCGTGTTCGTCTCCAATTATGAGAAAGACATGGAAGCCGTTCGCGAAATCATCGAGAAAGATTATTCCGATCGCTGGCTTGAGCCACTGCCGGAAGGACACCCTGATCTGAAACCAAGCCGAGGTGTGCTTGATCTGCATCGCTCGCTGGGAAGTGTAATCAAACTGCTCACTCCTTCGCCGGCTTATACTCCCGAGTTCAACGAGTGGCTGAATTCCATTCCCGATCATATTCTGGCCCTGGTCTTCATTATCAAACGAATTTACTGGTCCAGTTGGGGCGAAGACTGGGACAACCACTTCGGCGTGGACATTGTTAATGGTACTCACGGTCATGAACTGAAATACCGCGAGCGGAAACTGGTCGGAACTTATCTGCGAGTCGGTCTGTTTTCGCTGACAGGCTGGCGGACATTCAAAGTACGCCAGGACTTTATCGCTTCACTGAAGATTCAGACGGAAGACGATATCAGTGCTTCGGTCATTGTACCGTCCCGCGATCTACCTTACCTGGCGGAAGGGGAGAACAGCGAGAGCTGCAAGTTTGTGATCAACAGTGAATACCGACTGTTCCAGCGGCCCGACGACGCGATTGTGCGTGGTCTCGACAAACAGACCGAACTGGATCTCAGCAAGCCGGGGAATTTCATCTCCAACTTCGAACCGCTGAGTATCGACCAGGTTCGTGAGATGAGCAAGTACGTCGTCGATTTTGACGCGTTCAGTCCACCCATGCAGGACATGTTGCGTTCCGCGGAAGAATCCAACAGCAGTTACGTCGTCTGTTCGGCCAACCCGCGACAGATCGATGGTAAGCCGACCAAAAACCCACGGTATCTGCAGACGCGTCCCGACCTGGTCAAACCGTTCAATACCTACGTGGCCAAAATGGCAACACGCCTCTTCCGCGCGATCCCGGCAGATCAGCCGGTACATAACCCGGTAAATGCGGTCATGGTCGGTCGCCGGAACAATCCTCCGGAAAAAGAGAAGGGAATTCGCAGTCTGGCCGTTTATTCGCCCATTCATTATCAGGAACTCCCTGAGCTGTTCATGGACTTTGTCTGCTCTCTGACCGGGAAGAGTCCCTCCACAACCGGGGCCGGTAGTGAAGGGGCATTGACCAAGGGGCCGTTCAACGCTCTGCGTCCTTCCGCAGACCTCAACAGCGCCCTGGTGGGTTATATTCTGACGGGCTATTCAGGCTTCTCTACAGCAGCAGGTCACATCGGTCCCAATGTGCGGGTCGACCATGACATCAGTCTGCTGATTCCGGAAATCTGGTGCCGCATGTCACCAGAAGAACGTTCACCTGAATTCCTCATTCGGGAAGGACTGCTGGAACCGATCAAAGACTTTGAACATGAAGGTGTGCAGATTCCAGCCAGCCGGCTTGGATATCGCATCACTTACAAGTTCCTGCTCCGCTTCTTTGGTCGTGTGTTTGACAACCCTGCCTCCGTATTTGATGAAACGATTCTCAAACCGGAAAAGCAGGACCTGGAATCCTTCGTCGATGGTATCCAGCATATCGCCGAAGCACAGCAGCGTGTGGCGCTGCAGTACTTCGAAGATGGTGGCTATGAAGAGGCCTGTCCTCCGTTGCAGGCGATTCTGTCAATCATGGCACATGGCAACTGGCAGGGTCATACCATCCATGATAAGGAAGTCCGTGATCTGTTTACCCGGGAAAACCTGCTGCAGAGCGACTGGTACCAGGAGCGACTGGCCGCACGCCAGGAGCGGGAATCTGACTTGCTCAAACGGCACTTGGATTACCTGGATCAGTTCAGCGTTCAGCCTGGTTACGACCGGGAACTCGTGCGTTTGCAGATCCCTGAACGGCGTAAATGGGTCGAGGAGCAACTGGCCCACGTCAGTTCCCCTGCTTACCTGGAAGAGCTGAAAGGCACGATTGGTGCCGAGCCGACAAAAGATTTAAAAGGGACCGCGAAATAAGCCGCGGGCCTGCTGTATTTCTTTTGTACTGATCTGTTAGAATGCCGGCTGTCATTGCGCACCCTGAACCCCTGATTTTGTGTCAGTGAGGTGCGGGGTGTCGTAATTTACAGCGTATTTCGGCAATGGATGCTGCCGGAAACCGCGATCTCTCACGCCGCATTCCCAACATCAGTGAAAAGTACAGGTTTTTAGAAGTATGTCCGACCGTGCCGCTCGTATCGAAGCCCTTTATGCCGCCGTCCAGCAACGAATTCTGATTCTGGACGGGGCGATGGGGACGATGATTCAGAACCATAAGCTCAAGGAAGCCGATTATCGGGGCAAACGGTTCGCTGATTACCACATGGATATCGCAGGTAACAACGATCTGCTGTCGTTGACTCAGCCGGACATCATCCGTGAAATCCACCGTGAATACCTTGAGGCCGGCGCGGACATCATTGAGGCCAATACATTTAACGCGACCCGTCTCTCGCAGAGCGACTACGAGATGGAGGAACTGGTCTACGAGCTGAACTTTGAATCAGCGAAACTGGCCCGCGAAGTGGCTGACGAATTCACAGCCGCCAATCCGGAGAAACCACGCTGGGTCGCTGGGATTCTGGGCCCCACCAGCCGCACCTGTTCGATTTCTCCCGATGTGAACGATCCGGGCGCCCGCAATGTCACCTACGATGAGCTGGTCGAGAACTACCTTGAATCAATCGATGGGCTGGTCAAAGGGGGCACCGATCTGCTCCTGATCGAGACCATCTTCGATACACTGAATGCGAAAGCCGCCGTCTTTGCCGTTCACACTTACTTCGAGCGGGAAAACATTGAACTCCCCATCATGATTTCCGGGACAATCACGGATGCCTCAGGACGGACATTATCGGGGCAGACGACCGAAGCCTTCTGGAACTCGCTGGCACATGCCCGCCCGTTCTCGATCGGTCTGAACTGTGCGCTGGGAGCACAGGAGCTCAGGCAGTACGTGAAAGAGCTGTCGCGCGTCGCGGATACTTACGTTTCAGCGCACCCCAATGCCGGTTTGCCGAATGAATTTGGTGAGTACGATCAGAGCGCCTCCGAGATGGCTGCCATTGTCGACGAATTCGCTACAAGCGGCTTCCTGAACATTCTCGGTGGCTGTTGTGGTACGACGCCGGCTCACATCAAAGCCATTGCGCAGGCGATGGAAGGTAAACCGCCTCGCAAGATTCCCGATATCGAACCCGCACTCCGGCTTTCCGGACTGGAGCCGTTGAACATCACGAAACAGAGTCTGTTCACGAATGTGGGCGAACGCTGTAACGTCACCGGTTCGGCCCGGTTCAAGCGACTGATCAAGGAGTCCGATTACGATACTGCTCTGGAAGTCGCCCTGCAGCAGGTCCAGAACGGCGCTGACATCATGGATGTCAACATGGACGAAGGCATGCTTGATGCCGTGGCTGCGATGACCTCGTTTCTGAATCTGGTCGCGACTGAACCGGAAATCGCCCGGGTCCCCGTCATGGTCGACTCTTCCAAGTGGGAAGTCATCGAAGCCGGTCTGAAATGCATTCAGGGCAAACCGATTGTCAACTCGATCAGCCTCAAAGAAGGGGAAGCAGAGTTTCTGGACAAGGCGCGCCTCTGTCAGCGCTATGGGGCTGCCGTGGTCATCATGGCTTTCGACGAAGACGGGCAGGCCGATACAAAACAGCGTAAGATTGAAATCTGCGAACGCTCGTATCGCCTGTTGTTAGACAAGCTCGATTTCGCACCGCAGGACATCATTTTCGACCCGAATATCTTTGCCGTTGCTACCGGGATCGATGAGCATAACAACTACGCCGTCGACTTCATCGAAGCCACCGACTGGATTCATAAGAACCTGCCTCACGTGAGTATCTCCGGGGGCGTTTCCAATGTTTCATTCTCTTTCCGGGGAAATAACCCGGTTCGTGAAGCCATTCACTCGGTCTTTCTCTATCACGCCATTCAGGTCGGCATGAATATGGGGATCGTGAATGCCAGCCAGCTGGCCGTTTACGACGACCTGCCCGCAGAGCTCAAGGAGAAGGTTGAGGATGTGATCCTGAACCGGAATTCCAACGCCACCGAGGCACTGCTGGAAATCGCTGAAAAATACCGAGGTGATGGCAAAACTGGTGGAACCTCCACTGAGGACCTCACCTGGCGCGAACTGCCCGTGACCGAGCGCATCGCGCATGCACTGGTGAAGGGGATCTCGACCTACATCATCGAAGATTCCGAAGAAGCCCGTCAGCAGTTGCCCCGTCCGCTGGATGTCATCGAAGGTCCGCTGATGGATGGCATGAATGTCGTCGGCGATCTCTTCGGGGCAGGGAAGATGTTTCTCCCGCAGGTGGTGAAATCGGCCCGTGTGATGAAGCAGGCCGTCGCCTATCTGCAGCCTTACATCGAAGAGGAAAAAACGGAATCCAGTAAGACCAACGGTCGCATCCTGATGGCAACCGTGAAGGGGGACGTCCACGATATCGGCAAGAATATCGTCGGCGTCGTACTGCAATGTAATAACTTTGAAGTCATCGATCTCGGCGTGATGGTCCCCTGTGAAACTATTCTGCAGACCGCCCGTGAAAAAGAGTGTGACATCATCGGCCTGTCCGGCCTGATTACTCCGTCTCTCGACGAAATGGTCACCGTGGCCTGTGAAATGGAACGTCTGGAGATGGATCTCCCCCTGCTGATCGGTGGTGCCACCACGTCCAAGGCTCATACCGCGGTCAAGATCGAACCGCAGTACAAACGCAATCAGGTTGTCTACGTGCCTGACGCTTCACGGGCAGTCGGTGTCGCCAGTTCGCTTCTCTCGGATGAACATCACGCCAAGTATGTCAAAGGGATTAAAGAGGAGTATGCTGTGGTTCGCGAGCGGGTCGCTAATCGTAAACCGCAGGGGGCGCCCGTCCCTTATGCGGAAGCCGTTAAACAGGGCCTCCAGATCGACTGGGATAACTACACGCCACCTGCCCCCGGCTTTACAGGCACTCAGGTGCTCGACAATTACCCGCTGGAAGATCTGGTGAAATACATCGACTGGACTCCCTTCTTCATCAGCTGGGATCTGGTGGGCAAGTATCCGCGAATTCTGGAAGACGAAATCATCGGTGAAGCTGCCCGCGATCTGTTTAAGAACGCACAGGCGATGCTGCAGAAGATCATCGACGAAAAACTGCTCACCGCGCGCGCCGTTATCGGCTTCTGGCCCGCCAACCGCGTCAACGGCGATGACATCGAAGTCTACGATAACACCGACCGCGAGCACACGGTTGCCCGCCTGCATCACATCCGCCAGCAGATCCGCAAGCGGGGACAGGAAGAAGCACCGCTGATGTCGCTTGCGGACTTCGTCGCTCCGAAAGAGAGTGGGAAAATAGACTATATCGGCGGCTTCGTCGTCACCGCCGGTATCGGGGCCGAAGAAATCGCCCGGAAGTATCAGGAAGACCACGATGACTACAACAGCATTATGGTCAAGGCCCTCGCTGACCGTCTGGCAGAAGCGTTTGCAGAGCATCTGCACGAACGGGTCCGCAAGGAATTCTGGGGCTATGCTGCCTCAGAAACGCTCGACAATGAAGCTCTGATCAAGGAACAGTACACGGGAATCCGTCCCGCTCCCGGCTATCCGGCCTGTCCCGATCATACCGAAAAGGACACGCTCTTCAAGATGCTCAATGCCACACCTGAAATCGGCGTGAGCCTCACAGATCACTTCGCGATGAGCCCCGCTGCCGCGGTTTCGGGCTGGTATCTCTCTTATCCGGAATCACGCTATTTCCATGTCGGCAAGATCGACAGGGACCAGCTGGAATCATTGGCCGAACGGAAGCAGATGTCTCACGACGAACTCTCCCGCTGGCTGCGGCCCGTCCTGCTGGATGAGAACGGAAACTGATCACGCTTTGCGAATCGTCACGCCGCGTGGATGCTGCTGATTCGGTTCCCAGAGCTTGATTTCAATCTCGTCTGACCGCTGTTCTTCGTACTGCAGAATCCGGCTGAACACAAACCAGAAATCGGAGAGTCGATTCAGGTACTGACACACAGCCGGGTTCACGGGCTCTTCAATCTCCCAGACTTTGAGCTCCGCTTCACGGACCATGGTGCGGATATCATGCGAGATCAACACCCGCAGACTCCCCTGTGGCAGGATAAACGAATCCAGCGGCTCCAGAATCGGCGTCAGTTCGCCGATCAGCGCAGTGATTTCATCTACCTTTGCCAGTGGAAAGCGGCCTGCGGTCTCACCTTCCTTGAACGGGGTGCTCAAATCCGAACCCAGATCATACATCTCCTGTTGAAATGAGTGTGCCAGTTCGGTCAGGTTCAGCTGACACGTCACATCTTCCGCCAATGGAAAATGCAGCACATCCTGGTCGCAGGCGAAAATAAAATAGCCCAGTTTAACAGCAATCTGTTCCACCACCGCCAGTGCCTGGATCCGCTTCGATGCCTTAGGCACCCGCGAGCCATCGTTGATATACGTTTCTCCCGCGTCCCCCGTTTTGGTGACGATCATATTCAGGTGCACTTTACCGCGTGCCGCCATGGTAGCAATCCTTATTTTCTGTAGATGGTCTTGGGAAAAACACGCTCCAGCGTACTGGTTTTCTCGGAAGATCATAGCCCGTTTTAGTCGAAACAGAGAGTCAGAACAGCTTGAAAACAGGGTTTTCACCTCAGGATCAACAAAACAGAATTGAAAAAACCGTTACAGCAGGAATCAATGTTCCTCATCCCGCCTGCATCCGTCTCGGGGCGATAAATGTGACTTTACAAGCAGACTTACACAATATATACTTCGACCGAAGCCCATGCCTTACAGCTATTTCGGGCTTCTGGAGAGGTGGCAGAGTGGCCGAATGCACCGGTCTTGAAAACCGGCGTGCCGCAAGGTACCGAGGGTTCGAATCCCTCCCTCTCCGCTTTAATTCTGAACTTTTAAAACGCTGAATCGCTTTCGCCGGTTCAGCGTTTTTTGTTGCGCTCCGCTGCAGCATTTTTTGTTCCTCATTCCGGCTCCGCTCCTGACCAGATCCGACTTCATGAATATCAGCACTGGTCTTCACCTGAATTCACTGCACAAACCGAACTTGATCCGCACCTGGCGGAATCATATCTTGTGAAATTGTGCTTCGCGCGCGAGACGGGTGATGCATGCACTGGAACAGCGGCCACAGGCGCGCCAGGTTCACCTGAATCCGCGTCGAATTTTCCCGATTTTCACTGGAACAAACGACATCGGTTCCCTCTGTCTCGTAAGATTTCAAATCATTTCGCAGCACACTCAACTCATTTCGTCGCATACTCACACCCCTTTCACTGCACATTCGGAAGATTTCATCCCTGCATCGCACTTGACGCCCCGGCGCCCTTGAGCATGATATCCCAGAACGCTGCAGGTGCTCCGCTTGCAGGAATCCAGGTCATCTCTGAAGTCAGGGAGGTTACAGGTTGAATCTCACAAAGCACGATCATACCAGAATGCCAGCAGACCGCGCAGCTGAACAATCGGCAGCGCAGCTCTCCCTGGAGTTGCGGGGGACTGATCTGCAGCGGTTCTGCATGGTCAAAAAAAAACGCTGCAGCCCACATAAAGCAGGCTGCAGCGTCAGCAGAAAATCAGATTCTCTGATCCCTCAGCAATACAGGATCAGGTTCCGAGTTCTTTCTTCGGACGTTTTTTGACATCACTGTCCAGCAGGAACTGATTCGCCAGGTTTTTTTGGAACCGGGCATCGGTAAAATCAGGCCAGTTGTCCTCAGTAAATCCGTGGGCACCCTGCAACTGTTCTTTGGTCACGTTCAAAAACAGTTTATGTTCATTCTTTTCAGGGGTATCCGTCTTGATCATGAAGGCCTGGAAGGGAACGGCATACAGCTTGTCCTTCTCGCCCAGCTGATCGTTGAAGCTGACGACAAAATAGCGGGCCTTGTGGTGTGTGGTGTCCAGCACGATTTCACTGACCTCACCGACGGACTGGTTTTGCGTATTCTGAATCTCGTGATCCATCAACTGACTCAGACGAATCACGTGGTCAGACATCTGCATATCCGCCTGATCCTTATCAGATTTCTTCTCTTTACGGACTTTCCCATTCACTTTATAGCGCTGGTCCAGTGCACTCACGAATTCTTTATCCGCGAAGTTCGGCCAGTTGTCCTGATTGAAACCGGTTTCGCCTTCCAGCTGTTTTTCGGTTACATTCAGGTGCACGTTAAGTTCATTGTCTTTGCCTTTATGTTTGATCTTGAACGCTTCAATCGGGACGGCAAACATCTTGTCGCCAATTCCCAGGAATCCGCCGTAGGTCACGGCTGCATAACGGATATCGCCAGAGGGAGTACTCAGCACCAGGTCTTCGATTTCGCCGACCTCATTGTTCTTCTGATTGGTAATATTCACGCCCATCAGTTGACTGGCACGCGTAAACATCCCTTTCTTGTCATGTTTCATTTTCGCTTTGTTGTTCTGTCTCAGTTCCTTCTGCGTCTGTTTATCCAGTTTGGGATTGTCCTGGGGGTTGTCGTTCGCTTCAGCGCCGGAATGGAAGAAGAGAGTGCTTGCGCAGAACGCGACAGCGACCGTGAAAAGAGTGACGGGTTTCATAGATTAACTCCTGGTTAATAGAGGTGTTTGATCTTGAGGTGTTCAAGATCAATTTCGAACTAGGCTCTGCTGACCGCAGACAACGGAGCAGAAGGCCCGATGTGTTTAAGGTTCTTTTCTAAAAGCACTTCTAAAACAGAAGGCATAGAATTGATGATCAACCATAGAAAAAGCGCATCATGAGGCTGAGATACATAGATAGTTGCGCCCGCATGTCCGAGAGTATTAAACTCTCCTTCAGAAACGCTGATCCAGATGCATCAAGCCAACGGTCTGTGATTACTCAGCAGCTTGTTGCCTGGCTGTCTGACAACCAGATGATTCCTCAAACAGCGTTTCGAATCTTCCGCGTAGCAGGCTGCAGAAGATGTGCCAACTCCATGAAAATTCATCGTCGCTGTTGGGATCTGTTCCCGGTCCGTGGCGCATACGCTCTACCCGGTACCGTTTAACTCAATTGGGAACCCTGCTGAAGAAAGACAGTCACGACCTGTTCTCTCACATAACTCCTCGTTGAATTGAATCCGGGGAGACCGGACTGCTTGCAGATCCGCCAGACGAAAACGTCGGCTGGATGATCTCGCACCTCCCCTCAAACCCTACCAATAGAATGATCATTGCGTGAGAGTCGGACCCACGACATTCTGACGGCGTGGGTCCGTCAATCTGAATCAATACCACTGACTGGCTGGTATGTTGAGCTGTTATTGGGAATTCAGAATGTTTGTCTGTCACACAACGTCGGAAAACGCAGGCGGGGCGGCCTTCGGTATGCGATGTGCACAATAGAAAACCATGATTAAAAAAGATGTCTCACAATCAATGGAGATAAAATCATGATCCGCTTAAAACAGTTTGACAGTACGCTCTCATTCATCCGTGATCCATATCGCTTCATCTCTCGCACATGCGAGCAACACAAAGTCGATCTATTTGAGACGCGGCTCCTGTTACAGAAAACAATCTGTTTCCGGGGAGAAGACGCGGCACGGATTTTCTACGATACAGACCGTTTCTCCCGGTCCGGGGCAGCACCGAAGTTTGCCATGAAAACCCTGTTCGGACAAAAGGGTGTCCAGGGCCTCGATGAGGAAGCACATCGTCACCGCAAGCAGATGTTTGTCTCCATCCTCAAATCCGATCAAATCAATGACCTGACGCAACTCTTCGCCGCAGAACTCAATGGGGCTGTTGCGCGCTGGGAATGTATGCCGGAAGTGATTCTGTATGAAGAATTTCAGCGTCTGCTCACCATCGCCGTCTGTCGCTGGGCAGAAGTCCCGTTGTCTGAATCAGAAATCGGGCTCCGTACCAGACAACTGACGCTCCTGTTCGACCAGGCCGCAAATCCGGGCCTTGGTCACTTCAAATCGCGGCGGGCTCGCCAGCAGGCAAATCAGTGGATCACAGGCGTGATTCAGCAGATCCGGGACCGACAACTGACGGTAAACGAGAAAAGCCCCGCCTCGATCATTGCCTGGCACCGCGATCTGGATCAGCAACTCCTGTCACCCGAGGTCGCTGCAGTCGAACTGTTGAATGTGCTGCGTCCGGTGGTTGCGGTTTCGGTCTACCTCACGTTCATCGCGCATGCCTTACAACAGCATCCACACAGTCGGAAGTTACTGCGCTCAGACTTCGACAGGTACGCGCTGCCTTTCGTTCAGGAAGTGCGACGCTATTATCCCTTCTTTCCGCTGACTGCGGCTCGCGTGCGGAAATACTTTGAGTGGCAGGGCCATGCATTTCCCCGGGGCCGACGTGTCCTGCTCGATCTGTATGGCACGAACCATGACCCGCGGATCTGGAACAAACCGGAACACTTTGAACCGGAGCGTTTCCTGCAGCATAACATCTCTCCCTTTGATTTCATTCCACAGGGCGGGGGAGATGTACGCTCCGGTCATCGCTGTCCCGGCGAGGATGTGGCTGTCAATCTCATGCAACGGACCGCTGAGTTTCTGACATACGAAGTTCAATATGAAGTGCTGCAACAGAACCTGGAAATCGATTTCTCACGCATGCCGGCACTACCCGAAAGTCGATTCCGAATTTCGACCTTCCAGGAGAAAGAAACACCTGGAACATCGCATCTTACTGGAGAAAGTCGAGGCGTCAGAATCTGACTTGCCAGTTTGACTCATCAGTCTGTTACCAGGGAGAACTGATACCCAGAGCGGACCTGAATCTGATTCTCCACCCGCTCCACCTCCGGCTCGTTGACGGCGATTTTCAGAATCAACTGCAGCTCATACCAGGAAGAGAGTTCCCCCTGCAGGATCAGCGTCGAACCCATTGATTCACAGCGAATCTGTCGCAACTGTGGATAGCCCAGTTGATGAATTGTGTCTTGGATGCGGTGTGTGATGCCTTCTTCCGGCAGTATTGCTTCCTGCAGTTTCAACATGGGGTAGTCCTGAGTCATAGTGAGGGTAAAAGTGGTAGCCAATCAGATTGGTGAGACCATCCCTCTTAGCACGAATTGTGCCAGATCGTGACGGGCATTGAGACTTTGCTTCAACCACAAGTGCCGACCAGATCAGAAGCTCGGTATTTCATGTGTGAAATTAATCGGGCTCCCCATGCAAACCCCCAGGCAGTCGCTTGATCGCCTCGTTCAGCAGGTCGTTCAGCGATCAATCGGACAGTGAAGGCGACAGCCAATCGCGCAACCTGGTCGCTCTGCATCCAACGTCGGTCACACTGTCTTCAGGGGGAGAGCCTCAGGAATGAAATCGAAGTCATTCTGATTGACGGATCGGGGCCTTTCAGCAGGTCCCACAACGCCACAGATCAGGTATCATTGATTTGTCGGTCAGGAAACATCATTCTCCCCGGCTTTGGTATATGAAATGCGGATAATAAATATCACACACCAATGGAATTAGGATCTCCGGCCGTGTCTTGAACGGTGGGTGGTCCAGTTTCGATAGCCGCTTATCTGACAATGACAGTCGCTTATATGAAAAAGGTCTGATAACAATGCTCTCACGTCGATTCCAGTTAACTGCCTATCCCGCAGGAGAACCCACGCTCGACAATTTCGAACTGGTCGAAACCGAACTCAGCGATCCCGGAGAGAATGAATTCCTCGTCCAAAACGAATGGCTCTCCGTCGATCCCTACATGCGGGGACGCATGCGGGAAGGGGACAGCTATGTCGCACCGTTTCAGATCGGGGAACCGCTGGAAGGGGCCTGTGTCGGGAAAGTCATCGCTTCAAAGCATGGGGAGTTTTCCGCAGGCGATTATGTGTTAGGCAACCAGGGCTGGCGGGATACCTGGATTTCGGATGGCACAGGCGTGACGAAAGTCGATCCAGAAGCAGCACCATTGTCGGCTTATCTGAGCATCATGGGAATGACAGGTATGACCGCTTATGTGGGGACACTGAAGATCGGCGGACTTCAGCCGGGAGACCGCGTGTTTGTCTCCGCTGCCTCGGGGGCCGTCGGTTCGATTGTCTGTCAGATCGCGAAAATCAAGGGCTGTTATGTCGTGGGAAGTGCCGGTTCACAGGCCAAGATCGACTGGCTCAAAGACAAAGCCGGTATCGATGCCGCATTCAATTACCGGGAAGTTGACGATGTTTCCGCGGCGTTGCAGCAACACGCGCCGGAAGGCATCGATCTCTATTTCGACAATGTGGGCGGCGATCACCTGCAGGCAGCCCTGGATAATATGAATGACCATGGCCGGATTGTCTGCTGTGGAATGATCTCAACCTATAACGACAAAACACCACAGCCCGGCCCGGCGAACCTGTTTAAAATCATTACCAAGCGACTCCGCATGCAGGGATTTCTCGTGTTCGATCACATTGACATGCAGGCCGAATTTCAGCAGCAGATGGGAGAATGGGTTAAAGCCGGCAACGTTCACTGGGAAGAGACCGTGACTACGGGGCTCGAAAACACCCCCGCCGCATTTCTCGATCTGTTTCAGGGAAACAAGATGGGAAAAGCCGTCGTGCAGGTGAATCCATGACTGACGCTCCACGCTTACAACAAGCATTGACAGGTACCGACTGCGGTGCCACCATGCAGTCGGAGACAGTCGTCACCGCCCACGATAGACAGGGAGGCGCTCTCACTCTGGATTCAGGATAATGAACGCTGCGACCGATTTACAATCTGATGGCCTCGAAGAGGCGAAGAAAGCCCCCGGGCAGATCCTGCAGGCCGAACTCGTCGAAGCCATGGATGCACTGACGCGCTCCTCACTCCGTCTGTTTCTGTCGGGGCTCTCCGCAGGACTGGATATCGGCTTCAGTCTGTTTCTGGTGGCCGTCGTGCAAACCCTGGGGCAGGGGAGTCTCTCTGAGCCAGTGCTCAAAATTCTGGTCGGCATGATGTATTCCTTCGGTTTCATTCTGGTCGTCGTAGGACGTTCGGAACTGTTTACCGAGCAGACCAGCCTCGCGATTCTCCCACTGCTCTCCCGCCAGGCATCTTTCAAAATGGTGTTCCGGCTGTGGGGAATTGTCTATGTCGCCAACCTCATCGGGGCGATGCTGTTTGCCGTGCTGGTCGTCATCATCGGGCCAGCCCTGGGCGTGATTGATGTCAAAGTCTTTGGTGAGTTAAGCCGTTCAATCGTCGACCATCCCGGCTGGGTGATCCTCTTAAGTGGCATGCTCGCCGGCTGGCTGATGGGCTTATTGTCCTGGCTGGTCTACGCTGGTCGTGACACGATCAGCCAGATCGTGATCGTCTTTCTGATCACGTCAGTCATCGGCCTGGGACATCTGCATCACTGCATCGTCGGCAGTGTCGAAGTGCTGGCAGGAGTCTTCGCTGATCCTGGTACGACTCTGGCGGATTATGGTCACTTCCTGCTCTGGACCACTGCCGGAAATGCCTTGGGGGGCGTGATCTTTGTCTCCCTGCTCAAATACGGCCACGCCCACGCCAGTCAGTACGAACGCAAATCAAAATACTAAATCGTACCGATTTGCACACAGTCTGGTGACCCGGATCTCAGGCACGCTGTCTGCAGTCCTGACAAATCTGTCGCAGGGCGTTAATCCCGGTTTTAGTTTTAGAAAAAGAAACTGACAACTGCGTTTGGATTACGTTATGCTGGTACTCATATCAACCGGGTTCAGGCCCCCTTCAGGCGAGTGCGTTCTGTTCTATGGAGTTCTCGCCGAACCAGGATCGAAGAAATGGACTCAATACTGTTGAAACAGGTTAGCTAATGAATGCGTCCTACGACGATATTGAACTGGTTTACCGAAACTGGCCGCAGGTCAGAGAAGAATCAGAGCGCAGGTGGATTGCTGTCTGGAACATTGAACTGGCCGGACATCCAGAAATAAATAAGGAAATCGAAACAGAACTGTCTGCGATTCTCACCCGGATTGTGCGTGCAGTCACTCAACTCCCTGAAGAAGAATTCACCGTGCTGCTGGATTGGAACGCGCCCCACCTGCAGTTGCAAACCACCACCACTTCGCATTTGATTGGATCCGAGAATATGTCGGCGATAATCGAAATGTTTCAGCAGGTAGATCAACGTTGGGGGCCGATCAAAGCGATTCAATCCCAACCCCGCGAACTCTGGCCACCCTGGAAAGGGCCAAAATGGTGATCTGGAATCTGCTGACAGTATTGCGATGATGAAAACAACCCGATGCGATATAATCTCTTCTACAATTATCATAAGCTGAACCAGACTTGGGAAATGATTCCTGATGGCCTCTGGCACAAACTGTTGTCTGAATATATCATCCCCGGCGATGCCGTTGGTTTTAAAGGGCTCTCAAGACTGGTTGATATTGAGAATTATGGTCTCCTCGAAGGAGTCTCTCTTGTGCCTGCTGGAACGATTCAATATCGACCGTATTGTATTCCTGCCGCGGTACGGGACATTGAAAACTATCAGGAGCAGGTCTTATTATTTGCCTGGAACCAGAGGATGCAGACCCAGCTGCAGCAAGTCAGTCTGACTGAATTATGTCCAGACAACGAGTTTGTGCCAACAGAGGAACTGGTTTTTACGAGAGGCGAGCAACTTCTGATGACAGCCTCAAATGTTGATCAACATCTCTGTTTTTATCAACTGTCATATAGTGAGAAGCGAATGCTGGAGTCGTTAGATCCCGGTATTCAGCAGGGATTGATCGAAGCCTGAAACAGGTGAATTCAAAATGTTGCCCTCAGAATTAGCTTCAACGTATCGTTTACTGAAACGCAGTTTCCCCAACGGGATTGACGAAGGCGATCTGGTCTCATTGTTCGCCCTGTTGTATCAGGAAGGCGAGATGTCAATACGAACGATAACTCAAGTCGCAGCGGAATGGCAGAACCGGCCGGCCGTTGATTTTCTTCCCCTGGTCGATCGGGCTATGTCCGTCGATCTGGTATCAGATACCACAGCACACAGGCTGCGTGAGATTCTGAATCAATCCGGATACCAGGAGTGGTTGTCAGAAGAATGAGTTCATTGTGGTTCAGTCATCAGGGTATGCAATCTAGGAGCCGACAACATGCTGTCTGAGTATTTAACACTCTCAGATCAAATGCGTCCCGGGTATTCTGCCAGCCTGGGATCTGCCAATGTCACGAGTGAAAAGGAATTTCTGCAGGAACACAGAACGTTACCTGATTTTTTTATGAGACTTTATTCAGAGGTCGCAGGCACACCTGCTGGAATCGAAGATCAGAGTCTGATGGACTTTCTGCCCGGCTACCGTCTGATTCATTGGGCGGAACTGAGGGATTGCTGCGAGACCTGTCGCAAAATACTGGGGATTGATGGTTATTTCCCCTTCCTTACCAACTATTCGAGTGATTTTTACTGCTGGAAAGACGGTGCGATCTATGATGTGTCTCACGACTGGCCCACTCCCACTCTGATGCATAAGACTGTCGCTGATTTCCTGAAGACTATTTGTGCCTGCTACACTTCGGGCGTTTATTTTCTGGATGAAGACGGGTACCTGGATTATGCTTTCGAACAGGAGCGTTTACTCGCAATCAAACTCAATCCGCAGGTTGACTACTGGCTGGAAGGTTAGAACTGAAAGAAGGTCGTTCGGGTATGAGTCTCATTGAAGAATTGCAATTCACACCGGGCTCTCCCGGAACAGTCAAATGGAAATCCGGCTCACATTGGGCAAAGTTGATTGTTCCTGCAATACAGCAGGTCATGCTTTATGATTCCCAGGATCTCGTACTGATTCTGACGGGAGAGCAAGCCTGTCCCGATACTTTATCGGCGTATGATTATACAGGACAGCTGTTGTTCCGTGTTCCCCCGCCAGAGGGATTTGCTTTTTCCTACCTGACGGGCCATTGTGAAGTGCCGATCGCCGTCGTGGCTGGCTCAACGGACGGTCAGATAGACGGCTGGTACGACTGGCACTTCAGTGTAGATCCCCAAACGGGAAAACTGAGCAGGATCTCCCCCGCGTACTGATCTGCATTCGTCTCTTCCGTGTTACGAGAATCGATATTTGGAAAATGAATGGCCCAATGCCAGAGTATACCCTCAATGACCTGATACAGGCTGTCAACCATCGTTACAATATCGAAAATACCCGCGCGATCCTGAACGCGGGTGTGGATGTCAATACTGTGAATCCGAAAGGGCTCACGCCGCTCATGTTTGCTGTCATGCCTGATGACTATGGCGATCACACCCATCCCGAAGCGATCCTGCATATGGTACGCTTCTTACTCCAACACGGGGCAAATAAATCGGCTGTTGATTCATTTGGTAAAAGAGCACAAGACTATGCATTTCAGTTGATTGACCCGGCCTGGAAAGATCAGTGGGGGAATACCGCTGCGGACTGCTGGGATACCGGGCAACGGAACATCATCGAAACTATAATTGATTTACTGGATGATCAACGCGATTAGTGTAATGGATGAGTTCGGGGAAAAACGATCACAGGCAGGGGCGTTGATGATGCTGGATTTTTACCTGATTGCTGATGGAGACGAACCGTCGGAATTTCCGGAGGAAACGGCACTGGGGGCTCTGTCTCTCCAGGAGTGGAAGTCACTTGCTGCGCTGTGGACGATTTTAGAAGAGCAGGGGATCAGTCTGCCCTTCTTCGAAGATTCGCACCTCGATACTTTTCAGGTGGAACGTACTTTGAAACTGATACAGGAATCACTTCCGACTCTTGTACCAGGATTCGAGATTCCGAACTTTAATCGCAGCTTGCCTGTCTTTGCTCTGGAGCGGATGTTCCGCGATGCTTTGAATCAGGGAGCAGGAATCATGGTTTTCTGCGATTAGGTGTCACCCATCGACCCACGATGGTATGTTGGAACTGAGTAAGAATAACGGTGGTAGAGGTGTCGATAGTTGGTGAGTGGAGGTAATCATTTTGGTAGATCGAGAACGAATTGAGGAAAAGCTGTGTCAACTCATTTGCGACAATGTACGCATCTTGAAAACGTCCGCAGTGATCCAGAAAGAAATATATACTGAGATTGAACAGACAATGGTTGCATTGCTGAAGGCACATCAGCCGGAACCGCTGATTACCAAACAGACGGCTTCTCTTCTCTATGGATATCCGTATGAGGTGGAAGGAGAAGCACCTTATAGTGATCAGACTGATTTTCTCTTAGCGCACTGCAGAATGATGGAACAATATTTTGGCTTACTTCTGGCTGGAGTGCTGCCGGAGGATCGTCCTTACGGACGAATCCTCTGACAACATACCAGGGAGGTTGAGGATTGACTCGACAGATGTGTCGTTCCAGGGACAGGATTGATGATGCAAGTCTGACGAATATGAATGCAACTCGAATTATCGTGAAGTACAACACAGAGCAGTTATGAGCACGCGCGAGATTGAGATAAGCTCAACCAGATACGCCAGGGAGTCATTCCAGACGCCGAGGGCCAGGCGTGGTTCGCCGCTCTGGAGGCGGCAGAGCAAAAGTCCGTTCTCTATCAGTTAAATTTTATCTGCCAGCAGGCGGGACCCACAACAGCAGACGTCTTGCCAGCCATTGAACATGCTGGCCTGAAATCGACTTTTACACCTTGTGTCATGTTGCAGCGTGGTAAACTGCGGGAAGCCAGTGCGAAAGCACTTCAGCTTCCGTCAAACGAGTATCTGAAGCTCTTTCGTTTGATGATCGCTTTATTCAAAATTGCGGATCAGCATCGCCGGGAATTCTGTGGTGCGCAGTGTCGGCACTGGTGGCACCAGGATCTCTCCAGTGAAGAGGTCTTACAGTCGATCAGAAATCCACACTAAAGCAGCCAAGTCGAATGGGGGAAGAGGACCCGGTAGGTCAATTGAAATGCACGCCACGATTTATTTAGTGATTCCGGAAGACACGCCGGAGATAAACCACATGCTTGAGTCTCTACTGGAACCCTGGCGCCGTCAGGAACATACGGAACAGCAGGGGGTCTGGCACTATTGGGATTTCTGGTACTACTGGAATCCACAGACGAAGGAAGAAGTTCATTCCTGGCGGGACTGCGTTTATTATCCCTCAGAATTCCCGGACCCCGATTTGGCGGCAGGGGTGATCACTCCCGACAGGCAGTTTCATGATCTCTACACCGCCTCCAGACAGAAACCGGAACGCGTCAGCTGGCACGAACTGCTGGACTCACAGGAAAACCACATTCTGGTTGTGATTCGTATCTATTGTTGAATTTCAGAGGTACACTGATAGAACGTCATAAACTACGGGAATTACATCAGGAGTTATTATGATGACGCAGGTAAGTTCAGCTGCCGGGGATCTGATCTCCATCTCTCATGAGGATGGAACAGAGTCGTACGCCGTTCTGCTCTTTAAAAGCGAAAGAGTGTCGGGCGAAATACTCCTCGGGGTATTTGATCGCGATATTTCAGGACCAGCAGAAGTAGACCTGCATTTTGGCAGTCTGCTTTATACCTACGATACTTTAATCAGTGAGGGTGAGTGGAAGATTGTCGGCCATATTGATGTCCCGAATGCAATACGTTATTCACGCAGACTCGATGGGGGCCTCCTCTGGGAAGGGGATCAGCAGATTGTATCGGAAGAGACAGAACAGATTCCGGTCATGCGTATTGCAGGGACGGGCATTGCTGCGGATTATCTCCATTACCTGCGAAACGGGGGAGAAGATTCAGCCTTCTACCGAACGAATACCCGCATGATGAAAGCATTTCTGGGGACGCTTGAGAAGTAGGCTGGCTACAGTTCAGAATATGGATGACAATCCTGGAAAAATGCAGTTACAGTTTTCAAAGGAGAAACGATGCGGGACCTTTCCACCCTTGGTTTTACTCAGATCCGAGAAGTCTGTGAACTCTCCGTTCTGACAGGAGAACAGCAATTCAAGCTACCCGACGATTACCTGATATTTCTAAGTTACGAACCACCAGAAGACTTAAACCTGTCTTTTAAATTCATCGAATCAACCACGTCCCAGGAGTGGGAAGGGCAAGTCATTGAATTCCTGCATTATACTGCATCGGATATCAATCAGGCTGTTGTCGCGGTTCCGGATAATCCTGAAAGAATTCTGCTGCCGATCTCTGTTGATGCAGGCGGAAACTATTCCTATATGGACCTGACCAGCGCATCAAAACAGATCATTGATGTGGGTTATGAGACCGGAGCTATCTCGTTCTTGGCCGAGACGTTTGGCGATTTTATTGATATGTTGCAAGTGGAAGACGAATAATGGCATGCTGAAGACCCTGAATCGAAGACTCGACGTTTCAGCGGTGCAAATAACTATAAGAACTAAAAAATGGAATACACAAAGCTGGGATTGATCCAAAACAGTGACGTAAATGATCAAACGATTGCGCTCGTTGAAGAAAAGATTGGTTGCCGTCTGCCAGAAAGTTATTACGAACTGATGCGGTTTAACAATGAGCCTGAACCGCAAGCCTGCGAGTTTGATTATGGGGGACAGACAACCTGTGTGAGCGAGTTTTTTCGCTTCACGGATGACGAAAACTATGAGTATGGCATCTTAGCTTATCTTCCGTCGCTCAGTGGAGTGGCAGAGCAGTTAGTTCCCATTGCTCGTGATCCAGAGGATTATTTAATCTGTCTGGATCGTAATCAGGACTTTGCTGTTGTACTCTTGGATCGCAACAATAATCTGCTCCACTTTGTTGCAAGGGACTTTGACGAATTTCTAAGATCTCTCCGTTAGCTGACGGCGAAAACAAAGTTCTGAAAACATATTACCCATCTAAAAAATCACCTCTTGACTAAATACTAGAGTCTTAGTACAAATCGCCGCAGTGAACTACTAAAACCTTCGGAGATCCCGGCAGGCAGCCTCAAGCACGTCAAAAAACAAAACCAGACACATCACGGAGCAGGAATACGATCATGGAACTGAAGAATCATTTTGAGACGAGTGGGCAATGGCTGTTTCGCTGGCGGAGCTACCTGCCCGCAGTTCTGCTGCTCCCGCTGATCTTCGCGGCGTCCAACTTCGAACGCCCCTGGGGCAGGCACGACGTTCAGGAATTCTGGGAACTCTTCTGCATCGCAGTCACACTGCTGGGACTGACAGTCCGCGTGCTGGTTGCCGGTTTTGTCCCCGGCGGAACTTCGGGACGTAACACAAAGAAACAGGTGGCCGACAGTCTGAATACCACGGGCATTTATTCCGTCTGCCGACATCCCCTCTATCTGGGGAACTTTCTGGTCGCCCTTGGCTGGGCTATGTTTTACCACGATGGCTGGCTGATTGCCGTATTCTGTATGGCTTTCTGGCTGTATTACGAACGGATCATGATGACCGAAGAAGCCTTCCTGCGTGAAAAATTCGGCGATGAATTCCGCACCTGGGCCGCGCAGACACCGGCCTTCATTCCCCAGCTCCGCAAATGGAAGAAGCCCGAACTCCGGTTCTCGGTCCGTACGATGATCCGCCGCGAGTATCTGACCTTTGTCGGAGCAATGCTCGTCTTTGTCACCCTCGAACTGCTGGAGCACTGGCACGTCGAAGGGCAGGTTGCACTGGAATCCTTCTGGCCCTGGCTGTTAGCATTAACGGGTATGACGTTCCTGGCAGTCCGCCTGCTCCATAAGTGCACCCGCTGTCTGGCCGAAGAGGGTCGTTGATCAGCTCGAACAGGATCTTCAACAGTTGTCATCACAGGAGACGTAATTTGTATGAAGCCATTTCAAGGACTGGCCATGCAGCTGAGATTCAGTAGTGCTGCCCGCAATCGCGCATTTTCGAAAGCGATGAGACGGATTCGCTCTGACTTCCTGCCTTTACTGGAAGCATTTCAGGCGGTGAAGTTAGAGCATCCGATTCATGAGTCGATCCTGGTCATCATTACCGACGACCGGCCCGCGCAATACTTTGAGGAAATCGAAAACAGCGACGGCTACTTTCAGGTACTGGCCGGCTGCACTCTGCGTGGCGGCGATGAGGAACTCGTAGCAGATGTCTTCGAAATCCTGCGCAACACCACCCGACTCTGTCCCTTCGCCACACCAGACCAGGCAGCATTCGAAGCCCTCTTCCAGCGCATGCGACCTCTGATTGTGACCAACTGAGAATGGCTTCTGTATCGCTGGTTCTGGCCGAAATACCAGGCCGGATTCCGTTCAACCGTTGCCCTTACTGAAATCCCAAACACGCACCGGGCGGTTCGTCTTGGACGAACGAAATTCAATCGAGCCAATCTCCAGCGCTCCCTCAGAGACCGGCAGGTACAGGCGGAAAATGCCACTCATGCCTTCCACAGGCAGCGCGACTTCTACTTCCTGCCAGTTCGGACTGGCCTTGCACGTGAATTCTGCAGTTTGACCTGTCTTCGGGAAGCCCTCCTGCACAGCTGTCTTCCAGACGACCTTTCCAGCCCCACCTTGCGGACTTTTCACACGCAACTTGAGTGTCACTGGTCCGCGATGTTTGACCTGGGCTGTTCCCAGGAACGGAGACCGGCCGTCGGCTTCCATCCGGGCGCCCCCTTCAACCAGTGTCAGTTTGGAAAACTTCGGAACCAGCCCGTGCAGGGGGCCACGCTGAGGAGCCCCTCCTGTGGTGCGGGGATTAAAAGCCGGGTTGGGCTGCGGATACAGCGCGCCGGTCTCTTTAACGAACTCATCAATCAAGGCATCGAGTGCTTTGACTTTGTCGGGATGCGTCGCCGCGAGATTCTGTGTCTCGCCGATGTCCGCTTTCAGATTATATAGTTCGCGGACTTCGGGATATTTCGGGTGGGGCTCAAACCGTCGGATCAGCTTCCAGTCTCCCTGGCGAACCGACACCGCTGGGATCAGATGTGGAAACCAGGTGAACCAGGCGGTCCGCTGCATCTCGCCTTTCTGCTCCAGTACGGGCAGGATCGACTCGCCATCGATGACCTGCTCAGGATTCCGTTTCACTTTCACGGCATCCAGAATCGTCGGGTACACATCGATCGGCCCGACAATCGTGTCACTGGTACTCCCCGGTTGAATGTGTCCCGGCCAGCGGACCATCAGGGGCACCCGCTGTCCCCCTTCATAGATCCGGCCTTTCCCTTCCCGCAGAGGGGCATTATTCGTCGGCGGTTCGCCACCCGCCCACTTGCGATAGCTCTGGATGGTCGCATACTTGGGATGCTTTTCATTGATCTTCTGAATCTTGGGATCTTCGCTGCTCCAGCTGTGCGCATTCCCGCCATTATCCGAATAGAAAATAAACAGGGTATTCTCAGACAGCTTGAGCTGGTCCAGCTTGTCCAGAATCCGTCCCAGGCTCTCATCCACGTTCCGCAGCATCGAAGCCATCACGGGATTCTTCTGCTCACCGCGTGGATCCTGCTTCTTCGCGAACTCAGCCGTATAGGCTTCTTTATGCTGCCACGGTCCATGTACCGAGTAATGCCAGAGATTCAAATAGAACGGCTCATCCTGGTGGGCGTCGATGAACTTCAGCGCTTCATCGGTCAGTCGATCGGTAATGTGTTCCCCCTCCGGCCCGTCGGTAATGTTCCCCACATGATGGCGCCCCGTCGGCTTCCCATCCGGGAACACACCATACGGCGAAAAATAGCTGGGCGGCCCCGGATCGGGAGCACAATGCCAGACGGTTTCAAATCCCTGTTTGTCCGGGCGGTGCGGTGCCGTCAGCCCCAGATGCCATTTCCCGAAGTGCCCCGTCCGATAACCGGCGTCCCGCAGCGCTTCTGCCAGCGTGTATTGTTCCAGATCCAGGTAGTTCTTGCTGATCGGCATCCGCAGCTTCTGATTCGGCTTCGCCGTCTTGGGTAGATATTCGAAATCGGCGGGACGCGGCGGCTGATGGCCGCTGGCACTGGTGATGCCGTGCCGGGACGAATACTGTCCCGTCAGAATCGATGCCCGCGTCGGCGAACAGAGGGGAACCGCGTAGGCATTCGTAAACCGCATTGACTGCTGAGACAGTCGCGTCATATTCGGTGTTTCGTAGAACTTCGAACCATAAGGCTCGCTGTCCATCCAGCCCATGTCATCCACCAGGAACAGCACAACATTCGGACGCTGCTCAGAAGCAGACACAGCGGGCAGGCCAATCACGACCAGCAATAACAGCGCGGACACAAAACGAATCATGGGAGACCTTTCCAGTGAGCACAAGACAACAGGCCAGCTTCGACGTGATGAGTTCTCAATTCTACCAATCCACACCGGCAGAAACGAGGACTTTAGAAAGAATCTTAAGTCTCCGGACAGGACCGGTCCTCAGTCGATTCCGTCCACTCATCGAATCGGGTATGCTTTCTTAATCAACAGCGACGCGACTCGCGCCGCGGAGCGTTAACCTGCGGAACAAACCATGGCACTACTCTATTCGGATCCCATATTTCTCAAACATGAAACAGGCGGTCTCCCGGAAAATCCGGCGCGGATCGTGCCTGCTGTCCGCCGGGCGACCCAGGTTGCACTCCACGCACACTGTCGCCAGCGTTCCTTCAGCGAGGTTAGTGATGCTCGACTGGAACGCGTGCACTCGGATCACTATGTGAAGTATGTGCGAAATTTCTGTGAACAGGGGGGCGGTTTTATCAGCCCCGATACCACCGTCTGCCCTGCATCCTGGGAGGTCGCCCGCATGGCCGCTGGTGCCGCCTGTGATGCCGTCGAGCAGGTACTCAAGGGGCACTCCGACCGTGCCTTCTGTCTGATTCGTCCCCCCGGACATCACGCATCACGCGAGCAGGCTATGGGGTTTTGCCTCTTTAATAACGTGGCCATCGCGGCGCGGCTGGCCATCGATGAGTTCGGCCTGGAACGGGTCATGATCATCGACTGGGACGTGCATCACGGCGATGGCACCCAGGAACTCTTCTGGGAAGACGGGCAGGTCGGTTTCCTGTCCGTGCATCGGTCTTCGTTCTGTGTGAAGTCAGGCTTTGCAGACGAAACCGGCGCGGGAGCCGGACTTGGAACGACCGTCAACCTTCCGTTAGAATATGGTATCTCGCGCGAAGACTATCTCAGCCAGTTCACTGCTGCCGCAGAACGACTGGCTGAAAAAATCCGACCTCAGTTGATTCTGATCAGTGCGGGATTCGATGCACACAAGGATGACCCGGTCGGATCACTGGGGCTGGAAAGCGAAGACTTCGCACGACTGACCCGGGTGGTGCTCGATCTGGCCGACGTTCATGCAGAACAGCGTGTCGTCAGCCTGCTCGAAGGAGGCTACAATCCCCAGGCACTGGCAGAGTGTATTGAACATCATCTACTGGAGCTGGTCTCAAACTGAAGCCGCAGTCAAGAGGAGCACGACAAAGGCCCAACCATGCCCATTCGCAATCTCGATAAAATCTTTCATCCCCGTTCAGTCACCGTTATCGGCGCGAGTCAACGACCGCTGAGTGTCGGACATACCGTCTTTCATAATCTGCTGGCAGGCGGTTTCGAGGGACCCGTTTATCCCGTTAATCCCAAGCACGAGCGACTGGGTGACCACACCTGTTACGCCCAGGTCGCCGACCTGCCGGGCAAAGTCGACCTGGCGGTGATCTGTACCCCCGCAGCCACGATTCCCGACCTTATCGACCAGTGTGGCCAGGCCGGTATTCGGGGGATTGTCATTCTCTCCGCCGGGTTCCGGGAGACCGGCCCCGAAGGGAAAGAGCTCGAACTGGAAGTCCGCAGACGGGCGCACCAGTACTCCGGCATGCGAATTATCGGGCCGAACTGCCTGGGCATCATGGCGCCCTATTCGAAACTGAATGCCAGCTTCGCCACCGATATGCCGTTGACCGGTAATGTCGCCTTCATTTCTCAGTCCGGGGCACTTTGCACGTCGATTCTCGACTGGTCACTGCAGGAACGCATCGGCTTCTCGCACTTCGTCTCCGTCGGCAATACGCTGGATGTCGGCATGGCCGACCTGATCGATTATTTCGCCCTCGATCCTCACACCAGTTCCATCATTCTCTATGTGGAATCCATTGCACAGGCGCGACTCTTCATGTCGGCAGCCCGTGCCTTTACCCAGAAAAAACCGATCATCGCCTATAAAGCGGGCCGCTTCACCGCTTCCGCGAAAGCAGCGACCTCGCATACCGGGGCGATGGCAGGCGTTGACGCCGTTTACGAAGCTGCCTTCGCCCGGGCCGGCATCGTCCGCGTCTTCGATCTGGATGATCTGTTCGACTGTGCGGAACTGTTGGCACGACACAAGCCTCCCAGGGGGGATCGACTGGCCATCGTCACCAATGCCGGCGGTCCCGGCGTGATGGCAACCGACGCTCTGCTGGAACGTAAAGGCATCATGGCCGAGATCTCGCAGGAGACGATTGAACAACTCAACGAATTCCTCCCGGTTGCCTGGTCGCACGGTAACCCACTGGACGTCATCGGAGATGCGACCCCCGAGCGGTTCGGCAGAACGGTCGAGATTGTCCTCAAAGATCCGCAGGTGGATGGCGTGCTGGTTGCACTCTCGCCCCAGGCGATGACCGATCCCACCGGCGCCGCGGAAGCAGTCATCGCAGCGGCCCGGACCTCCTCGAAACCGGTGCTCACCGCCTGGATGGGAGGCGGAAAAGTCCAGGAAGGGATTGCGCGTCTGAATCAGGCCGGAATCCCCACTTACACCACACCCGAGCAGGCGGTGCGGGCTTTCATGTACCTGGTCACCTACGCCCGCAATCTGCAGTTTCTGAACGAAACCCCCCGGGCCGTACCGATGAATCTCACCCTGGACCGGGCCCGTCTGCAGGAACTCGCCCAGGTCGCCCTCCAGCAGGGGAAATCCACACTCTCGGAACGCATGTCCAAACAGCTACTCGAAGCGTACGGCATCCCTGTCAGCCAGACGGTCGTTGCCTGTTCCCCGGAAGAAGCCGCCGCCCGTGCGGATGAGCTCGGGTATCCGGTGGTGCTCAAAATCTATTCGGATGATATCACCCATAAATCCGATGTCGGCGGTGTGGAACTTGGAATCGCCAGTCATCAGAAAGTGCACGAAGCTTATGCGCGGATGATGCAGCGCGTCGCAGAGCGGCGGCCCGAGGCGCACGTCCAGGGAGTCACCGTACAACCCATGTACGCCGAAGCGGAAGGCCATGAACTGATCGTCGGTGCCAAGCGGGATCCGGTATTCGGCGTCGTCCTGCTGATCGGTGCAGGGGGGACCACTGCCGAACTCTACCAGGATCGTTCCCTCGAATTGCCACCCCTCAACGAACGGCTGGCCCGCAGAGCCCTGGAATCACTGCGTTCCTGGCCCCTGTTGAATGGCTACCGGGGTCACGCCCCCGTCGACCTGGACCGACTGATCGAAGTTCTGATTCGTCTCTCTTACTTCGTCGCCGATTTTCCCGAGATCCTCGAACTGGACGTCAATCCGCTGCTGGTCTCTCCTGATCAGGTCGTCGCCCTCGATGCCCGCATCATTGTCGATCTGGAAACGCAACCGGGCACCAGTCGCCCCTATTCGCATCTGGCGATTCGTCCTTATCCCGAAGAGTTCAGCAGAACTGTCACCCTGAAAGACGGTACCCAGGTGCTGCTCAGACCGATTAAGCCTGAAGACGAAGATATGTGGCACGGGCTGCTCAACAGCTGCTCGCCCGAAACAATTCGTTCCCGCTTCCGTTATTCGTTTCATGGCACGACACACGATATGGCGGCCCGCTTCTGCTTTATTGACTACGATCGCGAGATTGCCATCGTGGCGGAACTCGAAGTAGAAGGTGAATCACGAATCCTCGGGGTCGGACGTCTTATTGCCGACGCCGACCATCAGGAAGCCGAGTATGCGGTGCTCGTCAGCGACGAATGGCACGGGCAGGGTCTCGGCTCCATTCTGACCGATTACTGTCTCGAAGTCTGTCGCCGCTGGGGAATCAAACGGGTTGTCGCGGAAACAGCAGCCGATAACCGCCGTATGCTGAATGTCTTCCAGAAGCGGGACTTTGCCCGCAATCATTCGGCGGAAACAGAAACGGTCTCACTCGTGAAAGAGATCACTAAAAGCGCAGGCTCTTAAAGACTGCTTGGCTCTGTTCAATCATCACAGCAGCAGCGACGGTTTGATAATCAGAATCAGCCCCAGTATCAGGATCACCACGCCGCTGAACAGTTTGAGATAGCGTCCCTGGTCCTCCTGCAGTTTATGCTTGCCCAGCGTGACGACCACAATGGTCACCATGATCGTGTCATCCAGCATATAAGCGACGTTATACAGTGCCAGGTAGGCATAGGTCTTCCAGGGCGGGTAGTTTTGCATCGTCAGGATTTCGGTATACAAAGCAGGTAACCCCGCAGTGCAGAGCAGCTCGATGATATTCACCAGCACAGCCAGAATCGAGGCGCCAATAATCGCCCCGGTCAGACTTTCAGCATTCACCACCCGTCTCATCCGTGCATACAGACCAGGTTTGGCCCATTCGGGAATGGAGAGCGAAATCCCTTTCTTGAACGCAAAAAAATCCTTGATGTGAATCAACCCTACCAGGGTGGCAAAGATCCCCAGCAGCAACTGCACGGGCCTTAAGTAGCCGATCAGCAGGAACACATTCAGCCAGGCCGCCATGAAGGCAAAATAAGCCAGGCCGCTGATCAGCACAAACGTGCCTGCAACCGCCACGATCTTCGCTCGGCTTTTCAGATTCACCAGCAGGGAGAGTAGAAACAGCAGCACCCACATGGCGCACGGGTTAAAACCGTCGACCAGACCGATTAAAAAAGTAAAAGCCGGCATTCCTAACCGGCTTCGACTCAATTCCCCCAACAAGGGAACTTCGATGGTATCCTTTTCCTGAGCAGGTACAGGAATCGGAGGTCCGCCATCTATCACCGGAGGGGGCGGCTCTCCTCCCGGGATCGGCGGAGCCACCGCACTGCCTCCCGGTATCGGGGGGAGCGGATCATTACCGGGAATCGGGGGCAGGGGATCATCTTCCGCTGCATCTGCCTCACCCGGATCAGCTACGAACGAGATCATCAGGAACTCGCTGTTCCCTGCATGAGAAACTGCTGCCGTCGCCGTATCGACCGTTTCGGGAAGCAACCGTTGCTCGAGGGAACTCTCCTGATCTTCCTTTTTCTCTTTCTCAGGGCACTCGGAAGTCCAGTATTTCAACGTCGATTCCATCTCTTCGCCGGTTGTGGCTTCCCCCGTCCAGCCGATCATCAGCTTATTGCAGAGATGGATCACGGGCACGCTGACAGCCTGTTTGCGGTACCGCTGGGAAAGCTCCTGCACTTTCACCCGCGCCTCGCTACTGGAGACCAGGTCATGTTCTTTGAATTTAAAGACTGGATACCGCTGTTTGAGCCCGGCGATGAATTCTTTCGCGGCGGCGCACTTGGAACATCCCGAACGCACATAGGCGGTGACAGTCAGCAGGGAATCCAGGCGACGATCGGTCGATTCATCCGGCTTCAGTTTACTCAACAGGGAATTACAGCCATAAGCGGCCGGCAGCGTCGCTTCTTTCAACTGGAAATACTGCAGTATCTGCTGATACCGCTCTTCGTGTTTCTTCGATTCATCCAGGTTGTGGATATGCAGCCGGATCCGACCATTCTTTTCAGCATATTCCTCGACCCGCTTCACAACTTCCGGGCAGTCTTCACAGTCATTGCGGATAAACAGCTCAATCACGGCACAACGTTTGGGATCGTCCTGCAGCAGATTGCTCTCAGCCAGAGCCGGCGAGGAATAAGAGAAGAGACAGAGCAGACAGGGAACAATCAGCCTCAGCAGCTGGTTCAACCTGACATTGAAGATTGAAAAATCATTTCTCATAAGAGGCGATATCCCGAATGTATGGCGGCCCAACGTCCGTATTATATCAGCTGAAATTGGAATTCAAATAAGAACGTTTCCTGGAACGCAGATTTTTCGCGTGTTAATTCTGTTTGAATCATCAAAGCATGCTTCGTCTCGCCAGGCTCACAATGTGCGGGTGTACCATATCGTTTTTACAGACAGACTCTCATTCAAAGCGATCCGGAGCATACGGCATCGGGTCGAGATCGGGAGTTTCTGAAGAAACAAGCTGGGCAATCAGCTTGCCGGTCGCCGGTGCCATGCTCATTCCCAGCATGTTGTGCCCCGCTGCCAGCCAGGCATTGTTCAGACGGGGCACGCGACCGATGATCGGCAGGCTGTCCCACGTCATCGGCCGCCAGCCATACCAGCGCTCGTACTCGGTCTCAGTAGAGGGAGTCACCAGGTACGGTTTCGCCGAGTCGCGTAACTGCTGAATGCGATACTCGGGAATCGTCGTATCATAGCCGGTGAACTCCATCATCGATCCCAGTCGGAACCGATTCTCAAACGGACAGACACCGACCTTATGCTCGGGGAACAGCATCGGATACCGAGGGCTTGGATCTGGTGCCGCCATGGTCACCGAATACCCCTTGCCAGGCAGGATCGGAATCGCGCAACCCAGCTGCTCCGCCAGTAGCGGACTCCAGGCCCCGGTCGCAAACACAACCGCATCGGCCTGCAGTTCTCCCTGCGAAGTCTCCAGCTGTGTAATCTTGCCTCCCGCATGTGTGACCCCCGTCAGCTCACATGCTTCCTGGAATTGAACACCTCGTTCCCGTAACCGCGTCGTCCAGGCGGCAGCCAGCAGGTCCGGCTTGAGTGAAGCGTCACACGTGTAATGAAAGGCCCCCGCCAGTCCGGGTTTGAGCGCCGGATCGAAGGCCGGCAGCGTTTCTCCCGGAATCTCCCGGGCCGCGACGCCGAAGTGTTCCGTCAGCAGACGATCTATCTGGCGGTACTCATCCAGCCCCCGTTCTGTCTGAAACACATACAGTAGCCCTGCGTCGCGCCACTCACAGGCGAGGTCTTCCTGTTCGAGTAGCCGCCGGTATTCCTGCAGTGACAGATCAAGCATGGATTTCAAAGCAGGCGCTGCTGCCAGCATCTGTTTGTGAGTACAACGGCGGCCAAATTGCCACATCCATTTCCAGAACGAAAGATCCCATTGGGGCCTGACGCGAAAGGGGGCACGCGGGGTGAACAGCGATTTCAAAGCGGTTTTAAGGGCCGCGGGTTCAGTGAGGGGCAACACATGACTCGGCACGATAAAGCCGCAGTTCGCATGCGAGCAGGCACCCGCGATCGTGTTCCGTTCGATGACCGTCACCTGAAAGCCGGCGTCAGACAGGTAGTGCGCACAGGCGATCCCGATAATCCCGCCCCCCACAACGATCACGGTTCCCGCTGCTGTCTGCTCGGTCATTTGATGGCTCCTGCCGGGATGCCTTGCCCAAACGGATCGCCCGGCTGTTGAATCAGCTGATTTTCACTCACGATATATGCACTACCCGTAATCCGGGGCAGAATCTGATCGGCGGTTCCCTGTCGATACGATCCCTCAAACCGGCTGCCGATGATACTCTCCTGCACCCAGGTCTCACCCGGTGCCAGCTTTCCCTCAGCCGCCAGGCAGGCCAGCTTCGCACTCAGCCCCGTGCCACAAGGCGAGCGGTCGTAAGCGCCTCCAGGGCAGAGTACAAAATTCCGGCTGTCCGCCTCTGACGATTCTGCAGGACCGAAGAATTCTATATGATCGATTTCCTCACCAGCCGCACCACAAATGCCTTGTTCTGCTAAAACGCTCCGCAAACGTAAGCCGGCCGTCGTCAGCTCCGGAATCCGTTCTGCAGTCAGCGGGAGCGGGGAATCCGCCAGAAAGAACCAGTTGCCGCCCCAGGCGAGGTCACCACGAATGGGGCCCAGTTCAGGAACCTCGACCGTGACATCCGTCTTAAGACGATAGCTGGGGACGTTTTCAATCGAGGCCGTATGCGCGTCGTGTAATTCGACACTGACGATACCCACGGGCGTTTCGAGCTTAAGCTGACCCGGTTCAATCCGTCCCAGGTAGGCCAGCGTAACTGCAACGCCGATTGTCCCATGGCCGCACATCCCCAGGTAGCCGCGGTTATTAAAGAAGATGACCCCCGCGGCGCACGTGGTATCTGTCGGCTCACAGAGCAGGGCACCCACCATCGCCTCGTTGCCCCGAGGTTCATCAATCAGGGTACGACGAAACCCGTCTGCGGTCTCCCGGAACCGATCCCGTCGCGCACTCAGCAACTCCGTACCAAGCTCGGGACCTCCTGACAGCACGACACGTGTCGGCTCCCCTGCGGTATGCGAGTCGATGACGTGGACCCGCGCTTCAGATCCCTTCATGCGTTCGCTCCCGGCCACTGGTCCCACCAGTTCTTAAACAGCTGCCACTGATCGTGCAGAAAACACCGTTGACTTTCAGACAACTGATCCGAGGGGTTAAAGTGCAACTGATATTCGGGGTTCCCCTCCAGGACCATCAGCGATTTGTAATACAGAACCAGGTCGGGGCCTTCGTCAAACCGGGAGAGGACCGCCAGGGCCGCATCCAGTTCCAGAGCCAGCCTGCGGGCCTCGACATCTCCCTGCGCTGCCCGTTCACAGAGCGCGATCAACTTCAGCACAGGGACCGGCAACGCATTTCCTACCCCCGTGATCGCACCGACGGCACCACAGTTCACAAATCCGTGAAAGACCTGCGTATCCACGCCCACCATCAGGGACAGCCCCGAATCACCGGTTGTAATCTGCTCGGCGGCGTAGTTCAGAGCCTCCGCCCCTCCGAATTCCTTGAAGCCCACCAGATTTGCATACGCCCGCCGAAGTTCAAAGAACAGGTCCGCGCGGGTTTCAAAACCGTACCAGGGGCTGTTGTAAATCACCGCCGGTAAGCTGTCAGCTGCTTTGAGAATGTCAGAGAAATGCGACTTTTGTGCTGCCGGTGAGGAGCCGCGCGAAAGCACGCGGGGAATCAGCATCAGTCCGGCTGCACCCACTTCCTGAGCATGCGCTGCATGAGCCACGGCACTCTGCGTGTTTTGAGCCCCCGTACCAACGACGACCGGCACGCCTGCTTCGACCAGTCGCCTGACACCTTCCTGGCGTTGTGCATCAGTCAAGAGCGGCCAGTCTCCCATGGAGCCACAATAGACCACGGCCCGCATCCCCAGGTCAATCAGCTCCCGGGCCTTGCTGACCAGCGCTTCATAATTGGGACTCCCATCAGTCTGACAGGGAGTCATCAAAGCCGGCATGCAGCCACGAAAGATTCGGCTCTCTTCAGTCACGCGTCGTCTCCTTGTTCCGGGGGACTCTGAATGCGGTTAATCCAGAATCAGCATACCCGTTTCGCGGGTGAACTGTATAGTCGGTCCCTCGACGCCAGACTTGAAAATGCGCATAATCGAGTTTTTACAGATCTGGATCCGAGGGGACGACAATGATCCACGAATTACTGCAGCAACTGGACGAACCGTTTACCGGCGAAGCACTCTTCGATCATCTGCCCGATATCGTCTATTTCATCAAGGACAGGAGTGGAGCGTATCTGGTTGTGAACACCACGCTGCAGCAGCGGTGTGGCAGGCAAACCAAGGCTCAACTGCTGGGACGGACTCCCTGTGAAGTCTTTCGGTCGCCGCTGGGAAACCGCTTTCAGGAACAGGATCAGCGCGTGCTCAAAACCGGGAAACCCTTGCTTTTCCAACTCGAACTGCACGTCTACCCCTCGCGGGAAGTGGGCTGGTGCCTGACGACCAAGCTGCCCCTCAAGAACCGCCGGGGAACCGTCGTCGGACTGGTCGGCGTTTCCAAAGACCTGCAACTGCCGGACTACGCGACCGCAGAATATCAGCACGTTGCCACCGCCATCGAATATGCCGAACAGCATCTGGCAGAACCCCCGTCCATTCCGGAACTGGCTGCGCAGGCACAGATGTCCCGCTATCAGTTCGACCGCCGTATCCGTCGCGTATTCGGTTTGAATGCCAGCCAGTGGCTGTTGAAGCTCCGCATCGATCTGGCTCAACAGCAGTTATGCGAGACGGACGCTCCCATCTCTGCGATCGCCCTGAATGTCGGCTATGCCGACCAGAGTGCCTTCACACGCCAGTTTCGCAAAACAACCGGTATGACGCCACAGGATTATCGCCGCACGGGACGTCGGGGAGAATGAACGGGGCAGCTTCCATCAGTCTGCTTTCGCAGCCTGCGCCGCCAGCAACCGCCGATAGTTCTCACCCAGGATCAGGAATTTCTCCTGTTCGGTGATCTGCGCACAGGTGACTTTGCACAATTCGGTTCCCAGTGAGCGTGAGGGAAGGTGGCTCCCAAAGACGACGCGTTCGGCCCCCAGTTCGCGGACGGCCATTTCAATGAAGCCCGCCGTCGGGTCGAAGCCGGAAGTCTCGACGAGAATATTCCCGCAATCCCGGACCGCGCGGATGCCTTGTTCCCATTCACCACCTGCGTGGGCGCACAGGAATTGCTGGTCGGGAAATCGTTTGGCCAGAACCACGAGGTCGTCCGGCGTCGATTCACCCGGTCCCCCTTTGCCACCGGTCTTAAACCAGGTGTGCTGCATGATCACGCCGTTCAACTCGGCAATGCGTTCGACCAGCGGGTTGAAGTTCGGATGCGTGCAGACCTGTGACCCGGGACCACTGCTGGCGAAATAGACGCCCCGCATTGGGCCGTTCTTGATCCACTGATCCAAAGCCGCCAGGGAAGCTGGCACATCATTGGCATTCAGCTGCATCATCCCGATTAACAGCTCGGGCCAGCGCTCCAGCGGTTTCAGGACTACTTCAGGTTGCTCACGCAGCAGTTGCTCCAACTGGGAATCGCTGGTTGTGCCCAGTCCCACATGCGCGAAGTAACACAGCTTTTCAAATTGACCGGTGCGGGCAGCAGGTAAAGCACGCTCAATATCCGCGATCAGCCGACTACTCCCGTCTCGTCCCGGATTCGAATGTGAAGGGGTGAAGTAGGAATCCCAGATGCGATAGCGTTTCAGCTGCGCTTCTCCGGGCAGCCCGGCATGAATTTGTTCGGCGTCGATTGTTGTGGGCAGGGGCTCTGGTTTGCGTTCCCGAAGGGCAGAAGCCTGCTTCTCCCGACAGGATTTCAGCAGACGACTGGCATTCCCCGACAGCAGGGCGGCCAGCGCCGGTGCGTCGAGCTTGCGGGCTTCATAAACACGCACCAGCGGTGCTTCGGGAATCAGAAACGGCGCATGGCTGCCAAACAGGACTCGCCCCGCAGGAGCAGCTTCGATCAGATTCGGTACGCCATCGGTTCCATCGACGCGAGCGGTATCGAAATAGATACCGGGTGTCTCTTCCAGCTGTTTCAACAACGGTGAACGCGGACGCGCGTTAAGCAGTTGGACTTTGCAGTCCGGTATCTGCTTGACCACTTCCGAAAGCGGCTGTAGATCCAGATCATCCACACGCAACAGGTGACTCTGCGTACGCGTGTCTTCCAGTGAAACGACAATCTGCACCAGAACCTTCTGATTGGCGGCCTGTTTCAAAAGTTCTATAAACTGAGGATCATCCAAAGCGTAAGCATGATATCCCGGGTAGACCCGCACTCCCGGCATCTGATGCAAGGAGATACAATCCCGGAAATCGTCTTCCCAGCCCGGCAGTGACACATTGATGGTGCCGAACGGTATCAGTTCAGGATACCTCTGACATTCCTCAGCCAGTCGCTGATTAACGGAAGACAGATCGCGGTGCAGAATACCTTCATAACTGCCGGCCCAGGCTTGCACCACGCCCAGCGAGCGCAGCTTCTTGATCAGCAGCGAGGTTTCATTCAGCGGGAGTTGACGAAAAGGCCAGTCGAACAGGCTGACGTTGGTATCGATGATCGTCGGTCGCTCATCTTTAGGATCGGCTGCCTGACTGACACTGTTTCCCAACGCGACTGCAACACCCGCAGTCGCAGCACACTGTAGCAGTTCACGACGGGTCAGGCCTGATTCAGATGGGTTCAACTGATGATCTCCTTGACCACGCGGGGCGGTTTGACCCCGGTCAGCCGCTCTTCCAGCCCGCTGCGGGTGAAGTGCAGTTTCTGATGATGCAGACCCAGCAGGTGCAGAATGGTCGCATGGAAGTCATGCACGCTCACCGGATTCTCGACGACGCTGTGTCCGAAATCGTCGGTGACGCCGTAGGTCGTGCCCCCTTTCACGCCACCGCCGGCCATCCAGGATGTGAATGCCTGCATGTTGTGATCGCGGCCCGAATAACCGTTCGATGATTTCTGCGTGGTCGGCGTCCGTCCGAATTCACCGCCCCAGATGACCAGTGTGTTATTGAGCAGTCCCCGCTGTTTCAGATCACGCAACAGGCCAGCCACCGGTTTGTCCGTGCGTTCGCACATCAGCCGATGGTTGGCATTCAGGTCGGCGTGACTGTCCCACGGTTGTTCTTCCAGGAAGATCTGCACAAACCGGACGCCCCGTTCCACCAGACGGCGGGCCAGCAGACAGCGACGACCATACGAGTCGGTGGCTTTCTCGCCGATACCATACTGTTCCAGTGTGGGTTTCGTTTCCTTGGAAAGGTCCAGGGCTTCGGTGGCCGACATCTGCATCCGTGCCGCCAGGCTGTAGGACTCAATACGGGCATCCAGCAGCGGATTATAAGGACGCTCTTTACGATGAATCTCATCCAGCTGATTTAACAGTTTCTGTGCGGATTCGGTCACCGCGGAAGGCTGTTCGTACTGAGGTTTCAGGTTCAGGATCGGTGAACCGGTCGGACGCAGCCGCGTTCCCTGGTAAGTCGGAGGCAGAAAGCCGGCCGTCCAGTTGCGCGTACCGTTCTTGGGAGCCCCCAGGGGATCAGTCAATACGACATAAGCGGGCAGATTCTGATTTTCGGTGCCCAGCCCGTAGACGGTCCAGGAACCAAAAGTGGGATAGCCCATGAACAGCCGCCCGCTGTGAATTTTATACAGGGCATTGTCGTGGTTGGGATGGTCAGTCCACATCGAATTGAGCAGACAGAGTTCGTCAGTCATCTTCGCAGTTTCAGGCAGGACGTCGGCCATCCACATTCCCGATTCCCCGTGACGGGCGAACTTGTATTGTCCGCCCAGCATTTCTCCGATGCTGCTCGTGTTCGAGTTCCCCAGGTCTTCGATGTTCCCCGGGTAGGGTTTGCCATCCATCTTGTCCAGCACCGGCTTGGGATCGAACAGATCCATCTGGCTCGGCCCCCCGTTCATAAACAGGTGGATCACAGATGTCGCTTTGGGCGGATGGTGCGGTTCCTTGGGTTTCAGGTCGTACTGTTGTGGCGCGTGTTCTGACTCGGATGCGAGTGCCTGGGTTCCACCAAAAAAGTCCTGGCAGAACAGGTGTGTCAGCGCTGCGCCCATGATGCCATCACTGGTCCGGGCAAAAAAGTCACGACGTGTCTGCAGTGGTTCGGAAGAATGCTTCATCGTACTAGTCAATATAAAGAAATGCAGCGGAATTCAGGATCGTATGGCAATACGTCTCCAGGGCCGCCTGGGAATTTTCGTTCCAGCTGGTCTCCAGTTCCTTGAGAGTCGCTACCCCCAGTTTGCGTTCGGTTTCACTGGGGGGACGACACAGAGCCATTTCGTAAACCAGCTCAACGCTGGCTGCAGGGGAGTCCAGGTTCTGTTTCGCCAGCGTCTGCTGAACCCGGTCCGCAAAGGCCACTGCCAGATCGCGAACCCGTTCATTGTTCATCAGCATCAGTGACTGGGGCGATACCGTAGAAATACTCCGCGTGACACAGTTGGGCCCCATTTCGGGATAATCGAAGGTGTCCAGCATCGTCGGAATCTGGGTGCGTCGGTATTGCAGATAGATACTGCGTCTCCAGCCCCCCTCGGCGGTCGCGTTTGCGCTTACCAGACCATTCTGATCGACGCTGACTGAATCGGGAGGACCGCCGGCATTGTCATCCAGTTTACCGGATATAAACAGCAGGGAATCGCGGAGTGCTTCCGCATTCATCCGCTGCAGCGGGAAATGTGACAGCAGACGATTCTGGGGATCGTGTTTCTGAATCGCGTCAGTAATCTGACTCGACTGGCGATAGGTTCGGGAGTTCATAATCAGGCGGTGCAGTTCTTTGATACTCCAGCCCTCTTCGACGAAGCGGACGGCTAACCAGTCCAACAGTTCGGGATGTGAAGGACGTTCCCCTTTGACACCGAAATTCTCCAGCGATTTGACCAGACCGGTTCCGAAATGGTGATACCAGATGCGGTTTACCATGACCCGCGCGGTCAGTGGATGATCGTCCCGCGTCAACCAGCGGGCCAGTGCCAGACGACGACCGGTTTTCGGAGTGCCCTCGGGGAAGGGGGGCTTGACGACGAACGGCGTTCCCGGTGGATCCAGCACCGCAGGTGCGCCCGGACCTACCAGTTCGCCCGGTTGCGCGTGTTCTCCGCGTCTCAGGATATACGTGGGGGAAGGACGTCCGCGATCCCAGAGTGCACGAATCGTCAACGGCGGTTCCATCTTCGCCTGCACGCGTGCTGTCTCCTGATCGGTCTCCTTCAGTCGCTGTTTGGCTGCCTGCACCGCGTCATTCCAGGCCGTCTCCGGCATGAGCTCAGCGGTTCTCAGCTTTTCGACCAGGATCCGCTGTTCCTGCGTCCGGTTATTATCGGCGATTTTCAGGGCCCGCAGCGTTTTCTGGCGATCGTCTTCACTCTGCTCCGGATAATGCTGCTTGAGCAGTTCCAGCTGCAGATCTGCTTCCGCTTTTCTGCGCTGGGCAGCGAGCTGCTTCAGTTCTTTATTGAGGACCGGGTTGGTCTGTTTGACCCGTTGTTTCTGTTCCGGGGTGCCCAGCTCCAGCGAACGATTCTTGAAGGTGAGCCAGTCGTATTCGTCCAGTGCTCCCTGGAAAACCGCTTTGAACCGGTAATAATCACGGTGGGGAATTGGATCATACTTATGCGAATGACAGCGGGCACATTCCATGGTCAGCCCCATGACCCCTGAGCCCATGACGTTAATCGCGTCGTCGATGACTCCCAGTCGTTCCGGGACGAAGTTCATCGTGCGGGAACCGGTCTGGTCGATGCCCATTCGCAGGAATCCGGTGGCGACCAGGTTGTCGACCATTTCCTGGGTAACTTCGGGAGCTTTCTGCACATCAATCAGTTCATCGCCGGCGATCTGTTCCAGCAGAAAGCGATCGTAAGGTTTGTCTTTATTAAAGGCGTCGATGACGTAATCGCGGTACTTCCAGGCAACGGCCCGCAGTGGATCCGAGGAGACACCCCCTTCAGAATCAGCATAGCCGGCGACATCCAGCCAGTAACGTCCCCAGCGTTCTCCATAGTGCGGTGACGCCAGTAACTGATCGATCATTGTCTGATACCAGTGCGGATCGTCGCTGGATCGCCAGTACTTCCACTCTTCGACGGCAGGGGGCATGCCGATCAGATCGACATAGGCACGGCGAATTAAAGTGTCGCGGTCCGCTTCCGGGGAAAAATCCAGTTCGTGTGCCTTGAGTTGTTTCTGGATCAGCTCATCGATGGACTTCACACCTTGCGGAGCTTGGGGTGGTTGAAAGGCCCAGTGCTCGCGATCTTCTGCAGTCACCAGGGGATCCGGCCCCGTGGTGGCCACGTCAGGAGTGATATCAGCCACCGGTGCACCAGCGGCAATCCAGTTCTTCAGTTTCTCGACTTCCGATTCCGGTGGTCTGCGGACAAAGAATTTCAGCAGTAGCTCACGCGGCGGACAGGCCTGGCTTTCAATCCGCTTGATCATCAGGCTCTCTTCCGGTTTGCCTGCGACAAAAGCGGGACCATGTTCGCCCCCTTTCTGCATGCTGGCCGGCGTGCGCAGATCGAGGCCGCCCCGTTTGAGTGCCGCGCCATGACAGGCGGTGCACCGCAGTAAGACAATCGGCAGCACATCGTGCTGGTTGAGCTTTTCTTCTTCCAGTTGAATCGGCTGTTCTGCCTGGGCTCCCGTTTCAAGCCATTTGCGGATCAGCGCCAGCTCGTCTTCAGTCAACTGCGGTGAATCGTCGGGAGGCATGCCGCCTCCATCGATCATAATCCACAACAGGCTCTCATCGACAGATTCCGCCAGCGATGATCCCCCCGATTCGCCCCCTTTATGCAGACCTTCGATGCGGGAGAGATCCAGTCCCCCCTTACGGACCTTATCCCAGTGACATTTGCCGCACCTGGCGGAAAAAATGGGCTGAATATCCGATTCGAAAACGGGCGTTTTTTTCTCTTCAGCGGAGCCGGTTTGTGCAGAAAAGGAGCTCAGCAGGAGCAGAAACAGGAGTAGAGCACATCGCTTGAAATTCATATTGATGCAGGCAGGTGGGAGTGAGGTTTCAGGTAAGCGCGGCGATTTACTTAACTATATTTAGATTCTAGTGCAAAAGAGCAGTTCATTCAAGACAAAAATACATCAGGTCAGCAGTTCCTGAATGACGTGACCATGCACGTCGGTCAGGCGACGTTCGATTCCGTTATGATAAAACGTCAGTTTTGTATGATCGATCCCCAACAGATGCAGGGCCGTGGCGTGCAGATCGTAACTATACGCCGGCGAGTCGACCGCTTTGAACCCCAGCTCATCGGTGGCCCCATAACCGACGCCCCCTTTGATGCCGCCGCCCGCCAGCCAGGACGTAAAGGCACCCGCGTTATGATCGCGACCCTTGCTCTGTTTTCCCTGGCCCGCGGGTTGTCGACCAAACTCGGTGGTACAGATAACGAGCGTATCATCCAGCATGCCCCGCTGTTTCAGATCCTGCAGTAACGCTGCAGCTCCGGTATCGAGCACAGCGCCCCAGTATCCGTGGTCGCGGACCAGGTCTTCGTGGCTGTCCCAGTTCGGACGAATCTTCTTGGCCGTCGTATTCTCCGCACCGCAATAAATCTGCACGAACCGCACGCCCCGTTCCGCCAGTCTCCGCGCCAGCAGACACTGTCGTCCAAAGGGACCGATTTCAGGATGATCCACTTCATACAGATCGCGGGTCGCGGTCGTCTCGGAAGCGAGGTCGGTCACCTCTGGTGCACTTAACTGCAGGCGGGCTGCCATCTCATACGCTTTGATTCGCGCATCCAGTTCGCTGTTCCCGGAGCGGGGCTGCTGATGCAGGCGATTCAGTTTCTGGAGAAAGTCGAGTCCCGGCTGTTCACTCTGTTTGGTCTGCGCAGCGAACTCGTCCGGCGGAAAGAGGTCGGCAATCGGCTGCCGGGGATTAGATGTATCGAGTGTCGTCGCCTGGTGCACCGCGGGCAGAAATCCGGCGCCCCAGTTGATGATACCGCCGGGAGGCAGTCCCCGTGGATCGGGGAGTACGACGAATGCGGGCAGATCTTCCGCTTCACTCCCCAGACCATAAGTCACCCAGGCTCCCATGCTCGGAAAGCCGGGCAGCGTGAATCCCGTATTCATCATGAAACAGGCGGGACCATGCAGGGCCGTTTTGCTGTGCATCGAATAGATAAACGACATGTCGTCGATGCAGTTCGCCAGCTTGGGAAACAGATCACTCATCCAGAGGCCCGATTCCCCATGCCGCTGGAATTTCCAGAAACCAGGCTGACAGTTGCCCGGTTTCGACGCGAAGAACTGCAGCTTGCCGTCCGGGTCAAAGGGCTGTCCCGCCCGTTTCTCTAATGCCGGTTTATAATCGAAGGTATCGACATGGCTCATTCCGCCCGGACAGAAAATCTGAATCACGCGTTTCGCCTTGGCAGGATAGTGCGGCTCTGCGTTCGTCTCTCCGGCCAGCATCGCCATTAAGACCATGCCACTGAAGCCGCCCCCCGCAGTCTGCAGAAACTGACGACGCGAGAACAGCGGTGCAACTGATGACACTTCTGGCTGCTGCGACAGCGAGTGTTTCATTTGAAGTTTAATCGACATAGACAAACTCATTCGAATTCAAGAGGGAGCGACAAAGGGCAAACAGGTCCTGTTGGGTAACGAACTCACTGGCCAGCGTGGCTTCCTGCGTGGTCGGCTTTCGCCCCAGTGCCAGCTGGAAGGCCCGTTGAACCTGATCGTCGGTTTGGGAACCCGCTTCCTCGTTGATCCGTTCGGCGAAATAGCGGGCCTGTCTTAACATGAAATCATTGTTATACAACGCCAGTGACTGCAGCGGCGTGGTCGTTGTCAATCTGCGGGCCGTGAGGTTCGCCGGATCGGGGCAGTCGAGAGTGGTCAGAAACCGGTTGGGAGTGGTCCGCACGCGATAACGGTAGATGCTACGTCTCCACAATTCAGGTTTATCCGCAGTCACATACGTGTAGATCGGCGCGTATGCATCCTGGTATTGAAAATCTTCAAATCCGGGGCCGCCCCGTTGCGGATTCAGTTTACCACTCACAAACAGTACCGCATCGCGAATCGCTTCGGCTTCTCTGCGTCGCGGATTCTGGTGCCAGAGCAGACGGTTGTCTGCATCCACTTTGTAGCCACGCTGATCGGCTTCCGCCCGCGACTGCTGTCGATAGGTATCGCTCAACAGAATCAGTCGTTGCATCGCTTTTAATGAACCGTTCTGTCGCTGCAGTTCGCCTGCCAGCCAGTCGAGCAGTTCCGGATGAGAAGGCCGTCCCCCTCCATAACCGAAGTCACTCGGCGTTTTCACAATGCCCTGACCAAAGTGCCAGAGCCAGAGTCGATTCACGATCACCCGCTTAGTCAGTGGATTGTCCGGATGCGTAATCCACTCCGCCAGTGCTGCACGACGTTCGCCTTGACTGCTCTTGGTTGATCCCAGTTCAGGCTCCAGCATCTGTAGTGAAGCGAGGGCAGCAGGAGCCAGTACTTCTTCAGCAGGTGCTTCAGGATTGCCACGCACCAGCAGATGCACTTCCGGCATTTTCTGATTCTTGACGACGCCATAGAAACGGGGCGGAGAACCCAGTGACTTCAACCGGGATGCCACCTGCTTCCGCTGATCATTCAGTTGTGCCAGTTCCTGTTTCTCGGACGGATCCATTTTGCGAGCCACCGCTGAGACCAGACGGGGATCGCCAAAACCGACCTGGTCATGGCTGTAGCCGTTACCGCCATCGGTTGCGATCAGTGTCAGGAAACGAGCTGAAGCGGGCAGGTCGATGTCAAGCGACTGCAGGCCCGCTTCCCGTTTGAGTTGCGTATACTTCGCGACTTCTTCACCATCGACAAAAACCCGCACATCCGCCTGAAATGGACCGCTGGCACCAAAGTAACCCAGTTTCGTTGTAAATTTCAGCTCAGCCAGTTGCGTGGACTGACGGATTTTCTGCAGGTCAAACGTGATCCCGGAATTCGCATGCAGGCCCAGCAGGCTGTGGCCCGCTGCGGTAAAGTCGATACCATCCAGTTCGGGAGAATGCTGGCTGGCGACCGGGCCGTTACGGATCATGTCCCAGGCTTTGCCCGAGGTCTGGGGGAGCCCCGTGATCGTCGTACCGGTAGAGCTCACTATAATATTCGCGTTGCCCGCCTGCCCGTCCGGGATGAAGACGCCGTCGACGAAATCGAACGCTGACGTGACAAACCGGTTGGTCTGCACATTACCCAGGGCGCCGAAGTCGCGGGTCTGGACTTTTGCGGTGCGGGCGTCGATCCCCTGGCGAAAGGCACCGGTTCCCAGACCGTTGCCTCCACCAACGATGTCCGCCAGATCCAGGCCGGTCCCTTCCAGTTTGCTGATCCGATAGTCAATCTCGTTGAGCTGAGCCGTCAGCTCCTGTTTTCTGCTTTCATATTCCTTGATGGCGGATTGGCTGACAACGCGTTCGGCTCGTTTGACACCCGCGAAGACCGCCCGCAATTGGTAATACTCTTTCTGTGTGATTGGATCCAGCTTGTGATCGTGACAGCGGGCACAGTTAATGGTGATTCCCATGCAGGCCGTCATGACCTGCGTCGCCATATCATCCAGGTCCAGCGAACGGGCGGAGCGACGCAGGACATCGCTTTTGGTTTCAACCTGCCCCACAAAGTCCCATGGCCCCGCAGCCAGGAAACCGGTGGCGATGGTGGCCTGTTCGTCATCCGGCCAGAGAACATCGCCGGCGATCTGTTCCTGCAGAAAACGGGCATACGGTTTGTCCGCATTGAAGGCTGCTATCACATAGTCCCGGTAACGCCAGGCATTGTCGCGGCGTTTATCCCGCTCAAAGCCATGCGTGTCCGCATAATGTGCCAGGTCGAGCCAGTGCTGTGCCATGCGTTCCCCGTACCGGGGCGAAGCCAGCATGTGGTCAACCAGCTTTTCGTAGGCCCGTGGATCGGGATCATTCACAAACGCTTCCACAGCGGCCGGATCCGGGGGGAGCCCATGCAGGTCAAAGGCCAGACGGCGGATCAGCGTGCGACGATCCGCAGCGGGACTCAATGACAGCTGTTCTTTAGCCAGTTTCTGACGGATGAAATCATCGATGGTCAGTCCCTGTTCAGCAGAAGCCGGTTTGATTGCGGCAAAATCTTCTTTCAAAGGCTGTAGCGACCACCAGCTGGTATCGGCCTTGGACTTCTGCTTCACCACCACATCTTTGGGCCAGACCGCGCCTTCGCGAATCCAGCGGGTGAGCAGCGCGACCTGTTCGTCCGACAGTGGGGACGCTTCCTGAGGCATGGTCGGCGGCTTCCCCTCCTGGGAGGTAACCAGTTCCAGCAGATAGCTCTCGTCCGGCTTTCCGGGAGTCAGATAGCCGTTGTCCAGCAGATCCTGAACGCCGGCCAGCGATACGCCCCCTTTGGTATTATCAGGTGAATGGCAGCGGACACAGTGGTCGGCGAACAGCGGGGCGATGTCGGTTTTGAAGTCGAGGGGACGGTCCTTCGCAGCCAGATCGGTCGAGACGAGACTCAGCCAGAACAGTAGAAAGAGCAGGGGGGACCGTCGGAGTGCCATGGAATACCTGTCTTGTTGTGGTGAAACGACTTAGGTCAGCAGGAAGGAAAGCTCCACTATACCATGCTGCTCGAATCGTTCCAACAGTTTCTCTCAAGAAAGAGACCTCGGTAAGTGTCCAGTTCGTCCTATATGTCTGTTGAAGTCGGGCTTATCTGGCAGTCTTGCACGAGAGATATCCTGCGACGATACGAAACGGAAATGGGTTCATGATTTATAAGTGTTTATTTATTAGTGCTTTAGGATGCTCTGCTTCCGCAACACGTCCAACAGTAAAAGTCTTTCCCACCTCGATCGGCTGAATAATCCGTTAGCCCAGGAAATATTACCTCGCTAAATATCGCTATTCCAGAATAACTATATTGATATGTCGCGATGTACCGATATAATGCGTATGTGATTCATCGGACTGGCCGCTGTTTGAATCAGGGAATGAATCTCCCGCAGGCCAGTCTGCATGGAATCTGCTGGGAGAGCATCATGGCATACATTCTGATTGGTTCACTGCTGATTGGCCTGACTCTGGGGCTGCTCGGTTCGGGCGGGTCGGCGATTACGGTGCCCATTTTAGTCTATCTCGTAGGACATGGCACCAAGGAATCCATTGCCGAATCCATGGCGATCGTGGGGATGATCTCCATCGCCGCTGCAATCCCTTATGCCAGTTCGAAATTAATCGACTGGCGCAGTGTGGTTTTCTTCGGACTTCCCGGCATGCTGGGAACACTGGCAGGGGCCTGGCTGGGAGGTCTGGCCACGGAGGCGTTGCAGCTGGTAGTCTTTGGCACCATCCTGCTGGCTGCCGCCTTCGTGATGTTCCGCAGAGCGCGCGGACCGGAAGGCGCCCACGAATCTCTTGAGCCCTCCGCGCAGCAGTCACCCCGCTGGAAAATGGCGACGGAAGGAATCGGCGTCGGATTGCTGACCGGCTTCGTAGGAGTGGGAGGCGGCTTCCTGATCGTTCCGGCCCTGGTCATTCTGGGCAAACTGCCCATGCGAAAAGCGATCGGTACGAGCCTGGTCATTATCGTAATTAACGCCACTGTCGGCTTCGTCAAATACGAACACTTTCTGGTCTCACACCAGATGTCCGTCAACTGGCAGACAATTCTCGTCTTCACCTTGATCGGGATCGTCGGCAGTGTCGTGGGGCACAAATTAAATGCCCACCTGAATCAACATGTCTTGAAGACCGTCTTTGCAGGATTTCTGATTCTGCTCGGCGGGTTCGTCATCGTCCATGAGGGCAGCAAACTGGTACCTGCAGCCGCTCGGCAGGCGCGCATGACAACTGGCAACAACTATGTGCTGCTGCCTTCTCACCACAAAAATTCCACCTTTCAGCATCAGGGAGATGAGTGATGTTATTGAAATACTTTTACGATCAGAAACTGGCCCATGCATCGTACCTGGTGGGCTGTCAGAAAACCAAAGAGGCAGTCGTGGTAGATCCGGGACGTGACATCGAACAATACCTCGAGATGGCACAGCGTGAAGGTGTCAAACTCACCGGAGTGGCTGAAACCCATATCCACGCCGATTACGTATCCGGTGTGCGGGAACTGGCAGAACGCGTGGGAGCGAAGTTGTACGTTTCTGATGCAGGTCCTGCGGAATGGAAGTACGAATTTGCGGATCAGTACGAGGCACAGTTGTTGAAAGAAGGAGATACTTTCCAGGTCGGGAATATTCGTTTTGACGTCCTGCACACTCCCGGTCATACACCGGAAAGTATCTCCTTCCTGTTAACCGATCAGGGCGGCGGTGCCAATGAGCCGATGGGAATCTTCACGGGCGATTTCGTGTTCGTCGGTTCGATTGGACGCCCGGACCTGCTGGAAGCTGCTGCCGGCGTTCAGGGAAGTGCCGAAGTCGGTGCGCGGCAGCTCTATCACTCGGCCCAGCGTTTCAAAGAGTTACCCGACTATCTGCAGGTCTGGCCGGCCCATGGTGCGGGTAGTGCCTGCGGAAAGGGACTCGGAGCGATTCCGTCCTCCACCGTAGGTTATGAAAAACGATTCAATCCGGCGCTGCAGTATGCAGACGAAACCGAATTCGTGAACTACATCCTGTCCGATCAGCCCGAAGCCCCCCGCTACTTTGCGGTGATGAAACGCGTTAATAAAGAAGGACCGCTGGTGCTGGGCAAGGTCACACTGCCCAAACCGCTCCCGGCATTACAGGAGTCGCTGGTCAGTTCCTCTGCCACGGTGATCGACCTGTCTCCTTCCAATGAATTCGCGACAGCTCATGTACCCGGCACAATCAATATTCCGCTGTCGATGCTGGCAGCCTGGGCGGGCTGGCTCGTCGACTACGATCAGCCGGTCTACCTGATCGCAGACGCTGCCGACCTGCCGGAAGCCTATCGCGTATTACACAAGATCGGCATCGATCGGGTCTCAGGCTGGTTCGAACGGAGCGGAGAGATCCAGTCCGGTCGGGCGACGGAACACTATCCCGTGAAAACACCGGCCGAACTGGCGTCACAAATCGAGTCTGGTGCTGTAACGCTGTTTGATGTTCGTGCCGATTCGGAATGGAGCCAGGGACATGTTCCCCAGGCCGAACACCGTTTCCTCGGACATTTTCCTGACATGATTTCTACCCTGGAATGCCATCAGCCAGTGGTCGTGCAATGCCGTAGTGGGGCTCGCTCTGCAATTGCGGCCAGTCTATTGCAGGCGGCTGGTATTGACGTTACCAACCTGGCTGGTGGCTACCAGGCATGGGAAACCGCGGGACTGCCCACTACCGGCAACTCCGGTCCCATCAGTTGTTCTACAAGTTCCGCTGCAGCCTGTTCACTGGAGAAAAAATCATGACTGACCTCGTCGTTTTACTCGCGGTGCTGTCCCTCTGGTTCATCTTGAATCTCTGGATCCTGCCCCGACTGGGAATGCAGACCTGTCTGAGTGGGCTGTGTGGACTGAACCCCCAGCCTTGTCCTCAGCCAGTAAAAACCGATACCAGTGACCGTCGAGATCCACAAGCGGTATCCCGACATCCAGAACAGGGAGAATAAGCATATGATTTCCGATGTGATTGCAGAAACACAGAATCAGGCACAGGTGCAGCCACCTTCCGAGAAAGTCGTGCATCACCAGGTTGTGATTGTCGGCGGCGGCAGTGCGGGCATTACGGTTGCCGCGAAACTGACCAAAGGCTGGTTGAGTGATTATGACGTGGCCATTATTGACCCGTCGGAGAATCACTATTACCAGCCGGCCTGGACCCTGGTGGGAGGCGGAGCCTTTCGCAAGGAAAACACGCGACGCTCCGAAGCCTCCGTGATTCCCCCCAAAGCGAAATGGATTAAAGATGCCGTCGTTTCGTTCGAACCGGAACGGAACCGCCTGAAAACCCGCGATGGGCAGACCATCGAATACGATTTCCTCGTGGTCAGTGCAGGCATCGGTATCAAGTGGGATGCCATCACCGGCCTCAAAGACGCGCTCGGTAAAGAAGGCGTCTGCAGCAATTACTCGTTTGAGTCGGTCGGCAGTACCTGGGAAAATATCCGCGACTTCAAAGGGGGGACGGCGATCTTCACCCAGCCCGAAACTGGCATCAAGTGTGGTGGCGCGCCGCAGAAGATCTGTTATCTCGCGGATGACTATTTCCGTAAATCAGGAGTACGCGATAAAACGCAGATCATCTTCGCTTCGGGCAGCAGTACGATTTTTGCCGTCGAAAAGTATCGAAAAACGCTGGAAAAAGTGATCGAACGCAAAAACATCGATACCCGCTTCAATCAGAAACTGGTTGCCATCAGTGCCGAGACCAAAGAAGCGATCTTTCAGCATACGGAGACCGGTGCAGAGACCACGATTGCGTACGACATGATTCACGTGACGCCTCCCATGGGGCCACCGGCGTTCATTGCTCAGAGCCCCCTCGCTGACGATAAGGGCTGGGTGGATGTCGATAAGTACTCGCTGCAGCATGTCCGTTACCCGAATGTATTTGCTCTCGGAGACAGCAGTAATCTGCCGACATCCAAAACCGCAGCCGCCATTCGCAAACAAGCACCGGTGGCCGTTAAGAACCTGAAAGCGGCCATTGCCGGGAAACCGCTGACGGCGAAGTATGACGGTTATACATCGTGTCCGCTGGTGACCGGGTATGGCAAACTCGTGCTGGCGGAATTCGACTACGATAAACATCCCCATGAAACCTTTCCCTTCGATCAGTCGAAGGAACGCTGGAGCATGTGGGTTCTGAAAAAGTACTTTCTCCCCTTGCTGTATTGGAAAGGCATGCTCAAGGGACGGGCGTAATCACACAACGGGACTGCGATATTATCTGTGAAAAACTGGAAAGGGCGTCAAAGTGAAAAAGTCTAACTATCTACGGAATTTCGTTGCCTTACTGCTGGTCTGTGCCATCGCTGGAACCGCACTCGCACAGCGGGGACCGGGACGCGGCAAAGGTCCCGGGCGGGGGCAGGGACACGGACGAGGTCACGCGGGAGTCGGACAGGGTCAGGGAAATGGTCATTCGCAGGCACATGACCGGGATCATGCCGACTTCCGTTACCTCTTAACGAATCATCAGAAGATTCGTCGCGATGTGCAGCTGCTCCCCAATGGCGTCAAGACATTGACGGAATCCGATGATCCCCAGGTGGCCGCGAAAATCCGCGAACATGTCTACTGGATGAAAGAGCGGGTTGAAAAACAGCAACCCATTCGGATGCGGGATCCTCTGTTCGCCGAACTCTTCAAGCATGCCAGGCAGATCAAAATGGTTACCGAAAACACACCCAAAGGTGTGCGGGTGATTGAGACTTCAGAGAACCCCTACGTTGTAAAGCTCATTCAACAACATGCGAAGACCGTTTCGGAATTCGTCAAACGGGGATTCCCTGAGGCGATGAAGAACCACCCGGTCTCTACGTCAGCCAAAGAGCCTGCACCGCTGGAATACCATCATCCCCGCATCAAGGAATATGGCAAGGTCGTGCAGTTGCCAGGCGCAGCTCAGCAGCCACGGGATCAGAGTAAAATCTGTGTCGACCTGACCAAGGGAGGCCCTGCTGACAAGCTGAACCCCTCCATCGAAAAAGTGGCCCGCTTTGTTAATATTTACGAGGGGGCCGGGAAGGATCCTGCGGCAGCAAAAATCGCGGTCGTCCTGCATGGCGACGCCACGCTCTGTGCCTTAAATGATGATGCCTATGCAGAACGCTTCGATACGAAACGTAATCCGAACCTGGATTGTCTGCACGAACTGCATGAAGCCGGTGTCGAGATCTACGTCTGTGGTCAGTCACTCGTCGGTAAAGGGGGGCAGCCGGACCAGGTGGTTGTGTTCACGGATGTCGCGGTCTCCGCACTCACGTCTCTGGTGAATCTGCAGGCAGACGGCTATGCCTATGTCCCTCTGAAATAAAAAGCGGAAGAAAATCACCACTGCCGGTCTTTCTGTGCGTATAATCCCAGACGTACGCGCAGAGCGGGGGAGATACGCGCCTGCTGCTCCCTGTGAGAGATGACCGAATTTGGAAAGAAGACGATGCAACGACGCTGGCTGACGCTACCGGTTACTGGACTGGCCCTGTTAATTGTGTTGACGACACTGTCTGCACAGGAAGCTTCTGAGCAACCACAGAAATCGCTCATCCCGGAGGCATACCCTCCCGGCGAACTGGGAGCCATTGTCAAGCTGGGGGAAGAGATCGTCGCACGCACACACGAGCATCCACTGTCTAAACAGTATATCGGGAATAAACTCAACTGCACTTCCTGTCATCTGGAGAATGGCACCAATCCGCAGGCCGCCACTTTCCTGGGAGTGGCTTCGGCTTATCCAGCCTGGTCTCCCCGCGAAAAACGGGTGATCACACTCGAAGATCGTGTGCTGAACTGTTTCATGCGCAGCCAGAACGGGATTCGTCCTCCCCTCGGCAGCAAAGTATCAGTGGCGATTACCGCGTATATCACCTGGCTCTCCTCAGGCTCTGAGATCAAAATGAATCACCAGAAACCACTTGGCCCCCGTCATGTGCAGCCTCTCAGTCTGCAGGCGGAACTGGCTGAAGAACGGCGGGGCGCGAAACTCTATGCAGCACGCTGTGCCGACTGTCACGACGCATCAGGCGCGGGAACATCCGAAGGACCACCAGTGTGGGGCAAAGATTCTTATAACGACGGCGCGGGACTGAGCAGAAACGATAAGCTGGCAGCCTGGCTCAAAGTGGCCATGCCGCCGGGGGAAACCGATCTGACCGAACAGGAAGCCCTGGATATCGCCGCCTATGTGAATTCGCATTCGCGTCCGCATTTCATCCTGGAAGAGCATCTGCCCCCGGTCGAACAGCGCGGCGTTTACGATTGGCAGCCCGCTGCATCCCCGGCGAAGTAGCTGTCAGGAATGGTTGGGTTCCGGATAGAGCCATTTCTGGAGCAGCCAGCTTAACAGGGGAATCATCACCCAGGTCATCAACGGAACTGTAATCGAGGTGGTGATCGCGCTTCCGATCAGGAAATGCAGTTCGCTGGTAAAAGGTCGAATCAGGTTGATGATCGGTATGATACTCACATAGACGGCGATCCAGATGATAATGGCCATCTTGTATTTGGGGGGATGCGGGCGGTGCTCATCCTGGTGTGAAAATTCAAACCAGGTTTCCAGCCCCGTGTTGTGAGTGATCACTGGGGGACGATGTTCCAGCGCATGCAGGCGGGAGATCCAGTGCTCCCGTTCGGGAGAATTCTTCCAGCGTTCCAGATTCTCCAACCGATCGAACCTCAGCACGATCTGGTAGGTGGGCCGGGAGCGGGATTCCTGTTTGAGGACCGTCGTTCCCAGGTGACCGGGGAATTTCAGCGAAGCCTGGATGGTGTTCGTCAGCGTCTGCTCCCATTCCTTTTGATTTCCGGGGGCAGGGTGGGCCGTCACAACCATGGTGACGGGATCAGAATCGGTTGAATGCATGCGTCCTGTACTTTCCAGTATCCAGGGTAATCGTAATTCAGTCAGCAGGCGGGTCGCTGATAAGTCCGTGAATTGAAACTATTGTTCGTCCGGATGTGTCATTTTGTGAAGCGGCTATTTCGTGATTTTTGTGCAGCGTGTTAAAAGCCCTGTAAATAACATCTTAGGGACACTGAAAATCATAAACTTGCACCCGGCAGTTTACTATTGAGAAATTCATCTAGGCAACCCCCAGAAAATCTGATAATGGAAGTCAGCGATCCCGATATATTAACTGAGGGGACGATGAATGCCCGTCAGCGTGAAGAAACTGTTCAGGGATTGTAAAAACTGCAAGTGTTGTGTGGAAGGATTCACATCAATGAACGCGTTATCGTGTCGGGCTGGTATCACTCTTATTTTCGCAGGCCTGTTAGTTCAGACAGGTTGTGCTGCCAGAAACCATACGGAAGCCGGCATGGCCAGTGGCGCGGGCATCGGTGCTCTGGCCGGTGCGATTATCGGCAGTAATTCCGGCGATGCCGGAGCAGGTGCCCTGATCGGAGCTGCCACCGGTGGACTCGCCGGCGGTTTGATCGGCAACGCTGAAGATGCCCGGGAAGAACGCGACGTTGCCATCGCCCAGGCGAATCACGAACGCATGGCACGCGGGGCGATCAGCAACAGCGACGTCATTCAGATGGCCCACAGCGGCGTCAGCGATTCCGTCATCATGGGCGCCATTCGCAGTCGCGGCGGTGCCTTTGACCTTAGTCCCCAGACGCTGATCATGCTCAAACAGCAGGGACTGAGTGACCAGCTGATCGAGTACATGCAGCAACACAACTACGTGAGTACCACTGCCGAGCCGGTCATCGTCCGGGAACGGGCGGTTGTGACATCACCCTCGGTGGTCTACGTTCGCCCCCGTCCGCGTCCACGCTACGTCCGCCCCCACTATGGTATGCACGGGCACTTCCACTTTTAAGGATCGCGGCTGACAACGCGGGCAACCGCTTTGTCTTTCCAGTCGACGGTCAGCCACAAGATGGCCTGTCCATCCTGGCTGCCTGTGGCGACGAAACGTCCATCGGGAGAAAAATCGACCGAGGTCACACCCTGTGAGTGGCTGCTCAACGTCAGAATTTCCTTACCCGATTTCGTATCCCACAGCTTGGCAGTACCATCGTCGCTGGCTGTGAAGGCTCGCGTATCATCCGGTGAAAAGACAACCGATTCCACCGACGCCGTATGCCCGGCCAGTACCTTTTTCTCTTTAGTCGCGATATCCCAGATAATCGCCGTATTATCTTCGGAACCGGAGATCAGCCGTGTACCATCGTGTGAAAATGCGACTTCCAGTACGGGCCAGTCGTGTCCCTTGAAGATGGACAGTTTCTTACCTGTCTGAGCATCCCACATCACCAGGGTTTTGTCATCGGAGGCGGTCACAACCTTCTTTCCGTCGGGAGAGAAGACGGCGCTCTTCACGTGCGTGTCGGGTTGATCGAGGCTTAGCAGCATCTCGCCCGATTGTGCATCCCAGATTTTTGAAGTTCCGTCATCGCTGGCGGTCACAATCCGATTCCCCTGGGGTGAGTAGCGTACCGTATTTACATAGCCCGTATGTTTCTGTTCCAGCTTCTTTTCTGCCTGTCCGGTTTCGGTACTCCAGATCTTGGCGGAATTATCCCAGCTGCCGGTCACCAGCCATTTACCGTCCGGAGAAAACGAAGCTGAGGCGACCACGCCGTGAGGGTGGAAGGCCATCAACTGCTGGGCAGTTACACCGTTCCAGAGCCGGGCATCACGACCGCCGACCGTCAGAATGGAATCATGATAGGGAGAGAAGACCGCCGTCCAGAGCATGCCGCCCCGCGATTTGAAATCCAGGAATGGTTGCAAGTGCCCGTTATTACCGGGGATCTGTAGTTCTTTTCCGGTATCCAGGGCCCAGACTTGAATTACCCGCTGCTGCACATTGGCAGTCAACAGACGCTTGTTGTCATGGGAAACACTGACGGAGTTGATCAACCCGTTGGCAGGATGAATCGTCTGTGCGACTTCCGGCGTTGATAAATTCCAGATCCGGACCAGTCCATCCGCACAACTGGTGACAGCCTTTGTGCCGTTATCAAACACGTCCATCGACATGATGGCATCGGGGTGCTTCAGAATCTTTTGCTGGTTCTCTTCCCCAGTCGTGATATCCCAGTTACCCACGGTATTATCACCGCTGGCGGATAACAGCGTTTTACCATCCGGCAGGAAGGCCAGCCCATTAATCCTTCGCGTATGTGCTTCCAGGCGATGTAGCAGTTTCCCGCTGGCGACTTCCCACAGCATGCAGCGTCCACGGGCGTCTCCACTGGCACAGTAGCGCATGTCATCGGAAAAAGCGACGGCACTGACCTCTGATTTATGTCCCCGCAGTTCCCGGATGAGTTTGCCGGTTTCAATGTTCCAGATCCGCACGGTCTTAGTATCACTGCCGGTCAGCAGCAGTCGGGAATCGGCCGAAACATCAATGGCGGCACTCCGTCCCGTATGTTCGAAGCGTTTGTGTTCGGTTCCTGTCTGAATGTCCCAGATCCGAACCGAGTTATCCACGGCGGCCGTTGCCAGGCGTTTCCGGTCCGGCAGAAAGACGGCGCTGGAAGCCAGGAAGGCATGACCTTCCGTAAATTCTTTTTCCGGTGTGCCAGTCGCGACATCCCAGGAGATGGCGGTTTTATCGCGGCTGGCGGTCACCAGATGTTTGCCATCTTTCGAGAAGGAGACATCCAGAACCGCATCGACATGCTTCTCCAGAACCCGGCCTTTCAGCGTGCGGATCTCGGCATAACCGGCGATATTCCACAGTTTCGTGTGTGCATCGTGGCTCGCGGAAAGAATCCACTTACCATCGTTCAGCAATGTCGCCACCTGGACCCAGCTGTCATGACCGCGGAAGGTCTTGATGGCTTTCACCGTTTCCACGTCCCAGAGTTTGACCGTGTTATCGTGGCTGGCAGAGATGATCATCGAACCATCCTGCGAGAATTCGGCTGACTGCACGCTGTCCTGGTGGCCTTCGAATGCGAGGTAGGGAGGCGTATTGACTTTCTGTCCAGAGACGATTTTCGAGAAATCGAAAGGCACAATCTCTTCCGGTTTCCAGAGCAGCACCCGGCGATCATAGCCACTGGTCACAACATGCGTGCTTTGCGGATCAGGTGAAAAATGAGCGGAATAGATCGGCCCCTGGTGTCCGGTGAACGGGGCGCCTTTTTCTCCCGTCTCGACCGACCAGATCACTGCGGTTCCGTCCTGGCTGGCAGTGACAATTCGCCGTTCATCGGTTGAGAAATTCGCATCCCAGACCCACCAGTTGTGTCCCCAGAAGCGTCGGATCTGTTGTCCGGAGTCAACGTCCCACAAGCGGGCCGTCTTATCGTAGGAACTGGTCAGCAGACGCTCTCCGTCTTTGGAGAAGCTGATGCTCAGAATGCCTTCGGTATGTCCCCGGTCGAATGGTGCACTCTGGCTCGGATCTTCAAACTTGCGAGCGATCGGCAGATGCGTTTCCAGGTCCCAGAGCTTGATGTAGCCGTTCGGGTCTTCACTACCGGTCGCCAGAATTTTCCCATCCGGGCTGATGGCAGCTGCCAGCACCGGGTGATTTTTATGATCGAACGTCGCCAGAATCTGCCCGGTTGCACGATCCCAGAGCCGGGCAAAACCATCGCGGCTGCCCGTAACATATTGTGTATTGTCCTGCGACAACGCCAGAGAGTCTACGGGCGCCTTGGCGTCGTAGGTCCGACTGCTCTGCGAACAGAGATGCATCAACCGCCCCCACTCCCAGTTCCGCAGCCGCTCGGGACATCCCTTGAGCAGTTCGGTTGCACTTTCGAAAGCATTCTCATCGATCTTGGCTGCCGCCAGTCCGATACGGGCAATATAGGCTTCGTACTCTTCCTTCTCTTTGGCCTGTTCTGCTTTAATTCGCTCGACATTCGCTCGGTCGCGTTCCTTGATAGCGACTTCCCGGTTCTTGACCGCCTGTTCACGCGCAATTTCTTCTTTCTCTCGTGCTTTATCCGCCTCTACTTTTTGCGCAATGGCGACTTTTTCCGACTCAATCGCCTGTGTCAAAGCGATCGTTTCTTTCTCTTTTGCTTTCACGGCATTGTCACGTTCTTCTGCGGCCACTTTTTCAGCTTTTCGTGCGTTTTCCGCTTCAGCACGAATCCAGAAGAAAGCTCCGGTCACAATGACCAGCACGGTTGCCAGCATGCCTACGAATACCCGCTTGGCGGTTTTCAGACGCTGCTGACGTGCATCGCGTTCCGTCTGGGCTTCGCGGATCGAGTCGATCAGGTCGGCGTGTCCGGATTCTTCCTCCTTCAACAGGGAGAGCGCGAGGTCGTAGTCCCCCTTGGCATACGCGGTATTCGCATAACACAGGGTTGTCTTTTCGACGCCTTCCCGGGCGGTCTTGTTTTCCGGCCAGAGGGAAACGGCTTCCTGGAATCCAAACAGGGCACGCGAGAACATTTCGTAATTCTCGGTATCGATGGCCTGTTTCAAATCTTCTTCGGCCCGGGTTGCCAGTGAGATACTCTCTGAGTGCGACTGATACTGCAGAATGGCCTGCTGAAGTTCCTGCACGCTCTGGTAGCGGTCTTCCTGTCTCAGTGCCATCGCCTTCATCGCGATGTCAACCAGCTCACCGGTTTTCTCAGTCGGCACGATTTCGTTTTTGGCGGCCGCCATCAGACACTTCATGGCGGTTTTACCGGTATGTGGCGGACGTCCTGTCAGAATTTCATACAAAATCGCCCCCAGCAGATAAATATCCGACAGCGGTGAGATCTTATCGACGGGCCCGGTTGCCATTTCCGGTGCCATGTAGGCGGGAGTTCCCCCCATGCTTGAAGTCGTGATAATGCTTTCTGATTTCCGGAAGCCAGACGTCGACTGGGCAAGCCCCCAGTCCATCACGAGCACTTCGCCGAACTCACCCAGCATCACGTTTTCAGGCTTCAGATCGCGGTGAACCACGCTCCGTGAATGGGCGAACGCGACGGCATCGGCCACCTTCATCAGAATATTCAGATTTTCGCCCAGCGAATTTTTGCGGATTGTTTTCAGCCAGGGACGTCCTTCGACTTTTTTCATTGAGTAGAAGAGCGCGCCGCTGTTGTTACTACCCACATCATAAATAGGAACGATGTTCGGGTGATCCAGTTCCCCGGTGACGACCGCTTCGGCCAGGAACTTATGCCGCTGGTCTTTGTTCTTGGCGGTTTTGCCCTTGAGCATCTTGACCGCAACCTGGCGGTCAATCGAAGTCTGGCGCGCAGTATAGACTACCCCCATACCGCCCTGCCCAAGGACTTCCAGCAGTTCGTATTCCGCATTCTCCAGGTATTCTGATTTGATCTTGTCGCTGAAGTCACGCTTTTTAATCACCAGCGAAGTCTGGTTCGTCAGTTCCTCCAGGGGAACTTCCCGGGCCTTGATGGTCATTTCCGGACCTTCCGGGATCGTAGCCATCCCCGGTCCCCAGGCATCGTTCATCGTTGCTACCAGTTCCGGGGGCACGTCGTCAGAGACAATGGTGGCGTCAATGTCGGCAGGCGAGCTGCCATCCTCAACCAGAGTTGCGCCAATATCGGATTGATCCAGCGGCTCATCGATGATCAGGGTCTGGTCATTACCATGTTCGGGCTGATCGTTGGGATTTTCGCTGACCGTCTGCATGCCGGCCCAGCTTTCATGTTCTTCCTCGGTAATCGTCCGGTCCAGATCATTCAGGTCCGGATCAACGATGGTGGCATTGATTTCATCAGACACGCCGGTGTCGACCATGGTCTGATCGTTGCCAGCCAAATCTTCATAGGTATCATTTTCCGAATCAGACTCTTCCATTGTCTGGAACTGATCATCAGACATTGTGGCATCCGACGTGTCTCGCGCTTCATCAGCCAGCGCTTCGGAATCCCATTGATCCGAAATGATCGTCTGGTCGATATCACTGCCAGCCTCATCGGAATCAGAGATCGAATCGGGCAGCGTCTGATCATTGCGCAGGCTCTGATCGTCGTCAGCCGATGCTTCGTTCTGTTCTTCTTTGTCCGGAAATTCATTCATAATGATACCCGCATGTTGTCGCTCAGGGCGACGATCTCAGTTCTGTTTGAGCGTTGGTCTATTTCTATTCTTACGGTTATTTGCACGAGTTCGGTGGCTCGATTATATCAGTTATTTCTGCCTGCGATTCAGTTTATATCGCCGATTCAGCAGACGGCTGCCATATTTTTCCATCGCGGATTCGCATTCGTTCTGCGTAACCGGCTTGCGGAATAATGAACGACCGTGGAAATAACCGGAAAGTAAAGCGGCACTGCCCCAGGCTTTTTCACTGGTTTCGAGTTGTGCCGTCGCTTCAGCAGGTGAGGGGAGGGTCGGCTGTTCCTGTACATATTCTACGTCAGATCCAGGCGTCAGGAGAGGTTGCCAGTCTGAGGTTTCGTCAATCAGGATCTGCAGGAGCAGGTCAATCCGGTCGGAAAGGTCTGCTTCACCCGCGTCCGCCATGACGATCGTAGTCAATTGTTCCAGGTCGCTGAAGGACAACGTCCGCTGCTCCTGGTCTTCAAGTTGGGAATTGATTGTGTTATTCGTCGAGGGCTGCTGTTCGGAACTGGTGGGAGGATTGGACTGTTCCTCGGTGACATCGCTGGCTTTCCCGTTGCGGATATCGACATCCATCAGCAGACGTACCCGCTCTTCACCCGCTTCCTTCAGATAAATCTGGTAGCGGCCGTCAGGCAGTGTGCTGAACAGCTTTGGCAGGTTATCCAGGTCAGATTCCTGTAGCGGCACATCCTCAATCACATCGCCGTTAGGAGCCAGGATCCGCAGGAAGACCAGACGTTCTGCATTCCGATTGGCTTCATTGATGGCCGTTTCCAGCAGTTGAGTTTCCCGCATGCTGAATACGGTCTGCTGGAGCGAAGAAGCATCCAGGATCACTTCCTGTTGGGGGAAGATCAGCTGCGGTACCTGTGGAGTCGTATCGATGGCGACTGTCGCTAGACCTTCACCAGGTGTTTCCAGAACGTCGGCCTCGCTGGTGAAATCGAGAGTACCATTCCCATCAGAGAAGGTAAACTGCTTATCTCCCTGCATGGTCACCAGGATCGGAATATCAGCGGCAGGGTTTCCTGCATCCGGGTTAGCGGTATAAGTATGCTCGAAGACGAACGAACCGGGATCGGAGAAGTTGAATGTCTCCACTGTCCCATCACCCCAGTCGATAGTGATAAAGAAATTCTGTTCGGTAAACCGTCCGAAATCACCGGTGACTGTCGCCAGACCGGTGGGTTGAATCTGAGGTGTCAGAATATTACGTAGATCAGGCGGCAGACCGGCTATCGCCCCCGTTTCAGAATTCATTGTGGTATTTGCATCGATCAAGACACCGCTGTCACCGTGTCCGGAGAGAACTCCGGTTCCTGCGACGCTGTGATCCGAGGCGGCTCCGGTATCGTTGATGGCCAGGAATCCAAAGCCTGCCTGCAGATCGATATTCCCGTTTCCACCAAAGGCACGCACAGAGGCATTCAGGGTTAAATCTCCGGGTCCCGTCGATTCCAAGCCGATGTTACCGCCCGAACCGTTGGTGACCGGGGATTCGACTGTCAGGGGGCTGGCGTTCGAGACGAAAATGTCTCCGGCAACGCTTCCCGAATGAGTGATCCCCGCCAGTCCATCGACAGTTCCAATCGTCAGAAGTGCGCCTCCCAGATCGTTATGAATCTGAACATTCCCGGAAGCGGTATTGTGTGCAGCCAGCAGGGAGACCGCAGTTTCCAGAGCATTCGCAGAGCCAGCACCGGTTGCGCTGCGGATCACCAGTTCATCCGCGATGATGTCGCGGCCACCGGCATCACCGGCGTCCACAATCCCGCCGTCTGTGGTAGTCAAGCGGGTCAGGGTGGTCGTCATCAATTGGCCAACGGTGATCGAATCCCCGGCCTGGAGGTCGACAATTCCGACCCCGGCGTCAAAGACGGTTCCATCTGACATGGTAATGCCACCACCCCCGACCCCGACAGAAGCGGAATCGGCCAGCAGTGTGATTTTCCCATCTGAGGAACTCAAATCGCCCTCACTGCCAAAATTCAGACTGTGCTGTGCGGTCAGGTCAATCGTTCCACCAGCCGTGCTGAAGCCATCGTTGATTTCTATCGAGGAATTGACGCCTGTTGCTGTGACCTCAATGGTACCGCTGCCGTCCGTTTCGACAACATTCAGTAGAACTCCGGGATTTTCAAAGATAAGAGAACCATCCGCATTCACGGTAATGTCAGAATCCGTGGTTGAGATCTCTTCAAAGGACGCAGACTCTTGTCCCGTCTGCTCATAGTTGATGTCGCCGGTCCCCGTTGTCAGTTTCGTGACCCTCACTGATCCGGTCGCGGCCGAAGACACGTGGTGCAGGTTCAAATCGCCGGTGTTACTGTTGACCGCTAAGGTCCCAGCAGAGACCTCGATCGGATCTAAATTACCAATCCCGTTGATCGCTTCGAGTGTGATTGAACCCGATGCCGCATTCAGATCGACTTCCGGAGCACCCTGATCGTCAACCGCGTCATTGATTTCACCTGCAGAGGTGACGGCGATCGATCCTTCCAGGGCGACAAGATCACCCAGCAGAATGTTACCGAAGTTCAGTGTGGAAACATCGATGGCCGGTGTAGCGCCTCCGGCTGACAATGAGGTCAGCGTCAACGTGTCACTCTGGGCGTCTCCCGTATTAGCGACCGTAATCGAACCGTCGACGGTTGTCGCCAGATCGATGACCAGGGACTCATTGCCGACCTGTTCCAGATTGATGTTGCCGGTGCCGGTAGTAATGCTGGTTGCAGTCACGCCCGTTGTCGCGGTGTTGTGCAGCAGGACGTCACCATCGGTGGTATCTGCCGAGAAGGTATCAACACTCATCTCAAGTGTATCACCTGTGCCGATTCCCGTAACCGCATTCATATCCAGGCTGGTGGCATGAATGTTGAGTTCGCCCGGTACTCCATCGTTCTGGTCGATGATTGCTGCCTTGGAATCGAGCAGCACATTGTCAGAAACCGTTTCGATCAAGCCGTTGAGCAGGATGTTTCCCGTCGTGAAGACTTCTATGTCTCCCGCTGTAGACTGGATCAGGTCGTGCACAATCAGATCATCCGTCTCGATAATCCGGATTTCGCCCGCAGTCTGGTTGGTGACATTGATCTGATCGATGTGAGTTTCCAGATGGCCGTTCAGATCGGCCACTTTACCGGCTCCGAGGGACGCGATAATCGTGACCCGGGCTCCCGACTCGTTGGCAATCAGGTCTTCTCCCGTACTGTCGCCGGCATCTACCAGGCTGGAGTCGGTATCAATCAGTATCGCGGAACTGGTGTTGTTGGCCGTGATGATCTGGCTGAGGACGATGTCATCGCTGGCGATCAGGCTGACTGCTCCGTCACCTGCATTGATGAATGTTCCATCGGCCATGGTGATGCCACCCAACAGGCCTCCCGCTCCATTGTCTGCATCGGCGGTCAGGCTCACGGCCCCCGACGTGCTGGTCAGATTTGTCGTCCCGTTGAAGAGGATATCGTTGGCTGTCGAAATCGTGACCGAGCCGGTATCACTCAGCAGACTATGATTCAGAATCAGATCGGCGTCAGTATTAGTCGTTTCCAGGGACAGAGTACCTGTTCCCAGTGTCTGTACCAGGTCGCTGACAGTGATACTGCCGGCAGAACTCAACGAAATATTGGTGTCCGTCCCCCCGGTCAGGCTCAGGATGTCTTCATTGAGGTCAACCAGTTCCAGGGCAGGGGAGTCGTTGTTGATGACGAAATCAGATCCGAGCACAGTACCGTCGAACTGCTGTGCGGTGATATTCACGGTCTCTGCGGAACCTGATTTGAACAGGATCGAGTTTACCGCATTGACGTCGATTGCTCCCCCACCAGCGTCGATAATATCCGGTGCGTCCAGTCGCAGATTTGCAGTCTGCAGACCGGTGGGAACAGTGATGGAAACATCGGAAATAAAGCTGATGGTATCCTGGGTGTTGCTGATACCGATGGTCGTGGAAGCATCCAGAGCCCCGCCGGTCGCTCTGACATAGGTCGTGCCCGCGGTGCCTGTGCCTGCATCCAGGTTGATCAGTTCCGGCGTAGTGCCCGTGTTGTCAATCACGATCTGGTTACCGCTGGTCAAGTCCAGGTGAGCCACACTGGTCTGCAGGGGATCAAAGCCATCTGCAGTGAAGACATTCGTAATGCCACCAATATTGCGGCCAGCGACAATCGTCAGCAGGTCGCCACTGGTCAGTTGACTGTCGGTGCTGTCTGAGTCGAGTACGTCCCGGTCGGCGTTCAATGTGATATCAGCCGTATTTTCAGCGGTCAGAGATGTCACCAGAATATCGCTGTCGACTCCGGTTGCCGTCAGAGTGATGCCATTGTTCAAGTCGGAAGATGAGTTGTTCGTGGATGTGACATCCAGCACTTCAATGGTTCCGGCAGCGTTGACGATGATGAAACCATCGAACGTTGTCAGTTGCGTCAGCGTAATGCCGTCCACTTCATCGATGCGAAGGCCTCCGGCGTTGGTGTTCACGTCAGCCGTCACGCTGTTGACGTCCGTATCCACGTCAATCCCGTCCTGCGTACCACCGGCACTGCTGGATGACATGTTCAAGTCATCGGCGGTGATCCGGTTCGAGTCGGCCCCGTTGGTATCCAGAATGCCGTCATCAGCAGTCAGCATGACGTCCGCGAGGCCGGTCGCTGTAATGGTGGTGACCAGGATGTCGCTGTTGGTTCCGGTGGCATTGAGAGTGATATCGTTATCGTCGCTGTTCGAGTTGTTCTGTGAAACGACCGAAGTTGCTGTAAGACTCGCCGTATTATTCACGGTGATCGCACCGTCAAATGTCGACAGGTCCAGTAACTCGACGGCGATCCCGTTGTCAATCAGCAGATTGCCGACTCCTGAGACGGTCGCGGAAAGCGTGCTGATCTCTGTTTCCAGCGGATTTCCATCACCAATCCCAGTCACGGCGTTCAGAACGGCAGTGGAAGCGACGATATCTGTATGACTGTCGCCATTATCGCTGATCGCAGCCGACAGGGAATCAACATTAACCGTGCCCGTGGTCAGCAGACCAGCCAGAAGCACATCCCCGTCTGCAGTCAGGTTAATGGTACCTGTTCCCGCATCAATCAGTGATCCGTCTGTCATCGTAATCGGATTGCCGTTACTGCCCGCTGTATTGTCTGCAGTGAGGGTCACGGTGCCGGAGGTCGAGTCAATCAGAGCGACACTGCCGAGCAGCAGATCATCTTCTGCAGTCAGGGTGACGGATCCTGTATTACTTTTCACTGTGGCATCCAGGTGAATCCCGCTGCCGGATCCCGTCGATTCGCCCAGCAGTTCGATATTACCAGTGCCCGAGGCCGAAACCACTGCGTCATTCGAAATCTCAATTCCGTCGTCACCGTTCGAGGTGCCGTTGATCGTGATCTGGCCGTTTTCGTTGATCACGATTCCGTTGGTCGTCTCGATCAGTGTTCCCTGTGAAGTTGTTCCACCGCCCGTTGATTCACCGGTGATGGAAATGGCTCCTGCCGTCGATTGAATCAGGCTGGTGATCTGAACCCCGTCCCGATCTGCAGTCGTTGTTCCCAGAATGGTGATGTCCGCTGCATTGACACCCGCACCATTCGAGACAATCTTTGACTGGTCGGAGATCGCAAAACCGGTGCCGTAATCCGTGGTTCCAGTGATTCCAATTTCGCCATCGGTAGACGTGATATTCGTGCCTGCACCATCAATCATGACACCATGATTGTCGTTGATTCCCTCTCCCGCGGTCCCATTGATAGTGATCGTGCCTGCATCGATTCCGCTGGCTGTGGACGAGACTGTCGTTCCGGAATGCAGGAAGACGCCATGATGATCACTGGTCACGACATCCGCTCCGCCGAAGCCGGTAATCAGGATGTTGCCTGTTCCGGTAGTCGAGATCGTCGCATTGTCTGCCTCTACACCGATGAAATCGCCCGCAGCTAAGCCAAGATCATTGGCCAGCAGTGTAATGCCGCCGTTGACTGTTTTCAGGTTGCTGCCACTGTTCAGTTTGATATTCCGGTTCGATGTCAGCAGAATTGCACCGGTTCCCAGTGTGCTGATGGTCGTCGCGAGGTCAACAGTCAGAGTGTCTGTCGCATCCAGTGTGATTGAGCCGGTGGCTGACTGTACGGTTTCGGTGACATGCAGCGTACCTGTATTGTGAATTACAATGTCCAGATCCGCGTCCAGACCATCCTGGGCAGTGATGCCTCCAATCGTCAGGGCTCCCGTGTTGTCCAGGAAGAGGCCCCCCGTTCCCGCATCTGCTTCGAGGAAGGCAATCGCGGTGTCGATGGCATCCGCGAGTTGGCCAATGCTCAGATTCGAATTCAGAACCAACTGGCTGGCGGTCACGTTGTTGACGCCTGTGCTGTCGTTGTCTGTGATTCCCCCCAGGGTCGAAGTGATATCGACGCGGCCACCAGTCGTGGTAATACCTGAGAGAGCAATGTTCCCCGCTGCGGAGATTTGAATCTCTCCCCCCTGTGATTCGACCCGGCTGCCGGAATCCATGGTGATACTGCCGACGTTCGAACCGTCATTGTCAGCGGTCAGGGTAATACTTCCACTTGCCTGACTGAGAATATTGGTCGTCGCCGACAGGGTGATATCATTGTCCGCCAGCAGCGTGATACTGCCGTCAGCGCTGGTCAGGTTTGTGTCCAGCTGAATATCGGAGGTTGTACCTTTGGCCGTCAGCAGGATAGAACCGGCACCATTGACTGTCGCATTACCACCGGTAATCGACATCGTTCCGTTCGAAACATTCGCTTCAACAGAGCCTCCACCGGTACCAGCCGTTGTATCGAGGCTGGTGTTCAGCGTGGTGAATCCGGTAACCGCATTGACGGTAATACTGCCTCCGTCTCCGGTGAGCAGAGAGCCATTGGAAAGGTCAACCTGGCCTGCGTTAGAAGTGACAGCAATGTTCCCTCCCGCAGCAGCACCATTGGTGGTGTCGATTCCGCTGCCTGTCGAGATGACATCCCCGTCAGCCTGTACATTCACGCTGCCACCTTCACCCGTATTCACTCCATTGTCTTCCAGGGTGATACTGCCGGTGGCGTTAACAGTGATATCTCCCAGGGCGTTCACGCCATTATCGCGGGTAACCACATTCCCATTATGGGCATCAATGGTAATTGCACTCGCGGTTCCGTTAGTGGTGGTCAGCGAACGCGTTAATACATTCGCACCATCGATGTCGATTGTCCCCGTACCAGCATCCAGGCTGGACCCGGTCTCCATTGAAATATTGCCGGTACCGGAGATGTCGGAATCTGCTGTGACCGTAACAGCCCCATCGGTGCTCACCGCATCTTTGAAGATGATATCGTCAGTCGAATTGATCTGAATTGTAATCCCGTTTCCACCGGTCAGTGTCTGGTCGAAGGTGATGTCGTCCACGGAAGTTGAGGTGAAGACCACAGATGCTCCCAGCGAGACAATGTCGTGGAAGGTCTGTCCGCCGGTCGTGGTAATTGAGCCACCGTTGACTTCCGTCGTCCCAGCCACATCGGTCGTCAGACTTGTCAGGGGAGTAGAATTACCGACCTGGTCATCAAAGATCGTGGATCCGGCAGTGTTAATGTTGAGTGTGTGGGCACCGTTCAACGTCGATTTGAAGTTAATCGATCCCGAGGCTGAGCTGGAGAGAACCGTATTGGCCCCCAACAGCACCGCATCGTTGAATAGCTGACCGCCTTCGGTGGCGATGCTGCCCCCGTTGATAAACGTTGTACCGTTGGCGTCCGTAGTCAGGCTGGCCAGTTCGTTGGTGTCACCCACGGTACCATTGAAAGTCGTATCGCCATCCGTATTCAGTTCCAGCGTATGCGTACCATTCAACCGCTGGTTGAAGGTGATGGCGCCACTACCTGTACTGGTGAGGACAGTGTTAGCATCCAGTTCGACATCGTCGTTGAAGATCTGGTTGCCGCTGGTCTGAATGCTGCCACCATTAATCTGCGTGGTGCCCCCTGCGTTGGTTGTCAAACTGCTGAGTGGGGAGTTATCGCCGATCGCACCGTTGAAAATCGTTGTCCCAGCCGTATCAATCTGCAGATCAATCGCACCATCAACGGTGTCATTGAATTGAATATTGCTTCCGCCGCTGCTGGTGAGTGTGGTATTGGTCACAAAATTGACCGCATTATGGTAAAGCTGAGAACCCGTCGTGGTAACCGTTCCGCCGTTGAAGGTCGTACTGGTCACCCCGGACGAACTGATTTCCACTGAAGCGGCGTCGATGTCCGCCAGGATATTCACACTTTCTGCGGTGACAAACAGGTCGCCGGCTCCCAGGTTGACCGTACTCTGGAAGGTGACCGGGTCGTCAGCACCTGCGAAGATTGACAGACTGGCACTAAACAGACTGTCCAGCGAATTTACCAGAACGGTATCAACGCCAGCTGGTGTCCCTACACTATCAGTGCGGATTGTGATCGAGTTCGTCGGATTCAGGAACAGTACCGATTCACTGAGCGTCGAATCAATAAACGAATAATTATCACCAATAACGCCATCATCGGACAGCGAAATGGTTTCATCTGCATCGGTGAAGTCAAACTCACGATTCGCCACCAGCAGATTATCCAGAATGGGCTCCAGTCCGGTGAAGGCAATCGTTGTCGAACCATCCGCTATGCTGCTGTCGGAAATAGTGATGATGCCATCTTCCCCTTCCGCAGGCTTACTGTCCGGCGTAAAGACATAACCAACCGAATCCGCTTCTAGAGGCGTACTGTGATTGAGAACCAGCGTGTCCCCCAGAATACCTGCGATTCCGAGCGAGTTACCGTCGTTGTTCTGGGTGCCCCCATTGAAGGTAATGCCGTCGGTGGGGTTGAAGAACAGGTTGTCGGGCTGATTGACAATCAAGACATCGTCACCGCCCAGGCCGTTGAAGGTGATCGAGGTAATGTCAGTGATTGACACACTGGCCAGTACCAGTTCATTCGGTCCGCCGAAGTCGCGTGTTAACACGAAGGTGGCCGTGTTTTCGCCGGTCAGCGTCAATACCAGCTGATCATCTTCACCCGTTCCGTAGACGACAATATCACCAGACCCGTAGATTCCCGGATATACGGTGGGCAGGTTCTGGAAAGCTCCAATGTGAGGTATGGTGGTATCTGTATCTGCAGCGAATTCCGAGGAACCGTAGGCAGCGGAGGAACCAAAGCCAATCACGTATTGTGTAGCCAGAGAATCGGTCGGGATATAATTGGGATCGTTGGCATACGCAAACAGCGGGTCGCCAAATGTGTTGGTCGAATCGAGGGTTACGTTCGAATCGAGGTCATTCCCATTAAAGGCGTTGTAGGTCACATTCGCATTCAGCGGTGCAATGACTCCGAAGCCTTCGATCGGGGGCAGGGGAGGATTCGCCTGCAGGTAGAGTGTGATATTGGTTCCACTGTCGCCGGAAACGATTTCGGTTCCCGATGGATCGTCCAGGTTCCAGTGCGCGACCAGACGCGAGTCGCCAGTCATACTGGAAACGCCCGTGTTCATGATCGTGGCACGATCGGTAGAGTCCAGCACATCATTGAACCAGCCGATATCATCCATCAGACCGTCAAAGAAGCGACCGCTCCCCGGGTCCTGACCGACATTCATCAAACCATTGACGGTGTCAGTGAAGTGTGTGCTGTCAAAGCCGGACAGATTCTGATCGAACGAGGAGAGATAAGGTTGTTCTGCACCATTGATGTAGATATGCATCTCGCCCGAGTCAGCATCCCATGTATATTGGATGTTGGTCCAGACGCCGCCGTTGACCGCCTGGCCTCCCGCTTGAATCGTGTAGTCACCGCTCCCCTGTGTGCGTCCATAGAACTGGCCGCCACTGTTTTCACGATACTGGAATTCGAAACCACCATTGTCAGGACCTTCGAAGAACTGGTTTCGACGGCCCGTCTCATCCATCTTGACCCAGAAGTTCAATGTTCCTTTTCGGCCTACATCGAATGAGGCATCCTGGAAGGTGGCGAAATCGTCGATGCCGTCGAATTCGAGGGCACCACCAAAGACACCTGCCGTTTCCTGGAATTCAGGGCCAAAAGGCACAATCCCATCGGTGACCAGGTACATCTGAATGCCGCTCACATTGTCAACCGCGATGTCTCCTGAACTCTGATCGAAGTCCCAGTGAGCGACCAGCCGTGCATCTCCCGACAGGGTGCTGACGCCGGTCGTACGGATTGTATCCAGATCGGTCTGTCCGAGTGCCTGATCAAACCAGCCGACGTCGTCCATCTTACCGTCAAAGAAGCGACTGCTGTCGCCCGGGTCACGTCCGACGTTCATCATTTCATTGATGGTACTGACGGTCGCCGTCCACTGTGCAAGATCGGAATCATACGTTCCATTCAGGTAACCGACTTCGACACCGTCAATGTAAAGGTGCATTTCGGGATTGACGCCACCATTGAAGTCCCAGGTGTACTGGATGTTCTGCCAGACCCCGGTCGTCCCGCCCGCACCACCATTCTGAATGATGTAGGTATTGCCGTTTCCGTCATTACGATTAGGGCTGCCGAAGAACTGACCACCGCTGTTCGTGCGGTACTGGAACTCCATACCCCCGTTGTTCGGACCTTCAAAGAACTGGTTGCGGCGTCCCTGGTCATCCATGTTCACCCAGAAACTGAGAGTACCGGATTCTCCTACATCGAAGTTCGCCGACTGGAAGAGGCCGAAATCATCGACCCCGTCAAATTCCAGGGCACCGCCGAAGACGCCCCCCGTCGGATCCCAGGCGGGAGTTGTAGCGGAAGGCTGCGGTCCTTCGTAGCTGAAACCATTGAAAATATTATTGGTGATATTCACCGAATTCGCAGGCACCGCGAGGGAAGGATCAAAATAGATTCCCCCGGGCTGTGCATAGATTCCGTTCGAGTTTGTCGTGGAGGAATCCTGCCAGTCGAATGTATTGTGATTGATGTCGATTCCGTCGGCCGTCATACCCCGGTTGGTGATCGTGACCGTATAGTTCTGGTCACCGGCTTCCTGAAAAGCCCCCGCTTCAAGACCGTTGCCGAAGTAGTTGAAGGAGATCTCACCACTGAAGGCATGATTGTTGGGATCACCGAAGGTCCCCTGCGGTCCAATTGCGATAGGCCCCCAGCGGAAATGGTTTTCACGGAATTCATTCCGCGTAATCAGGAAGTTCTCACCACTACCTCCGTCTCCGTCGCGGATCGCGGCGCGGCCGTAATTTCCTTCGAAGATAGAGTCGGAGACCTCCAGGTTGTTCGCTCCCTCAAAGACGACCGCACTACGGTAATTGTCTCCGAAGAGCAGATTATTCAGCGTGGTGTTGTCTGCATTTGTGTAAACGACGTAGCCTCGATAATCGGTCGCGGAGGTGTGTGTCTCCCATCCCAGCTGGGCTCCTGAGATAGAAACGTTGTTCGCACTGATATTCACGGCGATGTCAAAAGTATTCGTAGGAGCTCCCGCCTTGCGGATTTCGACAACGTCTTTACCGGCTCCGATCAGTGAGACTGATTCATCAATTTCCAGGGTGCCCGTTGTATGATAGATGCCGGCAGCAATGTTGATGATACCCCCGGTACCTGCAACATCGACGGCATCCTGGATATCGGCTCCTCCAGCTGATCCCAGTACATTCACGGTCGCAGCATCACCGGAGACGGTCGCTGCGAGGAGGTCACCATCCAGGTCGACAGTGTCGGCGTTGAAGGCGATACTGGCTGCGGTCAGCACCGTACCGTTGGCAACGGTAATCGACTCGACATTCAGTTCCACGTTTTTCCCGGAGTCGAAAGTCAGACTGCCATTAACGTTCAGGGTGTCTGCTGCACCTTCCCCGTTGATGGTCAGTGAAGCAGTAAAATCGCTAGCCAGTGAATTCAGTTCGATCTGGTCGGCGCCATCGCCTGTATTGATCGTCAGCAGACCATCGGGGTTGGTAAACGTCAGCAGTTCGCCGGCTGTCGAAGTGACGGTGGTCTGCCCACCGCCGGCATCGCTGATCGTAATGATCTCCGCGACAGCACTGTAATTCAGAGTCACGTTGGTCGTGTTGATCGTTGAGGTGATCGGTTCCAGGCCGCTGTAGGTGATGAAATCAGTGCCTGCACCATCAATGCGGATCGAACCAGAGTTGCTGTCAACGAAGAAATACTCAACTGAGGTCGTCGTCCCCAGCAGGTTCAGCACATCCCCCGGACTGGTCGAGTCCTGGCCTTCGCCATCGTAATCGACAGTGATCCCGGCCGCAGCGAGAGCAGCATCGATGGTCAGACTGTCATCGCCATCCCCGCCTTTCACTGAGATTGAAGTCGTGCCTGAGAGAGCACTGGTACCGATCAATGTTCCGCCCAGACGGTATTCGATGTCCGAACCGTTGACCACAATTTCAATGTCATCAGCGTTTGCAGTTCCCTGCAGTTCAATGTCGACGGTACCCGTAATCGTAAAGTTTTCAATCTCACTGTAAGTCACGGTGGGGAAGCCGCCGGTAACCGATCCTGAGCCGTCCCCATTATTTGAGACGACCGCCGTTCCGGCTGCGGAAGTATCCACGTGCAGTTCATCACCCAGCGGGTTACTGGTTGGGTCACCGCCGACAATGTTAAAGGCTTCCGCATTCGGAGTGACCTGGAAACTGTCGGCGGCACTGCCTCCGGTCAGGTTCACAAAGTTACTGAAGGTCAGTGTGTTGGTGCTGTTGTAAGTGTTAACGCCGTTCAGTGTCCAGGTGGCGGCGCTGTCAATCCCTGTCAGCGTGTTACTGCCACTGCCCCCGGTGAGCACGTCGATATTCGCAAAGCTGACGGACTTGGCAGATTCACTGCCATCGAAGCCGTCAATTCCCCCGAGTGCACTGAGCGTGACGTTTAAATTGGAAGAATAGTTGTCGAGGTTCAGATGATCTTCGCCAGCTTCACCATCGATGGTCCCGTTCAGAGCGGATCCAGCATTGCTGAAGCGGAAGACATCCGCGCCCTGGCCACCCAGCAGGTCGAGCGTATGCGAACCGTTGATGTTGAACTGGTCAACATCATTGCCCCCCTGGAGTGTTTCAAAACTGGAGAAGGACAGGGAAGTTCCGCTGCCGTAGACGCTCGCCGGCTGAATCGACCATGTAGCGGCCGCGTTCTGTCCGGTCAGTTTGTCGGCAGCACCCGATCCTGCTGCGATGTTGTTGATATTGTCAAACCCGCCACTGATCGACGCCTCGGTTCCCTGAAATCCGTCAAAGGTTCCGTTGGCCGTCAGAACCACGTCAATCGAAGAGGTCAGGGCACTGAAATCGATCTGGTCGGCACCCGCCTGACCGTCAATTGTCCCCGAGAGGGTTGCGCCATCCGCAAAAGCGAAGACATCGTTACCGGAATTACCTGAGAGATTCAAAGACTGACTGCCGCTGATATTGAACTCATCAACGTCGGTTCCCCCGGTCAGATTCTCAAAATCACTGAAGTTCAGTGTGTTTGATGCTGTGTACTGATTCGTGCCATCCAGCGACCAGACTGCAGCCGCATTGATCCCTGCCAGGGCATCAGTATTGCTGCTCCCCTGAATTGTGTCGATATTATCAAAATCAGCTACCGTGGAAGCTTCCGCCCCTGTGAAGCCATCTGTTGCCCCTGTTGCTGACAGAGCGAGATCGAGACTGAATGTGGACGCTGAATAATCCAGAATGTCACCGCCACCCAGGCCATCGATGCTGCCTGTGATCTGGCCACTACCGCTGAACTGGAATGTGTCGCTGCCTGTCGATCCAGCCAGGTGATTGAAGCCGTCAAAATCAATCCCGGAGACCGATCCCTGGTTGACACCATTGATCAGGTAAGTGGTGCCTGCACTCAGTCCGCTGATGGCATCCTGTGTGTCGTCTCCACTGAGACTTTCGATCGTGTTAAACAGATTCACGCCCGAGGCACTGCTGGTTTGCAGATCGACAGTCACAGCACTGGTCACAGCTGAGAAGTCAATGTGGTCCGTTCCGTCACCCCCGCTGAGGGTACCGGTAAGCTGTCCACCATCCTGGAAGGTGAAGGTGTCGGCTCCCGCATTACCGGTCAGATTCTCCACGTTGCTGAAACTGACTGCGCCAGAGAGCAGGCTGCCGGAATTCAAGCCATTGATGAGCCAGTCGGTCGTCTGGTCGGCACTGACCAGGGTGTTCGATCCCCCCGCTCCATTAAAGCTGATGCCACTCGGTGGCAGAATGGTGTCGACGCTCATGTCCAGCCGCACGGTATTATCAGAACCATTTCCGGTGATGATAATACTGGAGACTTTATCGAACTCATGTGAAGGGACGATTTCGTTGGACGTGCCCGTTTCCAGGATGCGTAGCTGACTGCCGTCCCGGATGATCGTAATGTCATTGCTGGACCAGTCGCCGGCAGTCACAACCATGCTTTCCACGAGGTCATTCAGGTTGATCGTCACCGTCGCGGTGGCGGTCGAACCCTTGTTGTCATCGACAATCACGTCCAGTGTGTAGCTGGGATTGGTTTCGAAGTTGAGCAGACTCTGGTTCGCAACAACGATCTGCCCCGTAGAGGTGATATCAAACGCGGCAGAACCTGTGCCTCCCGCTTCGGTGAAGGTCAGGGTATCTCCCGGTTGATCAGCATCGCTGGCAACGATCACTGCGCCGACCAGTGTGCCGTTGGCAGCGTTCTCATCGACTTCGCGCGTCTGGTTGGCGATGACAGGAACATTGTCATTCAGCGGATTGAGGTTAATCGTAATCGTCGCGGTATCGGTGGCCCCGGCGTCATCGGTGACCAGAATTTCGAGATCAAATGCGGTAGCCGTCTCGTAATCCAGTTGGGTAAAATCAGCGACCGTAATCTCGCCCGTACTGCTGACAGCAAAGGCCGTGTCCCCGGAACCGCCGGTCAGGCTGAAGCTCAGGCTCCCCGGCGGAACATTCGGATCTGCAGCGACGATTGTTCCCACCGAAGTCGTATTTACTGTGTTTTCATCGACGGAAAAGCTCTGGTCGCCTGCGGACGGCGGTGAATTGACCGTCAACACAACATCGTTGCCATCGCCTCCCTGATAGGTAATATAGACCTGGTTGCCGTTGAAACTGAACAAGGTCCCTTCGGCCAGTCCGACAAAATTACCTGTGACGGCGTCGACATCATCATTGTCAATCAGCAGAAACTGGTCACCCGCAGCAGCCGTAAAAGAACTGCTGATATTCAGCGTCGCTCCGGTCAGATCGAGTTCGCCTGCCACCTGGATCTGGTCGTACTCTGAGCCCGCTGTCGTACCATTGATTTCAATATTGAGATCCGCATCTGCATCGAGTGTCAGGTCACCCGTGCTAAGGATTCCCGGACTCGATCCAGGCACCAGGGCTGCATCGGCATTGATGGTCACGGGCGCTGAGATGCTGCCGGAACCACCCAGGGTGGCACCGGTCGCGACAATCACTTCCGAAGTCGCCAGGGTTCCCTCAACTTTCAGGACGCCGTCCTGCACGTTGGTGGCACCCGTAAAGGAGCTGTTTCCGGAAAGAATGACTTCCCCCGCACCAGCGATCGTCAAGCTTCCGTCACCGGAGATATCTCCAGCAAACGTGGCTGAGGTCGAAATCGCCTGATTCAGAGTCAGCGAACCGGCAGGACCTCCCAGCAGCACACTCCCCGTTCCGGTCAGGGACGTGAGTGAGACAGAGAACCCGTTCAGATCCAGCACACTGGTTGCAGACGTCAGATCGACGCTGGATGTATTGGGAATTGCATCTGACTGGGCCAGTTGCAGGGTACCGTCATTGACAGTGGTCGACCCGGTGTAGCCATTTAACGCATCCAGGATGACAGTTCCCGAACCGTTCTTGATGAGGTTGTTCCCGTTCAACTGGGCTTTGACACTGCCGGAGCGGAGATCCAGATCGGACTGGGACGTCAAGATACCCCCGGTCGCGATGACAGTACCATCTTCCAGCGTGAACTGTGTGACGGTTTCATCGAAGCTGCCCAGATCGAGTGTGGCGCCACCGGAAAGAGTCAGCGCGACACTGTCGTCGAGCAGGTCACTGCCGGCGAGTTGATAGGTGTCACCAGCCTGACCAGACAGAATCAGATCGGTGGGGGCAAAGCTGGCGTCATAGGAATTGAGTTCGAGAATCGACGCACCACCGGCTGTTGTAATCTGCAGGGAGTCTGCAGGAGAAGCGAAGGTTGTCAGCTCGAAGCTGCTGCTCAGGCTGCGAATTTGCATTTCTCCGGGCAGAGCGGCATTTTCCAGGATCGCATCGGTCGTGGCAGTGGGCAGGTTGATGACGACGTTGTTAGCTGTGTTACTTCCGCCGAACACCGGTTCCAGACCGGTATAGCTGATTTCCGTGATCGCATTTCCGCTGAAATCGACGGCACCAGCACCCGGTCCAGTCAGATTGTGAGTAACGGTATCAAAGGTACCCCCGAAGAATTCAAGAGCGTCGTTACCTCCTGGCCCACCGTCAAAAGAGATTGAAAGCTGAGTCAGCTGGGCATCGCCGTAATTGAGTGAAAGCAGATCGGTCTCACCATCGGCTCCCTGAATCTGAATCGAATTCAATCCGGTCAAAGAAGTAGAAAAGAGCAGGGCATTCGCGTTGTTTCGATTGAGGATCTCGACGTCATTGCCATTGATTTGCACGGCAAACGAATCATCAGCGCCGATTTCATTCTGCAATACGACATTCAACTGGTCTCCGACCCGGTCGTACTGTCCCAGGTAGGTGACCGTCGACTGGGTGCTGAAGTCAGGAGCACCAGCGGTTCCCACCTGGATTTCGATGCCGATCTGCACATCACCGGTAAAACCGGTCAGATCCAGGGAGTCGGGGATAATCAGGTCATTCTGACCCAGGAATTGAATCGACTGTGATGTATCGACGCCCGTAACGAGAATGGAGTTAATTTGGGTGGCATCAAACTGCATGATGCTGTCAGGCAGGCCCAGACCATCGTCGACTTGAATCGTAGCGCCGCCATCAACGACAGAGACGGTCGCTTCATCGTTGGCAGCATCGAGGTTAATCTGTAGAACATCGCTGGCAGCACCTGAGAGGCCAGCATCCACGTTCAAAACGATACGTTCTTCCAGACGTACCAGTTCCAGTCCTGCGTGACTGTCGGCGCGGAGTGAATTGAACTCGAGATTGGGGGCAGGGGGAGTCTTGCCGAGGCATCGATTCAGCCATTCTAAAAATCGCACGTTGAGATGCTCCTTCGAGTTCCTTGTAATGCACAGAAAATTAATGGCATGAGTTCGCGAATACCATTCAAGAGGCAATACAGTAGAGGGGAACACAAACAGGGAGCGTTTTACGCACACCGACCCTGCATTTCTGCGAAAACCACGTTACCCCTGGCCGACATGTGCACCTGCGATCAGGTCTGTGGTATTGCAGAAAAACTCCCCACATTATCTTTGCTCACTAAAAGGTATGTCAATCATTTTTAACGGAGCAGAAACATCTGTCAAAAATGGAAAGCTGCTGTCTTCATAAGTAATACAGCCGTTTTAATCATGTTATCTGAACCGCGACTCCAGTCATGATTGCTCAGCGTGCCTTAACCGGACTAATCTTCCTACGTACAGGAACTGATAAAATACGAACGTAGTTCGAGCACAAATCGAAGAATCAGCATGAAAGTGAGGTGAATAACGTTAATCACCTTCGTGTGGTAACTGTATGTTCATTTGTTTTGGGTTGAATACTGGATTCTCTGAATGACTGGGGGGTTTGCAATGACCTTACGACTCAGACAGACACTGATGTCCCCGGTCCACTCCCAGAGCCGATAACTGAGAATGAGTACTCCTGTTTCTACGAATTCGTATCTGATATTCAGTTCTTAAGTTCTGTGATATCAACTGTTTATTCACTGGAGCGCCTGTTTTGGTTCGGTTGCCCGTCAAATCGTCTCGATTACTGCTTTGTCTCAGCTGTCTGATTTTCAGCGGTTGTGCAGTCAATCACGGCGCGCATTTCTCAGTCGCTCCCGAATACGACAAAGTGAAAATGTCTGCACTCGCGCAAGCCGCAGCCTCCCGCAGACAGTCATCACCAGATAAGACGCATGACGACGTAAAATCTGACCAGATCACGATTACCGGCTTCAATAAATTCCAGGTTTCAGAGAAAACCAGTCCGAAACCCGTTGAACTTCCTCCGCTGCCGGAATCACGCGAACTCACCATCGAATTCGATGAAACAAAGGATTTTCAGCCGATCGAGCTGACAGGGATCCGCTTCCCTCAGCCAGCACCAGCTGTCGATCCAGAGCCAGAAACTCCCGTTGTTGCTCAGAAGCCAGTGATCACGACGGCGGAAGAACCAGAATTTCACTTTATTCAGCAGCAGACACAACCGGCTCCTGTACCGCCTGCACCCGATACACCAATGACGCCAGCACCCGCGAATCCGCCAGCCGCAAAGAAAGCACCCCGACTGGTGGAACTGGGGCTGAAGCCTTTAACGTCGCTGACTCTGAATACCAAACCACCCACAGGTGACCTGCCCACCAACACGGCAGCCGAGCACCTGGCTGACATTCCTGCGGAAAAAGTGACGATGGGCACCACCCGTGACTGGCAGCTCATGAATAAAGACTGGGTTGCAGCAGCGGTTCCCCACAATCCGCTCTACTTCGAAGAACCTTATCTCGAACGGTATGGCTATAACTACGGTCCTGCGATTCAACCATTCATTTCCGCAGGTCGTTTCTTCGGTCGCATTCCCGCACTGCCTTACATGATCGGTGCTTACCCGCTGTATGAGTGCCAGTATACTCTGGGGTATGAAAAACCAGGGAACTGCCCCCCTTATCAGGTTGAACGGCTTCCGCTCAGTGCTCGCGGTACTCTGTTTGAGAGCTTAACCGTTACCGGCCTTGTCTTCCTGATTCCCTGATCGTATCAGATCAGTTGCATTTCCTGCTGCATGAACTGTGACAGACGCTCTGCACTCACAGTAACACCCAACCCTGGTCCTTTCAGCGCGGGCGCTCTGCCCCCCCATTGAAACGAGATCTCCTCATTGATGATGTTCTGTCTCAGCAGATAGCGATCAAAGCTCCCCTCCAGAAACTCGATTCCCCTGATATGGCTGGCAAATTGCCTGCCTGCTGCCGAGAGAACGCCTGTCTCTCCCACCTGGCAACCCAGTTGACAGTAGATCCCTGCCTGCTGTGCGAGACGGGCAATTTGAAACGTGGGAATCAACCCACCCAGCTTGGAAATCCGTAAATTGAAGGCGTCACAGTACCCCTCGGCGATCGCCCGTTCTGCATCCTGATAGCTGCACAATGACTCATCGAGCATCACCCAGGCTTTCAATTGTCCGTGAATGCCCTTCAAGTCTGTGAGAGAAGCATGGGCCACTGGTTGTTCGATCGACTGGATCTCCAGCGTACTCGAAGCAGCATCGTATGCTTCCAGTTCGGAGCGGGTCCAGGCTTCATTAGCGTCAATCCGCAGCCCCATGCGGCGGCCTGTCAGACGGCGGACTTTCCGGAGCAGTGCCAGATCATCGCAGCCAGGCATGCCAACTTTGATTTTGCACTGACGAAAGCCCGTCAGACGATAGAGTAACGATAATAAAGTCTGTTTGACCGGTTTCATCGAGGTCAAGACGGCACTGTAACGCACTTCGGGAAGCTGCTGAGTCAGTGTCTGCCCCTCATCCAGACACGTCAGCGCTTCCGAGATGGGAACATTGAGAGAGCGGGTTGCCGCATCCAGCAGGCTCAATTCCATCGCACAGCGGGCGGCATTTCCCAGGCAGCCCCGTGACTGATATGCGGCTGGTCCATCAGGGGGCGCTGCGAGCTTCAAAGAAAGACAAAGTGACACCATTTCCGCGGCACTGTCCCACCGCCAGTCCGTCAGCGGCCGAAAATCGGTCGCCTGGTATTGTGATAGCACCGAATCGGCGGTATCCCCGGTCACGTAGGGGCGGGGCACAGATTCCCCCCAGCCCACGGTGCCATCCTCCAGCTCACAGCGGACCAGGATCGACTCCGATTCCGTCCTGCTGTATGAAGCGTGCGTCACCTTACGCTTCAGCGAAACATGGATGCGATAAGCCTTCAGGCTGGCGATTTTCATGTGGACCGGGTTAAACCTTCAATAACTCTTTGCTGGATTGCGAGATACGCGCGATTTGGGGGTGACAGCGTTTCTGAAAACTGCTATGAAACCTCTATTCTGAACGGATTTAGAATTTTTCGCAACATGGAGGCGACTGTGGGTGTTCCCCTTTCCCAGATGTGGACTGTAGCAAAATATGTCGTAACGCAACGACTCAAAGGCGTCAAACGCTATCCCCTGGTGCTGATGCTGGAACCCTTGTTCCGCTGCAATCTGGCCTGTGCCGGCTGTGGGAAGATTCAGTTCCCCGCAAATATTCTCAAGCAGAATTTGAGCCCTGAAAAGTGCTTCCAGGCGGTCGAAGAGTGCGGTGCTCCCATTGTTTCAATCCCCGGCGGTGAACCACTGTTGCACCCCCAGATGCCGGAAATCGTTGCGGGCCTGGTTGCCCGTAAGAAATTTGTCTATCTCTGCACCAACGCGATTCTGCTTGAAAAACACCTGGAAAACTATCCTCCCTCAAAATATCTCACATTTTCCATTCACCTGGATGGCATCAAGGAAGATCACGATGCCGCCGTCTGCCGTGATGGGATCTACGATAAAGCGATCAGCGCGATTAAAGCAGCTGTGAAAGCAGGGCACCGGGTCACAACCAATTCTACCCTGTTCAACAATGCCGATCCGGAACGCGTGCGGCAGATGTTTGATCAACTGGCCGAGCTGGGCATCGAAAGCATGATGCTCTCCCCGGGATACCAGTACGAAAAAGCCCCCGACCAGGAGCATTTTCTCAAACGCAATCAGACGGTTTCGATGTTCCGCCGGATTCTGTCCTCCCCGAAAAAGGCCTGGACTTTCAATCATTCGCCATTATTTCTCGAGTTCCTCAAAGGGAACTGGGAACTGGAATGCACGCCCTGGGGCAACCCGACCTATAACATCTTCGGCTGGCAGAAACCCTGCTATCTGCTGGAAGAGGGCTACGCTGAAACGTTCGAAGAGCTGATGTCATCCACCAGCTGGGAAGCATATGGCCGAAAGAGCGGCAACGAAAAATGCCGTGACTGTATGGTGCACTGCGGACACGAACCAACGGCAGTCGACCAGACCTTCTCCTCCTGGAAAGGCTTCCTGAAAGTCGTCTCGCTGACCCTGTTCGGGTCGAAGGATAACCAGCAGCCACTCCCCACACCGGAACCGATCCCGGCTCCTCACTATACCGTCAGCGACAGCGACCTGTATCAGCTGGAACTCCCGGCTGAAGACGAGTCCTGCGAGTCAGAAACCGAAGCACTCGTGGAACGCTGAGTTCCACAACCGCAAAAAAATCAGACAGATCTTTCGACAGAAGGTGTCCTCTCTCATAAGTTTGGGGAGACACCTTTTTTCATGCTTCAGCGGTGCTCTTTATTTTTTCAGAAACGCGTTTGACTTCTTCGTATTATTGATTACTATAAAACCAAATCTAAAAAACCAAACTAAGGCAGACTGATTGTTCTCTCATTAAGCAGGAGTGTACATGGCCAGACCAAAAGCCAAAGAATTAACGACGCGTGAGCTGGAAATCATGCATGTATTCTGGGATCAGCAGTCAGCTGAGTCCCCGGTCGAACTGACTGTCACTCAGGTCCGCGATGCCCTGGAAGCTGCGGGGCGCGACCTGGCCTATACCACAGTTGCCACACTGATTCGAATCCTTGTCGAAAAAGATTTTCTGGAGCAGACGAATGAGGTCCGCCCGTATTTCTTTCGGTCTGTACGTTCTTTTGATGATGTGTCCGGCAGCATGCTGGGAGACATGATCCAAAAGGTGTTTGGAGGCTCGCGAGAAAAACTGTTACTGCGTTTGCTTGATGAGCGGCAGCTGAGCCCCCGGGAACTCAAAGCAATCCAGGAAATTCTGAAGGAGAAGTCCTGATGCATCAACTTGGAATCAGCCTGTTCTGGCTGGGACTGCAGGTAACGCTGGTCTCCGCCGCTGGATTACTCATCTACAGTACGACGAAACAACTAGGTCCCCGAACGCGCTCGTTTCTCCTCTCCTGTTCGATCGGAATGACTTTGCTGCTGGCAATGTTCGCCCTCAGCCCCTGGCCCCGCTGGCAGACAACCGGGAAGCAAACAACTCCCGCTATCAATGACGCTTCAGACATCCAGAATACAACCGTAACTGAAGCTCCCGAGAATGAATTACAGACGCCGATTTTGAAGCAATCTCAGCAGGAAACGGAATGGTCAACCGTCTGGGAAGGGTTTCTAAAAGGCTTGCAACAGAAACCGGTAGCCAATCAGTCCGCCAGTATTTCCACACCGGCAGGGATCGTTGGTTGGATGTTCGTGGTGGGCTTCCTGCTGGCGGCAATCCGACTGGTGTTCGCATTCTATTCACTCAATCGATTACTGCGTCAGGCAACTTCGCTTAGCGGATCAGTTGCAGAGCAGACGCTGGATATCCTGGTAGCTCAACAACAGATATCCTGCCCGTTGAAAATCAGCGAGCATGCTTCACTCACAACAGCGGCAGTGATTGGGTGGTGGCGACCAGTGATCCTCCTGCCGACTGCCTGGCGCGAATGGAATTCCGAACAACTACGGGCTGTACTCGCCCATGAACTGGCTCATATCAGGCATCGCGATTACCTGGCGATTCTGGGGGCTGAACTCAGCCGCTCCCTCTATTTTTATCACCCGCTGATTCACTGGCTTGTCGCACGATTGCGCCTGGAACAGGAGTTGTCGGCAGATGCCACCGCGGCGACGATCAGTGGCGGTACCACTCCTTATCTGGTCGTCCTGGCAGAAATGGCTGTTTCGCAGACGAGTCATCGACTTACAGGGCCGGCCCGGGCCTTTCTCCCCACACATTCCACTTTTTTAAGGAGGATTGAGATGTTGAAACAGAAGCGCTCTCCAGGAAATATCGTTTCGCGTCCCCAGCGAATACTGGTGTTTGGTGTGATGCTGCTAATTGGCCTCTGCGCGTCTGGCTTCCGGGGGAATCAGATCAGCCTGGCCCAACAGCCTTCGGCAGAAAGCGACCCACAACCCGCAGCAGGTGCGGTTGATCGCGATAAAATAGTACGTGGAAAGCATGTTCCTTTTGCGATCGACATGGTTCCCAATGATGCCCTGGGTGTTTTAGCCCTGCGACCAGCCGAGTTACTTTCGCAGCAGGCAATGCTGATGGCCCGGTTGCAGTTGTTGAAAGCGGCAAGAGAGAACTCTCATTTGTATCCACTGGATCTACCGTTTTCCGAAATCCAGTCGGTCACCCTGATTCTGTTAGCACACGAAGCAGGCCAGCCCCAAAGCCAGCCACTCAATCATGTGGCCGTCATTCAGACGACTCATGATTTGAAGCAAGTCACCAAATCATTTGGTGGAGGAGGTAAAATATTCAGCGGCGTCACTGATGGGGGAGTTCACTACTTGCGATCAGATATTTACCCTGGATATTGTCTGTCGATCGTCAACGACCATGAATTGATCGTCTCGAAAACGACAAAAGTTCTGGAACAGGTTATTACAGCCCGCAGTAACCGCAAGTCGAGCCGCTGGATAGAGCCTTGGAAACCTGTGTCACAAGATTCCATCGCCGCACTGTTCAACCTGCGTCAGTTTCGCGAACTGGTCTGGAAGAATCAGTGGAAACCGGAAATAAACGACTCGGTCTGGAAAGGATCTCTGGCACCGGTCTGGGAACACACGGATCTAATATCCCTGGGAGTGAATCTGGAACACAAGTTCTCGTTGCAGTCTACGCTCTATCAACAGCAGAACGGCGGGGAGATCCGTAAGACCCTGGAGGCGGCACAGGTGCTCGGGACCAATCTCCTGCAACAGTATCTGCAACAGATAGTTCAAAATCAAAACCGGGAACAGCATACAATGGTGCCGCTTGTAGAGTCATCTCTGGATCTCGTCAAGTCGCTCCACTTTGATCAAGCCGGGGAAAATGTCAGTTTGACAGCTTCAATGACCGACATGACTGTTCTCAACAATACGCTGTCATCTTTCGTTCCCGCGATGATTGAAGCACGTAAAGCGGCCCTGCGGATGGAGTCCTTTAACAATCTCAAACGCCTGGTGCTGGCCATGCATCTCTATCATAGCAAATACAAGCATTTTCCTCCCGCGGTTGTGATCGGGCCAGATGGGAAAACGCCTCACAGCTGGAGAGTTGCACTGTTGCCCTTCCTGGATCAGGAAAAACTCTACAAGGAATATCGCCTGAACGAACCCTGGGACAGCGAGCATAACAAACAAGTCCTGGCAAAAATGCCTGCGGTCTTTAAAAATCCCGTTGATAATCGTCCCGGCCATCTGACTTCCTATCTGGCTGTGACAGGTCCCAATACCGTGTTCGGCAAATCAACGCGCCCCGCTGGTGGGGCAGGGATAGAAATGAGCACAGAGCCGTTTGCCACTAGCGGCCTGGCAGGAGGCGGTGGTGTCGAATCAAAGGCAGAACCGGTAGCCGGGGTCCGCATGCGTGAGATCACCGACGGAACTTCCAACACCATCGCGATTGTTGAAGCCAGGCGTGAGATTCCCTGGACCAAACCAGAGGACATCCCCTTCGACGAAAATAGTGTTCCCGAGCTCGGTGGTTTTTATTCGGGGGGATTCTGTGTCGCCCTGTGTGACGGTACAGCCCGCTATCTTCCGGATGCGCTCAAGTCGGAAACACTCAAATATCTGCTGCTGATCAACGACAGGCATGTGATCGACTGGCCTTGATTCTGCTGAGTGAAACTTTACGTTTTCAGACGCCATTCACTTTTGTGAATGGCGTGTTGTATCGTGGTTATAAAATCGGCTTTTCGCAGTCAGATTCGGTTTGCGTCCCTGATTTGGGCGTGCTATCATATCAATGTGTATTTATGTTGATTTGATTGTGCCGCAAATCATCGCCTCCAGGGAAGTGATCCGATGCTGACAATTCTGGGTAAACCGACCGCGAAAAATGGAACCTTTTGTGACGGTGTCTCGCGCCGCAGCTTTCTGAAAATTGGTGGCATGGCCCTCGGGGGGATTTCTCTACCCGGTGCCCTGCGTGCCGAAGCCGAAAGCCAGACCGGCAGTAATCACAAAGCGATCATCAACATCTATCTGCCCGGCGGGCCATCGCACATCGATCTCTGGGATCCCAAGCCGGACGCGCCCAAAGAAATCCGCGGCGAATTTGCTCCCATCAAGACCAACGTGCCCGGCGTGGAAATCTGCGAACTGTTCCCGCGCATGGCCAGCATGATGGATAAGTTCATCCCCGTCCGTACGATCTCTGATGCTGACGGCCGACACGATGCATATCAGTGTATGACGGGCCGTACCTTTGGCAGTCGTCAGCCCCCCGGAGGCTGGCCCGCTGCAGGCGCCTTTGTCTCCAAACTGCAGGGCCCCGTCAATTCAGCGGTCCCCGCGCATGTCGCCCTGATGTACAAGACGGGTAATGGTACCTGGGGTGAACCGGGAACAGGTGGGTTTCTGGGCGTACCCTACGCTCCCTTCAACTTGGTGGGCCGCAAGGCGCGTAGTTCGCCAGACAATATGATCCTGCAGGGAATCACGCTCGAGCGATTACGCGACCGGGTCAAACTGCAGAAAGCCTTCGACTCCTTCCGTCGCGATGCCGACACCAGTGGTCTCATGGAAAGCATGGATGTCTACTCGCAACAGGCGATGAATATTCTCACGACTTCGAAGCTTGCGGATGCCCTGGACCTGTCCAAGGAAGATCCCCAGATTCTCGCCCGCTACGGGGAAAGCAGCGAGAAATTCCAGCGGGACGGTGCTCCCCCCATGATCGAAAACTTCTGCATGGCACGCCGGCTGGTCGAAGCAGGGGCGCGATTCGTATCGCTGAATTACAGTCGCTGGGACTGGCACGGTCCGGACGGGATGAACTTCCCCAAGTCGCGTGAAGAGTTCCCACGTCTCGACCAGGGTTTAGCTGCCCTGGTGACCGACCTGCATGAGCGGGGGCTCGACAAAGACGTCTCGGTCGTCGTCTGGGGCGAATTCGGACGTACGCCCAAGATCAATAAAAACAACAGCCGCGATCACTGGCCCCGCGTCTCTTGCGCCATGCTGGCCGGCGGTGGCATGCGGGCCGGCCAGGTCATTGGCCGTACCAACCGCAAAGGGGAATACGCCGAAGATCGGCCTGTGAAATTCCAGGAAGTCTTTGCCACGCTGTACCAGAACGTCGGCCTCGACCTCAACGGAACCCGTATCTTCGACACGGCGGGCACACCTCAATACCTGGTCGATCAGGGAATCGAACCGATTCACGAGCTGATCTGAGAAAACAAGAAACCCAACGGCAGTCTTTCGTTTCCTGGGAGTCTGCCGTTTTTTATTGCGCTCTGCGTGAGCCCCTCTGAAATAAATATTTGAGTTTCCCACCCTCGCGTGAGTTGACGTTTTCTGATTTCCTGAAAATAATCTCGCCGCGATCGAAACGAATTGCCAGCCGCGGGGATTAATCTGCGGTCTGAGTTCGTGGGCTCTCCGGTAGTTTCCTTTGCTGTTCCCGGTAAAGGGAAGCTCTCTCCTGTCACCAGCTGAGTGACCTGACTGCCATCTCGCCAGTACCTGTTACTGCCCAATCCCTCCCTGATCAGAAAGAGAGCCTTCCGTATGAACCCCCGGTTTACCCGTACGCAGTGGTTGATCTGCATTATCGCGTCCATCGGCTTTGCGTTTGACATCTACGAACTGCTGATGCTCCCCTTGATTGTTCGTCCCGCCTTGCAGGATCTGGTCGGTGCCAGTCCTGGGACCCCGCAGTTTGAATACTGGGTCGGCATGCTCTTCTTTCTGCCGGCCATGGTGGGTGGTGTCTTCGGATTGCTTGGCGGCTATCTGACTGACCTGCTGGGCCGCCGCAGGGTCCTGGTGGGAAGCATCCTGCTTTATGCCTTCTCGGCCTGTGCGGCTGGCTTTGTGACTTCAATCGAAATGCTGATCGTCCTCCGCTGTACGACTTTTATCGGCGTTTGTGTGGAATTCGTTGCGGCGGTCGCCTGGCTGGCAGAACTGTTTCCCGATCCGAAACGGCGTGAAGCCGTACTTGGTTTCACACAGGCGTTTTCTTCTTTCGGGGGGCTGCTGGTGACCGGTGCCAACTGGCTCGCATTACAATACGGTGACCAGTTCCCCGCGATCGCTGGCGGACACGAGGCCTGGCGGTACACGCTGATTTCCGGTGTCATTCCAGCGCTGCCGCTGATTATTATCCGTCCGTTCCTGCCGGAGTCTCCCGAATGGGAGAAAAAGAAGAACGCCGGGACTTTGAAGCGCCCCAGTATCGCGGAGCTCTTTTCACCCCGATATCGCCGTACAACCATCGTGACGACCATCATGTTCGCCTGCAGTTACGGGGCCGCCTTTGGTGCCCTGCAGCATACGCCGCGCATCGTCCCCACGCTGCCGCAGGTCAAAGAGATGACTGCGGGGAAGCCGGTGCCCATCCAGAAGAAGATCGAACAATCCACCGCCGCCGAGGTTAACTTTTACCAGGAGATTGGCGGTCTGACAGGACGCTTCCTGTTCGCCGTGTGTGCCATCTGGATTGTCAGTCGCCGTGGGCTGATGCGTCTGTTTCAGATTCCCGGCCTGATTTTGATTCCGCTCGTCTATCTTTTTCCGGCCCGCGACAATCTGGAGCTGCTGAAGTGGGGCATTTTCTTTGCCGGTCTGGTGACGATTGCCCAGTTCAGCTTCTGGGGGAACTATCTGCCCCGCGCCTATCCGCTGCATTTAAGAGGTACCGGAGAAAGCTTCGCGGCCAATATCGGCGGTCGCATGATTGGTACTTCGGCTGCCCTGATGACGACAACATTGACTCCGCTGATGCCGAGTAAATCGACGGCACTCGCAGCGGCCTGCGTCGCGCTGGCGGTTTACCTGATCGGATCGATCGCCTGTTTCTGGCTACCTGAACCAGCGGCGGAGGAAGAAGACTGATCGTGGTGGCTTTACTTGTCTGAAAGCAGCTGCTGTAGAGAGGCCGGGTAGTTCGCCTGTCTGGATCCTTTCGTCAGGCTGTCACCGAAACAGATCACCTTCGTGACATCCAGTTGCTCTGCTTTCAGTTTCTCAGCGACGAGTCTGGCCAGCAGCTGATAACCGGCCGGCGTCAGATGCACGCCATCTTTGACGCCGCTGTTTGCCGGATTACGGATGACACTGGTTTTTGAAGCGTCTGCAATTTTGTGGTCGATCAGATAGTCATGAAAGTCGATTACCGGAATCTGCTTTTGACGCGAAAGGTCCAGCAGGACGGTTCGTACTTCCTGCATGCGCGCTTGCGGCGCCTGGTCGGCGTATTTTGTGGAGTCATGTCGTGTAAACAGCAACTCCGGAATACACGTAGGGGGCGTCATCAGGACGACCTTCGCACCGCCTGCCTGAATCTGATCGATCAGCGATACCACATTCTTGCGGTACGCCTTGATGTCAATAAAGCCTCCCGAGTTAAGCCGGTCATTCGTGCCCACCATCAGCACGACCACGGTCGGCTGCTTCGAGAGCACATCCCGCTCCAGTCGCTTTAGCAGTTGTGAACTGCGATTACCGCCGACGCCGGCATTGATGACCTCTGCAGCAGAAGAGGTTGCCGTACAGAGCAGGGGAGTTACCAGCAACAGCAGGTAGATCATTTTGAGCATAATGGCGGTCTTTCCAGCAGGTTGATTTGAAACAGACGCGAGTATTGACGTTCATCATAGTCATACAAATTAACAGAACGCAAGCCATGACCACAATTGGCGGCGAGCCGTAAGTGTATGTCATGTAGTCAGATATGAGTAATTGAATGTAGTGCTCCCGCTGAAAACCGAGGTTTTCACATTTTACGGTTTCTGCTATAAATCTGCCTCTCCTCAACTCTCTCAGCTCAAAATCCAATTCTCCCACTTCACATCCCATGCACTGGAATACGAAGCTTGCCTGTACCTTGCTGCTGGCACTGACCGTTGTTCCCGCCACAGTCGGGGCACAAAGTCGGTCTTTGCCACCGGAGCCTGCTGCGCGATCCGCTTACGATCCGTTTCTGTCTGTCGATCAGCCCTTTGCACCGGGAGTGATGACGGATGAGCCCGGCCGGGTGAATATCTCGCTGGATGAGTCGAACAATTTAGACAGCAGTCCGCTTCCGGATGAGCCCGATTCCAGTCAGGCGATTGTGCCTTCGCTGACCATGGGCGTGGGGAGCGGGGAAGTCAATCCCGAGCTCCTGGCAGACCCCTATATCACAGATGCCCGTCAGTTTAACGTCGGCCTGGATCTCTACGCTGCCCCCTCGTTCTCCGATGGATTAATCATCTTTGGTAAAGAAGCCGCGATGAAAATCGGCGGTTTTGTCAAAGCCGATTTCATCTATGATTTCAATCCCATCGATTCGACAGACTCATTTGTGACGACTGACATTCCCATCGGCGCTCCTCCCCGGACGAATGCCCGGTTTCATGCGCGGCAGTCTCGCTTGAGTTTTGATACCCGCTGGCTGACGAATGGCCGCCTGGTTCGCGTCTACGTGGAAGGTGACTTCTTCAGTGACGGAAACCGCTTTCGATTAAGGCATGCTTTCGGACAGTCGGGGTCACTGCTGGTGGGGCAGACCTGGACGACATTCACCGACGTGGCAGCTGCTCCTGCAACACTCGACTTCGAAGGCTCCGTCTCTGCTGTGAACCGCAGGCAGGCGCAGGTCCGCTGGACGGAGCACGTCTTCAATGAAAATACAACGTTCGCGGTCTCTGTCGAAGATTCGAATTTTATTATCGAGCCTCCCCAGGGAATTACGGGCGAACCCCGCAGTCCGTCCCCCGATTTTGTCACCCGACTGCGTTATGAGAATGACTGTGGTCAGTACCAGGTCGCGGGCCTGTATCGTGTCGTCGGGTTCCAGCCGACAGGGCAGGATGTTGTCACCAGTTTCGCCTATGGCTTCAACTTCACTGGCGTGCGGCTGATTACTGAACGCACAAAGGTCTATTCACAGATCGTATTCGGTGAAGGGATCGGCAGTTATCGGTCCCTGCCTGATGCCGCGCCGACAGCCGCCAACAAGGGTGATCTGTTACCCATGTTCGGCTGGATGATCGGTCTGACCCATGACTGGAATGACGAACTCAGCTCCAACTTCACCTATGCCGAAAATACCCTTGATACCTCAACCTTTCAAACGGCCACAGATGTCAAACAGACCACTTACCTGGCGGCAAACCTGATCTGGAATCCGATCGAGAACGTCAAGATCGGTGTTGAGTATCTGTATGGAACCAAGGAAGATGTCGGCGGCGGGACAGGCGATGCACACCGCCTGCAGACCTCGTTCATCTTTGATCTGCCGTGATTCTGTTCGTGACGGATTTATTTTGAGGGAAGCAAGATTTCCCTGGATGCCTTAATGGCGATCCATTGTGTGTGAAAAACATCGTGGAATGGCTCATTCCGTTGATGGGTCGTGCATTCGGCCTGACTGACGAGTTCCACTTTTCTCCAGGGCAAAGCAGGATCTTTGGGGATCGAGCCGGTAACAGTCTGTTTCAGACTGGAATCCAGAATTTTCAGATTGTCGAGAATATAGCCTGTCATGTAATCAGAATATTCTTCCGAGCAATGCAATTGCAGACAGTCGATGCCGTGAACTTTCCCTGTCGATAACAGTTTGACCGTCCCTGAACGGTCCATCTTCAGGTCCAAGTCATCCACAGCCGAGAAGGACGCAAGATATTCACTCCAATCGATCGTATTTTGTGAGAACTTCCAGGTACCGCCAATCTGCTGTTCAGATTCAGTCCCTAGAAGTATATCTGTCCCGACTGCACCAATCCGGTCTATAAAAAACAGCTTGGTTAAAACTTCCTGGTCATATCCAGTCACCTTTTTTTCGTAAACGAAAAACTGCTTTCTGTTTCCCTGTTCGATGATCACTAACTCTTTTCCGCTCAGCTCTAAGTAGAAATCATCACTCTGCAGTTCTTCATTCAATTTAAACGAGTGGACCTGGATGTTTTTCTGCAGTCCTTGTGGTGTTCGCATCAGTTTCAACTCTCCTTGAAGTTCAATGGTATGAGTTGAAACATATTTGGAATCGGAATAGGGCACAATAACCCGGTCGGGATCCTGAAACTCAGCTCCCCCTTCTATGGTAACGGAATAGATTACCTGGTAGTGCGCGTTTTCAACGAGAGGGCGGTCAAGTTTAATAAGATAAGGCTGCGCCTGCAGGCGGGGTATTGGCAGTACAGAACCGACAATGAGCAGGAACGACAGCAGGTTAAAATTTCTGTGGCGCCTGAAAAGGTCATCTGCAGGTTTTGTTAAAATAGACATACTCATAGTCATATCACTCGCCGATATCTTCGTTCCACACATCCGGATGCGCTGCGATAAACTGGTTCATCAGATCGATACACCGCTGGTCCTGCAGCACTTCCAGTTCAACGCCGCTTGCTTTCAGCAGTTCTTCATCGCCCAGAAAGGTCTGATTTTCGCCGATGATCACGCGGGGGATCTGATACAGGCGAATGGCACCACTGCACATGGGGCAGGGGGAGAGCGTGGTATAAAGGACCGAGTTGCGATAGACGGACGCTGGCTGCCGTCCTGCATTTTCCAAAGCTGACATTTCGCCGTGCAGGATGGCACTTCCCTGCTGCTGACGCATGTTATGCCCCCGGCCAATGATCTCGCCTTCATGCATGATCACCGAACCAATGGGAACGCCTCCCTCTCTTAAGCCTTGTTCCGCTTCCTCAATCGCCGCCTGCATGAATTCATCCATGGATGAGCTCTCCCCAGATAAGTAATTCGAAAACCACTGGAATCAAGGTATAACCGAATCGGGGCGAAATTACGACGGGGATTCTGCAGGAAATGCGTGCCTGGCTGATCCAGGCTTTAGTCAGCCGAAGTTAGAGCTTCACGCGCCCCGGTGGTTCTTCTGCAGCCCCTTCAAACGAGCCTGGCGCCCGGAAGGGATTTTCCTCGGGGGCAGGCATCGTATCGCTGGCAGGGAAGGTATCCGGTTCTTCGAAACCGAACTGAGGTTCTTCCTGTGTCGCTCTCCATTGAGGCTCCGGACCCGGTGAATCGGCCCAGGCGGGTTCGACCCGCTCGGCAACCCGTGACTCAATCGGTGTCGGGCGATGTCTTATGGAGGCTTCCTGATGCCTGACCTGGGGCAGTCCTGCAGCAAGGTCCAGCACGGGGTAGCCCGGAATCTGTGGCAGTCCCCAGACATCGGAAGGAACGCCTGGATTGACGCTGATCTGCGACATGGTCATCGTCATCACGATTCCCGCCTGTGGCCAGTCGAGCTTGATGACGTGGGGCAGAACCGCATTCGTGGCACCGCAGGTGCGATATTCACCCAGTGTTGCGGTCGCGATTCGTTGTCCCTGGCTGTCATATAGGGACTGTTCGATGATATGCCCGGTACAGAGATTGACGACAATAATCTTCTGTACCAGTTTGCCGTTTGGCAGCAGGCGATCGGAGATCAGTTTCACGTTCGGTGAATTCTGACCTTCTTTTTGAATCGCAAGTTCTTTGTCGTTCAGCGGCACGACCCGCAGGGCTTCCAGCAGCCAGCCCGGTTCGAAGGGGATATTCAGCTGAGACCCCATGGCCTCGTACTGGTCATGCCGGACGGTAAAAATGTTTTTCTGATCGCTGCGTTTAACCCAGAACCAGAATCGTTCGTCATTCGAACCGAAATCAACCTCGGGTCCCAGGGGAGAACTGGCCACCAGGCGAAAACGCTGGGGCTGTTCTACAGCCAGCATCGCACTCAGACTGACAGGGATGCCCCCTTTCTGTCGTGCCCGGATTTTGACAGAAGATGACTGCCAGCCAAAGACGCCGTCAGTCTGTGAATTCAGGTGATTCACAATTTGTGTGTAGCTGGCATTGGGAGGCAGAACGCAGACAGGAGCTTCCTGAGGTAGAAAAGTGCGGACCGAAGAACACGCTGAGAGCAGCAGAAGACAGCAGATCAAGGCACAAACTTGCGTCACGGCACGTAGCCGTCGAAAGATCAGCCTGGATCTCTTCATTTCTGTTCTTCCTTGAACATGCGACATGTTGAATGGTCCGAAAGTGGGGACGTCCCTTATTCCCACTCTTCTAAAAACTGTGTGTTTAACTGTTGCTGCAGGGCTTCGATTTCTGACTCTTCCAGGTTTTGATCACGGATTTCGAAACTGCCTTCACCGTGTGTTCCCGACAGTTGCAAATAGGAGTTCTGATCCTCATTCCGCGAGCCATCCAGCTTCAGGCGACGTTTCTGTACCAGGAACAGTGCCAGGACATACAGGAATTTCTCCTGAACCTGGTTGGGATTCTCGTAGAGCTGTTCAAAGTACTGCATCAACGCATCGGGATCGATTTTGCGAGCCCCCTGAGCAGCCGGTTCCGGTACTTGTAATGTCCAGTCTCCCACAGCCCCTTCTGGAGGACCTGTCCAGGCATCTTCGGCAAAATCCATCCGAATCAGATGGCCGTTCTGATCGACGATCACAGAATGCACCGTTTCACCTGGCGCAAATTCCTTGCCCGTCGAAGAACAGGTTTTACCTAATGGTTTGAGATGATAATCCATGGAACAGGCTCAAATCAGGAAGAGGCAGGACAGAATGGAAGTTGTTTCTGGTGTGTTGATTTGATCAATGCGGCGAATCCTAGAGCAATTCAGGATTTAGCTCAAGACGTTTCTGGCTGGGAGAGGCATTTTTCTTCCTGAGAATGTCAGATTTTCATTTGTGATAAGGCATTTTCCAGTAATAGGTTAGGATCCAGAGAGGAATCGACTGTTAGAGCCCCCTGATTTCGAAATCGGGACCTCAATTCGGGCTGCACAGCGGGGACAATGCCCGGCGTAGGCACTCTGGTTGTGGTTTGCGTAGATTCTGCTGTAGACATTACAGCATTTGAATAGAACTCCAACCGAGGGGCGCGGGGCGGGTTGGCGGGATTCCGCGTCGGTCATGTACGGCTCCAGTAAAAAAATAAGCTGAAACGCGCGAGGCATTTCAGCTTATTTATGAGATTCAGAGCTGTAGATCAAGATGTATCTGGAACCTGAAGTTCAGGTTATTTCTGATGGGCCAGTGCGAGCATCGCCCGGGCTCGATCCTGATCCCGCTGACGGGCCTGGCATTGCTCATCGCCGACTGCGGTACGGTCGAGGGCTTCTTCGAGCATCTTTTCCGCATCGGCAGCATTCAACTTGCCGGCCGGAATCGCCTGTTCGGTCAGAACGGAGATCACGGAGCCTTTGACCTGCAGGAAGCCGCCATCGACAAAGTAGCGTTCTTCTTTACCGTCAGTGGCTTCAAACACCAGTTCGCCATAACCCAGGCGTCCCACCATGGGCATACGACCGGGGAGAATTCCGATTTGACCGTCATACAGAGTACAACGCAGGCTCTGGATGGGCTGATCCAGCAGAGTCGTTTCCGGTGTGACTAATAACAGGCGAAATTCTTGAGCCATGGGTGCTCTAACCACATTCAAAACAGGATATTCAGATGGAAATTGTGACCGAAACCAGTTTCGGCCACAATCTGATCACGACGTTCAAAACGTCTTAATTCTCAGCCATTCTCTTGGCTTGTTCTTCTGCTTCTTCAACCGCACCCACGTACATGAAGGCGGATTCCGGCAGGTGGTCCCACTTACCGGCACAGATTTCTTCGAAGCTGCGAATGGTATCTTCCAGCGGGGTGATCTTACCGGCTTTACCAGTGAAGACTTCCGCCACGAGGAACGGTTGTGACAGGAACCGCTCAATACGGCGGGCACGATGCACAATCAGTTTGTCTTCTTCGCTCAATTCATCAACACCCAGAATCGCGATAATGTCCTGTAGTTCGCGATAACGCTGCAGAGTCTGCTGAACTTCACGAGCCACGCGGTAGTGACGTTCACCCACATACTGTGGGTCCAGAATACGACTGGAAGAAGCCAGCGGGTCGATGGCCGGGTAAATCCCTTTTTCGGAGATCTTTCGTTCCAGGTAAATGAACGCATCCAGGTGGGAGAAGGCCGTTGCCGGTGCAGGGTCGGTCGGGTCGTCAGCAGGCACGTAAACAGCCTGCACACTGGTGATCGCCCCATTCTTGGTTGAAGTGATTCGCTCCTGCAGTTCACCCAGCTCGGTACCCAGTGTTGGCTGGTAACCCACGGCGGAAGGCATACGTCCCAGCAGAGCGGATACTTCTGAACCAGCCTGTGAGAACCGGAAGATGTTGTCCACGAAGAGCAGGGTGTCGGTACCGGTTGTATCACGGAACCATTCAGCCATCGTCAGAGCGGACAGAGCGACACGCAGACGGGCTCCCGGCGGTTCGTTCATCTGACCGAAGACCATACAGGTCTGCTCGATCACGGAACGTTCGGTCTGACCGATTTTCGTTTCCTGCATTTCCAGCCAGAGGTCGTTCCCTTCACGGGTCCGCTCACCCACACCGGCGAATACAGAGTAACCACCGTGGGCACTCGCGATACGAGCGATCAACTCGGTCAGAATCACGGTCTTACCCAGACCGGCACCACCGAACAGACCAGCTTTACCGCCACGCACGAACGGGGTCAGCAGGTCGACCACTTTGATCCCGGTTTCAAAGAGCTCGGTTTTGGCACTCAGGTTTTCCAGAGCAGGAGCTTTCCGGTGGATCGGCCAGCGTTCGTCGGTTTCAACTGCACCACGACCATCAACGGGATCGCCGAGCAGGTTGAAGACACGCCCCAGAGTTCCCTTACCAACGGGAACAGAAACGGGAGCACCGGTGTCATGCACACTCATTCCGCGGACCATGCCGTCGGTAGAGCCCAGTGCGACGCAGCGGACACGACCGCCACCCAGATGCTGCTGAACTTCCCCGGTTACTTTGATCTCAACACCTTTGATGTTTTCGTTGACAGTCAAAGCGTTGTAGATTTCCGGCATTGCATGCTCGGGAAACTCAGCATCAAAGGTAGAACCGATGATCTGAGTGATTTTGCCAACTGAACTTTCTGTACTGGCTTCGGTTGTCGCCATTGATATGTCTCTACTTTCTGATGTTGATCAATCTGTAAAAAACCATAATGTGCCATGCCGGGATGGCCGGAAATTACTCGAGAGCTGCTGCCCCACCGATGATTTCCAGGATTTCCGATGTAATCTGGGTCTGTCGAGCACGATTGTACTGAGCCGACAGGGTTCCCACCATTTCATTCGCATTTTCTGTGGCGCCTTTCATGGCGACCATGCGGGCAATCTGCTCACTCACCGCCGCATCAAGGAAGCATTTAAACAGGCGGGCCTTAAATGCAGTCGGAACGATTTCCTCAAGGATTTCCTGAGCAGAAGGCAGGAATTCATAGTCGTATTGTTCATCCGAATCAGTCTCTGATGTCTCCAGAGCACCAATCGGCAGCAGTGAGTGCACGACCGCTGCCTGGCGGGAAGACGAGATGAATTCGGTGTAGGCGACGTCGAGTCGATCGATTTTGCCTTCGATGTATTCCGTAATATAACGGCTGGCCAGATCGTCTACTTCTTCAAAGGTCGGACGATCTTCGAAGTGCGTGTAGCTGTTGTCGGCCGTAACTCCCTGGAATTTCAAAAAGCTGATACCACGCTTACCGGATACTTCCAGACGGACATTCTGTCCTTCGCTCTGCAGTTCCTGGTAACGCTTGAGTGCCAGTTTCAAAACGCCGGTGTTGTAACCGCCACACAATCCCCGGTTGGATGTCAGGACGAGCAGTACCGAGTTCTTTTCGGTTTCGTGTTTTTCCAGCAGGGGATGGTGGAATTCCAGATTTGCCTGGGACAGATCGGCGACGAGCTCGGAAATCTTGCGGGTATAGGCAGCAGCTTCCGCAGCACGGTCCATGGCTTTCTTGAATCGCGCGGTGGCGATCAATTCCATGGTCCGTGTGATCTTACGGATGTTTTTAACTGCCTTTAATCGTTTGACGATGGCACGTGCTTTGGCCATTAGATTCTAAACCTGTTTTCGATTAACTGTGCAAGCAATGAATACGGTAACGAGTCGACTACGCGTTCTTACGCAGGTACTGCTCGACAAAGGTCGCCAGAACCGTTTTGAGCTGTTCGACGGTTTCGTCTTCCAACTGTCCGGTTTCTGTGATCTTATCGGTGATCTCAGGATACTGATCATGGATGAACTGCAGCATCTCGTTTTCAGCGTCCTGAACCTGGCTAATCGGCACTTTGTCGAAGAAACCTTTGGTTCCGGCAAACAGACTGACAACCTGATCGGCCATTGCCATCGGTTTGAACTGAGGCTGTTTCAGCAGTTCCACCATGCGATAACCGCGGTCCAGCTGAGCCTGGGTTGCTTTATCCAGTTCGGTACCCATCTGGGCAAACGCTTCCAGTTCACGGAAGGCAGCCAGGTCGAGTCGCAGACTACCGGAAACACTCTTGGTTGCCTTCGTCTGAGCATTACCACCCACGCGGGATACACTGATACCCACGTTGATCGCGGGACGAATCCCGGCGAAGAACAGGTCCGGTTCCAGATAGATCTGACCGTCGGTAATCGAAATCACGTTGGTGGGAATGTAGGCAGAGACTTCCCCTTCCAGTGTTTCAATAATCGGCAGAGCAGTCATCGAACCACCACCGAGTTCATCACTCAGACGGGCAGAACGTTCCAACAGACGGCTGTGACAGTAGAATACGTCACCCGGGTAAGCTTCACGTCCGGGAGGACGACGCATCAACAGTGACAGCTGGCGATAAGCCTGTGCCTGCTTGGACAAGTCATCGTAAACGACCAGGGTGTGTTTACCCTGATACATGTAGTATTCTGCGATTGCGGCACCAGCGTAAGGAGCAATGTACTGCAGCGGTGCAGGGTCACTGGAAGACGCGGCGACAACCACTGTGTAGTCCATCGCACCGTGTTCTTCAAGCTGAGCAACAACGCCGGCAATACTGGCGGATCGCTGACCACAGCCGACATACACACAGACTACGTCCTTCCCCTTCTGGTTCAGAATCGCATCGATGGCGATGGCGGTTTTACCGGTCTTACGGTCACCAATAATCAACTCACGTTGACCACGTCCGATGGGAGTCATAGCGTCGATCGCCTTGATCCCGGTAGCCAGAGGCTGTTTCACAGGCTGACGGGCAGCAACACCGGGGGCAGCAACTTCCAGAGGTCTGGATTCCGTTGCCACAATCGGGCCTTTTCCGTCCAGTGGCACACCCAGCGGGTCAATGACGCGCCCCAGCAGGTTATCACTGACAGGCACTGAGAGCAGGGCTCCTGTGCTGCGTACTTCATCACCTTCGGCAATCGAAAGGTAATCACCGAAAATAATGATACCGACCGAGTTTTCTTCAAGGTTGAAGACCTGGCCGCGTACACCATTGGAAAACTCAACCATTTCACCAGACATGGCAGAAGACAGTCCATAGACGCGAGCAATACCATCGCCCACCTCAAGGACCCGCCCCACTTCGCTGGTTTCGATTTCGCCGCGAAAGTCTTCAATTTCCTTCTGGATAACTGAAGCGATCTCGTCCGCTTTGAATTTCATGAATGCTCCTATTGTCCAAACGTCCTCGCAGCTGTTTCAGCCGAGTACGCAGGGAACCATCATAAACTGTGTCATCAACCTGAATAACCAGTCCGCCCAGGACGTTCTGGTCTATGGATGTCTTTAATACCGGGATAAAGCCCAGTGTGTCATTCAAACGCTGTCGGATGCTGTCTAAAATAGGATCCGAAAGTTCGAAAGCCGATTTGACCACAACGGCCTTTTTACCGACTTCTGCATCACGCAGTTTGTTGATCTGTGTATAGATCTGCTGTAACAGATTCAGTCGCTCGTGCCGTCCCAGCACACGCAGGAAATTCGTGAAAAGTTCCGAGGCATGCGGGGCAATCGCCCGGTCGATCAGCTGTAAAGATTCCTCTTTATTCAGCGATCGCGTGGTGAGCATCTTCCCGAACTGGGGATACTGATTCAGTGCAACATTCAGAAATTCAGCAAACTCCTCAATGGCGGAGTCTTTATCGGACTCGGGGACTGAACCAAGAAACGCTTTGGCATACACCTTGGCCACCGAAATGGCACCAGGGTCCTCCATCACACTTGGAATCCGAGCTTTGATTTGTTCCTGATCGTTCACGCTGATCACAACTCACTGCTAAAGGATGAATACTTCAAACTTGATACAACAGGTTTGAAAAAGTTTTGTCGTTAGTTCAGTTCGAACTTCCGGAAATCTGTGCCAGAGCTTCTTCAACGAGCCGATCACGATCGGACTCGTTGAGGGCACGCCCCAGTACATGCTCGGTAGCATCGATTACGCGGGAGTTCATCTGGTCGAACAGATCTTTCAATGCCAGTTCCCGGGCACGTTCAATTTCATCGACAGCATGAGCTTTGATTGACTCTGCTTCCTGGCGTGCCTGTTCGAGTACATCCTGCTTGATGCGATCTGCATCGGAGCGGGCCTCGACCATCATTGCCTGGATTTCGTCCTGAGCTGCTTCGATCTTTCGGGTATGCTCTTTAACCAGTTCTTCAGACTCTCGTTGTTTTGATTCTGCATCGCTGATAGCCGTGACAACCCGCTGTTCCCGTTCGTCCAGAGCCTGGATAAGTGGTCCCCAGGCAAATGACTTGAGTACAACGATGAATGCCACGAACACAACGAATGACCATAATGCCAGGTCGGTTTTCCAGTGCAGGGGCGGGCCTGCATGGTGACCTGCGTCTTCTGCTGCATACAAGGATGCATCTGAGCCCAGCAGGGCAGTACCCAGAATCATGCCACCGAATACGAGCAGCATGATCATGCATCGGCTTGAAAAAAGACTTTTAAACATGATCAAAAATCTCACATTGTTGTCTGAAGGAGGTTAAAGATATTGCCCGAAATAACGTCAGCGGTTCATGTCTGACGATTCGACCGTCTGTTCTCTGCCTGAGCAGAATCAGATCAGACAGATGATGAGCGCGAAGAAGGTAGCACCTTCGATCAACGCTGCAGCAATAATCATTGCAGTCTGAATCTTACCACCGGCTTCTGGCTGACGGGCGATTGCTTCAACAGCAGATGCACCGATTTTACCAATCCCCAGAGCAGCACCAATAATGGTGATACCGGCACCAATGGCACCCAGAGAGATACCAGCTGCCTGTGCTGCGGCAGCACCTTCTTCAGCTGCGCCACCTTCTTGAGCCAATGCTGGAACAGCTGTGGCCAATACAACAACACATGTCACGCACATAATCCGTAAAGCCTGGATCATTGTAATTATCCCCTGACCTTTCTCAACGAGGAACACTCTAGAAATATACACAGCAAGTCTGAGTCAGATACCGACGGACATCTCAGTGAGGATGTACTGCGGTTCCGATAAACAGAGTTGCAAGAAACGCAAACACATATGCCTGGAGGAATGCAACGAACAGTTCCAACAGACCAACGAGGACCTGGGCAATGATGCTGGAAGGCATCACTACGGCCCACATACTTGAATCAGCAGTCAAAGCGATGAAGCCGAGGAAAACGGCAATCACGGTATGACCTGCCATGATATTGGCAAACAATCGAATGGCCAGTACGGCATGCTTAATCAGAAAGCCGACCAGCTCGATCACCCAGATCATGGGGACCAGAATAATCTTGAGCAGAAAAGGCAGTTCCATCGACGGTGCCAGCGACATCCAGAAGCGGAAGAAACCCAGTTCTCTGACGCCGTACATGATGACGGCACAGAATGTGGTGAAGGCCAGTGCGATCGTCACGTTCAACTCGCCTGTTGCCGAACCCAGCCAGGGAATCGCACCCAGCAGGTTGCAGATCAGAACGTAGAAGAAGCAGGAGAGCACGAACGGCAGATATTTATCGGCAGGGTGTCCCACCTGTTGTTCGTGGTGGTGACCATGATCGTGATCGTCATCATCGTGGTGATGTCCTTCACCGATGGTCGGCCGGACGACTTCGTCCCGCATGTAGATCACGATGGATTCCCAGAAGTTCCACCAGCGTCCGGTGACGACCTGACCGCCTGCGGCCCGTTTCGCCAGTCCCCGGAAAACAAAGAACAGGAATGCGACTGCGATCAGCTGAAGCAGCATGAATTTCGTAACCTGAAATCCCAAAATACGTGGCAGCTCAACCTGCAAACCAGTGGGAAGGTCGAAATGAGCGAAATCGCGAACATGATGGAAGGTATCAGAGTGACCCGCGGCCATTGCTTCAGCTCGATATTAAAAAATGTTTCTGATCAAAACTCTGTTTACTCTAAACGGCTTCGGCAGAGTACCGAACGAGCAGTAAGGTTTCAACCAATAGAGACGCAAAGTAACAAATCAATAACCAAATCAAAAATTCGGGTAAACCAAAATCAGGTTTGACTTTCAAAATGATCAATGCCCCGAGCCCGACGGTCATCAGCCGCAGTAAGGTGGAGATACCCACGATGGCAACAGGAGCGATTTCACGATTCAGAAATCCGACCACAGGAAAGAGAATCAGTCCCGGAATCAGACAGAGCAGGGTGGCATAGGTTAAGCCTTCCACTGCAAGGGGGCCAACCAGTCGCTGAGCCGGCAGATAAAGCACTGCAAACAGACCCAACAGTGTAGCGGTCAGAATGCCGCACTGTTTGAAAGCTGAGTCTGATGTCTTTGGCGTTGATTGCATGGTCAGCGGGTAGTGTTGATGGTATTACTGGCGGTTATCATTCGAGAGATTCAGGAGTCTGTTGCAGACGATTGGTCATCTCTCTGATTTGAATTCTTTTTGTCGGTTGACCGATCTTTCCTTTTTCGTTCCTTCTGCTCGGCTTCTTTAGCCATTTGCAGCAAATGCATCATCCCGGCTATAAAACCAAACACGGCACCAACTGCGGTCAGCCAGGGCAGTGTCCCCCACTGCTTGTCGAGCCAATAACCCAGAAAAGCAGGTAGCACCATTTCCAGACTGACTGTTGTCAGGCGGCTGACCCATTGATGGGCTTCTACCAGGGCAGAACGACCGCGCCGGTCCGGTTGAGGCATGGAGGTTGCTTTCGATGATGTATCAAAAACAGAAGATCGTGTCGCAGTCAGCACGTAATTAAAGAACCAATCCGAACTGACTTGTTCAGACTGTAAAGAGATGTCTCCCAGGAGTCAAAGTATCTGTAACCTGAAATATGTGATTACCGGTTTTCTCATTATTGGCATTCTGGACACGGTGGTTCTATTAGTCATAAGAATAGATCTGAGCTGCAGAGATCTTTCTGTAGTTTTCAGGCGACGGTTATCAGGGGAGTCTGCTGATCTGAAATCAGTACAACCACTTAGACTTTGGGCAGGACGGGAAATGTGAAGCGTATGATCACGTGAGGTTTCGTTGAGCAGGCTCTTGGACAACACTATGAATTTTTGATGAGACTAAATTCTTAAGTGACTGTTATATAACGGGATGGTGAACGTTCTGATAAGTTTTTGTATAATTGGAAATGCCGCATTAGTTGCTTTTTATCAACGCCCGTGTTAAAAAGTGTCCTAACGCTTCAAACATGTTTCATGTGTCAGCCGACATCTCAAACACCGTTCAAACGCGTTTCCAGACCCGGTAATCATCGCTTTACCAGACTGTATACGACGATTTGTGACTGTTTAGACGTGCAGACTTGAAGGGTAGGGAATCTCAGGACGAACTCTTGGGTTCAGTTCTGGTTCCTGAAAGTGAGAATTACTACTAGTGGCTTTCTGTTCTGGGAGAGTAGCGTCCTGGTCGAAATATTGATTTGACGTTTACAAGGTGTTCATACCATTCGGGCCGTTAGCATCAAAGGATTTATGTGGTCTGCGGCCATAAGAGTGTGTGGAACGGGGCAGATATGCTTTACATTGATCCTGAGTGTCATGGAAGACTAAGAGCATGATCAAGACGCCGACCAGTGTCTTGGTTGATTTTGGGAGTCATTCCAAATGTCCCCAGCGATTCTAAAGTCCCTTGAGAGCCAAACACGTCGCGATTTAGCGGCCACAGCCAAATCTCACGGAATTGCAGGCTGGCACGGTATGCGTAAGCAAGAACTGGTCAATGCCATCGCGAAAATCAAGATGGCGAAGTCCAAGCCCAAACGCAAAACCACCACATCCAGCAATAAAAAATCTACCAGCTCTTCTCCAATCCCTTCTTCTACTCCGAACCCGGCAGCTGTCCCTGCTTATCCCTCTCAGAATTCGACCACTCAAACTCCTTCCGAACAACCAGCTCGGATCCAGAAGCTTCTCAAATCGAATAGTCAGAAGCCTCAGAGTGATCGAATGCTCCCCACTTCAGAATCAGTTGAGACAAAACTCACCGCACAGGTCAAAGACTCTCACTGGTTAATGGCGAACTGGACAATTACTCAATCCAGTCTGGATCGGGCAAAAGCAGCCCTGGGGGCCTACTGGTATCAGGCCGTTCCGGTGATTCGTGTCTACGACATCACAACCAACGAGAACAGCCGCACCAGCAAAGCCTATGTGAAAGATGTCGAAGTCAAAATTGATTCCGGTCTGTGGTTTGTCCAGATCGATCAACCGGCCCGCTCTTACAAACTGCAACTGGGTTTTGTGACTCCGCAAAACAAGTTTTTCGGACTGGTCTACTCGCACAAACTCACACCTCCGATGCCGGAAGTCTGTGATAAAGGCGGACGCATCAAGCGTCGACTGGACAACAACTATTCCGCAACCCGTTCGCGGCGTTATACATCCCGTGCGGAAAACGGAAATGGCGTTCCCTCACGACTCGCTTTACCTTTAAGTCTGGATCCCAGCGGCGAATCAAACGGTTCCCGTGCCAAGCAGGCGAAAAAGGAATTCCATGTTGAAACGGAACTGTTGATTCACGGCACCTCCGATCCCCAGGCAGAAGTGACACTGCTCGGCGAAAAGATCCCGGTCAGCAAGGAAGGGCGTTTTGCCCTGCGGTTGAGCCTGCCCAACGGGCGTCAGGTGATTCCTGCAGTCAACACATCATCCAACAAGCGACGTCAGCAGACGATCGTTCTGGCTATCGAACGGAATACCAAAGATCTGGAACCCGTTCAACTCGACGAATAACTGGAATTTGCGCTCGCCTCGCCAGATGACTGACAGAGTGCGCTTCTCTGTCAGTCGGCGTTGCCGTAATAGACTTCGGTCGTCAAACCGGTCGCTTCGCGCACTTTACGGGCAATCTCATCGACCTGTCCTGACTTGAGGGAAGTCACATAAGCTTCCGCTGTACTGCGGGCAATCGTATAGACCTGCACCAGCTTGATCTGCCCTCCCGCTGCGACGAATTCATTCAGACGCGCGCAATAAGCGTCGATTTCCGCATCACTCGGCGGCTCCTCATTCACGAGCATGAACAGGCTCTGAATCACAATTGGCCGCTGTTTTGCAGCTGCGGTGATGTTCTCCAAGATCTGTGAAAATCGGATTTTCGTGCGATCGATGAGTTTAAAGTACTCTTCCGTTCCCGCATCCAGCTTTGCCCAGACCTCTCCCTGATTCTCATCGAAAATCTTCAAGGCAGCCTGTGTGCCCGGTCGGTGAAACATGCTTGCATTGCTGATCAGGACCAACTTGACGTCATTTGCGCCATGCTTGCGCTTAAGATCAGCAACGGCAGCCACAATCTGGTCAAAGTTCTTGTAAGTTGTTGGTTCACCATCACCGGAAAAGGCGATGTCATTCAGGCGGCGTAATTCCTGGGGGACTGATTGGAACTTTTCGTCCTGGTAGATCTCACCACTCAGCACGAACTTGAGCATATGATCGAGCTCCTGCAGCAGCTGATCGAAGCCCACGAATCGTGTTTCTGACTCCTCACGGCGATCCACCTGACAGTAGATACAGTCAAAGTTGCAGATCTTGTCCGGATTCAGGTTCACGCCGATAGAAATTCCCTTACTCCGCCGGGATAAAACCGGGTAGACGAACTTATTCTCGTGATAAGTGCGCTGGTGTTGGGAGTGCAGGGGGAGTGAAGAGGTCATGATTCGATTTCCCGTGAAAAAACAGCGGTTCTACCTGTTTTATATGAGTCGTCACCCGGAAAGACAAGAGGCCGCTGGTAAGTTATCGCCCGGCAGTGAGTGGAATCGTGAAGTTCCGTTAAATAAAAAACGCGTCAGGAACAGAGATCCGTTCCCGACGCGTTGTGATGTCATTCGATGGAATTGACCTGGATTAGACCTCTTTGGAATCAATCCAGCTCATCATCCGCCGCAGTTCTTTACCAACGGCTTCGATGGGATGCTGCCGGTTCAGACGACGGATCGCCTTGAAGGAAGCCTGGTTGGCTTTGTTTTCGAGCAACCAGTTCTTCGCAAATTCACCGGTCTGGATTTCTTCCAGGATCTTCTTCATTTCCTTGCGGGTTTCGTCGGTGATGATCCGCGGACCGCTGGAGTAATCGCCGTATTCAGCAGTGTTGGAGACACTGTACCGCATGTAGTTCAGACCACCCTGGTAGAACAGGTCGACGATCAGTTTGAGTTCGTGCATACATTCGAAGTAGGCCATTTCGGGCTGATATCCGGCTTCAACCAGAGTATCAAAACCGGCTTTAACCAGTTCACTGACACCACCGCAGAGCACAACCTGCTCGCCGAACAGGTCGGTTTCGGTTTCTTCAGCGAAAGATGTTTCGATCACACCACCGCGAGTACCGCCGATGCCTTTTGCATAGGCCAGAGCCAGTTGACGGGTGCTTTCAGAAGCCCCTTCAACCAGAGCGATCAGCGAAGGAACACCGCCCCCTTTAACGTATTCGCTGCGAACCAGGTGGCCGGGGCCTTTGGGAGCAACCAGGGCTGCGTCAACGCCAGCGGGCGGAACAACCTGGTTGAAGTGAATGTTGAAACCGTGTGAGCAGAGCAGCAGGTTGCCTTTGCTCAGGTTCGGCAGGATGTCGCTCTTGTAGAGATCTCCCTGAACTTCGTCGGGAAGCAGAATATTGATCAGATCGCCCTGTTTGGTGGCTTCTGCGATAGAGACCGGTTCGAATCCATGGCTGACGGCCAGATCGTAGTTTTCACTGCCTTTACGCTGACCGATAATGACGTTACAGCCACTGTCGCGAAGGTTTTGAGCTTGAGCGTGTCCCTGGCTTCCGTAGCCGAGGATGGCAATGGTTTTGTCTTTCAACAGCGACAAGTCTGCATCGTCATCGTAATAAATTGTTACTGCCATAATCCTGATCTCTTGTATTGTTGTAAGGCGGTTAGAAGCAGAACCGGATCCGCTTCTACAAAAGGGAACTTGAACAGCCACACGTTGATTCGAATGAAGTTCGGAACACAACAGGCCGTCCAGAGAGAACAAAACAACCGTGATTCACATTTTTGTTTGTTCGCGGCGGATTCTTAAGCTGTTTCCACAGGTTCCTCAGAGGGAGCTTCTGCTTTCACGACTTCAGAGCGTAACAGGGCAATCCGACCTGTACGAACCATTTCAAGAATCCCAAACGGTCGCATCACGTCAATAAATGCATTGATCTTCGATTCCTGACCGGAAATCTCGATCATTACGTTTTCGGTGCTCACGTCAACGATTTTCGCACGGAAAATTTCGACTAATTCGCGAATTTCTGAGCGGGTTTTTCCGGGAGTCGCCACTTTCATCAGCATCAGGTCGCGTTCGACAAAGTCCTGTCCGGAAAAATCGACCACTTTCACTACGGTAACCAGCTTTTCCAGCTGTTTTCTGACCTGATCCAGCTTGTTGTAATCGCCGACGACAAAAGTAATTCGGGAAAACTGGGGTTCTTCGGTTTCACCGACCGCCAGACTCTCAATGTTAAAAGAGCGTGAGGCCAGCATGCCTGAAATCTGGGCCAGGACACCCGGTTGATTCATGACCAGAGCAGAAAGAACGTGTTTCATCCCAAAACCTTAATCCGTGTACAATCAGAAACTCAAAAATACGTGACAAGTGATTGAAGCATACAGTCTAGTCGCGGCGGTGAGTCGCGGCAAGTCCCGCAGTCGATAACTCTCAGACTCGGCTTATGATCAGGACGATTAGACCGGTTATGCCTCTACCTTACTTCCCGAACAGACAGGTTTACCCCCGAACGGGTTCATTTGCGAAGAAAACTCCGTGACTCGGGCATTTTCGCCAGTTCCCGGAGCAGGGGTTTTGACAGCCAGCCTGGACTCTGTTTTAATAAATACTCGATACAAGCGGAATATGGCCCTCTGATGAAGAAGAGCGAGAGCACGGATGACTCAAAACTGGCGATTTGCCCCCCACGATGAATCTCAGGTACGCCGCCTCAGTTCTGAAATGCGGATTTCTCCCCTGCTGGCCCAGGTTTTGATCGCCCGCGGGCTCCAGGATGTGGGCACCGCCCGCAGTTTTATCAACGCTCGCATGAATGAGCTACTCGATCCCTGCAGTATGCCCGGCATCGAAGAAGCTACCGACCGTGTGATCGCTGCCCTGAATTCAAAACGTCGGATCACTATCTACGGCGACTACGACGTCGATGGCATGACCGCCACCAGTATTCTGCTGCAGTGCATCACCCTGGCCAATGGACAATGTGACTATTTCATTCCCAACCGCCTGGATGATGGCTACGGACTGAACTGTGATGCCATTCTCGAATTACACGAAGAAGATCCAGAGCGGCTGTTGATTACGGTCGACTGTGGGATCACCAGTGTCACAGAGGCCGCTCTCGCAAAAGAACTCGGCCTGGAACTGATTATTACCGATCACCATCAGATGGATGAAGAGCTGCCGGCTGCGGCCTGTCTCGTGCATCCCCGCCTCCCCGGAGGCGACTATGAATTTCCTCACCTCTGTGGTGCCGGGGTCGCTTTGAAACTGGCCTGGGCCGTTTGTCAGAAACTGGGGGATGGCCAGAAAGCCTCTCCCCAGATGCGCGAGTTTCTCAAATGTGCCGTCGGATTGGCTGCAATTGGAACTATTGCCGATGTGGTTCCCCTCGTTGGTGAAAATCGGATTATTGTCCGCTACGGACTCGGGGCACTCGCAGAACTGGCTCCCCTGGGACTGCAGGAGCTGATGAAGGTCGCGGAGATCAAAACCGGTCAACCGCTTGATACCGAAGACATCGGCTTTGCCATCGCGCCCCGACTGAATGCCGCCGGTCGACTGGGACAGGCCCGCCTGGCGGTGGAACTGCTCACTACCAGTAATCGGGAGCGGGCCGTGCAGCTGGCACTCTACCTGGATGAACTCAATAAAAACCGTCGCACGGTCGAACGCCGGATTCTCAAACAGGCACGCGAGATGGTCGAAGAGAACGCCGAGTGGGAAGAGCACCAGACCCTGGTCCTTGCCCATCCGGACTGGCACCCCGGTGTGATCGGCATCGTTGCAAACCGAGTCGCCGAGCATTTTGAAAAACCAACGGTATTGATCGCCCTTGAAGCCGCGACCCGTACCGGTCAGGGATCGGCGCGGTCCTTCGCCGGCTTCGATCTGCATGCCGGTTTCTCATCCTGTGCTGAGCACCTGATGCGCTTCGGCGGTCACCAGGCTGCCGCAGGCTTGCGCATCGAAGAGGACAAAATTGAAGACTTTCGCCAGGCGTTCGCCGCCTATGCGGCTACGGCGCCCCCGCCATCAGACGACGATCTACTGGTGAAGATCGATGCGGAAGTCTGTCTGAACGAAATCACCAAACAGGCGGTGTTGGAACTGGATTGCCTGGGCCCGTTCGGGCAGGAGAATCCACGGCCTCAGTTTGTCGCCACCCGGGTCGAACTGGCCGAGCCTCCTAAAACGATGGGAGAAGGGGGACGGCACCTGTCGCTGGTCTTTCAGCAGCACAAAACCCGTATTCGTGCCATCGCCTTCGGCAAAGGAGAGTGGGCCAGCCAGATGGAAGAAGCCGGCGGTCCTTTTTCGATCAGCTTCGCTCCGAATATCAACCGCTTTCGTGGTTTTGAAAGCGTACAGCTCCAACTGAAAGACTGGATCTCCGAGACAGCTGATACCACCGTTACTTCCTGAGCAGACGGACGCTGGTCAGTCCTCACTGATCAGCTCGATTCCCGAGATCAGGGGGACGGCTTGAGAACTGCTGACGGACTTGAATTCCAGCACCAGCTGATCGGCTACAACCACTCCGGGGATTTCCTTAACCAGGCTCCGCATGGGTTGACCAGTCTCGGCCAGAATATCGAAGTCCTGCAGCACCCGTTCTCCCTGCAGGAACACATCAAACTTTCGTTCCCCGACTTTTAGTTTCATGTTCGGTTCATTGAAGGTCAGGCGAACTGAATAGCGTCGGGCATTTTCATTCGTTTTCGCAGCGACATCTTCAGCACGGTTCTCCGTCGCTGACTCTTTCTTTTTCAGTACCAGTCGCGCCGATCCGGAAGTCGGCCCCCGATAAGAGCGGGCCGTGCGTGTGCCCGTACCGGTGATGATAAATGAAATCGGGTTACCCGGTTTCCAGCCAGGCTGCTGGCGAATTTCATCGAGAATCGGTTTCAGATCGGGTGTCCGTTGTGCTTCTCCAGCAGCATCCACTTTGGTCCAGGCAGGGGGCGACCAGGCAACGACAGCCCGCGTCCGTTTGCGGCTGGAGAGGTTGTGTTTTGCTTCCATCAGCGGTTTCGAATTAACTGTCAGCTCGCCCTGGATTTTCAGCTGGCACTCTTTCTTACCCGTCTCATCGACAGTGAATTGAATATAGGCTGCATCCAGTTCCTCGGTGCGTGACAGGGGAATATCGGTAAAACGAATCGCCACGACCTGGGGATCACCGCCATCCATCGTCAGTTCCAGATCGCTGCTGTTCATGCTGACGTTCCCCTTGGAGTTCTCTTCGGCGTCATCGTCGACACTCACCACCGGAATGCCTTCTCCTTGTTTAGCTGAATCCTCCTGGCGGATGGCGATCGTAATCTTCTGTGGGTCTTCAATGCCGGAGGCAGCGCCCCAGTTCAAACCCGGTTTCGACGGTGAATCGTTGATTTTAAGTGCATGGTGGCGGAAGGTGCGATAGTTTTTGTTTGCGATGGTGACTGCTAAGTCAGGAGACTCCCCACCCACGCTGGGATAATCCAGCCAGAGAGTACCGGTGTCTGCCCTGCGATCCCCGGGGGCACCGAAATTGATCCCCGCCTGTTTCACGACTCCCGTCGACTCTGCAGCGTCCTGTAACTGGCTGTTGGTCCAGATTTCGATTTCAGGCATATGGATTAAGGCCAGGGAGGTCTGGTTCTGATAGGAGCAACTGCAGGTGCGAGTGTAATCGGGGGCATTCAATACACCATTCGCCACAACCAGATTCGAAGTACAACTCGATTTGAACCCGCCGAAATTACCGGTCCCACTCTGATTGGCCAGATCATAAAAACCTGCAGCACCGGATCGGAACGTCAGCAGATTCTCACTGGCGATCACATAATTGCAGCCATAGGTGCGGGAAAACTTCAGGGGTTCTTTTTCGCGGGTAATTGGATTCGTAATCGTATAAGGGCTGCCATCCCTGATGTGAAAGGCGCCTCCTGAGACCTGGTACGAATTGGCGGAAGTGATAATCAGATCGTTGTGCAGCACCAGCGGACCGGTATATTTCTGATCCTTCTTCTGCCAGAGGATGGAGCCGTCATCGGCCTGGTAGGCAATCATTCCCTGGCCCACCTCATCACTGAGGCGATCGCTGGCCCGGGCTCCGGCCTGCAACAGCAGATCATGTTTTTCAGAGTAGCCCAGCCAGGAACCAAAGATACTTTCCTTGGTCGACCAGAGTTCCTTCCCGGTCTGCAGATCCAGGCAGAGAATGCGATACTGTGATGGATCAGCCATACCGCGCCGCGACAGTTTTTTCTCGGCACTCGCTGGGAGTTTGTCGAGGCAGTACAACCGATTCCGTCCCGCAACGATTCCGTTGTGTAAGAATGAATGCACGGCATCGACCTGCCAGAGCTTTTCTCCTGACCGACGATCAAAGGCAATCAACCCCCGACTGGCAGACAAGTCAGTCGCCGCGGGGCCGTCTTTGCCTGCTTTCTCCTGAGCCCGTTTGCCATAATGAGCAAATCCATTTCCGGCCAGCAGGATATCCTGGTCCACAGCGATAAAGGCCCAGTCTTTTTTAGGATCCGGCAGTTTGATGATTCGTTGCGTCTGCCCATCAACGGCACTCAGCACATGGCACTCCGGACCAATGGCCAGATAGACCTCTTCAGTTGTGGCGATATAGTTTGTGCCACGGGCGTTCGCGCCGGGAATGTGTTTCTGGTTGTACTGCGTACTGAGCGGCGTGTCTTCATAAGTCGAATTAAAATAGATGCCAAACGTGCCCAGGTCGTCAAATTCACGTCTCCAGAGCACTTCCCCCGTGTAAACATCGCGGGCACTCAGGCTGTTCATGCCTTCCAGAAATGTGCGACCGCCGATCACCTGCTCAGGTGGGCCATGCCCGTGTCGCGGGAGTACATCGTCGTGCGAATTTCCGCCAAACCACAGAACTCCCAACGGGAGCTTGACTCGCTTGTCATTCGATTTCACACTGTTCGCGATATCCCCATACTGGTGAGTCCAGTCAGCCGAGTCAGGCAGTGCCCCCACTCGGCGAATCAGGAGACCATCAGCCAGTTCCGTCACCTCAGCTTTAGGAAGCTGCGCCTGACGGATCATGTTTTTGAGAGACTCAAGTCGCTCGTCTGCTGCAGGAATCCAGATGACACCGCCATACGGGCGAACCGAGCGATAAATTTGCTGCAAAGAGGCACTGGTCAACGATTCCACCTGCGAAGGGCTGACGATCGTCACCCGGGCAATGTGCTGTGGCGCCTGGAAACGGGTCGGAGTTCCCTGGTGAACCGAGATACGCGTGCCATATTCCCCGCGAGCATCGAAACGTTTGCGAAGAGCAGTGACACTATGCGGATCAGTCTCCAGCACCACCAGTTGCAACGGAGAGAGTCGCAGGAAAGCGTCCAGTAAATCAGGATTATCCCCGCCCACGCAGACTGCATACCCGGTACGGGCTTCAGTCTGTTTCAGAATCCGGGCAGCTAGTTCCATGGCAGCACGATCGACCGCTAGTTTCGTTTCAGGTGTGGACTCCGTGATTATGGATTCAGTTTGCTCTCCTGGTGCGGCGAACGCCATGATCGCGCCCTCCTGAGTGACCGCGTAGAGCCTGTTATCTGCAGCCAGTAAACGAGCGACGGTTCCGGAAATAGGTTGTTGCCAGGCAACCTGCGGTTTGGCATCTGTACTGGCTGGCAGTTCGACAGCGGAAAGCGTCTGCTCACCAACTGCGTAGAGACGATTTCCGGCTCGGATCAGATCTCCCTGTCCATCGACGGGGAGAGACCAGAGTGCCTTATGCTGGCGATTAAAGGCTTCCAGCACCGGCTGTTTATCTTTCACACTGGCGGAATAGATCTGTTCGTCGTGGAGCACCGGTTCATTGTGCACGTACAGGTTGGGCAATCCGGTTTCCAGATTGTAAGCGCGAACTCCCCGATAGCGGGTATGCACAAAGAATTCTTTCTCGCCTGAGATGACGAACGAACCGCCGTTCCCTTTGCCTCCCAGATGAAAGTACTTCAATTCGCCTGTCTTGCGATCCAGGGCTGCGGGAACAGAACGACCGCCGGGCACCAGCAGCAGTTCTTCAGTTGCCACGAGCGTGCCCTGTGGCGCCACACCCGCAAAAGAAGGGGCGCTATGCGGTTGTTTGATGTAGCTGGCACTGGTCGAATCATTTACCCAGGTGACCGTTCCGGTCTCTGCATCCAGAGCATATATGAACGTCCCCATAAACGGCCAGATACTGGCTGCAAAATATATCTGATCGTCGTATAAAACAGGACCGCCGCGGGCAGGCCAGGCAGAAATCACCCGCTGATTTCCCAATGTCTTCTGTGCCGCTGGCGCGCCACGAAACTTCCAGATCAAAGTTCCGTCGCTACTGTTGAGGCAATAGAGGTGTCCGTCATCACTGACCAGGTAGACCCTGTCTTCCGTCGCAACCGGCGAAAAACGAACGGGACCATCGGTGAAGAACGTCCAGAGCGTCTCCCCGGTCCGGGTATCCAGAGCGACGAGTTTATCGGCGTCGTTAAACCCGACAAACATCCGTCGGCCAGACACGACCGGTTCAAAGACTTTGTCGTACGTCATCAGGTCATTGTTTAACGGATCATCCCAGACCTGTTTCCGGGGGCTGAATTTCCGGGTCCAGACAGGCGTCAACTGGTCGGGCAGGGCATCAGGCGAAGAAGCCGTATGTCCGGCGTCGTAGCGCCACATGGGCCAGTCGCCTGCTTGCAGAACTGAGACACTGTAGAGACAGACCGTCAGACAGATCAGGAGCGGCACGCAAGATATAGAACGAGTCATAGAAATGATTTTCATGGTTAACACACTCAAAAACGCCCAATCAGTCTTTGAACTGAGACGTTGTTATTGCTGTTCGCTCGATTTGAGATTCACATACAGGGTCGCACAGCCCCAGAGAAACATGAGCACACCCGACGACTTGAAAAACCAGGCCAGACCCTCATCCAGGAAACCGAACATAAACAATCCGGCACCACCGACAATCACCAGCAGGTCATCTTTATGTTTTTTCATCTGCTGACGCAGACCCGACAGGAGCAACATGTCATCTTTCAGTAAGAAAATCGTGAATCTGGAGAAAAAGTTGAGCAAAACGGACTTACTGTCGCCTCTAACTTACTAAGGGTGAATCAGTATTTCATGAACTTTCATAAAATATTTCAAGATCAGTGCTTCTGGAACGAATTCTGATCTGACCGGTTCTAGACTCGAGACCGGGAACGCCCTTGTATTGCTGCAAGCTCATTGTACAATTGACTATATGTAATCAGGCCATGTCTGGCAATCATTTCTTTTAGACTGAGTGAATCCGTTGTCCGTTTCTCTTTAAGGACTGCACCCGTGTTAAGTGCCAGCGAAAATCAGCACAACCGAGGTAACAAGGCGGGCAGTCTGCTACTGGCTGGACTATTTCTGATCTGCCAGCAGTCGATCTTAGTCGCTGCGGAAAAGTCTGCAGCCGACAGAGAACCACAGCGGCTGGCCGGCCAGATCGATCAGTTCATCCGAGAAGCCCACCAGCGCGAACAGGTTCAGATCGCTCCCCGTGCTTCGGATGCGGAATTCATGAGGCGGGTCTACCTGGATCTGTCCGGCAAAATTCCACCGGTAGCTGAAGTACGCCAGTTTCTGGCAGATACTACTCCCGATAAGCGGTCTCAGTTGATTGAACGCTTATTGGCCAGTCCGGGGTTCGTGGTCCACTTCACCAGTCTCTGGCGGGAGATCCTGATCCCCGAAGCCGGCACAGATCCATTTGCCCGACAACAGGTGCCCGAATTCGAAGCCTGGCTGCGAACTCAACTGCGAAACGACACTTCCTACGCTGCCTTGGCTCAAGCCATCATAGGTGCGCCCTTTGATCAGGACGCAGCACAGGCAGAGACAATGGAGCCCACTCCGCGGGCTTTCTATGTGTCCAAGCAGCTCAAACCAGAGAGTCTGGCCGCCAGTACTTCCCGTGCCTTTCTGGGAGTCCGGATTGAATGTGCCCAGTGTCATGATCATCCTTTTGATACCTGGAAGCAGGAGCAGTTCTGGAAGTTCGCGGCTTTCTTTGCCAATTTCGATCAGTCCCAACAGAATAATCTGATTACCGGATTCAGCTTGAGAGAAGTTACCGGCAAACCCGCGATCAAAATTCCCGATACAAATCGACTGGTCGAAGCCAGCTTTCTGAACGGAAAGGAGATCGACTGGGAGCAGAATCAGCGTGGGCCCCGGGAACGGCTATCGGAATGGATCACATCTTCACAGAACCCCTATTTTGCCAAAGCGTCGGTGAATCGAATCTGGAGTCTGTTCTTTGGTCGAGGCATCGTGGACCCGGTCGATGATTTTTCTGCGACCAACCCCGCCTCGCATCCGGAACTGCTGGATGCCATGGCGCGAGCCTTTCAGCAGCACGATTACGATCTGAAATATCTGATTCGCGAAATCACTAATTCCGAGACCTATCAGCTCACCAGCCATCAGACCGATCCCAGTCAGTCTCGTGCAGAATGGTATGGAAAAATGCCGACACGGGGGCTGACCTCAGAACAGATCTTTGCCAATCTGGTCCAGTCCACGGGATTCTTCCGCCAGACGACAGAAACGGATCCGCGATTGGTCGCAGGAGGCACAAATTCTCCCCAGACGGAAATTTACGAACTGTTTCAATCGGAGGCCGAAAACCAGCTGGAGCCCCGGGCTACAATATTGCAGGCTCTGGCGCTGATGAACGGTACCTTTATCACCAACGCGACCAGTCTGGAAGAGTCCGATGTGTTTACCGCGATTGTGGATTTCCCCGGTCAATCGGTCGAACAGAAAATCGAAGCCTTTTATCTGTCCACGCTTTCCCGGCCTCCCACATCGGCCGAACAAAACAGACTGAAATCGTATATCACAGCCAGTGAAGACCAGACGGACGCCTATGCGAATCTGTTCTGGGCCCTGTTAAACAGTAGTGAGTTTTTATTGAATCATTAACACATGACCGCAGCCGCCAGGACAATCTGTTGCTACCTGACCGCAGCTCTGCTGGGACTGGTCCCATTGCGCATCAGCTTAGCAGGAGAAGTTCAGGGTTCCGCGCCGCAATCAACAACGGCACAGCGAATTTTGCTTCTGGCCCCCTCAGCCCCCGTTGTGATTGCCGTTAACATTCACGTAGATGAAGCTGATTTCTGCGCGACAACGACCGATTACATCGAACGCCTCTTTACCTCGCTGGACCGTAACGAGGATCAGTTCATTGATCAGACCGAGATGGAAAACGTCCCGGCATTCGGTATCCGCCTGTTTGATCAGGGGAGCCCGGCAGAGCGGCTAAAATTGCTGGATGTAGCGCCCCGGGACCAGAAGTTGAGCATCGGAGAATTTGCGACCTATATTCACCGTGCCCAGGGTTCCGCGTTTCGCATCGCGGGGGCTCCCACACGAACTTCCCAGGTAATCGAACTATTTCGCAAACTGGATTACAACGGTGATGGTTCCGTGAGCGATGCGGAATTCGAAGCCAGCTCCCGCGCGTTGACGCAGTTCGATCGTGATGAAGATGAAGTGCTGAATCTGGCGGAACTTCGACCTTTTAATGCGAATCAGACTCAAACCGTGGTTGGAGGAGGTCAGGGAGAAACCGAGACGCCCTTCCGGCAGTTGGACAACGATCGCTCGATTCGCCAGGCGGTTGATGAACTGTTGAAAAAATATGTTGAACACGCCAATCCCAAGCAGGATGCCCTGGCTCTGGCCTGTTTCAGTTCCACCAGCAGTGGGACATCCCTGATTCAGGATTTCGATCAGGACGCGGATGGTTATTTGAATCGAGAGGAGATGTCCGCCTGGTTGCATCATCCCGTAAGTGATCTGCAACTGGAAATGGCGCTCCCGCGACAGAAAGCATTCCGCCCCACGCTTAAGTTCGTCAGTAAGCAGACGCCTCGCGTCACCGAGGTTGAGTCCCCGTCCCGTTCGCGACTGCAGTTGCGGCTCGACAGTCTGCAACTCGAATTTCGCGTCAAGAGTTCGCGGCACATGCTGGCTGACAATGTCCGTTTCTACCAGACACGTTTTCGAGTCGTCGACAGTGATAAAAATGGTTATCTGTCTCCAAACGAATTCATGCAGTTGAATATCCCCGGTGCCGACTATCAGAAAGCGGATAAGGATCAGGATGAAATGCTGCACAAAGAAGAGCTGACCGACTACCTGATTCAGAAAACGTCTTCCGTACAGAACCAAGTCGTGATGACCATCAGCAACGATGGCAAATCCCTGTTTGAAATTCTCGACGCCGATCTGGATCGACGCTTGAGCCCTCGCGAACTCAAAAACAGTCTCCAGCGAGTGCGGGAGTATGACAAAAACCGGGACCAGTCACTGGATCCTGCAGAATTGCGAGGACATTTCAAACTGACATTTGAACTCGGGAAACCGCAATTGTTTCAGTTTGATCCACGGATGGATTCCATGGCAATGAACCAGAACAGTACAATCCCACGTACCATTTCTGGACCGCGCTGGTTTCAACGCATGGATCGTAACCGGGATGGTGACATTTCGGAACGGGAATTTCTGTTCGATGCAGCCACATTTAAACGACTGGACCAGAATCAGGACCACCTAATCAGCGCCGCTGAGGCGGAGGCCCTCTCCCCGAAATCGGATTAGTATCGCAGATAAATCAATGGACTAACAACTCCTGTTAACAAGGAGAAATCTCATGGAACAAATGACAAAATCAAATCGACTGATCGAACGCGTACAACGCCGCCTGGCTCTAGCGGTCTGGGGGCGTGCACTCTTTGTGTCATTTGTAATCTCTGCATCCTTGTACCTGGCGCTCATGCTCTTCAGCCGGTTGACCGGCTACTGGACCGGCTGGTTCCCACTGGAGTCCATCAGCAGTGTCGCCATTGGTACGCTGGTGCTGTCAGCGATTCTGTTTCGCCGGCCCGATCGCGAACAGGCAGCCCGCCTGATCGATCAGCGACAGGGAACCAAGGATCTGTTTCTGACGGTGACGATGCTGGAACAGGCCGTCGGCAATTATAAGCCCCTGGTCGCGCAAGACGCAGAAAAGCAGGCACAGAAAATCAAACCATCCCAGGTTGTGGAATTTGCCTGGGCGAAACGGGTGGGTTGGGTCTGTGCCTCCACGCTGGTTCTGTTTCTGACACTGCAATACGCACCGCAACTCGACCCCTTCGGTGAAGTCCAGGCTGCGGAAACTGAACAGGAAAAGGTCAAGGAGTTCCAGAAAGAGAAAAAAGCAACAAAGGCCCGCATGGCTGAGTTGAAGAACAAAGATAACGGTGCAGGCGACGAAGAGTCTAAAGATGTCAAACTGGCGGTAGAGAATCTGAAATCGGACTTCCGCAAGATGACTCCCGGCAAAAAACAGGAAAATGCCAAGACACTGGCTGGTCACCAGAAGTCCCTGGGAGGCAAGTGGCGGCAGCGCGCCGAAGAGAATATGAAAAGCATGATGATGAAGGCAGACCAGGCCCAGAAATTTGGTGGTATGTCGAAAGATGACGGCATGAAGAAGTGGTCTAAAGAGCTGCAGGAAGGTTCGACTCAGTCACTCACCAAAGAGATGGATGAATTGAAAGATCAGCTGCAACGGCTGATGAAAGAAAAAGACCCGGTCAAACGGGAAAAACTGCAGAATGAAATCCAGAAGAAACTCAAAGAGATGGAGTCATTCGCCCGGGAACAGACTTCTTCCAAACCGATGGCAGCAGCGCTGAAGCGAGCCATGAAACAGATGCAGATGGCGCAGTCCAAGGGGCTTTCTCCCGAAGAGGCTTTCAAAGAAGCCATGGAGTCCATGGATCTGGCAAAAATGGAACTCAAAGAGGTTGCCCAGTCGGCCAAGGATATGAAAAAGCTGGAAGAAGCGTTGAAAGTTCTCCAGATGGCCAAAAAGGCGAACGACAAATCGGGCCTGGATGGAGAAGCCTGCGAAAACTGCATGACTCTCGAAGACTACGAAGAACTCTATGCAGAAATGATGGGGGGAGAAATGCCCGGTGAAGGGACCGGCAATGAGGGACAGGGCGGAGGAGGCAAAGTCGATGAAGACGACACGGGTGATAAAGGTTTTAAAACCGAAAAGTCCAAGTCGGCCATCACCGCTGGTAAGGTCCTGCTTTCCTTCAAATCCAAGGGGCTCAGCGTCAGTGGCGAAGCTAAGAAGAACTACAACAAGCTGGTCACGGATCTCAAGCAGGGCATGAGCGAAGCCATCATGCAGGAGCAGATCCCGCCCGGGTATCACGACGGAATCAAGAAGTATTTCAACTCACTCGAGAAAAAAACTGACGAGAATACACCTCAGAAATGAATGAACAAATCAGGCCCCAGGGTGCTCCCGGCTGGCTTACCTTAATTATCATCCTGCTGCTTGCCCTGTTGGGAATTGGAGTCGTCTTCTATGTTCAGAAGCAGGCAGATCCATTGGTTGTGTACTGCGCACATGACTCTATCTTTTCGGAAAAAATACTCAACGAATTCATGGCAGAGACGGGAATCGCCGTCGAACCCCGGTTTGATACCGAAGCCACTAAATCTCTCGGCCTGACGAATCTGATCATACGGGAACAGGAGCATCCCCAGTGCGATGTTTTCTGGAATAATCAGACGCTGGGTACCGCGGATCTCAAATCCCGGGGACTGCTGGAAAGCTACAAAGGTTCCGGCTACGAACGAATCCCTGAATCATTCAAAGATCCGGAAGGCTGCTGGACCGGTTTCGCAGCCCGTTTGCGGGTTTTTATTACCAATACGAATCAGCTGCAGGCGGATTCCGCCGCCATCGAAAAGGTTCTGGCCGGGCCGTTGGATCAGGTCGCGATTGCCAAACCCCTGTACGGGACGACGCTCACTCATTTCACCATCCTCTGTGATGTCTGGGGACTGGATCAACTCAAAGCCTGGTATGCGGAACAACTCAAACGGGGGATTCAGGTCACGACCGGAAATTCTCAAGTCAAGAACCTCGTCGCCGGCGGTGCCTGCGTACTGGGCTATACAGACACGGATGACTATTTTGTCGCCGTCGATGAACAACAGCCGGTGGCTGCCGTCCCCGTGACGATCGAGGATAAAGTGATTCTGATTCCCAACAGCGTGGCGATCATCAAAGGAACTCAAAAACGGGAGCAGGCAGAGAAACTGGTCGATTTTCTGCTCTCGGAGCGGGTTGAACTGGAACTGGCCCACTCGCAGTCACGCCAGATCCCCCTGGGGCCGGTTGACTGGGAGCAGGTTCCGGAAGAAGTAAAACAGTATCGGTCTGAGATCGAAAAAGCATATCCATTGACGAATCTGGTCAAACAAAGAGAGCAGACGCTGGACTGGCTCAAAACGGAGTATTTGAAATGAGCCTGGCCACTGCCTGTGGCGTGACCGTGTTGCGCAGTTTATGTATTTCATTCATCGGAGTCTTTTTAGCCCGGCGGTTGACCCCGCCGACACGGAAAGCGTTTGAATCTCGTTCCTGGTTCCTGTTAATTCTGATTTTATCACCGTTATTTGTTCCTGAACTCCTGGTGGGATATGCCTGGTCTCTGATTTCTGTCAGATTCGTGCAGTATCCTGCTCTGGTCGAGCTGACATACTCAGCTCTCGTTTTAATGAAAGTGGTCCCTGTGGGAATACTCTGTTTCAGTATGGCAGGGGGAGCATTAATCTCTCCCGAAGCGGATTTCATCCGACGCGTTTTTCGCGCGCCGGGTTCGCGACTGGCCAGCCTGAAAACTCGAGCCAGTTTTTTGCTCTGGAATTCCCTGCGACTGTGGATCCCCGTCTGGACGCTGTTATTTCTGTTGAGCTTTCAGGAATTTGAAATCGCCTCGCTGATGTATCGCGATTCCTGGACCGTCTGGATCTTTGATGCGCAGGCGGGCGGCGTTCCCGTGCAGGAAACACTCTCCTTTCTACTGGGGCCTCTCGCGATTGAAGTCGTCATCCTGCTGGGGGTCTTCAGCCTGTTGCAGCGGTTTCAGAGAGAGACCAGAAAAGTGGAAGCGACTGAAACTCCTACTCCCGCACTTCAGAATGTAAAGCTCTGGGACTGGTGTTACCTGGGTGCCGCTTTTGCCCTGGTCGTGCTGGTTCCCTTTCTCTTAATCAGTGGTGGGAGTTTAAAATCACTGCTGAATCTGCTCCAGAATCAGTATCAACTCATCAGCATTTTACAGGAGTGCGCCTGGGCGCTGGCCTACGCAGCGACAACCGGTATTGCCGCCTGGGGACTGGCCTCATTCTTTTTAAAACAGGGTTCCACCGTATTCACCCGCCTGACGGGCCTCTTGTGCTGTCTGCCTGGTTTGTGTGGCGCACTGATCCTCGCTCTCGGACTGGCATCCCTGTTTCTCACCCGGGCCGGTTCTGTGATGTATGGGACGCCGATTCCAGTTCTGCTGGGATTTGTGCTGTTTCTGTTTCCCCGCGCCCTGTTCCTGCGGCTGATGCTCCTCAAACGAGAACAGTATGCCGGCCTGTTTCTGGCACAGATACTTCGTCAGTCCCCGCGGCCCTCTCAAGCCGGACAGGGGGGCGAATTGCTTTGGGCTGTCTCGGGAAGAATGCAATTCTGGGCCGTGGTGCTGCTGGCATTCTGGGCTTACTGGGATGTCACGATCAGCTCGATCCTTGCCCCCGGCAGCACGATGACTTCATCTGTTCGTTTATACGGACTGATGCATTACGGACAGAACGCAATGTTGTCCGCGATCACCTTTTTCTGTTTTCTGGTGCCGGTTTGTCTCTGTCTGGCACTTGTTCCCCTTGTGAAACGATTCTGGATCGCCAGCTATCGCGTGTCTGTCTGAAAGTAAAAAAGATCAACGATGGTCGTAACGGCTCCCCAATCTGAAACTCTTCTCTGGCGACTGACCGAAGTCAGCCTGTCCTGGCAGGGGGGCGTACGTCTGGAGGGCATCGACCTGGAAATTCCAGCCGGGGTGACCGCCATCATGGGGTATTCCGGTGCGGGAAAGACATCTCTGTTAAACCTGTTGGTTGGCTTTGAACGCCCCGATCGGGGTGATCTTCAGCGCAATCATACGCACTTGAAATCCCCAACCCTCGACCTCTTTTGGGTTCCGCACAGTATGGGCCTCTGGCCTCAGTACACGGTCCGCGAGCATTGTCTGCTGGTCAGTCCGGATACAGATCAACAACAGGCACGAGCCGATGAACTGCTTGCCGCCTTCGGGTTAACCGAAGTGAGTGATAAATACCCTGGACAGTTATCGCAGGGGGAAGCGTCCCGGTTATCGGTTGTCCGGGCCCTGGCCAGTCAGGCGAAAGTTCTGGTGATGGATGAGCCACTGGTCCACGTCGATCAGGCACACTGGCCCCAGTACTGGGATTTCATTCGCGCGTATTGTGACTCTCACAGTATTTCACTTATCTTTTCGACTCATTCTCCCGAGCTGGTACTCCGCGAAGCACAACAGGTCATCTGCCTGGATCAGGGGCAGGTTATCTATCATGGTCCAGTCGAAGAACTTTATCGTTCGCCTCCCTCGGTGAAGGTGGCGTCATTTCTGGGGCCCGTGAATGAAATCGATTCGTCCGGGGATACCTCCGTTTTACCCATGTTGGCACGCCCCGAACAGGTGGAACTGATCACCGATCCTGCCGGTCCGTTCGAAATCAAACAGACTCACTTTCTCGGAACTATGGAAGAAGTTCGTACCGTCAACCGGGAAACCGGTGCAGCACATACTTTTTATCATCGACCTGCGCGAGCAGTACTGGAAGTGGGACAGCGGATTTCCATTCGACTGCTGATTCTGTTCTGCTGTCTGCTCCTGTGCGGAGGCTGTATTCCCGGTGATGCGCCTGAGTTATCCTTCTCTGACATTTCTCAGTGGACTGTTCCCGCGGAAGGCATCAAGGTTCCGGCGCCGCGCAGTCTGAATGTGGGGCCTGACGATGAACTCTACGTGCTGGATAACGCAGGAAGGGTTTTGGTTTACGATGCAAATGATGAATTAATCAAACAGTGGGAGATGCCTGATTTTGAAATCGGCAAGCCGGAAGGGGTCTGTCTGCTCAGAAATGGCGAGATCGCGGTTGCGGATACCCACTATCATCGCGTCGTCTTCTTTGACAAAGAAGGAAAGGTGCTCCGCATGCTGGGCGAGTATGGCGAAGGTCCTTCCCAGTTTATCTACCCGGTGTCTGTGGTGCAGGATCCGGAGGGCGATATTTACGTCTGTGAATATGGTAATCACGACCGCGTTCAGAAGTTCTCGGAAACGGGCGAGTATCTGCTCGAATTCGGTAAGGTGGGGACCGGACCGGGGGAGTTTCAGCGGCCGGCGGGAATGGTCTGGCATGATCACAAAATTTATGTCTCGGATGCAATCAATAATCGGATCCAGATTTTCTCAGATGAAGGAGAGTTTCTGGAAATTCTGGGAGCAAAAACCGGGGGAATTCCCCTCTATTACCCCTATGACATCGCCATCGACCGCAATACCAGCGAATTGTATATCGTGGAATACGGATCGGGACGCATTACCAAAACAGACCTGCAGGGAAACATCCTGGGGTGGTTTGGGAAAACGGGGATGCAACAGGGAGAATTTCTGACTCCCTGGGGACTGACAGTAAATTCAAAAGATCAGGTATTCGTGGCTGACACCGGAAATCGTTTAATCGTAAAATTGACACCATGAAAATCAAAGAACTCTACCAACAGTTAGTTCCCAGAGCACGCACGCAGGTGACGTGGCGGCGGGCACTCCCTTTGATTTTCTTCCTGTTGCTCTACGCTGGCCTCTGTGTGGGCCTCGAACTTTCAGGAGTTCTGCTCTTTGCCCGGCCCTGGGCATTCGTGCTGATTCTCTTCGCAGTCTGGGTCTGGTGGCTCTCTGTCGCCGGTTATGGCGGGCTGAGCAGGGGCAGAGCCCTGGCTGCGCTGCTGACGCGACTGGTGATGCTGGGGCTGTTTGTGATCCTGATTGCAGAGCCACGGTCCGTTCGAGTACGCGATGTGATCTCGGTAGTCTATGCCGTGGATCTATCCGATTCCATCGGTGAACGATCCGTCGATGAGGCACTGGAATTCGTTACGAAAACGGTCACTGAAAAACCGCCCAAGGATGAAGCCGGTCTCGTTGTTTTCGGAAGAAATTCGGCTGTCGAACTGCCGCCCCGCATGTCGTTCCCGTTTGAAGCATTGAATTCGCGTATCGACAGGGATGCAACCAATCTCGAGCAGACTCTGTCACTTGCCGCTGCGATGCTGCCTGAAGAAAACCGCGGACGCATCGTATTGATCAGCGATGGCACCGAGACCGAAGGCTCCATTTCACAGATTCTGGACGAGCTGAAATCCCGCGATATCGCCGTGGACGTGTTACCGATTCAATATGAATATGACAAAGAAGTCTGGCTGGAAAATCTGGAATTGCCACGGTTCGTCAAACTGGGCGAAAACTATGAAGCTTCCGTGGTACTCTCTTCGCTCCAGGATGGTGCAGGCAAGCTGGTACTGCGTGAGAACGGAGAACAGATTTACGAACAGGAAGTCAAATTCAAAGCCGGCAAAAATCGATTTGTCGTCCCCATCTACCTGCGGGATCCCGGCTACTACGAGTATTCCGCGACAATCGAAACCCAGGCTGCCGATGACCAGATCCGCGAAAACAATACCGTCATCAATTACATCTATGTCGAAGGCGAAGGGAAAGTTCTCGTTGTTACGAATCCAGCCGGTGATGACCGGGACTGGGAGTCGCTGGTGAAAGCGATTCGCGAAGGGGAACGCAATGTCGATGTCGTTTCGGCTTATGAATTTCCGAATGACTCGCTCTCACTGATGCCCTATGACGCGGTTCTTTTCGTAAACGTACCCGCTGATGCGTTTAATGTCATTCAGCTCAAAGCCGTCCACGACTCCGTCTTCAACCAGGGCATCGGCTTCATGATGGTCGGCGGAGACAACAGTTTTGGCCCGGGAGGCTATCATCGTACGGTCATTGAAGACGCGTTGCCCGTCACGATGGACATCACTAAAAAGAAAGTTTTACCCAAAGGCGCGCTGGCGATAATTCTGCATACCTGTGAGTTTCCGGAGGGGAACACCTGGGGGAAACGGATTACCAAACAGGCGATCAAGGTGCTGGGGGCTCAGGATGAAGTCGGGGTTCTGGTCTACGATTATATGGAAGGGGAAAAGTGGCTGTTCAAGCTGACGCCCGCCGGCGATTATGAAAAAATGGTCCCCAAGATCAATGGCGCGCAAATTGGCGATATGCCCAGCTTTGTCAACACGATGCGTCTGGGGCTGAAGGGTCTGAAAGAAAGTGATGCCTCCACCAAGCACATGATCATCATCTCGGATGGTGATCCTCAGCCCCCCGCGCCAAAGCTGATCAGTGATTTTCAGAAGAATAAGGTCAGCGTTTCAATGGTCGCCATCTTCCCGCATGGCGGGCGCGATATTTCGACTATGCGGGCCATCGCGGGCGCCACGGGCGGCCGGTATTACTTCCCCTCCGATCCCAACCAGTTACCTTCGATCTTCATCAAAGAATCGAAAACGCTGAAACGGAGCATGATTCAGAATGAAACGTTCGTGCCGGAGGTCGGAATGATCTCTCCAGTCTTGAAAGGCATTGAGCGCATTCCACCCCTGTTTGGTTATGTATTGACCACAATCAAACCGCGGGCAGAAGGTGTCTTAAACGCGCCGGAAAAGAAAGAAGCCGAAGGGGAGATTGATCCGGTTCTTTCCTTCTGGCGTTACGGACTGGGAACGACGGCCGCCTTTACTTCGGACCTCTCTCCCAACTGGGGAAAAGACTGGGTCAACTGGGATCACTACCAGGCGTTTGTCAAACAGCTGATGATCAAGATCTCGCGTGTGCAGAAACAGGATCATCTGAAACTGTGGAGCCATGTTACAGGTAATAAAGCAACGATTATGGTGGAAGACTTTCACCCGGAAGAATCGTTTCTAAATGTCGCAGCCCGGATTGCTGGCCCCCATGATCGGAAAGAGACCGTGGTGCTGAAGCAGGTCAGCCCCCGTCGCTACCAGGCTGAGGTACCTCTCTGGGGGAAGGGGCGATACCAGGTCACGGCTCTTGGAAAATCGGGGGAACGGGAAGATCACGCCAATGGTGGTTTCATAGTACCTTATTCACCAGAATTCCTGCGGTTCCGCTCAAATCCCATTGTGTTGGAAGAAATTGCACAAAAGACCGGCGGGCAACGGCTGGATCCCGTGAATGCAACAGACGTCATTTACGGTCGCCGCGATCCTAAACAGAGTTCCAACCCGGTCTTCGACTGGTTTCTGATGGCACTGGCAATCCTCGTTCCCCTGGACGTTGCCATCCGTCGGGTACAGCTTGACTGGTACGTCATCAAAGGCTGGTTTGGGTTCGGGAAGGAGCAGAAACAGAGCACCGCTACGATGGGAGCACTGTTGCAGCGCAAACAGGATGTGGTGGACGATCTGGATGCCCGCCGCGGCGGCTCGACCGAACAAACTGGCCAGTCGACTCTCGCCCAACTACAGGAGCTGCGTCTGCAGAAGGGGCCTGCAGCCACTCCGAAGCCCCCCGGGGCAAAGGATTCCGGAAATCAGCAGTCGGCACCACCTCCGCCGCAAACGCCTCCAGATAATCAGTCCACGACAGGGCGTTTACTGGACATGAAACGAAAACGAAATTCAGAAGACAAAGATAACGATCAGTAATCAGACAGGTTTTCAACCGTGGAGAATAATATGAATCAGCCGGAAACAACCGACGAACCCATCGTGTTACAGGCCGAAGCCGATCACTTTAAAAAAGTGTTCAACGAGGTGCGCTCCGAAGTAGGCCGGATGATTATCGGCCAGGAGCGGGTCGTGGAATCAACACTCTATGCCCTGTTTTGTGGCGGCAATGTCCTGCTGGAAGGGGTCCCTGGACTGGGGAAAACCGAACTGGTGAAAGCGCTCTCCCGTGTACTGGACCTTCATTTTCAACGGATTCAGTTTACCCCCGACCTGATGCCTGCGGATATTATCGGCACCAATATCATGAGTACCGACGAAACCGGGACCTACCGCTTCGAATTCCGCAAAGGACCGATTTTTACCCAGTTGCTGCTGGCAGACGAAATCAACCGGGCGTCCCCCAAGACACAGTCGGCCCTGCTGGAAACGATGCAGGAAGGAACCGTCACCGCCGGCGGGACACAGTATCGGCTGGACCAGCCATTTTTCGTGATGGCAACCCAGAACCCGATTGAGCAGGAAGGGACCTATCCACTTCCTGAAGCACAGCTGGACCGCTTTATGTTCAAAATTAATGTTCCGTTTCCTAACCGTGAAGAACTCAACACGATTGTGCAGCAGACCATTCTGAAACAGCCGGTCGAACTGACCAAGCTGCTCAACAGCAGTCAGATTCTGGAACTGCGTTCGGTGCTGGAAAAGGTTGTGGTTGTCGAACCAATCCGCGACTATGCCATTCGCCTGGTGCTCTCAACTCATCCGGGAACTGATTTCGCAACCGATGAAGTCCGCAGATTCATTCACTGGGGCGCCAGTCCCCGGGCAGCACAGTCCCTGGTAAAAGCGGCGCGGGTGCGTGCTTTGAGTGAAGGCCGGGCGCACGTGGCGTTTGAAGACATTCGCTACTTTGCGAACGAGGTGCTACAGCATCGGGTGCTGCTCAACTATGACGGGCAGGCGGAAAATATCAAAGTAACCGATCTGATCACCAAAATCTGCCAGGAACTGCCCGAGAAGGAGTAACGGACCGTGGCCGAGAATTCAGCCTTAACGCAGTATACCCCGCTGTTCGAAAACAAGACGTTATCGATGCTGGAGCGGATGCGCCTCAATCCGACCAGGCGGCTTACGAATCGAAGTCGAGGCGAACACCTGACCGGCAAAGGGGGATCGAGCACCGAGTTTTCTGATTATCGGAACTACGTGGCCGGCGATGATGTCCGCTACATCGACTGGAATATATTTTCGCGTCTGAATCGTCCCTTCATGAAACAGTATCAGCATGAAGAGGAAATGCACGTCGTCATCATCCTCGATGCCTCGTCTTCAATGGATTACGAAGACAAATTCGAACGGGGAAAACAACTGGCTGCAGCTTTCGGAGTCATGGGGCTGTTAAACTTTGAGAAGGTCAGCGTATATGCCTGTAATCAGCGGGGGAATCGTCCGGCCCAGTTTCCGCCCTCATCGGGTCGGGTCAGTATGAAACGACTGTTTGACTTTCTGACGGCTCTGGAACCAGGCGGAGATGAACCGGTCGAGCAGGCCGTGGAAGATGTGTTACGGACGCACCGTGGACGGGGGATCGCGGTCATTCTCTCTGATTTTGAATCTTTCGGTGATCTGCAGCGTCCTTTGAATATGTTATTCAGTGCAGGGCTGGAAATCTTCGGGGTTCAGATTCTGGCTCCTTCAGAAGTCAATCCGGAAATCAACGGGGACTTGCGTCTGGTCGACAGCGAGACAGGCCAGACTCTCGATATTTCCTCTGCAGGTGACCTGCTGGGGTTGTATCACGAGCACCGGGCCATGCTGGAAGACCACCTCTCATCCCTGTGTCGACAGCGTTCGGGACGTTTTCTGTCAGTCAACAGTGGCGATTCCCTGGAGCATGTTCTCTTTGATCAGCTGCGGCGGAAAGGATGGGTACGATGAATTTCTGGCCCGGATTTTACGCTCTGCAGGGTGCCTGGTTTCTATTGCTGCTGATTCCGCTGCTTGTGTTTTACTTTTTGAAACTCAAGCGACCGCATCAGCGCGTGCCTTCGCTGGCACTCTGGAGCCAGGTCATCAATGACCGTCGGGTGAATTCTCCTTTTCAGAAATTCAAACGCAGCATTCTGTTGCTGCTGCAGATCCTGTTACTGCTGTTCCTGGTTCTGGCTTTGATGCAGCCTTATATCCAGAGCGGGGCAGAACGGGCCGAATACCTGCCGATTCTGATCGACTGCTCCGCCAGTATGGCTGCGACCGATCCGGAAACAAAAAAGTCACGGCTGGATCTCGCCAAAGAGCGAGTGAATGAGCTGATCGAGAATATGCTGCCCGACCAGAGAATCTCGCTGGTCGCCGTCGGCTCGACTGCCCGTCGGCTGACTGATTTCACCGACAATCAGCGTGTTCTCAAAAAGTCGCTGGCATCACTCGAAGTAGATGATGTTCCCAGCCAGCTGGAAGACGCGCTGCGGATGACACAGGCACTCTCACGCACCGCCCCGATTAAATCTGTCCTCTTCTACTCCGATGGCAATTTCCCACAAGAGATCGACTTTGAACTCCCCTTTGAGCTGAATTACCAGCTGTTGCCTCCTGCTGGCGTGAATGTCGGAATCACCTCCATGAATGCCCGCAAAAATCAGGCGGGGACCTGGGATGTCTTCCTGCGAATCGAGAACTCAAAACAGGCAGACAGTTCCGCCTCCGTCGAACTGATCCAGGATGGACAGAGTGTGGCCCGGGAAGAGATTGTTCTGGGACCGGGAGAATCACAACGACTGGAATTCTCCGTTGATGCGGGAGGCGCTTCAAAAATCAAAGCCATCCTGACTCCTGCAGGCGCAGACAGTCTGGTCGCAGATAACGAAGCCTATCTGACCATTCCACAGTCTCGTCAACTTCTGGTTTATGTGGATCCTGAGTTAGCCAGCTATCGGTATGCATTGGATGAAAACTCCGAGATGATCCTTTATCCACAACCAGATCAAAGCTCAGCACCTGCGGAATACGATCTGGTCATTTCCGGTGCCGCTAAGGATATGGATCGTGAAGCATTAATCAAACTGGGAGTCGGCTTTGTACCGGAAGAGTTAGAGAAGTATATCAAGCTGGAAACGGAACTGACCGAAGTGGTGGACTGGAACCGCAGTTCATCGCTGCTCAGACACGTACAGTTAAGTGATGTCCAGATCACCCAGCAGCCGGTCTGGACGGAGAACTCCGGCGTAGAAAATCTGGAAGAACTGGGCTACGAAGTTCTGATTCACGGCAAACTGGGACCACTGTTACTGCAGAAAAGGACTCCCACCGATCAGGAATTCTATTTTCTGTTCGATACAGACCGTTCGACACTCCCTTATCGGGTTGGTTTTCCCATCATGGTTTCGAACCTGGTTCAGTTGACTCTGCAGGAGGCCGGAATCGCTGAAACTCAAGCCGCAGCAACACCGGTTTTACCGGTTGTGGAATACCAGCCGGAGCAGAGTTACCAGATTAAGCCCCCTGTCGGTAAGACGATGACAGTTAAGAGTGATGCGAATGGCGTGTTGTCCGGCATAGCGGCGCTCCACGTGGGCACTTACAACATCAGTGGCGAAGGTGCCAAAGATGCCGAAATTGGCGTGAGTTTATTGAACCCTCTGGAAACTTCTCTCGTTTCCGTAGAGAAGATCCAGTTCAGCGAAGTTCCGGTCAGCGCAGCGGCAGCGCAGATTGACAGCGATAAACCGCTCTGGAGTGAGTTTGCCCTGATCGCGTTTTTCCTGTTACTACTCGAATGGTGGTATTTCCAACGCAAACCATCGGGTGTTCCTACTTAAAATCCGTCCTCAACCTGAAATCGAACCATGTTGCGCCAACTCCTGATTTTGATCTGGTTGCTGTGTCTGTCGATGCCTGCTGCCGTCCATGCGCAGAACCTGCCCATGACGGTTGATTTGCGGCAGACATCTCAGTCCCCCAAGGGAGATGGACCACTGACCCTGGTCTGGCAATGCTCGGTTGCCTCGACAGGACTTCTGGAAGGCTATTTCCTGGTCACTGCCCACGATGGCGTTCAACAGTTTGGTCAGTATCGTTCGAATGATGTTGCGTTACACGCCGGTTTCCATGAAATCCCCATGATGCTGCCTCCGATGAAGGTGGACAACGCGTTTTCCAATGTCAGCTTACAGGTCAGTTTCGTTACAGCGGACAGAAAGTACGATCTGAAAAATGAGTTTCTACTCCGTGTCGGGCGTGTTTATGAACGCATGTTTGCTGTCGGCGTCTGTGATTCGTTTGACACCAGTCTCTCCCAGGCTGAAAAACGTCTGCTGGATGAACTTAAATTTGAAGCGATCAGTCCCTCCGATCCGTTACCCGTCGATCTGCGGCAAATTCTCAGAAAACACGGTCTGGATAATCGCGGCTATCTGACCAATCGCCCCTTATCTCTCAATATGCAGACATTCTCGATCTATGTAGGGCCGGCTGAGTTTCCCCAGCTTCCTTTAGATTGTCATCAATACGACATCCTGCTGATTACAGAGCAGGGGCTGGAAGCACTCGAATCACGGCATCTGCGGGCCATTCTGCAGTGGGTACGCTCGGGGGGCAGTCTGTGCGTGCTGGTAGGGGAGAATCCAAAGCCTTCACAGGTACAGTTTCTCAATCAGTTGTCAGATAATGCGGGAAGCACGCCCTTTGTGCTCAACTCCGCCGGAAAACTGGAGCAGGACGAAGCCCAGACCACCTGGTTTTTCCGAACCGGCTGGGGACGCTCTGTGATCGTGACGGCAGATGCGATCGCAAACGACTCGTTATCTGAAACGCACCGCAGACAGATTCCCTTTTTTCTCTGGAAACTGCGTCAGTCTCAACAGGACTATTACGCAGCAAATCAACGCTGGGACGAACAGCCGCTGATCAATGCCTATGTCGATCGGGCAAAGCAGAATCATAGTCGCTATGGAGAAGCTTATACTCCCGCCGAAATGTTCAATCTGAATTATCACCCTGTCAGCACGGGGGGCGCTGTTGTTTCCAGTCTGATGCCGGAACATCTCCGCATCGTGCCCGCATCGCTGATAATGTTGATTCTGATATGCTACGTCATCGTAATCGGGCCGGGAGAGTATTATGTTCTGGGCCGTTTCAACCTGAGACGCTTTACCTGGCTTACCTTCCCGCTGATCTCCGTCGGTTTTGCAGTGATCGCGTTTCTGATTTCGAATTTCTTCATGCAGACTTCGCACGAACGCAAATCAGTGATGATCATCGACCTGGATTCGCAGGGACGCCCCGTCAAGGAAAATCAGATCGAGTTGATCTTCACGGGCTCTTACCAGGATGTCGAAACCCCCATTAAATCCGGCTTGCTGACCTCGCTCAATCAACTGGAGCTGGGCATGGGGGAGAATTATTATCGTTATTCACGCGGGACGGACGCCGCTCTGGTTGGGCCGCCCTATTATGCGGGCTCCATTCCAACACAATATTCGGTTTTCCAGCGTATGCCGCAATGGACGCCGCAGCTCAATCGCATCGTCAATAATTACCCCCAGTCAGAACAGCCGTCTTTTAACTGGGCCTCGATTGACACAAAGCAGTTGGCCACCGTGCAGGGGCGAGAGCAATTGAAAAAACAGATTGAAGCAGAATTCGGTAATCAGGCTTTAGTGATGATCTACAACGGGACCTCTGCCGGAAAAGTGGCTAAATATCCCATGAATCACCGGCTGCAACATCCCTCACAGAACCAGACGCATTACCCGTCGAGATACCGACTCTTCAATACCGAGCAGTATCACAATGGAATCCATAACCATGTTCAGCAGAGTTTCATGGATGACCTGTGCGTACGCAATCAGGGAGGACTGTTCCAGATTGTCTCGCAGGTTTCTCCTTCCGGGGGAAACAACTACGAAGATCTGAGTATCCTGGACCCTTCCGCTCCCGACCAGTGGCTGGTTGTGATCTTTATTCCGGGAGAGACCCAGGACACGGTCTATCGTCAATTGTTGTTTTCCCCAAGCCGGCAGGCCGTACAAGCCCTCTGACAGAAGTGTGAATTGAATACTATGAGCATACAACCTCCAATGGTGGAAGTGAAAAATCTGTGGGTCCGCTATGGTAAATACGAAGCCGTCAAAGGGATTTCGTTTACGATTCCCAAAGGCGAAGTCTTCGGTTTCATCGGCCCCAACGGTGCCGGGAAGTCATCCACGATCAAAGTTCTGGCGACGCTGCAACGGGAGTATGAATGCGACGCAGTCAAAATCAACGGAGTTTCTGTGCATAAAGCACCGCATCTGATCCGCGAGATGATCGGCTACATGCCCGATTTCTTCGGCGTGTATGAAGACCTGACTGCCCGCGAGTATCTGCACTTTTTCGCCGCCGCCTATCGCATTAATCGCAGTCGACGCAAAGCAATTGTTGACGACGTGCTGGAATTGACCGATCTGACAGCGAAGATAGACTCGCCCGTTGACTCACTGTCGCGCGGAATGAAACAGCGACTGGCTCTGGCACGCGTCCTGCTGCACGATCCTGATCTGCTGCTGCTGGATGAACCAGCCAGTGGCCTGGATCCGCGGGCACGAATTGAAGTTCGCGAACTTCTGGTAGCCCTCAAAGAAATGGGGAAGACGATCATCATCTCCAGCCATATTCTGCACGAACTATCACAGCTTTGTACCAGTATCGGCATTATTGAGGCAGGTCAGTTTGTCACCCAGGGATCTCTGGATCAGATTTATAAACGACTTGAGCTCAGCCGGGTTGTTCACGTGCAGATTGTCGGTGAGATGAACGGGATCTGTCAGCAGATTGAACAATTCGAAGGAGTCAAGTCGGTTTCCGTGCAGGCGGACCGACTGGCAATTCAACTGCAGGAAGACCAGATGGCCGTCGATGAGTTGCATGCCCGACTGGCTGCGACGGGCGCCCGGATCCGCATGTTTCAGGCGGAAGCCATGGATATGGAAACGGTATTCATGAAGTTGACGGAGGGCAAGACGGCATGAAATCCAGAGGATTCCAACTCGGGCTTCCGCTGCTCTCCAAAGAGCTGACAGAACTGGCCAACCGCCGTAGAACTTACATCATCCGCACCATTTATGCGCTGCTGTTCCTCGGTTTTGTCGGTTTTATTTACATTGATCTGATGTCGGGACTTCAAAATAACCCGATGGCCATTCTGGGGCGGGGCCGCGATATCTTCGAGGCGATGATCTATCTGCAGTTTATCGCCATTTATCTCTTCCTGCCCGCGATTTCCTGTAGCGTGATCACCCACGAAAAAGAGCGCAACAGTCTGGGGCTGTTACTGATTACTCGACTGAGTCCCGGGACCATCATTCTCGAAAAGTACCTGGGGCGTTTAATTACGATGCTCACGTTTCTGACTCTGGGACTCCCGATTCTGGCTTTCGCCTATGCCCTGGGTGGGGTTTCGCCGGCGATGTTCATCAGCGGGATCTGGTTTCTGCTCATGACAATGCTGCAGGTCGCGGCTTTAGGCGTTCTCTGCTCCAGTTTCTTTCGCAGTACGGTTGGTGCCTTTATTGCGACCTATGTGTTTGGTTTTTTCATGCTGTTTGGGCCGATCATCGTCTACGAACTGAATCTGTTTTATTACCGGGAACTGTTTCACGTTTTTTCACAGGTGCTGCAAAATATACCGGCTTTGAGTAATCTGCTGGGAAACTGGGGACGCTCGTCTGAATTGAACCTGTTCCTGTTCGGCCCTTACCTGTTTGATCTGTGCTCCCGTACGACCGGTATCTCCGCGATCCTGGGACCACTCATTTTGAGTATTCCCATGCTGACAGTCACGCTGATGTTTCTGATCATGGCCCATTACTTTCTCGTGCGACGTGCCTTCCTGACGCCGCGAAATCTGCTGTTAAACATGTTCAGGAAGCTGGACTCGCAGTTCAGTAAAATTAATGACAATCGCGTGACACGGGGAATCGTACTGGTGCAGGATGATGTAAAGCTGCCCGAGGATGATCCCATTGCCTGGCGGGAAACCTCCAAGAAATCACTGGGCACGTTTCGTTACCTGTTTCGCATCCTGGTTGCGCTGGAAGTCCCCATTCTGTTTTTGTGTATCTTAATTGCCACCGGTAGTCCGGAACCGGTGGTTCCCGGGGCGGTCATGTTGCTGTGGGGTGTCTGGATTCTGACGACGCTGCTGCTCGCAGTTTCAGCGACCAGTCTGATTGCAGGGGAGCGTTCTCACGAAACACTCGATGTCCTGCTCACGGCGCCTCTCTCGGGGAGAGAAATTCTGAGACAAAAAATCGCCGGCGTCAGAAGGCTCTGCCTGGTGCTGTTGATTCCCCTGTTGACCATCGTGTTGTTTGAAACCTGGTGGAAAATGGAGTATCACCTGGCCGGCTATTCCATAAACTTTTACCGACACACCAATTACTCGACACGCTGGTTCGCTTACTTTACCGGTTCGATGCTGACGATTTCGATCTACCTGCCGATGTTGATTTATCTGTTCTGCTGGATCGGGATGAAAATCAAATCCCAGACGAAAGCCATCCTGACGGCTCTGGGGGGCGTCATTCTCTGGTGTTTGTCACCGTTCATCCTGGCGTTTCCACTTTTTGTATTAAATCCCTCAATGAATGAAGACTCCGTGATCTACGGCGTTCTACTGGGACCGGCTTCTTTTATCGTGGTGAATGAAATCGCTGAATTTCGTGAATTCGGTTCGATCTGGATTCCTCTCATCCTTAATTCCCTGATCTATGGCTGCCTATGTTTCTGGTTTCGCCACTTGTGTCTCGGGCACATTGATGAGAGACTGGGGCGGTTGGGGGACACGCCTGAACAGGATTATGTTCCTCCCGCACCACCGAGTGAATCGAAACCAGTATTGAGTTCTTCCCTGGAAGGATAGAATGTGACGAGGATGTTTCGAACGTATCTAAACTACAAAATCATTAACCAGCTGCTGCTGCTCTTCATGCTGTTGATGTTGCCTTCCGCTGTCTATGCGATTGATGTCGAGGAGACTATCTGGGGATTCAATAACCAACCAGTTCGGGGAAAATTTGTCCCGCTCTCTCTGCGTTTAAGCAATAATACGCCCGAGGTCTTCGACGAAGCAGTCCAGTTAAACCGTCAGCAGTTTAATGGAACGAAAGTCGGCGCGCCACTGTATAAAAAAGTCTATCTGCCGCCTTACAGCTCCCAGTGGGTCCAGTTCTACCCGTATATCGTCGATGGTCAGGATGAAGACTGGAGTCTGAACTGGGGCCCCGGATTTGTACAATATCGCAGCGTCAAACGAACCGGAGGTACCGTCACCACGACCGGGCCTCTGCGGATTATCATCGCCGGAAGCGATGGCCTCCTCCAGGGGGGAGCCAGCTTTAAGAAATACCCAGAAGACCTGTTTCCTCCGTTTGTGACCGCGACGGATTCATTGGATGAAGTCATTCTGGGTCATGTGCCGCGCTGGGATGTGGCCCGTCGAGTCTCGTTCATGGACTGGCTGGAGCAGGGGGGCGTTCTGCATCTGCTTCCCGCCCCCAGTGGGGAGAGTTTGAAATTTACATCGACGCTAGCCCCACTGAATGCCCCCTTCGATCATTTTCGCGTCGGTGCGGGACTGGTGATCCGCCACGATACGAAGTTGAATCAACTGAAGGCGACGACTCTTGATGAACGAATCCAGGCCGTCCGCGACAGCGAGGCAAAGTCCTTAGGCATTTATGCTGCTGCTCCCCTGGCGAATGAGTCCCAGTCCAGCGGAGAGAACGATGATCCTTACCAGTATGGGGACATCAACTCTGGGTTTCTCTACCAGTTATCCGAACTGACCCGCCCCACTCATAACTGGGCGGTAATTTATATTATGACGTTATTCTATATATTTCTGATCTTTCCCGGCTGTTATCTGTTCCAGCATCGAAAAAATATGATGCGGTATCGCAATTCTCTCCTGTTTCTACTCTGTACCGTAAGCGTATTCAGCATCATCTTCTGGACCATCGGGAAGCGCGGTTACGGTGAGAAAACCACAATCAACAGCCTGCTGCTCGCGAAACCACTCCCTGACAATCAACTGGACCTGAGCTGTTGGATGAACTGTTTCGTCACTGAGGGGGACGATTACCAGTTTACAGAAGACGGTGAAGGCGCCATTTTTTCAACAGCGCAAGTGATCGAACGGGTTCGTGGCGGGATTTTCAATGGCAACGACGGCAGGTTCGTCTCCGACATTCCTCCCTTTTCGAGCCGCCGAATGATGTACCGGATCAAAGCTCCCTATACGTCCCCCCGGTTTTCGGTGCAGGATTATGAAATCGACATGGAAAACGGGAACGTGATTCTCAAACAGCTGACCCTCAAGTCAGAAACGCCACTTCCCCCCGGGCTGAATCACCGGCAACTCATCCTCGGAAAATACGTCTACGACCTGATTCCCTCTTCCGGTGAAAATCCGAGCGAATTATCGTTAGGCAAAAGCCGAGAGCTGCTTTCAGCCTGGAACAGACACCTCGATTCGGATCTGCTGTATGCTTCACGGCTCAGAACTGCAAATTCGGATGAAGATATTGAGCAGGTCTATGACGGATTGCGTACGCACTTGATATTAAAAGATCTCGGTCTGCTCAGTTCCGAAAAATTGCAACAGTACCAGGGTAACTCATCTCGCCTGCAGCTCTTTCTGTACGGCGAGATTCCGGAAACACTCAAAGTAAAAACCAACGTGCAGGGAACCCAGCAGGGACGTATTCTCTTCGCCTATAATCTCGCCTTACCCGAGAAAAAGAATCTGACCAATGATAAATGACCAACAGAATCATCCGCCTGTCATCAATATTGAGAATGTCTCGCATTCCTTCAAAGGGCATCGTGCACTTCAGGGAATCAGTTTTCAGGTTCACCCACAATCCCTGCATGGTTTCGTAGGGCCGAATGGTGCCGGCAAGACGACGACACTCAAAATCATCTGTACGCTGCTGCAACCTCAGGCAGGCAAAGTCGCCGTTTTTGGGCATGACGTGCGTACCGCCGTCAAAGAGATTCGGCGGCGAATCGGTTTCATGCCCGATCATTTCAGTACTTACCGACAGATGACTGTCTTCGAATATCTGGACTTCTTTGGGGCTGCTTATGGCTTAAAGCAGGAACAGCGCGACCAGGTCATCAATGATGTGCTGACGTTAACAGACATGGATGGCCGCAGAGATTCGCTGATCAGTGGACTGTCGCGGGGTATGCAGCAGCGGGTGAGTCTGGCGCGGGTGCTGGTGAATGATCCCGACTTGCTGTTGTTAGACGAACCTGCTTCCGGCCTGGATCCTCGTGCCCGGATTGAGTTAATGGAAATTCTCCAGGAACTGAAGCGAATGGGCAAAACGATTTTCATCAGTTCACATATCCTCAGTGAGCTCGCTGAGTTGTGCGACAGTGTAACCATTATTGACCGAGGATTGATTAAATACAGCGGATCCATGGATGGTCTGCTGAATTATGAACAGGAACATCCCGTCTATAAAATCACCCTTGAATCGGAACCGGATGCAATCATCGCAGCTCTGGCAAATGAACCCGGAATCGTCAGTGTCGAAAAGACACCCAAGCCACGGGAAATGCGGGTGACCTTTGATATGACGATCCTCAATTCCAGTGCGCTGCTTTCTAAAATCATCGCACTCAATGGAGTCATTGATTCCTTCCAGCGCGACAAGAAGCACTTGAACCAGGCGTTTCTGGATCTCACAGAGCAGGGGGTACGCTGATGTTTCAGGGAACCTTTGCGCTGTTTCACCGTGCGTTGGCAGTCGACTTTCGTCTGATGCGCACACACCTGTTTCGCTTCCTGTTTGCGATTCTGATCCTGTTCTGCCTCTTCTCTGCCCAGATGAGCAGTTCCCTGATGGGGGCTGCTGGTCTGGCTTTGTTCGGACAGATCGTCTATCTGAATTTTGTGTTTATCCTGATTGCAGGCATCAGCTTCTTCGCAACAGCGATCACCGAAGAAAAGGAAGAAGAGACCATCGGGCTGCTATTGATGGCAGGGGTTAACCCGGTCTCACTGTTGCTGGGAAAAATGCTGCCCCGCCTGATTGCCGCCCTGTTACTGCTCTCGATTCAGTTCCCGTTTACCTTACTCGCAATCACGCTCGGCGGTGTAATGTTCTCGCAGGTCCTTGCCGCCTATATCGCGCTCGCAGCCTTCCTGTTTCTGGTCGCGAACCTGGGCCTGTTGTGTTCTGTGATCAGCGCACGTTCGCGGACGGCTTCCACCCTGGTCTTTATCGGCCTGGTTACGTACTTTCTGGGTGTCCCTCTGTTTGAACTGCTACGAACTGCGGCCATCAATGAAAACTGGATCTCCGGAAATTTCTTCCCTGTGAAAGTCGCGGGGATTATTCTCGAATGGATCTACGATTCCTCAGTGATCAAACAGGTTACGACCATCCTGTCGACCGGCTTCAACGAGACGGCCTGGGGATACCAGTTCTGGAGCAATTTGTTGTTTGGACTGTTCCTGTTTGGTGTGGCGAACTGGTTGTTCACCCGCTTTGCGTTGCTCGAACAGTCTTCTACTCCCGAACGCAGACTCGTCGCGAAAAAGAAACGCAGTATGTTTTCGCCGGGGCGTGCCTGGCCTCAGGCACTGATGTGGAAAGACTTCTTTTTTGTCCACGGCGGCTATGGTATGAGCCTGATCAAATTCATTGCCTACGGAATGGCTTTGTTCTCTCTCTGTACTTTTTTTGGTTATACCACGCGTAGCTATTCCATCCAGGAAATCGGAATGACGATGTTCTGGACCATGTTGATTGTCATTCTGATTGAAATCAGCCTGATCTCGGCGCGGATCTTTCATGTGGAAATCCAGTGGAAAACGCTGGTCTCCACGGCGATGCTCCCTGAGTCGATGGCGAAGATAGCATATACGAAAGTGCTGGGATCTCTGCTGAGTATCCTGCCGGCCTTCTTCTATCTGTCATTGGGTGTGTTGTTCAGCCTCAGAGAAATGCGTTACGATTCCGGCCTGGTCTTTGCCGAACCCGGGTTCTGGATGATGTGTACCGAGATCCTGTTTTTCTGGCATCTGACGGCTTTTCTGTCCACCTATATTAAATGGGGTGCATTGCCCCTTTCGTTCTTCATCATGTGGATGGGTAACACCTTTTTCTTCGTTTCAGTCAGTTTACTTTCCCTGGGAACAGGGGCGCCTGATATGGATGGACTTTCCGTCGCGTTAACGTTTATGATGATGATTGGTATTGTTGCTTTTCATTATCTGATCAAAGAACGTTTGGTCCATCTGGCTTCACAATAAACTGTTCCTTTTACCTGCTGAAACAGAGGTTCTTATGCACTCACCCATCAGTCGTCGAAACATGCTGCAGACATCAGGCGTGCTGGCAGCAACTGCGCTCGGGCTTTCGGCGGCCCATGCTTCTTCTTCCAAAACACTTAAGGGAAATATCAATCAGTCAGTCGTTCACTGGTGCTTCAAGAAGTACTGGGACATCGACAAAACGGCCCAGGTCGCCAGTCAGCTGGGAATCAAAAGTGTAGAACTGACGCCAGCCGAGAACTGGAAGACACTCCAGAAACATGGTTTAACCTGTGCGATCGCATCCAGCCATGGATTCAAAGTCGGATTCAACAACCCGGATAACTGGGATCAATGTATTGAAATTCTGCGTAAGCGAATCGATGAATGTGCCGCGGGCGGTGTCAAAAATGTGATCACTTTCACCGGTATGCGGGACGGTATCAGCGATGATGAAGGAGCGAAGAACTGCGTTGCCGGCTTGAAAAAGATCATCGGTTATGCCGAGAAGAATAATGTGAATCTCTGCCTGGAAATGCTGAATTCACGGGACAGCAGCCATCCCATGAAAGGGCATCCCGGTTATCATGGGGATCATACAGATTACTGTATTGATATCATCAAGCAGGTCGGTTCAGACCGAATGAAGCTGCTGTTTGATATCTACCATGTCCAGATCATGGACGGGGACGTGATCCGTCGCCTGCACGAACATAAGGACTACATCGGTCACGTGCACACAGCCGGGAATCCGGGGCGTGGCGAACTGGATATGAAACAGGAAATCAATTATCCGCCAATCATGCAGGCGCTGCTCGATATTGGCTATCAGGGGTTTGTCGGACAGGAATTCATTCCAACGCGCGATCCTTACGAGGGCCTGAAAGAAGCCGTCATTCTATGTGACGTCTAAGCAATTCAGTTGCAGAAAACAAAAAACGGCTGGGAAGGAAATCATGTTTCTTCCCAGCCGTTTTGCTTTGAATTACGGTGAATACCGTTCTCAGGCAGTCAGTTCCTGAATGACAAGGTCGCCCATCTCACTGGTCGAAATGCTCTTACCACCGGCGGCAATATCTGCAGTGCGATGTCCTGCAGCCACAACCCGGGCAACAGCCTCTTCGACGGCAGCAGCTTCCGTTTCCAGGTTGAGTGAATGTCGCAGCAGCATGGCGGTAGCCAGAATCGTCGCCAGCGGGTTCGCAATCCCTTTGCCGGCGATATCCGGTGCGGAACCATGAATCGGCTCGTACAGGCCGGGGCCATCGGAGCCCAGTGATGCAGAGGGGAGCAGTCCCAGCGAACCGGGCAGCATCGATCCTTCGTCAGTAAGGATGTCGCCAAACATGTTTCCAGTGACGACAACATCAAAATCGGAAGGTCGCGAGATCAGGTGCATGGCCATTGCATCGACGAGAACCACTTCGTATTCGATATCCGGAAACTCGTTCTTGATCACGTCGGCGGCAACCTGACGCCAGAGACGAGAGACTTCCAGCACGTTCGCTTTGTCGACGGAGGTCAGCTTACCCCGCCGATTACGGGCCGATTCTGCAGCCAGGCGGACGATACGGGCGATTTCCGACGTTGTGTAGGTCATCATGCTGTATGCTTTTTCGCCATCTGGAGATTCCATGCGGCCAGACTCACCAAAGTAAATCCCGCCGGTTAGTTCACGGAAAAAGAGGATATCGGTGCCTTCGATAATTTCCCGTTTGAGCGGTGAAGCGTCGAGCAACTCACTGTAAGGCTTAATCGGACGCAGATTCGCGAACAGCCCCAGTTCCTTACGAATTTTCAGCAAACCAGCTTCGGGACGTGTTTTCGCGGTTGGATCGTCCCATTTAGGACCACCGACGGCTCCCAGGAGGATCGCCTGTGAGGCCTGGCAGGTCTCCAGAGTCTGTGGAGGCAGCGGATCGCCGAAATCATCGATGGCATTGCCGCCCATCGGGCAGGAGGGAGTTTCGAACTGGTGGCCATACTTATCGGCAACCGTATCAATAACTCGCTTGGCCTGTGCAACAATTTCCGGCCCGATACCATCGCCGGGTAATAGGGTAATCCGAGCTTCCACGGTACTTTCCTCACTAGATCTTAAATTTTTCAGCAAACGATAGATAAATCATACGGAAGAGTCAATTTAGCGACTGAACAGTGAAAACTCCAGTCGTGGCTCAGGCGATTTTTTATGGATCCCGGTCACGATGCAGTTTTGCGGTTGGAAGGCGCCAGAAACAGAATGTACACCCCATTGGTGATCGCTATGACTGTCATAATCGGACAGCTGTTATTATCCGAAACTGTTGAATTCCTATAGAAAATCAAGTGAAAAGAGCAAGTTACCGATAGAGAAAGATAAGAACCCGCTGTTTTTGCAGAGTGGGTCGTTATTTGATTTACTTCGTCGATTCGCATTCACAGCCCCCAAGACTGGTCAGGAAGGTTTTTTGGAAAGGGGCTTACGCTCAGGAGGAGCTAGCGAAATAGTAATCGATGTATGCTACAGGACAGGGACATCGCATGTTTCGCTCATCATTTTTTGCTGCCGGCTTGTTTGTACTGCTGACGGGTACGTCATTTCTGTTTGTGGACAAGATGGTCCTCTCACACAAAGTGACGGTGGAAGAAGAACCAGAGCCCGTTCGCGAACCTGAGTTCCGTGGATTTCTGGGGATGACCTCACTGAATGAGGATCAGCAGGAAGAACTGAATCCCCCTGACTGGGCTGCCTTCAGCCTGATGTCGATCGGTGCAGTCACCATGCTTTACGCAGTTGCATTGCCCAAAAAAAACAAATAATCTCCGACTGACCTCAGAGATATCAGATCAACAGCGATGAACGTACCTGGTTCATCGCTGTTTTCGTTTCAGGATTCCAGTCGCATGGTCGACCACAGACTCGGGTCCTGGCCAAAGGGAAATTCCTGGTTGATCGTCATGAATTGCTCACCCAGTTCCGAATCAAAGATCTTATAGTAAAAACCGAGCTGTGGATAAGCGGCAGGATCGTAACCGTTGAGCGTTTCCGCAGGCAGCCAGGCCTCCAGTTCGTAGCCGTTGTTTTTGAGCTCCGACCAGAGTTTGATCTGAGAGAGGTCCGACTGCGGGGCGTCTGACTGGGCGCGATTGATTGTCATCTGCGTGCAGAGCGGCTGTTTCCGGGTATTTCCACAGGCCTGGAGCTGAAACAGGTGACAGTACCGGTTGGCCCGATGAATGTTTTTGGTATCGCGTGTGTCAATCCAGACCTGAAAGGTCTCTGCGGGAGTCGTGGGATGCTGTTTCGAATCCACTTTCAGACTGATTCCCAGTCCCTCGTTATTCCAGGCCAGCTTGACCGTTCCCCATTTTGAGGCATCCTGCTGAAACGTCAGATCGGGCAGGGTACAGGCAGCGGGCAGTTTGAGCAGCCGTCCCTTCTGATGGGGAATCTTTTTGACTTCCTGCAGCGTGATCGCGTGGCGAAAGTAAAAGGAATGTGGAATGATCGACATAAGCTTTAAGGTCCTGAACTTTTAATATTCTCAACAGCGATTAAAATCATATCAGTTGCCTGTCACCCCATCCAGCGTTGTCCCCGTTCTTTCCCAGCTGTTTTTTCATTGAAACCAGCCGGGATTCAGAAAGCCTTCTATGCCCAGCCAGTCGATGCAAGCCATTCAGATTCATGGAGCTCGCTGCCATAATCTGAAAAATATCGACGTTACATTTCCACACCAGAAGCTGACCGTGGTGACTGGAGTGAGCGGTAGTGGCAAAAGCAGCCTGGTGTTTGACACCGTGCACAGCGAAGGTCAGCGGCGCTTTCTGGAAAACCTCTCACCGGCCACCCGTCAATTACTCAGCCAGATGACGCCTCCTGATGTGGACCAGATCACAGGATTGCCTCCCACAATCAGTATTGAACAGACTCCGCGCACCCAGTCGAAACGCAGCACACTGGCGACGCTGACCGAGGTCTACGATTTTTTTCGCATCCTTTATGCCCAAGTGGGAATCGTACATTGCACGCGTTGTGGGCAACCCTTGCACCAGCAGTCGGCCGAACAGATCGTCGATCTGATACTGGCACTGGAAGATCGCCAGAAGGTCATGATTCTCGCGCCGGTGGTCAGCGGTAAGAAGGGGCAGCACACCGCACTCCTGGAGAAGATTGTCAAAGAAGGGTTTGTGCGCGCACGCATTGACGGAGAGATTCTGGATGTCACACAGGCTCCCTCTCTCAACGAGCAGACGGACCACGATATTGAAATTGTGATCGACCGGATTATCGTAAAAGACGGGATTGAGGCCCGTCTTAAGGAATCAGTCGATCTGGCTCTTAAGCATGGCAATGGCGCCTGTTATGTAACCCATCAGACACCGGATGGCTGGTCGGACCGTTATCTGAGCACCCGCCTGGCCTGTGGGGCCTGTAATCTGAGTTTCCCGGATCCCGAACCCCGCACCTTCAGCTTTAACAGCCCCTACGGAGCCTGTCCCGTCTGTGATGGACTGGGGGTGATTGAAGCGGACGATGATGAGCAAACGGTCTCCGTTTGCCCTGACTGCCAGGGAGGGCGACTGAATATTTATCCCCGCTCCATTTTTCTCCACCAGACCTCCCTTGTCCAGCTGATGCGAATGACACCCTCAGGCATCACCGCCTGGCTGAGTGAGTGGGAGTCTCAGGATCTCGAACAGTCCGGTGCCCGAAATCGGGAAATTGCCAGCCAGTTGGTGCCGCCGATCCGGAGTCGTTTGCAGTATCTGGAGGAAATCGGCCTGGGCTACCTGCAGATGTCCCGGCCTGTCCGAACGCTTTCGGGGGGAGAGCTGCAACGGGCGCGACTGGCGGCCTGTCTGGGGAGCGAGACAACCGGCGCCTGTTATATTCTCGACGAGCCGACGGCCGGCTTACATGCAAAAGAGACGGAAAAACTCCTGACCATTCTGAATCGACTTAAGCAGAATGGTAATACCGTGATTGTGGTGGAACACGATCTGGACCTGATCAAAGCCGGTGATCTGATTCTCGACCTGGGGCCGGGAGCAGGGGAGGCGGGAGGCGAAGTCGTCGCCGCGGGGTCTTACGAGGAAGTGGTCCGGAATGAAGAATCGTTTACCGCCCGGGCACTCCGCCACGCAGCTCACTTTCCAGACACGCTGACAAGTCCCCCGTCAGACGCGAAAATCAGCCTGACCGGGGCCCGGCTGCATAATCTGAAAAACGTCACACTCAAACTTCCCCTCGGACAACTCGTCTGTGTCACCGGCGTCAGTGGATGCGGGAAAAGTACGCTGATCATGGAAACCCTGCTGCCGGCTCTGAAGGCAGAATTACGAAAGCAGCAGGTTCAGAACAAAGCATACGATTCCCTGGAAGGAGTCGCACACCTGCAACAGGTGAAGACCATTGATCAGACTCCCATTGGTCGCAGCGGCCGTTCTAATCCGGCGACGTTTTGTGGAATCTGGGATGAAGTCCGCAAATTGTATTCGCGCACAAAGACAGCGCGATTGCGGGGATACACGGCGAGCCGGTTCAGCTTCAATTCAAAACAGGGACGCTGCACGGCCTGTCAGGGACAAGGGTACCGGCGTGTTGATCTGCAGTTCCTGCCTTCCCTGTATCTGCCCTGTGAGTTGTGTGACACGCGGCGTTTTAACCGGCAGACACTGGCCGTCAAGTATCGTGACAAAAGTGTGAGCGATCTGCTGGACATGTCCATAGCGGAGGCGGCACAGTTTCTGGAGGCGATTCCCAAGATCAGTGATGTGCTTAATGTACTGGTTGAACTGGGACTGGGCTATCTGGCACTGGGACAGCCGGCCAACATGCTTTCCGGCGGTGAAGCTCAGCGATTGAAACTGGCGAAAGAACTCATCACCCGCACGCCGGGACAAACGCTGTTTGTGCTCGATGAACCGACACGCGGGCTGCATGTGCATGACATTGAACAATTGATGCAGGTATTACGACGACTGGTTGGAGCAGGTCATTCGGTCCTGTTTATCGAACATCAGGCTCAGGCAATGATCCAGGCTGACTGGATCATTGAACTGGGACCGACGGGAGGCGAAGCCGGTGGTTACCTGCTCGATGCCGGCACTCCCCGGGATGTGGCCCAGCGAAAAGCAGGGGCGACCGGCGAAATGCTGTCTGAACTTCTGTCGCGATAAACGGGTTCGAACAGTTTTAGAAAAAGTTCGTAGTACAGTCCTGAAATCATCGCGACAGGAAACTATAATTCTCTCCCGCAGCGTTCCATACAGACCAATATCGCTGTGAGAACGAAATTCCCGGCTCTTAAGCACAGTTACAGAAACGTCATGAAATTATTTAACGAATACGGTATCTCCTTTGAATATCCCGATGACTGGGAGCTCGCCAAACAGGTCGATGAGGAGCACGGAGAAATCCAGATCAGCGTCAGTAGTGAGGAATCATCCTTCTGGTTGATCTCACTCTACATGGTTGATATCCCCCCTGAGGAATTACTCAACCGTTCACTGGAAGTCTTTCGGGAAGAATACGAAGAAGTCGATGTCTATAAAACTGACGTTAAGCTGGCCGGGAAAACCTGCCTGGCACGCGATCTGGAATTTGTCTGTTCTGAACTGATTAACAGCGCCTTTCTCCGCGTATTCGAGACGGATCTGTTTACGGCATTCGTGCTCTATCAGGGAACAGATCAGGAACTCGCCAAAACTCGGAAAGATCTGGAAGCAATTTCAGCCAGCCTGGATGTGTTTGATAGCGGCTATGAGGGCTATCTGGACATCGTCTAGGGATCACCGAAATCCGTTCCGACTCTCCATGCGATATCCTCAGAATTATTCACGAATCCCGGTGGAATCCCCGTCGATTTTACGTTTTTTCTGATGAGGTATTGTAGATCGAACTCCTAATCTGGATAATGTGACTGACGTTCTATAACCGTAATCGACACGTTTACAGTTCAGGAGCAGGCTGATGTCAGTGGAAATTGAGTCGCACCAGGTCGAGAGCATCGGAGTCGTTGCAGGCCTCGTCTGGCAATATTTGAGCGAGAATGAGCCGGTTACATTAAGCAAATTGTCTCGTGAAATAGATGCTCCCCGCGATCTGGTAATGCAGGCCGTAGGCTGGTTGGGCCGTGAAGGAAAAATTAGCTTTCATAAAGGCTCTCGCAGCAAACTCATTTCTCTGAAGGAAGAATAGCAGACAGTTCTACAGATTGATTTCTGACTGCCCGCAGCGATCTGGGCACATCACTGCGGACAGACTGGAATCAGAGTCGTTTCGGGATTGCCCTGTGGGAGAATCTTTACTGATGAAAGGCTCAAATCTGACAGAACTCTACCAGCAGGCGCGTCAGTTACTGAAAGAGCGCAAGGTTACTGAGGCCGTTGAGATCTATCAGCGGATCATTGGTACCAAACCGACGGAAAAGAAAGCTCATACCGGACTGGCCACCGTTTTCTTTCAGCTCAAAAAATACCCGGAAGCGATCGAGCACTTCAAAACTCTCTCCAGGCTTTCCCCGGCCGATGCCTCTCCTTACATTAACATGGGAGCCATCTATAATCGCATGGGAGAATATCGGCAGGCTCTGGACGTGCTCCGCAAAGCGGTGCATAAGGATAAGAAATCGGCAGATGCGTTTTACAATATGGGCATCGCTCACAAAGGCCTGAATCAGCTCAGTATGGCGGTGACTGCTTACAAGCAGGCGATCACTTTCGACCCGGATATGGTCGATGCTCACTTTAACCTGGGTAATGTATATCTCGAAATGAAAAACCATACCCAGGCGCATATGAGCTTCAGCCGCGCCCTGGAAATCACGCCTTCCTTCAAAAAAGCGATCAATGCCCTCAAACTTCTCGATGTTGAAACGACCAAAGAGAAAGCTGGCTTCAATCCCTTCGGTAGACTCGTCGATGAATCAACGCTACGTAAAAAGAACGTTTCGATTGCAACGCGAGCCATTACCGAAGAAGAACGCGAAATCGATCGCAGGGACCTGCATAAACTCTGTGAAGAAGTGCAGGTTGCGGCGGAGAGTATTATCCGCGATCTGAAAACGGGGGTCACTCCCTCGATTCTGAACCTCAACCGTTGTATCTCGCAGGGGGCAAAACATTACACTGAACTGGCCAAGGTGAATGAGGACTTCCAGAAAAAACTCAAAACGATGAACGATATGCGGAAACTGCTCAAACATCGCATGCTGGAAATCCGTGCTCATGAAGAGCTGATGAATACGATCGACATGCAGTAAACTGCTGATCCGAATTTCACCGCAACAAACGACGCTGCGTTCGATAGGAAGTGACTGAAACTTTCCCATCATGGCTGATGGAGCAGGTCAGGGCGCCGTGGGTTGAGGTGGCATAAACCCTGGTTTGTAGCGCATAGACCTGCTGTAGCTGGCCAATTGTCTGTGGTTTGCCCCCACTCACAATCACGTAGTCCGGATGGGCCCATTCTGCCAACTCCCGTGTGTTCGCTGTCAGGCTGCCGTGATGCGGGGAGAGAAGTACATCAATTGTCCCGGGCGACTCCTGCGCAAGCAGTGCCTGTAATCCATCTCCTTCCAGATCACCAGTCAACAAAATCCTTCTACCTTGATAGGAAACCAGCACCGTCAGACTGGCGGCATTATCTTCTTCGAAAGTCTGCGCGTTGCCTGGATGCAGAACCTGGATTGTAACGCCTGCCCCAAGATCCAGCTGATCGCCTCTGCCGACCAGCGTCATCGGTAACCCTTCGTCTTCCGCCAGTTCGCTTAATTCAATCGTACCTGCCTGACGGTGGTCCAGGAATGACTTCGGGAAGGCCAGTTCTCTGACATACCCCCGCTCAAGCAGACGGGATGCCGCGTTGTAATGATCCTTGTCTGCATGCGAGAGCAAGAGCAGGTCGGCGCGACGGATGCCGTGCGCCAACAGCGTTTTGCGGATAATTTCACTGGTTCCTTCGACCGGCGCCAGCGAACCGGCATCATAGAGTACGGTGGGACCAGCCGGGGATTCAATCAGGATTGCCGCACCGTGATGAACGGCGATGATCGTACATTTCAATGCGGGTTCAGCGTGGTTGACAATAGGGAAAATCAGTCCCCCCACTACCCAGCAGGGGACGAGTGACAGTCGGATCTTTCGTAACCACGCAGGCGAAAATAGATCAGCAGTTACTCTTACCGGAAGAACGGCCAGTAAAATGAGCAAATAATAACTAATCAGCCACCAGACCGGGGGAGACGGTAACTCATAGTGGCCGCCGGGAATCTGTGATGCGAAATCAACTAGTGACAATAACAGTTGCAAGCTGCTGTTGAAGCAGTAGCCAAACAGGGATGTTCCCCAGGGTAGAATCGGTCCTGCGAAGATCAGCAGGTATCCCAACAGCAACACGAGAAACAGGAACGGAAATACCAGGGTATTGATCAGCAATCCGATCGGAGCCAGCAGGTTGAAATAATACATGACCAGCGGTGCCGTCAGCAGCCAGATCATCAATGTAACCAGAAAAACGCTGTAAAACATACGGAACAGTCGGATCAGGACCTTGTGCAACGGTGTCTGCAGAACCGGGTCTTCTGCCAGAATACGCCAGCGTAACGGAATCCAGGATTGTGCGAACGGCTTGCTGTAGAAGTCCTGTTGTACGGTCCACAAAATGGCGGCAACGGCGAGAAACGACAATTGCGTTCCCGGGTCAAACAAGTCTGTGGGATTGATGATCAGAATCACCAATGCAGTAATACAGACCAGATTTACTGTGGTTATTGTGCGCCAGTTGATCAGTCCTAGAACGGCCAGGAGACAAAAGAAAGCCGCACGCAATACCGGAGGTCGGATTTCAATAATGGAAAGATAAAAGCCAATCGCCAGCACCAGAAGTCCAAAGGCCACCTTGCGAGGCAGGTTTAACACATGGCAGAAGCTCCAGACAAACAGGCTGAAAAAACCGATATGGAGCCCAGAAATCGCGAGGAAATGCACCAATCCGGAGCGACTGAACTTCTGCTGAGTTTCAGGACGCAATTCCGATCGGTCTCCCAGCATCAATGCCAGGGCGATCCCTTGAGTTTCTCCTGACGTCTGCTGAATGATATTGTCTCTGACTTTTTGGCGCAGTGTTTGACGAAAAGAACTCCATGACCAGCGAGCACTGGGGGTGATAACGCTCACCGCTTCTGAAAATTTTACCGACAGACGGGCTTCGATCTGTCGTTTGCGGTAATATTGGCTGAAGTCAAAATCCTGTGGATTCAGTTTACCACTGACAGGGGTTAATTTCCCGCAGACGGTGACAGTATCGCCCAGTGAAAAGGGAACCGATCGTCCCGGCGTGGCTGGTTCATAAATTGAGACCTGTATTTTTCCGGAGACCGGAAACTGATTTTGCCCTGTATCAATCTTCCGGCACGCGAGTACGAGCATTGTCCTTTGCTGAGGGGTGTCAGGATTATACTGTTCATCCCCATCCGCGATTTCTGTGACAGGCATCGTGCTGACGATGCCTGTCACTCGCACCAGTTTGCTTGTTTCGTCTGTAGTCAGTCCGTCATCAAATATCCGGCTGATATGATCCGGTGCATGACTGTACCAGAAAACATGATGCCGTAGTCCTCCCATACAGAATAGCGAGATGAGTAACAGACACCCCGAAATGGCAAATCGCCGCTGGTAACAGGCAACACACCACAGCAGTGACGCCAGCCCGCTGAACCAGATCCAGTCACCCAGCGGAAGTGGATAAAAGGCATCCGTTACAATCCCGCCGGCAAATACCAGCAGAACTGTCAGGGCAGGCGAACGGGGAAAACGGTTCACTTCGCGATCCTTCTCTGTAGTGACCGACGGTCTTTCCAGAGAAGAATTGCTCATGAGTTGCTGTCCTGATTCATTCCGATTTTGAATTTTCGGGCAGATGCAGATCGACCTGACCATGCATCGTGTAGAAGCGGAAACGCTCTCCATCCGGTATTAACAGTCCACTGGACTGATTGGCTTCCGGTCTGGTGAGGGGATTCCCTGGATATTTGACCCAGTTCAGCAGATCTTTAGAAGCCGCCAGATTTGTCGTCCAGAGAGAGGGTTTTCTGGCCGCCGCTGTCCCGTGGAACACCATGTAATAGGTTCCATGATGCTTAATCAGCTGATTCATGGCGATCATTTTCTGATCGTATTTTCCCGGGCCAGGCACCATCACCGGCTGATCGTTGTTCACATTGGTCCAGACTTTCATGTCGGGAGAAGTCGCCAGCCAGATGCCGGCGTCCCGTCGCTCATAAAACAGGTACCATTGATCATTTTCACGCCAGACAACCGGGGTTCCATAGGGCCCCTCCGGAATCGGTTTTCCGTTACTCAGCCGAACGTCTAGAGCACCGACCCGCTTCCAGTTCACAGCGTCAGTCGATACCAGGTGCTGGGCAATGTCGTTCTTGCCTTCCGCGAACATGTGATAGGTCCCGTCATGTTTGAGGACCATCATATCTTCAACCCAGTGTTTCTCGTAAATCGGATTACAGGGAGAACGGGTCCAGTGGATGCCATCATAGGACCAGGCATAGCCCAGCTTTTTCAGGCCTTCCCGGCTGCCGTCATAACCCGTAAACCAGAGGTGATACAGATCCCCCTCCGGCATGATCCACCCACGTTCACGGATTTTGACATCCCAGTGTCCAGGCCCCTGGGCCTCGAAGATTGGATTGTGCTGATAAGGGACGAATTTTGTGAGTTCATCGGGAAATGTGATCTCTTCTGCACTGAGTGTCTGCACCCGCAGAGAAACGATCAGGGCTTGAAAGAACAGGACAGAAAAGATTACAGTCAGAGTGCGTTTCATTGTGATTCGATTCATTTTCCTACAATCGTCAGGTTTCTTGTGTTTCCACTGCCAACTCCTCGGAGTTTCGCTATTATACGCAGATCGCTTTTGAAATTACAAAAGCGTGGTTGCGGAAATCGGATCCGCCTGATGATTCCCCATATGATGCCATAGATTTCAAGAGGAAATCCCATGACAGAGTCTGCCGCTTTGCTCGATATCCAGGGACTAAAGACCTACTTTCACACCAATCGTGGCGTAGTCAAAGCGGTCGAAGATCTGACCATTCATATTGAAAAGGGGAAAACACTGGGGCTGGTGGGAGAATCGGGGTCCGGCAAGTCGGTGACTTCGCTGTCGATCATGAAACTGCTCCCCGATACCGCTGCGAAAATTGATGGCGGTTCAATTTCCTTCCTGGGAAAAGATCTGGTCAAGCTCCCCGATCCCGAGATGCGCAAGATTCGCGGCCGTGAAATCAGCATGATTTTCCAGGAACCGGGCACTTCTTTGAATCCGGTTTTCCGGGTCGGCAAGCAGGTGATGGAAGCCATCATGTTGCACCAGAAGGTCAGTCAGGCTGAGGCAAAGCAGCGGACCATCGAACTGTTTCACGAAGTCGGAATCCTGGAACCGGAGCGACGTTTTTCGAGTTATCCACACGAAATGTCAGGCGGTCAGAAGCAACGCGTGATGATCGCGATGGCCCTGAGTTGTAACCCGGAACTGTTGATCGCCGACGAACCCACAACCGCCCTCGACGTGACCATTCAGGCACAGATTCTGAATTTGATTCGCAAACTGCGGGATGAGCGGGGCATGTCGGTACTGTTCATCACCCACGATCTGGGAGTGATCGCGGAAATCGCCGACGATGTGGCCGTCATGTTTCGTGGGAAACTGGTGGAATACAAACCCGTGATGGAGATCTTCGAAAATGCAGAGCATCCCTATACCAAAGGGTTGCTTGCCTGTCGTCCGGCACTCGATACTTCCTTTAAGCGGTTGCCTACCGTTTCTGACTTTATGGATTTCGAAGAAACCTCACCCGGCGAATACCGGATTGAGGAAAAAAAGTTCGATGAAAGCCGCTTTCTCGAGTTGACGACTCACGGTCGTCCCCGCCTGCTGCATCCGCGGAGCGAACTGGAGTCGATGGGTTATCAGTGGGACACGGTGCAGAATCTTCCCGAATCGGAATGTGTCCAGGACGGCGAGAAACCGATTTTAAGTCTCGATGATTTGCACGTGCATTACCCGATTAAAAGCGGAGTATTACGTCGCACAGTCGACCATGTGCGTGCCGTCGATGGCATCTCATTGAATATCTATCGTGGGCAGACACTGGGACTGGTAGGCGAGTCCGGCTGTGGAAAAACGACAACCGGCAAAGCCATCGTGGGCCTGGCACCAGTTTCGCATGGGAAAATTCTACTCGAGGGGAATGATCTGGCGCACATGAGTCGTTCGGGCAGAAAACCGTTTCGACGTAAAGTGCAGATCATTTTTCAGGATCCCTACAGTTCACTCAACCCCCGCATGATGATCTCGACGATCATTACCGAATCGATGATCGCGCACAATCTGGGAAGCTCCAAACAGGACCGGCGCGATCGTGCTGCTGCACTGCTGGAAGAGGTCGGGTTAACGGTTGATTATCTGGATCGCTATCCGCATGAATTCTCCGGCGGTCAGCGTCAGCGCATCTCGATTGCCCGGGCACTGGCGGTCGAGCCAGAGTTCATTATCTGTGATGAATCTGTTTCGGCCCTCGATGTTTCCGTGCAGGCGCAGGTGCTGAATCTGCTCAAAGATCTACAGGAACAGCATCACCTGACTTACATTTTTATCAGCCACGATTTGAGTGTGGTGAAATTCATGTCAGACATGATGGCAGTGATGAATCAGGGAAAACTCGTCGAACTGGGCCCCTCAGAACTGATTTATCAGGCCCCACAGCAGGACTATACAAAACGTCTCATCGAATCAGTGCCTACTGATGACTTGGCGCAAATCCGGCTCCGGGTTGAACATAGAAAAAAGCAGAATTCGTAGCGCCAACGCTCAATGATATGTGGATTCTTCAATATGATCCGAGTTCTGAATTTTCCCCTTTCCGAACAGTAGACCGGCCGTTTTGCCGTTGCTAACCTTGCCCTTCAGGTTACGGGACCGTCAAAGTTTTCGCCGGCCCCACATCTTAACATCCTATAGGGAAGGACTAGGAAAAGGGATTATGACTATAAGACCATTATGGAGAGTCGTGTTTGCAAGTCTAATGTGCCTGCTGTTGATTCAGCCGGCTTTTTCTGAGGAGAAAGAAAAGAAAGAGGGAGAGCATGACTGGTTGATCAAACATCCTACCATTCAGCGACTGCTCGAACTTCACAACCAGGAACGTGCCCGTAATGGCATGCCTGCCCTGACACTGAATACCAAAATGTGCCTGCAAGCTCAGGAACATGCCACCTGGATGGCCGACACCGGATACTATCAGCACAGCAACCTTCCCTGGCCGGAAATCATCTTCCAGGGACCGACCTCAGCAGCAGCTGCCGTCAATGGCTGGATTGCATCACCCGCACACCATTCGATCATGCTGACCGGATCGCAGGTGGGCTTCGGATATATGATCCGCAATGGACAACACTACTGGGTGGGAGTTTTCAAATAGGATTCACCCCCTGATCCCGTTTACGGGATGACAATTTGAATTTTCACTGAATCAGGCTGATTTTGGTTGATGGTAAGTCTAAACGCAACTTGCCTTTAAAACCAGAATCAGCCTTGTTCTATTTGACAGAGTCTGCCACAATCTACTACAAATAGCTCGCAGAACCTGTTTCGCAGTGATCTGAACCCCGATTGAATCCACCCGAGATTTTCCCGACGATCCAATGGAGTAATTGAAGGAATATCCATGTACTACTCATCCACGCTGAATCGATTGCTTTTGACTATTTTACTCACCTTCTTCCTGACGGGTTGCCCCGGACCTGCTCCCGAAACCCCAGAAGAAGCTGTGAAATCAGAGCCTCTGCTCGAGCCATTCGATGCCCCGTCACTGGCGGAACTGGATGAAAAAGTAGAATGGGAAGAACAGCCGGTGCTCGACAGTCTCGAGCTGATGCGTGAGCGACAGAGTAAGGAAAAACCTCTGGTCTCTGTAGAAGAAGCTCTGAAACTGAAAAATGACACCCAGGAAAACAATGAAAAGATTCTGAGTGCCCTGGGACGTCTGCCTGAAAATGACGAACAGGTTGACTGGGGCGCAACCATCAACCGCCACGTTGGTGCGGACATGAAAAGCACCAACCCTATCATGGGCAGCTCCGCGGTCGAATTCGAAGTGGGTTCCTTAACCGGGTTTGGACTGTTTAGTTTCGACTGGAACTTCCGTCCCTTTGCTGTCGCTGACACTGTCGTTTCCTGGCAGACCAGTAAAGATAAGAAGTACGACAAAGTAGTGATGCGGGACGACCTGACCTGGTCAGACGGCGAACCGATTACCGCTCACGACATTGTCTTTTCTTTCAAGACTATCATGAATCCGGACGTCCCGGTGCCCGCTGTTCGTTCGGGAACCGACCAGATCCGCTGGATCGAAGCTTACGACGATCAGACACTGGTCTTCTTTCATAAAGAAGCACTGCCGACCAACGTCTGGAACTTGAACTTCCCGATTATTCCGAAACATATCTACTCCAAAGAACTGGATAGCGACCCCACGCTGCAGGACAGCGAATATCACGTCAAGTACGAGAACAGCCCGGTCACCGGCGGCCCTTACGAATACGAAAAACGGGTTCGTGGACAGGAGATCCTGCTCAAACGCCGGGAAGGCTGGTACATGCAGGACGGCAAACAGGTTCGCAGTCGGCCTTACTTCGAACGTGTTCGCCTGCGAATTATTGAAGATCCCAACACGGCGCTGCTCGCTCTGAAAAATGGCGAGATCGACGAAATGGCTCTGAATCCCGAACTCTGGAAAACCCAGACGGATGGGAAAGATTTCTATGATGTCTGCACCAAAGCCAGTGGACTGGAATGGGTCTACTTCTATTTTGGCTGGAACTGCGAAACGCTGTTCTTCCAGGATAAGAAAGTGCGTACCGCGATGTCCTATGCTTTCAATCATCAGGAAATGCTGGATGAACTCTGCTACGGACTCTATCAGCCCTGTACTGGTATTTTTCATGAAACGGCCTGGATGTCGCCTAAGCCGATGACGAAACCGTTTCACCAGGACCTGAAGAAAGCCGAACAGCTGCTCGACGAAGCTGGCTGGATCGACCATGACGGAGACGGGATCCGCGATAAAGAATTCGACGGTAAAACGATTCCATTCCGCTTCACCATTATGACTGCCAGCCGACCTCTGTCACTTTCCATCTGTACGCTCCTCAAGGAGAACCTCGACCAGATCGGGATTATCTGTGAGGTCAAAGCGACAGAATTCACCGTGATGCAGGATAAAGCCCGCAAACATCAGTTCCAGGCCATGTTCGGTGGCTGGGGAACCGGCACCGACCCTGATACCGGCATGAACCTCTGGAAAACAGGGGAAGGCCGTAACTACGGACAGTATTCTAACCCGAAAGTCGACAAACTGTTCGAAGAGGGGCGTCGGGAATTTGATAAGGACAAGCGTGCAAAAATCTATGGAGAAATCCATAAGATTCTGTATGAAGATCAGCCTTACACCTGGCTCTACTACCGCAACTCCTTCTACGGCTTCAATAAAGACCTGAGAGGCTATGTCTTCAGCCCCCGTGGTCCTTATGGGTACGGTCCCGGTTTCAGCAGTCTCTGGAAACCGGTCGAGAAATAGTCATCGTACGCTGCTCTGATTCGATTCATCACAGGCTGAGAGTCTGCTCAGCCTGTGGCGGAGCGAATGCTACTGTTTTTGTTGATTCTGATAATGGATTGATTCAATAGCATGTTCAGTTACCTCGTGCGAAGGCTCCTCATCGGGTTAGTCACACTCACGCTGATTACGTTTATCATCTTCGGCCTGATTCGTAACATGCCGGGAACGCCTCTCTCCAATGCCATGGCGATGATCGACCCCGGCAAGGAATTGAGTGAGGCAGACCGTGAACGAATGGAAAAAGCCTACGGGCTGGATAAACCCTGGCCTCAGGCGTATGTTTTGTGGGTGAGTAATGTCTGCCGTCTCGATCTGGGGCGCTCCATTTCCCGCAAGCAACCGGTCACCCGTCTGATCAGCGAACGAATCGGACCGACACTGATTCTCTCGGTGAGCTCACTGCTGTTAACCTATCTGCTGGCCATTCCAATGGGCCTGTATTCCTCGGCGCGTCAGGGGCATCTCGACGAACGAACCATCGGCACGATTCTGTATATGCTGTATTCGTTCCCCAGTTTCGTAGCGGCTCTGTTTCTGCAGATCTATCTGGCCAACAAACTGGGCTGGCTGCCTCTGTATGGCATGAAGAGCGATAACTACAGCTCGATGTCGACGATCCAGCAGGTCTGGGATATTTTCCTGCACGCCATCATGCCGATTATCTGCTACACCTATGGCAGTCTCGCGTATTACAGCCGGTTCATTCGGGCGAATATGCACGAAGTGTTGAGACAGGATTACATCCGCACGGCTCGCGCCAAGGGCCTGGGCCCCGTGAATGTTCTCGTCAGACATGCTTTCCGCAATACATTTATTCCGCTGGTGACTCTCATTGGACTGACACTTCCCTCGCTGCTGGGAGGCTCAGTGATTATCGAGCGGATCTTCAGCTGGCCCGGCATGGGACAGCTTTATTTTGAATCCATTCTGGAACGGGATTACCCGACGATCATGGGTTTGACACTGATGTTTGCGATCCTGACTCTGGCAGGACAACTTATGGCCGACATCTTCTACGCGATGGCTGACCCCCGGGTCAAAATCTCTGATCACTGATGCGGCTTCTGTACTCAACCATGGTTTATATCTGAAACTGATTTCTCTTAAAGTCATTACTCATCATGCAACAGAAATCTGACACTGACCAGAATAATGTCACTGCACCGAAGAAGGTCAAAAAGTCACCCAGTTTCTGGGCTGAGACCTGGCAGCGTTTCAAACATCGCAAAATGGCGATGATCGCTCTGATCTACATCGGCTTTCTCTGCATGGTAGCGGTCTTTGCTCCTGCGATTGCCGGGACCAAACCGATCATCTGTAAATACAAAGGTCACATTTACTTTCCCGCGATGGGCTACTTCCGCCGCGAATGGGAAAACCCGATCTTCTACAAAGACCGCTTTCGCAACCGCTACCCGGAAAACCTGAAAGCGAAAGATCCCGACAGCTGGGCGATCTGGCCACTGGTCTATCAGGATCCTTATCGCCGCGTGTATGACGACGAATGGAAGGGAATGCCGGGTAATCCCACCCAGGACAACGGGAAACCCAGTTTGCGTAACTGGTTTGGTACCGACCAACGGGGTGTGGATGTCTTCGCGCAGATGGTCCACGGAACCACGATCGCCTTGTCCGTGGGTTTCGTCTCGATGGGCATTGCGGGAGTCATTGGAATCATTGTCGGCGCACTGGCTGGTTTTTATGGAAAAGGCCTCGACATGGTGCTCAGCCGGGTCATCGAGGTTGTGATGTGCATTCCAACATTAATCCTGATTCTGGCGATCATTGCTATCATCGATGCGCCCACTATCTGGCATATGATGGCCATTATCGGCTGTACCGGCTGGACTGGTATTGCCCGACTGGCACGCGCTGAATTCATGAAACTGCGAGAAAGCGATTTCGTCCTGGCCGCGAAGACCACCGGGGTTGGACAGTTTCGTATCATCTTTCGCTATATCCTGCCCAACTCGCTGGCACCGGTTCTGGTTCCCATCACCTTTGGAATTGCCGCCGCCATTCTGATTGAAAGCGGACTGAGCTTCCTGGGATTTGGAGCACCTCCCCCAAATCCCAGCTGGGGAACACTGCTGAATATGGGGCGGCAGAACCTGCAGATGTGGTGGTTAATCTTCTTCCCGGGGATGGCGATTTTTATGGCCGTACTGGCATATAACCTGATCGGCGAAGGACTGCAGGAAGCTTCAGATCCCCGACTGCGGGATGCCTGAACCTGAGTCTGTTTCCTGTAGAGAATTCTTCTATACAGGATCAATGAAGCGTGGAGAACACGCTACTTTGCAACTGCGGAACCCTCTTTCTGTTCCAGCAATGCAGATTCGAGTGTCGTCAGCTTCTGGTCGATCTCTGCAGACTGCTCCGGTTCCAGGGGATGATTTCCGTAGCGGACCTGATAATACAGTCGGGAGATTTCTTCCGGATATTCGCTGAGTTGCGCCTGAGTCAGTTCCTGCTTCAGGTCTACTTTCACGTGATGAGAGAATTCCTGCTGAGTCTCTGTCTGTTTACGAATCAAGCCTTTACTGGCCAGCAGTTTCTGGAACCGTTCATAAAATGCAATCTGGGCAGAACGCATTTTACTTTCCTCGTCCTGATTTCTGGCCAGTAATTTACGGATCAGACGAATCATGACCTGGCATAACCATTTCAGAGCAAAGAACAGACCGGCAATAATGAAGACAGCGGCCGCACCTTCCCAGCTGAACCAGCGACGGGGGGAAGAGAGGAACTTCTTGATGGACTGAAACATACTGACGGTCGTTGTTCGAATATCGAGTAGACGGTTTCCGATTTTCTTACCAGCCCGAAGCAGGGGGTCGTAGAAGGTCGCTTTCTGCCGCTGAAAAGAGACTCCAATCACATAATCAGACCAGAACTGGCTGAAGAATTTCGACATGCCTTTCCAGCTTCCCAGGGAGGGCGCACTTTGGGCAACCATCTCTGCCCGTTCCAGGCTGGGAGTGGCGTCCATGGTGATCCATTTGCCGTCCAGAAACGCTTCAACCCACGAATGGGCATAACGCTGTTGAACCTCAAACTGGTTCGAAAGATAACTGGAATCTCCCCCTTTGAAACCACTGATTACTCGCGTGGGAATATCAATCGCACGTAACATCAGTGCCAGTGTTGATGCGTAATATTCACAATGTCCTGATTTGCGATTAAACAGGAAGTCTTCCACGGGATCGATTTCCGGATCCACGATCGACATGTTGAGTGTATAGCTGAATTCACCGGAATCGCGTAAATGCGATTCCAGAAACTTTGCCTTAGCCAGATTCGTCTTCAACTCAGGTTGCTCGGCGATCAGCTTCTTTGTGTACTGAATCAGCCGCCTTAAATCTTTGCGAGGTAAGTCCAGGTAGACCTCTTCATTATCGAGCTGATTCATCAGAATATTCTGATCCAGATCCTTGGCGGTAAAGACATTGTATTTGGTGTTCCCATCCACTTCAGGGGGGTGGGTCTGACGGATCTCCAGCGTATCAAGATTCAATGTATTTTCGGTTTTACTAAGCATGTCCATGCCCACGATTGGTTGCAGTACGAACAGAACATTAGTCCCGATCGACTCCATTACCATTTCCTGCCGGTAAAGGTCTTTGATTTCCAGTTCCTGCGAATTCAGTAACCGCCAGTTGGAGTGACGGCGCAGCCGACTCCAACTGCCGTTGTCGTAGGTCGAAAGAACCGCACCGCGAAACAGGGGCTCGTCCATGCCCAGGATTCTGACGAATTCCATAACGGGAATCGGTTCCTCGGTCTGGTTGTCGTAAACCGTCAGTTCCAGTACTCGCTCAGAGCTTTCCAGAATTTCTCCCATTTCGCCTAGCTGTACTTTCTCAGCAAATCCCACCAGGGGGCGTTTTTCGGCTTCGAGAGTCTCATTGTTAAAGAAGGAACGATTGACCCACAGTCGCGGAATCAACAGGAAGAAACACATGGAAATGATCAGCGCACTGATGGAGCAGCCAATCGAGGACCAGATAAATTCTGCCGTGATCCACTTGCGTGTCTGGTCTGACTGAATGCCGTCCTGTACGTGACTCTGCCGGTGAAACGGGGAGGAAGTACTCGCAGCAACCGAGGTACGAGGCAAGGGAGTCGGTGCCTGCTCACTGGAAAAAGTTTTATCGGTGCGATAGATCGAGAAGACGGTGAGCGTCCAGAAAGCCAGAAACAGATAGACGACCAGCAGAATACCATAGAAGCCGGACTCGGTGAGCACCGCCCCGACTGCGATCTGCAGGAATCCCAGCGCAAACAACCACCAGTACTGGGTGTCCCCTTTTTTCTGCAGCAGGATGATCCAGGTCAGGTAGACCAGGAAATGCGCCCCCGCCAGCAGGCGGCCTTCGATATCAGAAAAGAATTCGCCACACACCAGCAGAAACGCCAGGAGCCCCAGAATGTTCGCCCAGAGCGGACTCATGCTGAATTTGTTCCAGCGATCGGTGAAAAACAGGGTGATTAACCCAAGAGGAATTGTGAACAGCTGTGGAAACAGGCCCCCTTCGGCCAGCATGAACATGAAGCTGGACAATGCGATGAGGCAGTAGACACTGATCTGAAATATGAGAGTTAAATTCACCAGTAATTCTTCTCTATCTGAAATGGTGGAACGTTATTTCAACCAACCAATCAATTCGTTAACTGTTTTCCAAAATCAACCAGCGGGAAAGAATTTCGGGGTCAGCCTCGAGCAGTCTCCATTGACCACTGAGCTCGTTACCCGGCTCTTCAAAGCAGGTCTGCAGACGTTCCCGTTTGGGGACGTCCTGTTCGCAGCGTGTCGTAATCAGCACAGTGCGGGAACGAGGTGTGCTGGCTTCAGCCACCAGTCTGGGAAACTCCTTCTTGACGGTCGATTTTCCCGGTTGTACCGTCGCCAGAAAGTCCAGCAGATATTCCAGCCCTTGTGATCCGATGCCGACTTCCAGCGTTTCCAGGGTTTTCCCTTGCGATACCAGAGTCAGTTTCGTGTCGCGGCTGTAGCGTAAATGTTCGCGGCACAGGGTGCCTATGAAACTGATCGCCCACTCCATGCGTTCGGACTGCTGCTCGCTCGGGTAGGCAGGTAACCACAGATCCAGGCCGATAATCAGGTCGTAATTGCGGTTCTGGTGGTATTCCTGGACCATCAACTCACCCAGGCGCGCGGAACTCCTCCAGTGAATCGCACGCTGGCTGTCGCCGGTTCGATATTCACGGATATGATTGAATTCGTCATCAAACACGCCTTTTCGACTGCGGCTCTGCTGCGCGACTTCCGCAATCGAGAAGAAATCGTCCGCCCATTGTGAACTCAGACGACCAATCTGCGGATGAACAATCAACTCACTGAATTCGGAAAAGACCGCCCCCCGCTTGACGAGCCCCAGGGGATAGCGGGTGGATACCTGCAGGGGACCAAATTCATAGATTCCCCGACGCATGAGTTTGGCAGAATAATGCGCAGATACCTGCTGCCGAGGACCGACTCTGCGAAATACAACCGACGGACTTAACTGGTCATCTCCATTGATGACTTCGTCTGTTACTTCCATCAGATGGGCAGCGAGTACCTTTTTATTGTTTTCCAGTATGATTTCGGCGGTGAAAGTCTCCCCGACCATGACCCGCTGGGGAATCAAGCGTTTCAGCTGAATCTGTTTCAGCATGCTGTAGGTAATCCAGCCGTTCAAGACGAATGGTCCGGTCATCATCGCGAAGACCAGCATCAGCATATTTTCCCGGGAGAGCACGGAGCCCACAAACAGGACTGTCATCATTAACAGATAGACGATCCCGTCCCGGGGCAGGGAGACCCGGTTGCGTCCGATCCGTTTGATCTGATATTTCTGCAGTCCTGGAAAAAAGACCATCAGGATCTGATAGATGCTCCACAGACAGAGGGCCACCGCGACTACGCGGAGCAGCAGAGGCAGATTATGGTGGAACTGCCCCAGGGTCAGGGGAGCATCATAGGTGTATTTGAAGATGATGCCCGAGAGCAGCATCAGAAACAGCCAGGGCCCCACTTGCGACCGTTTTTGCCATACATGGTGGAAAAAATGCTTCATAAAATGCCAGTTGCTATCTGGGGGTCGGTTTGTCTTGATGCCGTGTCCTGGTGAATCCGGGAACAGTCTCCATTCTATCAGCCAGAATTCAAAGTTCTATGCAAGTGAAGCCGGGCGCTCTATGCGTTCTTAAAATGTATCGATGGTCGCGTCTCTATTTTAAGGCGTGCATTCCCGCAGCCTGACGCTTTGAATTCAGCCAGGCAAATGCCCGGGGTTCCTTCTTTAGAAACTTGATTAATTGTGAAGAGGTGCAGCCCAGAAACAGACTGGCTTCTTTGGGATCAAACTGGAAGTGTGTCAGAACATCGAGGGACTCTGCCAGCAAAGCCGGGAACTCATCATGTTCGGAATTGACTTTCACAGTCCCGTTAAGAATCCGTCGTTGCCAGAGTTTGGAGGGAGCCTCTCCAAAGTGCTTTAACCGGCAATCAATCGCCAGATTGATGCGAAGTCGAAAGAGAGCGACTGAGCGGTTCCGCCCCTGTTGCCGCTTCTCCGAAGCTTCGGCGGTGACTCCCGTGGGCACATGCTTGATTACTACTCCAGTTTCAACCTTGTTGCGATGCTGGCCACCCGGACCGGAGCGTCGCACATTTTGAATCTGGCAATCTTTCAGTAAGAGATCCTGATCCAACGAGGCGGGGTGGATCTCATCCGCCAGCAGTTCAGGGGAAGAAGATGTCATTCTGATAGGTCACTTTTCGAGTCAGGGGATGTCGAGAGTTTTCTCTGACCAGCTTCACAGATCGGTTGCAACCGATTATGATGCACGGTCTTATGATACATTATAGATGGGCCGTAAAAGAATTCTCTAGAATTTTTTGACAGAAACCACATCTTAGCCGAAAACGGAAAAACGCCATGAAATGGTCACAAGAAACATTCACGAGCAAATTAGTGTGGGGACTGGCATTCAGTCTGACAATCCTGCTCGTCACCGGCTGTGGAAATAAAAGCGATTCCAACAGCAAAGCAGCCACAGAATTTGTACTGAAACTGGGAGGAAAAGTGGTACCAGTCCATAGCGATCTCCCCATTGAGACAGCCGCCGATATCCCGGAATCGGGTTTTGCCGTACGGGAAATCGATCTGACAAATGCCAAACTGAAAAATATCGACTTACAGAAACTGTCAGATCTGCCTTATCTGGAAACATTGAACCTGCACGGCACCAATCTCACGGACAAGGGACTGGTATTGATTCAGGATCTCCCCCGTCTGAAATCACTGGAACTGTCTTACACACGCGTAAGCGATGCTGAAGTCAGCAAACTGACCCGTTTTCCCAAGCTGAAGAAAATCTTCCTCTACGGAACCGTGATTAAGCCCCAGACCATCGATGACCTCAAATCCAATCTGGGTGGCGCGACGGTTTATAAATAAGCTCGTCCGACTTACTTGAGTGGTTTCTGCCAGGGAACACTGCCGTATCGCTGAATTTCTGCACGTAGGAGTGTCGAAAGCTCATTGAACTTCTTGCGGTTCTTTTCCGCCAGATTCTCTTTCTCGAGGGGATCTGCTTTCAGATTGTAAAGTTCCAGCGGAGCGAAGGGACTGTTCTGTAGTAGTTTCCAGTCACCACTGCGAACGGCTTCGATGGTTTTTCCTCCATAACGGTTGCCCCCTTCACGTCGACGGAAGAACCAGTGCTTTCGCAATGGTGTTTGTGCCTTACCCTCCAGTGTCGGCAGAATGCTGACCGAGTCCAAACCTGCAGGAACTTTGATGCCTGCGGCTTCACAGACGGTAGGAAACAGATCCATCGACATCGCCATGAAATCGGTTTCCACATTCGGTGAGATGTGACCTTTCCAGACAATGCCCGTGGGAACTTTCAGGCCCCCTTCATACATACTCTGTTTACCATCACGCAGATCGCCGTTATTGGCTCCCACACTTAACTGACCACCATTGTCGGAACTGAAGATGACCAGGGTATTCTCGCTTAATCCGGTTTCATCCAGGGTTTTCACCACCTCGCCGATACCCGCATCCAGATGCTCGATCAGTGCCACCAGCTTAGCCCGGGCTGGGTCGATACCAGCTTCGCGCTGTTTGACTTTCTCGAGCCAGTCAGCCGGCGGTTGGATGGGAGTATGCGGGGCATTATATGCCAGATAGAGAAAGAAGGGTTGCTCCGTTTGTGCCTGTTGCTTGAGGAAATCGCAGGTCCATTCTGTAAACAGATCTGTAGCGTGCCCTTCCGGATCCACCTGCTGTTCGTTGAATCGCATGTAATTGACATCGTGGCGTCGATGGTGGTAATAATCGTCCATCATGTCACCCAGGAAACCGCGAAAGAAATCAAATCCACGTTGATTCGGGACATTGGGCGCTTCCAGCCCCAGATGCCATTTACCCACAATCCCTGTGTGATAACCGGCCTCTTGAAAGACATCGGCCAGGGTAACTGCCGAGGGGACGAGATAACCCCAGCTGTTTTGCGGATGGGTTCGGATAACGCCGGGCACCCCCACCATGTCCTGGTAGCGTCCCGTGAGCAATGCTGCCCGGGTAGGGGAGCAGACCGGACAGTTGGCGTAGAAATTATTGAATTTCATGCCCCGTTTCAGCAGCGCATCAATGTGAGGGGATTTGAGATCTGTAGCACCATAGCTGCTGAGATCGCCATATCCCAGATCGTCTACCAGTATCACCAGCACATTGGGACGTGCCTGACTCTTTTGAGCCTGAAGGGATTGGTTTCCAATAATCAGAACCAGAAATACCGGAAACAGATAGCGGAGCAGGTTGAGCACATTCATGGTTGAGCTTTCTCTCTGATCGTATACACTATTCAGGGCGTAAACATCTTCAGTTGTCGTAGCGGTTCCACAACTTTTCAAACTCGGATTCAAAGCGAAACAGCAGCGCCGGATCGCTGGTGATGATAAAATTCTCTTCGTTTTTTTCAGACGCACTCCGGGTCCAGTTGTAGCTGCCGGTCAGTACGTATTTCGAATCAAAGAGTGCAAACTTATGATGCATATGATACTGGCTGCGGTCAATGCGAACCGGAATCCCGGCACGCGAGAGACGGTCGATATCGGAACCGGGATCAAAGGATTTATCATCATCGGAGATGATACGCACCGAGACACTGCGGCGGTGCGCTTCCTGTATCGCCTCGGAAACACGGTCATCGGTAATTGTGAAGACACAGATATCGATCTGACGAGTCGCTGAGCCAATCATTCTGCAGATGCGATGGGCACATTCATCGTGTGGACTGAACCAGGCTTCCGACTTCATGGCAGAATCTTCACTGGCCGGCCGCGAGAGGATCTTCATCACGTCTTCCAGCCAGCCGAGGCTTTTTTCACGCATACCGGGGACCGGCTGCTGATCTTTGAAGATCTGAAACGCCTCAGCACGGATGAGAGCCAGATGGTGGTCTGAGAGGTTCAGATGATCAAAAATCTGATTCAAAGCGGAGCGTTCACTGCGGGTCATCTGAAAATCTTCAAACGTCTGCAGCAGCATCTTTCGAATTTGTGAACGATCCATGATGGTCTCTTACCGGGGGCAGGCTACAATAAAGACAGGCAGTGCAAGCTTTGCGCACTCAATATTTTATAGTAGCGATTCCCCAGGGATTGGAAAAGACACTCTCATGAAAGTTCTCATTTCAGGAAGTTCCGGACTGGTCGGTTCGGCGTTATGTCAACGACTCGAAGCAGAACCCGACTGTGAAATCGTCCGCCTGGTCCGCAAGCAGTCACCAGATACACAACAGACTTCGGTCGTGTGGAATCCTGCAGAGGGACAACTGGAGCCCCAGGCATTTGATGGTGTAGACACAGTGGTTCATCTGGGGGGCGTCAATATAGCCGGCAAACGCTGGTCCCCGGAAGTGAAACAGAAAATCTTCAACAGTCGTTTTCAATCGACTTCCCTGCTGGCCAGTCAGCTGGCGACACTGGAACAGAAACCGACCGTCTTTCTCTGCGCCTCCGCAGTTGGCTTCTACGGAGATCGTGGTGAGGAACGACTCGATGAGTCCAGTCCACGGGGAGAAGGGTTTCTGGCCGATGTCTGTCAGGCATGGGAACAGGCCACTTTACCAGCCCAGGATGCGGGCATCCGTGTCGTCAACATGCGATTCGGCATGATTCTCGACCGCAAGGGAGGGGCACTGGGACAGATGCTGACGCCATTCAAAATGGGCGTCGGAGGCAGGCTCGGCTCGGGAAAACAATACTGGAGCTGGATCGCACTGCCGGATGTGATTAACGCATTGCAGTTCTGCCTCAACCACAGCGAGCTGGCAGGACCGGTCAACTTTGTCGCCCCGGATGAAGTTACCAATCTGGAATTCACAAAGACCCTGGGAAAGGTCCTGTCACGTCCGACCTGTCTTCCCGTTCCTGCGTGGGGCGTCAAAACCGCGTTTGGCGAGATGGGACAGGAACTGATGCTGACCAGTGCCCGGGTGGTTCCGAAAAAGCTGAACGAAGCGGGCTTTCAGTTCCAGTATCCGCAACTGGAAGATGCATTCCGCAGCGTTCTGTAGTTCAGATTACTGCAGGATGGGGAGCGATGCACCGGTCTGATGCTGGTATTCGCGGGTAATGATATTCCCGATCAGCGTCGTGGGGGTCACGTCGATCACCTCGACATCAGCCAGCGAACCAGCCAGTCGGGGATTTCCATCGAAGACCACAATCCGGTCACACTTGGAACGTCCCATCAACTGTTCCGCCAGCGATTCTTTGGATACGTTATCGCTGGCCTTTAGGGCAGACTTACTCGGACCTTCGACCAGCACTTCAACCTGTTTGCCGATGAATTCTGCGTTGTCTTCTTCGCTGATTTCGTTTTGCAGATCGAGCATTTCGTTATTACGGCGTTTTTTGACATCCTCGGGAATGTCGTCGGCAAATCGCTCGGCCGCCTTGGTTCCAGGACGCTCGCTGTACTTGAAGATGAAGCTGTTTTTGAACCGGAATTCGCGAATTGAGTCCAGGCTCTTCTGGTGTGACTCTTCAGTCTCACCTGGATGACCGACGATGAAGTCGCTGGAAACCGAGCAGCCGGGCAGAATCTCGTTGATGCGTTGCATCATGTCCCGGTAATCTTCGACCGTGTATCCCCGCTTCATGTGCTTCAGAACGTCGTCGCAGCCATGCTGCAGCGGGACGTGCAGGTAGCGGGTTGCCTTGGGCAGGTCCCGGATTGCTTCCAGCAGGTCGTTGGTCATGTCTTTGGGGTAACTGGTAACGAATTTGATACGATCGATGCCTGCGACATCATGGATCAGGTAGAGCAGGTCAGACAGGCGGAAGAGTTTTCCGTCCTGCGTGTGTTTGTAGCTGTTGACGGTCTGTCCCAGCAGTGTGACCTCTTTGACTCCCTGATCGGCGAGTACTTTGACTTCGGACAGAATTTCTCGTGGTGAACGGCTCTGTTCGGGGCCGCGCGTCGAAGGGACCACGCAGTAGGAACAGAATTTATCGCAGCCGATCATAATGCGGACGAATGCCTGGTAAGGCGAAGGTCGCATCTCCGGATCACGCAGCGGATCGTAACTCTGGAAACTGTTGGTGATCTCATCCCGCTTGCCGTCTTTTCGTCCCAGTCCGACAGCCAGTTCCCGGCTGCGTTTATTCTGGCTATGATTCACGCGCGCTTTGTCGATCAGGTCGGCGACCTGTGCCAGTTGTCCGGTGCCGACTACGAAATCGACCTGGGGGGCTTTCTGGAAGATCAGCTTCTGGTCTTTCTGAGCCATGCAGCCCATCACGCCGATCACTTTTTTGGGGTTCTTACGGGCACCGTAGCGAAGCCGCCCCAGAGAGCTGTAAATCTTATGCTCTGCGTGTTCGCGGACACTGCAGGTGTTGAACAGAACGGTCTCCGCTTCTTTGACGTTCTGGGTCAGTTCATATCCCCGTTTACGCAGGTCAGCTACCACGAGCTCGCTGTCCAGCATATTCATCTGACAGCCGACGGTTTCGATGTAGAGCTTATGGTTGTGGTCGGTCACCACCGCATCCGGAGCGGAATCTGCCTGGACTGCTGGTGGAACTTCCTGCGTGATTTCTTCTGATTGAGACATGAACTGTAATACTTATTCAATTGAGAGAAAGGCCAATCCAGAAAGCCTTGAAGTTCCCACGAAAATCAGGGCAGAAACAGAGCAGATGAGTCTCAGGCTGCTGAAGCGTTCTGGTCCGCGGGAGACAGCTCTGAATGCTGGTCGGGTGTCTGACCCTGGGATTTCTTCCCTTTGGGGGCGAGTTCCTGCGTATACTCGATTGCCAGTTGCTGGACGACGACTTTTTTATGGTGAGACATCAGTGAGGCAAGCGATTTCAACGCTAACAGTGATGCAACGACATACAAAAACAAATTCCAGACATCCATGTCAATCCTCCCTGAGATCCATGGTGGCGCTTGCAGCGAATTATCAGTGACGACCCGGCGGTATACTCCTTTAAGCGCTTCGTATATCTATTGATACGAAGATCGTTCAGGTATTCTTGGCAACACCTGTTAATAATTCAATATCATTTTGCCCAGTTTCATGAAACCTACGCAAAAGAATCATAAAAACTAAGCATTTATGGCAAATCAGCCCTGAAATCCTGCCTGAAACAGACCCGCCTCAGGCAGGGCAGGTTCGGAATTACTCGCGGACGCGTTCCACATAGGAACCCGTGGCGGTATCAACTTTGATTTTTTCGCCCACATTAATGAAGGCGGGAACGTTCACCGTAGCACCTGTTTCAACAGTCGCTGGCTTGGTAACGTTGGTTGCGGTGTTACCTTTTGCAGCAGGCTCAGTGTAAGTGACTTCCACGATCACCTGTTGTGGGGGATCCATGCCGATCAGCTGATCGTTCCAGAACAGCAGACTGCAGATGGCTCCATCCAGAAGGTAATCAGCGGCGTTACCACAGACGGCTTCATCAATGGCGTATTGCTCATATGTCTCATTGTCCATGAAGTGCAGACCGGTCGCATCTTTATAAAGAAACTGACCGTCTCCCTTGCGAATATCAGCCTGTTCCAGGCTTTCACCACCACTCTTATAAGTGCGGTCGAGAATGGTGCCCTTCAGCAGATTACGCAACCTGGTGCGATACAGGGCCTGTCCTTTACCCGGCTTGACGAAATTGACCTCGATCATTTCGTATGGATCACCTTCGACAATAACTTTAATACCCTTGCGAAAATCGCCTGTACTGATTTGTGGCATTACTTGATTTCTCTGACAATGATGGAGTGGTAAAAAATACGTTTGAGTTTTATTTCCAAGGGCGAGAGAATAACATATCTTTCAGCCGTTGCAAACGGAGAGCAGGCGAATTGTAAGGCAATTCTTGTCCCCCTGGCATCCCTCTACAGCCCCTCGTTAGCGAACGGGAATGATCCCGTACCATTACTTCGGTAGGCAGGGCATGGATTTTCGTTTAAACCACTGGAAATACTGGCGTTAATGTCTTCTACACTCCCGGAAACCACCTGGCAGCAATCACTGGCGCAGTCCATTCGCGATCCACGTGAATTACTGGCGCGTCTGGATCTGCCAGAGGCGCTGTTACCTGCTGCGGAAAAAAGTGCCCTTTTGTTCCCATTGATGGTTCCCCCCAGTTTTCTGGCACGGATGGAACCGGGAAATCTCCAGGATCCCTTGTTGCGACAGGTGCTCCCGCATCTGAACGAACAGGAACAGGTCCCTGGCTTCCGTCTCGACGCGGTCGGCGATTTACAGGTCAGGTCGACTCCCGGTCTACTGCAGAAATATCAGGGTCGGGCATTGCTCATCGCCAGTGGGGCCTGTGCGATACACTGTCGTTATTGTTTCCGCAGACACTACCCTTATGGAGAGGAGCCACGGACCCTCGCGGAATGGGAGTCGGTCTGGCAGGCCCTGGAGCAGGACAAATCCCTGCATGAGGTCATTCTCAGTGGCGGTGATCCGCTGATGTTGACCGACGCCCGCTTGCGCGTGTTTTGTGAACGGATTGCCGCGCTACCGCACGTCAAACGATTGCGAATTCATAGCCGTCTCCCTGTTGTGTTGCCGGATCGTATCCATCCGGGGCTGATCGAGATCTTGGAACAGGTCAAATCTGCCGGGACCACTGTGTGGATGGTGATCCATGCCAATCATCCCCGGGAGATTTCAGGTGACGTTGAACAGGCGATTCAGCAACTGATGCAATCTGGTATCCCAGCTCTGAATCAGGCGGTGCTGCTCAAAGGGATCAACGATGATGTGGATACTCTGGAAGCCTTGTGCGAAAAGCTGATCAATCTGGGAGTGATGCCTTATTACTTACATCAACTGGATCGCGTCAGCGGTGTGGCCCACTTTGAAGTCCCGGAAGAACAGGGCAGGACGCTGATTCGCGAACTGCGTACCCGTCTGCCAGGCTACGCGGTCCCGCAGTATGTGCGGGAGATCAGTGGAGAGCCGCACAAAACTCCGCTGACAGATTAAGTATTAGCGGCGTTTGCAAGATTCTGAAATAACGTTTCAAAGCGCGCCCCGCGTTCCTGGAAGTTGGCAAACCAGCCATAACTGGCGCAGCCCGGCGAGAGCAGAATCACGTCGCCGGGAGCAGACTGCTGCCAGGCCCAGTCAAATGCGTTCTCAAATGAATCCTGCGGTTCTGAAATCACTGACGTCGCGAACGACTGTGCCTCAACCCGCAGACTCGACATGAGCCCTGCAAGTTTGACTCCGGTATCTCCCATCAGGGCGGTTGCTTTCGTACGCGAGAGCAGTTCCCGGGAAAACGGGGTCAGGTCGACCTGTTTATCGTAGCCCCCCGCCAGGGCAATGATCTTTCCCGACTCAAACGCTCCCAGTGCGCAGATGGCCGACTCAGGTGTGGTCGCCAGTGAGTCATTATAGAACCGCCGACCGGCATGTTCCCCGATAAACTGCAGGCGATGTGGCAGGCCCTGAAAACGTTCCAGTCCCCGTTGGATTGTTGCTGGTTCCAGGTCAATACAAAGTCCTGCTGTAATGGCAGCGGCAGCATTCAAACGATTATGCGAACCTGGTACAGAAAGTTGGGGCTGAAAAATCCCCTCGAACTGGTCAACATGAAAACCCTGCTCCTGAACCAGTACATCCGTGTTCAGCGCTGCATCGCTGCCAAACCTCAGTACGTTTCCCGGGTAGTCCCAGTTTCTCAAATCAGGATCATCGCCGTTGATGATGGTTGTTTCATCCGCGGTCTGCCAGCGTGAGATTGTCTGCTTCGCGTGCCGATAATGCTCGAGGGACTGATGCCAGTCGAGATGATTCGCACTGAAGTTGGTCACCACTGCCAGTTGGGGACTCAGCTGTAAACGATCCAGACCATGTAACTGGAAGCTGCTCAATTCCAGGATGACCCAGTCTGTGGGTTGAATCTGTTCAACCTGCGGCAACAGGCTGACACCAATATTGCCCCCCAACCAGCAAGTACTGCCTGACTCGGAAAAGACGGAATGAATCATCGCGGTCGTGGTTGATTTTCCATTGCTGCCTGTGACCCCGACTATGGGTGCAGGGTTCAACTGCCAGAACAGTTCGATTTCGCTGGTCACGGGAATCTGTTCCCGCTCCGCCTGAGCGAGCAGGGGATGCTGCGGGGGAATCGCGGGATTCAGTACCAGCAGGTCTGTGGCTGGTAATTCCTGGGTTTTCTCCCCGAGGAAATAACGAATCCCTTGGATGTCCGCTAACTGCTGGTGTGACTGTTCCAGCTCACTCGCGCTCAAGTTATCCAGGACGGTGATCTGTGCTCCCTGATCTGCCAGAAAGCGAGTGACAGCGATGCCTCCCCCGAACCGGCCCAACCCCAGAACGGTAACCCGTCGGTCCTGCAGGTTCTGGTTTTGAATGTGAAAGGGAATCAGGGACATGTGCGCGGTTTCATCTGTTGAGTTGCTGGCAGGCGAGGGTCTGTCGTGCCGGCATTCGCTGGATATTCAAAGTGACCTTGTATCAGTAGGTTTGCATATTTCATAAATCCGCGGTAGGCTGATTTCGAAACAAAATTTACCAAAGGCTCCTGATTAAGAGGACAGGCCTATGTTAATCGCCGCCGAATCGAATACCTGGCTCGGGCTCCATACTGCAGACTGGATTGTACTGGGTCTGTATTTCGTCGTCATTCTCGCCATTGGTCTGTGGTCGGTGAAAAAAGTAAAAGATATGACCGACTTCTTCATGGGGGGCCGCCGGTTCGGCAAAGTCTTCATGATGTTCTTCGCCTTCGGTTCGGGAACCAGCAGTGAGCAGGCCATCAGCGTGGTCGCGGGAACCTGGCGGGCTGGACTCGCGGGGATCTGGTGGCAGTTTCTCTGGCTCTGGGCAACGCCTTTCTACTGGATCGTCGCTCCGATTATGCGCCGCATGCGGGCCCTGACGACCGCCGACTTCTTCGAAACCCGCTTTAATGGCCCCACCGCGGTGCTGTATTCCTTTTACGGTATCGCCATCTCGATCACCTTTATTGCCGGGGGACTGTTCGGTACCGGAAAAATGGTGGATGCCCTGACGGGAAATGAATTGGACCGCATCGCCGTCGAAGCGAACTTCATGGTACCGGCAGCGGAATGGAACACGGAAACCAAGTCGTTTCAGATTACCGAACGGCGTCTGCAGGGCTATGAGTACGCGATTCTGGCAGTCACAGTCATGTTCGTGATCTATGGCATGGCCGGTGGTCTGGGGGCAGCGATTATCACAGACTTTATCCAGGGGATTCTAACGATCATCTTTTCGTTTCTCCTGCTCCCGTTTGTGTTCTATGAAATAGGCGGATTCGGCGAACTGAACCAGAATGCCGACCTTAAAAAAGGGATGCTGGATTTGACCGTCAGCCCGGAACTGGCTGCCACGATGGGCGAACCGATCACTCCCTTTTACGTATTTATGCTGTCCGTCACCGCACTGGCCGGGATCGTAATCCAGCCCCATATTATGGGCGTCTGTGGTGCAGGGAAGACGGAATATGAAGGCCGTTTCGGTTTCACGGTAGGGAACTTCCTAAAACGATTCTGCACGGTCGCCTGGACGTTCACCGGACTGGCCTGCATCGTCTGGTACATGGGTGACAGCAGTCCTTTGAAAGACTCACCCGATCCGGCAGATCAGGCGGTCTACCAGTCACTCGTGATGCGTGCCAGCCCCGAATACAACGCACTTTCTCCTGAGGAAAAAGAAAAAGTCGATAGTGCAGACCGTGATTTCGCTGATAAACTTTTCGGAATGGCTGCCCACGATATCCTGCCGCGAATCGCACCGGGATTAATCGGGCTGCTGCTGGCATCGCTGTTGGCGGCGGTGATGAGTACCAGTGACGCCCAGATGATTATTTCCAGTGGCCTGTTTACTGAGAACATTTATCGCAAATGTATGGTGAAGAATAAGTCGCAGCGGCATTATCTCTGGGTTGGTCGAATTGCCGGCCTGGTGATCGTGATTCTCGCCCTGATTCTCCAGACCACATTTACCGACATCATTCATGCGCTGAAAATCATCGTCAAAACGCCGGCCTGTATTGGAATCAGCCTCTGGATCGGCATTGTCTGGCGGCGTTGGAATGTGATTTCCGTCTGGGTTTCGACTTTGACCGGCATCCTGGTCTGGATCGGCGTCGCTTTCCATGCAGACGTACTCTATAACTCCGGTATTCTGCCTGAGGATATGTTTAAATCTCCCACTGAAATGCGGGATGTCTGGCAGATGTTCTTCTTCATGAGTATGGCGATCCTCAGCGGAGTGCTTGTCAGTTTCATTACGCCACGCCAGCCACAGGAAAAACTGGATCATTTCTACAAGCTGATGCATACCCCCGTGAAACTGGATGAGCAAATCGATGCGCCCTGTACGCTGCCGTCGGAACCAGAGCCGATGGGACAAAAGATGTTCCCGAATTCGAAAGACATCGAAATCCCCAAACCTACGTTTCAGGATCTGGGAGGGTTCATTCTGGCCTGGTGTGGTGTAGCTGCGATTATCTTCCTGACGAACCTGCTGTCGAAACTCGCCTGATCCTGCTGCTGAATATATGGAGTTCGCGCTGACAGGCATCTAAGATCGTAAGTGCGAAAAAAACAGCCAGAAACAAAAACGTTTCTGGCTGTTCGAAATTGTGATGAAGCTGTTTCAGCTCTATTTAGTCGCGGTAAGTCACAACAACTTTACCACGATGAGATTCAACGACCACTTTATATTTCCCGTAGTCAAATACTTTGCGGCGACCATCTTTGCTGCAACGAACGCACTCGCAGGCACATTCGGGAGCACAGATTTCGACAGCAACACAGCCTGGCTCACAACAGCTTTTCTTGGGAGCACAGGGATCGACAATGGTGACAATCTTCGGATTTGAGCAGGGAGCGATGTTCCTGGTTTTTCTGTATTTGACACAGTCAAACATGGGAATCGCAGGGGAAGCAACGTGGTGTTCGTAAGGTTGAGGGGTCAACTCGGGCATTGGTTCAGGCAGAACAGCAGGAGGTGCCGGAGGCGGAGCTGTTGTCTGACTCAGCAGGAATCCCTGACCGAAATTGAGGGAAGGGCCCTGAGCCTGAGCTGTTGTAAGGGTGAGGGCAATCATGCCCAACGTGTAACAAACAATCTTGTTCATCTCTCATTTACTCCTTTTGCTACCAGGGTGAACTCCATGATGGCAGCTGATTGATAAAAATCAATGTTGTGTGTCCCCAACAACGCGCCTGTGTTAATTCTCCAGAAGTCAATAACAGGCTATTGAATAGTCAGGAAACGAATTTTTTCTCGGTTGTCCACCACTCAAGTATAACTTCCGCAAGTGGGAAGTCTCGACTTTTTCAACTGTGTGTGTGAAAAACCGGTACCAGTTACGCACCTGATAATGGTCAGAAATAATAAGTGGAGTTTGAGTTGACAAGGGCCGTCCGCCATATTTTTACGCAAACAACCAAACGCACCCGCTTATCCTGATCGGAATATTTTTACAGCTGGGGATGCTTACAGTCAGGTAATCCCCGGTCTGGAAGCATGGCCTGGTTCATTAGACACATGGTTTCCATGATTTGCTGAGGGTGAGGCACCAGAGGGTCCATCCAGACCTGTAAAACCAATTTCATAAACTGGGCAAGCTGGAGTTGCATCTCCCGCGAAGATCACACATAATCTAATTGGTTTTATTTCAAGGACTTGAGGGAGTCATCCATGAACAAGCCATCTCGGCACAGGTATCGAAAACCAATTCGCAACTTCTCACTGGCCACAGGTACGTTACTCACACTGTTCCTGTTCACTGGATGTGGTGGAAATGATGCTCCTGCCCCCGCGCCAGCTCAACAACAGGCCCAGACGCCCGCTCCGGCTGCAGCGACTCCACAGGTAGCACAATCAACGCCAACTGAAACAAAACCGACACCTGCCCCGGCGAATGACGGGCAGAAAATGATCGACGGGATCCCCTATGATGTCTGGTTTGACAATCCGCTGGCTGTCGCGGGCGATAATCAGTCAGTTCAGCCCGTTGCTCTACCTGGAAACAATGTCGCAGCCAATACCACTCCTGCTCCCGCGGGAGAAATGAAAACGGAGACTGCACAGGCGAGTGCCGGCGGCGGTTCAGGCGCGGACTGGAAAACAATTATCCCCATGCCAATTCTGGAATCGCAGGTCAAAGACATTCGTAATCGTCTGACCAAGAATATGCAGTCGGTCGGCACCTATAATACGAGCTATCTTGAGATACCCACATTTACTGCAACCCTGGCGGCACTGGCTGAAGTTGCGAATCAGCATTCAGAAGATGTCGGCTGGAAAAAGAATGCCAAGTATCTGCGGGAGCTGGCAGCCGCTTTCACAGCAGAGCCGCTGATGCGTGGTGCCAAGTCCTATCGCGCCATGCAAGTTCCCTACGAACAGATTATCGTGATTCTAAACGGCAGTGCCCCTGCGGGACTGCCTGAAGCTGACGATAAGAAACCCATCGCCGAAGTCGCCTCAATGGGCGATCTGATGAAACGCGCTGATATCGCCTACAAATGGCTCAAATCGAATGTCGGAAGTGCAGATGCCCTCAAAGCAGAAAAAGAGAAGGTCATCGAAGAAGCACACCTGCTTGCAGCGATTTCCAAGATCATCACACTGGAAGGTTACGGCTATGTCGATGACAAAGGCTTCCTGGGGCATGCCAATCCGATGCAGGAAGCCTGCCTGAAAATGGTGGAAGCTGCCAAGAACGACAATTTCCAGGAGTTTGATCAGGGAATGTCCCGGGTCTACAAATCCTGCACGGAATGCCATAGCGAATACAAAGAGTAAAAACATCCCTCAAGGCGAAACGACTCGCCGCGTTTCTGGTCTGACAGCCGCTAAGAAGAGAGGAAATCGACGGAATGATTGACAACTGGTGCTGCCCGAAAAGAATTACCTGCCTGCTGATTACGATTCTCTGTCTTTCCATTCCGGCGCAGGCGGATGTTATCGAACTGGTCAACGGTCACAAAGTGCAGGGGGATGTACTTAAGCAGGGCTCAGATTATCTGCTGGTAGACATCGGCATTGAAGTGCTGCGGATTCCCAGCGATCAAATCCGCTCCCGCACCAAGTCGGAATCAATGTCTTCCAATAAAACCAGTGTTTCCCAGAGTAAAGACAAATTTTATTCCGTCGCGGAATTGCCCGCGAAAAGCATCAAAGAACTGGCTCGCATCTACGGCGAGGCGGTCACGCTGGTGCAGACACCCAGTGGACTCGGCTCCGGTTTCATTATCAATGACCGCGGCTACTGTGTCACCAATTATCACGTGGTTGAAAAAGAGACGCGAATCGCCGTCACCATTTTCCATCGGACGAAAAGTGGTGAATTCCAGAGACGACAGATCAAGGATGTCGAAATCATTGCTCTGAATCCATTTTTCGATCTGGCATTGCTGAGAATTCCTCTTCAAAAAGACTTTCCATTCCGGCAGGTGTACCTGGCTGAGGATGATTCCCAGCGTGAAGGAGAAGAGGTATTTGCAATTGGAAACCCGCTGGGACTGGAACGCTCCGTCTCGCGCGGCATTATCAGTACGCGTAACCGGAACATGCAGGGGATCGTCTATATTCAGACGACAACGCAAATCAATCCGGGAAACAGCGGTGGGCCTTTGTTTAACTCTCGCGGCGAAGTGATCGGCGTCACCAATATGAAGCTGATCCTGGGAGAAGGTCTGGGCTTTGCGATTCCGATTTCCTATGTCAAACATTTTCTGGATAACCGTGATGCGTTTGCGTTCGATAAAACCAGCCCCAATACCGGTTATCGTTACTTTGACGCACCGCGCAGAAAATCTGCTGAAAATGAAAGTAAATAAAAATTCCTGCAACCCGCGTTCATTCAGGCAGGTAATGTCCCTGCCTGCTGCTATGCAGACTTCCGGGCCAACGTTGAAAGTCTGATTGCAGGTTGATCTTGTCAGATATTTCAGACTTGCTACAAATTAACAGTTACCGAAATTGTTGCGCTCTGGTGGTTCGACAGATTGGAAGAGTTGATCCAGCGCGAAAATTTTTAAATCCCCTCAGGTAGAGAAAGAATGAAGGCTCCCATGAGAAAGCCACTTTTGTTTTTCACTTTCATGTTGATGCAGGCGATGTTCCTGTTCTCCGCGCAAGACACGTCTGCTCAAAACCGGGTCACTGCCGTGCAGCGGATCCCCGATGATTCCATGCTCTACTTCTCCATTCCGGATGTAGAACTGCTGGAAGAAAAGTGGGCACAGAGCTCGATGGCGGAAATGGTCCGTGATCCCGCCTTCGCTGACATGAAAAAAGACCTCATCCAGCTTGTGGAAAAATACTCGAAACTGTTCGAGGCAGAGACCAACCTGGGCCTGAGTAATGTTCTCAGCATTCCCTCCGGAGAATTCGCCATCGCGTTCGTCAAAAGTGATGAAGGCAAATTCGGCGGTCTGGCTTTCGTCGAGTATGGCGAGAGCGGCGAAATCGTTGAGAAGATTCTGGAAAAAACCGCTGAGGGGCTCGACAAGGAAGGTGCAGAACGAACGGTTCGCAGTGTCGACGGCACCAAGATCACCATTTTTTCCTTCGAAAAAGAAGGTGATGATGAAGGTCCTGTCAAAGTTCCCCTGGCTAAAAAATTCGCTTACTTCCTGAAGGATAAAACATTTGTCGCTTCCAATGATGACAAAATCCTTGAAGGAGTTCTCGGCCGCTGGGATGGCCAGGCACAGGGAACACTGTCCAGCAAGAAAGAGTATCAGTACATCATCGATAAATGTTCTGATGCAGATGCGCCTGCTGTCATGCACTGGTACATGAACCCGATTGGCGCGCTGCAGTCGATCCTGGGAGTAGCCAGCCGTGTCAATCCTCAGATCGGTATGGTTCAGGGATTCCTGCCCGCACTGGGGATCACTCAGTTGAAAGCTGTTGGCGGTTCCAGCTATGTTGCTACCAAGAATTTTGACGCGATCACGAAAACCTTTACCTACGTTGATCAGCCCACGTCCGGCATCATTGATATCTTCAAATGCCCGGCGATTGCTCAGCAGCCTCCAGTCTGGGTTTCAGACAAGGTCTCGTCTTACTATTCAATCAACTGGAGCATCACTGGTGCTTACGATTCGATCGAAACCCTCTTCGATGGATTCCAGGGGCGTCCCGGTGCATTGGCTGCCATCATTGATCAGATGGCTGACAATCCCGATGGCCCCAAGATTCACATCAAAAAGGACATCGTTGATAACCTGAGCGGTCGAATTCAGATTGCGACCGAAATCAAAGAAGGTGAGCAGATTGACCTGACTCAAATGTCTGGTCAGTTTGTCGTTGCTCTGGGGCTCAAAAACTCTGATGCATTCCAGAAAATCATCGCATCGGTGACCACGCGGGATGATTTCCCGGGGCAGGCACGCGAATTCCAGGGCACGACCCTGTATCAGTTGCCTGCTGCTGTTCTGAAGTCTCCCGCTGATGCTGCTTTCTGCATCGCAGAAAACCAGCTGTTCATCTCCAACGATGTCAAACAGATTGAAAGCATTCTGCGGAAGGATCGGGGAGTCGGTTCGCTGATCAACAATCCGAACTATAAGCAGATCGCGGAAAACTTCCCCGAAAAAACCTCGATCATCAACTACCAGAATGCAGACGCACAGCTGCACGCCCTGTATGACCTGATCAAGAAAAACCAGGATCAGATTCAGGTGGAAGGGCTCGATCTTTCCAAGCTGCCACCGTTCTCATTCTTCCAGAAGTACCTGCCTGTCACGGGCGGATACACAATCCCCGATGATCAGGGATTCTTCAGTTCTAACTTTTCCAAGAAACGGGCGAACTGAATTTGATTGCTGAACAATCGCTTAACCCGGTGAGGTCACTCACCGGGTTTTTTCATGCGCAAACGAATATTTCAGTTCCTGCAATACTTTTCGACACGCGACGGGTTTAATCGTATAATGGCAGCTTAATGCCTGTTATCGTCTGTAAATCTCCCGTTGTTTTGAGGAAAGTGACGACCATGCAACGCTTATTTCCCGTACTGGCTCTCGTCGGTCTGACTGGTTTCTCGCTCAGCCCCCTCTCGGCAGCACCTGAAGAAGAATCATCAGCGCAAGAAAAGGTATTCCAGCAACTGGATAAAAACGCTGATGGCACGATCTCGGCAGATGAAGTTCCTGAAGGGAAGCAGCGCTTCTTTGAGTTTCTCCTGCGTTCAGGCGACAAAAACAAGGATGGTCAACTCACAAAGGACGAGTTTACAGGCGGTCTGAAAAAAGAAGATCAGAAATTCGAGCCCGGCGGAGAACGCCGATTCGATCAGGGGCCCCGATTCTACAACCGCTTCCTGAGTCAGCTGGATCGCAACGGCGACAAAAAGATTTCGAAAGACGAGTTACCCGAGCCGCTACGCGAACGAATGGAACCGCTGTTCCAACGATTAAATACCGACGAAATATCACTCGAACAAATGCAGCGCATGGGACGTATGTTGGGAAACGGACGTCCGCCTCGCCCCGAAGGCGCGAACATGAACTCCCAGGAACGGGCCGGACGTTTTTTTAAGTCTCTGGATACCAACGGTGATGATAAACTGACGCTGGACGAAGCCCCCGAGCGAATTCGTCCCTTCCTTAAACGGCTCTATGAGCGAGCCGGGAAGGACGGTGATGCGGAACTGACCCGGGAAGAATTCATGAAAGTGATGGCGGAATTCCGTCCTGCACAACGTCCCGAACGGCAGAGCAGGGAGCGTAGCCGAAAACCAGCTGAAGAGGATGGTGAAATGAAGCGTCCCGAATTGCAGATGCAGGAACGCTCCCGCCCACGGTTTGGGACAAACTTTCCTCGCTCTGGGCCGGCCTTCATACGTTTCGTTGATCAGAACGGTGACGGAAAACTGAGCAAAGAAGAACTGCAGCAGGTTAACCGCTGGTTTGACGAAGTCGATCGTAACCGGGACGGTTTCCTGGATCGGAGTGAAATTGCAGGTGGGGAATCACGGAGCCGACAGCGCACCCGAATTCCGCTTTCCCTCCAGGAACCCAAACGACCTGCAGCGGATCAACCGGAAAATAAATCCAAAACCGAGGACACAGAGAAAAAAGCAGACTGAGCCTGAACTCAGGAGCTTTGTTCCTGAGGCGCCGCCTGTTCAATCAATGGTGGCGGGCTGTCTGTTTTCTGCAGGTGTTGAACCCAGGCGGGAGGCAGGTTGAACCAGATCCAGTTCGTACGGATCCGGTACTGGCTGGTATAGCTCCGCATGATCTGATCGATCTGACAAATCCGCTCGTTCTCGGGACCACGCGATACGACTTTGCGAACCGGTCGGACATACATGTACTCGAAATACGAGAGCACTCCCCCCGGTTTCAGCAACCGAAAGTAGGCCTGAAAGATTTCGCTCACCAGATCGGTCGGAAAATTGTTCAACGGCAGTCCAGAGACGATGTAATCGTACTCCTCACCAACGCCGTACTCCTGCAGTGGGCAGTTGTGAATGGAGGTCAGGTGTTTGATTTCCTGAAAAGCACGTTCGGCATCGAACCGATTATGCAGAATTTCGACGAACTTCTCATTCAGTTCAACCAGGTCCAGTGAATCTTCCGGGCGAATCTGTTTGACGATCTCGCGGGTCACCGCGCCGGTACCCGGACCGATCTCCAGAACCTTCTTGGGGCCCTGATGGCGTTTCATCGGCTCCGCCATGTTGCTGGCCAGAAACCGGCTGCTGGGAGCGATGGCCCCGGTTGTTTCAAATGTCGTTCGAAACTGTTTAAAAAATTCCAGATAATGCGACACGTCCAGGTTCCCGGGATTCAATCAAACGACAGAAATTTAACAATAGCTCAGGAAAGTTTATCACGGCGGGCTGCGCCAATCTGCTGCGCCTGCGTGACAATATCGACTCCGACTTCCTGGCTCCAGGCGGCGATCATCTGCTGATACACGGGGCCCGGCTTTCCTTCTGAAAGGAAATGATCATTGTAACGCGTAACGGGCATCAGACAATAGCCACTGGAGGACGTCAATGCTTCATCTGCCTGAAGCAGCATTTCTTCAGAAATATCTGTTTCCACATAGTCCAGTCCCAGTTGCTTCGCTAATCGGGCCACCATCATCTGGCTGATCCCCTGCAGAACATATTCCGGACGGGGTGTCAGGATCGTCCGGTCCTGGACCAGGAAGAAATTCCCGATGGTGGTTTCCGCAACATATCCCTGTTCGTCAAACAGCAGGGCACTCGCTGCGGGAACCTGTTTGCGAATCAGTTTATCGGCACGAAACAGATGGATCCGGCTGCGGGACTTTACCCGCGGATCAAAGACCCGGGGATTGAGCTGCTCCACTTCCGAGCGGATCAGGTACTGACCGCTGGTATATTTCTGATCCCACAGCTCAAATGCGAGTGGGAAGGTGTGGGCACAAACAGTGGGAGTGCGGCACTGTTCCAGGGCTGCCAGCCCCAGGTAAGGCAGATTCTGACCTGCGGTAATAAAGATCGTCAATCCCAGGTCCTGTTCGGTGGAGAGCAGAGAAGCGTTCTGTTCAACCAGCGACAGACAGATCTGTTTGAGCTCGGATCGGGACATTGGTGTATCGATGCAGGCATAGTCCAAGGCAGACTCGAGGCGTTGCAGATGCTCATCCAGCATGAAGGGACGCTGCTGAAATGTGCGTACCATTTCGGTTACGGCCGCACCATAGACGATTCCCAGATCCGAAACTGCCAGCCGGGCTTGCGACTGGGGGATTATTTCGCCGTTCAGATAAGCCTGGGGCTCGGACATCGTTTGACTTCGTACTATGCGAGAGGGAATATAGAGAGTAAGTCAGCCCTACCGTTTCCGCTAGTATCCGTAATAGACGACAGGCGCTGGATAGGCAACCGGTGCCGGAGCCGAATAAACCGGAGGCGGTGCATAGTAAGGCGATGGGTTATGATAAGGCGACTGGTACTGTGAGTTCAAGTAAGGCCGTCTGCCAAACAATCGGACCTGCATATACATCGTGTTGGCCACCATGCGGCAGCCGAGTGGAAAGGCAGAACACTCACAGCGGCGATGCAGTTCCTGCTTCAACTGCAAATCGCAATAACGCCTGTTGATTCCGGGTATCTGGTAGCACTGATCGTGCTGGGCGCAGCTGCCTCGAAAATCGGCACCCATAAATCCCTGCGGCGTCAGTCTCTGCAGCAGGGGTGCCCCGTCGGGTCCACAAGGGTAATTACTGCACTGAGCCCGGGCTGCGGAGGGCAGCAGCATGGTCAACGCTGCTAAAATCACCAGCCCTGACGCCACATTCTTGATCTTCATCACAAACCTGTCTCTCTATCTGAAAATTAGTCAACCTGAACTGCGTGGGGAGGGGCAGGGAGCGATTCATCTGCCAAATTCTCCCTCGCTCCAGACTGTGATGCAAGTTTCTTTTGCTTTCCCCCTGTAAAACAGCTCAGAAACTCGCATGCCGACGTCAATTGTTCGCAAAAAAATGAACCAGTCATATGACATCTGAGTCTCAGCTCGATATACTGCCAGTGGGAAATATTGTGCTAACTTGAGATATGGCAATCATTTTTTTACGATCTCCAGTTGGAAATCGAGTGGATGATTGTAAGTATATTGACGAATTTGATTTAAAAGACAAAGGGATTGATTTTATGGCGATACCGACCATTCAACCGGGAACAACAAAAATTGGCTGGATTGGAACCGGAGTCATGGGAGCCAGCATGGTGGGACACCTGATGGATGCAGGTTTCTCAGCCACGGTTTATAATCGCAGTAAATCCAAAGCAGAGCCGCTGATTCAGAAAGGGGCCTCCTGGGCTGACTCTCCCAAAGCGGTCGCAGAAGCAGCCGATGTCATCTTCTCTATCGTCGGTTTTCCAACTGACGTCCGGGAAGTCATTCTCGGTGAAGACGGAGCACTCGCCGGTGCTTCCGAGGGTAAGATCCTGGTCGATATGACCACCAGCGATCCTTCCCTGGCTGTGGAAATCGCGGAAGCCGCTCAGACCAAAGGTGTCTACAGCGTGGATGCTCCCGTCTCCGGTGGGGATGTAGGAGCGAAAAACGGCACGTTGTCCATCATGATCGGTGGCGACGAAGCTGTGGTCGACGCATTGAAACCCTGCTGGGACGCCATGGGCAAAACGATTGTCTACCAGGGGGAAGCAGGATCCGGTCAACACACGAAAATGGTGAACCAGATTCTCATCGCCACCAACATGATCGGCGTGTGCGAAGCGCTGCTCTATGGTTATAAAGCGGGTCTGGACCTGCCTACGGTTCTGCAGTCGGTGGGCAGTGGTGCCGCCGGCAGCTGGTCGCTCTCCAACCTGGGACCGCGGATCATGGACAATAATTTTGATCCGGGCTTTTTCGTAGAGCACTTCATCAAAGACATGGGAATTGCCCTGGCAGAAGCTAAAAAGATGAACCTGAGCCTGCCCGGGCTGGCCCTGGGACATCAGCTTTACATGGCTGTCCAGGCACAGGGACATGGCCGCGACGGCACACACGCCCTGCAGCTGGCACTGGCATCCCTGTCGAACGTCGACTGGGAAAACCGCTCCTAGTCTCAAGCATTTAAATGAAATCGAACTGGTCGGACAGAATCAAACCGGACAGTAAAATTCCAATAAGGTAAGATAAGCATGGCGAATCAAAGTGACCTGTTTGCAGGTCTTTCGGTGGCAATGATCACCCCGTTCAAGAATGGCGAAATCGACGAAAGCGGCTTACAGGCGCTGGTTGATTACCATGTCGAGCAGGGAACCGACACCTTGTGTCCGGTGGGAACAACCGGAGAATCTCCCACACTCTCACACGATGAACACAAACAGGTCATTTCCATCGTCTGCAAACAGGCTGCCGGCCGGATTAAAGTCATGGCAGGCACCGGTTCCAATAGTACCCGTGAGGCAGTCGAGCTGACCAAGTACGCTGAGCAGGCTGGTGCCGACGGTGCTCTGCATGTTGCCCCTTATTACAACAAGCCGACCCAGGAAGGCTTTTATCAGCACTACAAAGCAATTGCCGAGTCTGTTGAACTGCCGATCGTCGTATATAACATTCCCGGCCGGACTGCCAAGAATATCGAGCCGGAAACAATTATTCGCCTCGCCGAAATCCCGAATATTGTTGCCGTCAAAGAGTCTACCGGCTCGATGGATCAGGCTTCGCATATCCTTTCTTCCTGCGACCTGGCAGTTCTCTCAGGCGATGACAGCCTGACTCTGCCACTAATGGCGCTGGGAGGCAAGGGGGTTGTGTCGGTCGTCGGTAATATCGTTCCCGCGGACGTCAAAGCGATGCTGGCGGCATTCAATGCCGGCGATCTCGCCAAGGCCCGCGAATGGCACTACAGGCTGTTTACGCTCTGTCGTAACCTGCTGGGACTGGCGACAAACCCGATCCCGATCAAAGCAGCCATGCAATTACTGGGGCGCGACAATGGTGAAGTCCGTCTCCCCATGACACAACTGGATGCCGACTCAATGAAGGTGCTCGAGAAAACGCTGCAGGATTATGGCCTGCTGTAAGGTTTCTGTTAAAATGGGTACCAGTGCTGAGAGACTGGTCGAAATCGTCTGATTTACGATCGCCCGCCAGATATTCACTCCGATTAATATAAGAGGTAACGCCTGTGATCTTTGGTTTTGGAAAGTCCCGGGATGAAGAGGAAGAACTCGAAGAAGAGATCGAACCGGTCTCGTTCCAGGGGGCGTTAAATGGACAGCCCGCGAATCTGAAAGACAATGCACGTCTGGTCAAAGCGGGATTGATGCCCGCCAAGAATATCATCACCGACGGGCTGGCTCTGCGGGCACAGATGATTCGATTTGAACCCAAGGGTGAACGGTATCAGGTGGCCTTTTACGTGGATGGCGTACCAAACCCGGGCCCCAAGCTTTCCAAACAACAGGGTATGGCTGTAGTGCAGATTATTAAACTGCTCTCCGGTTTGAACATCCAGGAACGGAAACGTCCCCAGCAGGGGGGCGTGAATGCGGAACTGGAAGAGGTGAATTACCAGTTGCGGGTCGCCACTGCTCCAACACCTGCGGGCGAACGGTTGACAATCAAAGCCATCGACGTGAAACATCCCCTGGATCGCGCAGACGATATCGGGATTACCGAGGAGCTGAAAGAACGCATTCGTTCGCTGAGCACCGGTCGCAACGGATTGATTCTGGTCAGTGGCCCCCCGAATTCAGGACTGACCACCACCACCTTTGGTGTGGTGCGATCTGTTGACGCCTACCAGTATACGATCTTCGCTCTGGCAGAACCGGAGCATCGCGAGTTCAGCCACATCGCAACCCTGGATGAAAAAGAGGGAGATACGTTTGACGATGAGTTGCGGCGAATCATCCGTATGGAAGCAGATATCATTTATCTGAAGCCCATTACCGATGAAGACTATGTCCGCAGCATCATGGGGGTCAAAGATGAGATCACGATGATTGCAGAGATCTCAGCCAAAGACGCTGTTACCGGGATGATGAAGTTCTGCAAACTGGCAGGCAGTGTCGAGAAAGGCGTGGATTCACTGAAGTGTGTCGTAGGCTATCGCCTGATCCGCACACTTTGTGACAAGTGTAAAGAAGCATTCCGTCCCAATCCTAAACTGATCGCCAAGATGGGGTTACCCAAAACGACCAAGATGCTGTATCGTCCGCCGCGTGAAACCGTGGATGAAGATGGCAACGAAATCGAACCCTGTGAAAAGTGCGACGGGCTCGGCTACTATGGACAGACTCTGCTTCTGGAATTCATCGAAATGACCGATGAGATGAAGCAACTGATCATTGCTGGCGGCGATCCCGCCAAAATCAAAGCCCTGGCAAAAAAACAGGATATGCCTTCAATGCAGAAAGACGGTATCCGTCTGGTCGCGGAAGGCAAGACTTCTCTGGAAGAACTGCAACGGGCGTTCAAGCAGGGCTGATAGTCTTGCGGATGTGATCCAACTGAAAAAAGTGAGTTCTGCAATCCCGGTGCGCCTGCTCATTAACTGGCACACCAGGCAGACTGCGCTAAAGATTCCGATTGGAGCGACCGATACTCTGCTGATGGAGCCTCTGTTTTTTATTGTTGCTCCACTTCGCTCGCGGATGAGGGCACTGCTCTTGCCGAGAGTAACCCTTTGGTCCCTTCCAATCCAGGTCACCTCTCACAGCAGCGGGGTGACTGTTCTCTCTCATTTGCAGTTCGAGGTTATGATGCAGGCTCGCCAGAAACTCGTTCTCTTCAGTACCGGTTTACTTTTCTTCACTGTCATCACGTTTACCAGCATCCAGAACCAGATGGTGCGTCAGCCTCACGAAAGGGCGGTCCCACACCATTATGAGTTTTACAGCATGGACGTCGTGCAGATGTTTCCAATCAGTGCTGAAGACCAGCTGAATGATCAGCGGAAAGTTCTGGAACAATATCAGCAGGAGCGGAAGTCGGTGCAGAGTTCAGACAACGCCACATCGACCAACTGAACATAAGGTTCGTAGACGCCATATCTATGCCCGCCAGTTGTGCTTGATACAAAATATTGTCCGATTACGCAGATTGTACCGAAGATTCCGGCCGTGATTGTCGATAATAGAAGTACACACATGATAGTAATGCGTGACCTTGCCAGTCATTTCCCGTTGAAATGATGGATTAAGTTTATGGACAGACTGATCCCAAGGTATTACCGGCACTTGTTTTACCCTGTTTCCGTTTCTCCCCGACAGGTGCCATTCGACAACTTTACTTTCCGAGGACAATCATGGTGATTCGCCAGCTTAAAAATTGGTCAACTGTTGGAGTACTGGGTTTAGCACTGATGGGATTAGCAAACTCTGGATGCCAGACCAGCCTGGGAGGCCAGACATTGCCTTCAGCCTACTACCTGAATGATGACGTACAGTTCTTCCCGGCCGGCCCCGAAGAGCAGTTGTACAACCAGCGGGAAGTACTGGAACAATACAAGCTCGAGCACGAAGCTCAGCAGCAGCAATAATCGCTGCCAGTTACAACAGGGGGGACCCTTTCGTAGTAACTCACGCAGATTTCGCGCCTTGTGCCGAAATCTGCATGCGAAAGGACTCAAGCCGGACGATGAGAACGGGACTCTCGCCCGGCTTTTTTACGTTTTCAGGCCACCAGATTAGAGTGTTTTGGACATCTTCTCAGCCAGCCGCGTCAAGGCAGGGCTGACATCCGTCGGCTTCAGATGGACATTAATCACGCTCAAGCTGTCCGTATTGGCCAGCGCCGCTTTGAGTGCCTTCTCCAGGTCGCCTTCCGTGCTGACCTCAAAGCCCCAGCCTCCGCCGATCAGATCCGTAATATTATGATATTTCCAGTCGGGAATATTATTAAACGGCCCCTCCTGCAGAAAACGTTCGGTCATGTAGCCCTTATTATTCAGCACAATCACGATTGGATTGTACCCCAGCTTGAGGGCCGTTGAGAGCTCCAGGCAGGTCATCTGAAACGCACCGTCTCCCACCAGAACAATCGGCCTGAGTTCCTGATTAGCGACCTGGGCTCCGATCGAAGCCGGGATCGCAAACCCCATGGAAGTATAGTAAGCGGGACTCAGGAACTTGGTATGGGTGCTGATAGTCAAATCGACGGCCCCAAACAGGCAGTCCCCGACATCCGTCACTACGACCGTATCGTCACTCAAAATCTGATTGATGCTTTGGAACAGGTGTTTTGTGGTCACGGGCGCAGTTGGATTCACTTCGAAATCGATCTGCGGCGGACGGACCTGATCCGGAATTTTTCGCTTCACCACTTTCATTTTCTGCTTACGCAGTGCTTTCACAAAGTCCGAGAAGACGACATCGTGAAAATGGTGATAGCTGATTCGTAGCTTCTCGCTGGTAGCGTAGATGCATTTGCCGGGATCGAGGTGCGCGGTGTAGATGCCCAGGTTAATATCTGTCATGAAGGTGCCGAGGAGAATCACACAGTCGCTCTCTTCGACGTATTTCTGCACTTCGTTGCGCCCCATGGCCCCTTCATAGACGCCCAGGTACAAAGGGTGTAATTCGCTGACAACCGATTTCCCCAGAATGGTCGCACACATCGGGATCTGGTGCTTCTCCGCGAATTTGAGGACCTCTTCCCGCAACCCGAAGCGATGCAGTTCAACACCAGCCACAATGACCGGCTTCTTGCTGGCTTCGAGCAGTTCGGTAGCTTCTTCCAGTGACTCGCGGAGTGCATTTTTATCGCTCTCCGCCTGGCTGTCGTCCGGAATATGGGGGACAATCGCTTTGGTATGGACGCAGTCACGGGGGATTTCCAGGTAAACGGGCCGCTTGAAACGCACACAGGCTTCCAGGCAGCGATCGATTTCATGAAAAGCCGTCATCGGGTCATCGAGGACGGCAGAAGCGACCGTGATTTTCTCGAAGACATCCCGCTGGGTGTGAAAATCTTTGACCCGGTGATGCAACAGGGGGTCGCTGGCACGTTCTGTCATACCTGGTGAGCCGCTGATGACGATCACAGGAGATTTTTCAGCGTAGGCCCCAGCTATCGAGTTACACAGCGACAAGCCCCCCACACAGTAGGTGACGCAGACTGCCCCCAAGCCATGCACGCGGGCATATCCGTCGGCGGCGTAGCCCGCGTTATCTTCGCGTGTCGTTCCGATCACACGAATCGGACTCTCTTCCAGCATCCCATAGAACTGCAGCACAAAATCGCCCGGGATTCCGAACAGATCGGTAATTCCGTAGTCCTGCAGACGCTGAATCAGATAACTGCCAATCGTATGTACTTTTCCGTTCTGCTTGTTTGCCGAACGTTTTGTGGTTGTTTTTTTTGCGGGTAACCGGGACTTGGTTCCACCTGATCTGGTGCCTGTTTTGCGAGCTGCCATCACAAACCCTTCCTTGCAAGATGAGTGGTTGCATGAGAATATCAATGAATGAAGTGTTCATCATCCATTATAGCACTTCCACAGTCTCGAATCAGGGGAATTCGCATATTCCCTTAATATGACTGATGTTAGAGCGAGTCCGACAGCACTAACTCGCGCACTGCGCTGTGCCTTTCAGCGTTGAATCAGCTTGCGGAGGCCCCGCCGCTCAACGTGTTTGACGGGCTCAGCTCCCTCCTGGGTCGGCTGAGACTGTGGGGCGATGGTTTCCCCGAACTGGCCCCAGTAACTTTCCAGCAGGCGATAGCAGTCCAGGTAGCGTTGTGAGTCCCAGGCCAGAGCCAGCGTTGAGATCAGCTTGGTCAGCTGACGGTCATCTTCGGGAGAAATCTGATGGATTTGCAGATCGACATCATCGATCCATAGTTTTTCATTCCCCAGCTTCTCGATCACGATCTGGGCATTCTGAATCTGTGAGGAGGGAATGTCTTTCACACGGAAGACGTACTTCCGCCAGTTCTGGTCCACACCGATGATGGCAGACTGCGCCTTGAGCTTTCCATTCTGCTCCGCTTCCAGTGAAATCCGCACCTGCATATTGGGTGACTTTGATTTCATCCAGACGCCCATATTCAGATAGCGGCAATTCTCCAGGGGAATGGGATTCGTACGCAGGAAGTTATTACCCGGGCGGGTATCCAGCACGAGTGAAGTGCGACCCGAATGCGCTTCTGTAGTATCGAGATTCCAGGAAACCCGCTGATCCGTTTTAGACTCCCAGCCTGCGAGGATATAATCCCGTGAGTTTTTGGCTTCAAAATCCGCCTTGAAGACGACAGCCGATGCATCATCCAGTGATCGATGCAGTTGCACCAGCATTTTTTTCTTCTGATCAATGCGCGCCTGTAATTCCTGCAGATCAACCTGATCAATGGTGGTTTTGACGGAGATCAATCTCGCCTGGGCGTCGTCGATCTCGAACGCCTGCAGATCGTAGGCTTCCAGCGAGATCTTATAGCTGCTGACACCTTCAGTCGTACGAGTGAAATGCACCGATTCGCCGTTTCCGAGTCTGGCCACGGTCGCTTTTGGTGTCATCATCAACGATACGGTCGCTTCGCAGCGGTAAGGGAAGTCGTTGACCAGATAGAAGACAGACTTCTCTTTCCCTCTGGAAAAACGGGTAATCACCGGCTGCTCTGAGGAGTCGATTGTCTGGAATGGACGGGCCGGTAATTGAATCAGCTGCGATCGCAGGGAACGTGTGGCCTCTTCCTGCCCAAAGGGAATCGTCCAGCCTCCGTCAAATGTCATATAGGGATCCAGTGCTGCAACGGAATGCACATAGCGAATCCGATTGGCTGCCGCTGAGGGCGAAGCCTGAGTGGCCAGCCAGGTAAAGGCCGGCTGCCAGGGAGACAGCCGGTCGAATTCAGGAATCCGGATTTCCAGTGGCTGATGATAATAGACGACGCCATTAACGCGCGACTTGAAACTGTCATCAATGTTGGAGTGAGTGTTCAGAAACTGAAGATCGTGCTCGGCCTGTTGTCCCCAGATGAAACGCTGAGGCCTGATTACTACGGCATTGGTGATCTGATCATAGCGGGATAAATCGAGCCCCATCTCCATCAGTACCGGTCGAAACGGGGCGCCGGTTTTCAAAGCAGAAATCACATTCCCCTGCCGACTTTGAGTCGGAATCAATTCGCGGGCAGAAAATACCAGTTGTGCGTCGGGTTTCGCTTTCGACAATACTGCTGCGAGCTGTTCATGCAGGGCCCGGATTTTCTGACAGCGCCAGTCGGTCCATTGAGGCAGAGCCGTCGTGGTCAGGTATTGATATCGTTTTTCAAACCGTTGCGATTCAGCAAACCGGGGAATTCGCACACCTGTCTCCCGGGAGAAAGCGGCGACAGTCGCATCATCGTAGCCCCAGTCCAGTCCGGGAAGCTGTAAGTATCCATTCAGACTGAGTTGTACCGCCACCCCCTGAAACGAAGGGTGTGCCTGATAACGTTGGACCAGTTCAGTAAAGACGTTGACAATTTCTTCCTGAACCCGGGGATGCAGGGGATTATAAAAGGGGGCCTGCCCGCGGGCGGCCACTTGTGATTTTTTCCAGGTCTGGCCGTGCAGGTTAACCAGTTCGATACCCACTGCCTGCTCAGGCTGTTCCTCAATCAGTTTTTCCAGAGCCGCATTGACTGACGAGAACTGCAATTCAGGCACCAGGGTTAACTGCTCCCGGTCAAATATCCGAAACAGCAGTTCCAGAACGTCTTTCCGCTGAAGATCCTGCCCGGAAGAATGGTACACTCCAGAGTCATAACGGGGAGTTGGCTGTAAGTGCCGGGAAGGGTAGATCGCACTGCCATCGGCTGCGACACCCAGGAGAACGCTGTTAAAACTCTGGTACTTCAGATACTGTGCCAACCGGTCTCCCGCCTCATAGAAAGTCTGCCAGTCATCCAGGCTGCGATGACTGTTGAGGTCCAGGACCTGGGCGGCGCCAAAGATTTCGGGAAGCAGTGGCTTTTGCAGATAGGGACCCACCAGTCGTTTTTTCTCTGTGGGTAATGAAAGTTCTGCTGACATCTCATTTTTATTACTCGCCAATTCATAAACCGAGACCTCAGCCACTTCTGCGGCTTCAGGATGCCCCAGACTATGGAATAGCAACACGGGATTGGTGACTTTAGGCCAGAACAGCAGTTCGGTCCGTGACTCAGTCTCCCGTTTCTGCAGGTTTGAGGCAGGGGATGCTGCAGCGTGGTAGACGCCCCCATCAATGCCTACCGGAACCAGTTGCCCTGCAGCGTCTGGTTCCAGCAGACTGAACCCCAGATGGGTGTCTGTTGACTCAGGATAGGTGATCACCAGCTTATGTGGCAGGTGCGGATGCCTGATTTTCAAGTGGTAAGCAGACCAGGGGGCTGCTGCCGAAGTGTCCGCAGGTAAGTCCTTGCCAGATTTAAACAACGAGCGAAACGAATTGCGAAGCCGGTTGCGCGCCCGCCGCGCGACCAGATCGTTCTGATCCTGTTTTCCATCCAGCGAAAGACTGTCGACCAGCACGGATGATTCACTTTCAGCCAGTGAAGTCGTCACGCCCTGGTCCAGGACAACAAACTGCGCCAGGGATTCCTGCCCCGAGTCCGCGTTGACCTGCAGCAGATAAACTCCTTCTGCGGGTGCCTTGAACTCCAGAGAGATACCTGTTTTGGTAAGGTTCTCTTGTGACACCTCGGAAAGTTTGATTTGGCCTTCCAGCACGGTTTCCGTGCTGCGGGCTCGAGTGACTCGCCACTTGAGAACGTCGGCTGAGGAGATTTCTTTTCCTCGTAAAAAAGTGGGAACAACCTGAAATTGAACTGATTCTGCCGGTTCATATACCAGATGGGGGCGGTCTACCTGCAGAGCCAGCTTTTCTCCGGGAGCCTGCTGGACGATCAACTGAGCACCGGTCTGGGTGATCGGCAGGATCTCTTTGTGCTGCAGCAGTTCGTTCAGTGAGAATTCCTGTTTCAAAGTGATCGAGGAGTCATTGCGGTCCTGAAGAAAGACCTGCAGCTTAGCAGCAGGAGCTCCCTGGACTTCCAATTCAATACTATTGAACACCCGACTGGTTCGTGGCTGATAGAGTACAGCCCCCTGATCCCGGGTGATGACAGAGATTTCGTCGGCATCGACTCCCAACGAGCGAACCGCAGTAATTTCACCCTCAGTCAGTTCGAAGCGTGCATTCCAGAGTCGAGGAGTCTGCTCACCCCATTCAACCCGCAGCCGGGTAGCGACAGAGGTATCGCCGTCTGCGAGCGCCGAACCGGCAAGCAGGCAGATGAAACCACAGATCAATAGAATTCGTTTCCGAATATGAGTCACAGATTTTCCACTAACACAGACAGTAGCGAAAGGCCCAGGAAATGTGTTTAGCCTGAACGGAAAACAGACGAAGAGGGGAATCACTTTAGAAATGAATAACAGGCGAGGGCACGTATTATATTAATTTCGGAATTCAGGCCAACCCCAATTAATTTTTTCCTGATCTGCACGAAACGTACCGTTTTTTCCAGGAACCCTCTTGACGAAAATCCGCAAACCTGCAAAAAAACGTCTCCTCTCTCGCAACTGTCTTTAAGACTCTCAATCCACAAGCAGTTGTCATTCGTTTGAATCTCGAAAGCATATCTTGTTGTAAACGTCTCCGCTTTCGGAATTGAAACACCAAATCCTCATACCTCTCAAAACCCCAATACCTGCCTGGACTAATCATGATGTTAAAAAACGGTTTCTCTCTGGTCAGTGGCCTGCTTCTACTTGTATCGGTAACAGGTTGTGCTTCCATGGTCGAAATGAAGACCATTGAGCAGTTTGCACAGGCAATGGAAAAAGAAGACATCCGAAAACTGAAACATCATACCACCATGAAGTTTTCCAAGGTGGCATTCAGAGACAAGTCGTCGCTGGATGACCTGAAGGTTCTCAATATTCCGACCGGTGAAGCCACGATTGTAGAAATCAAGGATGTTTCCGAGAATCACAAAAAAGTGGTTGTTGAAGTCGGTAAAAACAAAAAGAAACTGCTCTACGAGCTGAAGAAAGTCACCAAGACCGGAGAGTGGGTTGTTGATGACATTTACATCAACCAGAAATCGAAAAACCTGAACGTGATGAAGTCGGTCACCGAGCAGATGGATCTGTTAGTGACCATCCGCGAATTTGTCGATGCCTGGGAAGACGGCAATCGGGATGACATTCTGGCATCCACAGATGGTGAATTCAAAGAAACACTGGAGCAGTTGCACCCCGCGTTCCTGGCCAAGCTTTCCCAGCGAATCGCCGGCGAATCTTCCAGCACGAAACGTAAACGCCCCGACGCCCAGATGGATAAAGACATCGCCATTATTCGTATTTCGCGACGTTCAGGGCAGATGATCATCACGATGAAACTCAACGAAGGCAAATGGAAAGCGACTGACGTCGCTGTCGAATCCCGCGAGGATGGGAATCATGTGAAGTCCGCGAAAAAAGAAGCCAAGATGCTGCTGGCAGTCAGCAACTTCCTGGATGCTTACAACCAGGCTGACAAAGTCGCCCTGAAAAAATTCTCGGCCGACAAGTTCTACCAGGGCAGCCTGAACTTTGGAGACCTCAAAGTCGCTCCCCTGCCGGAATCGCAGATGGCAGCAGCAGATTATGAACTGAAAGTGGAAGACAAACTGGCCAACTTCATCACCCAGAAAGACGGGAAGATGGTTAACCTCTCCCTGCTCAAGATCGAATCCGATGAAATGGATATCCCCGATCAGTACCTGGTTGAAGAAGTCACACTGTTCCAGGATCATGGGAAACAGCAGGTCACTCTGACCTCACTGTTCTCCTCCCGCGCGATCACATTGCTGTTCAATGAAGCTTTGACCAAACGGGATGTCAAGATTCTGGGTTTCAGTTCGACTCCCGATTTAAACCGACGCGTCTGGGAGCAGGTCAATCCCAACCTGGTAGCCCAGTTGCCTATTGACGAAATCGCACAGCCAGGCTTTGAGATCCTGGACATCGACTTCAATGGTTCTGTTACGAAGGTCCATGCCCGACAGGGGAACCTGCCGTTAACTTACATCCTGCGTGACCACCTGGGACAACTGCTGGTCGATGATATCGAACTCGACCTGCAGGGCCGACCATCGTCTGTGAAAGCCACCCTGGAGTTGCTGGTTCAGGTACAGAACTACGCCTACGACATGCACGAAAACAATATTCGCAATCTGCAGCGTCACTCGACTCGTGACTTCAATGAACTGGTCTGGAGACAGGTTGATCGGGTTCCACAGATTGGCTTCTCTATCCCGGAACTGCTGATGTCACGATTGACGACAATGGAACTGAATGAAAACCAGGGCTATGCTCGCCTCAAACTGGGTGATGACCAGCAGGGTGCCACAGTGATAATCAAGCGTCAGCACGATGAGTATGTGATTGATGATATCATGATTCATTCGGACAAAGTGGCTTCCCGCTACGTTTCCACCAAGAAGGAACTTCGTCTGGCTATGGCAGCAGACACCGGATTGCTGCGAAACAATCAGGCGGTACAGGCGACATACACCATCTCAAACAAAACTCCCTCCGAAGAACGTTCTACCATCTCGATTCCAGAAGTAGAGCCGGCTGGATTTGAAGTTCCACAGGAAGAGCCCTAGAACTGGTCAACGGGGCCCTGATCCTGGGGAGTACTGAGATAGCGAATGTGTTTGTGAACACTTACATTGATACTTTGATACCGGGTTTTAAGGTGCCCGGTATCAAACAGGTCATCTTTAAGCAGCTCCAGGTCATCAGACCCAACCGCGTTCGTAAAGATTTTTGACAGGTATTGCACACCCAGTTTCGAAGGCTGGTAGCGATGCTCATCATAGAACGAGGGGTGCAGGGTACGAGGGTGGATTCCCCGCCAGGCATCCCGCAGTGCATTGCCACTGATTGAGCTGACGTGGAATCCCTGCTGCTCATTCCACTGCAGGATGGCTACATAGTTGTTCTGCCGCTGGACCAGCAGGTCGACCGCTTTTCCCCCAAGCTGGGCGGCATAAAACCGGTCAAAGCGGATAGGACGTCCGCCGCGTTGTGTGTGACCAATTTTACGGGTGAATGTAGCCGACTTGGCCATTTCATGTCGCTTCCTCGAGACAAAGTAATGATCCCCCAGTGACTCGATCAACATGTTCTGCAGAATCTCGGCAGCCCCACTGAAGATCACGTTTCCGGCAGGGTCGACACTTTGCGAAATGTCCCCCAGTCGTTTCCCATTCTGATCCCGGAGTCCTTCGCCAATGACGATCACCACATTTTTCTGTGTGTCGTAGAGTTCGCGGACCCGGCGTTCGAATCGATCGTAATCCAGGGGGACTTCCGGAATCAGGACAATATCGGGTTGTCCATAGGCGGCCCCTAATGCAAGATATCCCGATTCCCGTCCCATGACTTCGATAATCGCGATCCGTCGGTGGCTTTCGGCAGTGGTTCGAATACGCTGCACGCCCTGCACACAGACGTAGACCGCAGTCGCATAGCCGGGGGTCGCGTAATTGACCATGTCATCCAGTTCCAGATCCTGCTTGGCCGGCAACTTGCGAAGCTTCTCTTTCCCGGTCTCCGGGTTCGTTTCCTTCACCCATTCATTTGGTTCATCGAGGTAATTCAAACCGAGATCGTTATCGATGGTTTTGGGAGCCAGCACACAAGGCATGAACTGCGAGATCGGCTGCATGCCATTCAAAGTTCCGTCGCCGCCGATACAGATCAAGCCTTCGATCCCGAGCTGATCCAGGCGTTTCTTAACCACCTGCAGTTCACCGGCATGGGACTCATCAATATAGGTGCGGGATGAACCCAGAATCGTACCACCGCAGCGGGGATCGAGTTCAGGAAGAGTTGAATAGAGTGGATTCAACCTGATGTGAGGTACGGCGGGGTCGAGCAGTCCGCCAAAGCCTTTGATAATCCCCACGACTTCCAGCCGTAGTTCGTTTGCACGCTCCACAGCTCCAAAGATTGTGGCATTCAATGCGGGCGTGTCACCACCTGCCGTTAAAAGAGCAATCCGACGCATAGCGGTCCTTTCATGCTGAACTGCGGGTAGCTGGCTGGGAATACATCGATGCATTCGCCATTTCTGTCAGACAGAAAATGAGTGTAATCCAGCTGGATCTTTGATTTCCTATTTACGGTATCAGGGTTGATTCGATAAGATTTCAGCCGCTTACACTACTGTCTATTATCGCAAGAATCCCGTTTTCTTCGCGAACCCGGTTGCGAATTATGATGTAGTTTCTTAGAGATTGCATGTGTTTTTTTATGTTTCCTGAAAAATCGCATGCCCACCGGCTCTCAGCCAGGCCCCTGCGCTACCTGTTTTATCCAATCTCTTTGATTTCTGAGTCATGCGAGGTTTATCGTGAAATACGCCATTGGTTGTTTTTTCTCTGCCGTGATCGGTGGTCTGGTCGTTTCTGCTCTGGATGCCCCGTCTGCAGGTCTGATTGCCTCTTCAGAGGCACAGGTACAACCGAATTTAACCGGCCCCCGAATCATTCCTCCCACGCCACTGAAACCCGCGCCCCCTGAGGTTAATGCCAACAAGACGACGCCGGAACATATCACCGAATTATTCAATCAACGCGGGCTGTCTCCCGAAGAGGAGATTAATGTCAGCGTGTATGAAAAGCTGAATAAGAGCGTGGTCCACATCACGACCAAAGGCACGAAGAGCGATGGTTTTTTCATGCTCGAATATGATACGGAAGGCGCAGGTTCGGGAGCCATCATCGACAAAGCAGGGCACATTCTGACCAACTACCATGTGATCGAAGATGCCCAGCAGGTGAATGTCACCCTGTTTAACGGGAAATCATACCAGGCCACCTTTGTCGGCGCTGATGCCATCAATGACATTGCCGTGATCAAAATTGATGAAGCTCCGGAAGTGTTGTTTCCGGTCAGCATGGCCGATTCCAGTAAGTTGAAAGTAGGACAGCGTGTCTTTGCGATTGGCAACCCGTTCGGACTGGAACGGACGATGACCTGCGGTATTATCTCCAGTTTGAACCGGTCCCTGAAACTGCGGGGTAACCGCACGATCAAATCCATCATTCAGATTGATGCCGCAGTGAACCCGGGGAACTCAGGTGGCCCCTTGCTGAATTCGCATGGGCAGTTAATCGGAATCAATACCGCAATCGCCAGTAATACCGGTCAGAGTTCCGGCGTGGGCTTTGCGATTCCTTCGAATCTCGTTGCCCGCGTCGTTCCCCAATTGCTGACCCACGGACATATGATTCATCCGGAAATCGGTATTCAGCGTGTCTATGAGACCGAGCAGGGTTTATTGATTGCGAAACTGACACCGGGGGGACCCGCTGAGAAGGCAGGTTTGCGCGGTCCAAAGATCGTGCGACAGAGAAGGGGACTGATCGTCATCGAACGGGTCGACCGGGGGGCAGCGGATCTGATCGTCGCTGTAGACCAGAAGCAGATCAAATCCGCTGCGGACTTCCTGGATTATATCGAGAGCAAAAAGCCTGGTGACACCGTTGTGGTGACCGTGCTGCGGGGGAAGGAACAGACGCCGACCAAAGTCTCGGTCACCCTGACCGCCAGTCAGTCCAACCGACCATAAAAAAAACTCCCCGGTGAAAGCTCATCGGGGAGTTTTTATATTCTCATGATGCAACTGAGTGCACCAGGGGAGCATGCTTAGTTCAAAGCAGGCTCTACGTTGATCCGTCGACCATCCTTATCGAAGAAGACAGTGCCTTCAACCAGTGAGAAGATGGTGTAGTCTTTGCCCATTCCCACGTTTTTACCAGGATGCCATTTGGTACCGCACTGACGGGCGATGATGTTTCCTGCCAGAACGCTTTCACCGCCGAATTTCTTGATTCCACGGCGCTGAGCTTCTGAATCGCGACCGTTACGGCTGGAACCTTGACCTTTCTTATGTGCCATTACTCTTTTCCTCAGGTAGCAAAAGTCGCCCCTGACAGGGGCTTTTCCTAAAATATTGGTTAATCGAGGCCGTATATTGGCGAATCAGGCCTGAACTTGCAAGAGATAAACCCTTTTCTGGACAATTTCCCACTGTTTTTCAGCAGTCAGGGAGAAATCAGGGCTGTTTTTGCTCAGCCGCATTCAGATTGAGCTTCTTTTCCATCTCGGCAGCCTGCTCAGGATCATCGGGCAGGTATTGCCAGAAGGGACTCCCTTTCGGACGGAACTCCTGTTCCTGCTGTCCAAACTGGTCTCCCGGTCGCCAGTATTGCTGAACCAGGACCTTGCGGAGGGTCATTTCTTTTCCATCGGGACCTTCGACCTTTTTATAGCCGTTTGAGAGACCATAGAAGAGAATCGTGAAATAGTCAGTATTGGGGTCCACGCCTGTCCAGACACAGACACCATAGATGGCGTTTTCCGATTTTGCATCGGCTGCGGTCTCGGGTGGCAACTCTCCGATGATATCGACGGCATTTTTGAACTGACGACGCTCCCGCTTATTGATGATCACTTCCGCTTCGGGAACGATCTGGTTGGGGTAGCTGGTCTGCTGGCCGTTATCGTTGGTGATCAAGACGACTTCCGGCACGAACAGGGAAGGCCCCAAAGGTGGAACTTCTACATTCTGTGGCGTGAGGTCATTTGATGAGCCCGGACGTTCCAGCGGTCGTAACACGCATTTATAGACCAGGTACCAGACGAGAGTCTTCTCTTTTTTCCCCGTTTTGGGATTCGTCAGATCCATGCGGATCATACGCATCGGCTTGAAAGTCGCATCCAGAACCCAGAGAGATTTCTGAGTCGCCCGTTCTTCACCGGTCGCGGTCAAATCGGGTTTAATGGTAAATCCACGAGTCAGTTTATTTTCCTGAGCCTGCGCTGGCATACCACCTGTCAGCAGTGCCAGACAGCTGCAGATAAATGTTGTCAGAGCAGAACGTTTCAGTAATTGACGCATGTAATAACCCCGAAGTTTCTCACGATGCACGGAAATGAGCAATTGGCTGTCTGTTACAGTATATCGACGTAACCCGGGAAAATCCCATAGAGTCTTTACCAATTCGCTGCAAAATCACCTTGTTATCAGGTAGATTTCAGACAGGCCAGCATAAACATGTACACTCAGGAAGAGCGGTTTTGAGAGACGGGAATGCGTTGTCGCAGCCGGAGCTGCGCGTCTGTTTCCCGTAAAGTCTCCGATTTCAATATATCCCTGTCTGGAAAGCAGGGTCAAGCGCCTGCTTTCGGTTCGGGGGGATTTCACAGTAAATCCGCCTGATTATGTCAGTTGCTCGCAGCAAAACGGCACCGGCTGACAGGCTGACCTGGCCTCTATAATCCCTGCAACCCCTCTGATCAGATGCAGAGAGAGGAAGGCGACCTAGTGAAAATCGTGACCGGTCAGTTTCTCTTCGATTTCATCGGCGTGCTGGGCCACGGCGATCACACTTTTGCGAATATCCTCGGCATCAACTGAAGAGCGGGGGAAGGTATCCACCATGACGAACTTTGCCTGGCCATTCACGTCCCGAATCGAGATTCCCCCATGCGATATTTCGGAATTCAGACGCAGTGCTTCCTCGTAATATTCGGTCTGGGCATCACAGCAGGTGCTGTAGATTAACAGCAGCCGTTCATGCAGCTGATGTTCGCTGGGTTCGATGATGACAGTCTGCTTGCGTCGTTCACTCTGTTTGACTTCGAGGATGTACTGGTGACCGTTGCGTTTCCAGGAAACGTTGCGGTTATTCCCAAACGCCTCGTGCAGCATCGACTCGATATTCTGTACCTGGCCGAGAATTGCATTCAGAAACAGAGAGGCCATGTAACCGTTTTGAAACCGGTTCACGGGACTCTTATCAAGCATCAGGGAGACACACTCAGCGATCTCCAGAGGAATCTCTGGGCAGAGATCGCGAACGCTCGGTGCCGGTTTGGAAACCACATCCTGAATCAGAGCATTAAAGTTCTCCGCACGGTGCGGCAGATGGCCTGTGAGCAACACAAAAAAGCAGACCCCCAGCGAATAGACGTCCGAAGTGGCGCTGGCCATGCCCCCCTGAAAGAGTTCCGGTGCCATGTAATTTGGAGTACCGGCCAGATTGTGCTGATGCGCGCCTCCCTCCTCAGCAGAGATGCGCTTCGCCAGGCCGAAATCAGCGATTTTCGGGACTCCCGCACCGGTCAACAAAATGTTTTCCAGCTTCAGATCCTGGTGAATGATGCCTTTAGCGTGCGCGGTTCCCAGCCCTGACGCCACCTGTGCGATCAATGATGTCGCGTGCAGGGCAGAGAGGGGGCCATCCTCGCGGACAACATGGCTCAACGCACGTCCGGTGATCAGTTCCATTTCCAGAAATCGATAACCGCGTTCTTCGCCAATCGCATGGGCGGTCACAATATTCGGATGATTCAATGTGGCGACGGCGCGACCTTCATGAATGAAACGCTGCACGTATTCAGGATCGCGTTCCGAAAGATGTGGCAGCAGAATCTTCAAGGCACACTGGCGTCCCAGATCGCGATGGGTGGCCAGGTAGACCATGCCCATGCCTCCCCGGCCCAAAAGAGACTGGCACTGATAAACGTGCAGATCGGTACCCGCAATCGGATCATCCACAACAATGGAAGCGGAATCTGCATTGTCAACCAGCCCGTCGATCTCCTGCACAACGATTGTTTCCTGGAGATCCATCAACGAAATGTCATCCACGTGTGCACCGCAGACGGGGCAATTATCAGAACCGGTCTGCTGAAAGTAAGTGGAATTGCAGTTCGCGCAGTACTGCAACTGTCGATCTTGCTGCGGGGTGCCGGAATCTGAGGATGAATTGGGGGACATTGCTGAATTGCGCTCGATCAGGGGGATCTCTACAGAAGGTAATCTGTTCATGCTTGAGACAGTATTTCTATCATATCGGGATTTGAACGAAATGCGACAACCAGTTCCTGCACAATGCCGGGCGTCAGGTGAGGATTCGTTCCGCACGGCCAATTATTTGACAGGATTCCCGGATTTCCCCAAAAAATACAAATTCCCGCTTCGTAAATCCGACTATTAAGACATAGACTTATTAAACAGACGACAGCCCGCACTCAGAATTACGGCATAAGCCTCAACTATATAATCACTTACAACGGTCACCTTCCGGTAAATGCACCGAGTTTGGCCGGCGTTCTTCCCTCAGATTTAGAATATCTCCATGGTCGCTCCTGAAAATTCTCCTTCGGAAGATACAAATCCCGAGAGACTCTCTGCACACACCGCAGCTGATTCCCCGATCTTTGAGTCAGAGGATCAAGAGTCTGCCCAGGAACTGGATCAGTTTCTGGATCAGGCGTTGCAGACAGCCCAAGGGGAAGACGCACCTCGTCCGCATGATGGAAGTTCCGGAAACGCGGCTCCGCCGGGTCCCGGTCTGATTGAGTCGATCTGCTGGATGTTCGGGGTCTTCGGTGCCCATTTTTTGGGAATCATGCTGTTCCTGGTCTGCGGGGTGATTTATCTGATCGCCACATCCAATATCAGTCAGGATCCTGACACGTTCCGCAAAGAAATTGCCCAGCTCGTGGAAGGCCATCCGCTGGAGGCAGCGGGGGTCGAACAGGCCGTGTTTGTCTTTATCGGACTGATTGCCGTCGGCTTACGTCTGGGTAAACGTCCCCTGCAAAAACTCAATCTGCAGCCGTTTGCGTTTTCAACAGGCTTCCTGCTGTTTATCTGCGTGCTGCCCCTGGCGCTCATGTCGGGAGAATTGTATCGAATTGCCTTTGACGCCTGGAGTCTCGTCGCGAAACAGATTCCCATCCTCGAACGTTTCAACGAAATGCAGACGATGGAAATCGTAAAGGATATGGCGGCGAACAACTCGCTCTGGTCTCTGATTCTGGTGATAGCCGTTTTCCCCGCTATTGGAGAAGAGCTCATCTTTCGCGGCATGATTGGCCGTGGTCTGATCGCACGCTGGGGACTGGTGCCGGGAATTGTGATCACGTCGATCATGTTCGGTATCGTGCATGCACACCCCGCGCATGTAATTGCCGTCATTCCGCTCGGGATGTTCATGCATTATGTGTATTACGTGACCCGCAGTTTCTGGGCACCGATGCTGGTGCATTTCATGAACAATGCGTTTGCCGTCTCGATGGCGAAAATGGCGACCGCGATTCCCGAAAGCGCAGCCAGTCTGGGAGACGAAACTCAGCCAGTACATCCGTTGATCGTGGCATCCGCGGCACTGTTCCTGGCCGCAGTTTGTGTCCAACTCTGGAAGACACGGGTGAAATACATGACGCCACAGGGCGAGGAGTGGACTCCCGGCTATCCTTCCACCGAACAGCCTCCGGCAAACAGCCCGGTGACCATGATGCGAGAGAAAGCGCATCCGCTGCTTTACGCGGCAGGCGTGTTCCTGTTTCTGATATTCCTTGTGAGCATGGCGGCATTCAGCCCTCAGCAGGAAGCTGTTACCGCACAACCCGAGGCGATGCAGCTCATAGCGTTTTGAGATACTCGAGTACTGCCTGTTTCTCTGCTTCATTGAGGTCATTGGGATACTCGTGTCCCGCGGCTGATTTGCCGAACTTCGTAGTGTCGAAGTGGCGTCTCCGTTCGACGGTAGACAGTTTTGCCGGCAGCTCAGGTAAACTTTCGATCTCCAGTCCCACGCGATTCACATCATAACCGTCTACAGTCCGCTTCCAGACTTGCGGCCGTGCTTCGGGATGCAATACATGCCAGAGCGTGGGCACCGATCCGTTATGAAAATAAGGCGCTGATGCCCAGATTCCGTCGAGTGGCGGAGCCACGTAGCCGGCTGGGGCTTCGACGACCGGATCCTTGCCATAGCGAGAGAGCCAACTCTCATTCAGGGCTGCCCGGTAAGCGGGAGGCAGGGATTGATGACGCACGGGGTCTGTCTTCAATTCAGCCAGCGGGATAACCTTCTCGGGATAACTCGGGTTCTCTCCATAAGTACCGTGACAACGGGCACAATTCTGGTCGAAGATGATACGCCCCCGTGCGGCCAGCTGTTCATCAACGGGCCAGCGATAGCGGGGAGGTTCAAGTGATTCAATGTAAGCCAGAATGTTCGCGAAGTCCGCCTCCCACTGTTTGACCTGTCGTGCATTGTTGCGAGGAATGAGAATGAACTGCATGAGCACCCGGTGATTTTTGGTCATGAAGGCATCGGAATAGATCTTCGACTTGCGTTTTACGTTCCACCAGGCCGGGGGATCCATATCATGATGCAGCAGTTCGGGAATCGGTCGGGTCTTATCGAAATTCATCTCCCCATCACGCAGGGAATCGAGTACGACACCAAAAATGACAGCGTTGGTCGTGCCGTGCGTCGTCCCCAGGGGCATCCCTACTGCAGCCAGATCCAGGTGGCTCAGCTTCTTTAACTGTTGCAGTTTGATTTTGCTTACATCTTCGGTCAGCGTATGCAGGCCAATATGACTGTTGGGAGCTCCAGGTATCACCTGACCGGCCACCTTGCCACTATGACAGGCAAAGCAGTTCATGACCCACTTCTGTTCGTTCGTGACCACATAGCCCAGCGGGGATGACTCCGACTCGGGTTTCTGCATGATCCCGTAATAGTCAAAAATCATCTGTCGCCGCTCTGCCTGAGTCGCTGCTTCAGCCTGCTTGCGCTGGTCTTCCGGCCAGACTTTCCAGAGATCATCAAACACAGCCTGATCGAAGTCGGGAGGCAGGTACGTTTTTTCGGTCAGCAGCTGGTATCCGCGTGCAGCAGACGGTTCTTCTTCCGCCATTAACGGAATGACAGAGGCAGTTAGCTGCACAAGCATCAAGAAGCAGAAACAGAGGGTTCGCATGTTATTTCAAATCAATCTCAGAAAGAAAACAGGTCAGGGAAGAAACGGAAACAGGGTTTTGACATTGTCAGAGGTCAGGGGAGAGCCATATTCACAGGGCTCAAACGCATCGATCAGTTGAATTTCCTTGCCGCGTTCGGGCCCATATATTTCGATTACCAGATCCCGATATCGATCCGCCAGCGGCCCGATGCGGTCTTTCATCTTGCCACTAAGCCAGACTTTGCGTTCCGCGGGATCCTGCGGAACCTCATCTTCATAGAAATGGTTATAAGCCAGCCAGTCGTAGAACTGACTGCTGTGACAGTCGAGGGCATCGATCACGCGATTCCAGACCGGTTCGATATCGATGACCACCGTGGGCGAAAACGGGTAAGGCCGGGTAAAGTGATCTGACAGATACGCGATGACCGGATTTTCCCGCAGGGCAGGGACGTCTGGTACGATGGGAGGCACCGTAACCATGTAGGCGGCGTCACAGACCAGTTGCGAGGTATATCGATGATCAGGATGATAATCGTTAGGGCGGTGTGTCAGGATCAGGTCGGGCTGGAAAGTACGAATCAGTCGAATAATCTCGAAACGGGCCTCGATTGTGGGCTGCAGGTAACCGTCCCGATTGTTCAAAACTTCGTATTCGATCCCGAGAGCACGCCCGGCGGCAGCAGCTTCAGCACGACGAATTCCGGCCAGTTCCTCTCCGGAAATCCGGTGATGACCCGATTCTCCATTGGTCACACTGACGAATTTCACGGTATGACCGGCCTGCTGGTACAGGGCGGCTGTGCCCCCCGCTTTGATGTCGCAATCATCAGGGTGAGCGCCAAATACCAGGATTCGCAATGTTTGATCAGCCATAGAGTTCTAAACCTTCGCGGAATTATATAGAATATTGGGTGCTTGACGAGGAGGTAATTCCTTAAACAATATTACTAATGTTGTACAGCAAAGGTTTCAGATTCTCCAGCAAGTTTATGATGCTGAACTGTTGAACCTGGCACAACGCGATGGTTTCCCCTCGACACACCTGTTTCTGCTCTCGAATTTCAAAGGATGTGAGTCAATGTCGTTGCCTACAGTCGATCCCGGTGAAGGTGTCTATGAAGATCCCCTTGATCTGATGGATGAGATCGATGCGCTGAAGAAAGAAAAAGATGCAACTCTGCTGGCTCACTTCTATATTGATGGAGACATTCAGGATGTCGCAGATTTTACGGGCGACAGCCTGAAACTGGCCCGTGACGCCGTCAAAGTAGAAACCTCGACGATCGTCTTTTCCGGCGTACATTTCATGGCGGAATCGACCAAGATTCTCAGCCCCGAAAAAACGGTACTGCTGCCCGATCTGCATGCCGGGTGCTCCCTGGCAGACAGTTGCCAGTACGAAGACCTGCTCCAGTTCCAGGAGAAGCTCCGCGCCGAAGGGCGTGATTTTGAAACTGTGGCCTACATCAATACCAGTGCGAAGGTCAAAAGCCTCTGCGACTGGATTGTCACCAGTGGAAATGCCCGGGAAATTATTGACCGGGTACCTGCTGATAAAGAAATCCTGTTCGTGCCGGATCAGCACCTGGGACGTTACCTGCAGGAAGTCACCGGTCGGCAGATGATTCTCTGGCCCGGTTCCTGTATGGTGCATGAGATCTTCAGCGTGCAGGATCTGTTGCGGGCCAAGAAGAATAATCCGGGATCGATTGTCCTGGCACACCCCGAATGCCCGCATTCGATTCTGGAAGTCTCTGACTTCATCGGAGGGACAGAGAAATTGCGTCAGTATGTCATGTCGATCAAAGAACCGGGTACGTTTCTGATCGCAACCGAAGCGAACATGATTCACCCCCTGGAAAAATCGGCTCCCCAGCACAATTATCTTCCCGTGCCGGGCATCATGGCATCTTCAGGAGAAACATGTGCCTGTAACCGCTGCCCGCATATGGCCCTCAATACGCTACAGAAAGTCCGCGACTGTCTGAAATATGGTAAGCCGGAAATCGAATGGCAGCCGTACTTCGACAAAGCCCGCGACGTTCTCGAACGCAGCCTGCTGCAGTAGTCGAACCTCCTATCCCGGATGCTGCCTCCTGCTTATATACCGGGCACTTACGCGCATTACCTGCACACTTAATAGCGTCTCCTTCCGCCTGCTCGAATTTTTTTGAGTACTTGAAAACCCGATTCGCTCTCCCATCGCAGGGGTTTTCAAGATGCTAACGACCGTGTCGATTTTATTAAGATCATTGTCTTATTTTTTAGGCACACGCTTTGCCTAGTCTTCATTCAGAATTAATACCGGCATGCTTCACATCCTGTCGGTAGATCTTTCTGCGGTCTCTGTTGCGCTAGTGGAGTCGCAGTCCATCACAGAATATCTGATTGAACATGAACTAAAGCCAACTCATTCAACAATTGATATTTCAAATTCGTCTGCAAGCCATTAGTGCCGCGCTCCTTCCAATGCTTGCAGCAGAGACTGACTGATCCCGACAGACGCAGTCTAACTCCTCTCTCAATCTTACGCAGGGTATCTCTGCGCAGACCGTCGATCCGCCACGACATTTTACTGAAGAGAGTGGAAGCAGTCTCGAGTTCACCTCGAATCCACAAGAAAGCTCTCAGAAAATGGAACTTCAAAACAAAGCAACCCGGATCAACCTGTTTAACTTCTCAACGCCCCAGATGCGGGCATTTCATATGTCCTGGTTTGCTTTCTTTTTGTGTTTCTTTGCCTGGTTCGGCATCGCACCGTTGATGAATATTGTCCGCGAGGAAATGAGCCTGACCAGGGAGCAGGTCGGCTGGTGTATTATAGGATCAGTAGCGATTACGGTCATCGCGCGACTGTTCATCGGCTGGCTCTGTGATCAGATTGGCCCCCGCCTGGCCTATACCTGGTTGCTGGTCCTGGGAGCCATTCCCGTGATGGGGATCGGCTTCGCGCATGATTACACCACGTTCCTGATCTTTCGGATTGCGATCGGGGCGATTGGGGCCGCATTTGTGATCACGCAGTATCACACTTCTTTAATGTTCGCACCGAATTGTGTGGGAACCGCCAATGCAACCACCGCCGGCTGGGGAAACCTGGGGGGTGGAGTGACACAGATGGTGATGCCACTGATTTTCGGACTGTTCGTCGGCATCCTTGGGTTCAGCGATTCGATCGGCTGGCGCGCATCGATGTTTCTTGCCGGCCTGGTGTGTGCCTTGACTGGAATCGCCTATTACTTTCTGACCCAGGATGCTCCTGACGGGAACTTCAAAGAACTCCGGGAAGCAGGCAAGATGCCTCAGAAAGCTCAGCAGAAAGGGCAATTCCTGAATGTCTGTAAAGACCATCGCGTCTGGGCGTTGTTCGTGATTTATGGTGCCTGTTTCGGAATCGAACTGACCATCAACAACGTGGCAGCCCTCTACTTCCTCGATTACTTCGACTACTTCAAAAGCATGGATACGACCAAGGCTGTGAAAATGGCCGGTCTGTTTGCGGGTTTGTTCGGACTGATGAATATCTTCGCCCGAACACTGGGGGGAATCTTCGGTGACCGCTTCGGACAGAAGTGGGGGCTCAGCGGCCGCGTCAAATGGCTGTTTATCGCCGTCTTCTGTGAAGGTATTGCTCTGATGGTCTTTTCACAGATGAGTGTTCTCGCCATGGCACTGCCCTCACTGATCGTCTTCAGCCTGTTTGTGCAGATGTCAGAAGGGGCGACTTACTCCGTTGTACCGTTCATCAACAAAAAAGCGCTGGGAGCAGTCTCAGGTATCGTCGGCGCCGGTGGCAACGCCGGGGCAGTCACAGCGGGCTTTCTGTTTAAAACCCAGGCCATCAACTGGCCGACCGCTCTGTTCATTCTGGGAGCGATCGTCACCTGCTGTGCTTTTCTGACCTTCCTCGTGCGGTTCAGTGAGGAAATGGAAGAGGAAGCCCGCCTGGCCCATGAATCTGCGCTCGCACCACAGCCTGGCGAACAGGAACTTGCCCCCTCCATGGGACAATAAGCGACTGACGAGGAAAGCAATTCAAATATCAAACTTCAAGTGCTCAATTAAAAGGTAGGATAACGTGATTCAGCAGAACTTCGACAACAAGAAGAATGTCGTCGTCATCGGCAACGGAATGGTCGGCTTGCGATTTTGCGAGCAGCTTGTCGATAAGGATGAGCAACAGGAATATAAAATCACCACGTTCTGTGAAGAGCCCCGGGCCGCTTATGACCGCGTTGGCCTGACCCAGTTTTTTGCCCATAATGATGCGGAAAAACTGATGCTGGCCCGCAAGGAATGGTACGCGGACAACCAGATCGACCTGCATCTCTCCGATCGAGCCGTGAGCATCGACCGTGAAAATAAGATCATCCGCTCCCAGAAAGGGGTGGAAATCCCCTATGACAAAGTCGTAATCGCCACTGGTTCTTATCCTTTTGTGCCGGACGTGCCGGGGATCAAAAACCGGGGGGTGTTCGTCTATCGCACGATCAACGACCTCGAACAGATCATCGCTTACGCGAAACAGTCCAAGACTGCAGCAGTCATCGGTGGCGGTCTGCTCGGACTCGAAGCAGCCAAGGCAGCTCTCGACCTGGGACTACAGACACACGTGCTGGAATTTGCCCCCCGGCTCATGCCTCGTCAGATTGATGACGCGGGTTCGAAAGTCCTCGTACAGAAAATCGAGGAACTGGGCGTCCAGGTCCATCTGAATAAAGCCACCGAAAAGGTTCTGGGCGAATCCCGCGTCGAGGGAATTCTCTTCCAGGATGGCGATACATTGGATCTGGATATGATCATCGTTTCCGCCGGGATCCGTCCCCGTGATGAACTGGCCCGGCAATGTGATCTCGAAGTCGGACCGCGTGGCGGCATCCTGGTGAATGATTTTCTGCAGACGTCTGATCCCGACATTTACGCGGTCGGTGAAGTCGCCTTGCATTCCGGTATGGTCTACGGTCTGGTCGCTCCCGGCTATCAGATGGCTGAAGTGGCAGCGACCCATCTGTGTCACGGCGAAGCGGAATTTACGGGCAGCGATCTTTCAACCAAGCTCAAACTGATGGGCGTCGATGTTGCCAGCTTCGGTGATTACGAAGCGGGGCCTGACATTTCCAAAAGCCTGACCTTCGAAGACCCGTTTAAGGGCGTCTACAAAAAACTGGTGTTTAACACCGAGGGGACTCACCTGCTGGGAGGCATCCTGATTGGAGATGCTTCCGATTACGGTAGCCTGTCCCTGCTGGCCAAGTCGGAAGACAAACTCCCCTGCAGTCCCCACGAACTGGTCGTGGGCAGCGGAGGGGGGATTCCCGGCGGCAGTGCTGCGGACATGCCTGACGAAGCACAAATCTGCTCATGCAACAATGTCACGAAGGGACAGATCTGCGCGGCGATTCAGGATCAGGAGCTGACATCGGTCGACGAAGTCAAAGCCTGCACAAAAGCAGGCGGTGGCTGTGGTGGTTGTATGCCCCTGGTAACCGACGTGTTCAAAGCCGAGATGGCAGCAGCGGGAATCACGGTTAACAACCACCTCTGCGAGCACTTCGAGTTCTCACGCACCGAGTTGTTCAATATCATCAAAATCAAAAAGCTGAAGTCGTTTGCTGAAGTGATTGCAGATTGCGGAGCCGGCGATGGTTGTGAGGTCTGTAAACCTACGGTGGCCTCGATTCTGGCCAGTCTGTGGAACGAGCATATTGTCGAGCATGCACCGCTGCAGGATACCAATGACAGGTTCCTTGCAAACATGCAGCGGGGTGGTCTGTATTCCGTCGTTCCCCGTGTTCCCGGTGGTGAAATCACGCCAGAAAAACTCATCGTACTCGGTGAAGTCGCCCGGGATTTCGGACTTTACACGAAAATCACCGGGGGTCAGCGGGTCGACCTGTTTGGAGCCGAAGTGCATGATCTGCCCCGAATCTGGGAAAGACTGATTGATGCCGGTTTCGAGAGCGGACACGCTTATGGCAAAGCCCTGAGAACGGTCAAAAGCTGTGTAGGTACCACCTGGTGCCGTTACGGGGTGGGAGATTCGGTCGGTTTTGCAATTCGCCTCGAAGAGCGCTACCGCGGAATCCGTGCACCACATAAAATCAAAGGGGGCGTTTCGGGCTGTGTCCGGGAATGTGCGGAAGCGCAGAGCAAAGACTTTGGACTGATCGCGACCGAGAATGGATACAACCTCTACATTTGTGGGAATGGCGGAGCCAAGCCACGACACGCCGACCTGTTTGCTTCGGACCTGGACGAAGAGACCTGTATCAAATACCTGGACCGCTTCCTGATGTATTACATTCAGACCGCAGACAAACTGACACGCACCGCCACCTGGCTGGATAAGCTGGAAGGGGGAATCGAACATCTGCGCGAAGTAGTCATTGAAGACAAGCTGGGAATCTGCGACGAACTCGAAGACATGATGCAGTCGCTGGTCGACAGCTATCACTGTGAATGGAAAGAGGTCGTTGATAATCCTGCCAAGCGGCGTTTGTTTGAACAGTTCGTCAATACCGACGAACACGAACCATCAATCGAGCTCATTCCACAACGCGGCCAGAAACGACCTGTTGACTGGGCACCGGACTTTGTTCCGCTCGAGAGCCTGCAGGCCGCTGAACCACCGGCCCCCGTAATGGATGAACCGCCACGCAAATGGGTCAAAGTGGGGCAGGTCAGCGATTTCCCAGCGGAATCGGGATCGACCGTCAAATATGGTCAATCTCAGCTGGCTGTTTTCAATTTCGAAAGTCGCGGGGAATGGTTTGCCTGTCAGCAGATGTGCCCGCATAAGCAGGCGATGGTACTCTCACGGGGCATCGTGGGAGATTCACACGGGATCCCCAAAGTTGCCTGCCCGCTGCATAAGAAGACCTTTTCCCTGGAGAACGGTTCCTGCCTGAGTGGGGATGAAGAATATGCAGTCAAGGTATTCAATGTTAAAGTTGATGAAGAGGAAAACGTTTACCTCGAGCTGCCTGCTCCCGAGGTACTCGATGAATTAATTAACCAAACAGTATGTGCTGGCGCTCACTAAGCACAGGTTTAAGAAATGATCTTATCGAAGCCGGAAGACGAACGAAAACAAAACGAAACACTGGTAACCCTTTCTGTCTGTGATGTGATTCAGGAAGCCGAGGATGTCTGCACCTTTCGTCTGGACAACCTGCAGGGCCAACTGCCGGTTCACAAACCGGGAATGTTTATCAAGGTCTGCCTGGATATCCGGGGCAAAGAAGTCTGGCGGAGTTTTTCCATCAGTTCTTCACCTTTGCGTCCAGAACGAATTGACCTGACGATCAAACGCAACCGAAAAGGGGAGGCCAGCAATTACTTTTTCGAACAGGTACAGCGTGGCAGTCAGCTTCGGCTGAAAGGACCGCTGGGCCAGTTTTATTATGATCCGGAACACCACACCGAGCCATTGATTCTGCTCTGTGCCGGAATCGGAATTACTCCCATGATGAGCATCGTCCGCTATCTGAATGATTTGCAGGAGAACAGGTCCTGCTACCTGTTTTACGGTGCGCGTACACATCGGGATGTCATCTTTGACCAGGAAACACGTCGACTCATCACCCAGTTACCGGGTTTTCATTACTTCCTGACACTTTCACAGCCGGTCCCCCACTGGATGGGTTACTGCGGGCATCTCAACTTCGATTTCATCATTTCCCGAATTCCTCAGATTCCCAGCTGCCGTTTCTTTTTGTGTGGCCCCCGGAATTTCAATCAGGAATTCCAGGAGCATCTTGAGGAAATGGGAGCCCCGGCGGAGCTGATTCACAGCGAGCAATTCCATAAAAAACGAAAAAACAGTTAACTCATGAGCTTCAACTTCGACGAACAAAACACCGGTTCAGACGCGCCTCTGGATGGGAACAACTCGGCTTCACAGGGAACAGCGACCTGTCATCAGGAATTCGACCTGATTTCACTGTTGCTGGAAGAGCAACAGACTCTGACCGCCGTCGACGAATTTGCCCGTCAGTATGAAGCAGAAGCCCTCCCGGCTCAGTCGCGTTACTATGCGGATCTGATTCCTTCCAAATCACCACAGTCCGGCGAACAGTATGCATTTCAGGTCGACCTTGATCGCTGTTCGGGATGCAAAGCCTGTGTCACCGCCTGCCACTCAATGAATGGGCTGGATGAAAATGAAACCTGGCGCGACGTGGGTCTGTTGATCGGTGGGACCAGCCAGGACCCGATTTACCAGCACGTCACCACCGCCTGTCATCACTGCCTGGACCCTGGCTGCATGCAGGCCTGTCCGGTGAATGCGTATGAAAAAGATCCCATCACGGGAATTGTGAAACATCTCGACGATCAATGCTTCGGCTGCCAATACTGCACACTGGCCTGTCCCTACGATGTGCCCAAGTATCACAGCCAGAAGGGGATTGTCCGCAAATGCGACATGTGCAGTCAGCGGTTGACAGACGGCGAAGCTCCGGCCTGTGTGCAGGCCTGTCCGCACCAGGCGATTTCGATTGATATCGTCAATAAAGAACAGGTTCTGGCTGACTCGGAAATCAACACATTTCTTCCCGCAGCCCCCGATCCTCAGCACACGTATCCCACTACCACCTATAAATCACGTAAGCCGTTCCCGCGGAATACGCTGCCGGCCGACTATTATTCTGCCCGTCCACAACATGCACATTTCCCTCTGGTGATCATGCTGGTGCTGACACAGCTGTCCGTTGGTGCCTTTTTCACCGGCTCCGTGCTGGAGTACTTTCTCAGTGCTGAGACCACATCAGTGATGGTACGCCTCTCAGCGACGACAGCCTTACTCTTTGGTTTGCTGGCACTGGGGGCTTCCACGTTGCACCTGGGGCGTCCTTTGTATGCCTTCCGTGGTATTCTCGGACTCAAGCATTCCTGGTTGAGCCGGGAAATCCTGGCCTTTGGTGTGTTTGCCGGTGCGGCGCAGGTCTATGCCGGCCTGACCTGGTTTGCCGGATCACTGTTACCCAGTTGGCAGGTCTGGCAACCTGCCGCAGGCTGGCTGGTCAGTGCCCTGGGTGCAGTTGGGATCTTCTGCTCCATCATGATCTATGTCTTTACCAAACGTGAATTCTGGAGTTTCGAAGCCACCACAACCAAGTTTGTGCTCACCGCAGCGCTGCTGGGGATTGCCTCCACGTGGGTGGTCATTTTCGCCTTGAATCTGACAGTCAATTCTGCCGCGACCAATCTGCTGCTGGCACAGGCCGGCCCGATTCTCTCCAAAGCGCTGATCGTGACGACCGTGCTCAAACTGGGATTTGAGACTTCTATCTTCCGGTATCTGCTGCGGCGTCAGAACTCGCCTTTGAAACGTTCTGCGTTGCTGATGAGTGGGGAACTCTCCAGCGTGACGTTGGCCCGTTTTGCCTGCGGTATTTTAGGAGGCATCCTGATGCCTCTGTTTCTGCTGAACCAACAGACGCAACCGGTTCAGAACCTGACTTTATTCCTTATTGTTAGTATTTTATTCATAGCCTGTTTAGCTGGTGAACTCCTGGAACGTTATCTGTTCTTCTCTGCGGTAGCCGCTCCCCGCATGCCTGGTGTGATCCACTAAATTACTCGGACAGGACTCGGTGTTTCGATGTCGATAATCGATCAATCAAAATTAAGCTCTCTGATTCATCAGAAAGAGGGCCATCTCACCCGGGAATTACTGCTCTCACCCGGCGGCTTCGGTCTGGGCAAAGTCCCTGAGAAAAACTTACCCGATGCGACTACTCAAATGGTCTGTGGCTTCTGCGGCACCGGATGTAATCTGAATATTCATCTGAAAAACGGCGAAGGGGTCTGCATCAGTCCCACGACCGAATATCCTGTCAACCTGGGCATGGCCTGTCCCAAAGGCTGGGAAGCACTGTCGGTACTTGATTCGCCGGATCGGGCCGTCAGTCCGCTGGTGAAAAAGTCCCCCAATCACTGGGAACCGGTCGACTGGGATTCCGCACTGAGCCTGTTTACCAGTAAGTTCAAAGCCATCCAGGAAAAGCATGGCGATGAATCGGTCGCGTTCCTGAGTACCGGTCAGATGGTCACCGAGGAAATGGCTTTCCTGGGCGCGCTGGCCAAATTTGGGATGGGCATGGTACATGGAGACGGCAATACGCGTCAGTGCATGGCTTCCGCGGTGACCGCCTATAAGCAGTCCTTCGGCTTCGATGCACCACCATTCACTTACCAGGACCTCGAAGAATCAGACGTACTGGTTTTTGTGGGCGCGAATCCCTGTATCGCGCATCCGATCATGTGGGAACGTGTGATGCGGAACCCCCATTCGCCGCAGATCGTTGTTGTCGACCCGCGGAAGACGGAAACCGCGATGCAGTCGACATTGCATCTGCAGATCGCACCCAAGTCAGACATGCCTCTGTTTTACGGGATTGCCCAGTTGCTGATTCAGAAGGGCTATGTCGACGCGGACTACGTGCGCGAACATACGGAAGACTTCGACGATTTCAAAGCCCATGTGCGCGATTATCCATTAGAACGTATCACAACAGAAACCGACGTCAGCCAGGAAAAGATCGAACAGCTGGTCGAACTGATTCACACAGGCAAACGGGTATCGTTCTGGTGGACTATGGGGGTCAATCAGAGTTACCAGGGAGTACGCACCGCCCAGGCGATCATCAACCTGGCATTGATGACGGGAAACATCGGTCGGCCCGGAACTGGTCCTAATTCGATTACCGGTCAATGCAATGCGATGGGATCGCGTCTTTTCAGTAATACAACCAACCTGCTGGGTGGTCACGATTTCCTGAATGACCGCCATCGGGCGAAGGTGGCTGATATTCTTGACATTCCCGTGGATCGGATTCCCGCTGAGAACAGTCTGCCTTACCATAAGATCATGGAAGGGATTCTGGCGGGTAAAATCAAAGGCCTGTGGGTCATCTGCACGAACCCCGCGCATTCCTGGATCAACCAGGGACAGGCCCGCGACATTCTGGACCGGCTCGATTTCCTGGTAGTACAGGATATGTATCACACCACCGAAACGGCGCGCCATGCCGACCTGATCCTGCCCGCAGCAGGCTGGGGCGAGAAAGAGGGGACCTTCATTAACGCAGAACGTCGCATCGGTCGGGTCAAACGCATCAAGCGGGCACCAGGACAGGCGTTGTCTGATTTCTCTATCTTCAAACTGATCGCCCAGTACTGGGGCTGTGGTGAGATGTTCTCGCAGTGGAGTTCTCCCGCGGAAGTTTTCCAGTTGATGAAAAAGCTGAGTGCCGGCCAGGCCTGTGATTTCTCCGGGATCGAAGACTATACCGCCATCGAAGAGCAGGGGGGAATCCAGTGGCCGTTTGCAGCCAGTGAAACAGAACCACCACAACAGCAACGCAGACTGTTCGAGGATGGTCGCTACTTTCACGAGAATGGTCGGGCGCGGTTTGTCTTTTCTGAACCGACCAGGATGCCGGAAGCGCCCAGCGAACAGTATCCCTTCGTCTTATTGACGGGACGGGGCACTGCCTCCCAGTGGCACACACAGACCCGCACACGGAATTCCGATGTCTTGCGGAAGCTGTATCCCAATCGAATCTATGTTGAGATCAATCCGGAGGATGCGCAGAAGCACTCCGTTCAACCCAATGACCTGATCTTTGTGGAGTCACAACGCGGTCGTCTGAAAGCTCGCGCGTTTATTACCCAGTCGGTCCAACCGGGACAGCTTTTCATCCCCATGCATTATGAAGAGACCAACCAGTTGACCGATGCCGTCTTCGACCCGCACTCCAGTCAGCCTTCCTATAAATGTTGTGCTGTGCGAATTATTAATGAGTGACGCCCCCGGAAGACTGGCACCATTTCTTTCCAGGAAGCAGGAACATTTCTCCCTCAGGTGACCGGTCCGACCACACACCAGAACGACAGTACTTGAGCACAATTCTCCCCCTCGGCTTCATTTTCGCAAAATATCTTCCCGGCGTCGGCAGAACCGGAGTTTGTATTAAATCGCGCTAAAGAGTCCCGGCGATTACCGATACCCCTCTATAAGCACTTACGGGAAATTACCTCAGACAGTGCGCGCTGCATGTGAGACGATGACACCCCCTCATCCATTGAATTTCATAAACCGGGCCCATGAATTTACTGCAAACTCAATCCATGCACCTCAAGGCGGGTATCTTCTGTTGTCTACTGCTGTTTGTCGCTCCCGTATTTGGTCAGGGGGTGCCTCCTGCACCGGGCTGCGACCAGGAGCCGGGACAATGCGTGAATACCCCGGATTGCACCTCCTGCGTTCCAGAGATCAATTACTGGGTCGTCAGTTCGCGTTGCTGTATGCAAAAGAGCAAGTGCTGCTGTCCCTGCTGCGATTTTGAAGTCTATCACTCAGACGAAGCCGGGAGGGTTTCTACTCAGTCGATGGAGAGTCTGCTGCAGTCCCTGGATCCGAATGCCCCTATCTGCATTATGGTGCATGGGAGTTTCGTCAAATGGGAGAGTATACTCCTCGATTCTTATAATACGTATCTCTGGCTGAGGAATGCGGCCCCGCACCTGCCTTTAAACGTGATCTTCTTTACCTGGCCCAGCGATGATACACCGACGAAGATTGTTCCCGTCGATGTCAATATCCTGGGGAAACGGGCCGAGTATAACGGTTTCTATGTTTCTCGACTGATCGCCGAACTGCCGCCTCACCATCCGATCAGCCTGCTGGGTCACAGTCACGGTGCCCGGGTGGTCGCTTCTACAATGCACCTGATTGGCGGGGGATCGATTCAGGGAGTTTCCCTGCAGGATTGTGGACTAGAGATCTGCTGCCATTGTCGGCACTTCCGCGTCGTCTTTGCCGCTGCGGCGATCAATCACAACTGGCTAAACCCCGGTGATCGTTATGGCTGCGGATTGAACTGTACTGACTGCCTGGTCAACCTGAGAAACCATAAGGACCGGATTCTGCGGTTCTATCCAGTGCTCGCGCCGATCTCGCGACGGGCGCTTGCCAAGACCGGCTTTACCTGGCTGGACCGTCGTAAACTGGGAGATGACGTCAACCGCGTCCACGATATCGATGTCTCACAGTGTGTTGGGGGAGGCCACATGTTCCCTAACTACTACAGCCACCCACAAATTGCGGAAGCCATTGTGCCGGCCATCTATTTCAGCAACTGAAAACACTGCACATTTCTTCCCGCCAGACCTCACTGTCTACTGTCACGCCCTGACTGATACTCAATGCTGTCCCTCTCACCAGGCCTCAGAAACCGCGAATTTATTTTGCATCTCTCGTGAAAGCGGAGTATTCTGACGGATAAATAATCCGCCATGGGACAGACAAATCACCCCTATCCACCTGCCACATTGGGACTTATGTCTTCTCAGTATTCTTTGTGGATCTTTCAGAATTATTCGAGATTCTGAAAATAAATCCGCCTGCTCGTGCATCGTTGTTACTAAAAGCCGTGGTTTTGTTATGTAAACGGGAGTAGATATTGGCCACCGGTAACGATGGCAAGCTCGCCCCCGAGATCGTCCATCAACTGTTTGAGACTCATGCAGGCGAATTGCGCGCTTTTTTGACGGGTATGCTCCGCAACCATGATCTGGCAGATGAAGCATTCCAGCTTACCTTTTCCAAAGCACTCCAGTCAGGAGGTCAGTCTCGGGAAGAGACCCGCAAGGGCTGGTTGTTTCGTGTCGCCTACCATGAAGCGATGGCCCTTATCCGTCGCGATAAAGTCCACAGGAAGTCACTGAACGATCTCAGCCAGATGACCAGCCAGTTCTGGGACGAGGCACCAGATCAGCGACTTCTGGATCACGAAAACCAGGAACAGATCCGACAGGCCCTTGAAAGCCTGCCAGACAACCAGCGGGTGATTGTCATCGCCCGGATTTACGATAACAAGACTTTCAAAGAGATCTCGGAAGAACAGGAGATTCCTTTGGGAACTGTGCTCACCAGAATGAGGCTCGCGATTCAAACACTGTCCCGGCAATTGAACTCACCTTCAGATGATTCCTGAGTCTCACTTGTCCGCCACTGTTTAAGATGACCGCTATGAATAATTCACCTGACAATTTGGATGCAGATCAAACCGGCGACCTGGAATGGCTGGCGTTTCAATACGTGGCCAATGAGCTTTCGGAGCAGGAGTGCCTGCAGTTCGAATCCCTGCTGGCCGAAAAGCAGTCTGCCCGCGAAGCACTGGCCCATGCCACTCAGCTGGTTGCCGGTCTGAAGTCCATCGCGTCCCAATCTGTCGCGCAGGAGACAGTCGCTGCTGCTCAACAGCCGGAAACGACCTCAACTACCCGTTGGGCCTTCTGGGGACTGCTGACCACCGCCGCCGCTGTAGCGTTGCTGGTTCCCAGTCTGTTCAAATCGACTGGCACTACGGACACCCCCACAATCCCCACCGCTCAGACCGAACCTTCTACTGAAGATGCCGAATATTTGCTGAGCCTCTGGGCTGAGTCTTCCCAGGAAAGCAACGTCGCACTCACCTCGAACATGAATACGGAAACGGTTGAATTCAGCGATCAACAGAATGTGCTCGCTGACAACCAGTCCCTGGAAGTTCCGGACTGGCTCTACACGGCTGTATCACTTCCGGAAGAAAGCGTCAATTGAGCATGCGAAGTATGAACCGTTTCACCGTCGATCAATGTCCGCTCCTGACCTGGGTCTGTCTGTTTTGCCTGACCCTGATCACCGGCAGTACGCTCTCCGCGGAAGATCCCCGGGCCTCGGCCACCGTCAATGTTTCCAAAGAAGCATCGAAGAAAGCAGGGGACAAAGCAGACGGTGCCCGGAAAGAACCAAAAAATGCTGGTGCACTCTCCCCGGAGCGTGAAAAACAGGCGCTGGAGTTTGCCCGCTCGCATCACCCCGAGCTGGCCGAACTGATCGAACGACTCAAAAAACATCGTCCCCGCGAATACCGTCGGGCTGTCCGTGACCTGGATACAACGCTGACCCGTCTCGAACGGTTCAAACATCGGGATGGCGAACGCTATCGCCTGACACTCGAACGCTGGGAAGTCGATTCCCGCATTCGTCTGCTGGCGGCCCGGGTTTCGATCAAGGGGAGCGATGCAGACCAGGCGGAACTCAAATCACTTTTGAAGCAGCGCGTGGATCTGCAGCTGGAACTGTTACAGCACGAAAAGAAATCCGCAGAGAAGCGTCTGCAGAAACTGGAGAAATCCATCTCCGAGATGGAACAGAACCGGGACCAGCTCGTCGATGACGAGCTGAAACGCATTAAGCGAAATCTCAAGAAAACCAAGTCCAAAACAAGCGACAAAAAGTAACCGGATTACCTTTTGACAGACACAGTTGTCTTCCTTATTGCAAGGTGTGGTATGAAATCACTCAAACTCTATCGTAGTGTTTACTCTCTCACAGCAGGTATGCTGGCACTGGCGCTGTTTTCCCTGACAGCGACCGCCGCAGAATCCGATCAGGTGAAACAGCCGGTCGATCAGCGGTATGCTGATGAGTCCACTCAGGAAGTTCCCCAGTTCCAGCAGCACGTCGTGCCTTTGTTGGGAAAACTGGGCTGTAACGGCCGCGCCTGTCACGGTTCGTTCCAGGGCAAAGGCGATTTCCGTCTGTCTCTGTTCGGTTACGACTTCGTCATGGACCACAAAGAGTTGACCAACGCCGAAGCTGACCGGGTCAACATGAAAGAGCCCGGCAAAAGCCTGATCATTCAGAAGCCTTTGAATGAAATTGAACACGAAGGGGGCAAACGTTTCGAGCTCAACAGCTGGCAGCATCGCCTGCTGACCCGCTGGATTGCCGGCGGCGCACAGGGAGTACCTAAAAACGCACCCAAGTTCGATCGCCTGGAAGTCACTCCAAATGCGATTCAGTTCAGCAAAGAAGGGGAGACCGTTCAGCTGAAAGCGGTTGCTGTCTGGTCTGATGGTACCCGTGAAAACGTGACACCCATCTGCCGCTTCCAGACGAACAACGAGCAGATCGCAACCATCAATGAAGAAGGTCTGGTCACTTCCAACAAACCAGGCGATACGCACGTGGTCGTGTTCTACGATGCCGGCGTGATTCCCGTTCCCGTACTGCAGCCCGTTTCCGATCAGTATGGCGACAAGTATCCACAGGTTGCTGCTTCAACCAAGGTCGACAAGCTGGTCGTCAACAAACTGCAGAAGCTGGGCGTGGTCCCCGCAGATCTCTGTGATGACACCGAGTTCCTCCGCCGCGTCAGCCTGGACCTGTCCGGAACCTTGCCTGCACCGCATGAAGTTGAAGCCTTCCTCAAGAATACCTCTCCCAACAAACGTGCTGAAAAAATCGACGAGTTGCTGGAAAGCCCCGGCTACGCTGCCTGGTGGACGACAAAGCTCTGTGATTTCACCCAGAACAACTATGACGATCTGATCAATGTCGCTCCTGTTCGCGACAAACCGAGCCAGGAATGGTACGACTGGATTAAAAAACGCGTTACAGACAACGTTGGCTATGACGACATTGTCGAAGGCATCCTGCTGGCCACCAGCCGCGAAAAAGGGGAAGACTTCGATCAGTTCACCAAGAACATGAACGCCATTTACCAGGACAAACCGGGACAGGATTTCGCTGATCGCGAGCACATGCCTTACTACTGGGCCCGGCGGAATTTCCGTAACCCAGACGACCGGGTACTCGGCTTCGCCTATACCTTCCTGGGGATTCGCATTCAATGTGCCCAGTGCCATAAGCACCCCTTTGACCAGTGGACCCAGAACGACTTCAAAGAATTCCGCGGCTTCTTTACCCGCGTCAACTTCGGCGTCAATCCTGAGTCACGCCAGGAATATGCGGCGATGGTCGAAGAACTGGGCGCAGACAAGCTCCGCGGTAACCAGTTACTCCGCGAGCTGAATAAACAGGTTAACAAAGGGGAAACCGTACCTTTCATGGAAGTGTATGTTCCCAAGGCCCGTCCTGCGAACAAGAATCAAAATAAGAACAAAAACAAAAAACAGCGTCGACAGGGACGCAACCAGAGCCCGGCTACCGCCAAGCTTCTGGGAGCCGAAGTCGTCGAGATCAACGAAATGGATGATCCCCGCGCTGCGTTGATGGAATGGTTACGTCGGGAAAATAACCCATTCTTCGCGAAAGCATTCGTGAACCGTGTCTGGTCTGCCTATTTCAACCGGGGCATCATTGAACCGGCTGATGACCTGAACCTGGCCAATCCTCCGAGCAATGCTCCACTGCTGGATTACCTTTCTCGTGAATTCGTGAAACACGATTACGACATGAAATGGCTGCATCGGGAGATCGCCAACAGCGACACCTACCAGCGCAGCTGGAAAACCAACCCGACCAACGAACTCGATGAAGTCAACTTCAGCCACTACATTCCTCACCGGATGCCGGCGGAAGTGCTCTACGATGCGATTCACCAGGCAACCGCTTCGGATGATGCCATCGACAGCATGAAGAACAGTGTCGGCGAACGGGCTATCGGCATCGCAGCTTCGGGTGTCCGTAACCGGGCTCTCCGCGACAAGCAATACGCGTTGACAATCTTCGGACGCTCGACACGGGAAAGCAACTGTGACTGCGATCGCTCTGTCGATCCCAGCCTGCTGCAGACCATGTACATCAAGAACGACAACGATGTGTATTCCGCCATCAACCGCTCCAACAGCAGCTGGCTGTTCCAGGTGGGACAGCAACTGGGAGCCGTTGAAGCTAAGAATGCTCAGAAAACTCGCATGAACGACCGTGCCGATCAGCTCAAAGAGCAGGCTCAGCAGTTGAAACAGCGGGTTGCCCAGCTCAAGAAGCAGGAAGATAAGAAAAAGCAGCTGCAACAGGCACAGAAGCGTCTGCGAACTCTGACTGCAGAACTGAAGAAAGTCCGACAGAACGCAGGTCGTGCCCAGAACAGTCCGGCCAAGGTGCAAACCCTGGAAGAACCGATCTCCGCAGAGAAAACCGAAGAGATCATCACCCGGACATACCTGCGGAGCCTGAGCCGTTATCCCACGGAACAGGAAACCGAGTCTGCGAAGAAGTACATCGAAGAATCGAAAGACAAAATGGCTGGTATTTACGACCTGATCTGGGCCGTACTGAATACCAAAGAATTCATGCTGAATCACTAAACCGCTTCGGCAGACAAGAACCATATTCAAACAATTACATCCACACACAGCCTGAACGCCGTGATTCAGGCACCTCATTCTGAAAGGAACTCTAATGGCCGTATCTATGACATGCGATGGAGTGAAGCGCCGCGACTTTTTGAAAATCGGGACGCTCGGTTTCACCGGGCTGACACTCTCCTCTTATCTGCGGATGGTGGATGCCGGCGAAGCAAAACCGAAGCAGGCGACTTCCGCCATCTTCATCGAGCTTTCCGGCGGTCCTTCTCACATGGATACTTTCGACCTCAAACCGGAATCATCCAGTGAATACCGGGGCGAATTCAAGCAGATCAAAACGAATGTGAGTGGCATCGAGATCTCCGAGCATCTGCCCAAACTGGCTTCCTGCATGGATAAGTACGCTCTGCTGCGGGGTGTCTCTCACTCCGTTGCCGCGCATGCTTTGGGTCGTGAATATGTCAACACCGGCAGCCGTCCGCTGCCTTCTCTGGAATACCCGGGATATGGTGCGGTCTTCACCAAGGAATATCCAGGACCGGCTAACCTGCCGCCTTATGTTTCGATTCCGAACTCCACTCAGAAACCAGGCTTCCTGGGAGTGAAGTACGCTCCGCTGAATACCGGTGCGACTCCTCGTCCCGGTCAGCCGTTCAACGTGCGTGGCATTTCACTGCGTTCAGGATTGACCGTCGAAAACATCGAACGCCGCGAGACACTGCTGCGGGATATCGACCAGACTTTCAACAGCCTGGAAAAGAATTCGCAGTTGATCGAAGGTCTGGATCGTTTTGGACAGCAGGCGCATGCCATTATCACTTCCAAGCGTGCCCGTGATGCCTTCGACATTTCGAAAGAATCGCCGGCATTCACGAAACAGTTCGGCGAATCAAGTTTTGGTCAGAGCTGTCTGCTGGCATCGCGGCTGGTGGAATCTGGCGTGCGGTTCGTCACGGTCTCCATGGGGGGCTGGGATACACACCGCAACAACTGGGAAAGCCTGGAAAACCGCCTGCTGCCTCCGTTCGATGAAGGGCTGTCTGCTCTGTTCAACGGACTGGCTGAAAAGGGTCTGCTGGAAACCACGGCAGTGTACGTCACCGGGGAATTCGGTCGTACCCCCAAGATCAACACTCAGCGTGGCGGACGGGATCACTATCCCCGTTGCATGTTCATGCTGATGGCAGGTGGCATGGTCAAAGGCGGCCAGGTCATCGGTAAAAGTACCGCCAATGGGACTGAGCCTGCTGACGCCGGTCGGTCTCCCGACGATGTTGCTGCTTCCTTCTACCACAACCTGGGGATTGACTTTACCCGGGAATACCACACGAACACCGGTCGTCCGATCACAATCGTACGCGATGGTTCCGTAATTAACGAACTGTTCAGCTAAAACTGAGCATTGGTTTCAACCGCCAGGTGCAATGGTGTTCTCTGGCATTTTATATAATTTCCTGAGGGGGAATACGAATGTTGAAAGTATCGAAAGCGCTTCTGACCTTTGCTCTGATCCTGGCCTGTGTCGCGACTGTTGATGCAGCTGAAAAAGGTGCCAAAAAGAAAAAAGGCAACAAGAAGCAGCCCGCAGTTCGGATCCAGGCCCTGAACCTGCCTGACTCCATCGAACTGAGTGCAGAGCAGAAAGAAAAAGTTGCCGCGCTGAAGAAAGAATACACGCCGCAATTTGTCGCCCTGCAGAAGAAAAATCGCGAAATCCTGACTCCTGATCAGCTGAAAGCCCGTCGGGAAGCCATGAAAGCAGCGAAAGATGCCGGAAAAAAAGGAAAAGAACTTCGTGAATCTGTAGACGAAGCCGTCAAACTGACTGACGAGCAGCAAAAGCAGATGAAGGAAGTGACTGCTGCTACCCGCAAACTGAACGGAGAAGTCCGTGGCAAGCTGGAATCAGTTCTGACTTCAGAACAGCTCGCCAAAATTAAAAAACCGGGTAAAGCTGGCAAAAAGAAAAAGAAAAACAGCTAGTACTGTTGATAAGGTGCCTGTTCCAACGTGCTGAAGGAACAGGCAAGCCTGTCACTATTCGCTCCCCCGATTCCGTAAACCGAGTCGGGGGATTTTTTTTGTATCTTCGTACCAGATATCCCCGATATGAATAAATGTGAATGGGTCAGACGGGCAAAAAAGAGTTGTTTCCACACGTAAATCTTGATATAAACATAAGTTGATTAAATACGTCTGTTTCTGAAGATCGACAGATCCATCTCTCTGTTTCAGAGGTGAGGAGTACTGGCAATGCGGCGGCACGCGCGACAATCCTGGTTAATGCTTTTAATGGCTATTACAGCATTAACATTCACGAACCTGCAGGATCTCTCCGCAGAAGAAGCCCCGCTCAAGGATCATGAAGTTGAATTCTTCGAAACGAAAATTCGACCGGTTCTGATCAAACACTGCTACGAATGTCACGCTGCGGATGCGAAATCGATTCGCGGCGGACTGTTGCTGGACACCCGCGCGGGAACCTTGCAGGGGGGCGATTCCGGCCCTTCTGTTGTCCCCGGGAAACCTGAAGAGAGCATGCTGCTCGAATCACTGCGGTTCGAGAGTTATGAAATGCCTCCGTCGGGGAAGCTCTCCGATGAAATCATTCAGGATTTCGAAACCTGGATCAAAATGGGGGCTCCCGATCCACGCAAAGGCGAAAGCAAGGTCGTCAGCCAGCAGATCGATCTCGAACAGGGTCGGCAGTTCTGGTCCTTCCAGCCTGTAAAGCAATCGAATCCTCCCCAGGTCACAGAACAGGCCTGGAAGCAGAGTCCCATCGATGCTTTCATTCGTTCCAGGCAGCAGGCTTTGCAGCCGTCGGAACTCGCTGATCGGACGACTCTGGTTCGCCGCCTGTATTATGACTTAACCGGTCTGCCACCGACTCCCGCCCAGATCGATGCGTACCTGAATGACACCAGTGAGGATGCAACGGCCCGCCTGGTCGACCAACTGCTGGATTCCCCCCATTTCGGTGAGCGCTGGGGCCGCTACTGGCTGGACGTGGCACGCTTCTCTCAGTCGACGGGCGGAGGTCGTTCTCTGCTCTACAACTCCGCCTGGCGATATCGCAACTATGTCATCGACTCTTTCAACGAGGACAAGCCGTTTCATCAGTTCATCAAGGAACAGATCGCCGGCGACCTGCTGGACTCAGATGACTTCCGCGAGCGTCAGGACCAACTCATTGCGACCGCCTTTCTGCTGCTGGGACCGACCAATTACGAACAGCAGGATAAAGAACAACTGCGGATGGACGTGATCGATGAGCAGATTCAGACCATCGGTCGATCCTTCCTCGGGATGACGCTTGGCTGTGCCCGTTGCCACGATCACAAGTTCGATCCCATTCCCGCCTCCGATTATTACGCCCTGGCCGGCATTCTCCGCAGCACCAAGGTGCTGACCCCCGGTAATGTTTCCGGCTGGACGAAACGCCCGTTGCCACTCCCGGGTCAGCAGGAACAGGCGCGAATCGAGTATGAGAAAGCTCTGGCACAACTCACGTCTGAGCAGAAAGCCAGCCAGAAAGAATTGAAACAACTGAAGGCGGAACTGAATACAATCACACTCGATGATTCGTCCGCGACCCTGGTCGGAGACTGGAAGCAATCCACCTTCTATAAAGACTTCATCGGCAAAGGCTACATCCATGACCAGCAACAGGCCAAAGGCAAAAAGCTGGTCAAATTCACGCCACGACAGCTCAAGTCAGGGCGTTACGATGTGCAACTGGCTTACAACTCCGCTGAGTCCCGCGCTTCGCGTGTGCCCGTCACCATCAAGACTGCAACCGGTCAGCAGACCGTGTATGTCAACCAGCGGGTACAACCGACGGATGGCACATTCGCCTCACTGGGTAAGTTTGACTTCCGGGGGACAGAAGAAGAAGAAATCGTTGTCTCGAATGAAGGCACCGATGGCTACGTGATTGTCGATGCGATCCGCTTCGTGTCGATTCCCGTCAGCGCCTCTACCAGCGAAACAGAATCGGAAGTCAATCCTGAATACGAGCAGACTTTAAGCAAGATCAAAGCCACGCAGCGTAAAATCAAATCCATTCGGGACGAGATTGCCGAACGCAAGCAGAACGCGCCTCCGGAAGTGCCGGAAATCATGTCGGTCTACGAAGGGGAGGAACCAGGTGATTACCATCTGCTGATTCGCGGGAATGTGCATCAACTGGGCAAGAAGGTCCCGCGCGGATTTCTCACTGTCGCCCAGACTGAGTCGGCTCCGTCGATTCCCGCTGATGCCAGCGGGCGTCTGCAACTGGCGGAATGGGTTGCCAGCCCGGAGAATCCACTGACCGCCCGCGTGTATGCGAATCGCGTCTGGCAGCATCTGTTCGGTGCCGGACTGGTGCGAACCGTGGACAACTTTGGAGTACGGGGAGAAACACCCTCGCACCCCGAACTGCTTGACTACCTGGCACAGCGTCTGATCGAAAACGGCTGGTCAACCAAGGCCCTGATTCGTGACATTGTTTTATCGCGAACCTATCGACTCTCCAGTCATTCTACGGCTGCACAGCGTGCTGCCGATCCGGACAATCGCCTGCTCACACATCAGAACCACCGTCGACTGGATGCTGAAGCGATTCGCGATACGATCCTGTTCGTCAGCGGTGACCTCGACCTCAAGCAGCACGATCAGACGGTTCGTCCCGGTACGAAATCAGAATACGGTTACGAGTTCAGGAACAATTACCGCAGTGTCTACATCCCGGTATTCCGCAATCGTCTGCACGAACTGCTGGCAGTGTTTGACTTCCCTGATCCCAATCTGTCCGTGGGTCGTCGAAATACAAGTACTCTGTCCACACAGGCGCTGTATCTGATGAATAACCCTTTCGTGATGCAGCAGGCCGAGCAGATCGCTCGGCGCGTGAATCACGACTATCCTGCCGATCAGTCAGCCCGCATTGACGCCTTATTCAGGATCATGCTGGGACGTCTGCCATACGCAACAGAGAAGGCAAATGCAGAGCGATTCCTGGAACTGTCGCAGACAGAAACCGCTTCGGAACAGATCGAAGCCTGGACCGCCTTCTGCCAGACCATGATTGCCTGTATTGATTTTCGCTACATTCAATAACGAACCTGGAGTGATTCCATGTCAGTTCAATATAACCCTGTGACACGACGTCAACTGCTGCGTTCTTCCGCCTGCGGGTTCGGAGCGCTGGCCCTGAACGGAATGCTTTCCCAGGCACGGGGGAATACGCCCAGTCCCATTACCGGTAATCCACTGGCACCCCGGCAGCCGATGTTCGCGGCCCGGGCCAAGCGGATCATCTTTATCTTCATGCAGGGGGGGCCGAGCCAGGTCGACACCTTCGATTACAAACCGCTGCTCGAAGAGAAGAACGGCGAGAAAATGGAATTCAAGAATTCCCGCAGCATCGCCAAGACAGGAACCTACGGCAAAGAGCAGATCATGCAGTCCCCCTGGAAATTCCGTCAGTACGGGGAGAGCGGGCACTGGGTATCCGACCTGTTTCCGGAAATCGGACGTCATGTGGATGACCTCTGCTTCATTCACAGTATGCACACCAATGGTGTCGCCCATGGTCCGAGTACGCTGTTTCTGCACACCGGGACTACGAATCTGATCATGCCTTCGATTGGCTCCTGGATTACTTATGGCCTGGGAACAGAAAACGAAAACATTCCCGGTTTCATTACAATCTCTCCCTCTTATGGGAACGGTGGACCGCGCAATTACTCCAATGCTTTTCTGCCTTCGCATTACCAGGGAACGGCACTGGGGAGAGCAGGGCAGCCCGCCAGTGAGGCCCGCTTTAACAATATCACCAATGGTCAGGTTCCCCTGAGGAAGCAGCGTCAGCAACTGGCATTACTGCAGTCTCTGAACCGCGACCAGCTACAGTCCTATCGGGAAGATGATGAACTGGCGGCGGTTGTGAACTCATTCGAACTCGCGTTCCGCATGCAGCAACATGCTCCGGGACTGACCGATCTGTCTGAGGAATCTCCGGCGACGCTCAAAATGTACGGCATTGGTGATGAAGCGACCGACGACTTTGGACGTCAGTGCCTGCTGGCACGTCGAATGGCTGAGGCGGGGACCCGCTATATTCAGGTCAACTATTCCGACAATGCGAATACACCCCGCTGGGACCAGCACAGCAAAATTCAGAAGCACGAGATCCACGCCCGGGCAACCGACAAGCCGGTCGCGGGGTTGATCGCTGATATGAAACAGCGCGGGCTACTGGAAGACACTCTGATCTGGTGGGGAGGCGAATTCGGTCGTAACCCATTCAAACAGGGGGCCGATGGTCGCGATCACAACCCGAAAGGCTTTACCCACTTCCTGTGCGGCGGCGGTGTCAAACCTGGTTTTTCCTTTGGGGCGACCGATGAATTCGGGCATGAAGCGGTTGAGAACAAGGTCCACATGCACGACATGCACGCCACGCTGCTGCACCTGCTGGGAATCGATCATGAAAAGCTGACCTACCGACACGCCGGTCGCGACTTCCGCCTGACCGATGTGGAAGGTCGCATCGTACATGATCTGTTCGCCTGATTTCACAGAGACAATACTGACAAGCGCAAACAAACAGGTTCGCAAATGACCCCCCATTTGCGAACCTGCTGTCGTTTAAACTAGTCTATTGTCCGTTAATGCGATACAGGACCTCCTTTCCCGGTATAACAGGCGCTTATGTAATCACTGTTATCGAAATTAGAAGGTGAGTGTAAGTGTAACCGTGGTACGGCTGTCGAGCAGATCTTTGCGTTCGGTAACAGGGAATTCCCAGACACCGGCAAACGAAAGGCACTCGTTGATTTTGTAGTCAGCACCAAAGGCCATGGTGATCACATCGTTACCCGCTACGTTTGATGAGCCCAGGTTGATCCAGTCGCCCCCTTCGAAGTTGACTGGCAGAGCACCACCACTTTTCGTATAGACGATGCCGTTCATTTCGGCCAGGGCGGAGAGTTTTTCGGTCAGCGGATGATCGTAGTGCAGGCTGTACCAGAATGAGGTGGAATTATCAAAGTCATCTGCAGGGAGATGGAAACCGGCGTTGGCAATGAAGTGTCCGCCGTTGCATAGTTCCTTACCACCGGTCAGGAAGGGGTTCCAGATGCCCTGGCCGTTCCCCTGAAAGACACGGGTGCTGCCGTTGTGGGCTTCGTAGATAATCCCGGTGGAGAGCAGGAACTGATTATCGACATCCCGGATCAGCACATATTTCACACCAGCGGCGATATCAGCCCAGCCGTGTGCATTGCCGACGCCGCGAGTCTGTAACGTATTGAATCCGTCTTTGACAGCGATGATCGAGAGACGCTCATTTAAGGCGATTCCCAGCTGCAGAGCATAAACCTGCAGGTCGCCGGCTCCCAGTACGGGGGTTTGCGAGTCGATCATCTGATTGACAAACACGCCACGGACGTAGGTCAGGGAACGCGGGTCGATTGACCAGACAGGGTTACTGACGGGCATCACCCAGTGTTTGAAGCAGGGATCACTGGGAAAACGGTTGAGCAGGGGAATGCGGTCGCAGAGTGTGCAGCCCTGGCAGGAATCGCACTGGCAGAACTGCTGACAGCCACAATCTGACTGGCAGGTCTGACAGGGGGCTGCCTCTGGAATGACTTCATACGCGGTAAAGACGGCATCCGGTGTCACGCCAACTTCGGTTTCTGCCCCTGACAGCTGTAATTCAGCGGGTTCGGCAGACGTACTTACCAGCTCAATATCGGGTGAATCGAAGAGTGTCGGCTCGTCAGCTTGAGCCGATACAGTCAGCAGATTGAAGAGCAGTGCCGCCCCGGCACCACACATCAGCTTGATATCCATTTCTATTTCCTTGAATCCTTGATTATCGATTATGAGAAAAACCGAATCTGTCGAATGTGATTTTTCTTTTTCGTGAGACTTCGACACCAAATACGACATTTATATCTGTTAATTCTATTTCGCCACTCATAGAATTCGCGCGTGAGGTCGAAAAATATTCTGGAACGAATTTCATAAAAAAGTAAAATCGACAACCGCAAGGTTTCACACTGACGGGGTTGTGCTGTTTGCCACGAACAGATGTGAGGCATTCCCCTCAAAGGACTTAGGTCAAACATCTAAACTAAAGCACAGAGACGCCTGTTTCAGGGCAATTATTTTTTTGCCCATGTTTCAGATATGTAGATCTCATAGACATCTATCAATTGTAATCAAGCGTTCGCATTGTTTTCAGGAGCAGAGGAGCAACCGTGTCGGCTGAAACGACTTTAGAAAACGCCACTCAGGACAGTAATCTGGAAAAGTTTGTTTACGATGACCAGATTGCCCGGATGTTTGCCCTGGCAACACTGGTGTGGGGCGTAGTCGCCTTTCTGGTGGGGATCGTCATTGCGACCGAACTCGCGTTTCCTTCCGTGAACCTGGGGCTGGACTTCATCACTTTTGGCCGCCTGCGACCGCTGCATACGAACGCAGCCATCTTTGCCTTTGCCGGCAACGCCATCTTCACCGCCGTCTATTACTCGACGCAGCGTCTGTGTCGGGCCCGGATGTGGAGCGACATGTTGTCGCGTCTGCATTTCTGGGGCTGGCAGTTGATTATCCTGGCAGCCGCACTGACTCTGCCTTTAGGCATCACGCAGAGCAAGGAATACGCCGAGCTGGAATGGCCCATCGACCTGGCGATCGCCGTGGTCTGGGTCGGATTCTTTGGTGTGAACTTCTTTATGACGCTGGCCCGTCGACGCGAACGGCACATGTATGTGGCCCTCTGGTTCTACATCGCCACGATTGTGACCGTTGCGCTACTGCATGTGTTCAACAACCTGGTCGTACCGATTGGCCTGTTCAAGAGCTATTCCGTCTATGCCGGCGTGCAGGATGCTTTCATGCAGTGGTGGTACGGGCATAACGCGGTGGCCTTCTTCCTGACAACGCCGTTCCTGGGGCTGATGTATTACTTTCTGCCCAAGGCGGCAAACCGACCGATCTTCTCCTATAAGTTAAGTATTCTGCACTTCTGGTCACTGGTCTTCATTTATATCTGGGCCGGTCCGCATCACCTGCACTACACTGCGCTGCCTCAATGGGCTTCAACTCTGGGCATGCTGTTTTCGATCATGCTCTGGATGCCTTCCTGGGGCGGGATGATCAACGGACTGCTGACCCTGCGCGGGGCCTGGCAGAAAGTGACTTCCGATCCGGTGCTCAAATTCTTCGTCGTCGGCATCACCTTTTACGGGATGTCTACTTTTGAAGGCCCCGTGCTGTCGATTAAATCTGTGAATGCCCTGTCACACTACACCGACTGGACCATCGCCCACGTGCATGCGGGCGCTTTGGGCTGGAACGGGTTCATGACCTTCGGCATGATCTACTGGCTGCTGCCACGTCTGTTCCAGACCGAGCTCTACAGCACACGACTGGCAAATCTGCATTTCTGGCTGGGAACAGTGGGGATCCTGCTGTATATCTTCCCGATCTACGTTGCGGGGCTGACGCAGGGACTGATGTGGCGGGCCATCACCGATACCGGTCAGCTGGCTTATCCTAACTTCGTGGAAACGGTTCGCGTGCTGATTCCGTTATACCTGATCCGCGCAGTCGGCGGGGTGGTTTATCTCTCCGGGGCACTGCTGCTGAGCTACAACTTCTTTCAGACCTGGAAAAGACGTCCTGCGAACTACGAAGAAGTTGAACATTACGCTCCCGCGCTGGAACCGCATTACGATGACGATCCGGCTCCCCAGTCTCGACTGTCGGGCGTGCTGGAGGTGGCCAAGAAGCTGGATGTGTTCGAGCAACTCGCGTGGCACCGTCGCTGGGAACGTCTCCCCCGCCTGATGACCATCTGGGTGATCATCGCTGTGGTAGCTGCATCGCTGTTCGAAATCATTCCGACCTTCCTGATCCGGTCCAACGTGCCGACCATCGCAACGGTGACACCTTACACACCACTGGAGTTAGCCGGACGGGACATCTACGTCGCGGAAGGTTGTTACAACTGTCATTCGCAGATGATTCGTCCCATGCTGGCAGAGACCAAGCGGTATGGTGAATATTCCAAACCGGGTGAATTCGTTTACGACCATCCGTTCCAGTGGGGTTCGCGTCGCATCGGTCCCGACCTGGCACGCGAAGGGGGCAAGCAGTCCAACCTCTGGCATCTGATTCACTTCCGTGATCCGGAAAAGATGACCAAAGGTTCGATCATGCCTCCTTATCCGTGGCTGGAAAAACGCAAGTTGAACTTCAAGACGATTCCGGACCGTGTCTGGGCCGCTTCCTACCTGGGAGCTCCTTATGACAAAGCCGCCTTGAACGATTCCATCGCACTCGCGAAGAAACAGGCGAAAGCAATCGCGGATGACATTGAACGTCAGAAAGGGCCCTCGGGACTGGAAGACAAACAGGTCGTCGCGCTGATCGCCTACCTGCAACGACTGGGAACGGACCTGTTCAAGACTCCGAAATCCCCGAATCCATCCGCTGAACCCGCGCCTGCGGCCGATAATAAGACCGCCCGGGCAGAACCAGCGTCAACGAGGTAATTATCATGATCAAAGAAGTCATGCGTCTGTTAAATTATGATTTCTGCGCCGAAATCGCACTCGTGCTGTTCCTGGTCGCGTTTGCCCTGGTGGGTATCAAGGTCGCGCTGACCAGTAAAGCAGAGATTAAACATCAATCAGAAATTCCGCTTTCGGACGACTAACCAGATTCGGAGACAATGATGTCTGAAAAAGACCAGTTAACCACACATAACTATGACGGAATTCAGGAATACGATAACCCGATGCCGGGCTGGTGGATCATGCTGTTCTGGGGATGCATCTTTTTTGCGTTTCCCTACTGGCTCTACTATGAATCCGGCGTTCCCGGTCGGTCGATCTACGATCAGTATAAAGAAGAAGTCGCCGACAACCTGCGGCTGCAGTTCGCAGAAATCGGTGAACTGCAGCTGAATTCAGCGACAGTCTATAAATACAAGGATGACCCGAAATGGCTCAAGGTGGGCGAAAGTGTGTTTCAGATGCACTGCGTGGCCTGCCATGCTGAAAAAGCCGAAGGGAAAGTCGGCCCTAACCTGACCGATGATTACTGGATTCACGTCAAAGAGATCGGTGACATCGCCACGGTCGTCGAGAAGGGGGCCAACGGTCAGGCGATGCCTGCCTGGGGAAATCGCCTGCATCCCAATGAAATCGTGCTGGTCGCCGCCTATGTGGCCAGTCTGCAGGGGTCTCTACCGGAAGGCACCGGGAAGCCACCTGAACCGAATGCCAAAAAAATCGGCCCCTGGCAAGCGCCCGCTGCCGCGGAGGGGAAGTCTGATACTGAATCTGCCCCTAAGGCGGAGCAGGACGCCGCCAAGAAACAGCCGGAGTCTTGAGAAGTTTTAAAAGAATGTGATATGGTGAACCCCGATGAGTGACCAAGTCCTGGAACCTGAAGAACACGTTTTATCCACGCTGGAGAAAGACGGTTCACGTCGCTGGATGTATCCCCGCCTGTTCAAGGGGAAGTTCTGGAATCGGCGGCGGATTGTCGGCTACTTCCTGATCGTGCTGTTCATCGTCCTGCCTCATCTGCAGGTTAATTCGCGGCCGGCGATCTTTCTGAATATCACCCGACGGGAATTTACAATTTTCGGGTTTACGTTTCTGCCGACCGATACGTTGTTGCTCGCCTTTTTCATGATCTCGGTCTTCCTGTCAATCTTCCTGCTGACGGCACTGTTTGGCCGGGTGTGGTGTGGCTGGGCCTGTCCCCAGACGATTTACCTGGAATTCGTTTACCGTCCCATCGAACGTCTATTCTGTGGCACCACCGGTCATGGCGGCAAGCCTCGAAAACCGGTTCCACTGATCCGACGGGTGATGATGTATGGTGCGTACCTGATTATCTCCATGATATTAGCGCATACGTTCCTGGCCTATTTCGTCAGCGTGAGTGAACTGCAGCACTGGGTGCGACAGTCGCCGTTTACGCATCCGACCGGGTTCCTGGTGATGACCTCTACGGTTGTTCTGATGATGTTTAACTTCTCGTTTTTCCGCGAGCAGCTCTGCACCATCGCCTGTCCCTATGGACGTTTTCAATCGGTTCTGCTGGACCGACGTTCGTTGATTGTCAGTTACGATCCCCAGCGGGGCGAACCTCGGGGTAAAATCAGCAAAACGGATCCGACACCCAAGGGGGACTGTATCGACTGTGGCCAGTGCGTGCAGGCCTGTCCTACCGGCATTGATATTCGCGATGGTCTGCAGATGGAATGTCTGCACTGCACGCAGTGTATGGATGCCTGTGACGAAATCATGGTTAAAGTCGATCGCCCGCTGGGCCTGGTCCGCTATTCCTGCCAGGATGAAATCGACGGCCAGCCGACAAAGAAACTGCGGCCGCGCGTGATCATCTATCCTTTACTGCTGCTGTTGTCGGTCTCTGCGTTTACCATCACACTGCTGAATAAGAAATCGTTCGATATCACGATCATGCGTAATTATGGCAATCCGTTTATCGTGACTGAAGATGATCAGGTTGAAAACAACCTGCAGTTGAAGCTGGTCAACCGCACGGATCAGCCGGATGAATACACTATCAAAGTACTCGATGCCCCTGATGTCACGATGGAACTGATCGGCTCTCCCGATCTCAAAGCCCGGGAAACCAAGACGATTCCCATGCTGGTATCGGCGCCGCGCAAATCATTTGTCGCAGGCTTGCGGGAAGTTGAGCTCTCGATTCAGTCACAGAACCAGGCAGATGAAAGGAGGGTCACATGTCAGATTCTCGGCCCGTAACCAACGAACCCGAAAACATTGAGAATGACGAGTCCGCAGAAACCCTGGCCCGCTGGAAGTGGGGCGGCGTTATCTTGGGTTTCCTCGGTCTGCAGATCGTGCTCTCGGGCGTTGCTGTGTTCCTGGCGACCAGCGATCCTTCGAATGTGATTGTCGAAGGATACTACGAACAGGCCATCTCCTGGGATCAACAGCGGGAACGCCAGGCAGCCAGTGATGCTTTGGGCTGGACAACGCGTCTTGACCTGGGTAAACCGCAGGGACTGATGGGAGAACGGCTGCTGACCATCCAGCTGGCAGGACCAGACGGCAAGCCGGTCAGCGGCTGTCAGCTGAGTGGAGAAATTTTTCACCACGCACGAGGCGGCGACGTCTTCAAGCTCCATTTTAAAGAACAGGGGCCCGGCAACTACACGGCCGTCGCGCCGCTGCAGCGTTCCGGACTGTGGGAACTCTCATTGAAGACCGCCGGGGACACTCGTCATTTCCAGGAGAAGAAACAGTTTCGGCTGAAAGATTCGGGAGAATTTCAGGCCGTAGCAGCCACACCTGCCAGCCAAGCAAGAAATCACCAACTTTAACCGAAGTGCGGGACAAAGTATGTCAGACCTGCAGACCATCATTCCACTCCTGGCGACCATCTTCGTCGCCAGCATAGCCGGCAGCGGACATTGTGTCGGCATGTGTGGACCATTGATGCTGCTGGCGACGAATCGCTCCCCTGAATCAGGATCGTGGTCGTCCCTGATTTATGAAAGCTGTTATCACGGTGGGCGACTGCTGGGATATGCACTACTGGGCCTCGCGGCAGGCAGCCTGGGCTGGCTGATGGAATCGGGCGGTCAACTGGCTGGTCTGCAACAGGCAGCGGCGCTGGTAACCGGTGCCGGTATGATTCTGTTTGGCCTGTTTTCACTGGTGACGATCTACCGAACCGGCAGTATTCCCCATTTTGGTACGGCGCGCGTGGGCCGGGTGTTTGCGAAGTTCGTTAAACGCGTGCATCAATTGCCGCACGGATTGCGACCACTGTCCATCGGCCTGATGACGGCCTGCCTTCCCTGTGGCTGGTTATACGCGTTTCTGCTCCTGGCGGTCAGTGCCCGCACACCGCTGCTCGGCGGACTGACGATGGTCGCCTTCTGGCTGGGTACCATTCCGGCGCTGTCGCTCGCCAGTCTGGCCAGTCGCTGGTTTCCACGGAAATGGAACACCCTGGGCAACACATTAATCGCCAGCCTGTTGATTGTCAGTGGCATCTTTACAATGGGCGTGCGGGCGCAGGCTGACATGGGAACGCTTCACAAACAGCTGGAAGCGCCTTCTCAGACAGAACAATTAGAGCAGCTCAAAGAACAACCGCTCCCCTGTTGCCGCCGAGGTGAATCCGATTAACAGTCCCCGTTCCCAACCCGAACGCACGCCGGTGATCGATGAGATCGACGGAGGCGAAACAGCGCAGTCGAGCGGGCAGGGCACCTGCATTCACTGTGCTCTGCCAATCCCCGCATCGCGTCAGCACAGCTCCGGACCGGAATTCTGCTGCGCGGGATGCGAAGTCGCCTATGCGATACTGCAGGACATGGATCCGCGTCTGCTGGAGGAAATTGCGGAAGCCAAAACAACGGGACCTTCTGAGCTGACCTACGAGGAGATGGACCACCCCCGGTTCCTGGAGCTCTATGCCCACCAGCTGGATTCCGGCCTGAATCGCATTCGGCTGCACCTGGAAGGCATTCATTGTGCCTCCTGCGTGTTTGTGATTGAAAAACTGCCGGAATTCCTGCCCGGCGTGATCAATGCCCGGGTGAATCTCACCACCGCAACACTGGACTGTTTCTGGAATCCGGACGCCGTCGCGCTGTCTGAAATCGGCCGCACACTGGATCGGCTCGGCTATCGACCGCACCCGGCACAACCCAACGAGACCGAGCGACTCTATCGCCTGGAAAACCGCAAGCATCTGATTCGCCTGGGGATCGCTGGTGCCTGTGCCGGGAATGTGATGCTGATCGCATTCGCCCTATACGCAGGTATGTTTACCGGCATGTCTGCCGAACACTTGAATCTGTTTCGCTGGACGAGCGCCGGACTGGCACTGGTTTCGATCTTCTGGCCCGGTCAGATCTTTTTCAAAGGCGCTCTACTCGCGCTCAAGACGCGCGTTCCGCATATTGATCTGCCGGTCGCCCTGGGCATCACCATCGGTGGGATCGCGGGGCTGGTGAATTCGATTCGGGGTAGTGGAGAGATTTATTTTGACTCTTTGACCGTATTGATATTTCTACTGCTGGTCGGCCGCTACATTCAGTTCCGCCAGCAACACCATGCGTTGAGCCAGCTCTCGCTCCTGAAAAATATCACGCCCCGCCATGCACGCCTTGTCACCGGGACAGAGGTGCTGACAGTGCCGATTGAAGTCCTGCAGGTGGAAGACGAGGTGGAGGTTCGCGCTGGTGATGTGATTCCGGCGGACGGCATCATTCTCTGTGGCGACTCGTCAGTTGATGAATCAATTCTGACGGGGGAGTCCCGGCCCCGCAGAGTGCTGACAGGCGGAGAGGTAACCGCGGGCACGCTCAACCTGACTTCCCCCTTGCGAATGCAGGTGCAGTCCGTGGGCGAACAGACCCGGATCGGGCGTCTGATGAACCTGGTGGAACTGGGGGTCAGCTCCAAACTCCCGCTGATTGAACTCGCTAACCGGATTGCCGGCGTGTTCGTGGTTACGGTCATTCTGTTAGCGCTGCTCTGCCTGGGGCTCTGGTGGTCGAGCGGGACGAAAGTTGCCGTCGCGAATGCGATCTCTCTGTTGATTGTCACCTGTCCGTGTGCCCTGGGTCTGGCGACTCCACTCGCGCTGGCTGTCGCGCAGGGTAAAGCGGCGAAACGGGCTATTCTGATCAATTCCGGAGACGCGGTCGAAAAACTGGCCCGCCCCGGGTTTCTGTGGCTGGATAAAACGGGGACGCTGACTACCGGTAAAATGCAGGTGCAGGTCTGGCAGGGAGATCAGAGCCGGCTCCGCGAGATCGCTGCACTGGAACAGCAGGTTGTCCACCCGATCGCGACGGCGATACTGGGCTATATCGAACAGCAGACCGGAGGTGCGTTGACAGATCTGCCGACTCCTGAGGATGTGCAGGCGAGTCCGGGGAAAGGAATCAGCGGTACTGTGAACGGGCATCAGCTGCTGATTGGTACCGAGGCGTTACTCACTTCGGAAGGTTGTCGCATTTCTACTGAGTATCAGCAGAGTATTGCTGACTGTCGCAGCCAGGGACTGACGACCGTGTTGATTGCCGTCGATGGAGAACTGGAGGCGGTCTGTGGTATCGGCGACAGCTTGCGTCCCGATTCCCGTGCCACGCTGGATCACCTGAAGGCGGCCGGCTGGTCGATCGGAATTCTCTCGGGCGACCATGAGGAGATTGTGAATCCGATCGCCCGGCAGCTCGACATCGATCCTGAGTTTGTACATGCAGGCGTCTTGCCGGAAGAGAAGCTGCAGATTATTCAACAGTCCACGCCCGGGGGGCTGACCGTCATGGTGGGTGATGGCGTCAACGACAGTGCCGCTCTGGCAGCCGCGTCAGTGGGAATCGCCGTACATGGAGGAGCCGAAGCCAGCCTGCAGGTCGCGGATGTTTATCTCAATCGCCCCGGTTTGAGTCCGCTGCGGGAGTTGATCGACGGGGCCCGGATGACGAACCAGGTTATCATACGAAACCTGCTCATCTCGCTGGCCTACAATCTACTGGCTGCGGGCTTGGCGCTGGGTGGATTGATCAATCCGCTGATCGCGGCGGTGCTGATGCCCATCAGTTCGTTGACGGTGCTGGTTCTATCGTTCATGAACCGTTCTTTCCGGGAGACGCATGCATGAGCGTATTGTATATCGCCCTCCCGGTTGCCATTCTGCTCGCCCTGGCGGCTGTCATCGCGTTCGTGTGGACGGTGTCACGTGGTCAATACGATGACCTCGACACGCCGGCACTCCGCATGCTGGAAGACGACGAACGGCGGCGTCCGCGTCACAGGCCTGCTACCGAGAGTGATACTTCACTTCGAGAAGAAGCGGATCACCCACACGATTCCCGTCAGCAATAAGCTGAGCAGGATGCAGGTCGTCAGGGGAAAATAGAAGCGGACGTTTTCCCGTTCAACCGCGATATCGCCGGGCAGTTTTCCGATCCAGGGCAGCGAGGGGCCGAGCAGCCAGAACAGACCAATAGCGGCGATGAATAGTCCAACTCCGATTAATATCCACGCGGGGTGAGTGTTCATGGTCACATTCCAACAAGTGTGCTGATAGTCTTCATCCCTGCACACAATTCTGTCTCAAGATGTGTCTTCGAGCTTCAATGACAACTCATGCGGAGGCATTCACTGTACACCCGTAAGACCAGTTTGAAATATTGCTTGCATACTCAGATCAATTTCGGGTAGCTTTATTATCACGATGCTAAACGAGATTCAGTACCCAGCGCACATCTCCTAACTTTGAATATGCCCCCTCAGTTGGATCTATGGTTTTATGCAATCTAAATCGATCTCCGTCTACAACTCTAGCTGGTTCACTCATTTCTTACAAAACAAAATTTCAGACTGGTTGAGGCGTTCCGCTTCACCAAAAGGAAAACGCAAAGCGATCTCTCCTCGTTCCCGGATCGAGCTGCTGGAAGATCGCACGCTGCTCACCGCTGCTTTTACTGCGTTTATTGACCCGAATCCGTCTCCATATAACGGATTCGGCACACAGATCCTTCCCTTGAGTACTGGGAATGTTGTGATCTCGTCTCCGGGAGATGACGCTGGGGGAACAGATGCCGGTGCGGTATACCTGTTTAACGGGACCACCGGTGAGCTGATCAGCACCTTGATTGGTTCAAGCGATTATGACTACGTGGGGGATGATATTTATGCTCTCCCCAATGGGAACTTTGTGGTCGGCAGTTCCGAATGGGATGACGGTTCCATTGAAGATGCCGGAGCCATGACCTTTGGAAACGGTGTTACCGGGGTGAGCGGAGTAGTCTCCTCTGCGAACAGCCTGGTGGGAGGCAGCGATTATGATGCTGTGGGTGATGATATCACTGTGCTCCCCAACGGCAATTTCCTGGTGATCAGTTCCTACTGGAGTAATGGATCGGCTGTGGAGGCGGGCGCGATCACTTTTGTGGATGGCACCACGGGAATCACGGGACTCGTGTCCTCCAGTAACAGTCTGGTCGGAACTTCCGATTACGATTTGTTTGGAGTATATGGTGTGACGGTGCTGACCAATGGTAATTATGTCGTCATGAATTCCAACTGGGACAACGGACTGGTTGAAGATGCGGGAGCAGTCACCTGGGGTAGCGGCACGACAGGTGTCACGGGAGAAGTCAGTTCCAGTAACAGCCTGGTAGGTACCAGCGCATATGACCTGGCGGGCTACGGTTACATCCATGCCCTTTCCAATGGAAACTATGTGGTCAGCAGTCCCTACTGGGACAGTGATACACAAACCGACGTCGGCGCGGTCACCTTTGGCGACGGGACGACCGGCGTCACCGGAGAAATTTCAGCAGCTAACAGTCTGGTGGGAAGCTTAGATTATGACCAGGTCGGCGATTCTGTGACGCCACTGGAAAACGGCAACTATCTGGTCAGCAGTTATGAATGGGATAATGGCTCCATTGAAGATGCAGGAGCGGTTACCTGGGGAGATGGCACGAACGGCACCGTGGGAGAAGTCTCTGCCACCAACAGCCTGGTTGGAGATTATGATTATCAGGGTTTGAGTAATGTTCTCGTACTAAGCAACGGAAATTATGTCGTCTATGATCCTTACTGGAGCAGTGACACGGTGATGGAAGCCGGTGCAGTGACGTTTGGAGACGGCACGACCGGCGTAGTAGGAGTCATGTCAGCCGCGAACAGTCTGATCGGCGCTTCTGATTATGATAATGTGGGCGAAGATGTCTACGCTTTAACAAACGGTAACTACGTCGTTGCCAGTCGCTTCTGGGATAACGGAACGGAAGAAGATGCCGGAGCCGCCACGTGGGGGAATGGTACCACAGGCACGATCGGTGTTGTCTCTGCTGCGAACAGCCTGGTAGGAACATCCTACAATGATTCGGTGGGCAGCGGGGGAGTGACTGCCCTGGCCAACGGGAACTATGTTGTCAGCAGTACCGTCTGGAATAATGGAGCCATCAGCGATGCCGGAGCCGTCACCTGGGGAAATGGAACCACAGGTATCTCCGGTGCTGTCACGACTTCCAACAGTCTGTACGGAACCACTGCGGGGGACTGGGTAGGCGACCTGTTTGAAGAATCTGTGATTGCTTTGCCCAATGGAAACTACCTGGTCAAATCTCCCAACTGGGATAACGGCGTCATCGAAGATGCCGGGGCGATTACCCTGGGTGACGGGTCCAGCGGCACAACAGGGGCAGTCTCTGCCAGTAACAGCCTTGTCGGTTCTTCCATGTCGGACAAAGTCGGATACTTTTATGATCCCATTAAGATTCTGGCGAACGGAAATTTCCTGATCCACAGCACCATCTGGGACAATGGTGGAGACGCGGACCCGGGTGCATTCACATTTGGCGATGCAGCTACCGGCGTTGTTGGTCCAATTACCACATCCAACAGTCTCATCGGGCCCGCAAATTGGGATCGTCTTGGAAATTTTGGAATCGTCACCTTATCCAGTGGAAACTTTCTGATACTGACCCGCAGCGTTACTGGCACTTTCGGTGACGACGAATGGGTGGTGTCGTTTGGTGACGGGACTACCGGCACCTTTGGCTTTCCCACGACCAATAACAGCTTCAGTTTTGCAACAACAAACTACGCCTATCCCGAAATCACCGTCGATGATATCAATGGCAGATTTTACATCGCTTACAATGAGGGAATCGTACTGGTCGGTTCGCAGGTAGACGGGTTTCCGGGTCAGATGCTGGATGAGATCGCCCCGCTGGCCCTGGGTATTAATTCCGGTGAGCAGATCGTGAATCTGTCCGGAATTATGGCCAGTGGCTATAATCCTCTGCCTCTGCGGGTGACTGCTTCCAGCGATAACACCAGTTTGATTCCGGATCCGGGCGTTATCTATTCCTCGCCAGACAGCACTGCCAGCCTGTCGTTCACCCCCGTTACGGATGCGACTGGTTCTGCAACAGTGACCGTCACCGTTGAAGACGGAGGCCTGGATGGCGACCTGAACACGACCGATGATAATGGATTTTTTCAACGGACCTTCGTGGTGACCGTGGAGAATTCGACTCCGGTCAACTTCGATATGCGGGTGGTCGGCGAGGCCACAACAGTGGACTCCAACGGTGAAGTCGACGTCTTGCCGGACAGTCTGGACTGGATTGAAGAATGGTCCTCATTCTGGCTGGAAATCTGGGTGGACACGAGTAGCGTCGACAGCCAGGGCATTCTCTCCACCGACTTCGATTTAAACTACCAGACCGATTATTTTACTCCCACGTCGATCGAATATGGAGCCGCCTTCAACCTGAACCAGGGCGGTACAATCAATGATGCAGGGGGCGTGATTGAAAACCTGACCGCCGAAACGGACACGACGGGCCTGGGGATTTCCCGGCATCTGCTCGTGGCTCGCATTCAATTTGAATCGCTGGAGGGAGATGGGGTTGATATTGATTATGCTCAACAGTCAATCGGACCGCACGCTTTGGACTTTACTCTTGGTTCGCCGCTGGTCAGTCTTGTTTCCGGAGATCCCGCCAGCGCGTCCGTGAATGCGTTTACCGGAACTGATGTCTGGGCAAATCCCTACGATCTGAATGATGACGGAGCGATTTCTTTTCGGGACCTGATTCTGTTTGTCAGCGTTTATGGTGACATTCCCAGCCAGTCAGGGTCGGATTATGCGTGGGTTTCCGATTTTGATCAGAGCGATCGCGTGAATTTCAGAGACCTGATTCTGTTCGCCAGTAACTATGGAAAGCAGAAACAATTGGACCCTAATGTGACCTACCCCAGTAATTATCCAGATGCCTGGAATAATAATCTGGTGGTAGCAACGGTGTCCTCATATGAAGAACCAGCGGAGAGCCTGGCACAATCATCAGCCGACATGATGCTGGAGACAGCCATCACCAGCCTGGCCTCCCAACATCCAGAGCTGGATCAATCTCAGCTGAAAGCCATCGAGATTCAGGTGGTCGATCTGGAAGACGGAGCGCTGGGGCGGGCTGTGGGGAATACGATCTACGTCGATCTGGATGCCGCAGGCTTGGGCTGGTTTGTGGATGCGACGCCCCTGGACCATTCCGAGTATCAGCCTGACAGCGCATTGACTCTCATCGCCTTGCCTGAGAGTGAGGCGTTCGGACTCGTCGATCTCTGGACGGTGATCCAGCACGAACTCGGACATGTTCTCGGTTTCGACCACAGCGATGACGGGGTGATGGAAGAAACACTGTTGCCGGGAGTTCGTAAGGAAATCGACTGGGACGAGAGCCTGGACCTGTATTTCAGCTCTGCCTCGGAAGAGAGTGAATTACTGCCGTTCTGATGTGGAAAGCTTCCACAACGGATTGAGTTACTCGCCTTATGGTTCTTCCTTCAGGAGTTCGACAACGCCGGTGTCGTCATGGTAGACGGCTCCGACGACTCCCAGCGTGCCGGCCTGGACGCGTTCGCGGATCTGATCGCTGGAAGCCAGAATGGCTGCGACGGCCCGCAGGACATTCCGGTGACTGACCTGCGTGGAGGAGAGTGAATTCTGCTCCGGGGAATCTACTGGTGCTTTGCTGTCAGTCTCTTCCTGGATCGACTCTGATATCAGATTGACGACCTGATTCAGGTGCTGGTTATTGCCTCTGTCTTCCGGGAGTCCGGGTTGCTGCTGTGCCAGCGAGGCCCGGATGGCGCCACAGCGGGTGTGTCCCAGAACCAGTAGAAGTGGGGTGCCGGAGAGGATGCAGCCATATTCGAGGTTATTCACGACTTCGGTATCAATCACGTTGCCGGCGACCTGCACACTGCAGATGTTGTCGGGCCGCAGATCGAAGATGGATTCCACTGGCATATAGCAGTCGATACAACTCAGGATCGTCACGAAAGAGTTCTGAGCGTAGGGTTCTCCCGCTGAATTCTGTTGTGATTCTCCGCGGGTAAGTACACCAGCGCGGAATCGCTGATTGCCTTCCATCAGCAGGCGTAAGACATCATCGGGAGTGAGTTGTCCGCGGAGTTCTGTCTGGGAATAATCGATCGTCTGAATTTCACCAGCCGGGTCGTAGCGTTCGCGGAATCCCTGGAGACTCACGCGGATACCCCGCGCGGGGGCGGTGATGTTCTGAAAGTCGTGTAACAGGCTGAGGACGTCCGGATCGATAAAGTCGGTTTTACGACCATCGATGACCACGAAGCCGTCGCGCGGTACTTCGAGCAGGGCGCGTTCGATGGCGGCCCGGTTGAAAAAGCTGACCTGGTTCGCGAGTTCGATGCGTAACACATCGCCGCCGACATGCTTTTCGAGGACACGGTGCAGCGGGCAGCGCATGTTGCTGTAGAGGATGAAGCTGATGCTGGTTGCCAGGCCCAGCAGGATGCCGGTGAGGATATCGGTCACCACGATGAAGAAGGCGGTGCAGGAATAGGGGATGAACTGATAGCGGCCGGCCTGGTACATCTGTCGGATCAGTGCCGGGCTGGCCAGCTTGTAGCCGGTGACAAGCAGAATTCCAGCCAGGCAGGCGAGCGGGATCAGGTTCAACACCTGGGGGATCAGCAGAAAACATCCCAGCAGCAGGCCGCCGTTCAGAATCGCGGAGAGTTTCGTCTGGCCACCCGAGTTGATGTTCAACGAACTGCGGACGATGACCGAGGTCACGGGGAGCCCACCGGTCAGACCTGCGGTGATATTGCCGACCCCCTGGGCAAACAGTTCCCGACTGCGGGGGGAGTGCCGTTGCTGGGGATCGAGGCGGTCCACGGCTTCCAGGTTGAGCAGTGTCTCCAGTGAGGCGACAATCGCGATCGTCAGTGCCGCGATGTAGACCTTACTATCGGTGAGCAGCGAAAAGTCGGGGAAGACGAGGATCGCCCCGTATTCCGCGGGGTTGTTGAAGACCGGCACCTGGACCAGTTGCGGGTTGGGAATCCGCCAGGCGGCGCCCAGTCCACTGAACCAGAGCTGGCTGATAGCGACTCCCAGGACGACAGAGATCAGCGGACCGGGGATCGCGGACCGTTTGAGGACGGGAATGCGATCCCAGAGGATCAGCTGCAGCACCGAAAGGAGCCCAATCACAGTCGCGCCTGCGTGCCAGTCGAGGTCGGAGAGCGAGACCAGGCTCTGATAGAGTCCCAGATTTTGAGGAGCAGCGCTCAGTGAACCGTTTGTCTGCAGACCGTCATGACCGATCAGGTAAGGCAGCTGTTTGAGGATCAGCAGCAGGCCGATCCCGGTCAGCATGCCTTTCACGACGCCGGAGGGAATGAACATCGAGATGAAGCCGGCACGACAAAGGCCGGCGATCACCTGCAACAATCCTCCCAGGGCAACCGCCAGCAAAAAGGCTTCGAAGGAGCCGAGCAGGGCGATCTGTGTAGCGACGACTGCTGTCAGTCCCGCCGCCGGTCCACTGACGCTGGTCTGCGAATGGCTCAGTGAGCCGACGACGATTCCGCCGATGATGCCCGAGATCAAACCGGAAATCAGGGGGGCATTCGAGGCGAGGGCAATACCCAGACAAAGGGGCAGGGCGGCGAGGAAAATCACCAGGCTGGCGGTCATATCGCGTCGCAGGCGATATCCCAGTGTAGCAGTCTCATACATACGCGGCGCTATTCTGTGTTGGCGGTCATCAGAATTCAAAAGTGGCAAGGGGCATTGTACTCGATCCGCGGGGAGAGACCCAAGCCTGCCGACGGCGAAAGCGGGACAGGATTGACTTATCAATCGCTGGTGATGGGTTGTGGGGCAGCGGTATCCTGACCGGCGCGGGACTTAAGCAGAAAGCACACGGACCTCGACACCGTCGATTTTGTCATCAACTTCGACCAGAACGATGCCCAGTTGATCGCTTTCCAGTCCTACATCGACGGACTCAAACAGATAGTTCGTAGCATTGAGGGCAATAGCGAGCTCCTGGAGTGGTTGATCCAACAGCTGCAGATCCCCCAGATAGAGTTCATGAGGGCGAAAGATGGAGATCTCAATAATCCGATTCTGATCGTCGACTTTCAAGTGCACACGATTTTCACCGAATGCATAGATTTCAGCATCGTTGGGAAAGCGTCTGAACTTTTTGAAAGCTCCCGTGAGGATATCAAAATATTCAACTGGCTCACGGCCGAATTCGAATGGTCCGACGGACTCTCCTGGAACAATCTGCCACATTCCTTAACCCGCTTTCCACTCCTGAAAACATCAACGATGCCACTACGCGTTTTCAGTATAGCGGTGTGGTTGTGGTTGTCCAAGCAGTCGTTCTGATTGCAGAACTGATTTTCAGCGTTCCACGGTATCCTGACCGGCGCGCCACTTATTTTAGACGTCGCGTGATTCGTCTGGCAGATCTGACAGGCCGGGCATACTCAGTTTGATCACTCAGACCGATTGACGACTTCATGAAATGTGAAATCAGCGGCAATTGAAGTGAGATCGACATGCCGGAAGTTCTCCCAATTGATCTGGTCGAGTGTGGGCCGGTCAAAAACCATCGTTGAAACGTTTAACAGTTTCTCATTGCCGAACTTATCTAATATCGGGACAAATGAAATGAGCTCAATGGTTGAAAAGTCATTAAAACCTGATTCATGGATCCCCTTCAGGATGCGGGTATTTTCGATCTGGAAATCGGCTTCGGTTGGGGCGGCTCGCGAGGCATCTTTTCCAGTAATGACAATCTTCAGTTCACCATTCTCAAGCGTAACCCTGGCCGCCTTGACGCTACTCAGCGCCTGTTGTACTTCAAACCGGAGTCGTTCCTCGGTGCCCGCGGGAAACTCCTCTTCTATACTTCCGGGGCCCTGTTTACTGTTGGCGTCCTCATCACTGCTCAGGTTGAGTAAGAACATCACCAGCACCAGGCCGACGAGACACAGGCCAGCGCAGCCGAGAAGCATTGAACCGCAACCGCTACCCGGTTTATCACTTTCTGAAATCATGTTGTTCCTTGCGGACGGCGTCTGCTGCCCGATAGAGAGTTTCCACTCATAGTATACGGTGGAGTCATTGAGAGCAATGACGATTGACGGGCAATCCAGGGAAGCGTCAGCAACCGCTCACGGGGCAGCGGTATCCTGACTGGCGCGCCACTTATCATAGACGTCGCGTGATTTGGTTGGCAGTGCCTGCAGGAAGGGTTCGGGAATGCCGGCCCAGCCACCGTGAATGCCGATGCTGGTAAACGCGTTCGCGGCCGGCGCCGTGCCCACGCTGTGTGGTCCCTGGTCGGGAGAATAGCCCCAGAGTTTGTCGGTTGCATCGAAGGTAAACAGCCAGGGCTGTGTGCCGTCAATCTCCCAGTTGGCACTTGAGGCGTCGGGGGTGCCGGGTTGGGCGGAGACGTCTACGCTGATCCGATCCTGGTTTTCCAATCGGCGGAGTGTCAGCACGGCGGTCCCCCGGGTGCGGTATAGACGCCGGTCTCACGAATGAGCTGACCGGCGGCGACGCGGGGCGCCTTGTTCCGCGCGTACCAGACAAAGCCCAGCGCGATCAGCACCGCCAGGATCGGGACGAGTGTAAGAAAGCGAACCCGTGGTTCGGGAGGTGGTTGGGTGGACATGAGGCTGGTCTTGTTGGTTTGAGTGCTCGGTACTGTGATTCTTTTACTGTATGAGCAGGAGAGGCGAGTTACCAGTTTGAAGTCATGATCCTGACCATTTGAAACCATCAGGAAAGGGCTGATTCCAACTGGAAACTGCGTTTATATTATACACTTGCAAACATAATCACATTTGGACACAATCTCTACTATATTTAAGGTAATACAGGGCCATTTACCGTGATTGTGAAGAATGTGTGAAACCGATTCTGCGGTGATGCGCCCTGAGTTATTTCGCTCGCCAATAACTTACTTTTCAATCTCGGGCTCAGTCGCACATGCATAACACAACCTTACCTCCCGCTCAGTCAGAACGCACCCCACCCAAGGAAGCATTGGAACAATCTGAAGAGCGATTACGCTTTTTTCATCATGAACTCAAACAGGAGCGAAGTCGGCTTAAGGAACTCACCTCAAAAGTGAAATCGCTCCGACTGAAGACTTCATACTTCAATTCTGCCCGGACCTATCGAGCCAGCCTGAAACAGTATCATATCTGGGAGCCTGGCGCCTGGGTCGTCCTGCCACCTGCGTTGGGACTGGTGATGCTCATCTTGATTGATCTAATCACGGGGTTTCGCCCCGTGAGTGTGGTGGGTGCCGTTCTGATGATTGTCATTTCTCTGGTGGCCCTCCTGGCGCTGTCAAAGTATCCTTCCGACGCTGAGCTTCCGCAGCATATGGAGCAGACGAAAAACGAGCTGGCTCAACTCTCCAGGAAAGCGGCTCAGACGGAAACCCGCATCGGGGAGTTGCAACAGGGGCTGGAACAGGAACTGGCACTGAATGCGAATTTAGTCGCGCAAAATAAAGAACGGGAACGAATTTCCTCAGCCAGATATCAGTGCCAGCAGTTATTCAACGAGAACTGGCGTGCGATGCGAAGCGTTGAATTCGAGCAGTACCTGGAGCGTGTTTTTCAGCTGCTGGGTTACCAGACGCAGACTACCAATACCACGGGTGATCAGGGAGTCGACTTAATAGTGGAAAAAGCAGGCCGCAGAATTGCGGTGCAGGTCAAAGGCTACTTTCACAGCGTCAGCAACTCCGCCATCCAGCAAGCCTTTACCGGCATGCGGCATTACAACTGCCATGCCTGTGCCGTGGTTACAAACAGTAAATTCACGGCAAGTGCCATTGAGCTGGCTGAAAGCACGAACTGTGTATTGATCCACGAAGACAACTTTCGGGAGTTCGTGTTTGGGGAAATTGAATTTGTGTGACGGGTCGCAGCGTCGATTCGTAATTTTCTATTGTGCCAGATACATTTTTTGCATCAATATCAGCAGCCTGCTAAAATACTACATCAACAATTGCATGGAATCTGGTTTCTTCATAACTCCATGAACTTCGATCAAATCGATAACCCCAAAGCAGCAGGTGGAACTTCTCATGTACCGAATCTTATTCATTACAGTGTGCCTGCTTCCTGTCTCTGTCCAGGCACAACCTCATACCATCATCCAAGTCTGCGGCAACCATTATGTTTCTCCTGAAGATTTCGCAGCCGACCTGAAAGCTCAGAACAACAGCGTCACGCGGGAAGAGATCGACACGGAATACCACAATTTCCTGGAATCAATTCGATCGGAACAACGGGGGCAAATGATGACCCTCAAAGATTTGATCAAACGGCACGGAGTCAATGCCGTTTATGTTGAAGGCGTAACAGAAAAAAATGTGAATGAGTTACTGCGACTCGTCCACAGTGTGAAAAATGGGGCCGCGATCCAGCGTGTCTCGTCTGACTTCGTCGAACTGGGGGCTGCGGGCCGGCTGATCGTTTCAGGTGAACTGCAGACGCTTCTGCCCGCCGAGGAGTCCGCGGCCTATGAAGCCTCCAATCCAGCAAACTCTGGTGGACCGCTTGAGTTTGCTAAAAAGATTGAATTTGACAAGAATGCCAACGAAAGGCGAGAGGATGCGATCGTCAGGAACCTGTTGAAAGCAGAGGGAACGGCAGTCATTCTGCTGGGCAAGGATCATAATCTGCGGGACAATCTAAATCGTCTCGGGGCGTCCTGCAAATACATTAAGACTGGGAGAGTCGATGTGAAACAGTCTTCAAGTGTATTTAAACGGCGTCAAGATCTGCTTGTAAAATAGATCTCGCGTGATTCGGTTGGCAGTGCCTGCAGGTAGGGTTCCGGAATGCCGGACCATCTGCGCTGGATTGTTGACAACTTGAAACTGCAGTAGAATTGGCTCGCAACGATCAGAAAAAGCAGACTTCTGTATAAAAAAGAAATTATCTGTCCTGCCAACTATCTAGAGTCTCAAAAATTGAATGAACCTGAATTCACGTTCTCAGAACCCATTTTGATTGCGACGCCTGGCGGTCGATTCACCTGGTTGAAACGGGTCTTCGTCACTTACATGTGGTGTCTCCTCGTGGTGCTGGTATTACAGGGGCTCACTAAAGTCCCTGCGAAACATGCTTTCTTACAACCCATCATCATGACAGGTATGATTGCGTACTCGATCTTATGTCAATGTTTTCGACGAAAGATTGAAGTGTCGAAGTATGAATCCATAGAACTTTATGTATTGCCCGGTGTGAACAACAAAGTTATCAATCTATCCACTGATTCGCCGATCATGATCCTGGATTCACCTGGAGGAGGCAATCTCAGGAAGATCCAACTGCTAAGCATGCATTCTCATTTCATGATGTTCATCACCGAGGATGAAGCGAAACGATTAGCGTCGTGGGCGGATGACAATTCAAAGATTGCAGCATACCGACGGCACGGTTCTGATGTATCAAAGATCGGATGATCGAAGGATAAAACCAAGAGGGCATAAGAAAGAGATGATGATTTTGACGTAGGAGATTCCGAGGGCAAAAGAGCAGTTAACCAGACACACTGACACGCGTCGGTATCATTTAATGTTTTCCGTAATAAAAGTTCGGCTACAACCGATAGAATATTTGTCCGTCCCTCTTTTTCAGTACGTTGATCTACTGAGTAATAGTCTTATCAATGATAGACCGATGATGACTGTGACATAGATAATAATTATTTACGAGGCTGAGTTCAATTTCCATAATTATGTATAAGCTTCTTTGTCCGGGTCCATCTCGTATTTCATAAGAACGATATTCTATGAAGATTTTCACCTCGAAGACCAATCACTGTGTTTTCAACGCTTTCATTTTTCTTCTGTTGTGCAGTGGTTGTGGTAACACGGATGAACCTAATATCGACGCGATCAAGGCACTTGGGGGAAAAATCACTCGTGATGACAAGGGAAATGTAATTCGAGTCGATTTTTCTGTCAGCAAAATCAATGGCTCAGGACTTGTGTATCTCAAAGGGCTGACAAGCCTGACGACATTGAACCTTTCACGTTGTAACATAACTGATACAGGGCTTGTGCATCTAAAGGAGCTTACCAGTCTAACGACATTGGGCCTTCGACGTACCGATATCACTGATGCAGGACTTGTGCATCTTAAAGGGCTACCCAATCTGACCACATTGATACTTGAAGGGCCCGACATCGGTGATGCAGGACTTATACATCTCAAAGAGCTGACCAATCTGAGGACATTGAACCTTGGGTACACCCATGTCAGTGACACAGGGCTTGTGCAACTTAAAGGGTTGACCAAACTGACGACATTGAGACTTGAACAGTCCGACATCACAGATGCGGGACTTATGAATCTTAAAGAGCTGACCAAGCTGACGATATTGGACCTTCGACGCACCGACATCAGTAATGCAGGACTTGTCCATCTTAAAGAACTGGCCAGCCTGACCACATTGAACCTTGAGGACACCGACATCAGTGATGCAGGACTTGTACATCTCAAAGAACTGGCCAGCCTGACCACATTGAACCTTGGGGACACCGATATCAGTGACGCAGGACTTGTGCATCTCAAAGAGCTGACCAAGCTGACCACATTGGACCTTCAAGTCACCGACATCAGTGATGCAGGACTTGTGTATCTCAAAGGGCTGACCAATCTGACGACATTGGACCTTGATGGTACCAATACCAGTGATGAGGGGCTTGTGCAGCTTAATAAACTGACCAATCTGATGACATTGAGCCTTGCGCTCACCCAGGTCAGTGACGCAGGGCTTGTGCAGCTTAAAAATATGACTAATCTGACCACACTGATTCTTCAGTACACCAAAGTCACTGATGCAGGACTTATGCATCTTAAAGAGCTTACCAAGTTGACGACATTGAGCCTTTCACACACCAAGATCACTGATGCGGGACTTGTGCATCTCAAAGGGCTGACCAGACTAACTTTATTGGAATTGTACGGAACTGAAGTCACCAAACAGGGAGTGACGAAATTGAAGGCCGCAATACCCGCTTGCCTGATTCATCATTCTTAATTTTTATCAATTAGTTCTTCGTTATTACATTCATAGCAGAATAACAAATCAGCCGTCTGGGGCAGGTTAGACACAAAGGCTATTTATCCCAACATACAGGTTTTGAGTTGAAATAAAATGCAATCAAAAACCTAAGATATAAAAGTGTCATATCTAAATGCCAAATAACGTGATGACTGATTTGAAGCGATTATTTCCTTCCTCAACACAAGCTGACTTGTTGCTTAGGAAAGTGTTAAATTCAAAGCTGGGAAAGCGCATTGATTTGCCGCAGGATTATGTTGACTTTATAAGCTATTTTGGAGTCGGTTATTTCACAGTAAATGGCAGCTTCAGTTTACAAATATTTGATCTTATCACAGACTCTGAGCTTCAAGTGTAGAAGAATTTCTTGGCTATGCCAGGGAGGGAAACTTAGAGTTTCCAGAACGCTATCCTGAGGTTTTCCCGGAAAGACAAAGAGGTCAGGTCTCTTTATCAAGAGTCCTAGTATCTCGGATACGAGCACTGTTAAACCAGACTTACAGAGTTGATGTGGCTGGTTATATTGATAAGAGCTCATCCCTGATGGCCATCAGGGATGAGCTGCGACTTTGTAGATCGTCGAGTCCTTGGTGCTGATAGACACCGTGGGTCAGCTGGATCGCAGAGCCGCATCGTTTTCAACCCGAACAGTCGCTGACCCCTTTATTCTCCACCTGAAACGATACAAACGGGAATAGACTAATCATCGAAAACCGGACCATCCATCCAGTTTCCCCGTTTAACTTTTGGATTCACTCGGGAGGGCGAGACTATGGAAATCTGGGACAAATCAAAGGAAGACCAGGCAGAGTGGGACGAAATCTACAATGCCCCCCCAGAGAAGCTTTTTCTGATTGCCTCAGATACTTTCTTGACTCTACGCGAATTGGTATTCGATGCGATTGACGGTCGTATCAGTAAACGCGACGAAATCTTTATCATTGATGTCGAGATACCGGCTAGTGCGATAATTGCATATTGTGATACAAAGACCAATATCGACCCTCAGTTTATAGTAGAACTGCTTCACGCGCTACATGCGGAAACGATCAACGTCAGGTCAATCGGTGGTGGCCCCACTGACTATAGATCCAAGCGATCGGCTAATGAATATCAGTATCTTTTGGATCAGGTCTGGAAAACCAGCCATAGGTTGAGCAACCACCTGTTTTCGATCGCCAGTGAGCAGGGGCGTGCGGAAGTCCAGAAGACACTCAATGAACCGGATTTGTATTCTGGACCAATACCATGCAAAGTGCTTCGTGAAATCTTTGCAGTTGATGGAGTCCCTATCAGCCAAGAAACACTCCTGACAATGATTGAAGATGAAACAATCAGAACTGATAAAACACGGGACACGACAAAGAGAAAGTTGGTCTTGAAGTCCTGTTTGCCCGATGGCTGGGAAAAATTCCTGCGGAAAAGAGTGCCATAAGTCAGTTTGCGAAGAAATCACCATTGATTTCAGTTACACGCTGAATGAGTTTATGGCTCGTACCGGCATGAAACCAGTATGGATGCGGAATCTCGTCGAATCACCACAGTTGCTGAAGCCTGGACAAAGCTATTTTCAGCTATGTCACAAGTCCGGTCGAGAGATGGTTGGTTTTCGCGGACGAGAAATGACATCTCATTCCTTTAACAAACAAAAAAGCCGTAACTCGGTGTGAGTTACGGCTTTTGAAGTGCCCCCGCTAGGAATCGAACCTAGAACCTACTGATTAAGAGTCAGTTGCTCTGCCAATTGAGCTACAAGGGCGAATGAATTGTCGGCATTTTAATGAACGCTCTGGCCGTCGACAAGAGATGCGGCGGGCGTTCTGGTGGTCGATAATAAGAATTATCGTCCGCTCTGCTTGAAAACCTCGATAAAAGTTGTTTGAAAAATCAGGAACCGGGGGGAAATCCCGCGCCGGTTCCTGAGATTGTCTCGTTGGCTGAAACGTGCCGGGGATCAGATCTGATCCAGGGCCTGTTTCAGGTCGTTGATGATGTCTTCCTGATCTTCCGTACCGACCGAAATCCGGATGAAGTCCGGGGTGACGCCCGAGCTGAGCTGCTCTTCTGGAGTCAGCTGCTGGTGGGTCGTGCTGGACGGATGGATGATCAGCGACTTGCTGTCGCCCACATTGGCGAGATGCGAGAACAGTTTGACGCTGTTGATCAGTTTGATGCCATTGGCCTGCTGCTGTTCCGGGGTATCACCCTGGATGCCGAAACCGAAGACCGCCCCGGAGCCATTCGGCAGATATTTCTGCGCCAGCTTGTAATCCGGATGCGATTCGAGTCCGCTGTAGTTCACCCAGGAGACCTTGGGATGGCTTTCCAGGAACTTCGCGACGGCCAGAGCATTCTGACAGTGCCGCTCCATTCGCAGGTGCAGCGTTTCCAGTCCCTGCAACAGCTGGAAGGCGTTGAAGGGGCTCATTGCCGGTCCCAGATCGCGGAGGAGCTGGACCCGGATTTTGAGGATGTAGGCCAGGTTCATGGGACCAAACGTCTCATAGAATTTAAGACCATGATAACTGGGATCGGGTTCGGTCAAACCGGGGAATTTTCCGTTGTCCCAGGGGAAGTCACCCTTTTCGACGATGATCCCGCCGATCGAGGTACCGTGACCGCCGATGAACTTGGTACAGGAAGCCACGACGATATCGGCACCATGTTCGAAGGGACGGAACAGGTAAGGGGAGGCCAGGGTGGTGTCGACGATTACGGGGATGCCGGCTTCGTGGGCGATGGCGGCGATGGCTTCGAAGTCGGCCACGTCACACCGCGGGTTGCCCAGGGCTTCGAGGTAGATGGCGCGGGTGTCATCGTCGATGGCTTTGCGGAAGTTTTCGGGATCGCTCTGATCGACGAATTTCGCCTGGATGCCGTACTTGGGGAACGTGTAGTGGAACAGGTTGTAGGTTCCGCCATACAGGCTGGAAGAAGAGACGATATTCTGACCGCTCTCGACGATGTTCATGATCGCCAGCGATTCAGCAGCCTGTCCGGAAGCGACCGCCAGGGCGCCAGCGCCCCCTTCGAGCAGAGCGAGGCGTTTTTCGAGTACGTCGGTGGTGGGGTTCATCAGGCGGGTGTAGATGTTCCCGAATTCCTGCAGGCCGAACAGTCTGGCCGCGTGATCAGTATCGTTAAAGGTGTAGGAGGTCGTCTGGTAAATAGGAACGGCGCGGGAATTGGTGGCGCTGTCGGGTTCCTGACCGCCATGCAGACAGAGAGTCGCTAATTTCAATGCTTCGGCATCCATTGTCTAATAACCTTCTTATAAGGGTGTGATCTGGCTTGTTCTCAAGCACCAAAGTAATTCAGAGAACTCGATCCACGATAACGACATTGGCTGAAGTGAGCAGAATGTGCCGGGATGAGCTTCAATTGAGGCGAATTTTGCAGAGGAAAACAGCCCCTCGGAGTATCCGCCATCCTATCGATGTTGAAAGTAAAAAACAATTCGCCCGCGGCGTTCTTGTGTTTGAATGTGCCATTCCCGGAAAAGGAGTGAAATTCAACGAAATAGAGTTAAGAAAATCAAATCTGGTGAAAAACGGGAGAAGCGAATTATTGCCAATTCCCCTTTGGGTGGGGGGATGATATCCTGAGTACTGACCATTCGATTCTCATTTCCCGTTGATACTCTGTGGTGAAGAAAGTACGACTTATGAGAGAGTTACGACCTGTGAACGTATTCCGCAACGTGTTGCCTCTGTTTCTCGTCTGTTTCGGCATGACCGCATCCACCCACGCCAACCCACCCGAAAACACCACCGCCGACCAGCCCGGCCTGGTGAAACAGGAGTTCGTGTATACCGACGCGTCGTTCCCTTCCTGCCATGCCTCGACGATTGTGGAGACGCCCAAAGGCCTGGTGTGTGCTTTCTTCGGCGGTACGCATGAGAAAAACCCCGATGTAGAGATCTGGGTGTGCCGCAACGAGGGTGATGGCTGGACCGCTCCCGTAAGTGTCGCGGATGGCGTCGAGAGTGACTCGAAGCGGTATCCCTGCTGGAATCCGGTGCTGTTTCAGACAAAACCGGGCACGCTGCTGCTGTTCTATAAGGTCGGTCCCAATCCGAGTGAATGGTGGGGCATGCTGAAAGTTTCCCACGATAACGGCAAAACCTGGGGGCCTGCGAAACGGCTGCCCGACGGCTTTGTCGGTCCTGTCAAAAACAAACCGTTCCTGCTGGCCGACGGCACTTTGCTCTGTCCCGCGAGTACCGAACACAACGGCTGGCAGCTGCAGATGGAGTGGACTCCCGATCTCGGGAAGACCTGGCACCGGACCGGTCCGTTGAACGACGGGCACAAAATCGGTGCGATTCAGCCTTCTGTCCTCAAATATGGCGACAAACTGCAGATTCTCTGCCGGAGCCGTCAGGGGAAAATCGTTGAAGCCTGGTCGGACGACAATGGCCGTTCGTGGGGTGAAGTCACGATGACCTCTCTGCCCAACCCGAACAGCGGCACCGACGCGGTTACCCTGAAAGATGGCCGCGCGCTGCTGGTTTATAACCCGACGAAGAAAGGCCGCAGCCCGCTGCATGTCGCGGTTTCGGAAGACGGCAAACACTGGTCGACGGCCCTGGTGCTGGAAGATCAGAAGGGGGAATACTCCTACCCGGCTGTGATTCAGACCGACGACGGGAAGGTGCACATCACCTACACCTGGAAGCGGGATCTGGTCAAGCATGTGGTGCTGGACCCCAGCCAGCTCAAACTCAAAGCGATCGACTGAGAGGCGTGAGCGTTGGCTGAAGAAAAACGAGTTCCTCCCCACCGCAGGATGCTGATCTGGCTGGTGCTGCAATGGATTCTCCAGGTGATCTTTGGAATCTGGCTGCGGTACCGGGCGCGCCATGAAGAGCGTCTGCCTGCCCAGGGGGGCGGGGTGCTGGTCAGTAATCACCAGAGTTTTCTCGATCCGCTGCTGATCGGTCTGCCCTTGAGTCGACCGATCAGCTTCATGGCGCGGGATTCCCTGTTTCGGATTCCGCTATTGGGCCCCTTCCTGCGCTACACGTATGTGATACCCATCAGCCGCCGGTCGGCGAGTTCGACCAGTTTTCGGGCTGCGATTGAGAATATCGAAAACGGAAACCTGGTGGGGATCTTCCCCGAGGGGACCCGTTCCGAGGACGGCGAGGTCCAGCGTTTCAAGCCGGGGTTTCTGGCACTGCTGAAGCGGACCGATGCCGCCATTTATCCGATTGGGATAGCGGGGGCCTACCAGGCCCTGCCGCGGGGGGCATGGTTTCTGCATCCGCGGGCGGTACGCGTGGTCTATGGTGAGCCGATCCCGGCGGCGACGGTCAAGGAGTACTGTGCGCGGGGGGCTGAGAAAGATCTGCTGGCCCTGACACAAGAGCGGGTGATCGCCTGTCAGCGTGAGGCGGCAATCTGGCTGGATCCCGAGTCACAGGACTGATTTCAGCCTGATTTCCGGGGGAGTCGGGATTGTCAATTCGGTCAGAGTCCACTATGGTTTGCGCTACGGAATGGACGTCTTCTCTTCTCGTTGACAGCACATCGATTTTTAACAGCAGGGGCTGATTATGTCGGAACGGATTCTGAGTATTTCTGGTTTACGGGGTGTCGTGGGGAACGGTTTGACTCCCGATTATCTGACCCGCTTTGCCGCCGCGGTGGGAACGATTGCCGACCAGGGAACCGTGGTACTCTCGCGCGATGGACGAGGCAGTGGGCGGATGGTGCGGCATGCGGTCATTTCCGGTCTGCTGGCGACGGGTTGCAAGGTGATTGACGCCGACATCGCGACGACGCCGACCTGCGGCGTGCTGGTGACACATCTGAAGGCCGCCGGGGGAATCCAGATCACGGCAAGCCATAATCCGATCCCCTGGAACGGACTCAAGCCGTTCTCGCCTAAAGGTTCGGTTTACAACCAGGAGCAGGGAGAGCGGCTGCTGGATGTACTCAACAATGAGAAGTTCAACTTTGTCTCCTGGGATCAGTTGGGAGAGGTGGAGCGGTACGAGCATGCTGCAGGTCCCCATATCGAACGGGTGCTGGCGTTGATTGACCAGGCGGCAATTCAGCAGCGGAAGTTCAAAGTGGTGCTGGACTGTAATCATGGTTCGGGTGGTGTGGCGACGCCACAACTGCTGGAAGCGCTGGGTTGTGAAGTGATTGTGCTGGGTGGTACGCCGGACGGCAATTTCGCCCACACTCCCGAGCCGCTGAAGGAGAACCTGACCTCACTGTGTGAAGAAGTGGTCAAGCAGGGCGCGGATGCCGGTTTTGCGCAGGATCCCGATGCAGATCGACTGGCGATCGTGGATGAGACGGGACGGTACATCGGCGAAGAGCTGACGCTGGCCCTGGGAGCAGACTACGTACTGGCACGGACTCCCGGACCGATTGTGGTGAATGGTTCCACCAGCCGGGTGACGGCGGATATTGCAGCGAAGTACGATTGTCCTTTCTTCCGTTCCTATGTGGGCGAAGCGCATGTCTGTGCGAAGATGAAGCAGGAAAAGGCGATCATCGGCGGCGAAGGGAACGGCGGGGTGATCGATCCCAAAGTCGGTTATGTGCGGGACAGCTATGTGAGCATGGCGTATGTGCTGGCGGGGCTGACGGCATCGAAACAGACGCTGTCCGCCTGGGCCGATTCGCTGCCGCAATACAGCATTGTGAAGAACAAAATCACCTGTCCGCGTGAAAAAGTAGCCGAGGCATGTGCGGCGCTGGAGAAACATTTCGACTCGGCAACGGCCTCGTCGGGCGATGGCCTGCGTCTGGACTGGGACGACCGCTGGGTGCAGGTGCGAGCGAGCAACACGGAGCCGATCATCCGGGTCATCGCGGAAGCACCACAAAATGACGAAGCACAGCAGTTGTGTGAAGCGGCGATGGAGATCGTGGGTTCGGCTGTGGCTTAAGTTTATTCACCACGGATTTTCTACCACGAAAAGCACGAACGACACGAAAGTTTCGATCGGCTTATTTCATTCAGAGTGGAGCCAGCAGGATGGCCGGGGAATTAGAAATACTCAAGCAACTGGTTCCGCCGCCTGAAGAGCCTGTCTGTCCGGATGGCGACTGGCGGGCGATTGAAGCACAGCTGGGGATTGAATTTCCGGGTGACTACAAGCGGTTCATTGCCGATTATGGTTCCGGTTCGTTGCAGTCGTTTCTGCACATCTGGAATTATCTCACCCTGCCTGCTGAGCAAGATCCGAAAGAGATCATTCAGCAGATTACGGCTGAGTATGAGTACGATCAGGCAGCGGGGTACGAGATTGATTTCGTGGCTTACCCGGAGCCGGGTGGCCTGATTCCCTTTGCCAGTACGGACGATGGAAACTATCTCAACTGGCGGACCGCAGGTGCACCGGACGACTGGAGTGTGGTGGCTTATGACTGTGGATCTGGCCAACTGATTTGTGCAGAGAGTGTGGGGATGGTGGCGTGTCTGTGCAGGCTGGTGCAACAGGAAAACCCGTTCGGAAATGCGTTCTGTAATGTCGATTCGTTTTCGCCGCCAATCACATATCGTCCCTGAATTCTGATTCTTCTACTGACAGGTAACGCTGGAAATGACGACATCACTGACCGAGATTATGGAACTTCTTCCGCCGCCCGCTGAACCGCAGGGACTGGATCGGTCGTGGGAGGAGGTTGAGAAAGACCTGGGATGTGCGCTTCCCGCTGACTATAAGGAATTCATCGACCAGTATGGATCAGGTCAGATTTGTGAATGGATTGATGTCTGGAATTTGCGAGATAAATCGCTCTTTCCTTCACCTTTGCAAGAGGTGATTTGTGGACCTGAAGGCATTATCAGTTTTTATCAGAAGGTAAACGAAGAGTATAACATATTGACAGCCGGATCGTGGACTATGTTTCCGGAACCGGGAGGACTTTTACCGTTCTGTACTGCTTTCGAAATAGATTATTTGAACTGGAGAACGGCAGGTCCGGCCGATGACTGGGACTGCGTTTACTGGTTTTTCGATGGGAACGAGTTTATCCACCTGGAAGGAGATTCGTTTACTGATTTCCTGCTGAAGGTACTGAAACGGCAGTACAATCAATATCAGCTCCCGACGGTTGATGAACCCTATCAATTCACACAATGAGCGTGATCTGTTTAAGGCCCGTCCTAACGGGTTTTCTACCACGGTCAGCACGAACGACACGAAAGTTGGTGATCTGCCGAGGAAGTGTTTGATCTTTGAATCTGTGGCTTCGTATAATCGGGGCATGACAGATCGCAGACATTTCATCAAGACGGCAGCGGGGCTGGGTGCTTCGCTTTCCCTGTTTACGAACCTGAAGGTACGCGCGCAGGAGGGACCCGCTCCCCGCCGACCTTTGATCCTGTGCAGTCGGGGTGAGGAGTGGGCCGAGAAGGTCCTGCGTCCCGGGTGGAACGTGTTCGAAAAGGGGGGCGATATTCTCGACGCGGTGGAAGAATCTGCGCGGGTAACGGAACTGGATCCCGAAGATCAGTCGGTGGGCTATGGCGGCTTGCCGAATGAGGAAGGGGTGGTGCAGCTCGATGCCTGCTTCATGGATGGCCGGACGCATAACTGCGGTTCGGTGGCGGCGCTGGAGATGATTAAGACGCCGTCCTCGGTGGCCCGACTGGTGATGGAGCGGACCGATCACATTCACCTGGTGGGTGAGGGGGCCCGCAAGTTTGCGCGGGCGCATGGCTTCAAGGAAGAGAACCTGCTGACGGACAAATCGCGGAAGATGTGGCTCCGCTGGAAAGAGAATCTGAGCGACAAGGACGACTGGTTCCCGCCGAAAGACGGTAATTACGAACTGGAGAAACGGCCGACCGGGACGATCAACATTCTGGCCCTGGACAGCCAAGGGGATCTGGCCGGCTGCACAACGACCTCGGGGTTGTTCGGGAAGCTGCCGGGCCGGATTGGGGATTCGCCGATTATTGGCGCGGGTCTGTATGTGGACAACGAAGTGGGAGCCGCGGGTGCGACGGGACGGGGTGAAGAGATTCTGCGGACCTGCGGGAGCTTTTTCGTCGTGGAACAGATGCGGGCCGGAAAGAGCCCGCGTGAAGCGTGCGAAGCGCTGTGTCACCGCATCGTGAAGATCAACGGCGGTCCGGAGAAGGTGAACTTCACCGACAAGATCGTGGCGATCAATAAGAATGGCGAAGCGGGCTGCTTTGCGATTCAGGGTCGGAAAGACAAGCCCCCCAAGGCGGCGGTGATAACCGCAGCGGGGACTCAGATTGTTGAGGGTGGCTATCTGATTGAGGTGGGGTAGAGTATTTCTTTCACATCACTCTCTTCACTCTACGGCCACAACATGAACAGGGCCATCAGGATCATGGCTGTGTTTTCGATGATCGTCACTGCAGACATCGGCAGATTGAAGACCGTTCCCAGGCAGGCACATTGAATTGCCTGGCGTTTGCGGACTGCCTGCAGGACTCCGATTAAGCCGACGCCCATGACAGTGGCGGTGACGAGATTCACGATGGTCGGAAAGACGCCCAGAATGAAGGCGACGCCGAGCGTGAACTCCAGAAAGGGGTAGAGCACGGCGTAGAGACGCGATCGCCTGGCCACGATGTCGTAGGTCGCGAAAGCGTCTGCAAATTTGCTGACATCGAGCATTTTGAAGAAGGCGAAGCCCAGGAAGAAGCAGCCCATAAAGTAACGCATAAAGTTTTCGAGCGTCGCGCCTGTAGTTTGCATCGAAGTTAAAATTGCGGCGGCACCAGCCACATAGAACACGACGAGCAGCAGCGGCTTGTAGGTTGCCAGGCTGAATTTCGATTTCTCTTCCGCGACCGCCGCAGGTTCACTCTGCAGGATTTCCGGGCCGGGCTGGGAGTTCTCTACGATGGCTGCTTCATAGCCGGCGTTCGTGACCACTTCGACCAGTTTTTCGGCAGGCTGAGCTCCGCTGACTTTCGCGGTGACCGTCTTTGCGGCGCTCGTGAGATCGGCTTTCCACTCAAGGATTTCGGGAGCCTGGTCCAGGGAGGGTTGTAATTTGCTCAAACAGGACTGGCACTTGAGATTGGTTGATACCGTCACTTCCTGAAACTGTTCTGTCTGTTCAAGAGTCTGCATTTTATTATCTCCGTATCGGATGGATGATGATTTATTTTTCAGAGGGAAGAATCGACAAAATGATGGGGCAGTCTTCCAGTGTGCCATGTCCCGAACACTGTTCATAGAGTGAGTCGAGCGTGTCTGCCAGTCTTTTCAGATCGTCGATTTTCTGACGGATCTCGGACAGCTTCTGTCCCGCCAGCTGCTTGACCTCACGCTTGGAAGAGCCAGGGTTGTCTGCAATGCTCAATAACTGGTCTACCTCAGCCAGCGTGAACCCGAGTTCCTGAGCCCGTTTGATGAACCGGATGCGATCGATAGTCTCCGGCGGATATTCCCGGAAGGGGGCTTTGATGCGTGGCTGATCGACCAGACCTTTGCGTTCGTAAAAGCGTACTGTTTCGACTCCCACGCCAGCGGCCTGAGCGACACGACCGATTGTTAATTGATTCATGTTTCACCTCCTGAGGCATTATAGACTCTGTACCATGGTACGGGGTCAAGCGGTAAAACGCACTCTTCAGGGAAAAAATCAATTGACCGGCGGGGGCTCGACGAGAAATTGTCAACATGCTGCCAGGTGTGTGAATCTGATTGACACAGCGTTGCCTTCAGTTATGATTGATTGGGTACATATCTTCACGTGTCAGTCACAGCTCTATCGGTCCGTCAACCCGACCAGTCTGGTCGTCAGCCGAAAGGTTAACTCCGATGCGAGGCATTCCTGGTTTTATACCGCGTCGGCTCATTACGCTCGCAGTTCTTGCGGGTGTGTTTCTCTCTCCTGAGCTGGCGTCTGCCCAGCAGAGCAAAAAAGCGGAGCTCAAGGAACACTACGTCTTTGATTTTGTGCGGGTCTTCTACACTAAAGAAGGAACGGGGGCGGTCTCTCCCATCGATGTGAACCAGAATGGTGTCTCAGATCAGGTGGAAAACGTTGCCAAGCAGGTGTGGGCGGCGCATCAACTCTTCTGCCGTGCGCTGGAGTTTCCTGATCCATTCGAAAGTGACCGGTTTCAAGGTGTGAACTGTATTCAGGTCAGCATCAGGGATCGCAAGGAAATGGGGGGCCTGAACGGGATCGCTTACTCGAGTGCCCAGCGGGCGCGCAAGATTCCCGAGGGGAGCCCCAAGGACCGCTGTATTGTGATGGCGATTTCCAGTCAACTCGATCCCACGAAGAATGTCACACCCACCCATGAGACATTTCACCTGGTGCAATATGGCGCAACGCAGTTCAAAAACACCTGGTTTCTGGAAGGGATGGCACGCTGGGCCGAACATGGGACCGGGAAGGAGGGCATCGGAGAAATCAAATACTCTCCCAAAGGTCCCTGGCCGCAAATACCGGCGCATCTGGCTCAGCTGGCGAAAATGAAATCTGAGTCCGAGCACGTTTTGTGGAATCCGATTGCAGCCGGTACCGACCGCGACGGTTCTCTCTCTACACAAATGCTGGGGAAAAAACTGGCCAGTCTCACCTATGCCGATGGAACTCCTGTGCTGAGGGATCGATTTCTGCAGGGGGGGAAGGTCATGCGTGACATCATCGTTGAGCTCGGAAAGATGGATGATGTTGCATTCAAAGATCTGAAGCTGGAAAAGTGGACCGAAGAAAACCGCAGGGCTCTGGAAAACAACCCTTATATTTACAAGGCGATCATGGATGCCTTGCGAAATCAGGGGGTTAAGGTGGGCGATTACGAGATTCCAGCAGAGCTGAAACGTTAGCTTACGGAATCTGTCGAAATTCGCTCACCTCGTCCAGGAGGTGAGTAGAACTGTTTTTCCTGTGATGCAGGCAACTCTGGCATTTTCCTGCTCGCTGCGCTCGGCCCGAATTGCATTCGGGCCCATCTATGAAGAACATCTTGTCAAGTGATTTAATTCTTTGCGCATGGATTCCTTTCTGAGACACAATCAAGCGGTACGCTCAACCATCTATTCGGGATCGACCACTGTTGCAGGCCGTCGCCATTAAACATCCGTACGAAGAACGCCCCATTCACCCTGACGAAGGTCGCAGACATTTCCCCGCCTTCATGGGCCCGGTCGGGGTCGTTCACACATTCCCGATTGATTTTGTCTCTGATGTTATTAATTCAAATCTGTATTACTCGTCAGCCTGTTTCAGGCAGGCTGGTGTGTCGCTGTGAATGGTTCGCCTGATTTCATGATCGCGACCATCATTCCCAGCAGACGCCTGGCGATCGCCACGATGGCTTTTTTAGCCTTCAAGCGTTTTTTCAACCTCTCGTAGATCGTCTTCCAGCGCGGTACCCGATACACCAGTTGCCAGGCGGCCTCCACCAGCGCCCAGCGCAAATAACGGGAACCTGCCTTTTCGATGTGGAGTTCCTTCATCTTCCCGGCACTTTCCCGTTGTCCCGGTGCCAGGCCCGCGTAGGCAACTACCTGCTTCTGAGAGTCGAATCGATCGATGTCTGCAATCTCCGATAACACGACTTCAGTGATCACAAAACCAACGCCCGGGATACTCTGCAGCAGTTCCCGCTGATGCTGTTCACGAATCGGAGCCGTCCCGGCAAAGTCGACCAGTGCCTGGTTGGCTGACTTCAACTGTTGGAGAAAGAAAAGCCATTCTGAGGTCAGTTGATTCATGCAAATCCGATCAGCGGCCGACAGGGGATAGCTGCTGACATACTCTTGTCCCGCTTTTCTGAACAGGTCTGGTCGATCTGCATTGTAGTTGCTCATGATCCGTCGCATGCGATTCTTGACCGAAGTAATCCGGCGTTGAATGGAGCTCCGCTGACGTACCAGGCCGCGGTGATCGCGTTGCCGAGGGGTTGGGCGATACGAGGCTGGTACCATGTCTCTTGACAGAAACTCGGCCAGAACCTGGGCATCGAGACGATCGCTTTTCCGCGTGGACTCAGCGATGACCCGCAATTTACCAGGGTGGGCGAGGATCACTTTATCAGCCAGGGGCTCGATGAGTTTGATCAGCCATTCGTAGCTGGCCGTCGCTTCCACGACCGCGCGAAAGGGCCCCAGTTCCTGGATGACCTCCTTGAAGAAGGCCACGATAGCAGCTTCATTGGCGCACATCAGACGTTTCCGTTTCTCGATTTTACGCGCTTCATTTACGACGCAGACTGTGATACTCTGTTTGTGAAGGTCGATGCCGGCATAAAACATGAGTGGTTCCTTTCTTTTGTGGAAACAAGGTTGTAACAAACTATGTTTACCACGCGTTAAAGAATACCACCACCGGCTCGGCCTTCTTACATAGTTTCACCCTCCTTATTTCGCACTCGATATTGCTGGAATCCGTTTACTTCTTCAGTACCGAATCGAACAGCTGATAGGCTTTCTGTCGTTGTTCTTCCGGGAAGTTGTGATCGCAGTCCGGGTGGTCGATGACGAGTTTGCCTTTGGCGTCCAGCAGTTCGTAGACAGGCCGGGCTGCGCTCGCGCATTTGTCGACGCTTTTCCAGCGGAAGTTGGAATCGTGCAGGGGCGCGTTGACGTAGACCGGGCGGGGGGCCATGACGCCGAGCAGTTCGGTGAAATCGAAGGGGATTTCGTCGAGTCTGCCGCGGTAGTCTGACATGCGGGGCATGTAGCGGATCTGGCACCAGCCTTTGCCGAAATACCAGACGCGTTCGGCAGCGTCGTAATAGTCGCGATAGGAATCGAAGCCACAACTGCTGACGATGGCGGTAACACGTGGATCGAAGACGGCGGTGTAGATCGCGTTGTGGCCTCCCAGGGAATGTCCAATCGCACCGACGCCCTGGCTCATATCGACGGTGTCCAGGGAAGCCAAGAGATCGATGGCGCGGGAGTTGTCCCAGATGGCTTTCATCGTGCCGCTGACGAAACCGAGTTTACCCAGGTTGGGCCAGTAATTCGCGAGATGCGGGTAGGCGGGGGCGATGGTGACATAGCCACGTTCCGCGAGTTCGGCGGCGTAATTACGACCGGCGCGGCCTCCCAGTCCGAGCGCGACCTTATGGCCGACCTTGTTGTCGGTGGGATGCAGACAGAGAACCGCGGGGACCTTGTGATCCTTGCTGGCGGTGTGAGGAATACAGAGATAGGCGGGCGTACGGGAATCGGGGCCGGACTGGTAGGTGATCAGTTTGCGCGTGTAGTTGTCGAGCTTGACCTCTTCGAGAACTTCGATGTCGAGTGGAACCCGTTGATCGTCACCCGGGAAGGGGCCCATGACCGTTTCCATACCGCGAATGATTTCCTGCCTGCGTTGTTTCCAGTCGTCCGGTGTGGTGACCTTCTGAACTTTTCCGGATCCATCGCGGTACAGGAGCAGGTCATCAGGATTGAGTCGCGGTGTTTGTGCGTGGACGGAAACCGAGCAGAGGACGGGCAGCAGCAGGGCGGTGAGGAAAGTTTTCTTGAGAGCAGAGAGCATGGATGACTCCTTGGCAGGGCAGGCGATCTTAAGTGGCAGGAGAGACGCTGTAGTTATTTAACAAAAGTAACGTCTGGGGGCAGGTGAATCAAGCGGATTGGACGTGAGCAGAGCGCCGTTTGTTCTCTGGTCAGGTCCATTCTCATGTTTCCAATCACCATTGGCAGTACGAAAGACGAGGGAAACTCTCTGGGCAGTGTGTGATCAAACGGGTAAACTTGGTTTTCTGATGAAATCCTTCATATCCGTTTCCACTTTTCATTAATTCGCAATTCGAGACAAGCCCCATGCTGAAGCACATCATCGAGAAACGACTGCCTTTGTTTGTTGAATTCTTCAGTTCGTTTATGCGCTACGCCTCGTATGTCCGCGAGGTGATTGTGGCTCTGCTGTTGATTCTGCTGCTGGGGGCTTTCCTGATCTGGCGGTTTGAGAACCTGAGCTTCGGCGACGCCGTCTATTTTTCGATGATTACCGGTCTGACCATCGGCTATGGTGATATTACACCTGAGACGCCGATGGGAAAAATCATCAGCGTGGGGATTGGCCTGGTAGGGATGATTGTCGTCGGTTTAGTTATTGCGATCGCGACGCGGTCCCTGCATGAAACCGCGAAACGGCATATGGATCTGGAACACGAAGCATCGCGTTCAGAACATCACAAAACTACTTGAGGTAGTCTTTGAGTTTGAAGTGCACGAAGGGCCTCTGATAGGCTTCTTCCTGTTTCTCAGCATAGGAAACCCAGAACTCCAGCGCGGTTGCGTCGTAGACGACATCCAGAATATTGCCCCCCTTGATGGGAATCTGACAGGCGATGTCTCTCATTTCCTCCGCACCGATTTTGCCATAGACTTTCTGTAACGGTTGAAACGCGCCGCGGCCTTCATCCTGGTAGACCAGGTTTTTCATGACCGCCGGCGCGAGTTCGTCGGCTGGGTCGTTGTCTCGCCAGATCACCAGATCGGGAGCATGTGCCAGCATTTTAACGGCCTGGCGGCTGGTGCCGTCTCCGACGACATAGTGATATTTCTTGATCCGCTTTGCCTGCTTGAAGAGATCGATGGCCTCGTCCAGATTATTGGCGTCATACATCACCTGGCGAAACAGTGTCGTAAAATGGACGCCGTTCATATCGAAAGGATAGTCCTTGCCGGGGGAATCTCCCATTTCCGACAGCACGATGCCTTTGGCATTAATTCCCGTGTTGGCACCGAGGAATCCGGCGAAGGTGAT